>CALOCH010000001.1:0-294049 GCA_942491615.1 uncultured Gammaproteobacteria bacterium
CTTCTCTTGGTCGCACGAGCAGACGGTACCTGAGGTGCTGTGGCTGGCTTTCGTTTGTTGGTACCAACGCGCGAAATGTCCATGGCGAGAAAGTCATTCATCATTGCTCTACCCTTTTCAAGACAGTACCCTCTCAGGTACTCGATATTGAACAATGAACTTCCTGGAGCATAAAGTGGCGGATTATCTCCACTCTGCTGGCTATCAAGTCTTCCAGCGGCTGATGCTCTGGCTGAATTCGAAACGACTTGATCACGAAGTGAAAAGCAATCTTCGTACCAAATGCACAAGCCTTGTAGCTCTTTCAAGACGTGTACCAAGTGATCCAAGTACGCGTCCGACATTGCCGTTGTTCCACTTTCGTCCGCTCCAGACGGAACGACAGGAGCAAGCTTGGTACGAAGGTATATTTGCGACTGAACCAGAAAACACAGCCGCACAATATTCGCTCGATCTTTGGCAAGAAAGTCTGGAGTGGAAGCATCTTGACGACCCAATACTGCAAGAGCACCTTTCCATTCATGGTCTAGATACTTGCAATCTTCCAGCGTGGCAGTATCGAGAGGCAACTCCTTTTCCCATGCATCAAAGTCAAAAGGAGGTTCTCCTTCGTAGTGTCCCTTTAAAATTGCTTTTGATCGTTTCGTCCAGGCTTGAACGCACGGTCTTACAATAGAAGGTTTGAGTTTCATGGTATAAATGGTATCATCATCGCCAACAAAGCGAATTCGAAAGTTTTCCGTCTCCGAGTCAAAGCCAACAACGGTAGCATCATACCAGTCTGTCACGTCTGCAACATGTTCCTCTTCTTCTTCACTGTCGTCTTCGTCTTGAGCATTGCTCTTCATTTCTGTATCGTCATGCTTGTCCTCGTCTTGTTGTTGAGGTTCACTTGCCGGTGCTGCTGCCACCTGCTGCTGTGGCTGATAATGTTCTGGATAGACTTGAGTAGGTGCCGCCATTACAGTATTATGTATCCAGGATACATGGGAGGGACTGGGTACATGAAAGGTACGCCTGGGACTGCACCCATTTGCTGCTGTTGCTGAAAAAGTGCCGGAGCGGCAGCAGAAATTTGAACTCCCATTTGATGTTGCAATAAAGGCGGCACGGCTTGCTGCGAATGAAGTCCTTCGAGCAGCTGCTCCCATAATTTGCTCGTGCTGTTGCCGCCGACAGAGCTCCTCGTGATGAGCTGCCTCGTTGTAATTTGAAAACGAACGACTGCACACGTTGCATCTCCACATTTGGGGAGCGTTGGCTTGTACTGGAGTGTCGGCTTCTTTGTCTTTATCTTTGTCGTTGTCGTCTTTATCGTCGTCGTTGCCCCCTTCATCCCAGAATATTTCCCATTCTCTACCAACGAGATTCTTTGCCCAGTTAATATCTAGGGGCTCCATCTCATCACTCTGCTCGGAGGCCATTGTGCTAGAGACTTTTGATTTACCGTAGCACAGTTTCTACCAGTCTAGGATTGTAAACTAATGAAGTGCATCAGTCGTGTCGCGCCGTCGCGCCATCGGATCATCGGATGTTGAAAATAGGTTATGAGCTCAGACTCAATGATGCATGAAGCCATGCCGAACACTAGCTGAGGACACTGTCAATATTTGCCTCTCCTGCAAGCAGGGTTTCCGCACGCAAAGGCTTCACTGTACTGCGCAGTGGTCTTCGCCCGGCCGGGAGCGCGGGGAGTCAAGCGCCGGCGGCCAGCTCGCCGGGGGCGTGAGGGGGGCGGTGAGCGCAGCTCTGGGGGAGCAGTGTGCAACCCAAGGAGTCTTGAAGTCCAGACGATGAGTCCAGCAAATTGACATGGCGAGTCGAGCCATCCATGGACCCATTGCTTTTGTGTTCCGCGCTAGGGAGTGAGCATGAGGTGTCCCAAAGAAAGTCCACGTCAGTGAGAACCCCTTTCGTTGACAGCCATCAAAATCTCACTCGAGATCAAACACGGCCAGAGAGCATTCGGGTAGAACGGAATGGGGGGGGAAGAGGGGCTGTTGTTACATCAGTGCGATTGATGCATTGATGATCTCCATTGTGCCTCTTACATTGAAGCATCTATTACACTCACTCACAGTTGCCATGAAGACGTGTTTACTACTCTTAGCCGCCGTCCCTTGTCTCGCTTTTCAACATGTGGCGCCGACAACAAGGCGACGAAACGCTGATTTGATCGCCAGATCCGCAACTGCAGCACTCCAAGACGAAAAGACTACAACCACTGTAGATCTTCCTCCTGTCCTACAAGACATTGTCGATGAACGAGCCGAATTTCAACGAAATCTTGGCAAGGCTATGGACACTCTTCGAAAAGATTATCCCTACATACTGGAGCAAGCGCCAGGTACGAATCTATTTGCGAATGAATCTGTTTGAATCCATCACACATCAAGCACTGTACCACTAAAACTCACATTCGTTTCCTTGCCTTGACAGACTATTCTATTTATCACAATGAGATTGCCGTACGGGATCCCTCTGGCTTGCAGCTTGTTGGACTTTCCACGTACAAAAAGTCGATTCAGTTTGTGCAAACGTTAATTTCCTTTCTCTATTCACGCCAACGTAGTGGATTGCAATTTCGCATCGTTTACGACTTTTGTCGTTCCTCAATTCGAGTCTCTTGGCATTTGGAACTGCACAATAAACTGTTTCCCATCGCAGCGACCACTCTTTGTCGATGGAATTTCGATTTACAAGATGGATGTCGAGTCGGGCAAAGTGATTGAACACAAGATTGAGAATTTACTAATCAACAATACTCCCGTGCAACCGCCATATGGAATCTTTGGAATGATGCGTGAAGAAATGTCACCAGCAGGAGTAGCACTCAGGGGGAATGTGCTAAAACATCAGATGCGAAATTTACTGCGATTCACGACACCGTGAACTAGCAACTATCTAAACATGTTTCATTAATAGATTTTTACGTTTCATCACCTATGAACTACTAGTATTGTTTCGTTCGGGATGCGCAAAGAAGCAGTCTTTTCGTACACATTCCGAGCCAAATTGACAAAGCTTGCGTTTCATTTTACGTTGCTTCTTCTTTTGTGAAGCATGGCCTCCTCCCCACTTTAGTACCGAGGGTGCTGCCTTCTTGCTCTGTGACGATTCGTTAGCTTCACTACAGACTGCCACCCCATTCTTGGTGTACTCTAGCTCATTTGCTGGTACGGTAATGCCTTCTTCCACACACAGCGGACATTGAAGGACTTCTGTGCCACTAGACTTGCGCGATAAACAAGAGTCGCAGACGAGAACAGGTACTCCGCACATGTCGCACTTTTTCTTGCCAATATATCGATCCCATGGCTTTTCACAGAGACAGCACTGTGTCTCTACTGCAGCTGCTGCGGAATCCTTGCTCTTTCGAACGACACCACCGTCGCCCATGGGGTTGTCGGCTGAAATGGCTTCACGCTTGTCAAAGACAAAGTTTTTACCCCTCCAGTGACCGCCATCTGGAAATGCTTGCAAATAACGCTCAATTCCACCTTGAAGCTGGTATACTCCTTTGACTTGAGACCCCATTTGAGTATTCAGATAAGCCGATGCTCGTTCGCACCTTATTCCCCCGGTGCAAAACATGAGCACCTTCTTGTCCTTTAACTCCTCTTGAGTCTCTGGTTTACTCAGCCATGTGGCATAGTCTGTACTCTTTCGCAAACGTGTGGACGAGGCTGAGGAGATGGGGGGGGGGGGTTGGCGTCTTTGGATGTCGACATACTTGGCATTGCCTCCATCGAATCGACCAATGGCTGCTTCATAGTGATTTCGCACATCCACAACAACGGTATCCTTTTCTTCGGACAACATCTCGTGAAACTCAGCAGCAGGCAAATGAACTCCGCCCTTTTCCAGTGGTGCCTCATCGTCACGAATACCATAAAAGACTAGTTCCTTGACTGGCAATAGTTTCAAGTCTTTAAAGTGTCGATCCGGCGGGTTGGTCGTTTATGAATTTGAAATCCGTCGTTTCAAATGCCTCGTCAAAGTTACGGAGATCTTGGATAAAGTGATGGAGGGTTGTTTCGGCCGTGATACTGTCGCAGTCCACCGAAGAGACGGTCGCATTCACTCCTTCCGGAGCAACTCGGATACGCCCTCCCAATGTTTTTCGCGTTTCCGCAATCCTTGCCAGGTAGGCAATCAATTGCGATACCTTGGACTCGGGCCACACTGGGTGTACATATTGATAAAAGAGAATGAGTGACGCCTTTGTGTTGTCAACTTTGCTATCGTTCGAGTAGGATACAGAGGATTTAATCACTTTGGCCTTTGGAAACCACTTGCCAAGAGAGGCGCCTGTCGGTTCTATGGATTCTGGAATAGGAATTGGCTGATACGAGGCAAGATGATCTCGATTGTTGTGCTTCCGGGAGCTGATGGTTTCGGTCTTTTGCCTTGACCGCTGATGCTTCTTTCTGGCCTTTTGTTCCTTTTCGACTCAGGCGCGGCTTTTTCCGATGGGGCTTTTCGGCTACATCCTCTGTGATGCGTTGGTCTTCCATGCTTGATTGTAAGAGCCCGTTTGCGTGGTGCTTTGCTTTGAACTGCTGCTGTTTCTACAGAGTTAGTCTTACAATTGACGAGTGCACAGTCGTAAATACTTCTACTTTGCTTGATGGATGTGTGATTCCTCTCTGCGCATCGCGTCGTCGATCGTCGCCGGCGTGATTTGCGTGGGTGACATCCGTCGACGAAGGACAGACGTCGGAGGGAGATTTTTGAATTTTGAAAGTCGCTTCCGTAGGGAAATAGGTGGGCGGGAGGGTTGTGGGGGGAGGGGGGGGCTTCATCTAGCCGTGTCTAAAGACTTTTACTCCTTGCATTTTCCCGTCCTTGTCGCGATTACGGGTGCTAATGCCTTTGCCCTTGCTGGTGTCTGGCTACTTAGACGCTTGATGATAGAAGCCCGAGGGGGTGGCGCACCTGAGGCGCACAAGCCGCGGGCGTCGCCGCGCGGTTGCTTTTGTCTGCCTGCGAGCATCCTGGCTCCCTGCACGGGCGCGGAAAAATACATAAAAAGTATATTAAAAATCCCCATTTGTCGAGATGCACGTGTGAGAAGTCAGCTACTCCGCTCCCTTCTTACATGGGGGTCTGTGGGTCCCCTCACAGAGGTTTTTTTTCCTATCGGTGACTTGCCAAGATTGACCAAGACGGTTCCACAATGTACTTCTTCATAGCGAAGTATTGACGGATTGAGAGGTAGTGGTCCCGGGCTCTCCCTCTCGTCCTCCAGACGAAACAGGAGGCGCGGCGCCGGCCCCGGAGATCGGCATCGGCGATGAAATGTCACCGAAACGCCGGGAGCAGAGCGATTTTTCAGGTGTGTTGGGAGCCGATCGACGCTTTGTCTTCGTTCGATGGAGTCTTTTTTCTCGTATTTGATTGAAAATGCACGTCGTTGACTAACATGTACCTGTGCTACTTGTAGAAACACAGCAGAAAGAAGAGATAACACCATATACATAAGCAGAAATGCAAATAGGCATCAGGATGAAATCGCGCTGGCTATCAACCTAGATCTTTTACTTTGAAGCCTTCTCGTCTTTGCTACTTCCGCCTCCTTTGGTAAACATTGCGGCATTCCGCTGGATCTCGTCTTGAATCTCCTCATCAGTTGCATAAGGTTTTCCAAAGAAACCTGGTCTTGCAAATGGAATAGACAAACCAGCTTTGACACTTGGTCTATTCATGAGTAAATCAATCCATTCTGTAAGGTGCGTCAACCCTTCCACAGGCACCATGGCCCAAAAGTGAGTAGACGCATAAGTAAAGGCATTGATATCAGCAATTGTCATGTCCTTTCCCAACAAGAATGGACCTCCACTCTTTTTCAGTTGATCATTCAATACTTGAAGCAAATCGCGGCTTTGATCAGTATAGCGTTTCATGGCAAACTCGTCTACCTCACCCTTGGTTGCTGCAATGCGCTTGAAAAACATGGCATTGCCCATGGCTGGTGCGAGTCCTGTAGCGGAAAAGAGCATCTGTGAATGATGGATTGGTGTTAGTATATAAGCCACGATACAACGTTGCTACACACAAGAAAGCAAGTACTTCGCTCAAACCATGTTCAATGTACGCACCCATTGTCGAATGGCCCAATGCATCTGAATGTCCTTGTCTGCACTGGGAAAGAGAGTTGGCTTGTTTACACGATACTTCTCTGCAAGATATTCAAGAATTGCGGCACTTTCGGCTAGCATCAAGTCGCAATCGGCGTCATACAACGCAGGTATCTGGCCTTTTGGATTGATCTCAAGGTACTCGGCACTCTTTTGTTCTCCCTTTTCAAAGTCGACCAAAACATAGTTGTAATCGATTCCAAGCTCTTCAGCGCAAATTGGGCCTTTGTATCCATTCATGGTGGCGTACACAAACAGAGTAATGGGTCGATCTTTCGACATTGCCTTGAACGTGTCCATTGTCACTTTGCGCGCGTGAGACGACATTTTCTGGAGAGAAAGGGAGAATGAGAAAGCAGAGTTGAAGAAAAGGAGGAACAAGACCTGAATTTTCTTGGATACTAGTACCAAAGGATAAGTGAGACGAGACGACAGGCAAACGAAAGATTCGTCGGCGGCAAGTCCTAGCGTGTTCCAATCCGTTCCTGGATGATCCAAGATCAGCTGGTTGAACCGCGGAAGTATTCTACGACAGAAATTGGCGCACAGTAGTCTAGCTAGCGCCAGCTGGGGGCACATACAGTAGCAGTGACGCTCACTGCGTATTATAACATGTAGTAGCTACGTAGCATTGATATTACAGGCAACAACAAATCTGAGCCTGTCGAACTTGTTTCCGACAGTGCACTCAGAAGGAACGAGTCATCAGACATCACCATCCGACACCATTTATCGAAATTACCTCGGCGGAGGCTGCTCCGGCTGAGTAAAGGAAAAGACTCCCGAAGACGGGGGCGCTTGGGGAGGCGGAGGAGTTTGAGAGGTCTGAGGTCGGAGCTGCTCGTTTCCAGCACTGGGACCAACGTCTCCCAATACCATATCACCCCAGACGTCCATTCCGGACATACTGAGAGTCCGTTGAGCAGGTTGTGCCTGCTGCGGTGTCGGATCTATGTAGTCTTCGGAAGCCGAGCTGACCAAGTTGGCTACCGCATTCGGCGGCTGCTCTCCAAGGAGACCTGCACTCTGAAGGGCCATCTCTTGCTTTTGAACAATCTTTTTTAACTCTGCAATCTGCTCGACCAAGTCCTCGTCGGCAGCTTCTACTCCCGCCATATTTTCTTGAGTCTTTCGAGCATACCGAAGAATGTCACTGACAACCACATTCGAGGAGAGTGCATTGTGATAGAGCAACCAAGATTGAATGTGCCCCGGAAGCTGCAAAGCCCCGAGAATAAAGAGCGGAATGAAAAGAAGGTGACCGCAAACGTAGTCGTGGATCATGTAAAAAGGCTTCACTATCCTGATGCCGGCCATCAGTCCAAGGAGGCAAAGGGCGCCAATGCCGTAGTACGCAGCCAGTGTATAGCGTAACCAATTCGAGTCCTCGATGAAAACAATCAATACTCCTGCAATAAAGAGCAGAAACAGAAGGATTCCGATGGTTCGGCGAATCGGATAGGTCATCATATGCCCTGTGAAGGTAAAGATACGACTCACAACGAAGAGAACCACGAGCAAGATGAGTATCAATCCCACACTAATGGTTGGTGCATTCAAGACAATGTCCGCCTCAAAGAGATCAGATCGACGAATGCCTTCCTCCATCAGGATGTACAAGATAGCCTTAATTACAAAGACGAGCTTGGAGGTTATTGGCATGGTCTTGTAGAAGGAATTCTCTTCGGTCCACCACATCGACCAGCTTTTCGACGGACCGCCAGAGCGGCCTTGCATCCATCTCAGCCAAGTACCGTAATCAGTAACCACCACGTCCCAGTCAAGTGTAAGCGGATTGAACCAGAAGGGACTAGCGAGAAATGAAAGTGACGCAAGCCATAGCGACCACGTTCTGCCAAAGTATTGGCCAGCAGAAGTGTATACTCCCATGAGAATCAGGCCCGCGGCGAGTTCAATACCAAGATACAAGTGGCTGGAAGCGAAGAAGCGGTACTGTTCGTCAAACGGTGTGTGTTGAGTGACGAAACCTCGACCGGTTGCACGATACTTGGCACCACCGGCAAGGATGGTTTGGCTCATAAAGTATGCCTTTGTTTGAATGTGAAACATGAAATGCAAAGGCCCTCCCGTAACAAACACTTGGAAGATCTCTTGCATACTGGCCACCCAGCCACGTTCGACACCTAGGGCAGCGAATAACGGCACAGTTTGAAGCAGACCAAGACCACCGAGAAGCATCTGAATCGTACCCATCGGAGTGATCACGCGGTCACCGATTTTCTCGAGATCAAAGATGGCTAGCACCACCATCAAGTAAACCACCACGTATACGGTGAGAACTGTCAGAACATTTGAAAAGTAATGACCGATTCCGCCAAAGTAGAAACCAAGTAGACGGCAAAAGTCGAGACGTTGGCACATACGGTACATATCACGCGACAGACTTTGCTCTGCGGCTCCTTGACTGAGCTTTGCCTCGAATTTGTAAATCTGGCTCATTCCGACATCGCGTCCCTTGCCAACCTGAATGTATTCTTTGAACCCAACAGATCCACCTCGAATGACATTGTTGTATCCGGCAAAGACGTCTTCCGAGAGGTTGATACCTTTTGACGCCTTACTGATACCGCCTCTCGTGATTGCAAACAGCTTGTCAAACAAATCAGGATGCCCGTAATGCAGACGCATTTGAACCGGCTTAGTCAAGACTCTCTGTCCCAGGGTGACGAACGACATCTCCTGCAAAGCCATGTAGTTTGCCAACGAACTTACACTACCAGTAAAGATGTGTTCTCGGAAGCCAAGGATAGTCGTGGGCAGAGGACCTTCTCTTTTTGCGAATTCCTGCAAGAGATTTCTCATTTTGAGTGCTTCCTCAAAATATCCCTCCTGATTCATATCGATAGTCTGGAGGAACTCAGAACGAGTGAAGATCATTGCATGGTTCTGATTCTCGGGCTTTCCCTCTCCAATAACAGGATTCCCAGGAAGCCGTACTCGATAAATCTCCTCAATCTTTCCTTTGCCGTTGCTCTTCACAAGTACGGAGTAGTATATGGAAGACCCGGCGCGGTTGAGGCGAATATTATCAATGTAGGCCACACGGAGGTGGGGGTAGGTGAACATCAAATGATCAATGTCATCAGCTTTCTTGTCCTGGTTTCGCTTCATGTTGCCGTACACTTGGCACGAAACGACGTAACCGAATTTCTCCCCCATCAAATCGTTCGTAGTGTCTTCGTCGATCCTTTCCATATCAGCAAGGAGACGTAAAGCCTTTTCATAGTACATCATCCCATGGACGGTCCTTGACAAAGTCTGAGCTCTCATACTAGCCCATTTACGAGTTTCGTTGATGTATTTCTTCGACCAAATCTTTTCCTCGTCTTCAATGCCTAGACGCTCCAAGAAATTATTCCAGTCGGATCGAAAGAGAGTCTGTAGATAGAGAAGGGTGGAGACACCAAGCGTATCTGTACGCTTTTCCAAGTCACCTCTAGTGTACGTCACGTCTTCTGAGTAGTAGGGCGTCAACGTCGTCCATGAAAACATGTCATGGATGGAAGGCGCATACGGCATATCCATGAAGAGAGTGTTGGTGAACCAAGTAAGTCGGCGACGGACTTCTTTTGACTTTGGCTCCACGTCATCCGGATGACAAGCTACAAGTCCGTGACTCTTCTTGAGTACTGCTCTGAAAATATCGTTGGATGTGACAGCATCGAGCTGATCTGAGGCATACGCATCGTCCCAAAGGAAACCATTTTCCATGCTGAGAAGAAATGTTATCCGATCCAACACATCTCTGCTCTCGGGGTCAATATCCGTTTCTCTGAGAAGCCCCTTGAGCGCGTACGCAAGGTTCCTGAACTTGTCACGAACCTGATCTCTCAAGGCGTCAATGATCTGGAGGTCCGTCTCTGCTGTTTGCGTATCATCAGTTGTCGGTTTCTTCTTCTCGAGACTAGCAAGTGATGTGGCACTGACAGCACGACGCATCCCGGTGCTGGACGGAGCCTCGATTACTTTTTTCTTCTTCTTCGACCACGATCTTGGCTTTGACGAAGGCGTACGATCGCTGAGCCCGGTTTCTAGCAACTCGATCATTGCAACGTATTGGTTCATGACTTTGCGCATCTGGGGAAGGCGCAAGTGCGAGCTCAGTGTTCCATTCTCGGACCATTTCAATATGGTACTCATAATGACGGTGACATCATCTTGATGGACAGAGCCGAGCATCTGGGAGAATACATAAGTGCCAAGCTCCCATACTTCGGACACTGCCGTTCTCATCGTGACATGTTGCATAATAGGCTTGAAGAACTGTTCGTCGGTCACAGTTCCTGTTTTGTTGTATTCCTCTAAAGGGCGCTCGAGCTCCGATAGAACATTGTCGATTACACCAGCAGTCTGAAATGCTGGAAGGTAAATAGCCTGACTGAAGCCGTCAAATGTGCTGAATTTCAGATTCTCTTGTTCCCAATCGGAAACAATATCTTCCTCACGAAAGTGATCAATAATATTGTTCCACGCAGCACTGAACATGACCCATTTCTGGATTCGAACATCCAAAATGCGATTAACGTAGCTTTGGAGCTTGTGAGGATCAGTTCCAAGTAGAGATTGACCTTCGGCATTAGCAAGATTGGTACCACTAGATCCGAGGAAACTCGCAGATGACCCACGCCTGCTTCCAGCATCGGGTGAAAGCATCTTCAGGCAGAAGTTTTCAGGGGCACTACCAAAGTTCTCTCGAATGTCACTCATTGAACGAATATCTCCCAAGTGCTCCGAAAACCCAACGGAAGTTCCAGCAAAGGCCTGCCATGCTGCATACCAGATACTCATATCAATGCAGTATACGATGAATTGAGGCAACCATCGCATGAAAAGTAGCAGACTCATCTTCGCGAAGCTTTGTTCTGGATAATTCTGAAAGTCGTCCGTCAACTGAAGAGTTGGCAAGACCATCGAGTAGACTTCAAAGACATACGAGAAGAAAAGCTTCCAGATAATGAGGGTTCCCCAATAGAAAAAGTACACTGCCGAATGCTTAAATGATTCATGGACTTCTTTGCCGACGTAGAGTCGACTCAACGGGTACAGAATGTTCAGGAATGATTGGATGTAGTCACTCGTGCTCGTGTAGATCTTTGTCGAGAGAGCTGGCCAGAGCTGTATTAGGGCTTCCACGACGTACGGAATCATGCAGAGGAGCGAAATCCAAATGTATTGCCACCACCAAAACGTAGAATCTGCTTCAATGCCGAGGTAGACACCACCCTTTTGTGGAGAAAAGGCCCACATCAGGTATAGCGACTGGTAAACGAGAATCAGAAAGCGAGCTGTCAACGTAAATACGGAGCCACAGACCGCAGTACCAGAAAGGTGAATGCCAGGATAGCTTCCCCAAACCTCAACCAACCCCCAAAACAAGTGAAGCACATTGAATATCCAGAAAACTCCACTCGCCACCTCAACGGAATAGACCCAACCCCAGACAAGCTCGCGTGCAAACGCAACCACAGAGAGGAGGTAGAACGTTACAATATGCCACTCCAAAACTCGGTTCAAAGCAAGCATACCACGTAGCCACGAGCGCTTCTCAAGAAAGGTCTTGGGTGCTTCAACAAGACCTTCAGCAATCGCAGGAAGCTCCTCGCCTGGTAAAGGCCCAGCTAGTCCTCCCACTCCTTCAATGTCGACATGATCGCTCAGCAAAGAAGAAGAATAACGATAGCCGAGGCAGTTCCGTGACCAAAAGAACTCATTATAATCATCATAATTCAACGTGTCCTTGTGATCTTTTTTGGATCTCATGCTCTGAAGAGGAAAGAACGAGAAGGGCGTCATTAGTTATTTGTGCGAGAACACCAATGATTATGCAAAGTCTCGTCATCACGTACCTTTGCAACAATTTCGTAAATCGGAGTCACCACATGATCGAGATAGTGACCAGCATACAAACTTCTAGTTTGAGTGTATCCTTCGCTCTGTGTGTACTCCTCCATCATTTTGTGGTAGAGAAACCAAAGACATTCAGGCATGTGACGAAGGTTCGATCCCTCACCCCAAACACAAAAGAAGAGTACCAAGTCAACGACTCGACTTGCAACTGCAGGAGGAGCTGATATGGAAGCATTCATTTTGGAAAAGTTTGGTCGAACTCCCATGGCACGACACCATTTCATATAATTGGAAAAGACCTTGGCGTGAAGCGCATGAATCGGGCTTGGTGGCTGAACGGATGGTGCCAAGATGTGACTGCTCATGTACCGGCGGTTGTTGCTCAGTAGAATTAGCAAATGTTCAGCTTGATTGCGAACGGATGAATCTTGAAACCCAAAAAAGTTGCCAAGGTCTTCACAGGCAGAATAAACCATGTTTGCATACTCAGATAGACGAGGTGGTAGGTTTCCAGGATCAAACATGTTGTACGCGTCAGGTGAGGCTGGTGGAGGATCTCGGTAAGAAGCTTGACGACGGTGATTGGCCTGAGGAGGCCTCGATTCTTCCGTCTCCACCACCGTATAGCCTTGTCGGAACGCAGCAACAAGATTCAAGGAGCTGAAACTACCTTGTCGATTAATACTCGCTGCCGCCACAAGAAGAGCAGCCGCGATCCAAACAAGGCCAAGTTCAAGCTCTGTGATAAGCGACAAGTCGTAGTCCGGAAGGTTCTCGTAGTACTGTGATGGGTGGAAATAGTATCCTCTGGCCACGTCCATAATGTACAAGTGCATTGACTTCAAGACTACGCAAGCCACGACTCCGCCTCCAATCAACATGTTTGCAATAAACAGCATAAATGGCATATTCCAACTGAAATTATGAGGAAAGCGTGGTATATATTGCGAGCTCGCGTGTGTGAGAATCTAGTGAAGGAGATGCTGACAATATCACACCACTGAAAAAACTTACCGAGCAGATAGCACAGCACCCACAATAGCAAGGGCACCACTCGAGGCTGGAAAGTACAGCGGGTTAACAATTGTCGCTAAGCATCCAACAATGAGGGAAAGAGCTACACCACAAGATGCGCCTGGTGTAATCTTGGGAAGCAAGACACCCAAACACGCTCCAACCGCGGCCGCGTTCAGGGAGAGTATCCATAGCGCCACTACAGCAAGTTCCATTCCAACCGGAACAAAGAGAGGTTCCAGAAACGTAAATGCAAGTGAACCTGATACAATGGCAGTTAGAAAGCCTGAACACAGTCTCGGTTTACTAAGGAACATGGGAAAATCAAACAAGTTTGAGACGTGGGCGCGCACAAACTCAATATCAGTTGCAGTCATGCATTTTACTTACGCGGATACATCACTCAGATAATAGACAATGATTCCTGCAACAATCAGTCTTAGCAACGGATAAGCGACCTTGTAGACCGACTCGAGCGTGATGGTGGATGCAGCCAACGCCATGGTGATGTCGGATGCAGTTGATGCCAACACCTTTTGATCCGTTAATCTCTTCTCCGATGCCAACGTAAACAAATACAATGTCCTTTTAAAGACCAGCAGTCTAATTAGCTGAAAGGGCTCCCTATTCCTATGCTAGAACCAAACGTTGACAGCTTGTTTCTGTGAGGAGCAACGCGTCGATCGCTCTTTGATGTGAAATCTTGTGCTTTCGTGAGCTACAAACGTCAGACATCATCAATCTTCACTCTCTATCGTTCATCAGAAAAGGTTTTTGTAACACTGTGCTTCTGTGCTTCGCAGCACAAGATGTAAAAGCTAGAAGCACGTTAGGAAGTGTTACAATGGAATCTGGAATTAGCCGTATGTGTTGGCGCGACGCGGCGAAGACGCGCGACGAACATTGAACAATCGATGCACTCGACACGTCGTTATGTCGCACAAAAGCAATTGAAGAGGAGGAGATGAAATTATCCCAAGTGGTTCTACTGCCCTCTCTTGTATGTCTGAGTGAAGCGTTTTCTCCGCTTCAAATGGCGCCTCAATCTGCCGAAATCAGTTCGCCATTTTCACAAGCCAAGGGAGTCATTTGGGATGTCGACGGCACTCTGGCAGATTCATGGAAGCTTGGTTACGATGCAACAGCGGTAGTGCTAAAGAATAATGGAGTTCCTCATATAACAGAAGAAGAATATCATCAAGGTACTGTGTATTGTACTCCGGAGCGTCTGGCAAGGCATGCCGGACTCGAGCCCGGAGACAAGGAATTTGATAAAGTGGGAGAGCGTCTCGGCCGTGAGTTTGACAACATGTATGTTGACTTGGTTGGTATGGATACGGCTGGCTTTTATCCTGGCATATCGTCACTTTTGAATAACCTTCCAGAGGACGTTCGGCTGGGAGCTCTGACCAACGCATGTGTTGCCTATGCACACGCTGTGTTAAAGACAAATTGTCCAGTCATGGCAACTGGAGATCTGGAGGAAGGAGCAATCTATAGTCGTTTTGGATCCATTCGAGGTGCCGACAATGTCCCGACCCCAAAGCCCTCGCCTGATGGCTTGCTTGAAGTGTGCAAAGACTTGGGTGTTGATCCAAGTGAGTGCATTTACGTTGGCGATAGTCCCTCTGACGGTGCCGCAGCCAAGGCAGCTGGAATGGGTGCTATTGGTGTCTTGTGGGGATCACACCCTGAAGAGAATTTGCGAAAAGCACCCTTTGATCACTTGTGCAGCACTGTTGAGGAGTTGCAATCCCTCATGCCAAGATGAGAATAGGCTAATACTGCACTGAGTAAGCAACCTAAGATCCAACATACCTACTCTGTATCTTCTCCACCATAATCATACAGTATCATCATCTACCGGTGCGATGTATTCGATTATGGAAGATTGATTCTTACATGACGCCCCTTCAAGGGACGGCCAAAAAGCCACGTGTCAATGACAAAAAATCATCACCGCGCCATCAATGCGCGAAGACGTTCGATCGTCGTGATGATGGATGATGGTGATGGTGGTCCGAAAGAAGTTGCTCATTTGTGCTATGCCATCGCAACAGAAACGCCACAATAGGATTATTAGCAAGAATAAAGGAGGTAAGTCTACGTAGTTGTGTTTTATTGGTACAAAACAAGAAACGAGACAAGCCTCACGCCTTTGGTCACAACAAACGTCGCAACTCAACGCAACTGCTGACTCATCGCTTACCTTATTGTCCACAACACCCTCCCAAAAGACAAGTTACAAAAGATAAGAAACACACCAACTATGAGCCTTCCACGACACCAAATTTATCTGATCGTGGCATGCTTTCTGGCATCGTTCTGCTGGTGTGCGGACGCCGCCTCAGCTCATCATGAGTCATGCCAAGCCTCGTCGCTCGAGACACTATCGCCATCACGTGGAGGAGCAAAGCCAGCAAAGGACACGACAAGCGCGGCATCGAAAAAGTGGTCTTCATTCTTTGCAGTGGATCCTTCCAAAATACTCAATGTGCTTGTCAATCGCGGCGGATTGATCCTACCCAAATCTATCGAGCATGAGCTAAAGGCTTTGTCTACATTGTTGCATGTAGACAAAGCCAGTTTGAATCTGGTAGAACGACAATTGATTGTCAATAACTTTACAGTGAGTGTGAAAGGGAGTGATACTGTCTCGTTGCGGGTTGGACGAGTACATGTTACGTGGGACTCCTACACCAAGCCTTGTGTCGATGTACAAGTCGAGAATGTCGATGTCTTGGTAGAGTTTACCAATCTCATGCTTTCCCGAACCAACTGGTACGTTGAATCTGTTTCTTGACACCAAGGCGTGCCCTTGTGTAATATCGTGTATGGCTCATGTATGCAATCTACTGAACGTCCTTCTTTAGGAACGAGCTCGAAGATGCTGGTTTCCCTCCAACTATGGAAGAGTATTACAGCGATCCGTCGGCTCCAAGCAGCACCTTTGTTCGAATAGGCAGCATTCAGCTTTCTGGCAATGTAACTTCGGACATTAAGTCTCGTCCACTAGACCGTACGATTGCAAACATGACGTTTGGCATGAATGCCTTTGACAATTTGAGCAAGGAAATACTTGATGTCTCGGAAGCAAATCTAGCTGCCACTGGTCGTCGTGGATGCACGACGGATCAAGTATACGATATTCTGCGTGCCTACTTTATGAAGAAGCTTCGCAAGTTTCTCAAGGATACGGCATACGACGTGTCAGCGGGATCACTGACGGAGGACGGAAGTACTACTGTGAGAGAAGCAAAAAAGCTGTTTGCAAGTGCGAGCAATGCCATCAAGAGCTATGCAGATGATGCCAGTAAAAAGACGGGAGACAGCATACAAGAGTCACTTGCGAGTAGATTGGAGAAGCTTGGAGTGCCCTCGTCGAGGGAGAAGCTAGATGCTCTTCGAGAGCTCTCTGCAAAGGCAGCAGAAAATATTGATGCACGGAGTTTAGCTGGATCCTCACTGACGCGATTACGACAAGCCTATCAAAAGAGAACCGTGACTGATAATGTAGTTGGACAAGAGGCTCTCACGTACACGACTCGGTCCAACGGTGTCGACAATGAGTGTGAGGAAGCAGACGACTCGAGTACAAAGAAGCAGGGCGCGAATGAGGCAGCATCGAATTGCAAAGAGACCAAGGAAACAATCATTCTATTTCCAGATTGGTAGTAGATAGAATGTTACCAATACCATAGAGGCACAAGCCACATTTAGATTGGCATGTATTTCTCCACTTCGTCGGTCCTCGCACACAAACGTGGGCTGTCTCACAGTCTCTTTCACAAGAACACATTCAAACTGATCTATCTACTAAAGCTTATTTCTTCTTTGTCGGCTTTTTCTTTCCTCCTAGACTCAAGCCTGCATCCAAGAGGGAATCCAAGTCTTCCTCCTTCTTTTTTGTTTTCTTTGGTTTGACGGCACCACCGCCCGATGACGACGACGCATTCTTTTCCTTTCCTTCTTCATCATATCCCTTGAGTGACGGAAAGCAGGTAGACGGGTCGGTAACATCAGGATGTTTTGAGGTAACGTGTAGCATGAGGAGAGGTGGTTTTGCATTCACCATGAAGGTTTGGCGACAAATGGTACACATGAAGGCACTGGCATCTTGCTTTGCCTTGGCGGCGGCAGCTTTTCGTTCCTCTTCCGTCTTGCCCATCTTCTTTTGATTACGCTCTCGCGCGGCTTGAGCCTTTTGTACATTGGAACCTTTTCCCATTTGTCTGGATCAATCAATATTATTCAATGTAGTCGTGCTAGAAGCCAGAGTGAAAGTGATGTGGCGCCGCCGCCATTGCCCGCGACTTTCCATCCATCAGCGGCGGCAGTGTTTTAGCTCATAACCTTTTTGGACGAACTATCCGTTAACTAAAAAAATCGCATACCGTTAGAATCAAAAACGCGCAAAAATCTCGACAAAGACAGTGGAGCCGTCAAAAGAGCACAAAGAGCTCCTTTCCAGACAACAAAGGGGAAGCAATACAGTCTTGAGGGTTGATAGTATCTTGTTGTTGGATTTTACCAGTTGAAAACGTCGAATCGCAGCATTTTCGTTTGTAGAAAAAGAAGCAAACGATGGAACACAAGTCGAGTGCTTCCAAAGCAGCGAGAGCATCGTCTCAACAAGCAGTCTCATTCATGCTCAATGGTGCTCCTACGCCTTCACCCATGGCTCGTGGAAAGAGTCCAATGTCAAGTGGAAATCGCATCAGCCGTGGTGGACAGTCGGCCTTTCACACAGTCATGCGCACGCCTTCCATGATTCTCACACCAAAGGGCGATCAAAGTCAAAGCATGATTCTCTTGTCTCCTTCACGTACCATTGGAGAATCACTCACGACACTAGCTTCTGGTACTGCTCATCAGCTGGAAGAGATTTGGGACGAAGTAGGATACAATCCAGAAGAACGTGCGTCGCAGCTTTCCGATCTCTTGGTCAAGTTTCGGGATTTGTGTGAAACCAAAGTGGCGGAAGAACGAGGTGTAGCAGAAACCTTTCGTCAAACTATTGCCGATGCAAAGGAAGAATTACGAACTACAGCAAAAGCTCTCAAGACTCTTGTCGATCCAGAACTTCTTCGAGACGACTCTGGACTAACACTGACGGATGAACTGGATCGATTGGAGACGGCGTTGGAAGGAATCCGAAACCATGCAACCGAGGCAAGAGACGATCTCAAGGAGTGCCGTGATCAGATTATTGAAGCTCATGAAGCACTTGGAATCAAGGAAGAACTCGATACGCAGTGGAGAGACATTGAGTCGGATCTCACCGCGGAACGCAGAGAACAGTTTCATCGCAAACGTGCTGAAATGAAGGAAGAACTCCATAGTCGTACCAGTGCAGTTATTCAGTTGCTTCGAAGCTGTCAACATGTGATGCATGAGCTGCGTATTGAGACGGATCAGAAGGGTACCGAGTTTGATCGACAAATCGACGGCAGTCTTGTTCGATCCAAGGACGGAAGCTTCATCATGGCGTCCAAGTTTCAGACAGAAACGTGTACCGGTATCAGTTCAAAAGCCTACGACCAACTAATGACTCGACTGGAGGAGCTAAATGGTGAAAAACGACGTAGAAAGACCAAGCTACAAGATATGGGAGCAAGCATCGCCATGCTTTGGGAAAAGCTTCGTATTCCCGAAGAGGAACAACGAGCATTCACCGAGAGTGTCCAAGGTCTTGGTCTGGATACGATTACAAAGGGAGAGGTGGAACTTGAACGACTGCTTCTTCTCAAGGCTGACATGATTGGAAAGCTAGTGACCGAGGCTCGCGAAACTATTCAAAGTCTTTGGGAAGAAACGAATGCGACCAAGGACCAACGCTCGAGCTTTGCGCCGTATTCTGTCGAGAATGAATCATTGTTCAATGATGAACTATTGGAAAAGCATGAAGAGTACATCCAAGTCCTTGAAGCTCGACTGGAGAATATGAAGCCCATTCTCAAGCTCATCAAGCATCGTGAAGAGATTCTACGCGAACGAATGGAGTACGAAGAACTCCAAAAGGATCCGAATCGATTGCAACAACGAGGCGCTTCCATGACCAAGCAGCTGATGCGCGAAGAAAAGATGGCTCGTCGAATCAAGGGTCTTCCGAAACTCACACGAGATTTGAACGAAAAGCTTCACGAATGGAAGGAGGTGAACCACGAAGACTTTCAGTACCACGGCGAAGCGTATCTTGATGTCATGGAACAACAAGAAGAGGAGTGGAAACAGTACAAGGAGAATGAGCTGCAACACAAGCTCAAGAAGAAGCAGGAGGAGCAGACACTTGTCGAGAGTCGATTCGGTGCCGGATCCAATTTCAAGCCATTTCCTGGCCGAAAAGTACTCTCTAATGGCCTGAATCGACAAAACACGACTCGTCGAGCACCAGGAGATGCAACCAATAAGACCTCATCTCGACCAAGAGCAGCACCAACTGCTGTCTCGAGGGCACCAACTCGTTAGTAACAAGGGGATTTTCTACCATCAACAAGTGTACAGTAATATTATAAGTGCTCACTCAACAAAAGCCGTCAACTAGTTTTATAATATGGTGTTGTTTTCATGGTTCAATCCACAAAGTACACTACCTTATAGGATGACTGAATGAGACAATGGATGTATTGGCATGTACCTGCTACCAAACTCTCTCGCAGGACTGGAAGCTACTGCGGCAGGTACAAGGTAGATACTGTAGATAGATAGAATCGTTATTAACCCCTCGCCGACTCCAATACTTTTTGAGAGCCCAAATGTGATATGAAGCAGGTGGCTCGGACTTTCAAGTTCTAGCAAAAACTCATAATAAGTCGCGCGTACTTACGTGTAGCCGTTGGGGGGAACAGACGTACGTGCGTACAGTACCAATCCAAATTTCGTTTAGTGACGTTGCATTTTTCAATTTTTAGTGCGAAGCGTCGCGTGGAGAAGTTCAAAAACATCAAGAATGAAAGGTCACGAGCGTTTCTGTGCGGCATGGGCGTGTGCAGGGACGGACGCAGTGAAGGGGCCCTCGGGGCGTGGGGCGTGCGGCGTGACTTTGCGTGGCCCAGGGGCTGTTGCGCGCTGCTGCTTTTGGGTCTGCATTTTCCATTTGTGTGGCTTTATTATCGGTCACTACGTGAATAATCATCCATTTTACTGCATGCCGGTAGTGACATTTCGGGCACATGCTGAGAAGCCTTCTAAGAAACCAAAAACACACTCCCACCATATTCTGGTTACGAGGAACCGGGAAATTGGTAAATTTAACGTCATTATAACGTTTATTTGTGTTCATCGTTGTTCTTTTTGACACGCTTGTTCTTTGCTTTTTGGTTTTTCCATTCACCTCCTCTCACAAAAAATCAAGAACAGCTCGGTGAGTGTTGGCCTGAATGATAATATACAGCCATGATTATTGTTGATTAATGTTTTGTAGTAACGAAAATTGCGTGGTAGTTTGATTTTGGATACTCACTCAGCGCGCAATGTTGAACACAGGTATATAGTGTGCATACAATGAAATCCCCCAGCACACGCGACAAGAGAAAGGCTACTCGGAGGGAACAATTGCCAACCAAAGGCAAGAAATGCTTCACTTCCGTGTTTGTTTCTGGCATAAGGAAGGCTAGAGCAAAAAAGGCTGCAAAAGTCACTAGATCCGCTCCTCTTCAAGAGGGTACCGTACAAGAAAAACATGGTACCAAACACGAGCGAGAGAGTACGGGAAGTGATGTTGTCTACGAGGCTAATTCGTATTTATCACACAAGCGCAATAGGGTACAAACACCGATTGTGGAAACGGTTATGGAAAGTGATTGTCTTGAAGAGGGTGTTGTAGAAGAAGATCATGGTACTAAAGACGTTAGAGAGGCTAACTCATATTTATCAGACAAGCGTAATAGGCTGGAAACACCAATTGTGGAAACGGTGTTGGAAAGTGATTGTCTTGAAGAGGGTATTGTAGAAGAAGATCATGGTGTCGACGAGGCTATTTCTCCTGAACACAATGGTAGTAGAAAGGAAAATGGCAAAGGTTCCAAGAAAAGAAGACGGCAAGATTCAGAAAGCCCGCATGAGTCAGAAAACTCACCTGCATCCAAACGTCGAAAAGAAGATGGTTCTGATGGGAAAAAGATGAGCAAAAAAGCCGCTCGTGCGAAGAAGAAAAGAACAGAATGCAAGGCAAAGAGAAAGGTACAAGAGAAGGAAAAATCCTCGAGCATATGAAACCATGAAGAAAAGTCGGAAAAGAGCACTTTCTATGCAAAAGCTGCGGGCGAAGGCAAAAGCAGAGGCGGAATCGGAAGAGGCGAACGCGGCACTGCTGAAAAATCTCATGTAAGTGATAAGTCTGACTGATTATGGACACAACAAAACCAAAATTGTACTTACATCCATTTATGGTTTTGCCCAATTTCAAGAGAGGGTTGCTATTGCTGTGACGAGGCAGAGAAAATTTCGTCAATTTCAAGTTTCGAGGATGAAATGATGAATGTTCATCATGGATATTGTTCTCAATGCAAGCAAGTGAGTCTCAATCTTGCTGTGGACTCGAAGGGAATATGCAATGATTGCAAAAAGAATGGAGCGTACGATCCAGTGTCTGAAAATCTCTTACCTGTGTGGCGTGATGACAACGGAACAGTCAGGTTTGACGCACCGGCTGAGTTGACGACTCTACGAGAGGGGGAAAAGCTTCTGATTCAAATGGTTTCACCGTATATTCCATTTGTACATATCAAGAATGGCACATTGGGAATCACTGGCCATGTGTGCTCATTTCCCCAAAAAGTGCGAGACGTTTGCACCACGTTGCCGAGGTTGCCGAAAGATGTCGAGTGCGTCAAAATGATTCGAAAATTTCGTGATACCGCCAGTGGCGAGTTTGGCTTGAAGGCATTTACTATCCGAAAGAAAAATGTATTGGAGGCTTTGTCATGGCTGTCAAAATACAATTCCATTTACAAGAAGGAAGTCACCATTGACGAGGCGAACCTTGATTGGATGAATGGAAAAGAGGAGGCGGAGTTGCCAACCCACGTGTTTGAGGATGACTGTGACCTCGACGCGAGCGAGGCGGGTGACGATTTTGACGCGCGAGTCGACAAAGGACCAGCGGAATGTCAATGCATGCCACAGCATGAGGTGGAAAGCCCGTTCGACAATCTTAAAACCACTGGTCTTCATGTAGATGATACTATTCCTACAATGAGCAAAGATGATGCTCATGTTGCGTCTGTTTTGAAAGAGGCATCGGCAGATTGGCCGAGTGTGTCGGCAACTCCCGTGAGTGAGTACGACACCTCAGAACGTCTCTTTTGCAAAGCATTCCCATGGTTGTTTCCTGGTGGCGTGGGTGATTTCAATGACTACAGGGAGAAAGATATTAAAGTTCAGAATTGGGTAAAGAGGCTGCTTTACTATCAGGACGGACGATTTGCCAAGGACAAAATGTGGAGTTTTTTCGCGCTGAACTATGTGACAAGAAGACGAAACCAAGACGAAGGAAGGTTCTTTGTGAATGGATTTTACAAAGATGCGCCATCAACACTATCTGAGCTTCAGGAAAAGGTAAAGAGTGGAGATAAGACCTTTCTGAACATGATAACATACTACTCCCAAAGAGTGAAAGGATCGCCAGGATATTGGCGGGGCAAGCGCGCGCAACTCTACACATGGATCAACTACCATGTCGCCAATGGCAATGGAATGCCAAACTTCTTTATAACATTGTCTTGTGCTGAATATTTTTGGCCAGATGTGATCCGACTCCTCAATGAGCGCCTTCAGCTGGAGGGACATCCGGACGCTGGGAAAATTGACGCTGATTCACCCAAGTTAGTCCGCCTTCTGGATGAATACAGTATTGTTGTGCAAGAGTTCTTCCAGCACAGAGTCCAATCTTGGTTGGACACAGTCGGATGCGCAGTCTTTGGAATTGAACACTACTTTGTGCGATTTGAGTTTGCGCCGTCGCGCGGTCAAATTCATGCCCATCTTCTCGCGATATCAAAAGACAAGTCGTTCAACCTGGTGATGCACAAGCTCAAAGGAAACAAGGAAGCTCAAGCAGAGTTCCTCCAACAATGGAGTGAAAAGGGATTCAGACACACAGCGCAAGTGGACACCGCGGTGTTTGACTCGCTGCAAATGAGCAACAAGGACAATCCTTGCAGAGAGCGTTTCGTGGAAGTCGCAGACAAAGCTCTTGATGGCACGCGTCTGATGAAATTTTGCCAGAATCATCAGTGCAGTGCCTACTGCTTGAGAAGTGATTGCAGGAAGGGTGGAAGGAATGGGGCGAAATGTCACGGGAAGAGACGCACGTGTCGAAGTGGTGCTGGAACGGAAAGGACGGCAGGCTCGGGCGACACGCCGGGCTTTGAACTGAGGAGCAAGCCAGCCATTGTTTACGACACTCGAGGATACGACAAGATTCAACTAACGCGCAACCATGCGCGAGTGACTCAAACAGCAATGGACATGCTACAGAGCTGGCGCGGTAACTGTGACTTCCAAGTTTTGATATACGATTCAGACCCAAGCAATCCAGATCCAACCGAAATTGCACGCGTGACTGACTACATTGTGGCATATACTTGCAAAGGGAATGCCTCCCTTGCCCAAGAAAAGGCCGAAATAAGGAAGATTATTACTAGGTGAGTGATTTCCTAATATAACCACTTTCACCCGGTGGCAAGATTTTGGTTTCGACGCTAGCGGTATCTAACAACATCATCGCGCTTCCTTACTTTCGCTCCGATCATATAGTGCTAAGGAGGCTACCGGCGATATGAATGATGTTACTAGATTATCCCGCCACCTACTCAATAGGGCTGCATCAAACAGAACTATTCCCAAGCAAGAATGCATGGTTCTATTGGCGAATCTCGATCTTGTGTTGTGCAGTGAAATTATGGAAACAGTCAGTATCTCAGGTCAATACAGAATCCAAGACAAGGCAAATACTACGATACTACAACAGTACAAAAAGAGACCGACAGCTCTTTACCATTTATCCTTGGATCAATACTTTCATTACAAGAAGAATCGAGATGACGGTCGCAACAAGAAGACAATCATACCCCACTATGTCGGCGGACGCAGTCAACCCACGTATCCCGCGACAGACGGGTATGCAAGAGCGACACTCATTATTCATAAGCCATGGACTGTTGATAGTGAACCATATGATAAAGAAGAAAAGGCCGTGGCAACATTTGAAAAGTTTTTGAAAACGCCAGAGTGCCCCTTGAGCGTGAAGCTCTCGTACGAAAGAATGCGCTGGCGGTATCTAGAGAAGCTTTGCGGTCGAGAAGCCGTCGCGAAAGAGATGCAGACATCCAGTCTTGAGGGCGTCGACAAGGACATTATAGATATTTTGGAAATTGCAGCTACATTCAATGCCCCAGATGGCTTTGACGACCTGGATGAGTACAATTTTGATAGAGGATTAGATTTTGATTGGAGTGATGAAAAGATAAATGTAAGTATCATACAACATTTGCGACGATCAAACGCCAACATCATTCGTACTAACCATTTTCCCACCATCAGAGAAATATAGATACGAGCGGAAGCGAATGGCTCCTGGCCGAGGTTGAAAAGTACAGGAATTCACTCGATTCGAGGCCGCTCGAGATTCCAAAGAAAGGCGACGGAAAAGAGTATGAAACAGACTCTTTGTATGCCGATCAGAAGCAGGTTTTGGCATGCATTCTTGCAAAGCTAAAAGAATGGATTGAATACGCTGAAAATTACACCGAGAACGAGACGGATCCATTCGAGCCGCTGCGCATGACGATCATTGGCGCCGCCGGCACAGGCAAAAGTGTCATCATCAACACATTGGTTGCAGTCCTTCGAAGGATGTTTCAAGACAACGATGTCGTGCATGTGGCGGCTCCAACAGGAACAGCAGCATTTAATGTCAATGGTGAAACTATGCACAGGCTGTTCAGCATTTTGGTGGACTCGTCCGACGCCAACGGCAAGGAGATGACTGAAAAGACACGCAAAATGCTGATGCAAAAATTCAAGAATACAGTCGCTATCCTGTTGGATGAAAGAAGCATGGTGTCATTGAGATGCCTTGGTGCTGCAAGCAATCATGTGGCAACAACAGCACATGGAGGCTGTCATGACGACGAAGACTGGGGTGGTGTTCCCATCGTCGTCTTGTTTGGTGACGATTATCAGTTGCCATCAATTGACCGCGGACCATTTGACATTTTAGTGGACACGCGCAGCCGACTGAGCAAGGACGAATTGAAGGGCGCGGAAGCGTTTCTAGAATGTGCTGAAGAAGTCATGATATTAAGTCAAGCGAAAAGATTTTTGGAGGATCAACAAGAGTTCAAAGAGATCCTTTGTCAGGCGCGCACAAGTGAACTATCTAAACCCATGGCAACAAAGCTAGTGGATGAATTGAGCCTGCACAAGAACTTAGAGTACACAGAAGAGGAGAAGCGAGAAATTTTTGACAATGCATTATTCACATCCGCCAACAAGAGGCCAGTCGAGGAATACAACCTGCGGCGACTGGCGGAACTTTCATCACCCGACACACCAGTTGCAATAATAAAGTCAAGGACAAAAGCTGGCAAGAAGATGGGCAAGAGCAGTCATTTTGAAGCTAACGCTCTGAGCACTGCCATGATGTGCGTTGGTGCCATGGTGTGCATCGCTGGTTGTAACTTTCAACCAAGCTGGGGTTTGCACAATGGAGCAATCGGCAAAGTTCAAGAGATTGTCTTTGCACCTGGACAGTCTCCAAATTCTGGTGATTTGCCCTTGTATGTCGCTGTCGAGTTTGAGTCATATTGCGGGCCGGTGTGGGACAAAAGCAATCCAAAGGTCGTGCCTATCCCCACAATACCAATACATTGTAAAAAGATGTGTTGCACACGAGAAATTTGCCCACTGCAGGTTGCATTTGCCAAAACTATTGACACATTCCAAGGCATGAACGCCGGACCAGTCCAAGAAGGGCGACCACCGAATCCTGTCAAAATCATTGTGTGTGATCCCGGCAATAGGTCTTTTGAAGGAACGAAGCCAGGCTTGTTCTTCACAATGATCTCTCGAGGAACAACAATTGGACACTTGGAGGATGGAAAACGTCTTGATAGCGCCATATACTTTTACGATTTCGGCTACAACACAAGCATCACAACAACAAGAATTGCCAATCTGCGATGCTCGCCAAGCACTGGAAAAACATACATGAACATTCTCAAACGAGACAAATGGATAGATCATCTTCACAGACATGTACAAAAAGAATCAATGTCACCAGATGACGTTGACGGCACACTCAAATGGGCCAATGAAACGAGAGTCGGCAAGCAGGAATTGCAAAAAATTGTGAATGACACCACGTGGCGAGATAAAAACACAATGCTCTCATAAACAAATACCCAAATTCACACTGCCATGCATTATTGGTTACGATTAGATGCTGTATCTGGTGTCTGTCGAGAGGAAGCACTCGCGGTGCTCGAGCTGGAGTTAGTCCTGGAGTTGGTGCTGGAATAGAGTCCAGAGCCAAGCGTACCAGAGTCGACGCTGGAGTGGAGGAGCTAGAGAAGTCGAGATGTTGGACGATATGGCGACAGTCAGAATTGGATGTTGGAACTAGCTAGAGTCAGCATTGGAGTGGGAGCTCAAGTCGGCACTGGTGTGGGAGAAATACTCGTTCGCTATGATGTCATTTAGTCAATCTTGTTTTCACATATGGATTGGAATGGCAACTTGAATATCTACGATGAGTCAGTCTAATCCGATTGGTCACATGAACAGCGATGCAACGCAGGCTGGAAAAGTTGTGTGTTGACTTGTTGAGTTACAGTTGACATAACCACAGTTCAAGTCCGTGATGAATGGAGTGGTGGATTTTTGGATGTCATTGTGGAGTTAGGCAAAGAACCTGGTATCGTATACCTACAAATTGATAAAGACACAGGTCGTGACATTTTTGAAGCAATCGTTGACGAGAAAAGGAACGTGATTGCATATTTGGATGGCATGATATTTTTGGATCTTCCAAGGTGGTACGAAAGCTGCAATGAACGCAGCAATGCATACATGCAACTTTGTACCTCGCTTTCAAAAGACGCGAACCATTTTAAACTTGATTTCAAAAAAGCGGCACTATGTAATGTAAATGGCAATCTTGCTGATATCTTTGCAAAGGCAGGAATGTCTGTGGAAAAAAGTGTTCCCGAATGTCTGCAATTATATAGGCTAGAATAAGACACCACCTAGTTTAATCCATAGCTATAACATAGAGTGTGTGTTGTGTGCATGCACCGCACAGTGCTATAATATTGCGCAATACATTATGCGCTACATTATGCATTTTTAAGACGATGTAGCTTTAGTTACAGCTTCATCGAGTGCATCTCTGAAAATCCCGAATGTCTGCAATTATATAGGCTAGAATAAGACACCACCTAGTTTAATCCATAGTCAGAACACAGAGTGCGCGTTGGTGGTGTGTATACACACGCCGCACAGACTGTACTCACAATATTGCCAATACATTACACACGATGTAATTCAAATCTAGTTACACCTATCGAGTGACCTCACTGCATTGTGCAACCACCATCACGTCACATTGACATTTTCAAATGCGAGTGACGACAGACAGACGTTTGTGATATTTTGTGCTCACGCATGTCTGTCTGTCGAATGAAGACTCAAGTTTGTCGTGCATTGAATGGAGTCTGTCCGTCGTCCACCTTGATTGATTGATGAGTACTTTGGCGATTGAATCAAGCAAGTCTCATGAGCGAAGAGTTGCCGCTCGAACTACTAAACTTTGCTCACTGGAAGCCCACAAGCAGGGAAGAATTATTAGTTTTAGGCAAGTTGTAAAAAGGCTGCGAGAGGGCGATACTGTCGGCCGCCTGCTAAGAAAGAGCCATTGCAACGACCATTGCCACAGAAGAAAATGAGCAAAACTCCTTACAGCTGCAAAGTTTTGGGCTCTTTGGTGATTTTGCCATGGCTTGGTGCGAGAAGTCTGGGTCCGCTCGCCCGCTTCCAGATTGCCGTGAGAGAAGCCGCCATCGTGAGTGTTTCTGACATCTCTACTAGCTGGATTCTAATAGGAGCTGATTTCGAGTTTTTGACAAGCGAAATGAAAAGCGGCGCTGCGTATCTTCAGAGATACGTCCACTACTTGTATCGCTGCTGCGCTACTTTACACAGCATGCAACACCAAATGGAAGGGTTGCATCCTCAGAGATACACCACTCTCTCGCCTTGAACACAACACCACTTTTAAGTTTTTTATGTAACAAAACGTAGGTATTGTGCAATGACAACAATAGGCTAAATTAATATAAACTCCAATAGAAATATAACTGTCCATCACTTGTCAATACAGACAGAAACATGCATTGTGCATCGCTGCTTGCTGATCTCACGTCAAGCAGATGTAAAACGAGTGTTGTGAACCGCCGGAATAATGCAGTAACGTCAAGCAACCATCCTCACTTCCATTCCATCTACACAAGATCCCTAGGCATTCTTCCTGAAGAGAAGCCGTACTTAATGGCTTTTGGCTTACGTGGGTCTGTGAAGCAAACAGCCAACATGTCCACAATGTTTTCATTCAACAAGAGGGTGTCCAACGACCCCTGAACCCTGACTTCTACGATGGATTCTTGGATATCATGGTAGAACTCTCCGGGGTCATGTTTCGCTAGTTTGTCGGATAAAGCCTCCACGCCAATCTTGTAGACCTCTTGAAATTGAGTCGACGCGAATAGGGATTTGAAACTTTCACCTAGGCGATGGGCACGTTCTTCCACTCCACCATTAAATGCACTGACCGAAAGATATCCATACAACACGTGGATTGGATATTGGCTTTTGTTCCTCTTTGGAATATTCGATCCGCACGGTTCCTTGCGCAACGGACCAAATTGGAAGGTTCGGAAGCAATCATTCCGCATTTCGACCAAATCCGGAACAGCCCCAGCAGCAGATTCACTAAAAGCCGATGCAATAATCTCTGGCTTGAAGAACCAATATGGCAGGCCATTGCCATACAAAAACTGAAATACCACCACCATCTTTTTTTGGTTTTTAGTCACGGGCGGAAACGCAGTGATGCGAAGCAAGCATTTGCCTTTCCCGAGTTGGGACGCGAACGCGTCTCGAATGGCACTTGTATTTGCAATAGTGTTTCGGCTCGGACCTTTAACTTCCTCAGAGTCATCATCTTCATCACCATCATCGGACGATTCCTCCTCATCATCATCAGTTTCGTTATTGACATTGTTGTGATTGTTATTTGCTTCGCCATTATGAACAGCATTTCGAGTTCCCTCCTCCTTTAATGCTTCCACTGCATCAGCAAGAGAATAGAATATATTCATTTCACATGCCTTGCCAGCGGCGCCACAGGTGTTAACGAATTGAGCAGCTTCTGCATCGGACGTAAAAAGGCGCGATGGCATTCCGGCATCATCACTCTTCACAACAACGAAGTATTCCTTGTCAATGTTAGGTAAGACAGCATCTTTTTTGGCCTTTTTAAAGTGAATAGCCACCGCTGGCACCATCATCCTTGCTCTCCCGTTTTCTGTCGTCACTATTTTCCACACGAGGCTCGGCAACAGACGGCGCCGCGTGAGAAGAAGCTGCCGCACTGCTGCCGCCGCCATTGCTCTCAAACGTAATTACCGATGGAGACTTCACTTCAACCAGACATGCATGAGCTTCATCAAAAGTCTCAAAGCGTCGCACATCACAACCACATTCAATGGTTGCCATAAAAGCAAGAGTTTGTTCATCCGACACAAACATTTGCGCATCGGCGCCGTTGGATGGAATTACAATCGTGTACTTGTTTGCCTCATTTGGACTCTGCTTAGTCGGAGACACTTTTGCAGCATCCTTGGCAGCACTTGGTGTCTTATTTGTTGGCTTCTTGCCTCCCCTTTTCTTCTTGGTGGCACCAACGCCACCTTTGGCAGCACTCTTTTTCTTCGCGCCGCGCGTGCCATCCGAAACTGAGCTTCCGGCCATGGTGCAAGATATCTGTAATTTGAAATGGAGATTGCGCGCTAGGTGAGAAACCAAATTCAGACTGACGCGCAATTTTGGTTTTACGATCGCCAAAACACCCCCAAAAAGGATCATTAAAAATATTCATGTTGGACATGTTCATTTCATGCCGCGGGCAAGGCACTCACCGTGTTTTGGCCCCAATCGAACTTTTTGTGGGGGGAGTGGAACAAGGGCTGAAAGAAGATTTTGTTGACACCAAAGAACAACCGCGTCAACGCCGGGGAGCCATCGGAGGCGCTCGCGGGGCTTGCGGGGGGCAAAGGCGGTCATCGGAGGCGCTCGTGGGACTTTGCCCAATTATGGATTTTTTAAGGGCTGCAATAATGGGAATGCTCGGCGGTGCATCCTCGGAATCACGGAGGATGCCGTCCGCTCTTGTTTGGACACAAGATGCACAAGCGCGCAGACAGGCACACGCACAAACAAGCACCAGGCCTCACAAAACAGGCACAATCGCGGGCTCACAATTTCACGCAGACACCCGCAGAAGCGGCCACCAACCTCTTTCCCAGCAAGCCAAACGCCTCGTCAACACAAACCTGCCTGGGTGGTCAATCGAGAAACGCAAAAGTTGCCGTGGCTGATCACCCGAGAGCCGCGGCGGCGGGGAGCGGGCTTGACCTGGAGACAACTCAGGCTGAAAGCAAACACAGCTCACCAAAACCAAATTCAGGGCATGAGTCAAATTTGGTTACAGTCTCACCTGTCAACAAACCACATGGCTGCAGCAACATTGACTTGTCGTCGCTTGCAGTGGCAAAGCCAAAATCACCGGGTGATGACAATTCGGCTTCGAGCTCCGAAACCAGCTCCAGCACCAGCATCAGTGATCTCAGTGACAATTTAGATGATGATGATGGAACCACAACAATGATGCTCAAACACGCTATTTATGAAATTCAAAAGAGCATGGCAAGAGGAGAAGAAGAGTGGGATGAAGTGAAAAAATTCTCTCTAACCTTTTACACTCGTCTTGCCAAACAACGCTACTTTGATGTCGATGAAGACGCAATCACCGAAGAATGTTTCATTGTTGAAGAAGGCAAGGGTGTGATAAAAGAGGAATCTCGGATGCCTTTGGCGACTCCGGCGTTGACAAACTGGACGAAAGCCAAAGATGACAATGACAATGATACCGCCGCCGACGACAACCGAATGACGTCCATTTCATCACCCATCCAAGGCAACGGATTCGAAACTGTACCAACTAGTACCTCGTTCTCTGCACTTGATTTCCTCACTCCTCGAGCACATTTCGGAAGTCAAACTTTGTTGCGCATTGACGCCAACCATCGAAATGTTCACACTCCGTATCTCACAAATGATGCTTTAAGCTCACGACCAGGAATGATAACCACACTTAAATATGGAGCTATAGATGCATCATCAGATGATCATCGCACCTTCACCGATGGAAACATGGGGTTCATCTTGTTTGGTGAGCGTGAAATTGAAACGACGGCTGATGGAAATGTGCCTGTGAATTCCATCCTTGAAAATTCCGTGCCTCTTGTTTCTATGGGTCGAGTCACGATTCCAAGCAATGACGAAAATCCTGCCAGGATGAATCTCAAACTTCAAATGAAGAATAGAGTTGCTGTAAGACCTACTGCTCAAGATGTGAACACGGCTCTGTCATTCTTCGGCGTGAAAACACGAGTAACTGGAGTTCCGACCACAAAGGATCTCGCGGGCTTTATGCAGTGTCTGTCAGGTCTGCACCTCAAAAGCACTCGTGACGTACAAAGCTTTCTTGCAAGCAATGAAATTCCCTTGTTCATTCCTGACTTCATGCCAGTTGCTTTGGCAAGGCTCATGACTGTTCTATGCTTCCAGATGCACAGCAATCTTCGAGCCACAGCGTATGAAGGCGGTCATCGTCAGGCTCTCGTAAGTTCATACATGAATGGATACATCCCCTCGCCGCACATTCCATGCGACACCGTCTTCTCTTTGGACTTTCAAAAAGTGTTTCCTAAACCTGACAGCTGCGTGTTCTCTGACGTGGCCATTGAGGTGTCTGGACCTATCGATAAGCATGTGCTTGACTTGAACGTGCTAAAAGCCCTCCGCGCAAAGGGAAGAAAAATGACAGCAGCAGCTGCCAACACGATCCAACCAAGCTTTCGTTCCACTTGCATAGACTGCGTCAACGCCTATTATGAAGAACATGCAATGCAAGGCATTCACATGCTTGAAGAAACTGATTACGTTACTGCAAATGTTGAGAATGTCAAAAAAGACGCCTTCGTGCTACTCCGCCACAGCATGACAAAAGTTCTGTTCTCAATCTTCTACAACAGCCCAGTCCTTCAGCCCGACATTGCTATGTACAAGGCAGCAATCACCAAAGGCAAACCCAAAGACCCGCCGTTTGATGAAGATTACTTCTGTGGGGTCTTCGCCGACACATTTGCCGACAGTTACAAGCCATACGAGTCCCCCAAGAGCGGTGGAAGGCACCACGTCATTCCACACCTTCTCAAGCCTTTTTCTCTGGTCGTCTACACATTACTTACCATGGAATCTTTGGTTGTTCTCAAGAACTTCTTTGGAGAACCTATGTATCCTGGAAGTGAGAAAGACCCAGTCGACACTCATTCCAAAGAATTTCTCCGCCTGATTGTCGATGTCGCCAATGACGCTACTTCTGTCATCATTGATACGATCAAACAACATGATCATTACAAACAAATCCAATCGCGATCTACGAGTAGGAACAAAGTGACTGTACTCGTCCGCTACAATGTCTTATGCGACATTCTCAAGGCGGTAACACGTTATGGCCCGAATCCCATGCTTCGACAAGATTCTGGCCCTGCTCAACTCGTCGAGTAAGCTGATAACCACAATCCAACTCCCTACTATTTATGGATATGCTCATAACTGTCTAACTTATTGCTCATTGTTGCTCCTTGTAAAGGGCTGACTGTGAACCTTGCACAATGACAGCTTTTCTCAGACACTATCCTGAGTACTTGCAACTCGTCGCAAATGGGCAACAAAAGCATTTACCACCAGACTATTCGCGAGATGATCATAATCTCCCAACGAGTGTCTGGGATCGTCCATTGGAGCTACAGGCCGGCAAGATGCTTCATCAAAATGGCAAGTTTGCCCAGGGAACTACTATCGACCGCTTCACCACGCAAAAATGTTTCACCGTCTGTTCCATGGTTTCTTCCCTGCTTGACAAAACCAAAAATGAAGGCCCAACAAGTCAATTGTACTACCTCACTCCGAAGATGAGAACGCTTTTGCACGGGCCGGACGACAAGTCGGCTACGTCACCCTTGCCTCCTGCCAAACGGTACAAAATTGATCGCAACAGTATCATCGAACATTTGAACGAGGCCATTGCCACTGACGATGACAACAAGAAAAACACTACACTCAAAATAATCAAGACGCTCCTCGACAATAACATGATCAAAACGAGCGGCTCCGCGCATGAGCAGACCACCATCCTTGAGCAGGTCGACGACGAAAGCTTAAAAGACGTTGTGATGAACGAATTCACGAAAGAATACAACAAGAAAAAGCGCAAAAAACAGAAGAACGATAACGTTGATAATAACAGTGAACACCATGGCAACGAGCACGGCGTGGATGAAAGTTGACTTAAGCAGCCGCGGCGCCGCAGCTCGACACGCACGTGCACACATGCGCACGCATCGAATTTCATTCGCGTAGTGACCAATAATAACAATACATAATTGCAATCAACATCACTCCACCTTCACGTGAAAAAGAACGGCGCGCGTCGACAAGGCCTTACTGATAACCTGGAAAAGACGCAGCGACGCGGCGTGATGAATAGTAATGTGATGCAAGCGGATACCAATGGACAACTGCCGCTGCGCCGCTCACGTGAGAGGAAGACGCATGACGAGACAGTGTCAACAAAGTCAGAATGAGAGCGAATTGCGCGAGAGGCGCGCGAGCTCGGATCTGGCGCGCACATGCACGTGCCCATCGCGCTCTGAAAGCGAAGCCAAAAGTCCACGCCCAAGCGCTTCTGGATAGTCACCCGGATAACGGTTAAATTTAACGTCGGTTTACCGTCATTATAACGTAAGTACGTGCTATATTTCTTTTAACGTGGGGTTATTTTTTGGTGACCCTTCTCATTAGGGTTCGCAAATTTTTCCTCATGTATATATAAAAATTAATGAATAAATCGCCAATTTATATTCAGCCTTCGGCGGTACACGAATTCAAAAAAATATTTATAAAAATGAAGCTTTTTTATGTTCATTTTTTGTTAAGTGTTACTTTGAACTTGGGAGCATACATGGCTGAATACTTTTATGCTCGAGCGAACCCCAAATGCCTAAACTCGCGAAGTGATAGAAGGCCAAGGCGCCTCACCACGTGTGCAGTGCTGTGTGAGGCCCCTCGGGCCCAATCACTAGTTGGGAATCTAGCGGAGCTATCTTCAGCAGCTTCCCATCGCCCCAGGACAGGACAGACATCCGCCAATCCCGCTAAACCCGGCGATACGGCCTCCGCTGGCCACAGTGATTCAAACCCAAAACCCGGCGCAGAATCTAACAGCGGCCCATCCCGAGGAGAGCCCATTGCGGCTCGCTTCGACAGCCTATGATGCACATTTGTTATCTTGCATATGACGCAGAGCACTAATTCCCATTGCTCGCTATTGTCAGGATCGGTGGACTTGAGTAACCGCTGATATTCTTGGGCCAAACCGAAATAAGTATCGTCTTTAACTCTTGGTCCGTCATTTTGGGATTCTCCAGTAGTGCCTTTCGTGCGCTATAGAGGGCACGAGACTCGGACGACTCGACGTAGTGAAACGTTAAAGTATTGCTGGAACAACAGTCTTTTCCAAACAGCAGTTTCGTTTCCGATAAATCTAGATACCATTGAGCGACCTTCCCGTCGACCATACGAATGAATGGATAGGCATGAAAACGGTGGAACTTTCCTTCCCTCTCTCGTATCCTCGGTTGTCAACTCCAACAGATTCCAGACATTTGGATATAAAGCAAGCCAGCGTGATTCCCCTGAGTAGGCTTGCTACAAATCAAATCCTTCTCGTCCCACTTTTGAACGAGTGTCTCCATCGAGTGTCGGGACAGTATGTAACCGGACGACGCCGGTTGAAAGGAACCCGCGCCGTTTCTTAACGCATGCCCGGCGTACATGTGTTGATCTGGCGATCTATTCTCCAGGAATGTGCAAAGGTGATCATCAAGTACGTAGGTATGGTCATTGGTAAACAAGGCGAAATCGGGGTTTACCAGGTTCAAAATGTTGCGAATTGTGTATTGTAATGCTGGGATGCTGCGATCTGGAAGCACTTCTGGGGGCAGTGGCAAGAGCCGTGGATAGGATGGATGATGTTCATTTTCATTGGAAAGAATAGCATGAGATGCCTCAGGATATTCCGTAATATTGTTCACCACAAAAATGGCACGAGCAGCAGGACCCCAAGTGGCATGGATAGACTCCAATCGTTTGTGGCGCCCGGCAGGATTCACTTCGCTCCCCGAATCGACAACAACCACATAACGTGGTGGACGATGCTCTTGAAAACCTAGACTGTCACTGACAATGGTGCGATAATATGGACTCCTTAAGAAGATGCATACCACGAAAAGAAAGATTGCACAAGACATGACCCGAGCAGATCGAAGAGTGGTGGAAATTATGTGCCTCCACTTTGACTCCTTGATCGTGTCATCGTCAGCGCTCTCAAGAGTAGTTGATGACACATCTTCTTTAAGGTAGCGGGGCCCACGCTTTCGAGCTTGTAAGTTGGACGACTGCATCACAGGTGCAGCATGATGCTAGTAGATCCTCGCATCACATCACACAGCGCATCACACACGTCTCGGTTGCGCGTTTGTGGACACTTTTCGTTCGGATGGTTTCTTTCCACGCGCCGGCTCGCCAACGCGAGTCTTTCCACGCGCCGATGGGTTGGTTTTAGCAGTGAAACTGCTGATATGCGTAAAATAGGAATACGATTTCCGATTTTACCATTGGTACAGTAGCTAAATGGTTGAACAGACGATAGCGCCTTTCTAAGCAATGGTTAAGCGTTAACGTGTCAACCAGCGAAATAACAAGCTGGTAGGGATGCAGCTAGAATGAGAGATATGAAGTGAATTACGTTCTTTTCTAGTATGCTTGTCCGTGCAAGAGGTAACTCGACCTCATCGGGCAGACTCCAACGTCCGTTCATCTGCGGTCGACCGAGCAGGTTTACGCATCTTGCGCCTCATTCTGTCTCTTTTTTGCTGCCTTTTTACAAGGCTCTCTGTGATCTGGATAATCATTTTTGATGCATTCTTCACTGCAATACTTTGCTTCCAAACAACGACTACAACGCTTGAGCTTGTCAACCGGAAAGTCCTTCAAACAACCATGACAAGGTGCAATCTTTGTGCCAAACTTCGATGAAATTCTCAAAGCATCAAAGCATGAGCAGGGCAGATGTGTCGACAAACACACAATCATTCCTCTGTTGCTGTGCATGATCTTCCCTGCTATTGTTGCCAATATAAGCGTCTGTTGGTTGTGAGACGACTCAGTTTCTGGCGGAATCTGAACATATTTTAGATCGAAGCGAAGAAAAAAGCAGTCTGAACAGGTCCAAGATAGTTTCCACTGCGGTCGACAAAAACTTTTTTCTGCCGCCCACGGCAAACGCATGTCGACAGAGTCCCTCTGCAATTTTTCTATTACGGAACAGATGAGGCTTATTTTCGCTAACGAATGCATGTTCTTTTGCAAGAACATGCGGATCAACCAGTGGCTCCCTCTGCCCTCAGCCAGCATGCTTCATGCTTTCATCTACCGTCTTGTTTACTAGCTCTTCCACCACCTGTTGCAGCTCACTGGTGCTCAGAAAGTCTTCCTCAGAGCTTCCGTGGAAACAACGTGGACCTTGGTTTGCCACCTGCATCAATGGTGGAATCTGATCGGTTCCGACGCGGCTAAAGACAATATGCTCGCCATTTAAATCACCGTAAATCATCGTTCCGTCAGCCTTTCGAAAGACTTTTGACTCGTCATTCACAATATACCCTCCCGGGTCCGACAACAAAGTCAATCCTTCCAGGGCTCCAGTGCACTCAATTGCACCTTCAGTGTTTATGTCTGACACAGGTACCAAATCTCCAATCTTGGGAACGGGTTTAAGAGGCGCTGTTTGTTGCTCGTCTTCATCTTCCTCATCGCTCGTCTCCAAATTGTCCCACCTTGAGTAGTCGATCCCACCTTTACTCGCCATCATGGTTATTAGAATCAAAAAAGAGGAGTAATAGCTGTCTAACAGTGCCTCCGGATCCTCTGAGAGAGCTGGAATCCACAATACCGCACTACCGCACCATCAATGATTGATGACTGCCATGATGCTCTTCACTCCCAATGTTCGCCTTCTGTCCTTCGTCAGATAAATCTTCTGCGCCGAAATTTTCTGACGATGAAGGCGAATGATACTTTTCGTCGGACGGCTTTTCACACGCCGGCTCGCCGACGCTCATTTCGCATGTGCTATTAAAATGCTTCGTCAGCCTCGGTTGTCGTCGATGCTTGATGCTTCCATTTACTTAAAACACCGCATCTGCTTGTTTAAGATAATATTAAAATCGTGTCGGATCAAGATTTCGAGTCAGATGAGGATCGCTTGGTGGAATTATTGTATGACAAAATGATGGATGCCATTGATACACAGGACGTGGCTCGTGCGTGCAGCGAATGGTAAAAACTGGCGCCATTCCGTACTCGGATCTTGTGAATCCTCGATCCAGAAAAGATATTTATTCCTCAACTTACAAACGGACGAAGAAAAGTTCGTCTCGCTTGAGAAACATGCCACAGAAGTACCGGAACCTCCCTCCAAGCGACCAAGACGAAGTGCGTCGGTAGAAATTTCGACAAGCGAGCATAGTACTACCACTACAGAGAACCAAGTGGAAACAGAGATCGCGTTACCATAATGACGACTCAGGGACATGCGGCTTGCGGCACACGATATTTGGGAATGAATCTCGCCAGCGGAACCAAAGGCCACTTCGTGCATGTCCGTATGTTCAAGTCAAGAGTTAGTGCATCTTGTGATTTGCTCCTCATTTGGACAAGTGTGGGCATTGGTACCATGTCCAGGGCAGCAGCACAAAATCATTCCATAATTTGCATACGACTAGCCGGCGTAAACTGTCTCTCGAGCTATGTACAGATATCTAGTGTAGAATCCTACTTCTGCTCACCGTAGTTGTGGCCAACAAGTAGTAGATCCTTTAATTTAAAATTCGTGATCACGTTGTTCGAGTGATCGAATGGTGGTAACAGTAAGTTATGAGGAAACAGTGAGCCTGTATACAGAGTGAGACCTTGCGGATGGACGCGGCTGTTCAAAACGTGGCTTCTTGAAGTGAATGATGACATTGCGATGCGTTTGTCGTGAGTGTACATGGACAAAGTCAGTCGAACAGCCCATTTTTCGAATTCACCCCGCCAGACTCATCAGCGCTTGCTCTGTTGATTCCGCAGGTGCATTGCCCCACTTTAACATTTGCTTTGCCAGCAAAATCTTTCGTAATTCCGTGTGATCTTCTGGAATCCGTACACACATCTTTCCAGTCGCGTGCCACTTGTCTACGTACGAATCACGTCTTCTGCAATTTTGAGTGTATCGATTAAATCCGCCTTTTCTCCTACTGCTTGTTTGACAGACGGAGGTGTCAACAAGAGTTGCTCCAAAAAGTCATCGGCGCGTCCATATTCTCCACTCCCATCAAAGAATTCTTTTGTACGTTCGGAATAAAAGTCTCGCAGCCATTCAAACGAAATCCTCGAAGTTCCTCCACTTCTTGATAGGATCGCAAGATTCTGATGAACATCTTGAGTTGCCAAGCAATACTAGTAAATCATAATTTCCTTTTCTGCAACGGCGATGGAGCCTTGGCGTTGAAAATTCCAAAGTCACCATAGGCCTGTGCCGTTCTTTCAAACGCAGCTTCTCGCCATCATCATCATTACGTACGCATGCATTTGAATCATGATAGGATTGTAAAATCCCTTCATTGGCTGCAATCAGCATGTCCAAGTCAGTTTTCCATTCCACAGCAAGCTGTTCTCGAACTGCCATGATGCGACTTGCAATCGAAACGGGATCAATGTCAATTTCAAATTCGACAAATCGATCCTCCTGAGAATGGGTTATATGTGTCCGTGGGACAATGGCACAAGTATGGGAACAGTGGAATACTCCAAATCAGACGTTATTTCATCCTTCCATATAGTTGTCCTCTTCCTCCATGTAGCGCTTGGTCTCTCTACAACTACCACTGCGGGCGGTTGCTCCATCATTTCAGAACAGACGGTATCCCATTTGGGATAACGATTGTGCAAGATTTGAAGCTCCCGTTCCATGAAACTCTTCCAAATTGGCTCCACCCACCAAAGTCTTCCATCCACGTGACGGTATGTGGATCTCGTGTTTCAATCAGTAAATGGATAAAGGATTGCATGGCGCGTTGTGTGAGAAAATTGCAAACATTGGTGCGAGCCTTGTTTCGAGCGAGTGCGGTCGTCATTGTCGCTCAATTTAGATAGCCGAAGGTGTCAATGGCGAAGAATGAGACTGTGGAGAATCGGGATGTGCTCTGATGTCGAAATCATGCTTCCTCTGATGATTTGCAAGATGTGCATTCGGCGTCCGGTAAGAGCGTCGAGCAAGAGGCGCGCCAGTGCAAGCGCTGAAAAGAGGGCCAAGAGAGAAATGCACTTCATTTTTCAAGCACTCTAGAGGTAAAAATATAAGAGAAAGGACTGTCTGGCAGTAATAAGAGCTCTAACAGATGGTGACAAAGGCATCAGCAAGAATAGTGGCTTCACCGCGGTGGCGCGCCATCGCGCAGCACCATCTGTTTGACACGTGTACAATTGTTCTTTTTGTCGATATATTTTTTGAAAACTCCGCCCATCATCGCACCACCATCACAACGCACTCAACAAACATCACTACTTTGACGCTCAGGCAAAGCGCTAATAGGCAAGCAACATGAGCGACGTCACTGAAAGCACTGACGCCAATCAAATGCGTATTTTATGACAAGAACACAGCAACAACGCCGCGCGCATTCGACTGTGGATGAGAATCAAGGACATGCATCATGTCGTCGACACGATTCTACTGACCCATGATGAGCTTGCAAGTGACGACTACCAAAGGATAAATCCACTGAAAAAGGTTCCCTCTCTCGTTACAGATAAGGGTCTCAAACCTTTTGAAGCTCAAGTCATTTTATAATATCTCGAAGATCATTTTGGCAGTTTTGCTCCACATTGTCACTCGTCCTGGACACTCCGGACGATTGTGCCCTTGTGAATTTAATCGTTCGTTGCCATGATTTGTACATTGCCTCCCCCAATTGTACACAAACCAAATTTTTCCCACACAAGGATGCATGTATCTCGATCCATTTCCAACAAAATTTACTCCAGAGACACGAACCATGGACGTCAAGACGCGAGCTGCCAAACTAAAGGAACTCTTTCAACAATTGTCGTGGCTGGAAACCACCATCAAGTTGCCGCACATGGCGGGTAATCAAGTCACGCATGCCGACTTGTCATGGTTTCCAACAGCCATTTTCATGGAGTTCTTGCTTCCCCTGTCTTTGACTGGTCCCCGTTTTTTTCGTGACAAAGAGGCGAGACATTTCCTCGACTCTCAAATGGTTTCACAGTGCGGTGAAAATGCCCATTTTCGTCTTGTTGGAGATGAAATTCGAGACACCTTGGTGGAACAATCTACACGAGGGCGCTTTTCTGCCGTGCGTCAGAAGCACAAGAACATCCCGAGTACACATGGAAGTACATGTAGACTAAGTAATTTAATTATTATAGAGTTTAGCAGTACTATACTCATCATTGCTATCATCTACTATATTCGTCACTTTGAAGGATTCTTCCTCATCGTCATCTTGCTGCGGTTGCCGTTCCAAAACAAGTGCGGCAGCCACCGAACGGTCTTCTCCATTGAGAATATTAAAGGTTCCCATGGCATTATGAATTGTCAATTGTTCAGCCACGATATCCGCTTGTTGTTTCAATCTCAGTTTGAGAGAAGGAAAATTGGGAATGGGTGTATTGCATCCAATGAATAAATACTTTAGTTTGGGTCGATACACCAAGACTGGCGATAGCGATGCATATGTCACGTCCTCTGCGGAATGAACAGAATTCCAAAGAAAACAGGCGCGATCAAATGCAAGAATACTGCCCGTCATGTGAACATTGCCCGATTCGCCTTCATCGATTTCATCATCCACCTTTTGAATCATGTGAGACACGTCAAATCCCGTCGAGGCATGAGCGTCGAGAACAATTTTGGGACGACGTTCCAATTGATCGTCTTGCAATAAATCGGCGCCTCCAGGAATTTCCGAAGAGAAACATCTTTGAATATTGATACACCTGGAACCGTGTATGCAGGATTGACGATATAGGTACTTGGAATGACAAGTAATGGTAGTCCGCGCGGCGAGTGAAATTGTCGTCATGTTGATGTTGGCGGCTTTTAGGGCTTTTTAAAACAGAAATTGTGCTACTTTCAGTCTCAGGATCCTGTGTATCCCTCGGCTCTGCTTAGAGTAGACGAGGGTAGGCGAAAAAGAGAGAAACACAAAGTTACTCATTCGTGTTAAGCGACGCGATGCTTGGCGATGCATGTTGCATCAGCTTCATGACGTCAGAGCATACGTGTGCAAATTCTCCCGCAATCGCACGCGCGCGAACTCGATTGCATGATCGCAATGACGCGACCATGGCGAATGGCGACGTGACTTTGTAGTTCCTCGCTTATTGAACATACATAGTTGAAAATGGGAAACGCGCAACCGAGCAATCGAACAGGCGCCAAGACTCGAGAAAAGGTGAGAATGTCGTGGCGCCCCCGCCAAAGATTGCGTTTTCGTTGTATTCAAATCTTTTTCACTCTCACATACACATGGTGGACGCCCTTGTATCGTTAGAAACTTGAAAATGCGAAAAAGACTGGAGTACTCTCGTTGCATGAACACAATCTGCACGAGCTTCCCGATGGAGTCTTTCAGTAAGTATGCAGTGCATGATGAATGATGGAGGCGCCGCCACTGTTTTCGTTTGAAGTCCTCATGTCACGTATACTATTCACCCGCGATTAAATACGCTAAACACAGAATCAATGACTCTGGACGACTCTGGATATTTCTAACAACAAGCTCAAGAAATTAAGCCCAAAGCTTGGTACTCTCTCCATGCTCAAGTCTCTTAATTGGTGCGATGACCAATGCGCTCATTGCTGGATCACTGGCACCCATTTCATCCCTCGGAAAAGCTCCAAACATTGCATAGCCGGCGGAAATGTGCTGGGAAAAAGGTGCCCCCACCGAAACCTCCACCAAAGCCACGACTCGCAACCAGATCCCTTGCCAAGTAGCGAAAATGCTAATATCGACTCCAACGATTCTCAAACTCAATTCCAATTTCTTTTCCACCATTCCGAAACCAATTTTCATCTTGACCAAGCTCCAAAAATTAGATTTATCGGATAATCAATTGACAACCGTTCCTTCCACCATTAGCAAATTACAAGCATTGAATGAATTGAATTTGAGTAACAATGACCTTGTCGCCTCCCTGAAGAAAGTTGGAACCTACCTGCCAGATTAAAGTCACTTATCTCTCCAACACAATCGCATTGCCGTATTGTACCCAAAGGAAAAGCTTTTTTCCTCATGCCACAAAAATCGCAACCTCGCCAGCTGTCTATTTCAGGATACACAACAAGCAAGGCAGTTTTTATCTGATGCCACTGTCTTTATTCACGTTAAAATTATGATTTTTTTTGTCCCGCATGATGGGACTTTTAGGTAATAAATCGGAGTTATGGCAGATCACACATTGCCTTCTAGCATTCGTCCCGTTCTGCCCATGACACCAAAAGCAACTGGCATACCCAAGAAACGAAACAATATCGCGTATGGCAGGTGCTGTCTGATGAATATTACGCCTGACATGACATCGCCATAAAATCACTTTGCCCCCAGGCACTACCATCACCTCCATGACCTGGCATCAATAATAATTGATTGTTTGCTAAAGACACATCACGCGCAAATGTAGGCGGAGAGTACATCCAGATAAGCAATCAAAACAACAAGAAACTGGCAAGTGAGGTTTTCTAAACATACTTTTTATTGGTTATGGCAATTCCTGACAGTAAAAGGAATTATGACATTGACTACAATCCGCTGGGCATCATGCGCGATTCCAACCTATGCCGATTGATATAATTTAACGGATGATAAGAGCGATTCAGCGTATTCCTGGGCGAAAATGGCAATTAGTACAAAACTTACGATCTAAATGACAAGTTTCACATATCGCCATATTCTTGTTTTGCATCTTCTTCGTGATGCTGTATATAGCCTGAGTTGTGGTCAGGAGGCCAAATTTTTCTGGGATCATCATGGCATAAATCGTAACGCCAGGGGCCACGTCGCTCAGTCACATGGCAATCATGACAAATAGCCTCTAAGGGTTCATTTGCAATGGTGTTCAAGGGTTTACGTTTGCTTTCGTCATGCTCATCATTTTTTTGAAAGGCATGGCATAATAAACAACTATCACCCTCCTCTTCCATCACTTCATAATGCACTTTATGCGGATAATATATATCACTACGCTGATCACGCTTTTCCCACCAGGTTTGTTCTTTTTCTGGCACTGTTTCTGCCGCCAGACCAACCACCGCCAAACACATTAAAAATACATAGATAAACCAACGCATTACATTTTGACCTTAGGCTGAAAGTTATCGAAATACCAGTTACCGCGCAAACCAACCTGCAGATTTCGTCATTTAAACGGGAATTGACAATATAACTCCCCGCTAAATAAAGAAAATATCACTAAAAAGTTTATAGCGATATTTTATTCCTGTTCCCCGCCGGCTTTTTTTTCACCTATATAAAGGGCTAGTATCTGATCGAATAAGTAAGATTCAAAATGAGCCAAGACCTCACTGACAAACGCATATTCCGCGCCGAAATACAGGTTATAGGTATCGCTATCGCCAAACTCGAGCATATCAAAATCAGCTTTTCGAACCCAGTCGAGAAAAAATAAGATAGCGTTTCACGCCTCATGTCTGCACCATACTCAATATCAGCTCCCGCCTGCCTTGTCGCGCGTTTGCCACCAAGATGATAACTAAAGGTATTTTTTTCACACCTTGATTCAAGCTTATACGCAATAAATCCTGACGTCCCTGATAATAATCACTATAAAACTGTTCTCTAAAAGTAGGATAAGGTGATTTAGGCTCGTACAAAATGAATAATCAACACGAATACGACTGACTTCGGTTACGTCTAATAATAAACTCGCGTAAACTTCTTCAAAAACAATGGTATTGTTTTCAGGGGTTGCCAAAAAAGATAATTCATAGGCATACAGGTAATTTTGCTGAAATTGTCCTTCAATAGTATTCCCCATACTTAAACGAGTCGACGCATATTCATCATTAAACTGCTGAAAGCCACAAAAGCGGAATAGCCAGGTATTAATAGGCAGGATGGCATTATCCCAGTTGATTTGCTGATTACTCATTAGCTCAATGCCATACAACCAATTCCCTTTTACTGTTCTTACATCTTCTTGACGCGTCGGCCTACTCACCATACACATTCAAAAGTTAAACCTATATTCGGGCATCCGGTAAAACACCGAGGCACCATCCAGGCTATAAAAACCCAAACTAATCCGAGCGCTGAAATCGTCCGGCCTGTAGCGTGGTATTCCAATCTTTTAATTGCTTTTCCACTAACAGCTTAGATAAATATCCCCTTCAAATCCGTACTCACCCGCTTTGTCGCGTTACAAAATCTAAAGATGTCCGCCAGCTAATGATTATCAAACGCCTCAAAGCTACCCCATATCTTTTCGAATACCTGAGCTTCATCAATATAGCGAGTATATCGATTATCGGCCTGCACTTTTGCTCTGAGCGTACCACTCCAAATTCCAGGCACTGGGGGTATTGCCTATCGGCAACAGCATAGCGACAGACAAAAAAACAGGTACTGCTTTCATTCAGCGTCTTAGTACAGAGATTATTGATTGTAAAAATCGTCACCCTGACGTTTTTTTAACATTGCCCAGCCAACCAGAGAGCCTAAAGCGACAACACACCCGCCACAGACTGCGCATCGACCTTGTTGTGGAATGGTACAGCTGGATTGGGTTAATACCTGACCTGCAGCGATCCCCGCACCAAATAACCAAGTGTATACTTTTAGTAAGCAGAGAGATTCTGTTATCATCGGCACTTTCAATTAAATCGCTTACTTTCTTCATTATTCTATCCACCCCCTTACACGATAAAAGGAGTGCCTATAAATAGGCACGCCTTTAAAATCAGATTACTCAAGCGAGAGTCCACTTAAGTGATAATTCTGCTATTAAACAAAATAATCTTCAAATCCTATCTACTAAAATCCCTAAATATATCCTTATCATCTACCTTAGGCTATACATTAAAGTGTTTCGCTAAGTTTCTTTTGTAAAACCCATCTTGCTCAGCATCCTTGCCTCTTTCGCATCCTGCGCTGTTATTTACTTCCGTTATTCCTGTCATATGTTTTCTTGTCATCCTCCAAAAGCCAAAGTCTATCCATAAACCTTGATCCGGTTATCCCTGCCTTCCTGCTTATACTGTCATCCTCAACAGTTCCTTTTATCCCTGCATTAAGCATCCAGCTCTGTACTATCCTAAATCCAAAGACCATTGTGCATTCCTTACATGACTCATTTTCCCTATTCATAACAATTTCATTTCCCTTGAGGGATAAGTCCAATTTATCCTTTGCTTCAATAAGTTGATGAGCCTGCTTTTCCTGTATTAGCACCAAATAACATAGTAAATAATGCACTATACGTGCCAAAATAAAAAAACTCAGCCTCAACTTATAAAATAGCCATAAAAATATTTATTTTTTCAATAACTTTAAATAATTTATAAGCCATAACGAGAATTAACCAACAACAAATATTCAGTAAACAAAAAAAATCATATATAGGTTATATGCCTTGACTGCATGGCATATAACCTATTTTTTAGCGCATTGAGTAATTGCATCTGCGGCATAGTGACATAATTAGCTATTTTTGAAACGGCGATACTATCCAGTTGCTGCTATCGAATTTACGACTAGCTCACATACAAGCACAGCTTATCCGCGCAAGCGCTAGTAATAAAAAAACAGACTTCGTCTGTCTTCTTCGCCTAGAAAAAAAGGCGTACCTGCTTAGTTATCATCTATTTCATCCGAAACCTTGAGTAGGCAGTACGGATTTCGTCGATGATGCGTTTTTACCAAGGCAAGAATTGTTTAATGAATGATGCCGCCAACACTTGCTTTAAACGTTTTCTCGATGGATCTGCGTGACCGAGTCCGTGGGTAAAGCCGATGTTTTGACCAAAAACATCATCGCCCAATTGAGCGAAATAAATTGCATCAAACCCTACGGTACGCAAGCACACAAAACAAACGCTTTGTGACTGCCAGCACGCTTTACGGCCTTGATTTTATGAAGCTGAGCAGTCTTCACGATTTGGGAATGGTCTTCTAGAATGCCTCAGCAAACCTTGTCCAGAAGCGACACTTAAAGGCTCCGCGCAAGGGGTGCTGATTTTGAAAAATGTTGAAATTTAAAGCAGGTAAGCTACTAATTTTCAAAAAGAGCAAGGAAATTCCAGTGGCTAAAATTATAGCGTGTAAATGATAACGAATTGACGATTCAAGTCACCGTAAAAATTAAATGGGCAGTCTGATGTAAATGGAAAGTTGTGATATTGGATAGTCGCAATGAAAATGGCCGTTTGGCCACAGAAGCTTTGCAAAAATTTGATATCGGATGGAAGCCCAATAAAATTGGGCGACACAAAAATGACGGCAAGCGTAAAAGACAATTAAACTTATCAGACCCCTTATGGAAGTGTACAAATCCAGCGGTATAAGGCTTATCAAACGTCGAAAGGGGTAAAATTTATTCTCTTCGCCCATTAGAATACAATGCGCGAATTATAAGAGGGGCAACGCCAAAGTTTGCGAAACAAATATCGCATAAATATTCTAATATGAACGCCCCATCAGTGTGCCAGGATTTAGAAGAAAACCACCACCGGAAGATAGCGCATTCCTATTTGCAAGACGTAAGTGATTGGGTGGGTAGCATAGCGGCATCAAAAGAAGAAAACTGGGAATATCAAACGCCTCAACTCAAGGAAGAGATCACGACGATTGTGATCAGTCTTGATGGTGCTGGTGTATTGATGCGTGAAGAAGGCTACAGAGAAGCAATGGTGGGTAATATTTCACTTTATGATGTGGTGGGAGAACGCCAACATACAGTCTATATTGGTGAGGCTCCCGAATATGGAAAAGGAACTTTTTTTCAACGCTTTGAAAAAGAAATTGAAAATATCAAAAAACAATACCCCGATGCGCTCTATCTGGTATTGCAGATGGTGCAAAAAATAACTGGCCATTTTTAGAACAACACACCAACAGTCAATTACTGGATTTTTTTCATGTCACCGAATATCTGGCCAATGTTTCCATGCTGCTTACCCTGGAAACAGTCCCCAAAAAGACAAGTGCAAAGCGCACGCTATGGCTGAATGGGTGCTGGAAACAACTTAAACATGATGTAGGCGCAGTCGAAAGGCTCATAACTGAAATGGAAAAGTTTACATAGAAAAAAAGTCTGACAAAAACGATCAGAGAGAACTTAGCATCGGCACTCACCTATTTTATAAATCACCGCCATATGATGAATTATCCAGCGCATATAGAAAAAGACTTGCCGATTGGATCTGGGGTCACCGAGGCGGTTTGTAAGACATTAGTAAAGCAACGACTTTGTGGATCGGGCATGCGCTGGAAAAATAAAGGGGCTAAAGTCATTTTGTCGTTAAGTGCCATAATTCAATCCAAAGGGAGGTGGCAACAGTTTTGGGAGAAGATCGACCAATATGGCGCACAAGTCTGCGTATAATTTACATTTTTATGAATCAGCATCCTGCTGAAGGTTGAAGACGCCTCAGCCTCATCAAATCAATGCAGTAAAAGCCTGCTGGCAATCCTACGAGGCCTTTGTTTTGTGTGCTTGCATTGCCGTAGGGTTGATGCAATTTATCTCGCTCAATTTAGGCGGTGATGTTTGGTCTAAACATCGGCTTTACCTGCGGACTCGGTCACGCGAATTGCCATCCGAGAAAACGGTTAAGCAAGTGTTGGCGGCATCCTTCATTAAACAATTCTTGCGACTTGCTAAAAACACCATCATCGACGAAATCCGTACCTACTTTCACCGTTTCGGATGAAATAGATGATAACTAAGCAGGTACTCCTTTTTTCTAGGCGAAGAAGGTAGTTGAAGTCTGTTTTTTTATTCTCGCAACACGCTTGCACGGATAAGCTGTGCTTGTATTATATCGGGTAACTTGCGACTGACGAGTTATTTAAGAAAAGGGGAATAAAAAATATGGCGAGGAAAGTACCCTGACCCCATGCGTTCATAGACACTGAAAAAAAAGGCTGTACAAACAAGCTGATATATTCGCTTACCACTTATTCCACTGACTACGCTACAAATAAAAATGCCCTGCTTAGACTCGTCCAAGCAGGGCTTTTATACCTTCAATCGTTAAACTGACGGGGCATTTGTATTTGATAACTAATCACAAACACTCGAAGATCGTAGATCACTACCTCCCAACCCTAAGTTCTTGCCTAGCATTTCAGCATAAATCGGCATTCTTTTAAACCTTGTTTGTGAACGGCTTAGTTTATCTATGCAAAAGAAGATAAACTAAGTGATAGCATGTTATACAGCTAGTTTCGTTGCCTTTGCACATACCAGCGCATGATACGACCATTTTTTGCAACATATATACGGAAGTAACGATCACTGCGGACATAAACCTGAAACAACCCCTGATTCGAGTGGATCCTGCCCCAACAAACTATATTTGTGCGCTTCGACAAGCGATAAATTCAGACCGAAGCAGTCCCACTTCTGGTGCCTGGTCCAAATGACTTCCGCACCTGTTTTGCAACGCAGCAAATTTTTGTGAATATTTTTTTGACTGATCTTCACCAATTTTTGTTGCAATTTTTTTCCACAGATCTGGATATGCAACTTCATACATTTGCTCGCGGTATTTAGCTCGTGGAGAAACTGACATACCACCTTTTATTATTCCAGGAATAATAAACAGGGCTGAGATTATAGGTCCTGGGTTGTTTGATTTATGAATCAACTCATGACTACTTTCTGCCTGGTATTCTCCTAATAACTCGCCAGAAGTAGCATCTATGACTTTTATATCGGCATGCGCATCATAAATATAACGAGTTCCTCGCCAGTTATGCGCTAGAACAAATGTGACCTGGCCACCAGGTAAAAAGTTTTTGGTTCATGTAGTGCCTAAACTCTCCACCCACTTCGCCACGGATTATGATATCAATCTTTTCCTTATCTATATACGGGTGAGAGACAGACTTAAAAGCACCTTTTCACGCAACGCATCGGCCAATCCTTGATCCCAATCAGCAGATCGTTGTATTCGCTACTCACAACCTGCAGTGTTTCAACACCTGCTATTGCATTAGTTGAGTAGTCGGAGTCAACACTGTTTACCGTTTCTGGCTTAAGGTCAACGATTTGAAAAGTGGTACAGCCCGTCACAAATAATAAAATAAATGTCAGGCTCAGTAATGACTTATGTGAATTATATTTCATAGCAATTTCCTAGTATTAAAGTAATAAAAAACCTTGCTATTTATAGGCAAGTACAGCAGTAAAAATAGTTACTTACCTACTATTAAAGTTTTCCATTAAAAAGTATTTACTGACAGCATAATACAGTCATACATTTACTCTCCCGGAGAGTAATATTCATCTGCACCATCAAATGAGTCAGTTGCACCTTTTTGCTCTTTTGATTTTTGGTGTAATGGAGAGTAATACTCATCTTTTCCTTCATCAAATGAGTCAACTGCATTTCGTGGAGCATAGTATTCCTCTGCAGTCCCTTCATAAAACTGACTATGAATTTTATGCTGTAACTTAGAAAAAGCCTTCGAAATAGCGACCTTACCAGCCAGTCCATAATTTCTGCAAAATGTACCTGAGGAAGCACCCATATGCGCTTCACTCTTAACAGTGGTTTGCCACAGTATGTCCTTTGATGGATCAACAGCTTTACATTCAAGCTTGACTGTAAAATCTGAGTGGCGGCCATATCCACATACTTCGAGGATGAATTAGTCTCAATTATCAGGAATAAATACATAGGAAATATTTCTTGAACTAATAAATTGAGGATCATCCAAAGAAGGAACTTGATATACGTTGAAAAAAATATTTGCAAGAATAGTCTTTAAAACAGGTTCAGATTCCTTATAAGGTAGATATTTAACTTTATCTCCTCCTCCGGCAGGCGTTACTACACTTTTGTTTAAGTTTTCAGGGGAAATATAATAACCAACATTTTTTTCAATTCGAGGCAACTTAACCGCTTCTAACTCACTGATTTCAGGTGTAATGTTGATTCTATGAGCACAAGCAGTTGCAAGCAGGCATAATGAGAAGAAAACCGCTCCTAAAGATGTAACGCATCAAGTGCTGATAGCTATAAAAGTAGGTATTATTATGTATTATCTTCATTTTTTGTTATTAGCTCATCTGGAAAAATATAGCTGCAAAGTAAATTAAATAGACATAAGCCTTAGCTATCAGGTTAATTTATTATAAATTTACTTCTTAAGCTTACTAACGGTAGTAAAAGACTCATCTATATCTAAATAGTATGTATTTAGCAAAACCTGATTAGGAACGAAAATTTAATATTATCCAACATCAGAAATAATGAGTATTATTAAAAACGCAAACCTGTAGGCCGAATTAGCTTTTTTATTGCGCAGCATTAAAAAACGTTATCTGACAGAATATCAATTGCCTCATATGCTGGATGACCTTTTCTAAGCTACGCTTGGCTAGCTAATCCGGTATATAAAAATACGTTATTTCCTGGTTTGGGGTTTTATTGAGCCCTTTACTCTTTTGATAGCCCAGTCATAAATTAAATCTTAGTCCCGAAAAAGTCGTTCTTCCCGCAAGAAGATTGACCATTACTCCAGTTCCAATTCTGAATACCGCTAACACTTGTTTCACTATTCACCGTGATTATCCCTGTTTCATTAGTCGTCCCGCCATCTTCTTGATAACGCGCTGTGTAACGAATCTTATCTGCGTTTATCACACCAATCCTGCTAATGCCATTCGCTGTAAAATTGACTTGATCACCCTTGGCGGTCACCGTTGCAATATAATTAATGGACCGGACACCTTCCCCACAATTGCTTGCATCCACTTTGCCATTGATTCGCCACCTACCTGATAAATCTGAACCCGCAATTGCTGGACATATCGCCTTTACTAATTCCTTGACTTTACCGACATACAATAAACCACCCAAACTATCCGCATAAACGTAGGCATCATCTCCTGTAGTTCCGGCATATGTATCGGTGTCAACATAGTATCGAACCCAATACTCAAACAGCTTAAATGTTCCTCCCCTGCAGGACTAAAAATCCCTGAAACCTTTTGTTCTGCACAATCAAGAAGCTTGTTGGTATCACTTAAATTGTCAGCCTGGGTATTGGCCGCAAAGATTAACAAGCTAAAAACAATAGCTTTTCTCATGATATTTCTCCAGTTTATAGGTTAAAAGTAAAGTCTAACGACCCTTCATTAAGCACAATCAATAAACCGCTCTCTGTTTTTCACCGGAAAAAAGTAAAAAAACCCGCGCTACCTAGATTGACTGTCAATAAGTCATTTTCGGTAGTTCGGCTTTCCATTTGTGGACCCTAAACTTTCTGTCCCTACTTTGCAGCAGGTTTAGCTTTTCGTTTTTATTATTTCCTTAAAGTTTATACGCTTATTTGACAAATATTTCAACGGAGTATTTTAGTCAGGTAAACAGCAGAAAAAAGCCCTGCTTAGACTCATCCAAGCAGGGCTTTTATACTTTTCAATCGTTAAACTGGTAGGTATTTTATTTTGTACTTAGGGGGTATGCAATTAGCGCCTCCACCTACTATAGGTTGGATTCTGCTAATCAAAGGCGTAAGTGTAGATTAATCTTGTAATTACGGAGCCTTAAGCGGCGTGACCTTTAAATATAGGTCCACTATATCTTGTGGTAGGAGGTGCTAATTGAGCACCCGCCTTTTGTACTTTATGTACAAAGTCATATTTCGCTTAAATCAGATAAACTGCCTAATGCACCAGACTCAACAATACCCCTGCCGCAACCGCAGAACCAATAACTCCGGCGACATTTGGCCCCATTGCATGCATCAACAAGAAATTATGCGGATTGCTTTCCAAGCCTACTTTATTGGCTACGCGCGCAGCCATCGGCACAGCAGAAACCCCCGCAGCACCAATAAGCGGATTGATCGGAGTATCAGAAAATTTATTCATTACTTTAGCCATTAACACACCAGACGCGGTACCAATACAGAATGCAATCGCACCCAAGGCTAAAATACCTAAAGTTTCTGCTTTCAAAAAAGCATCCGCACTCATTTTTGAGCCAACAGAAAGACCTAAGAAAATGGTCACGATATTAATCAACTCGTTTTGTGATGTCTTACTTAAACGCTCAACTACACCACAGGTATTCATTAAGTTACCTAAACAAAACATACCGACCAACGGTGCTGCTGAAGGCAATAATAATGCAGTTAAAACTAACAGCATTAAAGGAAACACGATTTTTTCTGTTTTGCTGACAAAACGTAATTGCTGCATCTCAATACTACGCTCTTCAACCGTGGTCAAAGCACGCATAATGGGCGGCTGAATTAATGGTACCAAGGCCATATAGGAATATGCAGCAACGGCAATCGCCCCCAATAAATCAGGTGCTAATTTAGACGCGACATAAATCGCTGTAGGCCCATCCGCACCGCCAATAATCGCAATTGCTGCGGCATCACTCATGCTAAATTCAAGACCCGGGACCATATTCAATGCCAAGGCACCTAATAAAGTTGCAAAAATACCAAACTGGGCAGCTGCACCTAATAATAGTGTTTTAGGATTAGCGAGCATTGGCCCGAAATCGGTCATCGCGCCCACTCCCATGAAAATCAACAGCGGAAATATGCCTGTTTTAATACCGTAATATAAGTAATATAACAAGCCGCCTTCTTCAGCCAAGCCAGCGATGGGTATATTACTTAAAATGGCACCAAAACCAATGGGCACTAGCAATAAGGGTTCAAAATCTTTTTTATAGCGAGATAAAGCAATAAGAAACCAACCAGCATCATAATGATCTGGGGCAATTCAAAATTATAAAGCCCTGTGCTTTGCCACAAGCGAGTGAGATTTTCCATAGAATGTCTCAATATTATTTTATTAAATGAAAATCAGAAAAAAGCACACTTCAGTAGATACCGAAGTGTGCTTTAAGATAGGTTTAGAAAAATTTATACTGCCTACAAAACGACTAAAACATCACCGACTGAGACAGAATCACCTTCTTTGATATTAATAGCGCTTACTGTGCCCGCAACTTTAGAACGTATTTCGGTCTCCATTTTCATCGCTTCCATAATTGCGACCACATCGCCTTCAGCGACCACTGAGCCAACATTGGTTTTAATTTTCAGAATATTACCCGCCAATGGTGACTCAACGACAGCCCCGGTTGAAGCCGGTGCTTCATGGGCCGTGACACCACCGGCATGTTGTGCAGTGCCCATAGTTGATATGGCCAGATTAGCACCACCTGGCCCCACAGCAACATTAAAGTTCTGACCATTTACATTTACAGTATAGGTTTCTACGTCTGTATTCGGTATTTTTGCAGTAACAGAGCTAACTACTTCTGCTGCTGAGGCTATCGATGGAGCGGGCTCAAAGGCATCCGGATTACCACGATTTGCAATAAACTTCCAGCCTACTTGCACGAACAAACCGTTAATCAAGGCATCCTCTTCTACATGCTTTGCTAAAGTAACACCCTCCTGTTTAGCCTTCGCTTCAACTTCGGCAATTAACGCATCCATTTCAGGCGCAAGCAAATCTGCAGGTCGACATGTGATTACCTCACCGCCATCTTCTAAAACACGCGCCTGTAATTCAGCATTAACAGGGGCGGGGGTTTTCCCATACTCACCTTTTAATACTCCCGCTGTTTCCTTGCTAATAGACTTATAACGCTCTCCGGTCATAACATTAAGTACCGCCTGGGTACCTACAATTTGCGAGGTAGGTGTCACTAAAGGTAAGAAACCTAAATCTTCGCGTACACGTGGAATCTCTTTCAGCACTTCGTCAAATTTATCTGCAGCACCTTGCTGTTTTAGCTGACTTTCCATATTTGTCAGCATACCACCCGGGACCTGTGCCAATAAAATTCGTCCATCTACACCTTTTAGGCTGCCTTCATATGCAGCATATTTGCTACGTACTTTTCTAAAATAAGCAGCTATCTCTTCTAGTTTTTCTAAATTCAGGCCTGTATCTCGCGCTTGCCCGGCCATAGTTGCAACGATGGTTTCAGTAGGGCTGTGACCATAAGTCATGCTTAAAGAAGAAATCGCCGTATCGACATTATCAATACCGGCTTCTATCGCTTTAATTAAAGTACCAACACTTAACCCAGTTGTCGCATGACAATGTAAATGGACAGGAATATCTACAGCTGCTTTAAGTTGTGACACCAGATCATAAGCAGCATAAGGTGTTAATAAACCCGCCATATCTTTAATGCAGATAGAATGCGCGCCCATCTCTTCAATCTGCCTGCCCTGTTCTACCCATTTTGCAGTGGTATGCACCGGGCTCAAGGTATAAGAAATAGTACCTTGCGCATGTGCATCGGTATTTAATACGGCTTTGACTGCATGTTCGATATTACGCATATCATTCATAGCATCAAAAATACGAAACACGTCGATACCATTAACTACGCAGCGCTCAACGAACTTATCGACCACATCATCCGCATAATGTCGATAGCCTAAAATATTTTGTCCGCGGAATAACATTTGTTGCGGAGTATTAGGCATCGCTGCTTTTAATAATCGCAATCTCTCCCATGGATCTTCACCCAAGTAACGGATACAGGCATCAAACGTTGCACCGCCCCAGGATTCAATGGACCAATAACCAATTTGGTCTAGTTTTTCACAAATAGGCAACATGTCCTCAATGCGTAAACGTGTTGCTAAAATGGATTGATGCGCATCTCTTAAGACGACTTCAGTAATGCCTACCGGCCTGGTTGACTGTGTCATGATAATTATTTGTTCCTCTGACTTTAAGGTCGATGAATTACTTACTTTATGGATAATAGCGAGTAATGTCTACTGACGCTTTGCTCTATGTTGATAAATCGCGGCTGATATTGCTGCCGCAACCGTGGGTGTTACGCTACCAGATGAAGTCGTCCGTTTTAAAGGCGTAGCATCAGGAATAGATTCTACTTCCGGAATAAAAGTCGCAACGCAATAAGCCATAAGCTTTACTGCACCAATTAACATCACCAGAAAAAGAAAGACAATACCCATTCCCGTGAGCATTAATTCAACGCCTTGCGTTATCTCTGCATTCATAAATCACAAACCTTTTTTATAAAATTCTTGGCATTATCGCTAAAAAACGAGCATTTAACAACATACTCACCCCTTATCCGATAGATAAAAAAATCACAATTAATGATGTCCGTCAACTAATATATCATTTGTATAAGCCATTCCGTGATACAATTTTTAGCCTAATTTAATACCGTAGTAAACCTTACATTAAAAGTTATTTTGTACTTACTGGATAAGTTGTAGAATTGCAAAATGGTTTGTAATTTTTTTCCAGGCTCGCACTCCAAGGACAGGAATGAAAACAATAATTGACACGCACCTTCTGCTTCTTTCCAAAAGAAGCACTGTAAACTTTTACACACTATATATAACGTATAAAAAACGTTATCGTATTCAACGTCTGGACAGTATTACATCCCGATTCCTACCATCTCATTCAATACAATTATCATGATTTCAACTATAGTCACTGCCGCTGTATTTATGATTGCTCTCGGCGCTGTACTTGCAATCATCCTGGCCATTGCCAATAAAAAACTCTTTGTTTTTGAAGATCCTCGCATAGAAGAAGTAGATGAAATGCTACCGCAAGCTCAATGCGGTGCATGTGGCACACCTGGTTGCCGCCCTTTTGCTGAAGCCGTTGTAGAAGGCACTAAAAACCCTTCAGCATGCACGGTGAATACACCAGAAGCTAATGCAGAAATTGCTGCTTATTTAGGTATAGGCATGGGAGACCATGAGAAAGTTGTTGCTCGTCTTGCCTGTGCTGGCGGTACTCATGTAGCCTACACGCGTGCAAAATACGAAGGCTTAAAATCTTGTCAGGCGGCAGCTGTTGTTTCTGGCGGTGGCAAAGGCTGTAGCTGGGGCTGTTTAGGCTTAGGCGATTGTGCTGACGTCTGCGACTTTGATGCTATCTATATGGACGAACACGGTTTGCCCATTGTGATAGAAGATAAATGTACAGCCTGCAATGATTGCGTCGTCGTCTGCCCTAAAGATTTATTTTCCCTATTGCCAGTCAGCCAGAAACTCTTTGTTGCCTGTAAAAGTTTAGATGAAGGCGATACGGCACAGCAAGAATGTGAAGTCGCGTGTACCGCTTGTGAAAAATGTGTAGTTGATGCACCCACAGGTTTAATAGAAATCAAAAATAATTTAGCCGTTATTGACTATGAAAAATATCAGGACTTTGAAGTCGACCGTACGCCTATTGAGCGCTGCCCAACCGGCGCAATTGTCTGGTTAGATAGCAAATTGGGCTCAACTCATGCAAGTAAGGGCAAAGAAGGCATGAAGCCACATCGTGAAAGCTCTCTGCCTATTGGATAAATACTTTAAAAATTGACTTTTAACCTTTATATTATTAATACAATTACAGTAATTATTCGATCAATAAGACTGCACACCCATTTTTAGAAGGAAAGCAAATGGCTATTTTTGGCAAAAAAGATAAAGACAAACAATTTAAATACCCTGGTATTCGCATGGCTATGGATGGTAATGCAGCAGTCGTTATGTGTGAGCGCGAAGCCAGTGACGCCGCTGGCGCTTTTCCTATCACCCCGTCAACGGATATGGGCGAATACTGGGCCGAAGAAAAAAGTAAAGGCCATATCAACGTTTCTGGGCGACCGCTGATTTTTGTTGAGCCTGAAGGCGAACATGCCGCCGCTGCAATTACCGCCGGCATGTCCATGACCGGACTACGTGCCACAAATTTCAGCTCCTCTCAGGGTATCGCTTATATGCACGAGTCGCTATATACCGCCGTGGGCAAGCGCTTACCTTATGTATTGAATATTGCCTGCCGCGCCATAACCAAAGCGACGTTAAACGTACATTGTGGTCATGATGATTATCACTGTATGGATGATACTGGCTTTATTCAGGTATTTGCCAAAGATAATCAGCAAGTCGCTGACTTAAATGTTATTAGCCGTAAAATTGCCGAACTGAGTTTAAACCCAGCAGCTGTCGCCCAGGACGGCTTTTTAACCTCACATTTAATTGAAGACCTACAACTTCCTGAACGCGAATTGATCGAAGAGTTTTTAGGCTCACCTGATGATATTATTAACTGCCCTACACCCTCACAACGTTTGCTATATGGCGATTCTCGCCGTCGGGTACCGGCCATCTGGGATGTCGATAAACCGATGATGTCCGGTGTGGTGCAAAATCAAGACTCTTATATGCAATCCGTCGCAGGGCAACGTCCGTACTTTTTTGACCATATCGAAAAATTCGCCGATGAATGCATGGACGAATGGTATGCATTAACCGGCCGCCGTTATAACCGTATCGGGCAGTACCGCTGTGAAGATGCCGATTATCTAATTATTGCCCAAGGCAGCGTTATTCAAACTGCAGAAGTCACCGCTGACTATTTACGTAAAACACGTAATATTAAAGTCGGCGTGGTTAATATGACTTTTTTCCGCCCTTTCCCAGGCGATTTAATCTCTGCAGTTGCAAAAGGTCGTAAAGGCATTACCGTCATGGAGCGCACTGATCAGCCTCTATCTGAAGATTTACCGCTGATTTCAGAAATTCGTAATGCTATGGCTAAAGGCTTTGAAAACGGTCACGCTAAAGAAACACCCTTCCCTGAATATGCTTCATATAACAAAGTCACTGATACATCACCACTGTATTCTGCCTGTTTTGGTTTAGGTAGCCGTGATTTACAGCCCGAAGGTATTATTGCCGTTATTGAAAACATGCTACCCGAAGGTAAACGCAAAAAATTCTTTTATCTTGGCATAGAATTTGTGCGTAGTCAGGCATTTTCACCTAAACAAGAGTTACAGCAACAAGCTGTTGTTGATGCGTATCCAGAAATCCGTAACCTAGCATTAAAAGGTTCAGAAAACCCGAACCTCATGCCGAAAGGCGCGTTAACCGTGCGCATGCACTCTGTTGGCGGCTGGGGAGCCATTACCATGGGTAAAAATCTGGCGATGACCTTATTTGATTTGCTGGATTACAATATCAAAGCCAATCCTAAATACGGTTCAGAGAAAAAAGGCCAGCCTACCACCTACTTTTTATCCGCCGCGCCCGAACCGATTCGTATCGCGTGTGAATATGCGCATGTGGATGTGGTTATCGCCCCTGACCCAAATGTTTTCACCCACTCTAATCCATTAGCTGGCTTAGATAAGAACGGCGTATTTATTATTCAAAGCAGTTTAGAAACAGCTGAAGAAGTATGGCGCACTTTCCCTAAAGCCTCACAGCAATATATAGTCGATAAAAATATCAAAGTTGCTTATTTAGATGGCTTCAAAATCGCTCGTGAAGAAACCAATCACCCTGATTTGCAATTCCGTATGCAAGGCATTGCTTTCCAGGGTGCATTTTTTGAATCCTCGCCGATTGCTGAAAATGCAGGCAAAAACAAAGATGATATATTAAATGCCATCCACGACACGATAAAAGCTAAGTTCGGTAACAAAGGTGAGCAAGTTGTAGCCGATAACTTCCGCGTAGTACAACGTGGTTTTACAGAAACCAAACATTTACCCGTCGAAGTAATGACAGTTGGTGATGTCGCACCGTGGGCAGTGAAAAAAGAAAACACCGCGCCACTCATGCTACTGCAAAAACCGGCAAACGATGATCCCTTATCCGATATTCACCGTTTCTTTGAACAAACGGGAACGAACTATATCAACGGGCGTGCCAGTGATAATTTAGCTGATCCGTTTATGGCGCTGAGCATTATTCCAGCGGCCAGTGGCATTTACCGCGATATGACGCAAGTACGTTTTGAGCACCCTGTGTGGATACCTGAAAACTGTACCGCCTGTGGCGATTGTTATACTGCTTGCCCGGATAGCGCAATTCCTGGCTTGATTAACAGCGTTAACGAAGTGTTTGAAACCAATATCAAACGCATCGAAAAAACCGGCAAAACCGTTAAACACTTGCGTCGTGCGATTCGTAATGTCGAGAAGAAATATCATACACTCACCGCCGATAAATCTGAAGGCACGGTTTTAGACCCAATTTTCAATAAATCCATCGGCGAAACCATCAAAGAATACCCTGAAGATCAGCAAGCCGAAGTCAGGCAAGAGTTTGACTGGTTTAAAGAAGCGATGGGCGATTTTAAATTTGCCATTACCAAACCCTATCACGATGCCGTGAATAAACGTACGCCCAATAACGGCGGTTTATTTTCCATCACCATCAATCCGATGACCTGTAAAGGCTGTATGGAATGTGTCGAAGTATGCCCGGACGAAGCGCTTGAACCAACCCCGCAAACACCCGAAAGCATCCAGACCTTACGTAATGACTGGGAATACTGGAACGACCTGCCAACATCAAATCCTAAATACAAACGCATTGATGATTTAGATGAAAAAATTGGCGCACTGACCACTATGATGCTGGATAAACGCACCTATTCATCTATGAATTGCGGTGATGGCGCATGTTTAGGTTGTGGTGAAAAAACCATTGTGCATTTATTTACCGGCACGGTAACTGCGTTAATGCAACCGCGCGCTAAAAAACAAGTGGCGAAAATTGAGCAGTTAATTACTGGCATGGAAAAACATATCCGACTGAAGTTAGCTGAAAAACTGGACATTAGTGATATTGAAGCGGTTGAAGCGGCCATTGAAGCGAATAAAAATGTTGACTTAACCTTAACTAATCTCAGCAGTTCATTAAGTGAAGGCAAAGCCACTGACCCGATTGATGCCAAATGGTTAAAATGGGCTTCGCAGATTGTCGCCAAACTTAAACACTTAAAATGGCAATACACAAAAGGCATCACTGGCAATGGTCGTGTCGAAATGGGTATTACCAACAGCACGGGCTGCTCATCGGTCTGGGGCTCAACCTTCCCGTTTAATCCTTACCCTTTCCCCTGGGCAAATAACTTATTTCAGGATGCGCCTTCATTAGCGATGGGTATTTTTGAAGGTCACATGGTCAAAATGGCCGAAGGCTTTAAAGCGATTCGTATGGCGGAACTGGAAATTGCTGGTAAATACGATAAAGACGAATCGGATCACTTTTTCAAATACTTTGACTGGCATCAATTCAGCGAAGAAGAGTATTTAATGTGCCCGCCAGTCGTTACCGTAGGCGGTGATGGCGCGATGTATGATATTGGTTTCCAAAATCTATCACGCAGTATCATGTCGGGTATGCCATTAAAAATCCTGATTTTAGATACCCAAGTGTATTCTAATACCGGCGGTCAAGCTTGTACTTCCGGCTTTATTGGGCAAGTATCGGATATGGCTCCGTATGGTAAAGAATGGAAAGGCAAAACCGAACGCCGCAAAGAAATGAGTTTGATTTCCATGGCGCACAGAACTACGTACACGCTACAAAGCTCAATTGCCCACCCGAATCATTTAATTGAAGGGTATATAGACGGGCTTAACTATCGAGGCCCGGCGATCTTTAATATTTATGCTGTCTGCCAACCAGAACACGGCGTTGCCGATGATGCTGCAGATATGCAAAGCAGACTGGCCGTGGAAGCGCGCGCCTACCCCTTAATGACTTACGACCCACGTGAAGATGACACCTGGGAAAAAAGCATGTCACTCAAAGGCAATCCAGACCTTGACAAAGACTGGACAACTTACGAGCTGCAATTTGTTGATGAATACGGCATTGAAGATCGTATGACAGTACCTTTAACTTTTGCTGACTGGGCAATGACTGAAGGTCGTTTCCAGAAGCATTTTAAATTCGTCCCACCTTCTCAGTGGAATGATGATATGGTGCCGCTACATGAATTTATTGATTTAGATCATGATGAGATGGCAGAACATATTGCTTATATCTATGCCGTGCATCCTGATACTAATACTTTAGTACGTGTTATTATTGACCCTGAAATTGTTCATTCAACCATTGAACGGCGTAATTTCTGGCGCACACTTAAAGGCCTGGCCGGTTTAGATCGCGTAGAGGTCGATATCGAAGCAGTTGCCGCACAAGCAAAAGCGGAAATGGCTTCAAGTATCGCTTCTAATTTAATGTCGATGGCAGGAGGTAGTGGCGGTGATACGACGGCTTTAGCCATGGCTTTAGCTGCAGCACCTGCTACAGACGCACCAAAAGTAGCCGTGCCAACAACCGCCAAAAGCAGCAAAAACAACCACACCGAGTGCGACCCCTGCCCCGGCCGCAAAAGCTGCGACTGGGGGACATGAGCCTGTGTGGATTGAAACGCCAGACTGTACAACCTGTGACGAATGTGTTGAGATTAACCCAAAAATATTCAAATACAATGAAGATAAAAAAGCCATTGTTATTGATCCAACTGCTGGAACTTTTGAAGATATTGTGAAAGCTGCGGAAAAATGTACGGCGGTCATTATTCACCCTGGTACACCTTGGAATCCAAATGAAAAAAATCTGGATAAGTTAATTAAACGGGCTGAGAAGTTTCAGTAAGATTGTAGTGCCCAGTAAATGTTTAATCATTACTTTCTATTTGCATCATACAATTAACATTCAAGGTTGTGGAGCCATGCTTCACCCACAACCTTGAGTATGTTCTATCGCTAACAAAGTAATGCCAACTTAATTCTCTAAGACTATCTAATACGCCATATTGGACCATGGAGAACCTGTATATAACCTGATGTCACCGCAAGAATAACACTAAAAAATCGCCTACTTTAAAGCCACTTATTTTAAGTGTGAGAAGCACAGCAGCTAAAATCTGTCCACCTGCGGTTCCAGTTAACAGGGAAAAATTTTACCAACTTCATTAGAAACTTTTTAAAAACATTCAAAAATTTATATCCAATTCATTTATCCACAACAAACTAAGGAGCGAATACGATTATGAGCGAATCAAAAGGTAATTTGTATATTGCATTACTCAGCATTCACGGTTTAATTCGGAGTTCTAACCTTGAACTAGGACGAGATGCTGATACGGGAGGGCAAACCTTGTATGTCGTCGAACTTGCAAAAGCACTAGCTTCCCAGCCCGATGTAGCTAAAGTTGATTTAATCACTCGTCGAGTAGTTGACAATAATGTAGATGAAGATTATGCCCAGGCTATTGAAATTATTTCAGATAAACTCCGTATTGTGCGCATAGAAGCAGGGCCTGAAGAATATATCTTTAAAGAACAGTTATGGGGTTATATGGATGCTTTTGTAGATAATGTCGCAACGATGTTCAATCAAAGCAGTAGATTGCCTGATATTATTCACAGCCATTATGCCGATGCTGGTTATGTTGGTGCGCGTTTAACCAGCTTACTTGGCATTCCTTTGATTCATACAGGTCATTCTTTAGGTAGAGTAAAACGACATAGTTTATTGGCAAGCGGTCTTTCCAGTGTTGATATTGAGGCATGTTATAACATGGCGAGAAGAATAGAGGCCGAAGAGTTGGCTTTAGCAAGCGCAGAGGTAGTGATTACCAGTACGCACCAGGAAATTGAAGAGCAGTACGAACTTTATGATTACTATCAGCCCAATCAAATGCGGATTATTCCGCCAGGAACCGATTTAACTAAATTCATGCCTCCTAAGGGTAATGAACTTGAGTCGCCTTTATTTGACAAGATGACCTATCATTTAAAAATTGCCAATAAACCAGTTATTCTAGCCCTTTCAAGACCAGACAAACGCAAAAACATAGTTGCTTTAATTGACGCGTATGGACAGTCCCCACGTCTGCAAGAAATTGCAAACCTATTGATTGTTGCAGGCAATCGTGATGATATTGATGATCTGGAAGATGGTGCACAAGACGTTTTTCATGAATTATTAGTTGCCATTGACCGCTATGATATTTATGGCAAAGTTTCGATGCCTAAACATCACCGTCGCGAACAAGTTGCTCTGTTTTATCGTATTGCAGCCAATTTGGGTGGAGTCTTTGTTAATCCTGCTTTAACCGAACCTTTTGGTTTGACGCTGATTGAGGCGGCCGCCTCTGGACTGCCTATTGTTGCCACAGAGGATGGCGGTCCTAAAGATATTATTGGCAATTGTCAAAACGGTTTTTTAATTAACCCTTTAGAGCCTGAAACCATTAGCGACGCATTATTAAGACTTTTGTGCGACAAAAAACTTTGGCAAAAATTCAGTGAGCAAGGCATCAAAGGTGTGCGTGAGCATTATTCATGGCAGGCACATGCAAAACGCTATTTGGAATTGGTACAACCGATTGTTGACCGTTCCGAACAACTGATTAGAGAGCCGGTAAAAAGTCGTAACGCACTTTATAGCGATCGCGCTATTGTTAGTGATTTAGACCAGAACTTGTTAGGCGATGCGGAAGCGTTACAGGAATTAATCAGTCTCTTGCGCAAGCATCGTAAAAGTACCAAATTTGCAATTGCAACAGGGCGTAGACTTGATTCTGCATTAAAGATAATGAAACAATATAAAATTCCAGAACCTGATATTTTAATCACCAGTGGCGGCGCTGAAATTAATTACGCGCCAAAACTAGCCCCCGATATTGCCTGGGAAAAACATATCGATTTTCTCTGGACACCGCATAAAATCAGAAAAATTCTCGATAATTACCCCGGCTTAGAAAAACAGCCTAAAACTGAACAAAGCCGATTTAAACTGAGTTATTACATAAATACCGAAAAAGTAGATATTGAAGAGATTAAAAGTCTGCTACATCAAGAAGAGCAGAGTGTTCACGTGCAAGTAGCATTTGAACAATATCTCGATATTTTGCCATTACGTGCATCTAAAGGACAAGCTTTGCGTTATGTTGCAGATCGATGGCAAATTCCTTTAGAACGAATTTTTGTCGCGGGTGGCTCTGGTGCAGATGAAGACATGATGCGGGGTAATACATTGGCGGCTGTCGTCGCTAACCGCCATTACGAGGAATTATCGCAATTACTGGAAGTAGAACGCATTTATTTTTCTAAGAAAAAATTTGCCGCTGGCATTCTGGAAGCACTCGATTATTATGATTTTTTTCATCAATGCAAAGACCCAAAGGAAGTAAATGCAAATGAATGATTTTAAATTATTACTCTGTACAGACATGGACAGAACCATCATTCCTAATGGTTTACAGCCAGAATCATCTGATGCAAGAAAACGCTTTGCTGATTTTTGCCAGCTTCCTGAGGTTACATTAGCCTATGTAACAGGACGTCATCTGGCATTAGTTGAAAAGGCAATAAAAATTTATGCCTTACCCAAACCTGATTTTGTCATAAGCGATGTAGGTACTCAGATTTATCAGCTTAAAAACAAAGGCTGGACCGACATGCCTACTTGGGGTGAGAAAATCGCTAAAGACTGGAATGGCAAAAATCACGCACAACTCAAACAGCTATTTAGCCAAATAAAAAATTTAAATATTCAGGAAATCAGCAAACAGAATACTTATAAATTAAGTTATTACCTGCCTTTGCACGTTGATCAAAATGCAATAATCGCCGAAATGCAACTGCTTCTTGAAAAAGAAAACGTTAAGGCAAGCCTGATATGGAGCATAGATGAACCTAAAAGTTTGGGTTTGCTGGATGTATTACCCCAAAATGCAACTAAACTTCATGCGATTGATTTTTTATATGAACAATTAGGCTATCGCATTGACGAAGTTATTTTTGCAGGCGATAGTGGCAATGATTTACCTGTGCTTAGCAGTCCTATTCCATCGGTATTAGTCGCTAATGCGACAGACGACATAAAACAAACCGCTATCAAACAGGTCATACAAAATAATTGTTTAGACAGCCTTTATATTGCCAATAGCAAAGCATTAAATATGAATGGCAATTATGCGGCTGGGGTATTAGAAGGTGTGTGGCATTTTGCACCCGAAATGCGTAACAAACTGCAAAAAGGGGATGGTAATGGCGAATGATAACGCAAACGTTTTTATTTTTGGTGAAGTGTTATTTGACTGTTTTCCTACAGGTGAAAAGGTTTTAGGTGGCGCGCCTTTTAATGTCGCATGGCACTTGCAAGCTTTAGGCAACAGTCCGCGATTGATTTCCTCGGTTGGTGAGGATGATTTAGGTCAAAAAATCCTCAATGCGATGGATGAATGGGGAATGGATACTGGCCTTGTTCAACGCGACCCTAATCATCCTACAGGGCAAGTACAAATCTCTATTATAGAAGGCGAGCCGCAGTACACCATTAACCCGGATTGCGCCTATGATTTTATTGACGAAAAGGCTATCAGCAACCTATATGCCGGCGGCATTTTATATCATGGCAGTTTAGGTTTGCGTAATGCCGTTTCACGTCAGGCCTTGATGCGACTTATGATGCAAAATCCGCAGTTATCGGTGTTTTTAGATGTGAATTTACGTACGCCATGGTGGCAAAAAGATGATGTTTATATATGGATGAAGCATGCACGCTGGGTTAAATTAAATCAAGATGAGCTCCGGCTTCTAGGATTTTCTGATCCGGATATCAAACAGGCAATGACACATTTACAGGCACAATTTCAAATAGAACAATTAATTGTTACCCGTGGCGAGCAGGGCGCGTTGCTGAGTACTAATGATGGTGTATTTCATACCATTAAGCCGGCGGTGGTCAATGATGTCATTGATACTGTAGGTGCAGGTGATGCCTTCACTGCCATATTTATTCATGGGCTGCTTGCTGCATGGCCGATTGCCGATACCCTGGACATTGCTCAAAGATTTGCCGGTAAAATCATCATGCAACGTGGAGCAACACCTGCTGATATTGAGTTTTATCAGGATTTTGTTTAACCATAAACAGTTTTGACAGCGTGAATAAATTGTCCACAGATTTAAAAACTAAATTATTTTCCCTCCAAGATTGTGAAATAATTTCTCAAAATACCATTGCCCACGAAAGACACGAAAAAATAACCTCATAAACGCTTGAAATTAGATATTAATTGTTCGTGCCTTTCGTGCCTTTCGTGGACAAATAAAATTTTTCAGCCTCTCTGTAGCCCATTATTTATATCTTTTGCGATAAAAAACAGGAAGAAATATGTACGAACAAGTTTCGCATACCCTTTTAAACACTATTCTCAACGACATAAAACCTGAAATATCCAAGCAGGATTTACGCCATTTTTACACGCGCCTGGGCGCGAATTTTTATGCGATTCATTCGCTGCTGCAAAGGCTTTATGGTGATCGTCCTGATTTTGAACAGCAAGCCTTACGCCTGGTAGAAACCATGGCGCGACAGTATATCAATCGCCCGGAAAGACTTCGCGAGCTGGATCTTGATAGAGAACGTGACTATAACTGGTTTTTATCTCAAAAATGGGTAGGCATGGCCTTATACAGCAATGGCTTTGCCGGGGACCTGAACGGGGTAAAGAAACATTTAGGCTATTTTCAAGAATTAGGGGTTAATCTAGTGCATATCATGCCCGTCATGCGTTGCCCTGAGGGTAATAGTGATGGCGGCTATGCGGTCAGTGATTTTAGAGAAATAGACGAACGCGCAGGTAATCTTGACGATTTACACGACTTATCTGAGGAAATGGCTGAAAGAGATATTTTGCTCGTTCTTGATGTCGTGGTCAATCACACCTCAAATGAACATGAATGGGCACAAAAAGCACAAGCGGGTGATAAAAAATATCAGGATTATTTTTATACGTTCAAAAATCGTAATGTTCCCGACATGTTTGAAGAAAGTATGCCAGAGATTTTCCCGGAAAATGCGCCAGGTAATTTTACCTGGGATGAAACCATGCAACGCTGGGTGATGACTGTTTTTAACAATTATCAATGGGATTTAAACTATAGCAACCCTGACGTTTTTATAGAAATGCTGGATATTTTGCTGTATTGGGCAAATCGCGGCGCGGATATTTTACGACTGGATGCGGTTGCGTTTCTATGGAAAAAAATAGGCAGTACCTGCCAGAATGAGCGTGAAGCCCATCTGATTTTGCAATTAATGAAAGACTGCTGCCAAGTGACTGCTCCAGGCGTGGTTTTTATTGCTGAAGCCATTGTTGCACCTGTGGAAGTAATTAAATATTTTGGTGAAGATGCCGTCATTGCCAAGGAATGTGAAATTGCCTATAACGCGACCCTCATGGCGTTACTATGGGATGCCGTTGCCACAAAAAATAGCTTGCTATTGAATTTAGGTATTAAAAATTTACCCGTTAAACTTGAGCGTGCAACATGGCTTAATTATATCCGTTGCCATGATGATATAGGCCTGGGATTTGATGACCGAGATATTGCATCAGCAGGTTATGAACCTCTTAATCATCGTAAATTTTTAATTGACTATTACACTGGCAATTTTGATCACTCTCATGCACGCGGCTTACCTTTCGGACAAAATGTAAAAACAGGTGATGCGCGTATTTCCGGCTCACTAGCCTCATTAGTTGGATTACAATATGCGCTGGAAATAGCTGATCCAAAAGCAATAGCTGATGCCACGCAAATTATTTTATTGCTGCATGGGATGATTCTCTCTTTTGGCGGAATTCCATTACTTTATTATGGTGATGAGATCGGCACCTTAAACGACGATACTTACCACCACGAGCCTGCTAAAGCGGATGACTCGCGATGGATTCACAGGCCTACTATAGACTGGGATAAAGCCGCCCTTAGAAATTCTCCAAACACTGTGGAATATGAAATTTTTACGGCATTAAAACGCATGATCGCGATACGTAAGGAAATTGAAGCTTTTGCCGACTTTAATAACCGGGAATTGATCGAAGTTGACAACCCGCATTTATTTGTTTTTGGGCGCTATCATCCAAGTAAACCAAGTGAACGCGTTTTAATCACCGCTAATTTTAGCAACAAGCCGCAACAACTTAATTTAGAGAATCTTGATAGCTGGACAGTTTTTCAACAAGAGAGATTAATTGATTTATACAGTGGTCAACAGCCTGATATTTTTAAAAATACCCTGGTGATTCCCGCATTTAGTTTTTACTGGCTCAGTGAAACCTAATAGTTAAAATGTTTTTGAGGAAGTCACGGTGAAGGAACAGGCAATATATTTCTAGCGGCAGTAATTACAGCAAGCGAATACAAGGCGACAAATTTAAGACGGGACATCTTGCAGGCACCGGATCCCTCGCATGAATTGGCCCCGTTTTATTCGCGGTGCTTGTGACTGGGGAAGTAACAACATCACAACACGCAAAATCCAGAAAGCAGTTCAAAAAAAATAAGTTAAATTGGCGGTGTTCAGGCGGTGCTAAAAAAGCCCTTGGATGGATTCCATTCAAAGCCGCTGGCGTTAAATGGGTGAATGGTTGTGTTCGGTTTTGCGGGAGGTTTTTCACAGTCTATGATTCTTATGGACTGAGCCAATATGAGTTAGGTACAGGTTGCTTTAGCGAGGATTCACGCGGTCGATGGTATTTCAATACCACCGTGAAAGTTGAACCCACTCTTAGGCAAGCTGAAGGTGGACAGATTGGCATTGATTTAGGGCTAAAAACCACAGCAACCTGTTCCAATGGCAATAGTTTAGAGTGTCAGGATTCCTACAGAAACTTAGAATCAAAGCTGGGCAAAGCCCAACGGGCTAAGAATAAAAAGCGCGTTAAAGCGATTCACGCCAAGATAAAGAACACACGCAAGGACGCAATCCATAAATTTACCCACAAGATAGTAAAAGAAAATAGTTTAATAATCGTTGGCAACGTCAGCAGTCAGAAACTAGCAAAAACCAAGATGGCTAAATCCGTTTTAGATGCAGGCTGGTACATGCTGAAAACACAACTTGAGTATAAGTCGATAGCGACGCAAGCGGTGTTTTTAGAAGTTAACGAGAGCTACACTACCCAAACTTGTTCGTGCTGTGGCTTGATTAGCCAAAGCAGTCCGAAAGGTAGAGCAGGTTTGCGAATAAGAGAATGGACGTGTGCTGAGTGTGGCACTACGCATGATAGAGATATTAATGCGGCTAAGAATATTCTCGCGCTTGGGCATAAGCGTCTAGCAGTAGAAATCCCCTTTCTTTAGGGAGGGGGTAGTAACTGTATTAACAAATCTAATATTATCGTATAGTATCATATACTATGAAAATGATAAAAATAGGGAAAGCAGCAGATCTTTTGGGCGTGTCTATTCAAACACTGCATAAGTGGGAAGAAACAGGTGAGTTACTGCCAGATAGAAAGTCTAAGGCAGGCACTCGCTATTATGATGCTGATCGATTATTGAACTTAAGCGATTATGACGCACCTACGATTGGCTATGCGCGTGTTTCAAGTCATGATCAAAAAGAGGATTTGGTTCGCCAAGCCGAGCTGCTTGAGGCTTTTTGCGCAGCAAAAGGCTGGCGCTACGAAATTATTTCCGACTTAGGTTCGGGAATGAATTATCATAAAAAAGGCTTAAAACAGCTATTAGAAATGATCCTAAAAAAGCAAATCAGGCGAGTTATTTTAACGCATAAAGATAGACTGTTACGCTTTGGCGCAGAATTAGTGTTTGGTTTGTGCGAAATACAAGGGATAGAGATTGTTATCATTAATAAAGGCGAACAACCTTCCTTTGAGGAAGAATTAGCGGAGGATGTTCTTGAGATTATTACTGTGTTTAGCGCAAGGCTTTACGGTAGCCGTAGTCACAAAAGCAAAAAAATGATTGAATCACTCAAAGAGGCGAATATTCAAAAATGAAAGGTACACGGATACTTCATAGTGTTAACTTAAACCCAGGCAAATACGCAGCGTTAAAAGAACAAGCGGATTTGTTGGGGCAAGTGCGCACGGAGGTTTGGCAGCGTTTCGGCTCGTTACAGGGTGTAGGAGTAAATCATCGTGAGATTCGCACCGATTGGGTGAAAAACAGAGATTTATCTCCCTTGCCAGCGAAAGCGTGGAAAGAAACCTTACGCGATGCGTTAGATGATATTCGCCTGTATGAAGCGTCAGCCAAAGAAAAAGTCCGTAAGCAAATTGCCCGTCGCTTTAAAGATGCGGCAGAGCGAAAACTGTATTTTGGCTTACTGCGCAGCAATGCATGGGTGAATGATCCGTTATTATCACGCTGGATGAGAAAAGCCAAAAAGCACGGGCGTAATCACACAACTAATCAAATTATCTTAGAAAATGGCGTTTACAGTCAATTTCAAGGCAAGGACGGAAATTCATGGCTAAAAGTCCCGTCTTTAATTAAAGGTAAACGCGTTGTTATTCCCCTTAAGTAGCAAGGTTAAGCTGCAAGGTATGTTACGTTTGATTTTAATCGACGGACAGGTGGAAGTGCATTATTTAGCCAATGGCAAACAACACACCCCTTGCGGGACTGAAGTGATAGGCGTGGATAAAGGCTATAGCGAAGTGTTTGCCGATTCAGAAGGGAGTTTTCACGGAGAGGGATTTAATCAGCTATTAACGCCGATTTCTCATGCGCGCATGGAAAACAACCGTGCGAGAAATAAATTATTTCAAATTGCTGAAAAAGCCTCCGCCAAGAAAAAAGCACGGATCTATAAAAACAATCTGGGTACAAAAAAACGTGTTCAGCAAAATCGGAAAATCAAACAACAAATCCGAACACACTGTTTTAAAGCGGCTCATTCCGTTGTGGATGATGCGGCACAAGTGATTGCAGAAGACCTCACTTCACCCATTCCGAAGAAAAATCAATGGAAACAATTTAATCGGCTTATGAATAGCTGGATGAAAGGCGCAATCACTGAAGCGTTAGAAAAAGTAACAAAACTCAGAGGTTCTGAGTTGCATTACATCAACGCGGCGTATACTTCACAAATGGACTCCAATACTCACCATCTGCAAGGAAAACGAGTGGGCGACAAATTTTACCATGTGAATGGGGAGGTATCGCAGGCTGACGTCAATGCTGCGTGTAATATCAAGCACAGGCACGCTGACAAGGCGATAACACGGTATATGCCGTATCGCCAGGTTAAGCGAATCTTGCTGGATAGACTTCACGTCTCGAAGGAGTTATCGGCTGTTATGTCTACGGATATAGCAGTGGAGACCGTCCCTTCAGGACTCTAGTTGCAACGTGGAATCGTTATCAACAGAGAGCGTAAACAACCTTGAATTAGGTACTATTTTCGATAGTATACGATTTTGAGGAACGGAGAATGTCAAAAGAAAATACAAGCAACTGCATCTTCATTAGCTGTTGGCTATATTTAGAGTCATCGCCACCAAATATAGCTCTTAGGGAGATAATCAGGCGACTAAACAACCACCAGCCTTTTAGCGGGTGACTGTTTAGTTATTATTTAGAAAACTATTTTCGATTTGCTTTGATAAGCTCAAATGCCAATGGGTTTGTAAACGGCATAAGTGATAAATCTACTTCATAAGTTACAATTCCGCCAAAGGCATCCTGCACGTCAACATTTGGTAAATGCAAAATACCATTTTTAAATTCAACATTTTGACCATCAGAATTATGTTCATTAATATTACAATTTGAGCATACCAGTTCACCAGATGCATCTATATTCCCATTGGCTAGGTAGTAAATGTATCTAAGTTTGTTGCTTTCTATCCGTAATAGTTCTACCGAACCTCCATTATCACAGTTTTTAGTACCTTTTTTTATGTCTTCAAAGAAAGTGACGCTACCACTGGTTTCTGATAGAAAAGTCCAAGTGCCACTACATGATAAAGAAGGGTACTCTATTTGATAAATACCATCATTTGCAGTAAATTTAATAGTCCACGCCGTTGATAACGATGACTGCTTGCCCGATCCTTCCCATATTCCATCCAGTTTGTCGCGTAAACTGCCCTTTGTTGGGGCTAATGTATTAATTTTGCCACTTGTTAACGTACCGGACCATGTGTTGTCTTTAACATTCATATCTTCAAGGTCTTCATCACAGTTCCCCCAATCTCCTGTAAAAGATTTGCCATCAGGTGAAAAAAGAAAAGAAAAAGGCCCTGCCCAGTCATTTTCTGGACCACATATGAAAGGAAAACTAGAGTCAAACTGCGGTTCTTTCCAATAGCCCTTTAACATTAAGCCCTCTTTAGTGTTTTCAAATGTCCCAGTAATTTCTGCACCAATACTATACATCCCAGTCACCTGAGAGTTATCTTGCATAATGGTTAAGTCACCGTAAGTGGTCTTCCAAGTGGAGTTATCTGTATCAGCATAAATGATATTAGAGAATGAGAACAACACTAATGATATTATGAGATTTTTTTTCATAATTGTACCTTTTTATATTTTAGACATACTGCCAAAGTGAGTTAATGTAAGTAAGAAATCCATACCTACTGATTATTGTAGTGCAAAACCCATAAATATCTATTCGGTTTGAAATTGACTTTAGTCTCATTAAACAAATATGTCAATTTCTGTAATTTTTCTTTTACCCACTTATTACTTTGCTTTGTGTATGACAAAAAAATCAGGATATTAGTTGGGATTTTTTTATTGATGATTCAAGAATAAAAACGGCAGAATTTGTGGGTAGTGCTTATTGTGAGTTGTTAATGGTCAGTTAAGCAAATCCCTGCCAACTAAAATCAGCATAAAATTGACACTAAAATTAAACTATGTTGTCTTATTTTTAAGCATAAGTTATCCCATCAGTTGGTTTCAAAATACACCCGTTTGGGTATTTCTTGATCGCTTTACTTAAAATTCTCTACCAGCAGTGGATCGGACTTAACTGCAGCGCAATGACTTTGAGTTGATTAAAAAAATCATTGATTCTTTGGTAGGTTTCCTGGATATAGCTGACTCTTCCATGTGTACTGGTAATAGTTAAGATCTTCTGTCCCGCGTGAGTTGTTTGTTTGCCTATACCATTTAATAGCAGCGACCTGGAAACAATCTCTTCCAGAAGTTTATCAGACTCTGCCAACAGCGCAACACTCGATACTGGTGGTTGGTTAAACCTTATAAAAGCAATCTTGTGATTTCCCAGACAAAGACTTTCACTTTGTAAAATTTGACAAGCTTAGCTTGTCGCACACATATTGATTATTCGTTAGTATTCGTGGGGGTGGGTGGGGGGGGTGTTTGTACCTTCATACCTCCGTCCCTCCCCCTTGTTATTCCAGTTGATAGACTGATTGTTGTAGAAAACCTAATAATACCTTGACTTTGTGGCTTGGAATTCCTATTCTCTCAAACTCTTCTTTTTGGCATGCAAGTTATGATATTTTATGCTAAATTTTTTCGCTTCGAACCCAGGGATTGAGATATGGTAACCAACATAGCGAGTGCTCAGTCTCTCTCTCGGATTATATGCTGCCAGGTATTGGCTTTACTGCTGCTGGGCCAATTCATTCCATTGGCTCATGCAGAAGCGGGACTGAAATCCGATCCTCCTCAGATGACACTGGCACAGGCGCAGGTTGCACTTAAACGGCTCGAACAACAGATTGCAACTGCCGATACAGCGACAGATCAGGAATTGAAAGCCCTCCAGCAAGAAATAGCCATGGTTCGTTCTACGGCGCTGGACTGTGTAAAAGCACAGCAACCCAAGATTGAGCTGTTGGATAGTCAGATCGCTGTTCTCCAACCACAAGAAATCCAGGGCACGCAAGCAACCAGCTCGCAAGAAGCGTCGCCCGCCCAACAAACGGCATCGTCGTCTTCTCCCGCCATTGCCCGACAGTTGCAGGATCTACAAGACAGGAAAGCGAGTCTGCTTGGTGGTGTCGCCATCTGCAAACTGATGCTGCTGAGCAGTAATCAATTGGACTCGAATGTAGATAGATACCTGAATAGCCTGCTTACCCGAGAATTGCAGGCCCGCGGGCCAACACTTGCTAGTTTATTACAGACAAATCTGGACGAGCGAGAACGCTGGGTGGGCTTGAGCAGTCAGCTAGCTGCGATGGTCATGCGCTGGGATGCGATCGGCACAACTCATCTCATCGGTGCTGCAGTCGCGGGCCTATTGGGTTTTATTCTGGGCGGCATTCTACCGCGCCGACTCCGGGCCTGGACCTCCCGCATACAGCGCGAAGGCGATGGCGTCTCTGCCGGCCTCATACAGGCCTTCATTGCCAGCGGCGCCAGCTATGCGCCCGTCTTGTTTGCTTTGGGGAGTTGCATTGCCTATCTAACATTCCTGGCTTCCGGTGATGGCGACTCACGGTTTATCATCATCATTATGCTTGGCATGCTTGCCTATTTTGCCATCGCAGCCATCGTAAGGGCTCTACTGAACCCCTGCCCACCCGCAACCCCTTATCTACCACTGCCTGAAGCCATCGCATTTCCTCTCAGCCGTCGCCTGCGCTTCCTCGCCGTGGTGCTGTTGCTCAGATTTCTGATGCTGGAACTTCATACGCAGGGCTTGCTCAACGACACCATGTTCGCACTGATGCGACAAATAGTCGGCTGGCTCTGGGTCATGAACGTTATCTGGGCGGTTTGGTTGTTGCGCAAGCTGGAAGGTTGGCGTGACAGGTGGGCGCTACTCCTTTTACTCAGTCTTGCGGTTTTCAGCGGCGGGATTGTTGCTGGGTTCGGCTATATCAACCTTGGAACGCTGGTGATCGTTGGTATTGCTTATACCCTGATGTTGCTCGGTGTTACGCTCGTGTTGATTAAATTTTTTTCCGACCTGTTTGATGGACTAGATGAGGGACATTATCGCTGGCAACAAACACTACGCCGCGTGATCGGGCTCAAAGGCGCCGAGTATGTGCCCGGCCTGGGCTGGATCCGACTGGCCGTAAACTTCGTGCTGTTGATCTGCGCCGGGCTGCTGTTGCTGCGTATATGGGACGCCAATGAAAACGTCACCAGCGACATACTGGAGTATTTTACACAGGGCTTCCAGGTCGGCAGCGTTACTATAGTTCCCTCTCATTTGCTCTATGCAATCTTTGTTCTGGCACTACTGCTTACGTTGACCGGCTGGCTCAAGAATAAGTTGAATACTAGATGGCTGGTGAAGGCGCACATGGAGCCCAGTGCGCGGGAAGCGCTGGTCACGACTTTCGGATATGTCGGAGTAGCCATAGCGGTCATGGTCGCGCTATCGTTCGCCGGGATTAAATTTGCCAATTTTGCCATGATCGCCGGTGCGCTGTCAGTCGGCGTCGGTTTTGGCCTGCAGAACATCGTCAATAACTTCGTATCCGGCATAATCATGCTGGTTGAGCGACCGGTGAGGACCGGCGACTGGATCGTCGTCGGGAGCACCGAGGGCTATGTTCAGCGCATCAGTATCCGCACGACGATCATACGAACCTTTGACCGGGCTGATGTCATTGTGCCCAACTCGGACTTAATATCCGGCCAGGTGACCAACTGGACACTGGGAAATATCTGGGGTCGGCTCAAGATTTCGATCGGTGTCGCCTACAGCAGTGATGTCGAGACCGTCATAGAGACCCTGCTTGAGGTGGCGAACAACAACGCGGATGTCATCAAAGGCAATCCCCAGCTGCCGGATCCTTACGTGCTGTTTTTGGATTTCGGTGACAGTTCACTCGACTTCGAGCTGCGTGTCATCATCCGCGATGTCAACCAGCGTCGACGCGTGACCAGCGACATAAATCGCGCCATCAATGCCGCGTTCAACAAACAGGGTATTGAGATTCCCTTTCCGCAGCGCGATATCAATTTTCGCGGGGCATTGCATACCGTGGCGGATGCAAGTGATAGCGAGCAGTCGTTGCGGTCGAAAGGTACTTAAATCGGTTCAAGAAAACTTCGCATTCCAAACTGGCCTGCGAAACCCTGGATAGCCGACTAATCTGGTAAACAGATCATTTTTTCCTGCCCCTGACGAATTCGCAGTTTCAGAACACCTGACCTCGGCAATTGCGAATAATAGTTGAAATTTTTTAAAAAACATTAAAAATCATTGCATTGCATGTATGAAAAGTTAAAAACTTAAGATATTTATTTTTTTACTAAGGATTTTTTGTGAGACTTCTTTTTAAAAAAAAATAATATTTTGGTCTCAGGAATAAATTATAAATTCAACAAAATTAGTTGGTTACATATATTTATATATCTAAAAATAATAACATCACAAAACTTATAGTCTCATTTAAAATCCCCGAGGTCAGGAGTTCTGAGTTTAGACTGTCACTGGTAGTTGAAAGGGTAATTAGGGTCCGATACAAATTAAATTTGTTTTAACCATAGTTATCCTGATGACCACCTAGCCTGCCTCCCAGATCGACACTTGTCATTTACACTGGTGTTGCATTAACACTGACTGAGGAGGTAGAAATAAAACTATTCAGCGGAATAGTTTTACATTCAACCAACGTAGTCACAATTTTGTGCCTTTGATTTGTGAATCTGCACCAGCAGGCTCCAATATGTTTTAACATTATCGACCTCGCTATGCAGGAATCTCAGCGTTTGCTTCTCTACTACCGGACATGGCCGCTTGCATATCCCCAGCATGAATATGCACATCGCACTGCGGGAAGGCGATGATAATGCCCTCTTCGGCGAACCGGCGATGGATTTTGCGGTGCATGTCGGTCATCACCGGCAACCGGTCCGCGAGCGTACCAACGTAGACACGAAAGCTGAGATTCAGGCTGCTGTCAGCGAACTGGTCGAATGCTACTCCCGGCTCTGGCTCATTAAGCACGCGTTCATCTTCATCCGCCAGCTCAAGCAGGATCTCCATCGCCCGGTCAACGTCGCTGCCATAGGCGATGCCCACCTGGATCAGGATGCGGGTGGTCTCATCAGACAAGGTCCAATTCAAGAGCCGTCCGGTGATCAACTCTTTGTTCGGGATCAGGAGCTCTTTCTGCTCGAAGTCACGGATGGTCGTGGACCGGATGCGGATGCGCATGACCTTGCCAGAGGCATCGCCGACCGTAATGAGATCGCCGACCCGAACCGGCCTTTCGAACAGGATGATCAGACCGCAGATGAAGTTTGCCACGATCTCTTGCAAACCGAAGCCGATCCCAACGCTCAGGGCCGCTACCAGCCATTGCAGTTGCGACCACTCACCGCCAATAGTATCGATTGCGAGGAGACCGCCGACAAATACGATGGCGTAGTTGGTCAGAGTGGTGAAAGTGTATCGGCTGCCAGCGGACATCTGCGTGTGCTCGAGAAAAATTATATTCAGCACTGCCGGCAACTGCTTTGACAACACCACGGTAGCCGCCAGGTAGATCAGTGCTGAGCCCAAATTTGCCAGGGTAACAGATCGAACTTGTTCCTCACCGCCTATGCTGACCGTCAGCTGCCAAAGGGTGACAGCGTCAAAATAATGCAGGGCCGGAAAGACCCCTGACCAAATCAGCCACAGACCAACTATCCCGGAAAAAATAATGGTCGTGTTCAGCAGTTTCTGGGTCGTATCGGTCAGGGCCACCAGGTCTACTTTCTCAGCATCGGCGTGGATAACCTGTGCACCCGAGCCCGACTCTGCTTGCTCCTTCTGCGCTTCCAATATAGCTTGCCGCCGCACCAACGCTGCCTGATATCTGAGCTGCCTGCGGGTGACCAGAAGCCAGCGCTTTGCCAGTGCAGCGATGATAATCAGGCATACGAGCAACCAGGCTGACTGCAACAAGAGTCCGGTCAGGATCCCTGCGGTGTATACGTAGCCCATCAAGGACAGGGCAATCAAGGTCAAGGGGGCAGCGACTAGAAGCGGATACCAGAGCCGGTGAAAACCCCTGAAGGTCGTCCTGTCCGGCTGATGCATGTAGCCCGCGAGGACGCCATATTTAGGATGTAAGAGTCGATAGAAAGCCACGCCCAGGGTACCAACCATAATCACGAAGGCGGCTCGTCCGATCGCCCAGCCGAAGTTCAGGGGATCTAGGTAGAAGGCGATAACACTTACCAGAAAGGCCGGCAGATAGATCCAGGTAAGCCTGTCCAGCTCTTTGCGCAACAATTGCAGGCTGGATTCGGGCCAGTGGAAATGCGCGGCGGCCAGTCCGTCCGGTATGCAGATTATGCGCAAGGCCCGTAGCGCAAAGAACTGTGCCGCGATGGTCTTCAGCGATGCGCCGACGGCGTTGGTAAAGTCGGTGGCCTCGGCCGACACCTCAAGCTGCCAACCCGTTACCGCAAACACCAGCGGCAACAACGCCGCCGCGAGCAAGCTCAGTGCGAGGGCTTCAAGGCTGAAGACGAAGCGGTCGGTCGTGGCTTTGCCAAGCCTGTCGCTCATAGCTTGGATCAGGCGGATCAGACGTCGACGTATCCAGAGCAGGGTGCCAAGCACCAAGGCGAGCAGCACGAATGCAGGCGAGTGCGTCGCCTGGTAGATGAGCGCGTTTACCACCTCAAGCCAGCCGCTGGGCGAAATGATCCGCCACACCTGCTCAGGAAGGGCTCCCAACTCCCTTAGCTGGGTCCGGGAGGTGCTGCGAAGCCATGGTAGATATTGGTCGAGAAAGGCGTCGTAGTCTTCTATCTCTTTCAAAAGACGCTGCTGGATCGATTCTAGCTCACCGAGCTCGCGAAGATATTCATCGTCAGATTCGACTGCTTGTTCCAATAGCCTCTTGCGCTTCATCGCAAGGTCAGCGAGCTGCTGGCGCAGCAAGGGTACTTCTTCGGCGGTTCCCGCGCTGATGATCCCGGATATATAGGCTTGTGGATCACGTAATCGTTTTTGCTCCCGCCGATGTTTTAGGCGCCGCACACCGATCTCTGCAGCCTTATTTTTGCGATCCACGGCTTGGCGGTGGAACGATTTTAGGTCGGGTAATGATTGGCGCTGCTGCAACAACATTTGCCCCAGCTCCTGACTCAGGCCGCCGATCTGAATAATATCGTTTGCGCCCCTGAAATCCTCATCAATCTGACGAGCCATCTGGTCTGCCTCCTCCACCTGCTGTGTCAGCTTACCCAATCCGGATGCCATGTCGGCAATCTCATCATATAGGACTGCATTCTGCTCGGCGAGGCGCACGACCAGTGGATGCTTACCCTCAGCCTCCCGACGTATCATCTCTGCCTGAGTCCTGCCTTGTTCGGCTTCCGCTTGTCGCTTAAGGCTGACAAGATCCTCAAGCATGTTGATCCGCTTGCGGGTCTGCACAACGCTGACAGCTGCCAACTCACGTTTGATCTTCAGCAGATCCAAACGCATCGGCTGGCTCAGCAACTCCTGGTCCAGCGCCTTGATCTCGTTACTCAGCATCTGGTGACGAGTCTCGAACACCCATCGCCGGGCTTCAGTCAAAGCAGGACTCTCGTCGGCAGGCGGAGCCAGCTTGAATTGGCCAGCAAGCTCCTCCTGCTCCCTTTTCGCCTCGGCCAGACGTTGTCGGATCAGCACGGGACGGCTCACCTCTTCGCGCAGGCGTTTCTTGAAGTCCGCCCGTTCAGAGTCGTCGGCGGCGAGATTGATTTGCTCTCGCTGCAGTATCTGCTCAATCTGTTGCAGAGGGGTTGATAAATCCACCTGAAGGCTAGTTGAAGCATCCGCAACGCTTAACTCATCCATCTCATCGCGCAACACCCGGACTTCGACCGGGGCGCTCTCCGCAGCTTGCTGGAACGCAATCTCTGCTGCTTTGTAAGAGCTTGTCATCCGCAGGTTGTCGAGGGACTCACGGTAGAGTTCCAGCAGTCTGGTCTGGGCCTCCTCCTCGATGCCGCTCTCGGCCTCGACTTCCTGGATCTTGGTCTTCAGAAATTCTATAGTGACCACTGACGACGGATAGCCGTCTACGCTGTTTTTCTGGGCCCATGCTGATGAGCACAACACCGCCAACAGCCAAAGACCGATGGCGTATCGAAGCCGAAGGGTGATTGGTATCATAAAGATACTCCTAATGTGTAGTATTTTAGACTTGATTTGACAATTAACGTTTTTTCAGACATGAATATCAGTTTAAATTCAGTGCAATAGTTTTTCCTGCCAGAGGTGTTTGCCATCTTTTAAAGTCTCAATAGGGGGTTCTACCGGAGCACATTTTATCTTGATAGATTCGTTATTTTAATAATTCATCCATTCGTGCAGATATTTTTGTAACCTTTCCATCATTTCTAGGCACGCCAACGCACGCCTCATGATAGATTTTGGAACTCCATGTCACAAAATCGATTCACCACGCGGCGAATCATTAAGGCTCCAACCACCCTGGGTTCGCCACAGACTACGCACAAAATCCGCTCCGTCAGGGCTACCACAAATGGCTCTAAGACTCTTTGGGAAAAACAATAGCCTCCCCTCGCGCTAACGCGCACTTCGGATTTTCAGCAACCCTGCGACTTCTGGAGACTATCATCCCGTACGGGGCTGACAGCGAAGGTCTTGAATTTTGCATAAGATATCAGCTAAATATATATCCTTTAGTTGTAATAAAATGAATTGCCGTTGTAGTTTTCAGAACCTGACCCCATGCGTGCCGAAACGGGACTTTCAACTACTGCAATTATCGACCTTGCTCAGTCGCTCCACCCGGGTTTTACCAGTTAATCTTTATTATTAGTCATCAAATCTTATGCTACCTTACCGGTAGAGTGAGCGTCGGTCCTGTATATGCAGTCTGGCCGGCCTGTAAGTCAAATAATAGTGTCAACAGCATGAAAGTTGATTTTGACTGCAGGTCATTGTCAAGAATATAAAACCAATAGTCTCTGTAAGGCACCGCTATAAAAGCGTTCTCGGGGAATTCCGCGCTAACATTTACCTGAAACACTTCTCCTGCCGGTGTTTCCTCCCAATTGAATATTCCTTTTCCATCCGACGTTTTGGTGACGGTAACCAGTCCAGCATCAATGTGTTCTTTAGGTGTCTTTACATTTTGTGATAGGTAATACATAATGCTGGAGATTGAGCGGATACGGACATTGAGTTGATTTGGTTTCTTATCTATGAAATTAGTGCTAATTTTTACTTTATGGGTCATTTCACGGGGGGCTTTTTGTCCTAAATCTAACAGTTTTGATATTTCATTCAGAACATCCGGATTTACGCTGCTTGGCGCAAAAAGAATCACTATATCTGAAATATTTGAATTAATATTCAGATCGGGCCCAATTTCTACGTCTCCTTTAAGCTGAAGTTCCCGCATCAACTCCAGCAAACGTTTGAATTTTCTAAATTCTGGTTCTTGATCCGGGGTCGGTCCTGAGGCCCTTGGAGCATTATAAAGATCATTAATACGTTCCATACAGAGACCAAAAATCCGCTCAACACTCCATCCGGATTGTGTCATGACTAAGACAGCCTCCAGTGGTATCGAAGAAAGAACGCTTTTAAGAAATTCTTCTCCTTGTAACGGTGTGTACGAAATTGTCGGTCTATCGGCATAGCTTATTCCTATACTCGGATTAACTAAACCACCTGTCGCACCAAAGTTTGCAGTTCCTTCTACACCCAGGTTTCCGCCAAAAGTCATCGCTGCGGTAACACTGCTAATTTTGAGAAAAAAAGCCTTGTCCCGATACTTCAAGCGCACCAAATTTAGCAACATTTGCTCATTCAGGGTATTTACAATGGTCTGATTATAAGCCGGATGCGTGTTATTCAGGGAGTCAGGGCCAAAGGTTGACTGGCAACCAGACAAAACCAAAGTCAGAACAATAGCAAATAAGTAATTATTTTTCATGTTCGCAGAAAAATTCAAATGATTTATAAAATTAGATATTTTAGAGAACCTTTTCAGAGAAATAAATCAATTTGATAAATTGGGCAAAGAATATTTCAACAAGAGAGAGATTGATTGATTTTTACAGTGGTCAACAGCCTGATATTTTTGAAAATACCCTGATTATTCCGGTATTTTATTTTAATTGGTTAAGTGAAACCTGACTCCTATGAAGACTACATGATCATAAAAAAGAGTAATTGAAGGGTAACAGCGGGTCAGAAAATTTCTTACTATCTCAATTTATTCACTTTAGGCAAAAAAATGCCGAAATTACCCCGAATAAGAGTAAAGATATGGGCAAATTAACGTAAATTCTTTAAATATTAAATCGAAGGGCAGTCATTGGAAGATATTCGAATTACCACAAACCAAGACATGGTGCTTGGCAGAAGCAAAAAGTAAGTAAGTAAGTAAATAATTTAAGTTTACTCCGCCTCCAGTTGCTACGAAGTCACTCTTCAATCAGTCAACCCACTTTCACTCAAGCTAAAGAAGCGTGGCAGGCCGAAACAGATAAGGCCAAAAATCAACTGGATCGTCTTGGTAGCTACAAAACCGAGACACTTCGGTTTATGACTGACTTTCGCGTGTTGTTTGATAACAATCAAGCCGAACAAAATATCCGGATGTGTAAGTTCAAGCAAAGGATATCGAGAGCGTTCCGTACGCAACAAGGTGGGCGTATGTTTTTCGAATTTGTAGCTATTTATCCTCCGCTAAAAAACAAGAACACAACATGCTGGCCGCATTAACCGTGCAGGGGTAACCCTTAAATCTCATTGGTTCTGAGTAGTAACCTTTTTTCAATAAAATTGAAATGTATGCACTATTTTCACAGGAGAATTTTTTAACAAATATTACCTTACATTTATAAGTACCTATGCAGAATTAATTTAACATTTATGCAGGATGGGTAGAATGGAACGCCTGCTTCATAGGCACGTAATGACTCGTAAGAACGCGTAGCGAAACCCATCAACTCCTGTAGAATGATGGGTTTCGCAAAAAGACGCTCTACCCATCCTACACGAAACCTAAGAATAAAAGTGTTAAGATAATTTTACGTGAGTACTTATATAGGCGTGAATGCGCCTTTAGTTAAACTGGATTAACAAAATGAATATTAATAAAAACATTATTTCGCTATTTTTCGCGCTATCTATAGGTAGTGGTTCGATTGGCGCGGCACCCTTTTCAAATTTAACAATATTGGGAGATAGCCTTTCGGATATAGGGGCAAGCTCATCAGCAGCCTTAAGTATTTATAACATTTTAGGAGGCAATTGCGACCCTGCACATCCATGTCCACCATACTACGATGGGCGCTTTTCAAACGGGCCTGTTACGGTTGAATATTTAGCTGATTCCATTTTGTCAGGCGGCGTAAATAGTTCTAATTTTCAAAGTTATGCTATTGCTGGATCAACCACTGGAATAGGTAATTATGGTGATGATGGTTCTGTTGATTCTTATGGAAACTTTTTCTTGCCTGGGATGGATTTTCAGGCAACATTTTATTTACCTAGCATAAATACGAATTCAGATGCTCTGCATGTAATTTGGGGCGGTGCCAATGACTATTTGACAGGCGATTCATCCACCGGAGCCGCTCAAAATATTGCTGATTTTGTTGAACGTTTCGCAACACAAGGCGCAAAAAATATCTTGGTTCCTAATCTGCCAGATTTAAGTTTAACGCCATTTGTCCAGTCGCAAGGTTCATTTGTTATCAATGGGGCTCGTGACTTCTCTCTGGAATTTAACCAGGCATTGTCCGGTCATCTTGATGATTTAAGCTTATTATTTCCAACAACCAATATTTTTCAATTTGATACCTTCACTTTATTTAATGATATCTTCCAGAACCCAGTGGCTTATGGCTTTGTCAATACCGTTGATGCTTGTGTAACGTTACCAGATGTTTGTGCCGATTCTGCTGAGTATCTGTTTTGGGATGATTTCCATCCTACAACACAAGCTCATAATATCTTCGCTTACGCAATGACAAGTTCAGTCCCTACTCCAAGTTTTATTTTATTTTTTGCGACAGGACTGCTTAGTTTATTCTTTGCAAAAAATGCCAAACGGGGGCGGATGTATTTGTAGAGTGTAATAGGACGGATTTTTTTGCATGATCTCAGATAAATTTAACCCTATATAATTGCTTAAAAAATAAATAACTGGGGTCAAAATAACTGGCAAGTGACGAGGGAGCGACGTCAATTGAAGCGAAGGGATTTCTCTCTGCCACTCCCATAGAACAACGTTTGAAACTTGCGCTTCATTTGCAACTAAACGCTTTAGCGTGATAGTTAAGCCAGGAAAAGAAAACTTATAGCCTAAAATAGAAACCTTAGAATGTAAAATTTTTACGGCATTAAGGAACAATTTAATAATATCGAAAACTAGTCGTGATCAGTTTTATTAAAAAACACAAAGCCGCAGGCCGGATTAGCTTTTTTATAGCGCAGCTTTGAAAAACGTTATCCGGTAGGGTATTTGTGCCTCATCTGCCGGATAACGTTATCTACGCTCCGCTAGATAAGCTAATCCGGCCTACAGATATACGCTTTTTCTGGTTTCGGGTTTTATTTAGCCTTCATTCCTAAAACGCATGATCGCGATACGCAAGGAAATTGAAGCTTTTGACGACTTTAATAACCGGGAATTGATCGAAGTTGAAAACCCGCATTTACTCGTTGTTGGACGCTACCATCCAAATAAATCGACTGAACGCGTTTTAATCACTGCTAATTTTAGCAACAAGCCACAACCTCTTAATTTGGAAAACCTTGATAGCTGGACAGTTCTTCAACAAGAGATTGATTGATTTATACAGTGGTCAACAGCCTGATATTTTTAAAAATCCCCTGGTGATTCCCGCATTTAGTTTTTATTGGTTAAGTGAATCCTGATTCCTATCAAGACTACATGATCATAAAAAAAAGTTACTGAAGGATAACAGCGGGTCAAAAATTTCTTACTATCTCAATTTATTCACTTTAGGCAAAAAAATGTCGAAATTACCCCGAATGGGAGAAAAGAGACGGGTAAATTAACGTGAATAAATAATTTAAGTTTACTCCGACACTGGTTACTCGTTTCATGATACTTTATCGCCAGGAAGCGCTAAGTTTGCTTCATGGCCGCTCGAAAATTATGTAGTAATATACCGGAATTCATAGACATGCAAGAGCGTAGAGCCACTTCATCAACCCTTAGTAAAATGCCCTTAAGTTTGCCGCAATGGCTAGCACTGTTCACTGCAACAGCCCTCCTCAGTTTGATCGGCTGGCTGGATTACCTTATAGGCTGGGAATACAGCCTATTTGTTTTCTATGCCTTGCCTATTGGCTTCGTCATTTGGAAGATTGACAGTGCGCTGATTTCACGATTTTTGGCTCAATTTCTTGATCACCCTTTGGGCGAACTATTTCGGGAGGTAAAACCATAGTTAAACTTAATCATTTTAAGTGCTGGAGGTTATAACTTTAAATTGAACTGATTTTTTTAGATTAAAGCAGCGAAGCGAGCAAGACTCCTTAACCGATCTTTTAACCAGGTTTATGGAATAGACGCCGGTTAATATTATTTATAGAGAAGCTAATTCCTAAAGCACAGCGTAGCGTTAAACTCTTTTCTCCATCATCTTATTTGATATTGATTTTTTAAGCGATTTAACGACAGTTATGGTCATATCAAGGGAGATGAAATGCTGGTGCAAATGGCTAATTGCCTGCAAAAAACAGCCAGTGAACAAGATCTTGTCGTCCGTTTTGGCAGCGAGAGTTTCTAATTGTTTTAGCGGATACCGACATTTCAATGGCTCAACGTGTAGTACAAAGAATAATACAAGCAATACAGACCGAAATGCCTATCACGATTAGTGCAGGCAGTAAAACGCGATGATGATGCACTTTACTCAGCTAAACATAATGGGCGCAGCCAGTTTGTAATATTTTCCAGCGACACTTTAATTAGTAAACAGGTGCGTGCAACACACCCTAAATTTTTATAAGTGACAAGTGTCAAATATTGCCTTGAAAGTGTTTAATATTTGCTTGCCGATTCAATCTAAAAACTTAGATTGAATCGGGCTAAACTCTTTATTGCAAAGTATTAAAAACGCAACCCAACAACCCATAGCGCCAACTATACAAAGTCCTTAAGCAACAGATTCTTGATAATCCACTGAAAAGTCATTCATGGATTGAATAACAGCTTGAGCATTCTCCTGATCATTGAGCACAAAACTGCTCACCCCAACCCGATTAAGATAATAAACCTGATCGCGCATAAAATCACCACTAACCCGAATATCACCCGTAAAGCCATAGCGGCTGCGCAATAATCGGGCATGTGTAAAAGCACGCCCATCGGTAAACGTTGGGAAATAGAGTTCAATTAATTGAAAATGCTCTAAATCATCAACAATGGTCTCTATCAACACATCTGAGTCTAGCCTTAATCCCAAGTGTGCCGCTTTAGATAATTCGTCGCCTTGTTGGTCCCAGCGAGCTAAGGAAACAATATTATAATCCTCATTTAACATCGCATCATCCGCAATAAAAGCCCAATTATCCTGAGTTACTTCTCTATTTTTAATAAGTTGCATAAACTTTTTCCTTAAACGGTTCAATGCCAACACGTCTTACAGTCGTGAGAAAAGACTCTTCATCATGAGCGCGTTGCTCAACGTAAACTTCAAGCAATGTTTTAATAACGGAGGTAATATCTTCTTTGCTAACAGCAGGTCCCAGACGTTCACCGATAGCAGCATCGTTTTCAGAAGAGCCTCCTAATGTCACCTGATACCACTCTACGCCTTTTTTATCGACACCAAGTATACCAATATGCCCCACACTTTGATGCGCACAGCCATTCATACAGCCTGATATATTGATCTTCAGATCCCCCAGATCATGCACATAGTCTATAGAATCTAATGCTTCATTGATCTCTTTCGCTACACCTATCGACCCAGCATTTGCCAAAGAACAATAATCCAGTCCTGGGCAGCAAATCATATCCGTGGCTTTGCCTATATTAGGAGTCGCTAGTTTTAAGTCAGCCAGCTTCTGCCATAGCACAAATAAATCAGCCTGCTTTACATCAGCTAACACCAGATTCTGACGATGAGTCACACGCACCATACCAAAACTATATTGATCGGCTAAAGCAGCAATCGCATCCAACTGGCTATCAGTACAGTCCCCTGGAGGGCTATCGGGGGCTTTTAGCGAAATATAGGCTGCACGATAGCCTTCTACTTTATGGTCAACAGTATTGTGCTTAACCCATGCTGCAAAATCTGTGCTTTCCGCTACCCTTTCTGTAAAGCTTGTATCTTGTGCTGCGGCGGGTTGATAATCAGGCGGTGCAAACTGTACTTGCATTGCTTTAACACGTTCCTCACTGAGTTCTAACTTATCTTTAATTAAAACCCATTCTGCCTCGACTTTTTTACTAATTTCAGCCAACCCTGTTTCCCTAACCAGAATTTTTATGCGCGCCTTGTATTTGTTATCACGACGGCCATAGAGATTATAAATGCGTAATATCGCTTCCAGATAGGAGAGTAAATGTTTTTTCTCCAGAAAAGGCCGGATGACCTGCCCAATCACTGGCGTACGCCCCAGGCCTCCGCCGACAAAAACCTTAAAGCCGATCTCTCCTTGTTCATTTTGAACCAGATGCAAGCCTATATCATGGAATTGCGTAGCCGCACGGTCAAGCGTTGCGCCACTGACTGCAATCTTGAATTTACGTGGTAAATAAGCAAATTCAGGGTGTAAAATCGTCCATTGGCGAATAATTTCACAATACGGTCGCGGATCTTCCAGCTCATCAGTAGCAACACCGGCCAGTTGATCCGAGGTGGTATTGCGAAGACAGTTGCCGCTGGTTTGAATCGCATGCATTTGCACGCTGGCCAGTTCCTCTAAAATATCAGGAACTCGCTCCAGTGCAGGCCAGTTAAACTGAATATTTTGCCGCGTGGTGAAATGACAGAATCCTTTATCATAATCACGTGCGATAGAAGCCAGTTTTCTAACCTGTTTGCTGGACAAAAGGCCATATGGCCCGGCAACACGCAATAAAGGAGCATGAGTCTGCACATACAGACCATTCATTAAACGTAATGCGCGGTATTTATCATCAGGTATTTCACCTTTTAAAAAGCGTTCAGTTTGATCACGAAACTGAGAGACTCGCTCATCAATGAGAGTTTGATCTTTATCGTTATATTGATACATATTTAAGCGCTTATGTAAGCGAATTGAATAGAGTTATTAATCATATACTGCCAGGCTTTAAATGACAAAGTTTATTGGTTAATGCTATCATAAGCGGTTGAGTTTTATCTTGCTTAATACTAAAAAATAATTTTTAAATTGAAGGCTTAGGGGGTTGTTTTGTTACGTATATTATTAATTTTTGCGGTGCTATTCAGTATGCCGCAGTTAGCAATGGCTGGTGAGCAGATTGCTAATTTAGGGCTGACGGGGACAGAGCGCGGTATTTATACCGTGCTGATTTTCATCATCGCTTATGGTTTTGTGATGGCCGAAGAGTTCACCGGCTTACGCAAATCCAAGCCCGTTATTATAGCTGCGGCAATCATCTGGGCGCATGCTGCTATTTTGGCAGCGGAAGCGGGGGTATCTACCGAAGCGCTACATGAAGCGTTTGAGTTTAATCTCAAAGAATATGCCGAACTAATGCTGTTCTTACTGGTTGCTATGACCTATATCAACGCAATGGCTGAACGCAATGTATTTGAGGCATTACGTTCATGGATGATTAGAAAACAGTTCGGTTACAAGCAATTATTCTGGATTACCGGAATTATTACGTTTTTTCTTCTCCGCGGTTGCCGACAATCTTACTTCTGCGCTGCTAGTCGGTGCTGTGGTACTTGCCGTTGGTAAAGATAATGAAAAATTTATCGCTATTGGCTTCGTGAACCTTGTTATCGCTGCTAATGCAGGTGGTGCTTTTAGCCCTTTTGGTGATATTACAACACTGATGGTATGGCAAGCAGGTTATGCCGAATTTTTTGATTTCTTTAAACTGTTCATCCCATCAGTTGTGAATTATGCGGTGCCAGCTTTCTTTATGTATCTGGCAGTTCCTGATGAGCAGCCAATCGTAAATAATGAAGCAGCCATTGAGTTAAAACCGGGTGCAATTCAAGTCTGTGCATTATTTGCCTTAACCATTGTTACCGCAGTCAGCTTTAAGCAAATGTTACATTTACCGCCGTTTATGGGTATGATGGCTGGTCTGGGTGTGTTGATGGTCTATGGCTTTAGAATTAAGTTGTTATACAGTTCTGGTGAAGGCGAAGAACATCATCAGTTTGATATATTCGACAAAGTACGTGATGCTGAATGGGATACATTATTCTTTTTCTTCGGCGTCGTCTTTGCGGTAGGCGGTTTAGGTTATATCGGTTATCTGGAATTGTTATCAGCCGGCATGTACGATGGATTAGGCCAGACGCCAGCCAATATTCTAGTGGGTTTAATTTCTGCGATTGTGGATAATATTCCGGTGATGTTTGCGGTATTAAGCATGAACCTAGATATGGACTTATACCAATGGTTATTAGTCACATTAACGGCAGGAACGGGTGGCTCAATGCTTTCTGTAGGTTCGGCGGCCGGGGTTGCACTAATGGGCTCGTCTAACCATAAATATACTTTCTTTAGTCATATCAAATGGACGCCTGTTATTGCCTTAGGTTATGCTGCAAGTATTATTGCTCATTACTTAATTAATGGCTAACTGCTGACGTATTCAGTTATCAGAGACCACTATTAAAAAGGGGGTAGAATTTTCATTCTGCTCCCTTTTTTATTTTTCAGACTTCTTTAAATCAAGTTTAATATGACCAACCATAGCTGGAAGCAATCATTTACTGCTTATAAGCGCCCGCAAGTGTTGGGCATGTCTTTTCTTGGCTTTTCGGCGGGACTGCCTTTTTTACTGGTTTTCTCCACCCTGTCTGCCTGGCTGCGTGATTCAGGTGTGACTTTATCTGTTATTGGCTTTTTTAGCTGGGTTGGCCTGACCTACTCCATCAAGGTTATCTGGGCACCTGTGGTCGACCGATTACCACTCCCCCTATTAACCAAACGCTTAGGCAAGCGCCGCAGCTGGATGTTACTTGCGCAAATTGGCATTGCTGCTGGATTAATGACCTTAGCTGAATTAGATCCGCAAACAGAAATTGAACTCATTGCACTAACGGCAGTATGGATTGCATTTTGCTCGGCAACCCAGGACATAGTTATTGATGCCTTTCGCATTGAAGCAATTGCAGCGGAGTATCAAGCGGCCATGGCCGCCATGTATGTCTTTGGTTATCGGGTCGCGTTACTGGTTTCGGGTGCCGGGGCATTTTATATCGCCGAATATATAGGCTGGAATGCCGCCTATTCAGCAATGGCACTGTGCATGTTTATAGGAATAATGGCGACACTTGTAAGCAACGAACCCAAACACCTGCAAAACAAACAAACGACTGATCTGGAAAATAAAATTGAGACAACGCTTGGAATATCATCACGTCAAGGTTTTATGGCTCGGCTAGGAGCCTGGTTTTCGGACGTCGTTATCTGCCCTTTTGCCGATTTTTTTGTGCGCAACGGCAGTACGGCTATCTGGATTTTAGCGCTAATTGCTTTATACAAGATGAGCGACATCACCATGGGAGTAATGGCAAACCCCTTTTATTTAGACCTGGGATTTAGCAAAAAAGATATCGCCGATATTAGTAAAATCTTTGGTTTTTTTATGACTATTTTGGGCGCATCATTAGGCGGTGTTCTGGTGCTACGTTATGGACTAATGATACCATTGTTATTGGGCGCAATACTCGTTGCCAGCACCAATTTATTATTTGTATTACTTGCCCTCTCAGAGCCAAATCTAAGCCTGCTTGCTATGGTTATCAGTGCGGACAACCTTAGTGGAGGCATTGCCACATCTGTGTTTATCGCCTATTTATCCAGCTTAACCAATAGCGCCTATACAGCGACCCAATACGCATTATTCAGCTCATTAATGACTTTACCTGCAAAATTAATGGGCGGCTTATCCGGCATCATAGTCGATAGCTATGGCTATTCCCTGTTTTTTTTATATGCTTCGGCAGTGGGGTTGCCTGCCATCATCTTAGTATTAGTATTAATGCGCTTACAAAACACAGCAAATCCAGCACACTAAGGCGACATATCCACAGCCACGCGCTTAGCACCCCAATGCCCTGGTTGCGCTGCAAAGTGACCCGCACATTGTGTGCCACAGGCCCTACATGCCCCCGTTGCGGTCAAATTCCACTCGGACAACTGATACCAGTCACGCCCTATTAATAACTCTCCACAAGCATGACAATAGGTGCTATCAGCAGCTTTATCATGAACATTACCCACATAAGCGTAACGGACACCATTTTTCAAAGCAATCTCTCTCGCCTTTAGCAATGAAACCACTGGAGTAGAGGGTTTATCCCGCATCTTCCAGTCAGGGTGAAAAGCGGTAAAGTGCATAGGCACATCGCTACCCAGATTTTCAACTACCCATTTTGTCATTTGCTCCAACTCTTTACTAGAATCATTTTCTCCAGGAATAATCAAAGTTGTCAACTCCAGCCACACTTGCGTCTCATGCTGTATATAACGCAAAGTATCCAATACAGGTGCCAAATGAGCACCGGTAATTTTATAGTAGAAGCGCTCTGTAAAAGCTTTTAAATCAATATTTGCCGCATCCATCACTTGATAAAACTCCGCCCTGGGTTCGGGACAAACATAACCCGCCGAAACTGAAACCGATTTGATACCTAATTCACGACAAGCAATCGCAGTATCAATAGCATACTCATGAAAAATCACCGGATCATTATAGGTATAAGCAACACTTAAGCACCCAAGCTCAGCTGCTTTTTCAGCAATTGCCTCAGGTCCAGCGACGCTCATTAATGAGTCCATTTCGCGTGACTTACTGATATCCCAATTTTGACAAAATTTACAGGCCAGATTACATCCCGCAGTACCAAAGGAAAACACCGATGAACCTGGATAATAATGATTCAATGGCTTTTTTTCTATAGGATCAATAGCAAAACCACTAGAGCGACCATAACTGGTTAAAACAACCTTCTGCCCCTGATTTTGACGGACAAAACACAGACCGCGCTGGTTTTCATGTAGTTTACAAAACCTGGGGCATAAATCACACTGTATACGTCCATCCCCCAAATCATGCCAATAACGCGTAGCAACAACTGTTGCCGTACTTTCCTGAATACCCATTTCCCCACCTCCGGCACAAAAGATTAAACAACGATATTCTTTAGACTTGTAATTTACCACCAATTGGAATATACAGTGAATATATAAATCAATAATAATAAGGGGAAATTTCATGAGCACTCTACGGCAAGCGGCAGTTGCCGGATCGTTTTACCCAGACAATCCGGTCACCTTAAAAGCGATGATAACTAACTATCTGGAACAGGCGCCTTTGTCTGATGAATCACCCAAGGCGATAATAGTGCCTCATGCGGGTTATATTTATTCAGGCGCCATTGCAGCAACTGCCTATGCTCGCTTACGACCGTTACAGCATATTATTAAACGCGTCGTGTTATTAGGCCCTTCTCATCAAGTTGCTTTTAGCGGTCTAGCACTCTCTCATGCGGATGCCTTCAGCACACCTTTAGGCGATATCCCTCTGGACAAGCAAAACATAAGCACCTTAACTCGCTTTCCTTTTGTCGATTATCTGGATCAGGCACATTTAGCTGAACATAGCTTGGAAGTGCAACTCCCTTTCCTGCAAATGACGCTGGACTCGTTTAGTTTAATTCCCATTGTCGTTGGCGATTGCCCCGCCGAGAGGATAGAGCAGGTACTGGCATTATTTTATGGTAAAAAAGAGAATCTCATCGTTATCAGTTCAGATCTTAGTCATTTCCATGACTATGCCACAGCACAACGCCTGGATAAGGAAACTAGCGATAAAATTGAGCAGCTTGACTATCAACACCTGAATTACGATAGTGCTTGTGGTCGCGGTCCTATCAGTGGCTTATTAGCACTTGCTAAAAAGAAATCATTACACGTTAAAACCATTGATCTTAGAAATTCTGGGGATACCGCGGGTGATAAAAACCGCGTAGTGGGGTACGGTGCTTATGTCATTAACTAAATCACAACAACAGCGATTAATACAAATCGCCAAAGACTCTATTGCTTATGGACTGCAAAAGGGCCGCCCACTCCCCGTAAATAGCCAGGATTTCCCGCCCGAATTACAAGCACAGCGAGCGACCTTTGTCACCCTGGAAATTAAGCACCAACTGCGTGGCTGTATTGGTATGCTGCAAGCAACAAGACCATTAGTTATCGATATCGCAGAAAATGCCTATGCTGCCGCTTTCCTTGACCGACGCTTTCCGCCTTTAACCAAACAAGAATACTCGCAATTGCAGATACACATTTCTATTCTTAGCCCTGCCGAGGCAATGAGTTTCTACTCTGAAGAAGACTTAATTAGCCAATTACGTCCTGGTATAGATGGATTGATTATGCAAGAAGGAGCAAAATGCGGGACATTTTTACCTTCTGTCTGGGAGTCACTTGCTAACCCCACTGATTTTGTGCAGCACCTTAAACAGAAAACCGGGCTATCCCGTAGTTACTGGTCTGATTCATTGAAAATTTCGCGCTATGAATGTCAATTGATAACTGAAGACTGAAGCCGTCTAAAGACCAGTTGAGTCTGCTGAACTTTTTTATGCCCTTCCTTTTGGGCTCCTTTTTAAACAACTTTTAGACCTGTAGACGTTTTGGTGGCCCGTTGTTTCAGAATAGTTTTCGCCTAATTTGAAATCATAACATCAAATAGAAAACATAAAAATCATGACAACCCTATATTCACAAGAAAGAAAAGGCTTCTGTCGTAAATATTCCAAAAGTATAAATTAGACGACTCTAAAGGCAAGACTATGCTGCTAAAGACATACGCGGATGCCATAAATTCAGCTCCATTTTCCTGCATCGCCATCCGGTATTCCAAAGCATATGCTGGACGCTCCTGCAATGTTAACCCATCTTCGTCACTTTGGTCTCTCCAAGTCATTGATTCATAGTTCCTGACGATTTTTCATCCAAAAATATCCTTCAAAATCAAAGGCATTTTTTTAAAATACCTTGTAGTGCCATTTTTATCATTTTTTGCCATAAAACTATTGACTTTTAGGAAATTTTTCTTCAATATCATCTATTGAAATAATTTTCCAATAACTTTTTGTCGAAATTCAATAATTTGCACAAAAATACAAAATTTGTAGTGCCAACTGGCCACGTTTTAAAAATTCAAGATGTTGATTTGTAAGGATAGTACTTATAAAAGTGACGAAGATGGGTTAATTTCAATAATATATAGGCTCCTGCAGGCCGGCAGGTTTATAACGCGAAAAATCGTTCAATGCTTTATAAAACTCAGGATAATTCTGACGGAGCGCAGGTAAGATAGCCTGGCGGTTTTTACTAAAATAATCACCCAAATTATATTGCTTATTATCTTCACGCTGATAGGGAGCAATCGCGGAAGCCCTACCTTAACGATAGGATTGATAGCCTGATTTTAATACGCTTTGCAATTGATTAACTACTGCCGCATTTCTTTGTGTATCCGTATTATTAGCCAATACATTAAAAGCCTTGATTTGATCAGCGCTTTAATTTAATGCATTACACGGTTTGGCTGTTATAATCTCGTCTATCTCCTTTTGTTCATCTGCCGTTAACTGCAATTCAGGAATCTCAGAATCTGGGTTAATAAATTGATGACTGACGATATCATCATGTCTATCAATCGATGCCCCTTGCAGGAAATTATTTCTCAATTGTTCCGCCTCCTTTTTAATCCAGAAGGCTACGGTCACGGCTAACTCTTATTCAGAATGCTACTTGGGCATGCGTTTGATAATTTTATCCATCACGTCCTGAATTTCCTGTTCGGAAAATCCAAGCTGTTTAAATATTTCATTTGGCGTACTATCAGCACTGGCAATGCTCGCCTGCAAGGAAAATAATCACCCAACAATTATAGCAACAAGTTGTATGTAAATTTATCGATACTCGATTACAACATAAGTTTATCTCGCATATAAAAATAATTAATAGTAAGGCTCAAGACTGCTCTACATTATAAAATTTAATTTACAGCAGTATCCGCCCCTCTTTCTGAGCGTTTAACATTCTGCGTCAATTCATTTCAACGATCACCGATTTAATTTTGCCTTCAAAAGCAAAAGGTCGACGGGACTCGTAATTAAGCGAAACAGGAGAACCTAAATCAATTCCTACATCAAAAGTTTCGCTTGCTGTAAACAGCATTGGTACTGAGCGCTTTAAAGTGGCTTTACCCACCTCCTGACCATCAACAACTAGAGACACTGTTCCTCCCGCTCCGGATTTATTACCTTCTATCACGGTGATAACATCAATTTTATGCTTCCCGACTGATAAAGCGTTTTGACTAGTTGCCGAATATTGTTCGATAATCATCATATTGTATTCATAAACCAGTTTTCCCTGGTCCATATACAGTGTTAAGCCACCGCTTGAGCCTCCCGTCGCATAGAGTACACCACTTGCGTTTAGATCAGTTTCAAGTTCAATATGCACTGTGTTTGACTGACGACCCAGTCCAGGGGCAGTAAATTCAGGCATTCGACGGGTATTTTGGTTGAATTTCCAGCGTGTATAACCCGTTTTAGATATATCTTCCGGGTGTATGCGCAGCCAAATACCTGAGCCTATAGGAAAATCTTTTTTATCTTTTACCTCCTGCAGAAATAATTGTTGCATTTCAGCAAGTTTTTCTGGATATTGCACTGCAACATCATGTGCCTGCGAAAAGTCATTGCGCAAATCATAAAGTTGCCAGACATCTTTATTGGAAGCCCATTCCGCAAGCCCTTTCTGGGCAGAGATCCAAGGCTTTAGTGGACCAAAAGTGCTAGCAAACCAGCCATCGTGATAAACACCGCGACTGCCATTATTATCAAAAAACTGTGTATGTTTTTGACTCACTGCCTTTGCATCATCAAAGGTATATACAAAACTCAAGCCATCAATAGGGTCTTGCACATAACCATTTACTACCTGAGGCGCCTGAATATCCAGAATATCGTAAATAGTAGGAACAACATCATTCACATGCAGAAAATGCGCACGAGGTATTGCGCTGGGTTTAATACGTTTAGGCCAGGAAATGACCATAGGATTACGGGTTCCACCAAAATGTGCGGCAACCAGTTTGGTGCTCTTAAACGCTGTACTGCCCGCCCAAGCCCAACCAGCATGATACATATTGTCTGTTTTTGCGCTTCCTAGTGCATCCAACCCACCCAGTTTATCCAGTGCGGTTATTTGTTGCTCGATAGTCGTAGGAATCTGGTTTTGAGCCAATAACTCACTGATACTACCATTTTGTCCTTCGGCGCTGGAACCATTATCGCCAAAGATATAAATCACCAGAGTATTATCTTTCAAACCACGTTCTTCGAGACCTTTTAATAATACTCCTACCTGACGATCGGTATGCTCTACAAAACCCGCATAAACTTCCATTAAGCGTCGCTGAAAAGCAAGTTGATTTTCGGAAATACTCTCCCAGGAAGCCATACTTTCCAGGGTAAACGCATTAAAATTATCGCCCTAACAATAACTTAGCTCTAAAGCTATCATTCCAGGCGGCTTTGTTCATTTTTTTCTTAACACTGAGTTTTAAAGGTTCATTCTGGAATAAGTTTAAACAAATATGTCGGACTGTGGTCATAATTGCAGGCGCTTCACCTTTTCGAATTCGACTGTCATCCTCACGAAAAACCACATCTAAACGCCAGTGTAGCTTATTTTCTATTCCCCACTGACTACGCACAGCACGAGCAAATGGCTTGGCCTCAGCGGGAATTGAATTAATAAAATAGCGTTGCTCCAGCATCACTTTATCGCCTTCATGGCACTCGCGCTCAACTAAGCCAATACTTTTTAAGCCTTTCCATAACTCCGTTTTAGGGAGTGTGCATAATTCATCGCAAATCCAGTAGCGACGTTTTTCTAATCGACCATGATTATTATCCACTTCCTCATGGTAACTATAATTGATTCCTTGAAATTCATATTGCCGAGCTGTGACAAAAAAATCTTCTGTCGCTTCGTGTAAGTCACTTTGATTACCTTTAAGACCTAAGCAATAATCACCGCCTTGATCAATAATTTGTTTAGCAATGGCACACTGACAGCCCTTTAACTCTAGCAGCTGTAATAATTTGGGAATGGCTGTACAACATTCGATTTTTCTTCTGTTGCTTCTTGCCCTAAAACCAGACTACTGGGACATCTCCAAGCGCTGACCATATGCAGTGGTTTTTTGCCATTTTTGCGATCATGAGAACGGCGAGAGGTTTTATCGTCAATAGCAATAATCTCTTCTGGAAGTTCTTCACGCACAGCGTTAACCCAACCCATAAAGCAGTGCTGGAATTCTTTAGGTGACAAGCGCGATATGACATAGGCGATACAGTCATTAGAGGGTACGCCATTTTCTAACGGAATAAACTGCCTTAACCAATCCAGTTTATTCAGTCCAAATTCTTCAATCGCATCCCAACCCTGAGCTCCACTTATGGTTGCACACATAGTAAGGACTATAATATCCATGCGCTTATGAAGTTTTTTACGCTCAATTCTTGGGTCCGTCAGAAGGGAGAAATGCTCAACTAAACTACAATTCATGGGGGCTCTGGGTAAAAAAAATACTATGGTGGCTATCGCCTTGTCTTTAAAGTGCTTTTAATGCGTTTACCCTGACTGCCCGCTTAATTCCAGCGCAATAACCTGGCGGATATGGTAATGCGCAATCAGTTCAGCGTCCAGCGGAGAGCCGGACTGATGTCTGAAACCCTTGTTTGCAGTGAGTATCACATCAGCTGAAGCACTGGCCGCATTCTGACAGAAAAAATCCCTGTGCTTGAATTCCTTAGCGACCAGCGGCTGATAACTATTGGGCGGCATTTTCTGCCACTGGAATGTTTCAGCTGACAGATAGATGATATGGCACACGGGTTCTTCCCTCTCCTCCCAAACCATGAGTAAGCGCGGCGCGTCTATGACTTCAATTGCGTAAGTCAGCGCGTTGTGGGTTACAGTCTGTGGCGGGCTGGAGGGATCGGTATGATTGGGCCAGTCATTAAGTTTGGCCAGTTCAGTTCTTACGCGCTTGTCATAGGCGGTCAGATAAACCAGCAGTGAGGCAACGCCTGCCAGATAAAAGCAGCGGATGATGAAATGGTTAAGTTCGAAATTTCGCGCATTGTGGATGATTTCCATGGACAGGCCCATGCCGATAAATAAACACAGATAGGTCAGCGTGGTCCATAAGGTGCCATGTTCTTGCCAGCGCAAGGCGGCGCAGAATATGGAAATAATGAAATAGGCAAAAAAAGGACTGTCTATGCCTCCGGTAAAATACACCAACGAAGTAAAGATAATTATGTCGATGATATGAGTCATGAACCCTGCCGTGTTAACACGCACGGAAGAGAGCCAAACCAGAGGGGTCAAAAGCAGGGAATAGCCCAGATAAGCAGAAAGCATGATATGCGTGGCATAGCTGTATTTGGAAGACTCATACGGATCCAGCCAGATCACAATCAATGATAAAACCGCCAGCAGGATGCGACCGACTACGATCAGTCGTTCAGTTCGAATGCGTGGCGAATAGAATGTTTCCATTTTTTGTGAGTAACAGATGTATCGATCAGTGCGGGTTTGTAATGACCAGATTTTTTTCTATCCGATCCTGCAAGCCATTGCCGGAATGTTATGGCCTAATCAACCAGAACACTTCAAAAGCAACTGTATAGCATGTCCATATGGGTTTATCCCAGCCCATTGCCAATACTATTTTTAAACGCGTCTTTTGTATTTCCGGGTAGAGTCATTTTGTGTTTTTTCTTGCCTTAATACGCGCCACAAGCATCGCAATCAGTGGATTCGCGCTAAGTCCATGGGCAATAATGCTCATTATTATTGTACAAACTACGGTGACGATAATAGTAGCTCCTCCCGGGAGGTGTTCATTAAGCACAATCACGGCGAATACAATGCTTGCCAGGCCGCGGGGGCCAAACCACCCTATAAACAGTTTTTCATTGGGGCGAAAATTCATTCCGGAAAGCACAAGAAAGACAGGCAACATGCGCACCACAGTAAGACTTAATAGCGCATAAACAATCACCTGCCAACTAAAATAGCCTAAATACTGACCGACCACGCCAGCGCCAAATGCCACCCAGGTAAGCAAAGCTAGCGTATCCCCCGTTCCTTCGGCAGCCAGCAGATACACATGTTTATGTTGCTTGACTAAGCAACCAAATAATAATCCACCGACAAAGGCTGCAATAAATCCACTGCCACCCATTATCTGAGCTGTAGCAAAGCAGACTACCGCCAGTGCCACTACAGGCAATTGCCGCCAGGTTTCTGTCACCCAACCGCGTTCGGTAAATGTTTTGAGTACAATGCTAGCCAGAAAAGTTAGCCCACCACCAATAACAAGTCCGATACCGATCTGTTCCGCAACCAGCTTGAGTGCCAGTATTGAGGTACTTGCTTCAGCGTTGGCTTGCGTCGCCAGCGCGAGAAACACAAATAGAATCGGTACACAAATACCATCATTCAAACCACTTTCCACATTCAAACTCTCGCGCATTTTTCCTGGAACCGATTCATCTGTTACCACCGCCTTGCCTAATGCGGCATCGGTGGGCGCTAACATGGTTGCCAGTATGGCAATCTCCAGCAAAGTCAAATCATCAAAAATTAACACGCCGATAGCGAAACCAAGCAGAATGGTGAGTGGTAATCCAATCAACAATAAGCGCTGAGGGATTTTGATATTATGTTTAAGCACACCTGTATTAGCATTAGCCGCATCGGTAAACAGCACCAAAGCCAGAGTTAGTTCAGCAAGCGAACGCAAGCCTTCCGCGTCGAGTTTTAAATTCAGAAGCCCGAAGCCTAAAGGACCAAAGATCAGACCAAATGCTGTAAACACAACTGCCCCGTTAATGGGCGTACGTTCAAGTCCACCACTGCAAGAACTATAAATAAATAGAAAAATAGCCAAATAAGCCAGATTTTGATACATAATGTTATCCATTCAATATCCATGCTTAAAGGACATGGAATTGCAATATTTCCCTGGGGAGGGCACCAATCTGCGCTCCAGAGGAGGCAAGTTTAAGTTGAGCTACTGATGTTAATCATCAAATCAATGCCTTCTTATTAAAAACCCTCCAGGCTAGCAACATTCAGTAATGTAATCGTAAAAGCTATGAAATTTTATACCATTTAGAATTTAAAGAAAGCAGAGTTTTTTGCTATAAAAGCTCTGCTCTCTATGATTAATTCATGTTGTGTGTATCCTCAGCGCTAAATGTCAACCAACCTGTCGCATTTTCGTGATATAAAACTTGCTACGCAAGTATATGGGGGCTTTGCCCCCAAGCCCCCAAGGTATTTATGCAAGGGTAATGGGCGACTCATTGTCACCTGTTGCTTTATAGTCAGCTTAAGCTGCATTTTTCAATGGTAATTTATTTTCAGTTACGTTATTTTTATCCTTGCCTGGGTTGAGATAAACATCGCCAATGGGTGTTAAGTTCCTTGTTTTACGTCCATTCCAGCGCTCAGGATGGTTCTTCCTGGCTTGCTCAATAACCTTCTTTCTGTTTTCCAGTATTGTGCTGTCTAAGCCATTATGACGCTGATTAGGTGTCACAAACTTAATTGCGCTGTGTTGATGTTCATCGTTATACCAATGCACAAACTTTTCTACCCAGGTTCTTGCTTCGCTTAAATCTGTAAACGGGTCTTCTGGATAGGTGTAATGGTATTTGACCGTTTTAAACAAGGACTCCGAATAAGGATTATCGTTGCTGACACGAGGCCTGCTGTACGATGGCGTGATTTCCAGATCAATCATTTTTGCTCTTAATGTCGCTCCTTTCATTGGGCTTCCATTGTCGGAATGAATGACCAGCTGGTTTTTATCTATTTTTTCTCGATAGGCAATATCTTCTATCAAATCAGCGGCATGAGCACTGGATTCACAATCATGAACCTGCCAGCCGACTATTTTTCGGCTGTAAATGTCCATGACCATGTACAAATAATAGTACTGTCCCTTTATCGGGCTTAGCAAGTACGTAATATCCCATGAATAGATTTCATTGGCTTTACGCTTTTAGTGACTGGGGTTTCTTGCGTTGAGCTGCTGTCTCTTTACCCCTGTGTTTAAGCTGATTATATTCTTTCATTACCCGGTAAAATGTTGATTCTGAGGCAATATATTGCCCTATATCCAATAATGTAGGCACTATTTGATAAGGGGTTAATGCGCTATATTCAGGTCGGTTAATGACCTCTAGTATTTCTTGCCTGACAGCCTCTGATAACTTGTTGTGTGCAGGAGCATTATTATAAATTCGTTGGTCTTCTGACAATGCTTCACCCTGGTTCCATCGTTGATAAGTACGGGATGCAATGCCAACAAGCTCACAAGCCAGTTGTTGTCTTGCTCCATTTTGCACTGCTTCATCAATGAGTGCACAGTATTGCTTGCGATCTGGGAAGGAGATTAATCGACCTCCTTTTCCCCCCAGATCGCTTGGCACTTTTTTGATAGCACCAGTAAGGCTGCAGTTTCAGAGAGTGCTTTATCCTTACGGTTCAGTTCTTTCTGTAGTCGCTTATTTTCTTGTTTAAGCTTTTTTTGTTCATGCCTGGAGACAGCTTCAGAGGTTTGATTTTCTGATAGGAATGCTGATTTCCATTCCTTTACATGGTGCGGGTAAATTCCATTTTCTCGGCAATAGGCGCTAAGTTGCTCATCTTTCATGCCGTGACAATCCATGATGGCTTCAAAGCGTTGCGTTTTAGTCCAGTTTTGGGGGCTTTTTTCTTTCGACATACTTGATTCAGGGTTTTCTAGTTTATTCTTCTTGGCTAAGTGGATCCATCTTTGAAGCGTTGAATAGCCAATACGTAAATCATCGGCAATATTCTTGAGCGTTTGATCAGGTCGTCTGGATAATGCTTTCTCTACGGATTGTACTTTAAATTCCTGGGTATATGATGCCATTTCTGTCTCCTAAAATAAAATTTTACAGGCGACAGGTATGTTGACATAGGGGGTATAGCCACTTCAGAATCGATAATTTATTTATGACGTCTTTCATATTGCCTGCAAAGAAATTTACACTTTTTTATTTTCAAAACGCTGAGAGGGCTGACAGCTTGCCCGATTTTATTAACCCTATGCGGGCGAGAGCCGCCCGCGCTCCCAGACAAAAAACAACAAAAGTGTTAAATCGAAAATTAAATATGCCTTATTTATCAATTATTTAGAGCGCTAGGTACTCTTTTAAAAACACTCAAGCAACTATATACTTTTTCACTGTGCGCCTGTCCAGTTGTGTAATTCTAGCCACCGACTCATAGCTACCGTGGCGCTCATATAAAAATCGGCAGTACTGCTGTAATACATGTTGCGCGCTACTTCCCCCATCGTGGCCCGTCAGATGAAAACCTTTATGCTCGTCCGCTAGATGCGTATCATCAGCAATACTGCATCGTCCGGTTAAGCAAATACGGCGTATACATTGCTCCAGTTCTCTTACATTACCCGGCCAGGGATAATAATCTGGCACCTGCGTGCGAATAGCTTTTTCTATCTGTGCTGCCAATTGTGGCGCGCTAATATTAGTAATACGCATTAACAGACACGCGATTAAATGCCCCAATTCTTGCGGATTTTCCTGTATCCGCTGCTGCAAACTCGGTACTTCAATGACATCAGAGCATAGACGATAATATAAATCGTCTCTAAAATGCCCTGATTTTCTTAGCTGACTGATATTGCGATTGGTGGCACTAATCACTCGCCCGGAAAAACGCAATTTTTCGTGGCTGCCAAGCGGCGAAAAGGTTCTGTCCTGAATCACATTTAACAATTTGACCTGCGTGGGTAGGTCTATATCGCCTATTTCATCGATAAACACCGCGCCATATTCACTACACCGGTCAAATAAACCTTGATGGTGTTCTATCGCACCGGTAAACGCGCCTTTTTTATGCCCGAATAATTCAGATTCTAAAAGGGAACTGGCGTATTGGGAAAGATTTATAAACTGAAATGAGCGCGTAAAACTTTCCTTAAAGCGCTTTTTACTTAAATCAAAAGGTATAAAACCTGAACAACCGATAGTGTGAGCCACCAGCGTTTTCCCTGTACCAGTCGCGCCAAGCAATAAAGTAGAGAAGTCCTCCATTTTTCCACACAGATAATCCATATACCATTGCGGATTAAAAGTAAAAATATTATTCCACAGACGCATGCGCAATTCGACTATAGAGGGACAATTACCTGATATTGAATTACTAATAAAATAAAAGCCTCGATTCAGCTGGTAAAACAGCGCGATAAATTTTTCTGTTTCCAACTGATTAAAACCAGCGTGCTGAAAGCGTTGACTGATTTCTTTGGTAAAACTTAACTCAAGCGGAGTATCTCCTAATAACTTCTGCTCATCAATAAACTGATTGAACTGCGCTTGAAATTCATGAAATTGATAAAACAACCAGGAAAACTTCATTATCTCCTGAACCCTTCCCTGATAAGCTGCGAGATGAAATTCGCTCAAGGGCTGTAGTGCCTGTAATTGAGCCTGCAGTAACACTTGAATTTTTTCACTGCGCTGAAATATTTCCATTTCCCCTGGCGCAATGTGCAATAGCTTGCAGTCTTCTTGCTCTCTTTGTTCACTAAATGGATTCAAAAAAGCCAGCGCCGCTACCTGAGTAAAAAATGCTTGCTGTTCTGCTGATAGTTTTTGCATAGTTGCGATTCGGATCTTTCTAAAAATACATCATCTGTTCATCATGAGTATGGCATGTATTCATAAAATGTATATACAACAACTATTGTCATCACTCAATATAATCTATCTATCTGATTTTTATAACTATTAAATATTGGCATTATGATTGCTATATTCAATACGATTACACTAAAACACAGGACATACACCATGAACAGTTTAAAACGCATCTTTGTTAGCATTAAAGGCCAAATCGACCACGTAGCCGATGAATTCGAAAACCATGAAGCATTAGCAGGTGTTGCTATTGAAGAACTACAAGCTATGGCATCAAAGACTCGCTTACATTTGCACCGTGTCAGCACAATGTCAGCACAGTATCAACAACAGTTATCAGATCAACACGAGCAAATGCGCTTATGGTCTGAACGCGCACTTAAAGCCAAAGCACAGGATGAACAAAAAGCGCTGCAATGTGTTAAGCGCTTACGTCAGACACAGCAACAAATCAAAGTGCTTGAGCAGCAATATCAGAACAGCAGCGCACAAGAAGAAAAAATACGTACTGACCTGACGCTTATTCAGGAACAGTTACTGTCCCTTAAAAATAAAAAAGAAATTCTCTCCGCCAGACAGAATCGCGCCAGCCTACAGGGAATATTGGGCAATAGTCAAGGCAACCCACTACAAGACGTACAAAATGTTTTTCAGCGTTGGGAAGGTTCAGTCGTCAGCTCTGAGTTTTCAACCCCCGAATCAGCAATTGATATCGATCATTTTGCCAAGCCTTTTGAACAAGAAGAAGATGAGCTGGAATTAAAAATGATGCTGGATGAACTTACTGAGCAAGACGACTCAGCAAAAAATAATCACTAGGAGAAAAGCAATGTACGCAAATGATATTCAAGAATTACACAACCAGTCTGAAGCGCAAGCTGACGACAATCAAGAATCAATCAGCCTGACAGCAAAAATCACTCGCTATTTACGCTGGATAGGCTCTCTTTTAATTATTCTGTCCGCTATTAGCTTTATGCTCCAGGGACATGAGGACATCTTACCCTCTTATCGCTACTGGATAGGTTTAGGTCTAACTTTATTACTATGTGGCGGTGGATTAGTCTGCGCATATCTATTTCATGAAACCAAAGGCGCGAGAATATTTTTTAGCTTGGGTGCTGCATTTTTACCGGTACAAGTTTCACAGGTTGCTGCGATGATTTATGCTTACTGGCATGGCAATAACGCCCTGCAACCGGAGTACAGCTGGTTACAATTTATGCAAGTCAGTCCACTGGTGATTGCCATGGACTTTATAATTACCGGTTTACTATTATTTTTAGTCAGCTACGCCAGTTATTCCATTTTAGCGCGCAAACACCTCAAAACGCTTTTGTGGGCGTCGGTTATCAGCAATAGCTTATTAATACTGCCTGTTCGGGATGCAACGCTTATTCCTTTTATCATTGCCGCCCTGTTTATTTTTTTAAGGCGGACTGAATCCTTTTTGCATAATGATACCAGTATGCGCCTGGCAGAAGGTCTTGCCGCCAGGGTATTGATCAGTTTACCTCTGTGGATTTTGGTCGGCCGCAGTTTATTGCACCCCGCCTCTTATTTATTAGCCATAGTCGTGTCTGCCATGCTGGTGAGCTACTGTATCTATGATGTTAAGCGCTATACACAATCCAGCACACTAATTTATATAGCGCAATGGCTAGGGACTTTTGCGGCAATCGCTATCTGGGTGATCATATTAAATGAATTTGTAGTGGCAAAAGATGCTGCTTTCATTTGGCTATTACCCATTGCCATCATATTATTTACCTTATCTGCTAAGGTTGATTATCATGCCCGGCTTTACCGCTTTATCAGCGCCATGATTACCCTGGGTTTAAGTTATGCCGCGGTGCTGGAGCAGCAGACAATGGCCCCTGTTATTGCTATTGCAGCCGGTATTTTATTAACCGTCGCGGGCATGAAATATCGCGAAAAAATTCCTTTTGTCAGTGGTAACCTATGTGTCGTAGGTGGTTTCTTATTTTACTGGGAACATGCCATCAACTTATATTCCAACGCGCCGTGGATTAGCTCAATTGCACTGGGCTTATTGGTGATCTTATTAGCCTCCTATATAGAAAACAAAGAAAAGCTGATTCTAGCGAAATCACGTTATTATTTCAAAACTATAAAAAACTGGAACTAAATAACTAAAGTTTCGGAGTTAAAAATTAAAATTAACTCCACTACATAGAAAAATAAGGATTTGCAGCAAAGCGATCTATTAATGGATAAAGTCTTTGCAAGCCTTTGGCGGCATGTGGGTATGAGGACGTTTTTAAATTGCATTGGTTTCAATAAACGTTCAGGCGCACCGATTAGTATCGCTAACATGTGGCAACAGCTATGTACGAACAGTACTGCTGTTAGCTATACCGCCAAACTGTGACACGTCTTTCGTGCCGTAATCAATGGTGCTTTGGAGAACTTAAAGCGGTATTTGCGATGCTGTCTCCGTTGTACTGGAAACGATAGATACACACATACACTGCTGGTTTGTGCAAGCCTTGCAACTTGACACCAAGACTTTAAGGCTTGAGGCCAAATGCATTATGGGTATGAGGTTAATTCGGGGGCTAAAATAAACTCCGAAACTTTAGTAATTAGAATATAAAAATACTTTATTGAAAGTGAGCGCGTACAATGGTGATTCGATATAAATTAAATAGAAAAAATAAAATGAAAAAAATAAATTTAAGTATGGCTTTATCAGGTTTTTTATTATTGAGTGGTAATGTATATGCTGAAAGTATGCCATTAACTGATCAAAATATTCAGGGATCGTGGGTTCTGGATTATACTAAAAAATCTGAAAAATCACAGGAAACCTCGGCTCGGGAAGACACTTGGATATTTAATAATGGTAAGGTCACTATTACGCATATTCCACGCAATGGCAGTTATTATGATCAATTACCGGTAAATTATGAAATTAAAGATGGTAAATTAAATGTTGCCATTTTAGGTAGAGCAGGTAGATTTGATAAATTTTCTGTGGTCAATAAGGATGAGAATAATATGACACTGAAAGCGACATATGGCGATATTTATCAGTTTATAAAAAAATAATTCGTCACTGTCACTTCATTGCTCGCGTTATGATAAAAATCGAAAATTCTACCGTTACAATTGATTCGTCGTGCAGTGAATCAATCTTTGTAGCAGGAGTCCTCAAACCTATCATGAAGCGTGCGATGAATAACTAGAGTCAGCTACAGATTAAATATCATCCATTATCTTACACAACCTGTTAGCTCACCTTACTTTCCTGGGCATCACTCTTCTCTTATACCAGTCAATTACTCAATCTTTTCCTTGAAACGACCAATCAAAAATAAAGGGACATCCTCTGAGGTACCTCCACAAATTAGCTAATCAAAAATAACTGGATACGTCACTTTTTATTTTTGATTTAAAATGGAATTAAGAAATATTTTTCCGATCTAAGCATCTTATTTTCGTCTTATTGGGAATGTCTATCTCTCGGAAAAGCAGTTACCCTTTTACGCAAGCATAGCTTTGCACCTACAAGGCCAGGTCTTTAAATTCGCGACTACAAAAATAAAAACCTGAGTCCGTGGGTCAAACAGAAAGGTATAAAAGCTATTTATTCAGCCATTCGATTTTATATAAATCGCGACGACGATCCAAAGAATTCTGGACTGATCCCTGATTTTTCAATTTTTTTAGCTTTTCCAAATCAAGATCAACGATCAGCGTCATCTCAGTATTAGGTGTGGTTTCTGCCATAATCGCATCGTGTGGAAATGCAAAATCAGAGGGTGAGAACACCGCTGATTGTGCGTATTGAATATCCGCGCCATCTACCTTGGGCAGATTACCGACACTTCCTGCAATAGCAACATAACATTCGTTTTCTATAGCCCGCGCATGAGCACAGCAGCGCACTCGCAGATAACCGTTTTTAGTATCCGTCCAAAATGGAACAAATAAAATTTGCATATCCTGATCTGCTTGCAAACGAGCCAGTTCAGGGAACTCGACATCGTAACAGATCAACACACCGATTTTACCAAAGTCAGTATCAAAAACTTTCAGTTGATTGCCGCCTTGCATGATCCAATCCCGCTTTTCATGAGGCGTTGGATGAAGCTTGTATTGCGTTTCCTGGGTGCCATCACGACGACATAAATAGGCTACATTAAATAATTGATCATTTTCTATAATCGGCATAGAACCAGCAATGATATTTATATTATAACTAACCGCCAGTTTTGAAATGGTTTCCACGATTTGATCGGTATAGACTGCCAGCGCTTTAATCGCATCAATAGATGACAAATGGTTTTCAATTCCCATCAGCGGAGCATTGAAGAATTCGGGGAATAACGCCAGGTCACATTGATAGTGTGAGAGCGCATCAACAAAATATTCAACTTGTTGTATTAACTCTTCCACCGATTTGAAAGAGCGCATTTGCCACTGAACGCAACCAATCCGGGCGCTGGTTTTAGGCACGCCAATTAATGGCGTTTTGCTGGGATCATAATAAAGATTATGCCATTCCAAAAGGGTGGCATACCCTTTTGAATCTTTATCTTCAGGTAGATAAGCATTTAGAATCCGGTTAACATCAAAATCATTCGATAACTGAAAGGTAAGAATCGGGTCGTATATTTCTTTCTTTTTAACGCGTTCAATATAAGCTTGAGGCGTTAGCGTGTCTGCGTAGTTTTTATAATTAGGGATACGCCCCCCAGCAATAATCGACCTGAGGTTTAAGTTTTGACATAACTCTTTGCGCGCCTCGTAGAGCCGTCTACCTAAGCGCATACCATGATAAGCCGGTGACACGAACACATCGACTCCATACAGCACATCTCCTTGTGGGTCATGAGTCGTCAGGTACGCATCACCTGTGATCTGGTCATAAGTATGCTGGTCACCAAATTTATCATAGTCCACGATCACGGCAAATGCTGCTCCAACGATATGTCCATGATCTTCAATACCAATCTGTCCTTCAGGGAAAACAGTCAATTGCGCACGAAGCTTATCTTCTGGCCATGCGCCTCCTAATCCAGGATATACCAGATCCATGATCTGTTTCAGGTCCGGATAATCATCAAGCTTAAGATGGCGCAGTGTTAACTTGTGTTCTGGCTCTTCAGATTGGATCGTGTCATTCATAATGTTGTATTGATTCAGTGATGTTAATTATAGTAAAAGTCGCTTACTCTAAGTCAGTAGTGACAAGGATACAAGTGACATCACAAAAAATAGTTTTCTTATGCGTTGAATCTGCAATACACGGTTATCGGATAGCTTAAAAGTCGCTGTAAGCACTAGGTGATAACAACAATAGGTATACTGATATTAATGATGAAATGAAACAAATCAGACTGGAATTAGCAGACCTGTTTAAAGTAGAACCATGAATAGAACTTCGCTCGATTGCATTTGATTACTAGCCTCCTTCTATCCACCACCCTCAATAAAACCAGTTACTTCAAATAAGAAAGCGCTTTATTTTACTAATCCGATGCGTACAATATATACCATGAACAGATGAATAAGCCGTTTTTTCTCGGTAATGAAGATTGTGTGGACATGAATAGACGGCAAAGTCTCAAGCTATCGGGGAGATAGAGGTCGCTATAATTAATCACTCATCTTCCTGAATTTAATTTTTACCTGTCTCCCATTATTTCTTACACTCAATTGCAGAGCGAATCCCAAAATGTTAAATCGCATTAAATTATCCAGTATTGAACCCGTTGATTCTGCTCGGGCACCCTATATCCGCATTATTATCATCACACTAACACTTATGGTATTTGGCGTAATTTTTACCGTAATTGAACTGAGTCCCAATCTGGATCATATGCAAATGAGCATACTATCAGGCCCGGAAGGTAGTTATTTTTATCGCATGGGTGAACAGCTCGCCAGTGATGCAAAAAAGCACAAAGGTAAACTGGTTAACGTTGCTACCAAAAGTAGTCATGATAATTTACAACAATTAAGGGTGGCAGCCGCAAATGGCAGTGTCCAGTTTGCACTGATGCCGGATGGTATTAAATATCCTGGTAGAGGAGAATTTCAACTGGTTGCCCGAATCCCCAAACCGCTCACTTTTTTTATTATCGGACGTAATGCGAATCGGTACCAGTACCTTGCTGACTTGAAGAACACCCGTATTGGAATAGGTCCCAAAGGCAGTGCTACCGCTTTAATCGCCAAATATTTATTGGATGACACGGATTTAGAAGGTCTTAACTTGCAATTATCTTATTTCGACCCGAAGGTACAATTAGAGCAACTGCAACTGGGCAAAATTGATGCCGCTATATTCCTTACCAGCATGGATGACCCTTTGATCATGGAAGCGTTGCGAAGCAAACTGGAATTAATTAATTTTGCCAACGCCGAAGCTATCATCAAACGTAAGCCGGCATTCAATATCGAGAAAATTTATGCGGGTCAGTTCGATCATGTAAACCTGCTTCCTCAAAAAGATAAAACAATTTTCACGGTCGAATCGCTACTGGTTGCGAACAAAGGGGCGTCCCGTACCGATATCGTAGTCCTGCTCAGTCTATTAAACAGGGAATTTCCTGATTTTATTGCATATAATCGTCAACAACCGAATAACAGGGAGCTTCCCTATGCCAAGGATTTGCGAGCATTCATAGACAATGGTGGCCCAACGTTGCTTGATGAATATGCACCAGCTTTGGTATCACTGATGCCACCCGCTAATATGTTTCATTATGTACTAGTGGTTAGTCTACTAATGAATGTACTGGGGATATGGAACCGTTTTCGTTTGTGGAAAATTGACAAGATCAGGGCTGAACTGGAACAGCAAATTGTGAAATATTTCGGTGAAAACCTTTCGCTGGCGGAAATCAGGGATCTGGACCGAAATGCCTGGAAGTTAGATAAGGCTAATCTGGATAAGATCAACAAACTTATAGAACGATACCAAAGATTATTGCACCTCTGTAAAAGCTACACATCTTCATTAGTAACTCCAATGGGTATGGAGAATGTTTACCGCTATCATGAAGTGCTTATCAGTGAACAGTTATCAACCTTAAAAAAGATTTCACAAGACTAAAGAAATCAAGCGGGCAGGTCTTGCATCTAGCAATTGGCATACTGATACTGATGGCAAGGCATACCCCGCGGCTATTTGGGAATTTTTGAATTCTCATTTCTAAGTAAATAAAGCTATTTTTAAATCATTTTAGAGTGCCCCATACTGGCAAGGCTAATTTACGATTCTTTTAACTTTCGGTGTATTAATAACACTTAGCAACAAGAATTAAATAATATACGAAAGTATAGGATTTGCTGAGGCACGAAGCGCATCTTATGCGATTGTAGTTGCGGGGATAATTAGGTTATTTTGAACTCATCCTGCTGTCTTACTGACATGTATTCTGGGCTTTATTTTGTCAAGTAGTTTTACAAAACCATGCTTCCCTTATTATGCCAAAACTATGAGTACTGGCTTCAGGCCTAATAGTAAGTAACAAAAAGGGCTAATTTGAGATACTTCTGGATCAATATAAAGGAATGATTGTGTTTCTCGATAAACCATGTTTCAATGAATATCCTCATATCTTTCCTTTCGAGTAAAATCATTAATAAGTATCTGTTAAAATTAAATTTCATAGCTGGATTGTTGTTTTCAGCTAACCTGCTTGCCGATCAAATTTGCATTGAAGCCGATGTATCGGGTTCGGTAACTACTACCAATATCAACGCCACGGTGCAGTCAGGATCCATCCATCTTATCCTGACTGATCCAGAAACAAACGTAATCCTGTTCGAACAGTGGGGTGGTGTGTTGGGAAAAATCACTGCACAGAATGATACGGGCGGAACAACGCTTAATCACATCATTTTCTTTGATGAAGGTAACACGATTAAAACCAGGGAAGATCAGGCTCAAATTCTCTTCCCTATAAACGAATACGAATGCGCTTTTCAAGTAACGGAAACAATTAGCCAGTTTAAAGGAACAAATCAATTAAAAAATCTCTCAGGTGAAATGTATGCTGATGGAGTCGTTAGCTTTTGCCCTGGGGATAATAATAACAGCTTTGAATTATCAGGAACTGTTTGCTTTAAATAAGCATTGTCCCGTTGAAATCTGACATGCTTGTGTCATTATTCTGCATTAATCATATGCGTCGCCAAATCACCCAGTGCCTGTTTAATGTTTTTACGTAAATCATCAGGCATGGCTATCTCGTATAACGCCTTGTTCATACACAATATCCACTGATCTCTTGCTTGCTGGTTCACTTTAAAAGGAAAGTGACGCTGTCTTAAACGTGGGTGTCCATATTCTTGCTGAAATAAATCCGGCCCACCTAGCCAGCCCGATAAAAATTTAAATAATTTTTCTTTCGCTGAGGATAAATCAGCCGCATGAATTGCTCTCAGCTCTTTTGCCGCTGGCAGTGTATCCATATAAAAGTAAAACCTGTCAACCAAACTTAAAATAGATCCCTCACCTCCCATCAGGGAATAAGGCGATTGTTGCTGTACTTGTGTCATGGCAAATGCTTTTTATTGCTATCAGTAATTTAAATGAGTTGTTTTATAGAGTAGAACTCTTGTAAGATTATATTTGTTATTATAAAGTAGAATTCTTGTAAAATTGTATTTGTTATTGTTGAATTAATTAATTAAAGGTTATTTTGTTATGAGATTAAATGTTGCTGCTACACCCGCCAGTGCAAGTACATTGGCAACCAATAAAGTTTTAAGAAACACCTATATGTTGCTTTCTTTGACGTTACTTTTTAGTGCTTTCACAGCCGGCCTGGCTATGATACTCAATATGCCACCTCTCGGTATAATTGTCACTATGGTTGGTTATTTTGGCTTACTCTTTGCTACCACTAAATTTAGTAATAGCGCCTTAGGCTTGGTCTTTATCTTTGCCTTAACTGGCTTTATGGGCCTGACATTAGGGCCAATTATTAATATGTACCTGAGTGCGTTCACTAATGGTCATCAATTAGTGATGACAGCTTTGGGCGGTACTGGCGCTATTTTTATAGCGCTCTCCGGATACGCTTTGACCACACGTAAAGATTTCAGCTTTTTAGGCGGTTTTTTAATGGTGGGTATTTTAGTTGCCTTCCTTGCAGGTATTGGCGCCATGGTTTTTGCTATTCCTGCGATGTCTTTAGCCGTTTCTGCGATGTTTATTTTATTGATGTCGGGTATGATTTTATACCAGACCAGTGAAATTATTCATGGCGGTGAAACCAACTATATATTAGCGACCATTTCTTTATATGTCTCTATTTACAATCTATTTTTAAGTTTATTACAGTTATTGGGTGTCTTTGGCGGTAACGAATAAACACGCTTAATACCCATCTTAAAGCCCGGTTCTGCCGGGCTTTTTTATGCCTTGCCTGAACCTAATCTATCAGATGCCAAATTTAATTAAAATATCATATTTTTCAAAACTTAATAATAAGTCACTGTCTACTGGTTGTCATGCGTGTTTACCCTGCTTGCAGCATTTCCATCGCTAACTCAGCCATATTTTCCGACCCGCCCCCTTCACCTATTTTTATTTTTACCGTTTCTAAGCCCTCACGTATCGTCTGTACATATTGCTTATCCGTTAACATCCGCAGTATTTCATGCGCCATATTTTCGGGAGTCGCTTCATATTGAATAAACTCTTTTACCACTGATTTCCCCGCTATTATATTGGGCAAACCGATAAATTCAGTATCAACCAGGATCTTCGCCAATAAATAAGTCATAGTAGATAATTTATAGGCTACTAGCATAGGTACTTTAAGTAAGGCAATTTCCAGGGTTGCTGTGCCTGAAACTGTCATCACAGCATCGCAACATTGCACCACATCATGAAACTGGTTTTTTATGGCTTTTACTTTTATATTCGAGCGTTGAAAAGAGGCTTGTAATAGCGCATCGGTTACTGAATCAGCCTGTGGCAAAACAAACTGTACGCCGGGTAAAGCATTTTGTATGATCTCTGCCGCCTGAAGCATAATGGGTAACATGCGATTAATTTCATCATTCCGACTACCCGGCAAGAGCCCCACCACAGCCTGATCATCTGTTAATTCAAATGCATTTAAATCATGCTCTCGACTATGTTTGGCATGCGCCGTATCGACTGAGGGATGCCCTACATAGCGTACAGGGACATTTTCCTTTTCATAAAAAGGCACTTCAAAAGGAAAGATGACCGCCATCATATCAATGACCTTGCCATATTTAACGACTCTTCCCGGTCGCCAGGCCCAGATTTGCGGGCTGACATAGAATAAGACTTTAATTCCATTTTTTTTGGCAAAGGTGGCCAGTTTAAAATTAAACTCTTTGTAATCAATACAGATCAACAAGTCGGGGCGCTGTTCCAGCAATAATTTTTGCATTGCATGTAAAGCGCGACGAATCTCGGCATAGCGTTTTATCACTTCAATGACACCGATGACGCCTATATTTGACGAGTCATACTGTATTTCGACGCCGGCAGCCGCCATTTTGTTGCCACCCATACCGATGCCCTGAATGGCAGGGCAGCGTTTTTTTAATTCAAGAAATAAATTTGCCGCATGCTGATCGCCTGACGACTCACCAGACACCAGCATCACTTTCTTGGACAAATCACTCATATAGGGTATGACTCCAGCACTATTTAAATATAAAATATCAACAAACTACGTTTTACCTCTAACCTATCCCGTAATATTTTAAGGCAATAAGTATGGCAATCTCATTACAAGACCAGCTATTAAAATCTGGTCTTATTAAGAAAGATAAAGCAAACCAAGCTAAAAAAGAAAAGTATAAACAATCAAAGCAACAACGCAATAGTAAAACTGAACAAACTGAAGAAGCGACCTTACTTGCGCAAAAAGCTCTGGCAGAAAAACAGGCAAAAGACCGCGAATTAAACCAGCAACAAAAGGCAGAAGCGGATAAGAAAGCACTTAATGCTCAAATTGAACAATTGATAAAGCTCAATATCCAGGCCAAAGACGCAGAAGGTGTTGCTTATCATTTTTCTGATAATAATAAAGTCAAAACACTTTATGTCAGCGACATCACATTGCAAAGCATCGTTAACGGGAAATTAGCCATCGCCAAATACAAGGCAGGCTATGAAGTCATTCCTACAGCTGTTGCCGAAAAAATAAAACTGCGCGATGCCAGCCATATTCTAGTTCTCAATCAAAGACTACAGGAAGACTCAACCGTCGATGACCCTTATGCTGATTTTCAGGTGCCCGATGATTTGATGTGGTAAGTCAGCTTCTTTGCCGAATATAGTCCATTTTACAGCTCTTCTGCGTACTGTCACCACACAGACGAGCTATGCGCGTTTATAGCTCAGTTTTTTTAAACGCACCCTAAAACCATTGAGTAGCAATAACAATAATAACCCCATCCATAGCGCAGGCACTAAAGCATAATAACGCTGATAAAAAGTGGCTTTTGGTTGCATTAAATAAGGCACAGTATATAAGTCTGACCATTGTTGGTGCATAGGTGATTGCTGCAATATCTCACCTGACGCAAGGGCTACTGTAGAAATACCGGTATTAGTAACGCGAACTAATGGCCGACGCGTTTCGATTGCTCTCGCTAAAGTCATAATCATATGCTGATAGGGCTCCTGCCAGGTGCCGTACCAGGAATCATTAGTCACATTGACAATAAATTGCGCACCTAAATCAGCCAGTGATTTAGAAAAATAAGGATAAAGACTCTCATAACAAATTTGTGGGCCTATTTTATAATCCTTTAGTGCTAAAAGCTCAGTAGGACCAGCACCTCTTCCAAAATGGCCAACCATAGGCAACCATTCGCGAAACACAGGAAATTGCTCTTCACCGGGGATATATTCGCCAAACGCCAGTAAAATGGACTTGCTATAATAGGGCGACTGAATTTCTCCTTGCTCATCAAGTACAAACAGCGAATTTGTCGTCAACTGAGTGTTTGGGTCTTTGGCATAGGCTCCTGTGATCAGTGCGACTTGCCTCTGCTTTAGATAGCGTATTAATTGCTGAGAAAAATCAGTGTGCTGATATTCCCGATTTAACAAAGAGGGAAATGCAGTCTCCGACCAAAGTACAAAATCAATTTTAACATCCGCATGTCGGCGCAAGCCTTCATCAGTAGCACGCTTATAATTATTCAATATCTGCTGGTAAAAACCGCGTCCAAATTCTACCGCCATTTTTTCGGCATTACCAATATTCGCTTGCACCAACAGCACATTGAATGACGCATCAGGCTTAGCTTGCCAGGCTTTTGTACTTAACCCTAATACATTTAGCAGGGCAAATACCATTGCAACACGAATAAGCAAGACACGGCCTTTTTTCTCTTGCCTGTTCTGCCAGGCAAAATACAGTGGCACATTAGCAAGTACTGTCAATAAACTTAGTCCGCTAAAACCGATATATTCTGCCAAATGATACACTGGAATTTTCGCACCATACCAGGCATAGCCAAAATTCCATTTAAATAACATGGGGATAGCCCATAGTGCTAATCCGGTCAATAAGCCCATCGCTAAGATAGATTGCCACCCTGAATACAGTTGCTGTTTTCGACCTAAAAACCACAATACCCCGGCAACAGGCACAAATAGATGTGCAAATAATGCAAATAAGAGCATACCCAAAAGCGCAACGAACCATGGAGCATGAGCAAATTCATGCAATAAAGAGGTAATCCAGTTAAAGCCAATTAAGGTAAAAACAAAAGTGGTTAGAACAGCCCCTAAAATGATATTTTTAAGGCGGGTTTGCTGCTCCCAAAAGATCCATAAGGGGATAAACCCAAACAGCGATGCCCAAGGAGGAAAGGGTATGTAACTGGTACCGATAAAAACGCCTGATAAAACAGGCAATAGCCACGAGTTGGTTAAACGTAATCTCATTCTGTGTAGTTGTTATATGGAATCAGGACGGTTTGCCTAAGTATAATCACGAGTTTCGCTGTGCTCATACGAGCCCGCCGCCCCCCACTCTATACGCAAGCTTATAGTTAGGCATGTTAGGAAATGATGCGCAAATCATTATGGACTGGTATTGATCAAGCACAAACGCTACCCTGTCGCCTGCTTAAAAATAACTGATAGCCTCAGGTTTTATCCAGTTGGGATAACTTTTTTTCCAGCTCAGTCAGTCTTTGCAGGATATGCTTCACTTGCCCCAATAAGGCAGGTAATTTAGGAATGCATGCCATTTCACGCATCACTTGTTTAATGGGGCGATTAGGTGCTCCCCAGACTACCTGATTCGGCTGTACATCTTTTGAAATACCTGTTCTCGCTGCAGCAGTAGAGCCATCCCCCATGGTTATATGATCTGCAATACCGACCTGCCCCGCCAAAGTAACGCGCTTGCCTAAGGTTACGCTACCCGATAAACCAACATGCGACACAATAATACAATGCTCGCCAATATTATTATTATGTGCAATTTGAACCAGGTTATCTATTTTGGTTCCCATGCCTATCCGTGTCATGCCAAAAGTCGCCCTATCTATACAGACATTGCAACCAATTTCAACATTATCTTCAATTGTCACACCGCCGAGTTGGGGCACTTTCTTTTGCTGCTGCCCATCCCAGAAGTATCCAAAACCATCTCCGCCAATAACAGTACCCGCATGAATAATGACATTATTGCCTATATTGACTTTCGATAAAATTGAGACATTGGGACCAATTTTACAATTCTCGCCAATAAAGACATCATGCGCAATGTAGGTATGGGAGTCAATGATAGTACCTGCACCTATAGAGACATTTTGCTGTATACAGACCTGTGCTGCAATGACCGCAGATTCTGCAATGGCAACATTTTTTTCTGCAACGACTGCACTCGGATGAATGCCTGAAAATCGCACCTGGGCTTCATCAAACATCATCATGATGCCGATAAAAATTTCTTTTGGCTTATCAACCTTTAAAATATTTTTTCCGCTTAATTCGGCAAAGCTTTTGGGTACAATCAATAGCGAGGCATGACTTTGCTGCGCAGCAGCATAATATTTATCATTCTCAGCAAACGATATTTCCCCTGCAACAGCCAGATCGAGAGAATTAACCGCATGGACAACAGCATCAGGATCACCGATTAATTCCCCACCCACCTGTTGCTGAATATCTGCTAAGCGCATCTGCATTAGTTTTTTCCTTATTAATATCGCGAACAATTTAATAACGCTTAGCGTCACTAGTATTAAGTAAAGCGCATAACATGATATGAAACCCTTAGCTGTCGGGTTACGCCCTTTTGTTATTGAGTAAAATACGCCTTAACTTGGTACCACTGACGCCAGAGCATGGAGTAAACGAACTTATGTTAAGCCAGACTCTTTTTAAATGCATCAATCAGTTCAGCCACTTGTTGCTTGTAGCCCTTGTCACTAGCTTCATTCAAGTCCATCCAGCGCAAACGATTCGCATTCGCGACTACCGTTACAGATGACATCGCCATAGCAGCACCGGCAATCATTGGGCTTAACAATATACCAAAGACGGGGTATAACAATCCTGCGGCAATTGGAATACTCAGCGTATTATAGATAAAGGCACCAAATAAGTTTTGCTGAATATTCGCCACTGTTGCTTTGGATAGCAGCATGGCTTCAGGTACTTTTAATAAAGAACCTTGCAAGATGACAATATCAGCACTTTCTATCGCCACATCAGTTCCTGTACCAATCGCGATACCCACATCAGCCTGAGCCAATGCCGGCGCATCATTAATACCATCACCGACCATCCCGACTATCTGTCCTGCCTGCTGCAACTCTTTAACAATCGCGGCTTTATCTTCGGGTAAAACTTGTGCGCGTACTTCGGTAATGCCAGCTTGTTTAGCAATTGCCGCTGCAGTCACCGCATTATCACCGGTCACCATTAACACGCGGACACCTTGGTGCTGAAGCTTGACAACTGCCTCAGCAGAATCCACTTTAATTGGATCAGCCACGGCGATAATACCCACGACTTGTTTATCTACCGCTAAAAACATAGCCGTTTGCCCTAGCTTGGATAAAGTGAGCATTTTTTCTTCAAAAGCTTGAAAACTAACGCCCTGCTCCTGCATTAAGGCTTCATTACCAAATAATACAGCTTGCTCTTTAACCATTGCTGAAACACCATGTCCTGCAACAGCTGTGAATTTTTTCGCTCGCGTCAATTTCAATGATTTTTCTTCTGCAGCATTCATGATAGCGGCGGCAAGTGGATGTTCTGAGCCTTTTTCGACGCTTGCAGCAAATTGCAAAATGTCATCTGCAGAATAATCCGCCAATACCTCAATGCTAGATACCGTAGGTTTACCTTCAGTCACAGTGCCTGTTTTATCTAAGACTAAGGTTGTCATTTTACCTGCCACCTGAAGACCATCGCCATTTCGAATCAAAATACCAGATTGTGCCGAGCGCCCCACTGCAACCATTACTGAGATAGGCGTTGCCAAGCCTAGCGCACAAGGGCAGGCAATCACTAATACCGTCATTGCGGTGACAAAAGCATAGCCTAATGAGGGTTCAGGTCCCCAGATATTCCAGATAATAAAAGTCAGGATAGAAATACACACGACTACAGGCACAAAAATGCTGGCAATTTTATCAGCTAACTTGGCTAATTCGGGTTTACTGCCCTGCGCCTGACGCACACTTTTAATGATTTGCGCTAACGCAGTATCTCGGCCAATGCGAGTTGCTTTATACAAAAAGCTTCCTTGCTGGTTCATGGTTCCTGCTGCCACACTTGCGCCTTCGATTTTTTCTACTGGCAATGATTCACCGGTCAACATAGACTCATCAACTGTAGAGTGTCCTTCTATTATCTCGCCATCCACGGCAATTTTTTCACCAGGCCGTACTCTTAAGGTTTCACCCAAACCCACCTCTTCAATAGGAATATCTATTTCCTGACCTTCTCTGACGACTCTTGCAGTTCTTGGCTGTAAACCTATTAAGGCACGAATTGCACTGGATGTTTTACCTCGCGCTTTGGTTTCCAGTGCTGAGCCGAAATTAATAAACGCCAGAATAATAATCGAGGCTTCAAAGTAGGCGTGTGCAGAAAGAGAAGGCAAATAGTCCGAGTAATCAATAACGATACTCGAATATAGCCACGCTGAGCCGGTACCCAGTGCAATCAATGTGTCCATATTAGCTTGACCGACGCGTAATGATTTCACAGCACCGACAAAAAAATGTCCGCCTGAGTAAATCAGTATAGCCAGTGTAATCAATGACACTTCAGGCCAAAACCAGTTGCCCGTTTCAGAACCTATATCGGGTACTCCGCCAAAATGCCCAATAATCATCAAGGGCAGACCGAAAATTGCTGCGACACTGGCCTTGCGCACTAACTGCCGGTAACGCGCCATTTCCTGCTCTTCCTGTTCAGCTGGATCTTCAAAACCTTCCATGACTGCGCCATCGTAGCCAGAATCTTTAAGTGATTTTTTCAGTAAATCAGTGTCAACATCACCCTTAACAACTGCCGAGTGATCAGCAAAGTTGACTTCAACAGACGTAACACCTGCTACCGATTCTAATGCGGTTTGTACAGCGCCGACACAACCGGCACAACTCATACCTAAGACAGATAAGCGAACCTCAGGCTCAGTATTATCGGTATTTTGAGAATTATTTTCTTCACTCATCGCGACTCTCCCATTAGCTTACAGATCAACACAAAATGATTAATCTTCTACTGTAAAACCAGCATTTTCAATCAATTCAATCACATCATCTTCTGCTAGAGTAGCCTCATCAAACTCAACTGCAACCCAGTTCTCAGAATGGCTGGCTTCAACTGAAACAATACCCTCTTTGCTAGTTAATGCGTCCTTAATCGTATTTTCACAGCCACCGCATTTCATTCCGGTTACTTTCAGTTTTACTTTAGTGGTCATTTTATCCTCCGATACATGAATATTTTAATTAAACTTACATCATACTCGACTAATAAACATTAATCATGATATAAATCGATTATAAACCTTGTTCAGGTTAATAATTTACCTTTCTATTATATGGCATATCATGATTAATAAAATATCAGCTCAATACTTCCTGTTTTTTTTCTTTTTAATCAGCACAAAGATGCTTGTTGCAGCCGAACTTATTAACCTTTCACCAAATGATGTAGGCCAAAAACTGACCAAAGATGCTTTAGTGATTGATATTCGTACTTCTCAGGAATGGCAAAGTACAGGCATTATTCCTGGCAGTCACCCGGTTCAGTTTTTTGATCAAAACGGAAAGTATAATGCGGAACAATGGCTCTCAACCGTCAAACAATTACAAACATCGCCTGATCAAGAAATTGTATTAGTATGTCACTCTGGTGGACGTAGTGGTCACGTAGGCCAATATCTAACAGACACTTTAAAAATATCCAATGTATCGCATCTACAAAATGGTATCTCTTCATGGATAAAAGAAAAGCGCCCCACTGAAAAAGTGTGCACTCCCACTATAAACTGCTGATACCATGTCTTTTAAAACAATAACCTACCAAACCATTGGGCTTGCAGGCATCGCACAAGCAACCTACTTAGTACATCAACTTGCCACCACTGGCAAAGTGGATAAAGATGCCATGCAAGCCAGCTTAAACAGTCTATTAATCTTAGATACCGAGAACCCAGTTGACATTTATGGCGGTCTCGCAGGCATTAAGATAGGCTTAGAGCAATTAAGCAGTCAACTGAGCACTAATAAAATCACTCATCCTGACCAAGCGAGATATGCAGCATCCCTGGTTTTTTTAGAGAGTAAATTTGCTAATGACACAGCAATGCAAACTAAAGTGCAGACTAAAATTAAAATAGCACAAAAACAAAGCGAGCACTTTGGCATCCAACATGACAATGTCATCGCTAATCTAGCCGATATTTATCATTCTACGATTAGCACTATTAAACCGCGCATTATGGTTAATGGCGACCAGTCATTTCTTTCATCCACTGATATTATAAATAAAATCAGAGCATTATTACTTGCTGGTATTCGCTCTGCTATGCTATGGAAACAATGCGGCGGGACGCGCTGGCGTTTTATATTTTATAGACGCAAAATTCAGAAAGAAGCTGATTTTTTATTGTCAGAAATTGAAAAAGCAAGATAACAGCAACACTATCATTTTCTATAACGCTTTAGCTTTAGACTATGATAATATTCGGCATGTACCTTAAATATAAGTCGACGCGCCGATTAATGCGATCCTGTAAATCGCTTATTTTGTTAATTTAGCATATTCGGGGCAACTCACCAGATGGTCGTTTACCATGCCTATTGCTTGCATATAGGCATAACAAATGGTTGAACCCACAAATTTAAAGCCCGCCTTTTTTAGACTTTTGCTCATTAAGTCCGATTCTGGCGTATTAGAGGGCACATCCTGCATAAGTTCCCAGCTATTTTTAATAGTCTTATCATGTACAAAAGACCAGATATAGCGATCAAAACTACCATATTTATCCTGTATAGCAATAAAAGCCTGGGCATTAGTCACCGCCGAATTTATTTTTAATTTGTTTCTAATAATATCTGGTGTGTTTTGTAATTCCTGCTTTTTTTGCTCTGTATAGTTAGCGACTTTATGTACGTCAAAACAATCAAATGCCTTACGGTAGCCTTCACGTTTTTTTAGTACCGTAGACCAGCTCAAGCCAGCTTGAGCCCCTTCTAAAATCAACATCTCAAACAAAAGGGAATCGTTATGTACCGGTACTCCCCATTGCGTATCATGATATTGTTCTTCTATTCTACTGACTAAAGCCCAAGGGCATTTACTCATTTTTTTAACATATCTGCTAATCCAGCAAAAGGATTATGTGATCCACCTGAGTGATTTTGCCGAGTGTCTTTAGCACCACCAAAACGCATTTCTTCATATTTTGAGTGCTCATTATCATGACAATACAAGCACAATAACTCCCAGTTACTCCCATCCGCTGGATTGTCATCATGGTTATGATTTTTATGATGTACCGTTAATTCCTGTAAATTAGCATGGGTAAACTCGCGCGAACAACGGCCACAAACCCAGGGGTACATTTTCAGTGCCTGCCCACGATAGGTTTTTTCCCTATCTACCTGGTGTTGACGGGCTTCGGCTACCAGACGCTCAGCAGCTGTTAAATTGAGTTGATTATTGCTTGCCATACCATTCTTCTTATACCAAAAAATTTAAAATATTACATTATATACTTCAAGCCTTTCGTTTGTGAAATAGCAAAGGCAACTTATGCCCTGTGGGATTATGGATATTATTAAAATTTCTTTCCTAAAGACCTGTTACTCAGAATAGAAACAAACCAATATCTGTGATTTTAGACTATCAACTTTACACTTTGGCACTAACATTCAAACATGTTTGTCTTTTTTTTCTAAAACCTCAACCAGCATTTTATATTCTTGCAGATCCGGCTTATATATAAACATCGCTAGTGCCGATAACATGCTAAAGATATACAGCGTATTATAACTATCACCTAATATGTACATGAGTAAGCCATACCCGCCAATACTTTCAGCGACTAACATGGATACGATAATAATTTGCATATACCGCGACTTTGCTGTTTTGTTGTTCTCCGCTTTCAAATTTAAACGTAAAATAACATGCCTGACAAACTTCATGACAGGAAATGTCATAATTGCAACAACATAAAGCACACTCCTGATAATAATACGCTGTTGCTCGTCAAATCCTAACTGTATGGTATCCGAAAAAATATGACAAACAGCGATCATAGTCATTAAACTCATTAAACTGACTGCCCTGATGACACCTACTGATAAAAGATCGGCTTGTAATTGTTGTTCTGAAATAGCCATGCTTAGAGACCCTGTTGTTTTTCTATTTGATAGGCACGTACGATGACCATAAATGCAAAAAAGTCATATAAGCCATGAATGACAATAGGCGTGAGTAAATTACGCGTATTATCATAGTCCAGATACATTCCCAAATAGATGCTGACAGCCGTTGCCATAATAAAATATAAGAAAGTGACAGCATGAATCAAACCAAAGATCAAGCTGCTAATCACTAGCCCTGCCAACGCGCCCCAAGAATTTTCTAACCAGGGCTGTATAACGCCACGAAATAAAATCTCTTCAGAAATACCCGCAATGGCTCCCAGAATAAATAAATCAGTCCAGTGATGCTTTACCAGGCTGGGTCCTAGCGTATTCTGCAAAACATCTCTTATTTGCTGCAATGATTCGGATGTCATCTGGTTTAGTGCCACAAAAATGATACACAATGGCAAAGTCCCCACAACCCCATTTAGCAACGCACTTTCATTAAATAGAATAAATTCAAAAGGATTTATACCAGCTATCCAGCCTAAAAATATTGCCACTAAAATCAATGCACTTTCAAAATAACATGCTGTTTTAAAAAAATGATCAGGGTTTGATAAAGGTTCATTCATAATACTTTTAATGCGATAATACAGTGTTTAGTTATCTCAAAAGGCGTGTTCTATGCAATGTTATATTTACAAGAGTACCAAAAAAAGAAGAGCTCTATTTGTATTTAAATAAACAAGATGACTTTTCCAGTGTACCAGAAGCCATTCTTAAAAGCATCGGACAACCTGAATATGTGATGCAATTGGAAATCACGCCTGAGCGCAAGCTTGCGCGGGAAAACCCGGTAGCTGTCATTAAGGGTATTAAAGAAAATGGATTTTTTATCCAAATGCCGCCAGTCATCCACCCTGCTCCTGTTAATATACAGTAAGCAATGCTTTAGAGATGGATAGCATAACAATCCATTTAAAAAGCGGTGGCACAGCAAAGAAAGTAGTCAAGCCGACCAGACTGAGCTATTTTCTAGCTTAAGCTTTTGGCAAAGTTACCCCTTCCTGGCCTTGGTACTTACCGCCCCTATCTTTATAGGATGTTGCGCAGACTTCATCACCACCAAAAAACAGCATCTGCGCTACACCTTCATTAGCGTATATTTTTGCAGGCAATGGTGTTGTATTAGAAAATTCGAGAGTAACATGTCCTTCCCATTCAGGCTCTAGAGGTGTCACATTAACAATAATGCCACAGCGAGCATAGGTCGATTTTCCAAGGCAAATAGTTAATACATCACGCGGAATACGAAAATATTCAACAGTTCTTGCAAGAGCAAATGAGTTTGGCGGGATAATACAGACATCAGCCTGCACATCAACAAAACTCCCTTCACTAAAATTTTTAGGATCTACAATAGCAGAGTTGATATTGGTGAAAATTTTAAATTCATCAGAGCAACGGACATCATACCCATAACTGGAAGTACCATAGGAAATCACCTTGCCATGCGCAGCATCCCTTACCTGTTCTGACTCGAATGGCTGGATCATGCGCTGCTCTTGTGCCATGCGGCGGATCCATTTATCTGATTTTATGCTCATATTTAGTGTTATGTATTTCTGTAATATAAATGTAATTTTAGGCTATGCACTTAAAACGGGACAATCATTATGCGAGTCTGGTCCCAATGTTCTGCGTTCCATGATGCAGAACATTCCCGTATGCATTCACACGCGGAGCGTCACCGCCATTAAATTAAAGAATAAAATATATTAAACAAAACATTACAATGTAGGTTGGGTAAGCTTATCTAGCAAAGCATAGATAACGCAATCCAACTTATACTCGTAATACATTGTTTATAAATCAATAAACTCTTAACTTAATGGCAGTGGCGCGGAGCGTGAGAATAGGAGCCTGCAAGATATCCGATCTTAATTAGTTAGCAGACTAATTCTATCCTAAACCAGGCAATGAGACCAAAATAACTTACATCACTGGGCGAACCTACCTTATTCAGCATAGCAAGTAAACAAATTCAATCTAAGCTTTAAAAAAAGCGCTATGAATAATTGTTTATCGCTTTGTAAATACTAATTATTTTGGATAACAATATTAGGGAATTTACTGCTATAGTCCTTGCTTTTCAACGCCAGTCTTGCTGACATTTTACGGGCGATTTCCTTATAGATTTCTGTTGCTCTGCCTTCTGGGTCAGCAACAACGGTAGGTCTTCCACAATCAGCAAATTGTCGTATATGTATATCCAGCGGCAAAGTACCAAGTAATTCGATATTATTTTTTTCTGCCATAGCAGCTCCGCCACCTGAGCCAAAAATAGCTTCCTCATGGCCGCATTCACTACAAATATGCATACTCATGTTTTCCACTACGCCTAAAACAGGCACATTGACCTTTTCAAACATGCCGAGGCCCCGCTGAGCGTCTATAAGCGCAATATCTTGCGGGGTTGTGACAATAATAGCGCCACTGACCGGAATTTGCTGGGACAAGGTTAGCTGAATATCTCCAGTGCCGGGAGGTAAATCCACAATCAAATAGTCAACATTTGACCAGTTGGTATCCTTTAAAAGTTGCTGCAAAGCATTGGTCACCATTGGACCACGCCAGATCATTGGCTGATCCGGCTCTATTAAATAGCCTATCGAAATGGTCTGGATACCATAGGAAATCTTAGGCATCATGGTCTTATTATCCTGGCTTTCAGGATACCCTGACAAACCTAGCATAGTTGGAATACTCGGACCATAAATATCGGCATCCAGTATACCTACGTTTGCACCTTCTGCAGCCAGTGCCAAGGCGAGGTTAGCAGATGTTGTAGATTTACCGACCCCCTTCCCTGAAGCTACTGCAATAATATTTTTAATATTTGCAATAGGCTTAAGCGCATTTTGCACGCCATGCGTAACAATATTAACGCTAATATTAACTACAGCAGAATTTACTCCCTGCAACGCTAAAATTTTATCTGTAATCTGTTGTTTAAACCCTGCGATAAAACTCTTTGCTGGATAGCCCAACTCTATGTTAACGACTACTTTGCCCTCTTGTACAGTAATTGACTTGACACAACGGGCAGTCACCAGGTCAGTTTCAACATTAGGGTCAATAATGTTTTTTAATAAATTTTCTATTTGTGCTTTTTCAATCATCGACATTTAAGCTACTCCACAGCAGCAAAGCTTTAAAAAAATAAGTTTAATACCTAGTATTTTACTAGGTTATTGCTCAAGTTTCTAGTTTTCCTCTTCATGTCTCCTTTCTAGTCGAAATGGCAAACTATTTTGTGCCATAATAAACAACTATTTTAGCCATATATTCAACACAGACTTCCTTTTTATGTCAGATCGAAAAATTCTTATTACCAGCGCCCTTCCCTATGCTAATGGCCCCATCCATTTAGGCCACCTCGTCGAATATATACAAACTGACATTTGGGCGCGATTCCAAAAACAACGCGGCAACCAGTGCTATTATGTTTGTGCTGATGATGCCCATGGCACACCTATTATGCTAAAAGCTGACCGCGAAGGCATTAATGCGGAAGATTTAATTGCCCAGGTTGGCAAAGAACACTTAAGCGACTTTATAGCGTTTGGAATTCAGTTTGACAATTATCACAGCACACATTCAGAAGAAAACAAATATTATTCAAGTTTGATTTATGAGCGCCTCCGTGATGGAGGACATATTGCTTCTCGCAGCATCACTCAGGCTTATGACCCTGTGAAGCAAATGTTTTTGCCTGACCGTTTTATCAAAGGTGACTGCCCAAAATGTAACGCCAAAGAACAATACGGCGATAATTGCGAAGTATGTGGTGCAACCTATTCTCCCACTGAACTAAAAAATGCAATCTCAGCAGTATCAGGTGAAAAACCCATAGAAAAAGATTCTGTGCATTATTTTTTTAAGCTCGCTGATTTTAATGAAATGCTTAAAACATGGACGACTAGCGAAGGTCATTTGCAAACCGAAGTCAGTAATAAACTCGCTGAATGGCTGGAGAATGGTTTACAGGAATGGGATATATCTCGTGACGCTCCTTATTTTGGCTTTGAAATACCCGATGCCCCAGGTAAATATTTTTATGTCTGGCTTGATGCTCCAATCGGCTATATGGCAAGCTTTAAAAATTTCTGCACCAAACAACAACTTGACTTTGATGAGTTTTGGGCTGCTAATAGTACCACAGAGCTTTATCACTTCATCGGTAAAGACATCATCTATTTTCATGCCTTATTTTGGCCTGCCATGTTAAGTGGTGCTGGATTTAGAACGCCGAGTGCAATTTTTTCACATGGCTTTTTGACTGTAAACGGTGAAAAAATGTCCAAATCACGAGGCACATTCATTAAGGCTCGCACCTATCTTGATCACTTAGATCCAGAATATTTACGCTATTATTTTGCTGCTAAACTAAGTGCTGGAATTGATGATATTGATTTAAATTTTGCAGATTTTACCCAACGAATCAATTCAGACTTAGTCGGGAAAGTCGTTAATATTGCCAGCCGCTGTAGTGGTTTTATTAATAAACGCTTTAATGGCCAATTGTCTGCACAATGCTCTGAACCGGAATTATTTGCGCAATTTACTCAAAAAAATGCGGAAATTGCAACAATGTATGAAACCCGTGAATACGGTAAAGCCATGCGAGAAATCATGGGCTTAGCAGATAAAGCTAATCAATACATAGATGAAAAAAAACCATGGCTAATTGCTAAAGAACAAGGTAGAGAACAAGATTTGCACGATATTTGTTCTATGGGAATTAATCTTTTCCGTCTATTAGCGGTCTATTTAAAACCTGTGCTGCCCAAACTTGCAACAGCAAGTGAAGATTTCTTGAATATACCGCAGCAGGCATGGCCGGAAAATGCCGAACCCTTACTTAGCCAAGAAATCAAACCCTTTAAAGCGCTTATGACGCGTGTAGACGAGGCTAAAATTACTGCCATTATTGAAGACTCTAAAGCAAATCTTGAAAAGATAAATCAAACTCCTGCTAAAAAATTTGACCCTATTGCTGAAGAAATTGAATTTGATGATTTTGCTAAAATCGATTTACGTATCGCCAAAATCATTAAAGCAGAACACGTAGTTGGTGCTGATAAACTATTACAACTTACACTTGATATTGGCGATGAGAATCGCAATGTTTTTGCGGGTATCAAATCAGCTTATGATCCAGAAGATTTAGAAGGGAAACTAACCGTTGTGGTAGCCAATTTAAAACCACGCAAAATGAAGTTTGGTTTATCTGAAGGCATGGTTCTAGCAGCTGGTCCTGGCGGAAAAGATGTGTGGGTTTTGCACCCTGATACCGGGGCTATTGCAGGAATGCGGGTTAAGTAAACACCGATGAACGGGGTAGTTTTTTGCAAAGCAAAACGAACACAGCGATCGTACACCCCAAGAATTGGGTGCATTTGCATCTCTTAGACAACGCACATAAACTTTTATTATTTTATGCAATTATTAATTTGCAGTCTACAAACTACTCTAGTCATTCCATATACGCCTAGGCCTAACACTACAAGTGCATCTGAGATTTAAAATTAAGGAAAAAAAAGGCCTACATAAGTAGGCCTTTTTTTGTCACTAAATGCAATATTAAGCTTCTAGTTCAGACAGACGATTAGATAGTAACTCTTCTAAAGTTTCAAGCGCTTTTTCAAAGCCTTTAATACCTTCATCAAGTTTTTCTGTAGCCATACGGTTTTCAGCATGCATTTTATCAAATGTTGCTTTATCTACATTGATTTTTGCAATATCCATCGCCTTCGCTACATTAGCGTCTAGCTTTATGGGTAAATTACCTTCAGTTGATTGCAGCTCGTCTAATAATCCAGGAGAAATAGTTAATAAATCACAACCTGCTAGTTCTGTAATTTCACCTATATTACGGAAACTTGCACCCATTACTTCAGTTGTAAAACCGAATTTTTTATAATAATTGTAAATTTCCGTTACTGAAACAACACCTGGGTCTTCCGCGGGTTCATATGAATCGCGTCCTGTATCTTTTTTATACCAGTCTAGTATACGCCCTACAAAAGGAGAAATCAGCGTAATTCCATTTTCAGCGCATGCAATTGCTTGATGTAGACCAAATACCAGCGTTAAATTAGTATGGATACCTTCTTCTTCAAGAACTTTAGCCGCTTGAATACCTTCCCAGGTAGCTGCAACTTTAATTAAAATACGCTCACGACTGACACCAGTTGCTTCATATTGAGCGATTAAATCACGACCTTTAGCAATCGTCGCATCTGTATCATAAGAAAGACGTGCATCAACTTCTGTAGAAACACGGCCAGGCACGATTTCAAGGATTTTTAAACCGAAAGACACTGCCAATCGGTCAAATGCCAATCCAGCAACCTCTGAAGAAGAAGCAGAAGCACCTAATGTTTCACGCGCCCCTTTTAAAGTATCATCAACAATATCCTGATATTGTGGCATTTGTGCCGCAGCAGTAATCAAGGATGGATTTGTTGTTGCATCTCGTGGAGTGAATTTCTCAATTGCTCCAATATCACCTGTATCAGCAACCACAACAGTTACTGCTTTAAGTTGATCTAAAAAATTAGCCATAGTTAGATACCTTTATTATTATATTAAAAATTAAATAACGACACATCTTTGATGTGTTGAAAACCCGATGGAAAATAAAAACTTAATCGTCATGTAAAATAGAATCCTGCTACATTCAGCTAATCATATTTTCACATTATAAATTATCACTACTCAAATTTTTAATTCTGTTATTTTTAAAACTTATCAGGATAGAATTAAAAAGAATTGACTCGTGTAGTAAGATAAAATCTACTTTCCTTAATTACAATAAAACTAATGAAAATAGACTCTAAGATGATCTACTTTGAATACTTAGAGACTTATCATTACTTTCGGCTTGTTAGCCGAAAGTAATAAACAAAGTAGATTAGGCACTCGCCTGTTTTGCTGCAACAGCCTGTTTTGCAATATACTTAGCAACGCTACTCGTCAACATTGTAGGTTTATTCTGCAAATATTTGGTTACACTGGAAGGTTCAAGAACAACCACTTTAGGTTTACTTTTATCTGCAAGTGCCTTATTTATCACATATCTATCAACACTGCTTACATTTTTCTCAACACGATTAAATAAATAACGTGCTACACCTGTTTGAACAGGTTTGTTTGCAATAACATTAGCGATATATTTGGCAACACCTGTTTTAGGCATCTCTTTTTCCTGAGCTGCCTTACGAGCATTTTCCTGGCTCTCGACATATCTGGCCACACCACTCAGCTTTTCATTTTCAGCGTTCATCAAGCATTCCTCTGTTAGTTGTTGTTTTTCTGCAATTCGAGCATTAATCAATTCTTTTTCTTCATCACTTAGTTCCCTAACAGTCGCTTGGCGCTCATGCAAGTACTTGTCAACTCCACTTAACTTTTTCGAGTGACCACTTTGCCCAGCAGGCCGTTCACCTTGAGTATTTATGTATCTGTCAACGCCGGTAGATCCATCAGCTGATATAACTGGCACATACTCTTGTCGCACCTTTTTTACAGTCTGTTTACTAGAAAATAAGCCTGAAAAAAAACCCATTATTTTTATCCTCTGCTATGCTTACGCAAATATTTTTCAACGCCTGTTGTTTTTTCAGCTGCCGCTTTTTTAGAGGCTACAATTTTTTTAGCCACATATTTTGCAACACCAGATTTTGGAGCAGGTTGATGTTTTTCAATATATTTTGCAACACCAGATAATTTAGGTGCTTTCTTTTCAAGATACTTTTGCACACCTGTCTGACCAGTGGAAACGCTTGTTGAAGCAGATGTTTTGGCTACTGAAACTGACGCTTTGTTACGAAATAAAAATACAGCGCATACCAAAATAGCGACAATAAACAAGAAGTTCAAAGAAGATTCTTCTTCGTTAGCCTTATCCGCATACTTTTCTTCAATTGCCTCTTCAACTTTTTCAGTCCACATCGCTAAAGGAATCGAATTATTTGTTGCAACTGCACCTGAGTGATGCTTGTAATCCTTGTCATGATACAACACTTCTGGCTGAAAAGTCGCTGCTGGATAATTTTCATCTGCCGCTGCCTTTTCACCTAGCGAGGTACTAGCAGCATTCGCACTTGAAGATTGAGAACTTTGGTGCTGATAATCATTATCCTGATAAACAACTTTTGGTTGAAAGTCAGACGCTGGATAATCTGTGCCTGCCGAGATTAAAGGGCTGGCAAGTAGTAAGGCAGTCAATAGGCCTGTTTTAATATTATTTTTTTTCACGTAATTCACCTATATATCGTAAGAAACGAATTTAGCCACTGACTAAATACAACTCATCAGTGGCTATTCGAAGATGAGAAGAATCAAATCTTCTCTATACGTTATTTAGACTATAAAACTTCTTTTACAGTTTTAACAACGTTTTCAACTGTGAAACCAAAGTGTTTCATTAATACTCCACCTGGGGCAGATTCACCAAAAGTATCAATACCCACAACACCACCTTCTAGGCCAACATATTTGCGCCAGAAATCCGTAACACCCGCTTCAATCGCAACACGTTTTACACCAGGTGTTAGAATGCTATCTTTATATGCTTGGTCTTGACGATCAAACACATTAGTAGAAGGCATAGAAACTACGCGAGCACTGATTCCATCTGTAGCCAAAGCTTCTTGGGCTTTAGCAGCCAAATCAACTTCAGACCCTGTTGCTATCAAGATTACATCAGTAGTGCCATTAGCTTCTGACAATACATAAGCCCCTTTACGCATACCTTCAAAATCAGCTACATCATGTTTACGCCCTGGAATGCCTTGACGGCTCAATACCAAGCTTGAAGGGCCAGTCATACGCTCAACAGCTGCTTGCCATGCAACAGAAACCTCAACGGAGTCAGCAGGACGCCATACATCCATATTAGGAATATAGCGCATGGCTGAAGTGTTCTCGATAGGTTGATGAGTTGGACCATCCTCTCCTTGACCGATGGAATCATGTGTGAGAACTGCAATCGTGCGAATTTTCATTAATGCAGCCATGCGTAACGCACTTTTTGCATAATCTGAAAACATATGGAATGTACCACCGAACGGAATTAATCCTCCGTGTAGAGCTATACCATTCATGATTGCGTACATACCAAACTCACGCACACCGTAAGAAATATAATTACCCGGCTTTTTGCCGTCAACATGTGTAAAGCTAGCACAGCTGGTTAAATTAGAGCCAGTTAAATCAGCTGATCCACCCAAGAACTCAGGTAATATAGGAGCCAATCCTGCAATTGCTTTTTGTGATGCTTGACGAGAGGCCAAACTTTCTGCTTTCTCATTTGTTTCAGCGATAAACGCATCTGTTGCAACTTTCCAATTTGCCGGTAACTCACCCGCCATACGACGTTTGAATTCTGCCGCCAATTCTGGATATTCTTTTGCATAAGCTGCAAATTTAGCATCCCAATCAGATTCTGCTGCCTCACCTTTTGCTTTAGCATCCCAACCCGCATAAATGTCAGCTGGAATTTCAAAAGGAGCCGAAGTCCAGCCTAACTCTTTACGAGTTAATGCAACTTCTTCGTCACCTAATGCTGCTCCATGACAATCATGACTGCCACTTTTATTAGGTGATCCGAAACCAATAATAGTTTTACAACAAATCAACGAAGGTTTATCAGTTACTTTTTTTGCTTCTTCAATCGCTGCATTAATTGCATCAGCATCATGCCCATCGACTGACTGAACATGCCATTGGTAGGCTTCAAAACGCTTAACAGTATCATCAGTATACCAGGCATCAATATGACCATCGATTGAGATATTATTATCATCCCAGAATGCGATCAATTTGCCTAAGCCCCAAGTACCAGCTAATGAACAGGCTTCATGCGAGACACCTTCCATTAAGCATCCGTCACCCATAAAAACATAAGTATTGTGATCAACGATATCATGCCCCGGCTTATTGAATTGACTCGCCATTAGCTTTTCAGCCATTGCGAAACCAACACCGTTTGTTATGCCTTGGCCTAGAGGACCTGTAGTTGTTTCGATACCAGGCGCATATCCATATTCAGGGTGACCAGCACATTTTGAGTGCAGTTGACGGAATGTTTTTAATTCATCCATAGGCAGGTCATAACCTGTCAAATGTAATAATGAATAAATTAACATGGATCCATGACCATTCGACAGCACAAAGCGATCGCGATCAGCCCATTCTGGGTTCGTTGGATTATGTTTTAAATGATCATTCCACAACACTTCGGCGATATCCGCCATACCCATAGGTGCCCCAGGATGACCTGAGTTTGCTTTTTGAACAGCATCCATGCTTAAAGCGCGTATGGCGTTCGCAAGTTCTCTACGCGAAGACATATTGTTCTCCAGAGTTTTATTATTTGTTAAACGAAAAAAAGACATGAGATTACTCATGTCTATTCGTGTATTTTATTCTAGCTGCAAAAAAAACGAGTGGTATTATCCACTCGTTTTTTTGTGCTATTCCATATTAGCGTGTCTTTCTCTCATTATTTCTTCAGGAATACCTTTCTCATGAATAATATGAGAAATTGTAGATTCTAAAAATAATAACGTGGACAACTCAAAGACGGTACCCATAGGCATGCCTTTAACTTTAGCATACATTTCAGGACTACCAATCTGAAACACACCATCAGCCAAGTCACCAATGGTCGAGTCGCTTTTGGCAGAGATCAACATAATATCAGCGCCAACACTTTTCGCTTTTTTTGTAAAGGCAATCAATTGTTCAGTCTCGCCTGAGCCTGAAATAATAATTAACAGATCACCTTGTTTAATGCTTGGCGTGACAATCTCACCTACGACACTAACATCATATCCGCTGTGTACCAATCTCATGGCAAAAAAATTACCTACTAGCTTAGAACGACCAGCACCCGCAAGAAAAATACGATTTGCTTTATCAAGCATTGCAGTCAACTTTTCATCATACGAATCATCAGTTGCTGCAAGAATGCTCGTTAGTTTATCTACGATAAGTTGTTGATGCATAATATTAATCCTTATGCAGCATCAACTAATTCACGAATTTCACGAGCAGCTTCTGTTGGAGATGCTGCGCCGTAGATAGCTGCACCAACAACAATAATGTCTGCACCTGCACGTACTACGTCTTGAACTGTAGACTGGTTAATACCACCTGCAACTGAAACACGTACGTTTAGACCTAATGATGCAATTAATGCCAAGTCATTAAAAGGAGTGTCGCCCGCTGCTTGTGCGTCAAGACCTGTGTGTACGCCAACAATTTGCGCGCCTGCTTCTACGCATGCTCTTGCACAAGCAGCTTTATCATCAACATTGATTAAATCAATTTGTGCTTCAGCGCCACATTCATTTGCCGCACTGATAACACCTTTACATGTTGCTAAACCTGAAACACCTAGTACTGTACAAATATCAGCGCCCGCTTGATAAAAAGGAGCCGCTTCATATGCACCAGCATCCATTGTTTTAAGGTCAACTAAAAGCAAATGGTTAGGAAATCTAGCTCTTAATTCTTTTACTAAGTTGATACCATTATGTTTGATACATGGTGTACCGATCTCGAAGATATCAACAGAATCTGCTACTTGATCAGCAAGAGCGATAGTTGCGTCGAAATCTAAAGAATCTAATGCCATTTGAATTAATGGTGTTGCCATGTTATATACTCCGATTTAGTTATAATTTTGTTACATACTTTATTTCTATGCGAACAGAACTTTAAATCAGAAAGCGGGGTTATGTCAAACCTTTATACTTTCTAGTTACCCTGTTCACACCCTTTTTTAAGCTTTGCTTAAGCCTATATCGCCCAATTTATTTATTAAATCTTAACCCTTAACAACAACTAAGCACAGCCATCTGATGTTAAGCCTCAATAAACAATTACGCTTTAATTAATTTATATCAGTGTAATTGATGTATTCAAAAACAGTGACAATCTTTTTTACTCCTGCTACATTCTGCGTAGCTTTTGCTGCTGCCATACCCTCTTTTTCGTGAACAATTCCCATCAAATAAACCACTTTGTTCTCACTAATGACTTTTATACGTGTCGCATCAAAACCAGGTAAATTGTCTATTTCAGCTATTGCATCTTTGACCTTTATCGTTAGCAGGGCATCTTCACTACGTGATTTCATCGTTGATAACGGCGCAATTTGTAGCTCGTCATGGACTAATTTTACACCAGAAATAATTCTAATATTAGCAATTATTTTTTCTCGCACCTCTTCGACTTCTGCCTCCCCAGTAACCAAAACTTTAGCATTGTAAGAGGTAATGTTGAAGTGCGCGCGTTCTTTTACATCGTCGAGCTTAAGTAACGCTATCATAGCACTATCTTCAATGCGCTCATCCGTTGCAATTGCGGCACTATCGCGTCGATCATGCAAATAGGACAGTCCGGTCAATTCAGCAAGGCTATTCCCGACACTACTGCACGCACTTAACAAGAAAGCCAATAGCAAGATGAGTACATGCCTCATAAAGATTGATTACCAAATAACTGACTATCTATCAAATCACACAAGCAATGCGTAATCAAAAGGTGTGACTCCTGAATTCTTTGTTCTGACTGACTAGGTACACTAATGCATATATCAGATTCGTTAAGTAGCGTTGGCAATGTCGTCTCATTCTCACCCACCAATAAGATCACTGATATTTGCTTATCATGCGCCGCATTAATTAATCTTACTAAGTTTAGCTCACTTCCAACTACATTGTAAATTAATAATACATCGTTTGCTTGCCCCAAAGCACGCAGCTGTTTCGCAAAAATATCATCATAATGCTGTGTACTTGCAATGGATGTTAGCATTTGCACATCATTTACCAGTGAAACAGCTGGAAGCGAAGGTCGTTCACGCTGATAACGATTAATCATAATAGCAGTAAAATATTGCACATTAGCGACAGCAGCTGCATTGCCGCAAGATAGTACTTTTTTATCTGCAAGCAAAGCATACACAATGTGCTGAGCAGCGAATTCAATTACCTCGCCTAACTCATCCTTAATTAATTGCTGGGTATCAATGCTTTCAGTAATCTGAAGATATATATTATTCTGCAAGCTCATTTTAAAATGCGTTTTTCACCCATTCAGGATGGGCATCTCCTGTTATTGCGACCACATCAAAGCGTATAGGCTGATTAATTTTATGCTTTACTATGTAGTGCTTAGTTGCTGTCCGAATGCGCGCCTGCTTAGAATATGTGACACTTTCCAAGGCACTTCCATAACAATTATTTTTTCTATAACGCACTTCGACAATAATTAAAGCGCCTCTCTCTTCCATTACCAGATCCAACTCCCCAGCCTGACAGCGATAATTACGCGCTATTAATGTTAAACCTTTCCGCAATAGAAACTGCATCGCAAGCTCTTCATATTGCGCGCCTGTTTGCACTCGGGTTAAATCATCTGATAATAAATTATTCTTGTTAAATATCACCATTCAGACATAGTCACTTTAATCACTCTTTACTCGTTTGCAGCAATAAAACGCGGCCGTTATGGAATTTTGCACAAATCAAGTGCCTTTCAATACGATTATACTCATTTAATAGCAAATCACCAGTTGCGCCATAATAGGGGGTAGATGACAAATCATTAAGATAAGGCAACATTGCATACGCATCCACTCCAAAAGCCACCAAGCTCAAAAATCTTTCAGGAAGCGTTGCCCAGGCATCATGCATCGCAGGCTTAGCGAAATCACCTTGATAAGCCTGATCAAACAACCACGGGATAGTACAAAAGCTTACCCCCTCAAGGTCCAGATCCTTTTGCTGCTCAGGATGCCCTGCATAAACTCTTGCCAATCCATACACAGCAACTGATTTTGCTCTATTATGATAGAACTGAGGATTGATGAGTCGGGCCGTGGCATTATCGGCAACAAGAAAAATAACATCTACATCCTCGCGCCTACGCGGGATAGTCTGAATGTTGCCGATTGTTTTATTTAATTTCTGAAACCTATCTAAACTTTCATTTATATTTAGCAAGGTACGCACAGGCACGCTAAAATCTTTTTCTTGTGGGTCATATGTCTGTATTCGCAATACATTACCCGATACCGCCTCCCAAGCACTTTTAAAATAGTTACTCAGTCGCTTGCCATCTGGCGTTTCCGGTACAAAAATAATCGCATTTTTATGCCCTTCAGAAGTCGCCTGACGCACAGCCTGCTGAACTTCATCAAGAGGACTTAAGGCAAACTGATAGAGATTATCTTTTACCAGCCCCTCAACATAATTTAAGGCTAAAACAGGAACCGTTAACTCTGCATTTTCCAATAATTCAACGATACGTTTTTTACTAAGTGGCCCTATCACCAACTGCACACCCTGCGTCACAACCTGCCGATAGAGAGCAACAATATCTCTTCCCTGAGTATCATAAAACTGAATATCCGCATGCAATCCATCCTGCTCATAGCGGCGATAGGCGGCTAAAAACCCCTCCTTTATTGCATTTGCATAGCTTGCATAGGGACCTGACTCAGGCAAAAACACCGCAATACGCCCAATATCACCCAATACAATGCCTACGGGGACAAAGTAGCCTGAATTAATGAGTTCTTGCCCTGGGTGCGTAAGATTTTTTTGCGTCCATGCGTCTATCGCCGGAGCAAAACCTGGCGCGCCTCTTGGAAATTGAGCAATTACCATTGCCATTTCTAGCCAACCGGAATAGACTCCATTCGTCTGCCTATTTAACTCCTTTTCCAGAGTATCAACAGGCACTAAAGCTAGTTCTTGTAGGATGGCACTATAGTTATCAACTTTATACTCCGAACCTAAATATGAATCTAATGCAATGCGCTGTTGCACACTCTGTAGCGATTGCCCCATTAAAGCATAGGAAAATGCTGACGTTTCATAATAATTACGCTTCTGCTGCGTATTTAACGAAGAAAAAGTAACTAATTGCAATTGCTCAATTGCCTGCTCGGCATTTCCGAGACCTAAAAAAATTTGCGCATATAAAAGATACAACTGGTTGCGCTGTGGAATACTAAGCGTCTCAGACGCGATTGCATCCAGATAACCTTTCGCTTCGCTGTATTGTGCAATTTTCAACAGTGACTGGGCAACTTGCAAACGATACACATTTTGCCGCGCTGATGGCATATCAGCCAAACGCTGAAATAAAATAGCGGCCTGCTGATAGTCTCCTTGCGCATATAATTGTCTAGCTTGCTGTTCATTTTTATTTTGCTGAACGACTGTTCTTTTTTCTGTTCTGGTATGTGTAGCACACCCAACCAACAAAACAATACAGAAAATAAGGCTTAGCTTTGCATACCGCTCATCAATAAATAACACGTTTTTTCCATTCCTTAAAATTCATTTGCTACAAATCATTCGCCCCTTCGATCCTTCAAAAATCGAAAGATAAGCAACCAACTGTTTTGAACATATCATATTATAATAGCGTAATTATCACTTATCCCAGGAATCTATAATGCCTGAACAGTATGGCACATTATATGTTGTCGCAACCCCCATTGGTAACTTAGCTGATTTTAGTTTGCGGGCAATTGAAACACTAAAACAAGCTGATCTAATTTGCGCGGAAGACACACGACACGCGCGCACTTTGCTACAACACCATGGCATTACAACACATTGCACTCCTTTTCATCAACACAATGAGGCTCATACTGCAGAAGGACTGATTAATAAAATTCAACAAGGATACACCATTGCTATTATTTCTGATGCTGGCACCCCTCTCATCAGCGACCCTGGAATGCCATTAGTTGCATTGGCACACGCTTCAGGCATTAAAGTATCACCGGTACCAGGTGCTTGCGCTTTAATAGCCGCGCTGTCAGCATCAGGTTTGCCAGTGACTCAATTTTCTTTTTTAGGTTTCTTACCACGCACCTCGACAGCCCGACAATCGCTTTTTAAGCAAAAGCTAAGTCATACGGAAACCTGGGGATTCTATGAATCATGTCACCGCATTGTTGATTGCATCAGAGACTTAGCCTCCATAATACCTGCAAAGCGTGAAATTACCATCGCACGTGAAATCACTAAGCTACATGAAACCATTATTAAATCGTCCGTTAGTGACATGCTAACGCTGATAGAACAAGACAACAATATGCAACGTGGCGAATTTGTTGTCTTGGTATCGGGTGCTACGCCCGAAAAAAAACCAGAGGCGCTCACCGTACAACAATTAACAACGTTACAAGCGCTCTTAAATGAATGTTCAATTAAAACGGCTGTCAAATTGGCAGTCGAAATTACCGGAGCACGCAAAAAACTACTTTATCAAACCGCTTTAGAACTGTCAGATAACATTTAAAAAAGCAGGCTTAGTCATTATTTTTCGTGAATAGCATCTCACTACGCATTATTTAAACTTGACTGATTTCTATTAAGCATTCTCTTTAAGCAACTAAATCAGCTATAATGCCAATCAGAGTTGGTCAGACAGTCGCTGTATTGCTTTTATTTAAGCGACACAGAGGAAAGTCCGGGCACCACAGGGCAAGGTACCAGATAACATCTGGGGGGCGTGAGCCTACGGAAAGTGCAGCAGAAAATAAACCGCCTCTCACCTAAAATCTTTGATTCTAGGTGAAAGGTAAGGGTGAAATGGTGCGGTAAGAGCGCACCGCGCAACTGGTAACAGAAGTGGCATGGTAAACCCTACCTGGTGCAAGATCAAATAGAGGAGCAGACGTGCTGCCCGCGCGGCTCCTGGGTAGATCGCTTGAGCCATAAGGTGACTTACGGCCTAGATGAATGACTGTCCCCGACAAAACCCGGCTTATCGACCAACTCTACTTAAAGCTGTACAGGACAGCTACATATTTTTTCTTTAATCGCAATGTGATACACCCACTACCTAGAATAGAAACAACCACAATTCATTGAAAACTCAGGCTTCCTATTCATATTTAAGTCGTGCAAACAGGTATATACTCCTATGAGAATCAAAGAACAAAGCCCTGAAACAATTAGCGCTATATCCGCCTTACTCACTATGTGCCATGTGCGTACTTATCCTGCAAAAACAACTATTATCCACCCAGGTGACAAAGGCGACTGTTTACTTTATATTATTGAGGGATCAGTCAGCGTCTGTGCCGAAGATGATGAAGGACGTGAGCTCATCCTGACGTATTTGAATAAAGATGATTTTATTGGTGAAATTGGCGTATTTAAAAGCATCGGAGACCGCCAGGTATCTGTTAAAACGCGAGTCCCCTGCAAACTTGCCAAAATAGGCTATGACCGCTTACGTGGACTAATAAATAAGGAACTCGCAGGTCATGCCGTCAGCTTGCTTTACCTCTTCGGTAATCAACTTGCTTCCCGCCTATTGACAACAAATAGAAAATATTGTGATTTAGCATTTCTGGCAGTTGAAGGGCGCATTGCACGCGCATTATTAGACCTAACACAAGAACCTGACGCAATCACACACCCTGATGGCATGCAATTACACATCACCCGCCAGGAAATTGCGCGGATTGTAGGTTGCTCAAGAGAAATGGTTGGTCGCATTTTAAAAGAGATGGAAGATAAAGACCTGATTTCAGCTCACGGCAAAACTATTGTGGTCTTTGGAACTCGCTGATACTCTAAAAGGACTAATGCTTCACCACTAAACTCTAAAACGGTACACTTAATTTTTAGCGAGTAACCCTCGCGCCTGCTCATCCGCATGGTATGAAGAGCGCACCAAGGGTCCACTGGCAACTTGCTTAAAACCCATTTGCTTTGCTAACACAGCATATTCATCAAATTCAACCGGCGTTATATAGCGCTGCACAGCTAAATGGTCTGCACTAGGCTGCAAATACTGCCCTAATGTAAGAATCGAACAGTGATGTTCACGTAAATCACGTAACACCTCAAGCACTTCATCCTGTGTTTCACCTATGCCTAACATAAGCCCAGATTTAGTCGGTATTTCCGGCAACACCTGATGATAGGCACTTAGCAACTCAAGAGACTGCTGGTAATTTGCACCTGGCCTGGCTTGTTTGTATAAACGCGGAATCGTTTCCAGGTTATGATTGAATACATCCACTGGGCTTGCTTGCAAAATATTTAAAGCAATGTCCACCCGCCCCCTGAAATCAGGCACCAGGACTTCTATTTTGGTCCTAGGCGATTGCTCACGTATCGCATTGACACATGCAGCAAAATGCCCCGCTCCACCATCGCGTAAATCATCCCTATCAACAGAGGTTATAACCACATAATTAAGAGCTAAAGACTTAATCGTTTGGGCAAGATTATCAGGTTCATTTGCATCCAAGGGTTCAGGCTTACCATGCGCAACATCACAAAAAGGACATCGCCGGGTACATAAGTCTCCCATAATCATAAATGTCGCAGTCCCTAGACTGAAACACTCATTTAGATTAGGACATGCAGCTTCTTCACAAACACTGTGCAATTTATTTGCTCGCAAAGTTCTTTTGATACGCGCTATATCTTCATTCCCCGTTAATTTAATTCTGATCCAGTCGGGTTTGCGTAAAACCGGCTGATTCGGCTCAACTTTTACCGGAATTCTTGCCAGTTTTTCTGCATTGCGCTGATGTGTTCCGGGAGTTGCACGTGAAGGCGCCTTGATTGAGGACATAATGAATATTACCGATAATTTTAAGTTAGGGTCGACAACATCATACCCGGCAAAACAGCAAGATATAGAAAGTGTCAGCGTTTTAAGGCATAAATAATTGAATTAATAACCGGGATTGCCAACTCATTCGTGCGTATATCTACGCCAAAATCAGCTAACTGGGTAACTTGCAAACCTTTATAACCACAGGGATTAATATAACTAAAAGGCGATAAATCCATGTGATTATTTAAACTCAAGCCGTGATAACTACAGCCTTTTTTAATCCGCAAACCCACCGAGCCAATTTTCTTGCCCTCAATATAAACCCCAGGGGCATCTACTTTAGCCACAGCGTGCAAGCCATATTGAGCAAGCGCATCAATCATTGCCTGCTCTAGTATGGTCACCAATTGGCGCACATTGACTTTCCTGCGCTTTACATCAATGAGCAGATAAACAACTAATTGCCCAGGACCATGATAGGTAATTTGCCCGCCTCTATCAGTGTGAACCAGTGGAATATGGGAACTCTGCAGTAAATGCTCCGCGTGCCCATTCAATCCCTGAGTAAAAACAGCAGGATGCTCAACTATCCAGATTTCATCAACACTGTGCTCATCTCTGGATAAGCTAAAATCCTGCATTGCTTGCCAACAGCTTTGATAAGGTTGACTACCTAATTGACGTATATTAACCGTCATATCCCTCATATTTTGCCAAACTATAAAGACATCAATATCTCAGGGCAGGCAGTCAAATCCATATAAATTGCATCTAGTTGCGCTTTACTTTGCGCTTCAACCATCACAGTCACAGAGGCAAATTTTCCCTTGCTACTTGGACGAATCTTCACTGCAGTTTCACTCAAATTATCAACGTGACGACGCACAATTTCAACCACAATCGCATACAATTCAGGAGTGTACTTGCCCATAGCTTTGATTGGAAACTGACAGGGAAACTCAAAAGGCGTTTCATGCTCTAGCTGCTTCATGATGATGCTCGTTTATAGGTTTGAAATAATGCCTGCATGACTCGCCACACAGGTCCAATCTGACCATTCCCCACCGCCTTGTTGTCCAGCATACTCACTGGTAAAATCTCACGAGTTGAACTAGTCAACCAGATTTCACTCGCTGCTTGTAATTTCTCTAAGGGGATCTTCTTTTCCTGAACGCTTATTGCATTTACATCAGCCAGTTCAATAATGACATCGCGCGTAATACCCGGCAAAATTTCATTGCTATTTGGAGGCGTAACTAACACATTATCAATCACAGCAAAAATATTACTCGCAGCCCCTTCCGTAGCATAGCCGTCCTTAATAAGAATCGCTTCAGCGCAGCCTTGCTCAACTGCTTGCTGGCGCAATAAAAGGTTGGCTAGCAAAGTCGTTGCTTTTATATTACATAAGCTCCAGCGCGTATCATCCAAGGTAATCGCCTTAACACCCTGCTCATGCTCAAAAGGGACAATAGCTGAACACATCGCAAAAATAGTTGGTTTAGATTGCAGTGGGAAGGCGTGATCGCGTTTCTCTGCCTCACCTCGCGTTACTTGCACATAAATATACTGCGCCTCACCTTCAACGAGTAAAGGCTGAAAAATACCCAACCACTCCTGAGCGCTTAGGTATAAATCAAGACGAATCGCTTTTAAACTATTATTTAAGCGTTGCAAATGCGCATTCAGACAAAACAGCTTAGAAAAATAAGCGGGAATAACCTCATAAACGCCATCACCAAATAAAAACCCCCGGTCTAATACAGATACTTTTGCATCAGCGAGAGAGAGATATTCACCGTTTAAATAGACTATTTTATCTTGCATATTGTTATTTAATAAGCATCAAAGCTGAATCATAGGCACGCTGGAAAAAACTGCCCTTTTCCACTGTATTAAGTGAAATAAGCGGCATGGAGCTAACTGTTTTATCACGCAAAGTAACATTGACCGTACCTAGTGATTGGCCTTGTTCTACAGGCGCCATAATATTTGTATCTACTTGGGTTAGGGCTTTCATTTCCTTATAATGTCTTCTGGATATAGTCACATACAAGTCTTCTGCCAGCCCTAACTCTACCTTATCACTTGTACCTTTCCAGACTCTAGCCGTTGCAAGCTCAGTATTAGCATCATAAAGCTTGTGTGTTTCAAAAAAACGAAAACCATAATTTAACAATGTCTGACTTTCATTTGCTCGAGCACTCGTACTTTTAGTACCCAAAACAACTGAAATCAACCGCATATTATCGCGTTTAGCAGAAGCAATCAAACAATAACCCGCATTCTCAGTGTGTCCTGTTTTCACGCCATCAACCGATTCATCGCGCCATAATAGAGTATTACGGTTTTTCTGGGTAATATTGTTATAAGTGAACTCCTTTTCTGAGTCCCACCGGTAATAATCTGGAAATTCTTTAATAACTGCATGCGTTAACACCGCTAAGTCGCGCGCTGTGGTGTAATGTTGATTAGGCACAGGCAAGCCTGTTGCATTCATATAATAAGTGCTATCCATTCCTAATCGTTTTGCTTGCTGGTTCATCATTTCAGCAAACGTCTGCTCATCCCCGGCAATATGCTCAGCCAAAGCCACACTGGCGTCATTTCCAGATTGAATAATAATACCTTTCAATAAATCTTCTACCTTAACCTGTTTATTTACTTCAATAAACATTTTAGAACCAGGCGTACGCCAGGCCTTCTCACTAACGGTTACCATTTCATCCAGACTAAGCCGATTACTGCTTAACTCACGGAAAGCAATATAAACCGTCATTATTTTTGTCAAACTTGCGGGCGGAAGCACTTCATCTGCGTTTTTTTCAGCTAAAATTCGCCCACTATCAAAATCTTGCAAGAAATAACTGCTCGCTGCTATTTGCGGGGGCGCAGGAATCAGAATATCAGTTTCGGCATAAACTTGTGACACACAGAGTAATAAGTAAATAAAAAAAACTGACTTACTATTTGGTAACAAAAAAGGAGGTATTTTTAATAGCATAAACAATGAATCCAAACGGTAAATGGGCAGCGAATTATAACATGCTGGATTGACAATACTTTCTATCTATACATTCACAGATAAATAATTTGCCAACATTATAAACGGGTAAATACCTTCTTGCCCATCTAGCGAATAAAAAAGGAAATTTATTGTCTGAGAGTCCATAAAACATAAATCAAGTGCATTCAAACTAGCCTTTTGATGCCATATATTGCGCTTTGATCGCCTGACTTAACTGAAAAACAGCCATCGCATAAAGTTCGCTGTGATTATAACGGGTAATAACATAAAAATTTTCTAGCCCCACCCATAAATCATCAGCATTCTCTTGTTCAAAGCTTAGTAATTTCACACGCACATCATCCGCAATTTGCTTCGGTAACTGCACCTGATATTCTCTCAGTTTAGCAGCACTGATATCAGGCTTTAAACCCTTCGTCAATGCTTTTTTATATTGCGTTCCGTTGGCTATAACGGGAAAAGCAACATCCTCGCCAGCTTGCCATTGATGCTTACTAAAATAGTTAGCCACACTGGTAATTACATCTGCCGGATTATGCCAAATATCGCGCTTAGCATCTCCTTCATAGTCAGCAGCAAAATGGCGGTAACTACTCGGCATAAACTGAGGCATGCCCATTGCACCTGCGTAGGAACCAATCGGTTCTAATGGGTTCATTTGCTCTTCACGACATAATAATAAAAATTGCTCTAGCTCACTTAGAAAAAAAACACTCCGCTTGGGATAGTCGAACCCTAAAGTTGCGAGTGCGTCAATCACCCGATGTCCTCCCATGCGTTGGCCATATAGGGTCTCAACGCCAATAATCGCAACGATGATTTCTTCTGTAACCCCATATCGTTGTCGCATAGCCGCCAAACTTTCCTGATTAGCCTGCCAGAATTTAACGCCGCCCTGAATACGTTGATCACGGATAAAAATTTTACGATATTTATACCATGGCATGCCTTCTGCAGGACGCGTCATAGCATCAATAATTTTTGGCTGTATTTCCACAGACTGAAATAAGGTCACTAATTCAGCGCGATTAAATTGATGCTCTGTAACCATTTTGTTAATAAATTTATCTACAATCAACTTATTGCTAATGTCAGCCTGAGCAGACAAGCAAGTAAAGAACAGTGAAAAAAACAAAGGAACAAGCACGTGTTTTTGCATAATGAGATGCGTTATTTGAAAAAATATCAGAGAATTAGCCTATTCGGCATAATGCGGATAATACTGCACAAAGCGCACAGAAAACCCGAATAATTTATTGAATATAAATAGTTCACGGACTAGACTTGTATAACTTCAAAAAAACCTAATCCGCTTTGTGACTATTTTTTTACATATAAGTCAGTAATTGTACCGGTCACCATTTCTGCTGCAAAAGCAAACGTTTCAGAAAGTGTAGGATGCGCATGAATACTCAAGCCCACATCTTCGGCATCAGCACCCATTTCCAGTGCCAATACGGCTTCAGCCACTAGCTCACCGGCATTCGGCCCTACCATTCCCGCCCCCAGAATGCGTCCTGTTTCAGGATCACACAGCATTTTAGTTAAACCTTCATTACGACTTAAACTGAGAGAACGGCCACTGGCCGCCCAAGGAAACGCACCTTTTTCATAAGCGATACCTTGCTCCTTGGCCTGGTTTTCAGTTAAACCCATCCATGCAACTTCTGGATCAGTATAGGCTACCGAGGGAATTGTTAAAGCATCAAAACCGGACTTATGCCCTGCGGCTACTTCAGCAGCAATTTTCCCTTCATAAACTGCTTTATGCGCGAGCATAGGCTGCCCAACAATATCACCAATCGCATAGATATGCGGCACATTGGTTTTTTGCTGTTTATCGACATGAATAAAACCAAACTCATCGACCTGTACGCCTGCTTTATCAGCATCAATCAACATACCATTTGGTCTACGTCCAACAGCAACCAATACTTTATCAAATAACGCTGGTTCTGGTGCATTATCACCCGCAAAAGTCACTAATAAACCATCATCTTGTGCAACAATACTTTCTACTTTAGTTTTCAACCAGATATTTTTATATTGCTTTTTGATATGCCTATGCAATGGTGTTACTAAATCTTTATCACAGCCCGGAATAATCTGATCCATTAACTCTACGACGCTAATTTCCGAGCCCATGGCATGATAAACTGTCGCCATTTCCAGACCAATAATACCACCGCCAACGACCAGTAATTTCTTCGGAATATCAGTGATTTCCAAGGCATCAGTAGAATCCATTAGGCGTGGATCATCATTTGGAAAAGGCGGAATCTTGGTCGCAGTAGAGCCTGCCGCAATAATTGCCTGATCAAACGTAATTTGCGAAATACCTTCTTGCCCAGCGATTTCCATGGCATTTGCAGCAGTGAATTTCCCCACACCTTGCACAACAGTGACCTTACGTTGCTTTGCCAAGCGCGCCAAACCCCCATTTAAAGTTTGAGTAACACTCTGTTTCCAATGTCTAATTTTATCTAAATCAAACTCAGGCTTACTAAAAGTAAGTCCATGCTGCTCAAAATGCTCTGCCTCATGCACAATTTGCGCTATATGCAATAAGGCTTTTGAAGGAATACAGCCGACATTTAAACAAACGCCTCCCAATACCGGATATTTCTCCACCAAAACCACTTGCTTACCCAGGTCAGCCGCACGAAATGCTGCCGTATACCCACCAGGACCACCACCTAATACTAAAACTTCCGCGTGCATAACATCTGTCATATTCTTATCCGTTACAGTAACAAGCGACGAATATCGCTAAGATATTTAATTAATGTAGACATAAATCGCGCACCTTCAGCTCCGTCAATCACTCGGTGATCGTAGGTTAAGTCCAGAGGCAACATTAGTCTAGGCTGAAATTCAGAACCATTCCAAACCGGCTTCATTTCCGAACGGGTTACACCCAAAATAGCGACTTCTGGCGCGTTAACAATCGGAGTAAATGCCTTACCGCCAATTCCACCTAGGCTAGAAATGGTAATACAGCCGCCACTCATATCCACTGGCAATAACTTGCCCGTGCGCGCTTTTTCGCTTAATTCATTAAGGTCACGTGTTAATTCCGCAATACCTTTTTTATCGACATCTTTTAAGACCGGAACCACCAGGCCATTAGGTGTATCAACGGCAATACCAACATTAAAGTATTTTTTCAGAATTAACGACTCACCATCTGACGATAATGAACTGTTAACAGTTGGGAATTGTTGCATCGCAGCCACCAAAGCTTTAACAATAAAAATCAATCCCGTGACTTTAATATCTGTCGATTTATCTGTGTTTAATGCCTTACGAAAAGCCTCCATTTCGGTGATATCGGCTTCATCATGATAGGTCACTAACGGTAAATTTAACCAGACACGACTTAAGTTTTTACCCGTCAGACGCTTAATTTTGCTCAGCGCCTGCTCTTCAATTTCACCAAATTTGCTAAAATCAACCGCAGGAATTGGCGGAATGCCCGCGCCACCCTGAACTGCCCCCGTACCACCGGAGGCCATCATTTGTTTAACGAAGTTTTTCACATCGTCTTTAAGGATTCGGCCTTTACGTCCACTCCCCGTCGGAATCAAGCTAATATCTATACCTAATTCACGCGCAAACAAACGCACAGCGGGGCTTGCATGGGCTGATTTACCGGAAATATTTGAGCCTGAGACAACCGGCGCACTGCTAACAACAGCCGGCTTTTTGACTTCTGGCAAGCTCTCCTCAACAACTGCTGTATGGACAACTTTTTTAACAGGTTCAGCAACTGGAACACTTACAGATTGGGTTTCTAAACGAATAATAAGTGAACCTTCATTGACTTTATCGCCTACTTTAACCAGTACTTCTTTGACCACTCCGTCATCAGTAGACGGCAAATCCATACTCGCTTTATCAGTTTCTAATACCGCTAATGTTTGTTCTTTAGTAACCGTGTCACCTACTTGAATTAATACTTCAATGACATCAATATCATGAACATCGCCGACATCAGGTACTTTAACATCAATGATACTCGCCACAGCGGTTGCTGCAGCAGGTGCACTGACGGCTACCGGAACTTCAGTTTTAGTTTCTGGTACAGCAGCAAATGCAACTTCGTCTACAACGGGCGCATGCACTTCACCAGTACTAGGCTCTATAGAAATGACGGGGGAGCCCTCATTTACTTTGTCACCTACTTTGATATGGACTTGCTTAACAATACCTGCAGCAATAGCCGGTAAATCCATACTCGCTTTATCGGTTTCTAAAACAGCAACAGTTTGCTCTTCTTCAACCACATCACCCACTTGAACTAAAACCTCAATGACATCAATATCATGCACGTCACCGACATCAGGCACTTTCATTTCTGTTAATAGCGTCATAATTTGCTCTTCTGTTTAGATTAACCAAGGCGCAATGGCTTCAGGATCAATATTATATTTAGCAATGGCTACATCTATTTTCGCTGGTTCAAATTCGCCTTTATCTGCCAGCGCCTTCAATGCAGCAATCGTCACATGATAGCGATCGACTTCAAAAAAGCTACGTAAGTTAGCGCGGGTATCAGAGCGACCAAAGCCATCCGTGCCTAATACACTATACGGCGCACTAATGTAAGGACGAATTTGCTCTGCAAAAGCACGAATATAATCAGTCGCGGCAATCACAGGAATGTCAGCTTTAGGAATGCATTTTGCTACATGCGACACTTTCGACTTTGCTGTTGGATGAAACCGATTCCAGCGCTCACACGACTGCCCGTCACGCGCTAACTCGGTAAAGCTGGTACAACTATAAAGATCTGCTTCCACGCCCCAATCGTCACGCAATAATGCAGCCGCTTCAACCACTTCGCAGAAAATCGTTCCCGAACCTAGTAGGTTAACTTTCGGTGTTTTTTTCCGTGTCATTCCAGATTGAAATAAGTACATACCCTTAAGAATATCCTGAGCAGCACCTTCTGGTATGGGTGGCTGATCATAGTTTTCATTCATCACAGTAATATAATAGAACACATCCTCCTGTTCAGCATACATGCGACGCAGACCATCCTGAATAATGACGGCTAACTCATAACCATACGTAGGATCATAAGAAATGCAGTTAGGCACTGTTGCCGACATCAGATGGCTATGTCCATCTTCATGCTGCAAGCCTTCTCCGTTTAATGTTGTTCTTCCTGCTGTGCCACCCAGCAGGAAGCCACGCGTACGTTGATCAGCAGCAGCCCAGATTAAATCTCCAACACGTTGAAAACCAAACATCGAGTAATAAATGAAAAAAGGAATCATCGGCACACCATGCGTGGAATATGATGTACCCGCTGCAATCCAGTCACATAAACCACCGGCTTCGTTAATACCTTCCTGTAACACCTGACCTTGCTTGTCTTCTTTATAGTACATCAACTGCTCCGCGTCCTGCGGCGTATACAACTGTCCGACTTGTGACCAGATGCCTAACTGACGGAACATACCCTCCATACCAAAAGTTCGCGACTCATCCGGAACTATCGGTACGATACGCTTACCAATTTGCTTATCTTTAACCAGAATATTTAATATTCTAACAAACGCCATCGTCGTAGAAATACCATGCCCCGCTTTTGTGCCATCTAAAATCGCTTGAAAAGCGCCTAATTCAGGTACATTTAATGCTTCAGCTTTTTGTCGGCGCACAGGAATATGCCCACCCAAATCTGCTCTGCGCTGTTGCATATAACGATATTCTTCTGAATCTTCAGCAAATTTTAAATACGGCAGGTTTTCTATTTCGCCGTCTTTAACCGGCAGTTGCCAGCGATCCCTGATATCAGTAATAGACTCCAGGCTCATTTTCTTCTGCTGATGACTGGTATTTTGCGCTTGCCCGGAAGCTCCCATACCATAACCTTTGATGGTTTTCGCTAAAATTACTGTCGGCTGTCCTGCATGATTCACTGCCGCATTATAAGCCGCAAACACCTTGATAGGATCATGTCCACCACGATTTAACTCCCAGATGTCCCTATCTGTATAGTCTTTAACCAACGCTTTTAATTCGGGAGTATTGAAGAAAAATTCACGCACATAAGCGCCGTCTTTGGATTTAAAGGTTTGATAATCACCATCAACGCACTCCATCATACGTTTCATAATCAAGCCATCTTTATCTTTTGCTAAAAGCGCATCCCAACGCCTGCCCCAGATCACTTTAAGAACATTCCAGCCAGCGCCGCGGAAACTAGCTTCCAACTCCTGGATAATTTTACCATTACCACGCACCGGACCATCTAAACGCTGAAGATTACAATTCACCACAAAAATCAGGTTATCTAACTTCTCCCGACCTGCCATGGTAATCGCACCTAATGTTTCCGGCTCGTCAGTTTCACCATCACCCAGAAATGCCCAGACTTTACGGCCCTCAGTACTAACCATACCGCGATCTTGCATATAATGCATAAAACGCGCCTGATAAATGGCCATAATGGGTCCTAAGCCCATTGAAACAGTAGGAAATTGCCAGAAATCAGACATTAACCAGGGGTGTGGATAGGATGACAGACCATTTCCGCCGACTTCCTGACGAAACTGATCCATTTTTTCTTCACTGAATCGCCCCTGCATATAAGCGCGTGCATAGTCACCTGGGCAGGAATGTCCCTGCACAAAGACCATATCCCCGCCATGCTGATCTGACGGTGCATGCCAAAAATGATTATGCCCAACATCATATAAAGTTGCGGCGGAGGCGAAACTGGCAATATGCCCCCCAACATTAGTATTTTTATTCGCTCGCAATACCATCATCATCGCATTCCAGCGCACATACGCACGAATATTACGCTCCAGGGTGGTCATCCCGGGAAACTTAGGCTGCAACTCTACAGGAATCGTATTTACATAAGCCGTATTCGCACTAAAAGGAATATCTGCACCTGATTGTCTTGCCATTTCGACCAGCTGACCAATGATAAACTGGACGCGTTCATTACCATCTTGCTCTTGAATAGCTTCTAATGCGTCTAACCATTCTTGTGTTTCTGCCGGATCAATATCAAGCTGATCTAGTTTATTGGCATTCAAACCATTACTCATTCCATACTCCTGCGACTTTAATATAGTGTCTGTATTAAGCACTACAAAAACAACGTTAATCTAAATAAGAAAGGGTGAGTGAAATAAAAAATATGACTCATTTATCTTTTCACTACATCCTTGAGCATTTTTTTACTTTTTCTGATAATCCATCAAGTACTTAACAAATACTTAAACAATAGAGTTTGCCCAGTTTGACCTGAATTGCTTGCGAAACAGTAAAAACGCAAATAAGCTAAATCAAACTACGCGGATGTCAGGCTTGACTACTTTTTTGCATTGGCAACCGCCTCTTTAGCCAATGCCGTTATTTTATTCCAGTCTTTATTTTTTACTGCATCGGCCGGCACTAACCAGGAACCGCCTACACAAGCGACATTTTTAAGCGCCAGATAATCATTATAATTCTCTGGAGAAATACCGCCTGTAGGACAAAAAGTAATCTGCGGAATAGGACCTGCAATCCCTTTTAGCATAGGAATACCTCCTGCTGCTTCCGCGGGAAAGAATTTAAAATGATCCAGACCATATTCCATACCTAACATCAGCTCAGATACTGATGCTATTCCCGGAATAAGGGCAATGGAGCTTTTATTAGCAGCAGCCAATAACTTAGGCGTTAAACCCGGACTAATAGCAAACACTGCGCCAGCATCAGCCACCGCCTGTAACTGTTCTGGCGTGGTAATTGTTCCTGCACCAACCAAAACGCCCTCTACTTGCTGACTAATTGCTTTGATTGAATCCATAGCAGCTGCAGTACGCAAGGTGATTTCCAATACTTTCACCCCCCCCGCCACCAAAGCCCTTGCTAAAGGCACGGCATCAGCCGCATCCTGAATAACCATGACTGGCATAACAGGCGAAGCATTTAAAACATCAGAAGGTTGAACTTTCCAATTATTAATTGTCATATTAAATGTATTTTAAATTTACAGTGAAAAAACAGCTATTAATTAAACTTTATTCACTCTACAAAAAAGGTTATCTTCGTCAAATAGATTAGTTGCACCGGTTTCCGCTGATGAAGCACCAACACGGAAGGCACCAAACATCTCGCGTCCCATCCCCCAGTGATGATCCCCCGCACTATTTGGCTCTGCCTTGCGAGCGGCAAACTCCTCTGCATCGACTAAGGCGTTAACTTCACCTGTTTGTGTATTCAAAAGAATCACATCCCCGGTACGCACTTTAGCTAATGGCCCACCGTCTTCACACTCAGGGCACATGTGGATAGCAGAAGGCACTTTTCCAGATGCGCCTGACATACGCCCGTCAGTAACAATAGCCACTTTAAAACCTCTATCTTGCAAAGAACCTAATAACGGTGTCAACTTATGCAATTCAGGCATTCCATTGGATTTTGGTCCCTGAAAGCGCAAAACAATTATAAAATCTCTTTCCAGTTCTCCACGATGAAATGCAGCAAGCACATCATCCTGATCATCAAACACTATAGCAGGTGCTTCAACCACCTGATGATCCGTTGCAACTGCTGATACTTTAGAAACGCCGCGACCAAGATTGCCATGCATCACATGCAAACCACCACCGGTAGCAAAGGGCTTTTCTAGTGTACCGATGACTTCAGGATCCAGCGAAGCTTTAGGAGCGGCTACCCATATCAGTTTGCCTTCCTCAATTTTTGGCTCTTGTACATAATCTGCCATACCGCGATTATTGGCTACCGTTATCACATCCTGATGCAATAAGCCCCCTCTTAATAGCTCGGCAATTAATACACCCATACCACCTGCGGCCTGAAAGTGATTAATATCAGCTGGACCGTTGGGATAAATCTTGGTTAATAAAGGCACCACATGAGATAGCTCGTTAAAATCATCCCAGTTAATTTCAATACCTGCCGCTCGGGCAATAGCAACTATATGCATGGTATGATTCGTTGATCCACCTGTTGCCAATAAACCCACAATCGCATTGACAATAGCTTTTTCATCAATCACTCGCCCCAAAGGACGATAATCACCCCCCATCGCAGTGAATTTTAATACTTGTGTAGCAGCCGCTTTAGTGAGCTCATCACGCAATGGAGTATAGGGGTTGATAAAAGAACTACCAGGAAGATGCAGCCCCATAATCTCAACCATCATCTGGTTGCTATTTGCTGTACCATAAAAAGTACATGTACCAGGACCATGATAGGACTTAGATTCAGATTCTAGCAGTTCTTTGCGCCCGATTTTCCCTTCGGCATACTTCTGCCGTGTGCGCGCCTTTTCTTTATTGGTAATACCGCTGGTCATAGGGCCAGAAGGCACAAAAACAGCAGGTAAATGACCAAAGCTTAACGCACCTAATAATAAACCCGGAACGATTTTGTCACACACGCCTAAATACAGCCCGCCATCAAACATATTATGGCTTAAACTGATCGCCGTTGACATCGCTATCACATCACGACTAAATAGCGAGAGTTCCATACCAGGCTGCCCCTGAGTCACACCATCACACATTGCAGGTACACCACCTGCAAACTGTGCAACACCACCTGCTTCTTTAATTGCTGCTTTAATTAAAGCAGGTGAATCTTTATAAGGCTCATGCGCTGATAACATATCGTTATAGGAAGAGATAATCGCAATATTAGCTTTCTTATCACTTGCTAAATCAGTTTTATCGTCTGTAGAGCAGGCAGCAAAACCATGTGCCAGATTACCACAAGCCAGAGTTGCACGATGTGTACCTTGTTCAGCCGCCTTTTCAATATGCTTTAAATAAAGCGTACGCACCACGCGGCTGCGCTCAATGATTTTTTGAGTGACCTCTTCTACTACTGAATGCATTTTAGTCTTATCCACTTTTAAAGTTACTTAAAAACAACAAAATAATAGTTTACCGAGTTTTACAGAAATATTATACAGCAACACTGTAACAAAAAAACCACAGCACAAGTAGAACGTTTAGCCTGAAAAAGTAACTGCAAACCAAACGCACTCTACAACACACCGACAAGCGTCATTTATATTCACGCACGCATTTGCAAATTAAAACTGCGTTAAACCAAAGCTCTAGCTTTTAAAAATGCCTGCTCAGATAATGCGCTCCAATGCGAAACCTGGGTTCTAAACTGACTAAACGAGGCATAAATTTTCTTGGCCATCGGGTCTTTATTCGCCAACTCCAATACCACTTCTTCGGATAGTTGTTTTAATTTGCGTAACACATCATCGGGCAAAGGCATCAGCTTTACACCATGTTTATTGACCAAAGTATCCAAAGCCTGATTGTTACGTGCCGTATAATCAGCAAGCATATCCATATTTACCGCTTTACAAGCCGCCGTTACAATACTCTGTAAATCAGCGGGCAACTCATTAAAGGCCTGCTTATTAAGCATCGCCTCCATAGTAGAGCCAGGCTCATGCCACCCGGGGTAATAATAATATTTTGCCACCTTATAAAACCCAAATGCCAGATCATTATAAGGTCCAACCCATTCCGTAGCATCCAGCGTACCTGATTGCAAAGATGTAAACAGCTCGCCACCTGGCATATTAACCGTTGTGCCTCCAGCTCTACGCAACACTTCCCCGCCTAAACCAGGAATACGCATTTTTAAGCCCTTCAAATCATCAACAGTTTTAATTTCGCGATTAAACCAGCCCGCCATTTGCACACCCGAATTGCCTGCCGCTAACGGAATTAAATTAAACGGAGCATATAACTCGCTCCACAGTTCCATACCACCACCATAATACAACCAGGCATTCATTTCCTGAGCCGTTAAACCAAACGGTACCGCAGAAAAAAACTGCGTTGCTTCATTCTTACCTTTCCAATAATAAGCACCTGAATGACCCATTTGCGCTGTACCTTTAGACACCGCATCAAACACCTCAAAAGCAGGGACTAACTCATTCGCACCGTAGACTTTCACCTTAATGCGGCCGCCACTCATCTCATTAATCATCTGCGCCAGTAAATTTGCACCAACACCTAGCCCTGGAAAATTTTTCGGCCAAGCAGTCACCATTTTCCATTTAAACTGTGCTTTTGCATGCACAACTCTGGGAACAACTAATGCACCACCCGCCGCTATCGCACCAACCCCCGCCTTATTAATAAAATCACGTCTTTTCATATTAAATCGCCTTATGCTTTAATTGGCTTATTCTACCCGAATTAATCAAGACCGCACATTGTATCCCCTTATCAAACAGTCTATAAACCAAAAAGACCGCTGCAAGCGCCCTTTTATTAAAAAAATCCGTAGAAAATTCAAAATGCGCGACAAGATGAAAATGTGGCGTTTTTTATCTGTTTGGAGGGGGATAATTTTGATTTTAACTACCCATCTTCTTATCCTTATATCCCAAAATAAAACATATAAATCAGATTTTTATGGCTATTTTTTCAACTCCAGAATATTCAGCACTAAATACGCACACGACACTTATGGGTCAAAATGCAACTATCTTGAATAATTTGGGTACTTACCACCCTCTATATCCATCTCCTTTTTTCAGCTATAATTGAAAAATTTTTCCGCTTATACACCACCGCTAACGTGTCTAATTCAAATAACGATTTATCTACCTTTCAAGGGCTTATCCTTGCCTTACAAAATTATTGGTCAGAACAAGGCTGCGTTTTATTGCAACCGCTGGATTTGGAAGTCGGCGCGGGCACTTTTCACCCGGCGACTTTTTTACGTGCGATTGGCCCAGAACCCTGGAATGCGGCTTATGTACAACCTTCGCGTCGTCCTACCGATGGCCGTTTCGGTGAAAACCCCAATCGCTTACAGCATTACTATCAGTTTCAAGTGGTATTAAAGCCTTCTCCTGATGATATTCAAGAGCTTTATCTCGGTTCTTTACGTCATATAGGTCTGGATTTATTAGAACATGATGTACGCTTTGTCGAAGATAACTGGGAATCACCCACTTTAGGTGCGTGGGGTTTGGGCTGGGAAGTGTGGCTAAACGGTATGGAAGTATCACAGTTTACTTATTTCCAACAAGTTGGCGGTTTGGAATGTCGCCCCGTTACCGGTGAATTAACTTACGGTCTTGAGCGTATCGCCATGTATATTCAAGGTGTAGAAAGTGTTTATGATTTAGTGTGGTCTAAAGGCCCGCAAGGCATTGTCACTTATGGCGATGTTTTCCATCAAAATGAAGTGGAAATGTCGGCCTTTAACTTCGATCATGCCAAAGTTGATTTTCTGTTTAACTGCTTTGATACTTACGAAGCGGAATCTGGCAAACTGATTGCACAGGATTTACCGCTACCTGCCTACGAAATGGTTTTAAAAGCATCGCATACCTTTAACCTTTTAGATGCCCGTCATGCAATTTCCGTGACCGAGCGTCAACGCTATATATTAAGAGTAAGAAATATGTCCAAAGCCGTTGCCGAGGCTTATTATGCCCGCCGTGAATCGCTCGGTTTTCCGTTGGTTAAAGACACAGGAGGTGCAGCATGAGCCAAACACAACACTTATTATTTGAATTAGGTTGCGAAGAATTACCACCGGCTTCATTACTCAAACTCAGCAATGCCTTACTGGAAAATATTAAACTCGGTCTGAGCGAAGCCGAATTAAGCTTTAGCGAGTGTCTTGCTTATGCCACCCCACGCCGCCTTGCTGTTTTAATTAAAGATTTAGCCAGTGCGCAGGCCGATAAAAGCATAGAAAAACGCGGTCCTTCAGTAGCGGCTGCTTTTAATGATGAAGGCCAGCCATCCAAAGCATGCCAAGGTTTTGCTCGAAGCTGCGGCACAACGGTTGATCAATTACAGCGCATCGAAACGAATAAAGGCGAATGGCTTGCTTTTACTCAGGAAGTCAAAGGTCAGGCCAGCGTTGACTTAGTACCGGATATTATTCGCAAAAGCATTAGCCAATTACCCATTGCTAAACGAATGCGCTGGGGCGCGTCAACCGTTGAGTTTGTGCGTCCTGTCCACTGGGCGGTATTAATGTATGGCACAACAGTAATTAATACGGAAATTCTTGGGCTGACGACTGGCAATAGCAGTCATGGCCATCGCTTTCATGCGCCGGAAGCGATTACTATCCGCTCACCTGAAACTTATGAGGCGACTTTATTAGAACAAACCAAAGTCATTCCTAGTTTTGCGCAACGCATGCAAATTATTCGTGATGCTGCCAATAGTGCCGCGGCCGCTGTAGGTGGTATCGCACATATTGAAGACGATTTATTAGAAGAAATTGCTGCGCTCAATGAATTTCCTGTGCCGATTACCGGAAATTTTGACAAGCGCTACTTGGCTTTACCAGCGGAAGTGCTAATTACCACCATGCAAATTAACCAGAAATATTTTCCTGTAAAAAATGCGGATGGCGAGTTATTAGCGCATTTTATTACCTTTAGTAATATCGAAAGCAGCAATCCAGCATCTATTCAAGCCGGTAATGAGCGGGTGGTTATGCCGCGCTTGGCGGATGCAGAATTCTTCTGGAAACAAGACCGTAAATTGCGTTTAGAAGAACGCACTGAACAACTTGCTACGATTATTTTCCAGAAAAAACTGGGCAGCCTCGCGGATAAATCACAACGCGTCGGCAAATTAGCCGAATTTATTGCTAATAGTCTTAACACTGACCCTGATCAGGTCATACGTGCTGCAAAACTGGCTAAAACTGATCTGGTTACCAATATGGTCGAAGAGTTCGGCAGTTTACAGGGTTTAATGGGACGTTATTATGCGCTTGCGGATGGCGAATCTGCGGAAATCGCGCAAGCGATTGAAGAGCAGTATTTCCCGAAAGGTGCGGGTAGCGCGACCGCTGCAAGCGCAACAGGACAAATTTTATCCATTGCAGAAAAAATCGATACGCTGACTGGTATTTTTAGTGCAGGCTTAATTCCTAGCGGGGATAAAGACCCGTATGCGCTTAGACGTGCAGCCTTAGGGGCTTTGCGTACCATTATTGAAAACCAGCTGGAAATTAACTTAATCGAATGTGTCGATTTTGCACTGCAACAATTTACTCATGAGTTTGATGTAGACAAAACCCGCGCTTTAGTGATTCCGTTTATTTTTGAGCGTCTAAAAGGCTATTGCTTAGATCATGGCTTTAGCGCTGATGAATTTGAAGCGGTGTTTGCCCTGTTACCTGCCCAGCCTTATGATTTTCAGCGTCGCTTACAAGCAGTGAAAAATTTTAGAAAATTGCCTGAAGCGGAAAGTTTAGCAGCTGCCAATAAACGCATCAGCAATATTCTACGTAAATCTGACAATACCCCTGCGAATACGGTTGGCACATTAATAGAGCCTGTTGAAATTGCTTTATTAGCTTCTGCCGAGCAAGCAGAACAGGATATTGAGCCATTATTAGCTGTACAAGATTATCAAGCGGCTTTAAATCGTCTAGCCGGTTTACGCGCTGAAGTAGATAGCTTTTTTGATGACGTCATGGTGATGTGTGATGATTTAGAATTACGCGCGCATCGTTTAGCCTTGCTAACTAAATTATCAAAGCTATTTTTACAAATAGCGGATATTTCTAAGTTACAAAGCTAATGACCGCTAAATATGTATTACTGGATCGTGATGGGGTTATTAATCACGATTCAGGTGACTTTATTAAATCACCCGATGAATGGCTACCTATCGAAGGCAGCCTTGAGGCAATTGCTTTACTAAATCAGCATGGCTATCAAGTGATTGTTATTACTAATCAATCGGGCGTAGGTCGTGGTCATTATAGTGATGCCACGCTCACCGAAATACATCTTAAAATGACCCGTATGGTCGAAGCGGCAGGTGGTAAAATAAGCCATATTTATTACTGTCCGCACCTGCCTGATGCCGGCTGTAAGTGTCGTAAACCTAAACCAGGCATGCTTGAGCAATTTAGCCAGGATGCGAAGGTTGCCTTAGATGATATTTACTTTGTTGGTGATTCTTTACGTGATCTTGAGGCCGGTATGAACGCAGGTGCAAAACCAATCCTGGTGAAAACGGGCAATGGCATGCATACATTAGCTGCGAACCCTGATTTAAATATTCCTATTTTCGAGAATCTTTATGACGCAACAAGATATATCTTATCAAGGTAACCGTTTGTTACTTTATTTACGTTCCACCGTGTTATTTATAATGGTGCTGATTACCACTATTATATTTAGTCTACTAATGATGATTGCCTTCATACTGCCATTTTCTTTGCAATATAAATTAGGATCGACCTGGGGTGCTTATGTCATGTTTATGACCAAAAAAATCTGTGGTTTAAGTTATCATGTTTCAGGACTGGAAAATATTACCACAGCCAACAATGCCATTGTCCTTTGTAAACACCAATCCGCATGGGAAACTATTTTTCTTACGGCTATCCTCCCCCCATCCAGCATATTATTAAAAAAGTCCCTGTTGTGGCTACCTTTCTGGGGCTGGGCAATGGCCACCCTAAAGCCTATTGCCATTAATCGCTCAACGCCTAAGGAGGCTTTGATGCAACTATTAAAACAGGGTGCAAAACGCTTGCAGGAAGGCTATTGGCTAGTGATGTATCCAGAAGGCACAAGAACCGCCCCAGGTGAACAAAAGAAATTCAGCGCTAGCGGAAGTTTATTAGCGCAACGCACTGGCTTTCCAATCATTCCAGTCGCGCATAATGCAGGAGAATTCTGGCCGCGCAATAGTTTTTTAAAATATCCCGGTGTTATCCAGGTAAAAATCGGTCCTGCGATAAACCCAAAAGACCGAAAAAGTAAAGATATTAATGCCGAAGCGGAAGCATGGATTAATAACGCGATGGCGGAAATTGATGCTGAAAAACACTCAACTTTTATAAAATAAATTCATGAAAAAAATAATAATTATTAGCCTTTCTGCTTTATTGCTGGCCGCATGTTCAGAACAAGAACAATACCACCAAACTGTCCTGGAACAAATAAAAAATGATCCTGACATTCAGTCCTATCATCTTGACCCAGAAACGATTAGCGATTGTATTGTCGACTTATCATCCAAAAAGATGCCGGGATTTGCTCCCTTTGAACCTATACGCAAAAAAGCTTATAAAGGCTATACCAAGATGATTTCCATTAAATCATCAGAAAAACCGGAGGAGGTGTTAGCTGAGTTACGTGAAAGTTTTGGTTCTGCGCAAGGGCTAGCTGATGCGCACAGGAACTATTCTAAAAGCTATCTAGAGTGCATCTCGACAATCACCAATCGCGCTTTAGATGATCAAGAAGAAGAGATTGAGGAGGAAATTCTTTAATCGACTTACATAGTCTTTCAATTGGGTTAGATTGCTTTTTGCTTAGCATTAAACAATCTCTCCGGCTTAGCTGCAATAACTCAGAGTTCATCTGAATATGCTATTAAAACCGGGCTACCTATTTAAAGCGGGGTAGGTTCTTTTTACCCACCATCAGTGGCGCACATCGGTGGGCAGAAAAGATTGCCCACCCTACGAGTTATCAGCTATCCCATGTTAAAGTTTTAACCTAAAGCTGCTGACATACAATCAGATTTTCACTGAAAGTTGCCATCTATTCTGATGTCTATGGTTTTTCAGCAAAGCGGCAATACAAAGTCCTTGTGATTCACAACAGCTTTATTGGTAAATAGTATCAACCAAATGCTTAAACCATTTTGGCCTGAAAATCACAATATAAAGAGCAATTAGCGTTGTTGTCGGGATTGGACCAATACCAAGTATCGCTAAAACAACCAATACCAGTGCTGTTATTATTCTTGCCATCATCGATAAATCTCATCTATAAGGCGTTTAAACCACAGCGGTCTAAAAACAACAGCATAAAGGCAAATCAGACTAACAGTCGGAACCGGTCCAATATCAGTAATCATCACCAGCAGCAAAATCAACAAGGTAAAAATCCTTACTTTCATAGCATAACCCTACAAATACTCAACTTCAAAGCCTCTGAATTCAAACAATGACTTTTACCCACTAAATTGTTACTTATTCACAACAAAACCAGCCAGCCACTGCCTTGCTTTAGGCTCTGCCACTGCACCTTGCACATCAACAAAACGAAAAGGGACTGAGACTAAATTCATTCCTTGATTAACTTGCACAGCAAAGTGCAAATGCGGCCCCGAACTGAATCCGGTATTACCCGAATAAGCAATTAACTGCCCCGCTTCAACTCGCATACCTTCATAGACCTGTGCCCGATCTACCTGTAAATGAGCATATACCGCCATCGATCCATCATCGTGCAATATCCGTATACTATTCGCACGCGCTTTGTATGCCTGCTTGTCGATACCACCCTTAAAAAAATCATTCTGCAAACTCATAACGACACCCGCTCGGGCAGCATGAACTTCTGAGCCTTCCGGCATAGACAAATCAACTGCATATTTATTTTGCTCATCAGTATGTGAAAACGACCCATTGAATGCCTGAGTAATTTGAAATGTTCTGTAACTTGCAAAAGGTGGATAGTAAACGGCCTGATCATCGTGTCGAGCAGATGGCTCACCTAAAGAGTAACGATAACTCAAGCCATACCGCCAACCAAGTTTTTCATTAATTGCTCCTAAGCCAAATAACGACCCGGAAACGCCTGGCTGAACAACAAACTTTTTTGGTAACGCAGGTGCTGCCCGTACATTTTCATGTTCAACAAAAGCGACTTCAACTTCAATAGGTCCCGAGTAATCATTTCTAATCACAAATTCGGGTTGGCGTTTTTCACCAATTTGTTGCAACCAGACGCGCTGTTTACTATCGACTTTTAATTGGCGCACCTCAATTTTAATTTCTTGACTTTGTGCTACCGTGGGCGCCTTATCAGTATAATACCAGCGCCCACTTGCATCCTGATACTTATATAGCTTTTTAGCTTCACAAGGTGACATTAATAAACAGACGCAGACAACTAACAAACGACTTAGCAAAATAGAGCGCTCTATATTTTTACTAAGTAAGCTTAATGATTTAGGTTTAGTCGTCATAGCATTAAATCTTCTCTCTATCGCAACCAGCGGCTGTAAGAATAGAAAAAGTAAGGTTAAACAACCTGAACATGAGGTAAACTCGAAAAATAAAAGATATCACAGCACGCTTATTATCGTCATTCGCCTAGCTTATTTATCGCAGCAATTAATTCGGCCTCTATGTCTTTATTAGATAGACAACCTTTTTCTACATCAAAATTCTGGTAAAAACTAGGCACAGATAAACTCGCTTTTAGCTGACCGTTAAAATACGGCGCGGAATTAACGGCAGCTGCCAAAACACTGGAAGCACCGCCTGCTCCAGGCGACGTAGAGAGCAATACCAGCGGCTTATTCTGAAACAGCTGCTGATTAATCCGCGAACACCAGTCAAACAGGTTTTTGTAGGCGGCAGTATAAGACCCATTATGCTCTGCGTATGAAATAATAACTGCATCACTGGCTCCAATTTTAGCAAAAAAATCCTGCGCTAATTGCGGTTTACCTAACTCTTGCTCTTTATCAACACTAAATAAAGGCAATTCATACTGGTTCAAATCCAGTACTTCTACTTCTGCACCGGCATATAAACTTGCCGCATAAGTCACTAATTGCTTATTAATTGAATTTCTACTACTACTGGCAGCAAATGCGATAATTTTCATATTCTCTCCTTCAGTTTAGTTTAGTTTAGTTTAGTTTGGCTACTTCGCCAGTGACCTAGGCTACTTAATAAAAAAACGCACACTTAGTGACAATACATGCTAGATCAATGCTACTTAATTTATAAGAGCAATTAAAAAAAATAATGGGTAAAATAATTATTTTTTTACGCCATTAATAAAGTAAGCGATCTGATGTTATCTTTCAATAACAAGTTACCTTTCCTGCTAAGTTTGTTTATCTTCAATTTTAATATCCCTGTCACGTTATTAGCGGCTGAAATCAGTGTAAACCTAGAACGGAATCCGATTAATTTAAATGAATCCGTTCAAATCACCTTCACAGCAAAGACTGAACCCGATGCTGAGCCAGACTTTTCGCCACTTGAAAAAGATTTTACTATCTTACATCGTGCGCAACAGCAATCTACTCAGATTATTAACTGGAAAAAAACACGCACTATTGAGTGGGTAGTGACAGTTATGCCAAAGCGCAGTGGCAATCTGGTAATACCTGCAATCCATTTTGGTAAGGACAATAGCCAGTTTAGCTCGATAATAGTTAATAAAGCCGAGGCGACTAGCACTGCGAATGCTGAACTGTTTTTACAGGTAGAAGTCAATAATGCACGCCCCTATATTCAAGAACAAATCATTTATACCTTGAAATTATATCGTAAAGTGAATATTGCCCAAGCCAGTTTAACCGAGCCTACACTCGCCAATGCAGTAATCGAAAAGCTGGGAGAAGACAAGACTTATAACACACAGCACAAAGGCGAAAACTATGCGGTCACTGAGCGCAAATACGCCATTTTTGCTAAAAAAAGTGGTTCTGTGAGCATCGCTCCTCTAACCTTAACAGCAGATGTCATTCTTGCTAATCAGCGCCGTAGTAATAGCTTTTTTAGTCAGCAGAGCACGCGTACAAAACGTGTAGTCTCTGAACAAATAAATCTGGATGTGCAGCCTAAACCTGCTGCTGCAGACAATCACGGCTGGTTACCAGCAGAGCAGGTCAGTTTACACGAAAAATGGTCGACTACCTTAGATAAATCCGTCGTAGGCGAACCTATTACACGTACCCTGACCTTATTTGCTGAAGGCGCAACAATAGGCGCATTACCAGAATTATCCGCAGCTAACATGCCTGAGCATTTAAAAGCCTATCCGGATCAGCCCATATTAAAAGAAGAAGCCAGAGACAATGGCATGATTGCTTTAAGAGAGGAAAAAATTGCTTTCATTCCAAATAAGGCAGGCCGCTATACTCTACCAGCCATAGAAGTTTTCTGGTGGAATACCAACACACAGCAGATGGAAAGCGCCCGCATTGCTGAGCAAACTATCACAGCAGTCGCCGCCACTGGCTCGACAGAGAAACAGAATCAGCCGGCACCACCACTAACATCAGCCCCCATATTAACCGCGCCAGTGGAAAACAAGCGTATCGATGAGCAACAGGATAAGGGCCTATGGCTCTGGCTAACTGTTTTTTTTGCTACAGCTTGGGTAAGTACTTTAGTTTATTTTCTATTGAGAAAACCCCGCATGGGTAAAATTCGACAAGCAGAACTAACAGCAAAAAAAGAGGATGCAGCGGATAAAATGCTGAAACAGGCATGCACAAACGATAATCCGATTATGGCTAAAGACGCTTTACTGCAGTGGGGACGCGAACATTTTAAACAGTCAAGCCTGAATCATATTGCTCAGCACTGTGATAAACAACTACAGAATGAAATTCTATCGCTGAATGCTGTTTTATACAGCAAAACCAAAGAAACATGGCAAGGAAACGCTCTGTGGCAAGCTTTTCAAAACAATAAATCAACTAATACAGAAAAAAAAGAGCACTTAGATCCGTTACAACCTTTATTTAAAATATAGCCATAGGCAGGACAAGCCTACTACACCTTTTTGAAAAAAACCTGTCCTGCTTATTTGACCTAAGCGCTTATTATTAAAAATGGGTATAGAGATTCATCCCATGCTATCCAAATTCATAGGTTTTATTTATATTTTATTTTCTGACTTATAGCTACCATAAAAGTGCAAACCTAGGATTGTGAAGGCGTAGGAGAGTCATCGCTTCTGATGCGCTTCGTTCCTCAGCACAATCCTTCCTATGATTTTTATAGCTAATCTTCAGGCTGATCATCGCTGTGATAAACACCTTATTTCAACAGCCAGGATTCATGCCCGCAGATAATAAAAAGCTGCCAGTATAAAGAAATCTTGGCTCTCTGGGATTTCCCGTGAAATAAGTGAAATCTTGTGAAATTTTGGTATTTCTAAGTTTCTATTGCTTGTAAAAAACATTATAAACAATAGGTTATAATTTTTTCTGTACAATAAACCATGGTTGTGGCATGGTTTCACGACAGATCCGGAAGAGCCGAAATCTTATAATGTCTCTGGCTTTTGATCGCGCTGCAATAAGTTTTGGACTGCACTTAAGGGTGAAAGTCCATCATACAGCACCCGATAAGTCTGTTCTGTAATGGGCATATCGACAGCGTATTTTTTTGCCAAACGATAAGTTTCTCTAGCAGCCGAAATGCCTTCGACCTCCTGCCCTATTTCCAGTATCGCCTGCTCTTTAGGCTTACCCTGACCTAATGCAATGCCGAAACGGCGGTTTCGCGATTGATCATCGGTACAGGTCAGAATGAGGTCACCCAAGCCAGCCAGTCCCATCAGCGTTTCCTGCTGCCCACCTAAAGCGTGATTAAGTCGTATGATTTCAGCAATACCCCGTGTAACCAGGGCAGCTCGGGTATTTGCACCGAAACCGATGCCATCAGCAATACCGGCGGCAATAGCCAGTACATTTTTAACCGCACCACCTACTTGAACACTGATCAGATCATTTGTTGTGTAGGTACGAAAACGTGGACTGTGCATAATCTGCGCTAGCTGATCTGCAAAATCCTGTTTATTCGCAGCAATGGTAACGGCTGTTGGTAAATCTGCAGCCACCTCACGAGCAAAAGAAGGCCCGGATAAAACAGCAGCAGGTGTTTCGCTGGTGAATATACTAGCAACAGTCTGATGGAGTAATGCACCACTCTCGGGATCAAAACCTTTTGTTGCCCAAGCAATTTTCACCTTATCGCTAGCTAAAGGCTTTATCTTGACCAAGGTACCCTTAAAGGCATGACTAGGCACGGAGATTAAAAGTATATCGCTAAATTGCACAGCCTTTTTTAAATCATCCGTCACCGACAGTAAATCCGGAAAAACAAAACCAGCAAGGTAGGCCTTATTTTCCCTATCTTCAGCCAAACTAGCGATATGCTGAGGAAGGTGCCCCCACAATAGGACCTGATTGCCATTCCTTGCTGCTTGTATCGCTAAAGCAGTTCCCCAGGATCCAGCGCCCAAAAAGCTGATTTTGCCAACCATGCCTGGTTTTAATTTAAAGACTCAGAGCTTGGCGCTTGCTTTGCCTGTTCTAAGTGCTGTGCATATAATGCGTCAAAATTAACCGGCGCTAGCAAAAGCTGTGGAAATCCGCCTTTGACTACTAAATCTGACACAACTTCACGCACATAAGGAAATAAAATATTAGGACAAAAACTGCCAACCATAGGCCCCATTTCCTGATTAGTAAAGCCAGCTAAAGAAAAAATTCCCGCTTGCGTTGCTTCAACTAAATACGCTGTTGACTCACCCGTCTTAACCGTGACAGTAACCGTTAGCGCCACTTCAAACATTGAATCTTGCAATGGCGTTGCATTAGTGCCTAAATTAAAGTCTACAGCAGGCTCCCATTTTTCAGTAAATACTTTTGGAGCTGCAGGTGATTCAAAAGAAATATCTTTAGTGTAGATTTTTTGAATTGAAAATTGCTTTTCTTGCGCTTGGTTTTCTTCAGCCATGATTTATATGAAATAATATTGATTAAAAAGGATAGGTGATTATTTACTAGTAACAATGGGCAGCTTATTTTCTTCCCATGACTGCATGCCGCCGGTCATTAAGAAAATATTTTCAAAGCCCATTTTAGTTAAAGTCGCGCAGATACTCGCTGAACGGGTTCCGGTATGACAGACAACAATGACGTCATCTTTTTTATATAACTCGATTTTTTTTATCTGACTTTCTATACTTCCCGCTGGAATATGAATCGCATCAGCAATATGCCCTTTGTTAAACTCTCCTGCCTCACGCACATCAACGATGATAGGGTTGCTTGTGTTCAATTTAGAAACAGTGAGAATGGGAGAAATAGTCTGGTATTTGCGCAGACTTGATTCGATAAGATCTTGAATTAAAAAATAACTGACCGCTAAAAATGCAACGACCAGCATCCAATGATTAGAGGCAAATTCGATATATTGATCCATTTTGAGTCTTTATAATGGGTTAGAAATAGGGTGCACACAAACGTTAATAAAGCATACGCCTTTTAAACTTTTGCAATGGCAGCATGTACGAACCGATTATTATACCTGTTCGCATAGTCTCTGTGATAGGCGAAAATAAATTAGTCGTGAACTTTACACGACCGAGTTTTACACCATTCAACACCAAGTTGGCTTCTATAAAACGACAGTCCATTTTGGCCTTTAAAAAAGAGTCGTCGTTCAGCCCCCTCCGGCAAGGAGGGATAGGAGAGACATGATTAGAAATACCTTTCCTCAATATCCATCAGGTACCGATTAGCATTGGTGACAAAATATCTCACGCATCATCTCTATGAGTTTCAGCATGCGCGGATCATCAATATAATAAAATACCCGGTTCGCATCTTTTTTAAAATTTAATATGTCTTTTTCTCTTAATATCGCAAGATGCTGAGAGATATTGCTTTGGCTAGTACCCACTTTTTCAACGATATCCTGAACGCTGATCGCTTCGGTGCCTAAAACACAAAGTATTTTCAAACGCAAAGGATGTGACATCGCTTTTAGACATCGTGCCGCTCTTTCTATATCGGCATCTTCGTATAAGGACTGAATTACTTGATTTTCCATGAACTGTTAATTTTTGCAAGGTAGCTTAAGATTAAATTATCCAAAGCAATCCGCACAAGCAACGTCTCCTGTTTATGGCTGAAACAGGAATTTAAGATCACAATAGATAGTTATATTACGGCAACAACTGTCAATTATCGCCATGGTTGTCCGATAGTTTAGCCTATTGAAGCGTATTAGGAAACACTTAAACTTAACAAATGCAATTAACTAACGCAAGGATAGATATTTTCCGCAATGACAATTATCAATCAGCGCCCATTTTATTTTTACCGTCATAAAACAAGCCAGGCAAATAATACATAGCTAACCGTATTACGCAATGGCGAATAACTATGACATCATTTTTTCACCATACGGGGATAAACGCTTTCCAACGAAATACAGACGTGACACCGGCGTTTACAAACAAAAAATTGTAACGTGACTTGATGCATATTCCCAAGCCTGACCAACCAAGACTTTACCCTTCGTCCAAATCTGAGCATGAAAAATGAAAATATTGGCAAAACCTCTGAGGCTTGAATTTTTGGACTCACTCTATCACATCACTTCACGTGGTAATCGAAGAGAAGCAATACATGAGCAAGATATTAATAGAGAAAGCTATTTAATACCATCTCCGAAATTTAAAGCAATATAATTGGTCATGTTATGTGTATTGTTTAATGAATATTCACGAACACCAATCAGTTGAAACGGCAGAGGTATTGCTGTTAATGGCCAATTAAACTGAGCCAAAACTAACTCAATTCTGTTCTCCATTGACAATTGCACAGAAATCGCAATAATCCGATGACTCAAATATCGAATAAACTTGCACCTATTTTGATCCATTATTGCTTATACAGCAATTGGCACAAGTAAACTATAGGCAATACTTTGAAGCAAATTTTGTGCGCAGCAATCAGTGATTTTCGAGCTTCTTGGAAGACTCTAGCCATTACCGATATTTTCTACAAATTCATTGCCTTTCTGGTACTTTCCTCCACTGTCGGCATTGCGTTTCGTACTATGCTCAGCCTCTCTGGCAGAGTAGTGTTAGTCGATGAAGACATCCTGTATTTCCTACTTGAACCTATTGGCTGGATAAGTGTAATTATCGTCGGCGTTTTATCACTGGGAATTTTGGCTTTTGAACAAGCCGCTTTAATGGGCGTGCTACAGGCTCAAACTCAAAACCGAAATATGAACTATGTTGGCGCAGTGCAATTTGCTCTGGCCAATGCCAAAGTTGTTCTTCAACTTGCCATACGTCTGATGCTTGCATTACTACTTATAGCTGCTCCCTTCATGCTTGCAACGGGAATAATCTATTTCACGCTACTGACTCAATATGATATTAATTATTACCTCACGGTGCATCCCCCTGAATTTATAAGCGCGCTAGCTTTTGAAGCTATTCTATTGATTGGTTTTACTTTTCTATTATTACGCTTGATAAGCGCCTGGTTCTTTTCATTGCCACTAGTATTGTTTGAAAATATATCCCCCGCAAAAGCACTTTCAATAAGCAGCGAGCGCACACGCAGCTATCGATTTAAGTTATTTAAATGGATAGCCTGCTGGGTGTTAAGCCTGTTATCACTATCGGCTATTTTTTCTTTTCTAGTCATTGGGGTCGGACGGTTGATTGTGCCTGAAGTAAAGGGTTCACTACCACTACTGGTCCTTACAATAGGTCTAATCTTATTGTTTTGGTTACTGACCAACCTGCTCATTACGCTACTCAGCACGACAAGCTTCGCAGTGATGTTATTTAATTTGTATCGCCACTATGGCATGCAAGACCCGCAGAATATTACTCAGCTAGGTCATGAAAAACATACGCTGACTCAATTACATTTCCAGTTAACAAAAAAAACATTACTGCTCGGTGCTACCCTCGGTATCGTCCTTTCTACGGTCGTTGGGCTCATCGTAACGGTAGGTGTTCAGTTTGATAATCATGCGGAGATTATTGCCCACCGCGGGGCATCTGCTTCAGCGCCAGAAAATACAATGGCCGCTGTCAAACAAGCGATTATTGATCAGGCAGATTGGGTTGAAATAGATGCTCAGGAAACAGCGGAAGGTGAAGTCGTGGTATTTCATGACAGTGATTTTATGAAACTAGCCAATATTGATTTGAAAATATGGGATGCAACACAAAAAGATCTAGCTCAAATTGATATTGGCAGTCATTTCGATAAACGATTCAACGCCGAACGTGTACCTACCCTACGTCAGGTATTGGCAACAGCTAAAGGCAAAATTAAGGTAATCATCGAACTAAAATACTATGGCCATGATCAACATCTAGAACAACGTGTCGCAGAAATAGTTGAGGCAGAAGAAATGCAGTCGAATATTATCATGATGTCTCTAAAAAGTGACAAGGTAAAGAAGATGAAAGAGCTGCGCCCTAAATGGCAAGTAGGCCTATTAACTTCAGCAGCATTCGGTAAGCTAAGCAATGCCAAAGCTGATTTTCTAGCTGTCAATCTTGGGCTGGCAAATCACCACTTTATTGATTCAGCGCATAAAAAGGGTAAACAGGTTTTTGTCTGGACAGTCAATGATGCGCCAACCATGTCCAAACTTATTGGTCGAGGTGTCGATGGCCTTATTACCGATAAGCCAGCAGTCGCTCGAATGGTCATACAGCATCGTACCGATATGCCCGCTATTGGACGATTAATATTGGAATTAGCTGAACTTTTGGGCGCAACTCCTGAGATAAACGATCAATAAACCTATAGTGTGCTCGGTAGATTTAGGTTTGACTTGACTTGGATAGCGTGCCTATACTTCACTACCGTATACTTTTTACATCCCTTACAACAAAGCCTTATCCGATAAAATGAGGCAGAACGGAGGCAGTGCTTTTCCTTCTCTCAACAGGCACTTTAATAACTGCATCCCAAGTGTGAACAACCTCAAATCACAACGTTTTTTGCGATGAATGATTTTATCCCAGCCCTTATCCATTGCAAATTCCCCTAAATAAATCATCCATATATAATAAGCTAAAGCCGTCGCTATAAATAAGTCGAGAAACTCGCTCAGGGGCTCTTAATCCACTTTTCTGTAAGTTAAACCCTCTAGTTTTGAGATCTGAAAAAAGCATTTCTATACGAAAGCGTTTTCGATACCAGTTAAATGCTTCACCCCCTGTAGGGAAGTTAATTACCAGGTAAATAGGATCATTATATTTTTGCCCCCAATAAACACCAGCCCTCACCATGATGCTGCGTTTACGAGTGAATTCAACCTCAGATATTTAAGTGGGGAGTTGAAAAAAGTATCAGCCTAATAATTATTAGGCCCTATTAGTGTAGGTTCTGAATATTTGCAGTAAAAATGGGCCAAGACTTTCGACGAAATGAGTCGTTAATCATCGGTATTCCCCAAACTGCAATGCCGCCAACCGAGCATAAAGCCCTTTTTGTTCAAGCAATTGCTGATGATTTCCTATGGCAACAATTTTGCCGTGATTCATCACGATAATTCTATCTGCCTTTAAAACGGTCGCAAGACGATGAGCAATGACCAGAGTAGTACGATTTTGCATTAAATGCTGCAGTGCATCCTGAACCAGTTTTTCACTTTCAGCGTCCAACGAACTGGTTGCCTCATCCAGCAATAAAACCGGCGCATTTTTAAGAATGGCACGGGCTATAGAAATGCGCTGACGTTGACCAACTGAGAGCCTAAGTCCACGTTCACCCAAAAAAGTTTCATAACGGTCTGGTAATCGCTGGATAAATTCATCAGCTGCAGCGGCTTTGGCAGCTATTTTTATTTCTGCATCATTGGCTTCGGGTTTACCAAAACGAATGTTTTCCATCACACTGGCAGCGAATATTGAAGTTTCCTGTGGAACGATGGCAATGTGTTTTCGAAGCTGGGTGATATCTGCTTGGGCAATATCAATGCCATTTACGAGGATTTTCCCCTGCTGCAATTCATAAAAACGTAATAACAATTGAAATACAGTGCTTTTCCCGGCCCCTGAAGGGCCTACCAGTGCCAACGTTTCGCCGGGTTTGATATTCAGGTTAAAATCATGCAGAGCGTGTTGTTCTGGTCTTGAGGGATAATTAAAAAATATATTATGGAAGCTGATGGCTTGATCTTTAACTGGGGGTATCTCAATAGGGTTTTGCGGTGAAATAATTCCCGGTTGGAATTTTAATAACTCCAAAATACGTTCCATTGCTCCAGACGCGCGTTGGATATCGCCCCAGACTTCACTTAATGCTGCGGAATTGGTCGCTACCATCACACCATATAATAAAAACTGGCTCAGTTCACCCAACGATATTTTACCTGCCTGTACCCATTGCGCGCCTAACCAGATAATGGCCATTAAGCCACTGAATACTGTGAATATGGCAAAAGCGGAAAGTAAAGCTCTGGCCGTTAGGCGGTGTCTAGCCGTAGCAAATGAGTTCTCTACTGAGGCATTAAAACGCTGTGTATAAAAATCCTCCAGATTATAGGACTGTAATACCTGTATTGCATTAAACGTTTCCCCGGCTATGCCGCTGGATTCGGCAATGCAGTCTTGATTTTTTTTGGATAAGCGTCTGACTTTTCGTCCGAAGATGATTAATGGCAAAATGATCAACGGGACGATAAATAAAATTAAACCGGTCAGTTGTAAATTGGTCACTGATAACATTATCAAGCTGCCCGCTAGAAGCAAAGTGCAACGTAAGGTCACTGAAATACCTGCACCGACAACGGACTGGACTAAGGTGGTATCAGTGGTCAACCGAGACAGCACCTCGCCAGTGGATGTGGACTCGAAAAAAGCGGGTTCCATTTGCAGAATATGTTGATACAGTTTCGAGCGTATATCAGCAACAATGCGTTCACCCAACCACATCACCAAATAATACCGGGCGGCAGAGAACACCGCCATGACGGCAACAATCCCCAGAAGTAAGAGAAAATACTGATTCAGCTTATCACTCTGTTTTAGTAAATAGCCTTGGTCAATAATCAACTTAATTGCAATTGGCAAAGCCAGTGCCGCTGCTGCTGCAATAATCAAAACGATAAACCCGACTAACATGCGTAATTTATAAGGCTTAAAAAAATCGATCAGTTGTATTAGTGAGCTAAATCTGCGATAACTGGATTTTGTTTTAGGCATAAGGTTGTCAAGATGAGTGAAATTGATCAAAGGGTCTCTGGGCTAAATTATCATCTTTTGAAAAATCAGATGAAGTTATTTATTATGACACTCGTTTTCGTCTTAACGGACACCTATCCATTGGCTCATTATGATTAACAAAACCGCTGTTGAATTTTCTCAACTGAGTAAACATTATCAGGAATCCGGGCAACAACAGCTGATTTTTGAGCATTTAAATTTATCTGTCGCTGTGGGTGAGTTTATCGTTCTACTAGGCCGCAGTGGGTCGGGGAAATCAACCTTACTCAATTTGATCAGCGGTATAGACCAGCCTTCAACTGGAGAGGTCTGGGTCAATGAAACTAACATTTGCACTTTATCCGAACATCAACGCACCTTGTTTCGTCGTCATCATATTGGTTTTGTGTTTCAGGCCTATAATTTAATCTCAACTCTGACAGTTGCCGAGAACCTGTTATTGCCTTTGGAACTGATCAAACCGATAGACGAGTGTGACCGAGATAAAGTTCGTGATTTACTGGCGCAACTGGGGCTGGCTGAGCGCCTGGATACTTATCCTGATCGTTTATCCGGTGGTGAGCAACAACGGGTTGCCATTGCCAGGGCGCTTATACATAGCCCGGATATTATTCTGGCCGATGAACCGACCGGAAATCTAGACCTTGAGACGGGCGAGCAAGTACTGGAATTACTAGACAAGCTGGTTCGCGATGCAGGAAAAACCCTGATTATGGCGACCCACAGTCATGAAGTCATTGGTCAGGCTGATCGGGTGTTTGCCATCAATAACAAAGTGCTGCAATTAGTGACTGACACTCTATGAGCAGCATTCTTAAAAAAGCCAGTCGCAATTTTTTATACAGTCATCCCTGGCAGCTATTTTTAGCTATTTTGGGAATTACTCTGGGTGTTGCCGTTGTGGTTGCTATTGACCTGACGCTGGAGAGTTCTTTACAAACATTTACCCAAACAACTCAAGCTTTATCAGGTAAGGCATCGCATAGAATTGTTGCCAGTGATGGTGGCCTGGATGAAAAACTTTATACTACCTTAAGGGTTGAATATGGTATTCAGAATTTATCCCCTGTCATTAACAGTTATGCTGTTTCAGTGACACAGCCAGAAAGCACATTTAAACTTTATGGCATAGATCCCATGACAGAAAGTTCATTTCAATCGGCCTGGCAGCAACAACAGGAGGGGGCAAGTAATGGTTTGCGTTTGATAAGCGAACCAAACACGGTATTGATGAGTCGGCAGACTGCAAAGAAAATGGGCTTGCAAATAGATGATCAGTTGACTGTTATGACTGATACGGGTGCTCATGACTTAAGAATCATAGACTGGTTACCTGAAGATGATGCGCTAGACAGCGAATTGTTAGAGAATTTACTAATTACCGATATTGCCACAGCACAGGAGTTATTGGGGCTAGTGGGCAAACTGAGTGCGATTGATGTAATAATAGCTGCTGATCAGGGAGCAAAATTACAGTACTTGCGTAACGCATTGCCCGCTGATGTGTTATTGATGTCACTGGATAATCAAGCTGAATCACTACAGCAAATGACCCATGCCTTTACTATTAACTTAAATGCAATGGGTTTGCTTTCGTTATTGGTCGGGATGTTTTTGATTTATAACACCATGACTTTTTTGGTAGTTCAGCGTAGAGCATTAATAGGCAGTCTGCGTTTGATCGGTGTAACCCGGCAACAGATATTCCAGCTCATTATCAGCGAAGCCTTGTTACTTGCGATCATTGGTACGGTTTTAGGTATTCTATTAGGTATTATTTTGGGACAGAGCTTATTACATATCATTTCTGGCACTATCAATGTCTTTTATTTTCGTATTGATCACAGTATTTTAATATTGAGTCCTTTGCAGATTGCTAAGGGCACTCTATTGGGTATTAGCGCGACTTTACTTGCTGTGTTAGCACCCGCCTGGGAAGCCACTCGACAATCACCGCAACACGCTTTATTGCGCTCCCAATTGGAATCCGGTGTAAGGCGATTAATGCGCTCAGTTATTACGATCGCGCTCTTGTTTATTCTCTGTAGCTTCATGCTTATCTTGTTGTCAGACACAAATGTCAGTCTGGGTTTGATCAGTATTTTTTTGCTACTGTTCGGCTTCGCTCTACTCACACCGATTGTCACTCTGTTGCTGATGAATTTATTTGAGCGAAGTTTAGGCGGTTTTTCCAGTATTGTAGCCAGGTTACCAGTGCGTATGGTAAAAGCGGAAATCAGCAGAACCGGCATTGCGATAGCCACATTAATGATTGCCGTTTCTGTCTCGATAGGAATGGACATCATGATCGGCAGTTTTCGCCTAACCGTTTCCGAGTGGCTGCAAACATCTTTACAAGCTGATCTGTATGTAAACCTGTCAGGTAATACACAGGCATCCAATAAATCGGAAATGGATCGTCGCTTGAAAATTAATTTAGCTGGGCTGGATGGAGTGGAGATGCTTAGCAGCGTTCTACATACTCAGTTAATCCGCAACCAGACACTGACTAAAGTGTCAGTGTTTGAATTAAATGCAACGTCCAAACAAGGCTTTATTTTTAAACAACAGGGTAATGCTGTCTGGGATTCATTTAGCCAGCGTAACAGTATTTTCGTTACTGAACCCTACGCATATCATCAGCATACTAAGGTAGGTGACAAAATCTTGCTGCACACAAAGCAGGGAGAGCAAGCTTTTGAGGTCATTGCTATCTATGCCGATTACAGTGGAGATCAAGGTCATCTTGCCATGAGCCGCAGTAATTATGAAAAATACTGGCCAGATTTAGGATTTTCTGGTATTGGGCTTTATGCAGCACATCAGATCGATATGCAACAACTAGAAATGCGTGTTAAAAAACTGCTTAAACCCTATCAAAGCGTGCGATCCGAGCAGGCTATATACCAGGCATCCATGCAAATGTTTGCACAAACTTTCAAAATTACCGAAATTTTGCGCTTGCTTGCTGCTAGTATTGCATTTGTCGGAGTATTCAGTGCCTTGATGGCATTACAATTTGAACGCACGCGGCAACTGGGTATTCTTCGCGCGATTGGTATGACGCCGATGCAAATTGGCAGAATTATTAGTATAGAAACCGGATTAATGGGATTAATAGCGGGACTATTTGCAGTTCCAGTCGGTTTTGTGATGGCTTATGTGCTAATTTTTGTGGTTTATCAGCGCTCCTTTGGCTGGACCATGGCGTTTCATTTTGACGCACTTGTCATCATTCAAGCCTTACTGCTCGCTTTAGTCGCAGCCATACTTGCAGGTGTGTTGCCTGCGCTAAAAATGGCACAGACCAAACCGGCCGAAGCGTTGAGGTCTGAATGAATATGAAAAATTGGCTATACGCTTTGCTTATTATTGTCATATTAGTGCTAGGCTGGTTATTTTTAGCCCAACAAATCGACATACCCTCTGAAGCAAAATCGACTTCCGACAGTTTACTGTCGGCAGATAATAAACGTTACGCACAGGTATTAAAACCGCGAGCTTTTATTTTTCCGCAAGATCATGGTGCGCACCCAGAATATCATATCGAATGGTGGTACTTTACCGGTAATTTACAAACCGAAGCAGAACGCAAGTTTGGGTATGAATTAACATTTTTCCGTTTTGCATTGACTCCTGATCAACAAGAAACAGCATCAAAGTGGCGTGATAAGCAAATATATATGGCGCATTTTGCCTTGACTGATGTGGATGATAAACAGTTTTATTTTACTGAACGTTTCAGCCGCCCCGGTAACAATCTGGCTGGTGCAAAAACAGAAAAATTTCATGTCTGGTTACATGGCTGGAAAGCTGAAGCTGTTGATGAGAATGATTCAGTCATTCATTTAGACGCAAAAACAGATGAATATGCAATTTCTTTGCATCTGAGACCTGATAAAAAAATCGCCTTACAAGGCCTCGATGGTTTTAGTCAAAAAAATGCGCAAGCTGGTAACTCCTCGTATTATTACTCTTACACCCGGATGACGACTACAGGTAGCATTCAGGTGAAGCAACAAGGATTTGATGTAACCGGCTCTAGCTGGATGGACAGAGAATGGAGCAGTGCATCTTTGTCTAAAGAGCAAGTAGGCTGGGATTGGTTTGCATTGCAATTGTCAGATCACAGCGAGCTCATGTTTTACCGCTTTAGACGCAAGGATGGCAAACAGGATGACAATAACGCCGGTGCCATTTTTAATGCCGATGATTCTAAAATAAGCTTAAATTTTTCTGATGTTACGATCAAAGTTGTGGAACATTGGAAAAGCCCGCATACCCAAATCAGTTATCCTTCAAAATGGCATATATCTATACCCAGTCAGGGTGTTGAGCTAGATGTCAAGCCATTAATCAACGATCAGGAACTTAATGTCAGATATCGTTATTGGGAGGGTGCGGTAATTGTTAGCGGCAACAAGTACGATCAGGATATTAACGGACAAGGATATGTTGAACTAACCGGGTATTAATAATTCATAGTTTAAAAACGAAATTATATCGATCAACTCGAAAGATAATATGACGATTTGAGTCCCGGCATTAACGTTAAAGCAACAAAGTAAGAATCCATGTTCTTAGAACCTGAATTCATACTTATGCCTATCAACTAGGAGATAAGCAAGTTCAGAACACCTGACCTCGGCAATTGCGAATAATAGTTGTAATTTTTTAAAAAACATTAAAAATCATTGCATTGCATGTATGAAAAGTTAAAAACTTAAGATATTTATTTTTTTACTAAAGAATTTTTGTGAGACTTCTTTTTAAAAAAATAATATTTTGGTCTCAGGAATAAATAATAAACTTAACAAAATTAGTTGGTTACATATGTTTATATATCCAAAAATAATAACATCACAAAACTTATAGTCTCATTTAAAATCCCCGAGGCCAGGAGTTCTGAAGTTAGGAGGAACCATATCAGAAAATGCACCAGATCCTCTTGTACATTTAACTCTGCTACCTCACAAACCTACCATTCTGCAAAGACACGAATTAACTGAGATCAACTACAAATTAAATGTCCTGAAGGCTTTAATAACGGATAAGGATAGATTGTGCGAGCAACGCGAACCACAATCTTATCTTGCGTTGGACAAGCCCGGGGTTTAGATAGACGCTTTGTAATAAACAAATATCTTTTTGGCTCTTAGCGCTGATACACACATCTTTGAGAGTGGAAGCATCTTTTTTAGAATACCTGGAATAACTGGGGTCAGATACATATTAAATGTTACACAGGTTTTTAAAAGCGAGGTCAGGAGGACGATCTTTTAAAAGGGACAAAAGAAAAAAGAAAAAAAAGAGAGGAGAAAGAGAAAATAAAAAAGAAGAAGGAAAAAAAAAGAAGAAGGAGAAAAAAAAAGAGAGAAAAAAAAAGGAAAGAAGAAAAGGAGAAAAAAAAAAAAAAAAAGAGAAAAGAGAGAAAAGAAGAAGGAAGAAGAAAAAAAAAGAAAGAAGAAGAAGAAAAAGGAAGAAAAAAGAAAAGAAAGAGGAAGAAGGAAAGAAAGAAAAAGAAAAAGAAAAGAAAAGAAAAGAAAGGAGAGAAGGAGAAAAAAAAAAAAAAGAAAAAAAAAAGGAGATAAATATGGAAAAGATGAGGGTAATAAGATAGATGAGTGGGTAAATAACGGTGTTATGATCATTTAATGTGGAATTTTGGGAGATATGAAATATATCAAAAGGAATAGAAATAATTAGATATGTAATTTTAGTTAAAATTAATTTTGGAGAAGGTAGGATGGTGTTTGGATAGAATTTTGGGGTGTGGGTGATGTGTTGGTTTGTTGTTTAGTGTGTAATTGGGTTTGGGGGGTGGGGGGGGAGTGGGGAGTTTATGATTCTTAATAATTTTACTGACTGTCGAATAGTGTAGATTAAAAAAAGTCCCAATTTCTTTAATCTTATATCCACCACTTGCATAGGCCGAAATGATTACTTCGTTTCATAACGCGCACTTCTTTGCATCAATGTGAATTAAGAGTTCACACGCGAATAATTCCAAAAAAACTAGCTACCGGCAATCTTCCGAAGACATGAACCATAAACCCACTGTGACCCATCTTCGCCACTTATACTGTTAATTGCTCATTATTTTAATGAGTTAAATTTTTCAACCTATCTCAGTTGGCACTACAGATTTGATATCAACGCTTATTTTAAATTTTCCTATCGAGTCGGGATTAATGTTCAAAAGCCGTGTATATTTATTTTTGCCTGGCCTGTTCTTTACCTGTGGTTCAATAATAAAGTTAAGATATTGATTTAGCAACCAAAAAGTATTACTATGAATGCATTACTTAATGGAAGTCTCTAAAATAGGTGTAACCAGCAAAGGCCAAGTGACTATACCCCATGATATATGGAAAAGTATGGGTATTCTGCCTGCGGAAACTGAGATAGAATTTTTACAGAATAAAATGGGCACTGGTATCTTGCCAATGCTAAAAATAAGGTAAAACAGCAAACCGCTTCAGAACTGATCAACTCACCATGAGCACCGACGACATTATGGCGCTGACACGAGGCGAATAATGTCTTTCTATTTTTAAGTCCTAAAGCTGAACTGGCTTCTATTTTTTAACGCTTAATTCACATTAAAAGAAAGCATTGTACTTCGCGCGGTCACGGATGCGGACAAATAATAGCGAGTTTATTTTAGTCGAAAGCAAGGCGCTGAAACAGGCGCATAGTAAGCTACGCAACTTGTTTCAGCAACGCGACTATCGGCTAAAATCGGCTGCTAGAAAAGCGCAGATGTGGCCGCGCGACAATAAGTTCACCATAGCTTATTATTCGTAATATTGACTTAAGAAAAACATGTAACAGCAAATTATACAACATTATGCAAGCCATAGAACTCACAGCACAAATCACCAAACAACACGAAATCCATTTAAAATTACCTGATGATATTAATGCAAGCAGTGTAAGAGTCATCGTGATGTATGAAAACACTGAAATCACCCCTCAGGCTAAAAAAGCGTGTGTTTGGACAATACCGAGGCAAAATTAAAATTTCAGACTCCTTTGATGATGAATTAGGGGATGATTTTTGGCTGGGTAAAGAATAATGAATCTATTGTTGGATACGCATATTTTTTTATGGCTCAATGAACAGCCTGAAAAATTATCAGCCAATATTTTAAGTCATTGTGAAGACAGCAATAACTGCCTTTTCCTAAGTCATGTTTCACCGTGGGAAATACAAATTAAACATCAACTGGGAAAATTAACGCTGGATGAACCGTTGCAAGCCATGATAGAAACGCAACAGCAGGACAATGATTTGCAATTATTGCCCATCACATTAACACATATTTATGCCTTGGCTCATTTGCCACACCATCACCGCGACCCTTTTGACCGCTTACTTATTGCTCAAGCAAGCGTTGAAGAGATGAGTTTGATTACAGTTGATGGGCGCATGAAAGATTATCCCATCAAACTGGTGACCTAGCATGAGCAAAAATTTAAACAGCAAATAGATTCGGCAGAAGCAACAGGCTTTATGCAAAACTGTATGGATAAATGTAGATTAAAGAAACGCCCAATTTCTTTAATCTATATAGACCACCGGCATAGGCGGAAATGATTACTTCGTTTCGTAACGCGTACTTCTTTGTATCAATGTGAATTAAGAGTTCACATGCGAATAATTACAAAAAAACTAGCTACCGGCAATCTTCCGAAGACATGAACCATAAACCCACTGTGACCCATCTTCGCCACTTATACTGTTAATTGCTCATTATTTTAATGAGTTAAATTTTTCAACCTATCTCAGTTGGCACTACAGATTTGATATCAACGCTTATTTTAAATTTTCCTATCGAGTCGGGATTAATGTTCAAAGCCGTGTATATTTCTTTTTGCCTGGCCTCTTCTTTACTTGTGGTTCAACAAAAAAGTTAAGATATTGATCTGACAACCAAAAAGTATTACTATGAATACATTACTTATGGAAGTATCTAAAATACGTGTGACCAGCAAAGGCCAAGTGACTATACCTCTTGATGTATGGAAAACTATGGGTATTCTGCCTGCGGAAACTGAGGTAGAATTTTTACAAAATAAAATGGGCACTGGTATCTTGCCAATGCTAAAAATAAGGTAAAACAGCAAACCATTTCAGAACTGATCAACTCACCAGGAGCACCGACGACATTATGGCGCTGACACGAGGCGAGTAATGGCGATTATATTAATACAAAAAGAGATAAATTTTTTATTAGTTGCTCTTATCGGTTCATTTTTGAAGGTGAGTAATCTCTTTCTCACTATTTTAAAGCCTACATCGGTACTGACTTGTGTTTTTTAACTCTTAATTCACTTTAAAATAAAACATTTTTATCCACTACCCACTTTTGAGTATAGCCACTTTTGCTGTCATAAGAGAACATTGGGGCACTATATCAAAGCACGAGTACGAGATAACTCACTCCCCTTTCCATTATCTACTATCTTTTAACCTTAGAAACTAAACCTTGAAATGAAACCTAAACCACTAGTATTACTGATTCTTGATGGCTTTGGCATCCGCGCAGCAACAGACTTTAATGCCATTGCACAAGCCAATACTCCCTGCTGGGATACATTGCAGCAAAAATTTCCTATGACTCAGCTAGATTGCTCTGGTCGCGTGGTGGGTTTACCTGACCAGCAAATGGGTAACTCTGAAGTGGGGCATATGCATATCGGCACAGGCCGTTATGTTCCACAAGATTTTTCACGCGTGAGTGATGCAATAGAGTCAGGCAGCTTCTTCAACAACCCTGCGCTATGCCTGGCGGTAGATGAAGCACTGACAAAAGGCGGCACACTCCATATTCTGGGGCTGCTTTCTGAAGGTGGGGTCCATAGCCACATAGAACATATTCTAGCCATGCTGGAACTTGCTGCCAGAAAAGGCTTAAAAAAAGTAGCCATACACGCAATTCTTGATGGTCGTGATGTCGCACCTACCAGCGCTGAATCTCCCTTACAACAATTGCAGGAAAAAATAGATCAATTAGGTGTAGGACATATTGCATCAATCGTAGGTCGTTTTTATGCCATGGATAGAGATAATCGATGGGAACGCGTTCAAAAAGCATATCAAGTCATTGTTCTGGGGGAAAGTGCCTATACTGCAAGCTCTGCTCTAGAAGGCTTAAAAGCCGCTTATCAACGAGAAGAAAATGATGAGTTTGTTGAACCTACAGCGATACTGAACGCACAAGGTGAAATAACTCAGTTGCAACAAAATGACTCACTCGTTTTCATGAACTTTCGTGCTGACCGTGCCCGTGAGATCAGCCAGGCAATAACCGCTGTTGATTTTTCTGGTTTTGAACGCAACCATGCTGCGTATCAGGGGTGCTTCGTCACTTTAACCGAATACCATGAAAAAATTCACCTATCCTATAGCCTTCCCGTCCATGGAAATTAAAAATAGCCTGGGCGAAGTGTTAGCTCAGCAAGGGTTAACCCAACTACGTTTAGCTGAAACAGAAAAATATGCACATGTCACCTTCTTTATGAATGGTGGTGTCGAAGAACCCAATCCCGGCGAAGAACGTATTCTGGTCCCGTCTCCCAAAGTTAAAACCTATGACTTGCAGCCAGAGATGCATGCCCCCCAAGTCACCGAACACCTAGTCAATGCGATTACAAAACAAAAATACGATGTGATCATTTGTAATTACGCGAATTGTGATATGGTCGGGCATACAGGCAAATGGGAAGCAGCTCTTCAAGCGGTTGTAGCCATTGACGAGGCGTTAACTAAAATTGTCACAGCACTGGAAAAAGTGGGTGGACAAATGCTACTCACAGCCGACCACGGCAATATTGAACAAATGCGTGATGATCAAGGCGGCCCGCTTACTTCGCACACGACCAATCCGGTTCCTTTAGTGTATGTCGGCGGACACACCCCATTAGCCAATGGTGGCAGTTTAAAAGATATCGCACCGACTATGTTAGACATTCTGGGCATAGCACAACCCAAGGAAATGGATGGCAAATCTTTATTAGTCAAGGCATAAAACACAAGTGAGAGCTTTCTTGCTTCTACTTTTATTAAGCAGCCATACCGTCAGTATGGCTGCAACTGACAAAGATCAAGCATTACGCAAAATTCAAGAAAAAATAAAATCTGTCAGCGACTATCTTGCACAGCTCACTAATCAGCAAAGTGATATGACTGCAGAACTTAAACACCTGGAACAGCAACAAGGAAAACTTGCGCATACCGTCCAGCAACTAAACAACGAAGCGCAACAAATCAAGCAACACATTGATGAGATACATCAGGAAATACAGTTACAAAATGGCTTGCTGCTTATGCAACAATCCGAACTTGCTGGGCTGGTAAAATCAGCTTATGCACTTGGACGTCAGGAGCAGTTAAAGCTATTTTTTAATCAGCAAGACATGAGTCGCAGCAGTCGCATGATGAAATATTATCACTATTTTAATCAGGCAAAACTGAACAAACTCAGTCAGGCTTCTACGAGCCTGCAACGCCTCAACAAACTGGACCAGGAACAACAACTGGAAAAACAAAAACTTGCCAGTATAATTGCCCAATATAAACAGCAACAACAGCAACTTACTCAGAACAAAACAAAGCGCAAAGAAATACTCGCCCGCTTAAAACAAGAGCATCAGCAGAACACATCGCAACTAACTAATCTAAAACATGAAGCCCTGCAACTTAAACAGCTAATCAACAAGTTACAGAAAACACCCCAACAGCCTACAAAAAAAACGACTGAAAGCAAACCTTTTCGGCAGTTACAAGGCAAGCTACCCTGGCCTGCCCCAGGAAAAATCGCTCAATCTTTTGCCAGCCCCCGTGCCAGTGGAAAATGGAATGGCATCTTGATACAGGCCAGCGAAGGCACAAAAATTCAGGCGATTGCCCGAGGCCAGGTGGTTTTTTCTAACTGGTTTAAAGGCTATGGTTTATTAATCATTATTAAACATGATAAAAATTACATGAGTTTATATGCCTTTAACCAAAGTTTATATAAAAAAGTGGGGGACTGGGTTAATACAGGAGACACTGTGGCAACAATGGGCAATAGTGGGGGCAGAGAAGAACCAGGCCTGTATTTTGAAATCCGCAAAAAAAACCAACCGTTAGACCCCGTAAAATGGTGCAAAAAAAGACGTTAAAAACGCTTATTTAAGCTATGTTAGAAAATAAAGCAAGGTCGCAATGTAAATGTTAGGCATTGTTTTAATTGAATTACACTTTTTATTTTTATATTGGTATAAAATACAACTCAGCTAGAATTTATTAGGCATTTATATAACGGAGTTTGTGCAGCGTGGTAAAACAAAAAAATATATTTACTTTATTGATTGGGTGTTTTCTTGGAATTGTGATTGCAACTGCAGGCTCAGTTCTGGCAAATAAAGAAGATGAAGCAGAACAACAAGCGGTTGCCCTTCCGTTTGAAGAATTAAGAACATTTACTGAAGTATACGGTCGCATCAAGCAGGATTATGTTGAATCTGTTACAGATAAAGTACTCCTGGAAAATGCTATCCGGGGCATGTTATCAGGGCTTGATCCCCACTCCAGCTATTTGGATAGTGATGAATACAAAGAGTTAAAAGTGGGTACCACGGGACGCTTCGGAGGCTTGGGAATTCAAGTCACTATGGAAGACGGTTTTGTTAAGGTTATTTCCCCTATTGATGATACTCCCGCACAAAAAGCAGGTATCCAATCGGGTGATTTAATTATTAAACTTGATGACCAACCGGTAAAAGGGATGACCCTAAATGGTGCTGTTAAGATCATGCGCGGTGAAGTGGGAAGTGAAATTGTCCTTACCATAGTGCGCGAAGGCAATGAGGCGCCTTTTGATGTCACACTGGTAAGAGATATTATTAAAGTAAAAAGTGTGCGTAGCCGTACTCTGGAAGAGGGCTTTGGTTATCTACGAGTTAGCAGCTTTCAATCACCTACCGGCGAGTCAGTTGAGAAACAAATTAAACAACTGAAAAAAGATAACGGCGGTCAATTAAAAGGTTTAGTGTTAGACCTGCGAAATAACCCTGGTGGCGTTCTCAACGGAGCGGTAGCTGTCAGTGATGCCTTTTTGAATTCTGGAAAGATAGTTTACACCGAGGGGCGCATTAAAGATGCCAAAATGGAATTTAATGCTACACCTGGCGACTTATTAGACGGAGCCCCCTTAGTTGTGTTAATCAATGCTGGTTCTGCATCCGCCTCTGAAATTGTTGCCGGTGCATTACAGGATCAAAAGCGTGCCATTATTATGGGCACTAAGTCATTTGGTAAAGGTTCGGTACAAACCATCCTCCCAACCGGCAATGGCGGGGCTGTAAAGATGACGACTGCACGTTATTACACACCTTCAGGTCGTTCTATACAAGCAACAGGTATTGTTCCTGACATAGAGCTTGGGCGGCTTAGATTAGAAGAAATGGAGGCCGCAAATTTTACGCCGATCAAAGAGGCTGATTTATCGGGTCATTTATCCAACGGCAATGGAAAAAAATCAGATAAAAAAGATACCAGCAAAAAAGGTAGCGATGAAAAAGCCGAAGAAAAAGGTGTAGATTTACGCGACTATCCGCTGACAGAAGCACTCAATCTTCTGAAAGGTATGGCAATTTTTCGCTAATTAATGCGCACAACAAACCCGTGTTAAGTATTAGCACGGGGCGGATGACGGTTTTTTAATAGCCGTTTTGGTGCGATGTAAAAAGTGGGAATGATAAGCGCATTGCTGTTATCATTCCCAAATTAACAGACAAGCTTTCCTGCTACTTTTCTAAGTTGCTTGGCTATACGCACAGACAACTGCGGCTTGTTTTCATTTGCTATCAATCCGACAAATACACTATCTACAACCTCTGCCCCTATAATTTTCGCTGTCAGTTTTAGCTGGTTCTGCGTCTCATAAAACCAGCGCCCTATGATTCCGGGTGCGGCACAGGACGACACAAGTAAGGCTTTTTTCTTTATCACTGCCTTTTTTCGAGGCTGAGGGGCTATCTTATCTCGCGGCCAATAAGCATACACAGTCAAGCGCTCCATAAAACGCTTAAATATTGCAGTTACCGAGCCCAGATTTGTAGGCGCAGCAAAAATATAGCCATCCGCCTTTTCTATCTTGTTAATTAATGCCTGCATACCATCCTCTTGCACACAAATGCCCGGCTGTTCACCTAATGCTTGTGTACATTCGCGGCAATTTAAACAAAATTCAATCGGGTAGTCACGCAAAAAAACCGTTTCAACTTCTACGCCTGCCTGCTTTAGCTCCTCAGTTAATGTAGCTATCACCTGATCCGTTATGCCATTAATCCGATAAGAACCATTGACAGCAAGTATTTTAGTCATCGCCTAGCCTCCTATAGAGATAAAAATTGCTTAACCGAATAAGGCAACTGCAAAAAATAGCTTAAAAACTCAGCTTACTAGCTGTAAAATCAGCGCGTTGTTACGACAAACGATAGCTTTTTTATGCTTTCGAAGACAAGAAATACTAACGCTATACTCGTTCCTTAGGAATGAAGTCTCAATAAAACCCGAAACCAGGAAAAGCGTATATCTGTAGGTCGGATTAGCTTATCTAAGGGAGCGTAGATAAGCTAATCCGGCAAGGTATCAATTGCCTCATCTGCCGGATAACATTTTTTTAAAAGCTGCGCTATAAAAAAGCTAATCCGGCCTACGGCTTTGCATTTTTGAATAAAACGCATCACGCCTAGTTTCGGATGTTATTAACAATTGTTCCTTAGTGCTGATGTCCATGCCCATGCTCTTGAGCTAGTTGCCGATAACTACAGCCATCACACTCCATCATATGCTCCGAATTATCATGCGCCAATGTCAATACTCGCTGATCAAGCGCTGTATAAATTTCTGCATCAAAACCAAAATAATGCCCTAATGCAAAATTTATCTGCGGATATTGTCTTTGCAGATTTTCAAACTGCTGGGTAATACGTTCAATAAGTGTGCCTGTAAATAAGTAATAGGGCAAGATACAGATTTGCATCATCCCCAGCTTAACATGTCTCTGCACCACCGACTCTATACGCGGAAATGTTATTCCGGTAAAAGCGATATCAACTAGCTCATGCTGTGTTTCTTCCCATAACCAGCGTGCCATTTTTGCAACTTCGCCATTCGCCACTTTATCTGATGAGCCACGACCAAGAAGAATCACACCGGTTGTTTTTGGATCTGGCATATCCAATTCCGCCATCGTCTTTTGCAGGTTACGCCTTACAATACTTAATACGCCTTCGCTCGCCCCCAGGTGTGTCGCATAAATAAATTCAACATCAGGGTGGCGTTTTCGAGCATTGGCGATGTGCTCAGGAATTTCCATTTTGACATGCCCTGCCGCATTTAAAATTAACGGTACAACAATGACTTTTTTCGACTGTTTAGCGGCCAGATCAAAACCTTCATCAAGTAAGGTATCGGCAAATTCAATAAAACAAACATTAATATGCCATTCAGGGCGGAGTGCGCGCCATTGCTTAGCAAAAGATTCAATTTCCACATTACCTTGCTCTGCTCTTGAACCATGTCCAACTAATAAAATGCTGAATTCCATACTTATTCCTGTGTCTTGATTGCTTTACGAAAACGATGACTGAACTGCGCGTCATATAATTTGGATTTTTTTATCTCCGGCCAATACCTTGCGCCCAGAGCTGGACTGGCAATAATCATGGACTGAGAATTGATACCCGCCTGTTTGCACATATCTTTTATGTTAGCCAATGTACCCCGGATAATTTGCTGTTCATCTGGCCAGCTTGCCTTATGCACGACTACTATTAGCGACTCATCATGCCAGCCTGCCGCTAATAAGTCTTGGCGCACTTTATTTAATAACGTAATGGATAAATATAAACAGAGCGTACAATGATGCCGCCCCAGTTCCACTAATGACTCCCCCTTTGGCATAGGTGTTCTGCCTTCTACCCGGCTGAATATCACAGTTTGCGTGACTTCAGGCAAGGTTAACGTTTCCACGGCAACTGCAGCCGAAGCCATTGCCGAGCTTACCCCTGGCACAACACCAATATCAATACCAGCGGCATCCAAAGGCTGTACCATTTCAATTAATGCACCATATAAACCAGGATCACCTGTTTGCAGACGTACCACACAGGCATCCTCAACCGCGTGAGCAATTAGCCAATCAGTAATGTCTTCTAAGGTCATTCCTTTAGAATCCTGTATCTTACATGCAGACTTTGCCCATTGCGTGGCTGCTTCTGAAACTAAAGAGCCTGCATATAAAATTGCACTCGCCTCAGCGATTAGTTTTTGTGCTTTCAGTGTAATCAGCTCAGGATCACCTGGCCCTGCACCGACAAACCAGACTTTTGCCATATTTAAAAGATTTCCTTGTTCTTATATTTTGCGCCATAGGCAAATAAAGTTTTCTACCCTATCGCATCTTGGTATGCATTCCCACGCGTTTAGACAGCTATTGACATCCTCCCCCACCTAAAGGAAGGGGATTCCTAGTTACCTAAGAGCGGGTGTGTATCGCTACTACCCACTGGTTTCTGCTGCTGACGGCATTACTGCACCGTTCACTCCACAGACTACCCCCGCCTATCCGGCGGTTGGTTTTTCCAGCTAAAAGCGCATAGCCTTTAGCAAGTACATTGATTGCACCAACTATGTCGGCGTTATTTTCATAGCCACATTCGACACAAACAAAATCAGCTTGTGTTAGCCGGTTTTCTTTAGCTACGTGGCGGCAACAAGGGCAGGTTTGGCTAGTGTGATGCGGCGGAACTTTAAGCGCTATTCCACCATTCCAGCCTTGCTTATATTCAAGCATCGTTGCAAACATGCTCCAACCTTGATCTAAAATAGCCTTATTCAAGCCTGCTTTTTGCTCCACCTTCTTACCGTGCTTTTCGCTATTCCCTTTAGCCGATTTGCTCATATTTTTTACCCGTAAATCCTCAAGAACAATCATCGCTTGGTTTTCGCAGATTTCAGTTGAGACTTTGTGCAGGTAATCTTTACGCGCATTGCCAATATCCTCATGGCTCTTTGCCTTTACTTTTTTCCAGTTATTCGAGAACTTCTTTTTATTCTTTAGCTGTCTTTGCAGCTTGGCTAATTTCGCCGCTTTCGCCTTGAAACTGTTTAAGGGTGCGTAAACAGTGCCGTCCGATAGCGTGGCAAACTGTTTAATGCCCACATCAATGCCGACTATGGAAGTTGATTTGTGCGGCAACAGCTCGGCTTCGTATTCGGTTTGAATGGCGACGTACCAGTGTTGCCTTTTCGGCTTACAGTGATATTCTTGGCTTCGCCGATAATCTTGCGGCTGCGGTAACTTACCCAGCCAATTTTAGGCAAAAACACTTGGCTTTTTTCTTGGTCTACCTTAAAGCCTTGTGGGTATCGGAAGCTATCATGCTGGCCTTTTTTCTTAAAAACGGGTATTCGCTTTATGGTTGGTTTTTATCGAACCCATCTTAAAGGCCTTCTCCAACCTGTTTGCTCATCGCCTGCGATGGAAGCCCCCCGTAAGAATCCATATTCATCGGATTGTTTCCGAGTGTCGCCCAAAATTAAGCTCCGTGATACCACATCAACGGCGCTTTTGTTTCAAGGCGAAAAAGATTGAGCGCCAGGGCTTTATTCCAAACAAAGCGGCTTCCACCTGCGAAATTAGCCAGGTATTGGCTCATCTCCGGCGTTGGGGGGGGGGGGGGGGGGGGGGGGGGGGGGGGGGGGGGGGGGGATCTTTAATCGAAACTTGAAAGCCTTGCGTATAGTCTTTTCTGGGGGGGGGGGGGGGGGGGGGGGGGGGGGGGGGGGGGGGGGGGGGGGGGGGGGGGGGGGGGGGGGGGGGGGGGGGGGGGGGGATGGTGCTATACTATCACAATTTTAAATTGGTCTATGGAAAAAATAACGATATTAGACATGGTAGAAACTGTGTTTTTAAGATGCACGTTCATTTGTTGACTAAATACCGCCGCGGCGTATTCACAAAAGAAGTGATCGATGACCTGCGAGAAATCTTCACTGGCGTTTGCGCTGACTTCGAGGCCGAACTGGTGGAGTTCGATGGTGAGGATGACCACGTTCACCTGCTGGTTAACTATCCACCCAAAGTAGCGGTGTCGGCACTGGTAAACAGTCTGAAAGGCGTTTCAAGCCGAATGATTCTCAAAAAGAATTACCCTGAAATCAAAAAGAAGTTATGGGGTAGGGCATTTGGTCGCCCAGTTACTTTGCAGGTAGTTGTGGTGGCGCACCTATATCCATTATCGCCAGTACTTGAACAGCAAAGAACGCCTGATTTACTTGGCGAGCTGAGCCGTTATCCCCGCCCTAAAGAGAGGGGTTTTACGCTACTCATGGATAAAAAGTAAACGCTTTATGAGTAAAAATAAGACTCTGTTAAAAAGCCAAATTTTATCATGAAGCAATGCTGATACATTCCTTTTGGCATAAAAAAAGGGGGAAGGTTTCAAACCTTCCCCCCTTTTGTCAGGATACTTATTTTAGCTGTTTTGTTTAGAACCCAAAACCAGCGTATGCACCTGTTGTAAAACCGTTAATATCAACGCCATCTACCGTTTGGAATGTTAGGTTATAACGCGCGTCGATACCTACATAAATGTTTTCCCAGACTTTAAAATCAGCACCCGCACCAAAATGCATACCTGGTAATAATACTGTTACACCATCAGACGGTGGGCTGATAACATGAAGCGCTAAACCTACTGGAATAATCCACGGATTGAACCATGTATCTTTCATGAATTTAATTTTCGGTGACGCAGTGATGGTAAACTGAGAAACTGTGACGCTTTTTTCACCAGTGCCTACTGCGGAAGGAAGAGAGGTAGCACCAACAACAGCATTTAGAGGGTTACCAAGTGCTTGACAATTAGCATTACACTCAAGTGAAGAAAAGTTTTTATATTCAAACATGATTTCCCCAAGTAACTGAGTATTATCATCCAAGCCAAACATATTATCACTTAGATTCATATCTAAACCAGCACCCACGTACCAACCGTCTTTACTATCATTATTTCCCAGAACAGTATTACCGCTAGGGAGAATTTCGTCATTACGGTCAACATTATTTCTCGCATAACCACCTCGGAAGAAGATCATGCTGCCTGAGCCCGTTGTTGCTCTTGTTGCCTCCTGACTTTCTAACTTGGCAATTCTAGCTTGCAGGTCTGACATTTCGTCAGCACTTGCTTGTGGTGCAACGGCCAAACCTGTTACTGCTACCAGTGCAGAAGCACTTAGAGCTAATTTAGTTTTGTTAATCATAGGTCCCCCCCAAGGGATATTCTTAAATGAAGAAATATTGTTACGTCATTACAACAATTCGTATCTTTTATACAACATTTGTAGCACGGTAAAAATAATAACAGTAAACCCTATTCCTTACAAGTCATAATTTTATTTTTTTCTTAAATTATTTCCCCTTACTTATCAGTAACTAACAAATACATCCTAATATTTAACTTAAATATTTTTTAATTTTGGAGCATTTGTTGTAAATAAACAACTAATAATTATATGTTATATCTATCTTTATAATCACCGAGAGTACAACTATTAACCAAGCAGCTTATCTAAATGCACTAACTTTTATTGTTATTTTTCAAGCGATAAAGCGCTGAAATATCCTCATTCGCAAATCCATCAGCGATTAATTGCTGATAATCTTCAACCGTTTTGTCCACTGTTGGCAAATTTACTGCACTTTTTGCGGCCATAGCCTGACAGATTTTTAAATCTTTATGATGTAAAGCCAGTTTAAACCCTGGCTGAAATTGCATATGCACCATGCTGTTGCCGCGATGACTTAAAAACCAGTTAGCTGCCGCACCACCGGAAACAACATTAATCACTTTTTCCATCGGTAAACCTTCTGCCTGTGCAAATGCCAGAGCCTCTGTAACGGCCTGATTGATACCGGCCGCCATAATCTGATTCACTGCTTTCGTACCTTGCCCTGCGCCTGACTCCCCCATATAAATAATGCGTGCGCAAAAGCACTCTAAAACCGGTCTTGCTTTATTTAATATTGCCTCATCACCGCCGACCATCATGGCCAATGTGCCATTTTTTGCGCCTTCGACACCACCTGAAACAGGCGCATCAAGAAAGTAAGACTGCTTGCTTGCTAAAAGTCGTGCTGCAATTTTTGCGGTCTCACTACTGACTGTGGAAGTATCAATTACAATACAGCCAGGCTTTATTGTTGCTAGCATTTCTGTAACAACTTCCAGTACATCACGATCAGCAGAGACGCAAAGTATTATAATATCGGCCTCTGCAGCCAGTTGTGCTACGGAGGATGCGATTGATAACTCGAGCGCTGTCGCCAATGCCTGAGCTTTCTCCAAAGTCCTGTTCCAAAGCTGTAACTCATGCTCTGAGTGGGCAATATTTCGCGCCATTCCAGTTCCCATTGCACCTAAACCAATAATCGCTACACGCATCGTATTTTCCTCCTCGCTTTTTATTGTTTTACCCTGATATACAAGATCGAACACGCATCGCTTAATTTAAAGACACCGCCTTGGCATCTTTCATTTTTCCAATTAGCACTTTTGTTGTTTTTTATCTGGGAACGCGGGCGGCTCGCCGGCATAGGGTTAATAAAAGCGGGCAAGCTGCCCGCGCTCCCAGCGTTTTGAAAACAAAAAAGTTAAACTAATTTCAAGGTAATATGAAAGCCGTCACCGCCTTATATCAACCGACAATTACCACTGCTGATTACTGTGCGGCTGTTGCTTCTGACGTCCATACTGATATTTGAATTTCCGTTTTAATAACCCCGCCGGATCTTCTGGGATACGTTTTAACCATTGCTCGTTAGCCTGCTGTTGTTCACTTTGCTCAACATTTGCTTCATTTAATTGTTGCGCGGTATTATCCTTTTTTTCTGCCGATTGCTCTGCTTCAGTCGCTTCAGACTGTTGCTTAACTTTACTGTCCGCTTCCTTTTCGGCATCAGCAGAGCTATCTTTTTGTTCGCTATCTTCGGCGTTTTGTTGCTCAGACCCGCCTTGTGACGATTGCCCTTGCTGATCATTCTGTTCCGCTTCCCCTTCAGACGGCTTACCTTGCTGGTCTTGCTGGTCTTGCTGGTCTTGCTGGTCTTGCTGGTCTTGCTGGTCTTGCTGGTCTTGTTGGTCTTGTTGATCTTGTTGATCTTGTTGATCTTGTTGATCTTGTTGATTATCAGATTGTTCTTTATTCTGTTCTCTATCCTGATTCTGGCTTTGCTGTTGCTGTTTTTCCAGTGCTTTTTCAACTAAAGCCTTATTGTATTGCGCATCCTGATGGTCAGGATTAAGCTTTAAAGCCTGTTCGTATGCAGCAATCGCTTTTTCCAACGCGCCTGACTTTGCCAATACATTCCCTTGATTATAAAAACCAGTATCGGTAGTCGCTGGTGGCATAGGCTCGTCAGCGGGTACTTTAATATCTCCTTTATACTGTGCAGCCGCTTTCCAGGCTGGGTCGGTAAATTCGTCTGCCGCTTGCTGATAATTACCCTCTAAATAATGCTGTTGCGCTTGCTGTTGTTTGGTTTGCCATAAATCCTGCCACTCAAAAGCATAGCTGTTTTCAGGAATAGGGAGTAAAAAGATAAATAACACACTGAGTAAGCCCCGTCTAAATGAAAAAGCAGCAAGCACTAACACTGGCAATAAGAACCATACACCTGCTTCCACCCAGTTTTCTAGCAACAATTCATTATCTAGCGCTTCACTTTTTTTAACTGCTTGCTCAAAATGGCGACTTAGCCTTTCGATATCAGCATCAGTATCGGTGATGTGCTGATATATCCCACCCGCTTTTTGCGCCACCTTTTGTAAGCTACGGTCATTTAGTTTTGCGATGACAATATTACCCTGCGTATCTTTTAAGAACCCACCTTGTGCCAATTTGATTGGCGCGCCTTCGGGGGTACCGACAGCCAAAATTGAAAGTTGATAATCACGCGGAAGTTCTACCTGTGCAAAGGCCTCGTCTATTTTTTCATCATCAGTCAGCAGTAGAATCTGACCTTTTTGCAAGCCTGCATTCTTAAATAATTCAACTGCTTTATTGATAGCCACTGCGGAATTACTACCCTGGGCAGGCATGATATCGCTAGTTAACGCTGATAACTGGCTATTGATCGTTTGTGTGTCATCAGTTAAAGGCGTAACAGTAAAAGCCGAGTCAGCATAAACCAATAACGCCGTTTGCCCATCCTGACGCTTTTTCAACAAATCGGCAATTTTATAGCGTGCCCTTGCTAAGCGCGAAGGCTTGATATCACTGGCATCCATTGAACGCGATAAGTCCAGTGCAATAACCAATGCAGCTGCATTTCTAAACACCGGAGTAGGTAATCGCTGCCAGGTTGGCCCCGCCAAAGCGAGAATAGCGAGAATAGCAGCCAGACTACTGGTAATCAGGAGCATACGACTTTGCTGTCCCTCTTTTTCTTGCAAAATATAAGGCAAAAGCTCTGCGTCACAAACTGCTTGCCAGCTACCTTGTTGTAATTTATTTTTAACGCTAAGTAAAATAATGACAAGCAAAGGAAGAAAGGCTAACAACCAATAAGGCCTGATAAAGTGAAATTCATTGAAGATCATATCCATCGTAATCGCAGCAAACTAATCAATGTAGCTAATACCAAGGCAATCGCCAAGGGCCAGAAAAATAACTCACTCTGTGGACGAAAAAACTGCTTTTCTTTTTCGACCGGCTCTAATTCATCTAATAGCTGGTAGATTTGCGCAAGTTCCTCGGTATTTCTAGCACGAAAATATCGCCCTCCCGTTTTCTCCGCAATGGCTGTTAACGTTTTTTCATCCAAATCTAGCGAAGGATTGACTCTTTGGGCACCAAAAAAACTGCGCACGATCATTTCATCAGCCCCAATACCTATGGTGTATATTTTTAACCGATGTTGTGCGGCTATCTCAGCCGCCTGCAATGGCGTGACCTCGCCTGCTGTATTAGCACCGTCAGTTAGCAAAATCAAGACCCGACTTTCTGCCTGCTGATTTTGCAATCGTTTGACCGCAAGACCGATCGCATCGCCAATGGCTGTGCTTTCACCTGCCAAGCCCAAAACAGCCTCATTTAACAAAATTTGCACCGTTTTGCGATCAAAACTTAAAGGTGTTTGCAAATAAGCATTAGTGCCAAATAGAATTAGCCCTAAACGATCACCCACGCGGCGTTCAATAAACGCATTTGCCACCGCCTTGGTAGCGGTTAAACGATCTACTGCCTGATTATTAATAATAAAGTCCCGCTCTTTCATACTGCCTGATAAATCGACCGCCAACATTAAATCACGTCCACTCACCCCCTGCTCTATTGGCTCTCCCAACCATTGTGGTCGTGTACTGGCGCAAACCAATAGGCACCAGGCCATAACTGCCAGCCAAAATAGCCAGGGCTTTTGCACCTCTGCCGCCTGCTGACTTTGTGCAAGGCTAAAGTCATCCAGAAAGGGCACTTTAAGTGCGGCTTGTTCGGCCACCTGAACGGGCGGCATAAATCGTCTGATAAACCAGGGCAAGGGAAGAACCAGCCATACCCATGGCCATACAAAATGTATCATGATTGAGGCTCTTTTTGTGCGTTTAACCAGTTTTCACATAAATTAAATAAAGGGGCGAGATAATGCGCGTCATCCGCTTTAGCATATAGTGCATTAGTTAATAGCCAGCCGATATCACTATTGAAACCACGATTGGGAATACTGTTATCCAGAAAGTTCAACCAGTCTTCTCCAGTCAAGCTAGCAACATCTGTACGCGGATAAAGGCTGATCGCCGTGCGGCGCATTAAGCTGGATAAGGCAACTAATTGTTCCTGTTTACTCAGTTTTTCGTCATTTCTAAGCGCTTGAAAATATTTTTTAGCCGACTTTAATGCAGTTTTACGTGTCAATCGCTTGTAAAGCCTAAAAATCAGGTAAAAACACAGCAGGATAAGAAGTGCTAAAATCCACCAGCCATAAGCTGGTGGCCACCAGCTTATGGCTTCTGGCAACTGTATATCGCGCAGGGCTAGGTCTGTTGGTTGCATATGTAAAAAATAACGACTAAAGGGTAAGGCGACTCATATAAAGCCACAGATTTTATAACACTGGAAGATGGCTTGTCTTGTTATTCAGTTTTCATCACCTGCAAGCTAACCGTTCAGCCCCTCCTTAACAAGGAGGGGTTAGAGGATGTTTTATTTGAAAATCTCTTTTCAAACCATTGGTTTCCAAGGAGAGAGGTGAACGTTTACCCTGCAAGTATTATCTTTAATAAAGTTGCTGCAAAAAACTTGCAATATACTTCTCTATGGATTGCGGCTATTATTAAACGCTAAGCGCAATAAAGTCATGCATCACCCAATATTTTCAAGGCAGAACCATGTCAAACAATACTTCAAAAAGGTCTTATAAAGAGCTACTCATTACATTTGGTCCAGCACTATTGTTAGTTATTGCTGGTTTTTGGGTGGCCTATCAATTTGTAGCGCCCCCGCCGCCCAAAAAAATCGTTATTTCGACCGGCTCAGAAGCGGGCAATTACTATAAGATAGCACAACAATACCGCGCGGCACTCGCCCAGGAAGGTATAGAGCTGGAAATAAAGACCTCATCCGGCTCAGGGGAAAATATTAAGCGCCTGTTGGACAAACAAGCCGATCTAGCCTTTATTCAAGGCGGAACAGGTAATAATGAAACCGCCTTGTTTTCACTGGGCAGTCTTTATTATGAGCCGCTGTGGATTTTTCTCAATAAAGACAGTAAAGTTGAGACGCTAGCTAACTTATCTGGTTTACGTATCGCCATCGGTAAGGAAGGAAGTGGTACGCGGATTTTGGCTAAGCAGTTGCTCGAATTAAACCATATCAACGAACGAACAACACAATTATTAGCGCTTTCTGCCACAGATGCCGCAAATGCACTGGTGACATCGAATATCGATGCGGCCATTATAGTGGACTCTGTCGATTCTAAAATTGTGCAACAATTACTGCACAATGATCAAATAAAGGCGCTCAGCCTTAAGCGTGCAGATGCCTATATACATCTCCTCCCCTACCTGTCGAAAATAACCCTGGCTGAAGGCATTATCGATCTGGAAAATAATATCCCAAGTCAAGCGGTTACTTTATTGGCACCTACTGCAAACTTAGTGATCACAGAAGATTTTAATCCCGCCTTAATTGTTTTACTACTCCGTGCTGCTGATAAAATTCATAGCAATGCCAGCATTTTTTCTGCCATCGACACCTTTCCTTCCAGTCAGTTTACCGCCTACCCGATTAATGAGGTCGCCCAGCGCTATTATAAGGTTGGACCACCGTTCCTCATGCGTTACTTGCCTTTTTGGCCCGCTGTTTTTATCGATAGAATGATTGTTATGCTTGTGCCGCTACTCGCTTTACTATTGCCTTTAGGCAAAGTGTTACCGCCCTTATACCGCTGGCGTATCCGTTCAAAAATTTATCGCTGGTACAAAGAACTGCAGGACGTGGATGACGCTATACACGGACAGCAACTATCGTCTTTACAGTTTACACAGATAAGTGATGAATTATCTGAGATTGAAAATGAAGTGAATAAAGTAAAAACACCTTTATCGTATGCCGATCAGGTATACAATTTATTGTTGCATATCGATCTGGTACGCAAAAAATTAAATGCCAACCTTAATAACGTAATAAACAACGAGTAATTGAGTTGTTTTAAATCTATGATATGAACAATAATCTATCCTAGTTTAATAAAATAGTTAACTATCCTATCGCACAGACAGCCTATTCTTAGACTAATTTTATGGTTTTTTTAACAACTAGATTCAGTGATAATCCAGTTGTGCTTATTTTACGATTTCACACCCTTACAACTTAACAGGAAGACTTTCCATGCTAGAAAAAAATCAAATTGCGCCAGAATTCAACTCAGTCAATCAGGATAATCAAGTCCTTAGCCTGTCTTCTTTTAAAGGCAATAAAAATGTAGTGTTGTATTTTTACCCAAAGGACGATACACCTGGCTGTACGATAGAAGCGAATGACTTTACTAAACTGGCAGACGAGTTTGCCGCTCTGGATACTGTAGTTATTGGTGTAAGCAAAGATTCTTGCGCCAGCCATACGGCTTTCATTAGCAAATTTGGTCTAAAACTTGATCTGTTAGCTGACGAAAGCGGCGAAGTCTGTGAAAGTTATGGCGTATGGCAAGAAAAAGTCAAGAATGGCGAGAAGAAAATGGCTATTCTTAGATCTACCTTTGTCATTAATAAAGAAGGTAGGCTGGTTGAAGCTCAATATGGTGTCAACCATGAAGGCCATGCTGAAGCTATATTAGCCATTGTTCAACAATTATAATAAAGTTAAACGCAGTGGCACTCTATGAGTGCCACTGATATTAAAGACAAGCAAGGATTTAGTATGAATGATAAGCAGCTGGTTGCCCAACATGCAGCCAAACTCGTTAAAGATGGCATGATAGTCGGCTTGGGGACCGGTTCTACGGCTGACTATTTTATTAGCGAGCTCGCAAGACGCAGGATCAAGGAAGGATTGCGCGTGACATGCGTATCAAGCTCAGTTGTTAGCATGATAAAAGCACAACGATTAGGACTCCCCTTAATTGCCATAGAACACCTTACACATCTAGACTTATATGTAGATGGTGCTGATGAGGTGTCTCCGGACAATACTTTATTAAAAGGCCAGGGATCTGATTTAGTTAAAGAAAAGCTTCTAGCCAGAGCCAGTGATCAATTTATTGTGCTGGTAGATCAAAGTAAAATGGTCGAACATATAGGTGCCCGCTTCCTTATTCCTGTCGAGGTAATGCCATTTGCCTGGCAATTAGTTAAGCAAAGCCTTAAAGAGTATGGTGGTCACGGTGCATTACGCCAAAATAGCAATGGCACTGGCTTGGCGCTAACATCCTATGGTAGTCTGATTTTAGATATGGCCTTTGACTCAAAATTGAGTTGCGTTGAAATTGACGCCATATTGAATGCCACACCGGGTGTCATAGAACATGGCATCTTCTATCGACTCGCCAATACTGTTTTACTCGCTAACAAAAGAAAAGTACAAGCAATTCACACCGAGGAATTGAATAAATAGCGATCATTCACCGCCCTTTTTCTAATTAATACATTTTTTATATGAGTGTTAAACAAACCTTATTATATCGTAGTCATTCAAAATGCGAACTATGCACATCTGAACAAAATTTGACTGTCTATACGCTGCCGCCTGAAAATGAGGACAGCGCTGAAAAATCAATCTTGTTATGCGACACATGTCATAGCCAAATTACCAATCCAGAAATGCTGGATGCAAATCATTGGCGTTGCCTGAGCGACAGTATGTGGAACTCAGAACCTGCCGTTCAGGTCATGGCATGGCGACTATTGCAGAGATTATCCACTGAGTCCTGGGCGCAGGATTTACTGGATATGCTATATTTAGAACCAGAAGTTCAAAGTTGGGCGGAGTCCGCTGTTATCGGTAATGATTCTACAGATAAGGCTGAACCCACTTTGGACAATAATGGCACAACACTGATTGCTGGCGACACAGTCACAATAATTAAAGATTTAGATGTAAAAGGCGCAGGATTTACCGCTAAACGTGGCACAGTGGTGAAAAACATCTCCCTGACTGATAACCCTAAACATATTGAAGGTCGTGTTAATGGTGTTCGGGTTGTGCTAGTTGCAGATTATCTGAAAAAAGCGAGTTAAAACCCATCCCTTGCTTTTTTACAATTTGTCTGATTCCCACATTTTGCGCCAACTGCCAACTGCCCTTGAGTGAAGGCTTGAATACATAATAAATTTAGCTTATAGAACGGTACCATCTGCTTCTCTGCAAAGGGGCATCAGAGTCTTGCCCTTGAAAATAGGAGCTTCGCGCATTAACCAGCCTATGGAGAATGCAAAGTTAAAAAAAATCAATTTAAAAGCATATAATCTTTGTACAAATATAGTGTCAGGAGGCAGTGAATGCATAGCTTGGATTTATATAAATTTCGTCAGGAAATTATTGAAAATAATATTATACTTTCCTTTGAAGGAAAAATGTCTCAAGGTGTGCTCACTGCCCTGATTGATGCTCTAAGAGAAAAAGTCACTGACAATAATATCGATATAACGAATTCAGTGCAGTATACCATCAGGAAAATTTGTTCCATACTGGTTGAGCTGGCACAGAATATTCAAAGTCACTCGATAGAGCAGTCGGTACCAGGCAGCAATTCATCAGGCCTTGGGATTATTGTTATCAGAGAAGATGACCATAATTTTACCTTGACGTCAGGAAATAATTTGCGCACGAATGAAGCTGTAAACCTTGCAAGCTACTGCGATCATCTTAATAGTCTTGATGAAACAGGTTTAAAGACTTTGTATAAAGAGAAATTAAGAAGAGTAAGAGCGGAAGATGATAAAGGCGGTGGCATAGGCTTGGTTGAAATTAAACGCAAATCTAATCAGCCTTTAATTTATGCAATGCAGTCCGTTGATAATGAAACAACGTTTTTTTCCTTATCTGTTAACGTGCTTAAGGCAATTTAAATGAATAATATCCACATAGAAGCCACGCGAGAAACATTACACGTTGATTGTAATGCTGAGGCAGGCAGAATTGACCTGGAAGGCATTTCCTACCCACAAGATGCGGCAGAATTTTTTGAACCCATTTCTGACTGGCTCGGCAGCTATATTGATGAAATGGGTAATGCGATTACATTGAATGTAAAAGTAAGTTATTTAAATAGTAGCTCAACAAAATTCTTATTTGAACTCGTTGATAAAATGGAAGCGTATTTTATTCAAGGTGGAGAGGTTAAGGTTAATTGGTATTATGTTGAAGATGATGAAGATATAAAAGAGGCAGGACTAGAATTTAAAGAGGATATGTCTCTCCCTTTTTCAATGATTGCTGTAGCTTCCGCTTAATAAGAGTTTTATTGCAGATGTTGTAAAAACATAAACAAAGCACTATACAAATCGCTCTTATGTTTGCGGTTTTAGTGTTAAGTCTATTATAAAAGACTCACTCTTTGGGGCTTAAAATGAATGAGATAGATATGATGATGAAGAGAGTATTCAAAAAAGAGCATGCAATCGTAGAGAAGTCAAGGCACATAGTTGATAAAAAAGATATAAGTTGCAGGGAACTATTAGAAGAATATGTACAATTACTCGACGCCTATCAATCCTTACTCAACGAATCTTCAAAAATAACGAAAATCGGTGATATTAATCAGAAAAAACTATTTGATGCCAATTCTGAAGTTGAGCTGCAGCGAGAAAAATTATATACGCTATCGGTTACTGACTATTTAACAGGCAGTTTCAATCGACGCTATGTACTCGAAGCACTAGAGATAGAGTTTATGAAAAGTAAACGCTACTCATTTGATTTAAGCTGTATTTTGATTGATGTCGATGACTTTAAAAATATTAACGACCTTTATGGTCATCAGGTCGGTGATTTTACCCTGAAAACTATCTCTGACATGATTCAGGAAACTATTCGAGAAGTCGATATTTGCGGGCGTTATGGTGGCGAAGAGTTTCTTATCGTATTACCAAATACACGGGTATATGATGCCGCTGTTGTCGCGGAAAAAATCAGAAAAAAAATAGCCCAGCTTAAATTTGACACCGGCAATGCCGAGGTGGGCTCTTTTTTAATCACGCTTAGCCTTGGCGTGTGTGATATACATACGGCTAAATCAAAAACCGTAGATGAGTTACTGGCTAATGCGGATAAAGCGCTTTATCAAGCTAAAAATAACAATAAAAACCAATACGTTATTTACTCTTAAGCCTGAGAGAGTGTCTCTCGATATTGCTAATCATGCCTGCGAGCAGAGCGATCATAACTGTAAAGAATAAAACCATGACATGATGCCCAAAAGAATAGTTAGTGAGACCAAAAATAAAATACCCTCCCACGATCATGATGCCTAAAAAGCTCAAATACGTCTGTGAATTGCTATTACTACGCCCAAGTGACGTATAAAAAAACCAGGCGGTAGTCGCATAAAGTGTTATATAGGCAATCAAACCCACTATTCCTGTCATGATCAGGATTTGTAACGCTTCATTATGTACATGATCATGCAAAGGAATGGTTTCTATCTCCCCTGATCTCATTTTTTTCTTGATTGCTCGCCTGAATTCCCCAGATCCTATGCCAAGCAGTGGATGCTCATTAACCATTGCCCAGCCTGCTTTCCACATTTCCAGGCGTGTCCCCGTTGAGGTCTGTGCCACTTCCGAGCTATCAGGGCCTTCCGCAGCAAAATAAGCGGTGGTATTAATATAAGTATCATCAACCCGTGATTGAACATATTCACTCGAATAATAAGTAATCACCATGACCAATACCATCATCAAGACACTGATCATTTTGTAATTTCTTTTGACTGGAAAATACATTAAAAATAAGCCGATAAAAAACGGTATAGCAATCCAGCCACCTCTTACACCAGAAAAAACAGAGCCAGTTAATCCGAGTATAAAAGCCATGAAGGTTAAAAAATATGCCATCTTTTTATAACGCATATCTTCAATAAGAAACAAACCTGCGAGACTCATCATGCCTAATAATAAACTAAGATTACCAAAATTTATTTTAAACACATGCCCTTGTGCATCGTATTCATGTAAATAAAACTTTTGATACAGCGCAAATAAACCCGCACCTATCGCCCCGGTGACTATACCAAAGAACAAAGGCTTTAAATCTACTTTTATTTCTCTGAATGCAAAATAGATGGGGATAACGAGAATAAACCTTAGATAGTAGTCCAAATACCTGAATCTCAAATCTCTTAATATGACATCACCGGCAATCACTATGGGTAACAGCAGCAAAGATAAAATAAACAGCGTTTCATGGTTACTTAATTTTAAGGCCAAAGGATAGCGGCTTATCAACAAGATCAAGGACAGTAACAAGATGATAAGCGCGGCAATATTTCCGCCATGACGGACAGTTAGAATAAACGCTGGCATTGTAAACAGCGATAAATATAACGATTTAATAATAATTTTATCCATAACTCTATAATAGTGGGTATTTTTGCTGTCACTTTTAGTTCATGCTAAGCTAGAAAAAATCTAAAACCTGAAGGCATGATTTCACTGCGGGTTTCGCCTAACATTATCGCTCAATTTTCTGTATGACAAAATCAACATCAAGCTTTAATATCTATAAACGTCTGTTGAAGTATGTGCTTCCCTATATTAAATTTTTTATCATCAGCGTATTTGGCTTCATTATTGTAGCAGTTGCACAGCCTTTATTTGCTGAGCTGGTAAAACTCATTATCGACACTATAGAGCATGGCAACGCAGCAGATAATAAATATCTACCCGCTTATATCGTTGGACTTGTTGTATTTCGAAGTATCGGCACCTTCTTCGGCAATTATTATTTATCTAAAGTCTCAGTCAATGTCGTCCATAAACTGCGCCAGGAAATTTTTAACCACTATACAAAGTTGTCCACAGGCTATTTTGACGCGCAGAACAGTGGCCATCTAATTTCCCTGATTACATACAATGTTGCGCAAGTCACCACCGCAACTAGCGATTCAATTAAAACGTTTGTTCGCGAAGGCCTCACTGCGGTTGGCTTGATTGCTTATTTGCTTTGGTTGAACTGGAAATTAACCATGGTGTTTTTTATTATTGCACCGTTTATTGCCCTTCTCATCACCGTTGTCAGTAAAAAGCTCAGATCACTGAGTAAAAACGTTCAGGATTCTATGGGTGATATGACTCATATCACTTCTGAACTCGTTATTGGCAATCGGGTCGTCAAATGTTTTGGTGGAGCTACCTATGAAATAAAACGCTTTAAAGCAAGTAGCTTGTTTAATAAACAGCAATCGCAAAAAGTGGCACTGGTTTCTTCCATTCAAAATCCCACCATGCAAATCTTGATTGCATTTGCCTTGTCGGGTCTACTTTACCTTGCACTCACGATGATGGACACTGCCAGCACAGGGGGATTCGTTGCTTATTTACTGGCCGCGTTTATGCTGCCAAAACCTATCCAGCTATTAGTTCACGCAAATAACGAGATTCAGAAAGGAATTGCTGCCGCAATGGATATTTTTCAGGCCTTGGATGTCGCGCCCGAAATGGACCAGGGCTCAGTGAATACAGCAGCTGGAAAAGGGGTATTAACATTTGAAAACGTGTCTTTCAGCTACGCAGGCTCGAATAAGCTCGCACTTAAGAATATAAATTTTAACATTCAAGCAGGTCAAACAGTTGCCATTGTCGGTGCATCCGGTAGCGGAAAATCGACATTAACCAATTTAATCCCGCGTTTTTATGATTATTCCACTGGTCGAATAATGTTAGATGGAGTTGAAATCAAGCAATACACCTTGAGTTGTTTAAGAGAACAAATCGCCTTAGTAACACAAAATGTCACCTTGTTTAATGATACGGTATTTAACAATATTGCCTATGGTATTCTCTGTGATATTGATGAAGCTGAAGTTTTAAAAGCTGCAGATGATGCTTATGCCACAGAATTTATTCAATCCCTGTCTAAAGGCATGCAAACCGAAATTGGCGAGCAAGGTATTCAGCTTTCTGGCGGCCAGAGGCAACGTTTAGCCATTGCCCGTGCCTTATTAAAAAACGCCCCGTTATTAATTCTTGATGAAGCAACATCAGCGCTGGATACACATTCTGAACGCTATATTCAAAAAGCATTAGAGCATGTTATGGCGCATCGAACCACGATTGTCATAGCGCATCGTTTATCAACCATTGAAAATGCAGATGTTATTCTGGTTATGGACGCAGGCGAAATTATTGAACGCGGCACTCACACTGAATTATTGGCCAAGAATTCCGCGTATGCCAGATTACATGCAATGCAATTTAGCGAACAACCTCCTGCTTCTATCGCTAAACAATAGCTGAGACGTCTAAATCAAACGTTAAAAAGCATAAAAAAATGTAACTGTTCGCCCCCAAAACCCCATCTTGTTGAAGAGGAGGAGGAGGACTGAACGGTTACTAAAAAATACATTTTAATAATCTAAAAAGGATAGTAATGACAACTGATACTATAAGCAGCAGGTCTGATGCTGAATATCCGATCAAGGTGTATGTAGCGACTCAAGAAGAACAAATGTTAGCTACAAAAATATTGGCCTATTCTATTAAGAAGAGAACCAAAATGCCAGTGGACGTGATTCCCATGCATTCCGCAGGCTTAAGTTACAGAGAGCCTAAAGACCCGGATAATAGACAAAGAACACCTTTTTCATTTCAACGCTTTTTAATCCCGCAGCTCAATAATTATAAGGGCAAAGCAATCTATTTAGATTCTGACATGCAGGTGTTTAAGGATATTAATGACTTATGGACGCTTCCCATGCAAGATAATGATGTGCTCACTGTTATCCCGGCTGAAAGTGAAGGCAGAAGGTTACAGTTTAGTGTCATGCTAATGGACTGCGCCAAGCTGAACTGGAAGATAGAGACTATTATTGAACAACTGGATAATCACCAACTGGATTATAAGCAGTTGATGCATGATATGTGCCTGGCAAAAAGTATCGGCGTAAAAATACCCAAGGAATGGAACTGCCTGGAATGGTATAAAGAGGGAGTAACTGCTTTATGGCATTGTACCGATATGGAAACCCAGCCCTGGGTGAGCAGAAAAAACCCCCATTGCAATATCTGGATGCAAGATCTATTTGATGCACTTGATGATGGCGTTGTATCTATGGACTATATCCAGGAGCATATTAATAAAAGCTGGATAAGGCCTTCACTGATGTATCAGATTGAGCATAGAATTTTAGACAGCCTGACACTACCAAAAGAAGCTATAAAACTCGATGCTGGCTATATAGCTCCCTATAAAAGTTATACACATTTTAATAGCCGACCTTACGATAATATAGCGCAAAAGATAATAGTAAAATTAAAAAAATATTTCCGTGCTTGCAAAAAGACAATGCAAATAAGTCATTAATATGAATACTATACTCATTACCGGCGGTGCAGGATTTATAGGTTCTAATTTAAGTTTAAAGCTTATTGACAAGGGTTATAAAGTCACTGTTTTGGATAATTTATCGCCTCAAATTCACGGTGATAACTCCCCTTTATATAATGCTATTAAAGGTAAAGTGAATTTTATCAAGGGCTCGGTGTTAAATTATGAGGACTGGAAAAAAGCGCTTTATGGCGTAGATGTCGTTGTCCATCTCGCGGCTGAAACAGGTACCGGTCAATCTATGTATGAAATTGAAAAATATACCGATGTTAATATCAAAGGCACATCAATCTTTTTAGATATATTGGCCAATGAACCGCATAGCATTAAAAAAATGATTATTGCTTCCTCACGAGCGATCTATGGTGAAGGTAAATATTGGTGTAAGGATCATGACGTAGTTTACCCCAAAGAGAGAAAAGAGCAGGATATGTCGAAGGGTGATTTTCATGTCAAGTGCCCTATTTGCCATAAAGACAGTGAACTACTGGCAACAGATGAGTTAAGTAAAATTCACCCCACCTCGATTTATGGCATCACCAAACAGGTACAAGAAGATATGTTTATGGTGATGGCAAAATCGCTCAAAATACCGGCGGTTGCCTTCAGGTATCAAAATGTTTATGGCCCGGGGCAATCGTTAAGTAATCCTTATACAGGTATCTTGTCGATTTTTTCTACCCGCATCAAAAATAATAATGACATCAATATATTTGAAGATGGCCTGGAGAGCAGGGACTTTGTTTCTGTAGATGATGTTGTTGCAGCAACTATTTTAGGCATAGAAAAAGACGCTGCAAATTATGAGGTTTTTAATGTCGGGCTAGGCAAGGCAATTGATGTTAAAACGGTCGCAGAAACACTGGTTAAAACGTTTAATAGTCATTCTAAAGTCGAGGTATCTGGTAGTTATCGCTTAGGTGATATTAGGCATAACTATGCTGACCTGACAAAAATAAAAGTAAAACTCGGCTTTGTTCCTGAAGTGAGTTTTCATGATGGCATCCTAAAATTTGCACAGTGGGTTGATAGCCAAGAGGTTGCCGAAGATAAATATGAGCAAAGTCTCAATGAGATAAAACAGAAAGGACTTTTGAAGCAGTAAATGAATAATAGTAAAGCAAAAATTTTATTGATTGCACCCACTCTGGCAAACTACTGGGAACATATTAAAAATGAAATTGAACGGCAGCTTAATTTTGATGTTGTTTTTTTTCCTGAAGAACCTCAGTCAAATTATTTCAGATATATAAAATATCTTTCAAATACACTTGGTTCCCATGCTATTAATCACTACTTTGCTAATATTCTGGAACAAAGTGCAAATTTTAATTATCTCTTTCTCATCCGAGGCGCACATATTCCGGTATTTTTTTTAGAAGAACTAAAAAGAAAAAAACAGGGATATTAAGCTCATCATGTATCAATGGGATTCCTTACACTTTAATCCTAATTATCACCCTATCGAATCATTTTTTGATAAAAAGTTTTCATTTGACCCCGTCGATTGTCTACACGATAAAACCTTGCAATTTATGCCGCTTTTTTATCTTCAAGAGTATATGCAAAACAAACAAGCCACTCAATCTGATTATGACTTAAGCTTTATAGGCAGTGTGCATAGCGATCGATACCAGATTATTCAGCATATTAGAAAACACTATCATTTAAAACATTTTTTTTATCTCTACTCAACAAAAATGGGTTTTTTGAAAAGAAAACTGTCTGGAGGCGATTATAAAAAAGCTAAATTTAGCGATTTTGATTATCACTATCTGTCTAAAAGCAATATCATCGATATCTTAAATAGCAGCAATTGTGTCATGGATATTAATATGCGTAATCAAAATGGCTTAACCATACGGACATTTGAGACCTTAGCATCGGGTAAAAAGCTAATCACAACGAATGAATATATTAAACAAATGCCTTTTTATAATGCTGAGTGTATCTCTGTATTTGACAGAAAAAAGCGGGATATAGATTTAGATTTTATTACATCAAAAAAAGAGGTCTCACTCGATTTATCAGCGTTTTCTCTGCAATCATGGGTAGGCAAAATTTTTAACCCGCTACTTTAAAATATAAGTTAGTTTTCACAACAGTACACAGCCAAAGTATAATACTCAGATGTAAAAACCTTGTCTGCCTGAGCCCGCATGTTATATGCATGTCGCTGCAAGTGACTGTCATACTAACCCTACTTACCAATAATATCGTCACTTGCTCTTATAAAAATCAGCTTGCTACAACATCTTAGCAAAATATTGTGCGCTTTAACCTGATACTTATAGACGGGAATGACAACTATTTTGGCGTAACAACCACGGAGGTATTTCATGCGCGAGCATGCGACCTTACTAGTTATATTCATCAAACTCTTGGATTGGCTGTTCATTATTGCCGGCGGTGCAGTCAGCTTTTTCATGCTGGAAGCAAGTAAAGACTTCCCCCCCAGTGATGGGTTGTTTATGCCATCTTCCTACTTAAATGCGTTAGGTATCGCTTTTTTATTAAGTGCCTGGTGGTTTCCTGTTTTTAATGTCTACAAAAGCTGGCGAGGTGAAAGTTTATTTGAAGAGATTCGCACCTTACTGGTCAGTTGGGGCTTATCCATGATGGCACTCTTAGTATTTATGGTATTCACCAAAACAGCCACTGAATTTTCAAGACACTGGATAGGGCTTTGGTTTATCCTGGTTTTTTTTAGTCTGGTATTATCACGTCTTTGCTTACGCCTGGTATTGCGCCAGCTACGTAAAAAAGGCTTCAACCATCGACATATCGTACTAGTAGGTAATAGTGGCTTCACCGCACAGATAGCCGAACGAATAAAAAACTCTAAATGGATGGGACTGGAAATTATTGGCTGTTTCAGTGATGATACTTTCCCAATACAAGGCTTAAATAAACTAGGCAGCCTAAGCGAATTAGTTCATTTTGTTGAGCAACATCAGGTTGATCAAGTCTGGTTAACCTTGTCATTAAGGGATATGGATAAAATTGAAACCCTCTGTCGTCAACTCCACTCGGTTTCTGTTGAAGTGCTATTGGTTCCAGATATCAGCAGTTTACGTCTGCTAAATCACTCGGTCACACAAATAGATGGTATGCCGGTGATTAATATGTCAGTGTCGCCAATGAAAGGCATGAATGTTCTACTAAAATGGGCAGAAGACAAACTAATCTCAGCGCTGATTCTGCTACTCATTAGTCCTATCATGCTGGCGATTGCCATGGCGGTTAAATTCAGCTCTCCAGGTCCTGTGTTTTATCGTCAGGAGCGCATTAGCTGGAATGGCAAACGCTTCCAGATGCTTAAATTTCGCTCCATGCCCGTAGATAGCGATCAAAACCTGATTTGGGGACAAGCGCATACCAAGCACCCAACCCGGGTAGGTCAATTCTTACGTAAAACCAGTCTGGATGAATTACCTCAGTTTATTAATGTCCTTAAAGGCGATATGTCTATCGTCGGCCCACGTCCTGAACGTACTGTTTTTGTCGAGCAGTTTAAACATGAAATTGAAGGCTATATGCAAAAACATTTGGTCCAGGCGGGTATTACAGGGTGGGCACAAGTTAACGGCTGGCGCGGTGATACCTGCCTACAGACGCGTATAAAATACGATCTGTATTATATTGAGAACTGGTCACTCTGGTTTGATTTGAAAATTATCTTACTAACCTTTTTTAAAGGCTTTAATCATGCAGAGAATCATTAATTACCGTTTACACTTTTTAGCCGCTGATTCAACTATCTCAATAGTGGAGGTTATCTGAAGTCTATGGCAAATTTTTCTACCACATTTAACAGGGCAGCATACTCTTAGTGAAACAAGGTGTCGTCATTGGCATAGTGGTTACTATGCAGTTTCTGGCAACCATTGCCATGCAGTTACTGGTCATCCGGCTTGTCGGTATCGGTAGCGAAACGGATGCCTATATCGCTGCTCAGGCAGTGCCTTCGGTTGTCGTCGCTGTTACCGTCGCGGCGCTGCAAACTGCCTGGCTGCCTCGCTTCTCAGTGCTATTAGATGATCATCCGGCATGGCTAAAATCATTAGCCGTCGCGCGTGGTCAAGCGGTATTACTCGGCGGTGGGTTAATTACCGTCATGATTGCGCTGTCACCCGTCTGGTTACCCTTACTATTACCCGGCTTTAATGAAAATCAACTAGCAAAAGCATTTCTATTTAGTACGCCGCTACTGATTGCCGCTTTTTTTAATATTCAGTCGACTTTATTAGCCATCGCGCTTCGCGCCAAAAATCGCTTTGTTATCTCTGAATGGGTGAGTTTATGCGCAGCGATACTATCTTTAATCGTCGCTGCTAAATTACTGCCTATCTGGGGTATTGAATCAGTGGTCTGGGTCACTTTAATACGTGCCCTCGGTATTTATTTTGCGCAACTGGCGTTTGCAAGCTTTCCATCAACATTGTTAATCAAAGGCTGGCAATGCAAACAGGCATGGAACATGATGCGGCCAGTACTGTTTGGCGCTTCGATATATAATACCACACCATTAATAGACCGCTACTGGACATCGTTAGCGCCTGTGGGGGGAGTCACATCATTAAACCTTGCACAAACAGCGATGGGTGCGTTAGCTACTATATTGGAACGTGCGATAAGTATGCCTCTGACACCGACATTGGCACGTATGGTGAAAAATGAAGATTATGTGGGCTTAAAAAAAATATACCGCAAAGGACTCATCCGGGTAACTGGCATCGTTATTCTGGTGGCTATTTTGTTACTATTGCTTAAACCCATTATATTGGGCCTACTCGTCTTGCTACTGAAATTAAGCAATGATAGTGCACAACAATTCTGGATACTCTGTTTCTTGCTATTGGGCTTTTTATATGCCGCAACATCTTCTTCATTGGCGGTGACTACGTTTCATGCTTTAGGCGATAGCAAAACCCCGGTATTAATCAGCTTACTGGGCTTTAGCATTGGTTTTTTTATGAAATGGATATTGTTTTATAGCAAAGGTATAAATGGCATAGCGCTTGCCGCCTCAGGTTATTTATTAATTAATATCCTACTGCTTAATTTGCGTCTTAACTATGTTATTAAAAAAGCCGCCGCAAAAAAGATAGCAACAGAGAGCACGCAGACATCATAATACAAAACGCCAATTTCTTTTATATAAGTACGCCCGTGATAAACGATGAAAAATATCAAAGCCCTTTTTGCTAGTGCACCCAGATTTTATAAAAAACCCTGGCTAATTGTTGGCAAAGGACCTAGTTACAAATTGATTGATACGCTAGACACCTCAGAATACAACGTATTGACTTTAAATCATGTTATTCGTCAGCAACAAGCCGCGATTACTCATTTAATGGATGTAGATGTTTTTGATGCCTGTGCGAATGAAATTTATAACCAGGCTGAATTTTTGGTAATGCCTTATTATCCACATAGCGATCATTTGCCGGGAAAATTTTCCTTGCCGGAATTAATCCGTCAATGGCCCATACTGCAAAAAATTGATCAGGAAAATCGCTTATTCTGGTATGACCACTTAGGCCTAAAGGCCTTACGTTTTGGCAGACGGCCTATCAAACTTGTGCGTCAATTTTTTGTGCATAGTTTTAGCGCAGAAGCCGCATTAGCTATTTTAGCGCTGAATAATATCAAAACGATACGCACAGTAGGGATTGATGGCGGAGCGCATTATAATGAAGTCTTTGCAGACAGTGACCCGCATACACTGCTTGCCAACGGGCGCGCTTCTTTTGACGAACAGTTTCATTATATGAAAAAAATCATTATTGCTAATAACCTGGATTTTCAGGCGATAAGCGCAATTCATCCGCACGCTATTTCTGTAGCGACTGATGACCAGTAAAGCGACTGCACAGATACTACAGTAACCGGCTAGATAAAAACATTAGTTGATTTCAGGAAACCACAGAATGATTGATTACTGCCTTATAACGGTTAGTTATAATAGCGCCAGATATATAGCGTATTTTATAGAGTGCATAGAAAAAGCGGCTGATAAAAGTTCATTTCATATTTTCATCAGTGACAATAACTCGGCAGATATCAATGAACTGACCCAAATATGTGATAAAAGCAAAAATACAAGCTTAATAAAATCAAAATCTAATTTCGGTTTTTGCAAAGGTAATAATATTGCCGTAACTGAAGCATTAAAACGAGAGCCAAGAAATATTATCTTTATCAACCCCGATTTATTTTTAACTGAGCACTGGCTAAATAAAGCCACGCACATTTTAGCTAAAAATGATCAGCTTGGCATTTTATCTGGCCCTCTGCTACATTTTGATTTTGAACAAAAACAACCGACAGGTCTGATAGATAGTCTGGGCATCAATGTAACAAGCTATGGAAAATGGTTTGATATTGCGCAAGGCGAGTCGTGTAATAATATTAGGCTAACTGATGTTTATCCCAAAGCGGTTTGTGGTGCTTTAATACTGGTCAAAACAAACGTCATTAAACAACTACTCGCTAATGATGGCTATATTTTCAATGAATCCTATTTTATGTATAAAGAAGATTTGGAATTATCATTCCGCATTAAAAAATTAGGTCTTGATTTATTAGTTCACCACGATTTAAGCGCCTATCATTGTCGGGGCTGGCGTAAAAAAAGAAACGATATGCCTTTTCTACCTAAAAAATTATCTGCCATCAATGATGTACGCATCGCTTTAAACTACAAACTCACTAATCTACCCTTTGCCTTATTTAAACTAGCCTATGTTTATTGTTTTGAATATCCGTTTAACCAATTAGCGCGAAGAACGCAGCCTACAAAATACTCATTATGAAAGTCGCAATTATCCATTATTGGCTAGTCAATATGCGTGGCGGAGAAAAAGTTATCGAATCCATTCTGGATATTTTTCCTGAAGCGGATATCTATACTCATGTGCTGGATGCTGAAAAAATAAGCGATAAAATCAATCAGCGTGTCGTCGGAACGACCTTTATCCAAAAGCTCCCCAAAGCCAGACAATATTATCAAGCTTATTTGCCTTTAATGCCCTATGCGCTGGAACAGCTGGATCTAAGGCAATATGAGCTGATTATTTCCAGCGAATCGGGACCAGCCAAAGGGGTTATTACCTCGCCTGATGCGCTGCATATTTGTTACTGCCATAGCCCAATGCGTTATGTATGGGATATGTATCATGATTATAGAGCGCGCGCCTCTGTTATCAAACAGTGTCTCATGCCAATACTGATGCACCGCTTAAGGCTCTGGGACCTGGCGTCTTCGTTTCGGGTGGATTACTTTATTGCCAACTCGTCATTTGTACAAAAGCGTATAAGCAAGTTTTATCGCAGGGAAAGTCAGGTTATTTTTCCGCCGATTAATGTGCAAGAATTTTATCAGGCTGAAAAGATAGAAAATTACTATCTTATCGTCGGTCAATTAGTCGCTTATAAAAACACCCGCCTAGCTATAGAAGCCTTTAATCAGAATGGCAAACCTTTGATTATTATTGGTGCAGGCGAAGAACTGGACGCGCTTAAACGACTGGCTAATGATAATATTTGCTTATTGGGCTATCAGGACTTTGCTGTTATCAAACACCACTATGCGCATTGCAAGGCATTAATATTTCCCGGCGTAGAAGATTTTGGCATGGTTCCGGTTGAAGCAATGGCTAGTGGCCGACCGGTTATAGCCTTGCGTAAAGGCGGTGCTTTAGATACTGTTGTAGAAAATAAAACCGGTGTATTTTTTGATCAAGCGACAAGCAACTCGCTGAATCAAGCTATAGAGCATTTTGAAGCATCCATAGATAGTTTTGATGCTCAGGAAATACTTGCACATGCCAGGCAGTTTGATAAAGCTGTTTTTAGTAAAAAATTTCTTGAGTTGGTACAGAGTAAAGCTTCGCTATCCTTTTAGCTTATCCGGCATCTGAACCGACAGGGCAGGTGTCGATTTAAAAAGAAAAATAGCCATTAAAATCGAAAAAAATTATACTTTAAACGAGTCTGACTCTAAATACCGCTTACTTAGTAAATATTGTATTAATAAGCAATAACTTGCGTGTAGATTGGTTAGATTATCAAGCAAAGAGCAATAACGACTTATTTAAAGCGCGTAGCGAAACCTAACATTTCCCATAAAGAAGCGAGTTGTCGGGATACGTTTTTTTGCTATGCTATAAAATTCAAACCAGCCTACGTTCTTAAGCTTTTGTTTATTAAGTAACTATTCCTCAAGTAAGCAGTATTAGAGCCTGACGCCATTGGTTTCTCTCGGGGTAATCTCGCCATTTGAATCGCCTGCCCGCTTTTACTTTCTGGCATTAGATCTAATTTGCCAGAGCGGGAATCCCACCTGCTGGAACCATCGACCTTGCTCGACTACAAACCACTATTGTTTGTTCTCAGACAACTTACTAAACACCAATGATAACCCAAAAGGTTTCTCAAGTTAGTTTTACTCATCATCATTTTCAGTAAACATGATGGCTGGACTTTCCAGCCACCGTGCAATGCTTACGCTTAATTAATGATGACAAAACTGAGTGTTACAAAATCAGACCCTGATTGTCCACCAGGATCACCTACATACAGTCTGATCCTGATATCCCATCGTCCTTCAATATCACCAAATGGGATAAAGTCGGATAGTCTGCCATCAAAACTTGCTGTAAAACCAATAATAATCCCGGTTTCTGAAGTCTCACCATTTTCATAGCTGAGTACCCATAAATAATTCAAATCAGTTTCTCCTTCAGGATCAGTAGCAGTACCTGAAAAGGTCAACAACTCACTAATGCTACTAATGTTTGCATCATTTTCCGGACTGGTAATTCGTACCACAGGCGGTAAGTTGGGAGGTGGGTCTATTACATTAATTTGCACAGTCGTACTGTCAATTAGTCCTTGCGGGTCTCTGCCTACTAAAAGTATACCCTGCACTCCAAAAAAGGGTCGTATTGGGGAATACAACCTCTCCCTCACAGCCTATAATGTCAGCAATATCAGGGTCGGCGAAACGCCAGAGAAGGCTGTCGCAGGCAAGTTGACCATCCGGCTCATTGATATCAAATGAGGTTCCCCGTAAAATGACAGGTTCGCCTCGGATAACAATTTGACCTATAAGAGGGGTTGTGATGTCTACAGTTGGAGCGCTGTTGACAACATTTATCGTGAAACTGACATTTGATTGTGCACCACCGCTATCTTCCGCAATCACAGTAATTACACGCTCACCCGTGCTGGTAAAAACAGCGTTAATCCCCTTGGTTGTTCCCAATTCTCCATCTATATTTGAAGACCAGTTCACCGTACAACAATTATTACCATCTTCAAAGTCACTCACGCTTGCACTTAAATTAAGAGATAAATTTAAATCATGATCAAACTTATCACCATCTTCATGCGCAAACAAATCTATCGAAGGAGGAACATTACCTAATGCTTGTTGAACTGCCCCTAAAGCATTTACATAACGACCTACTTTCTGGTCAGGACTGGTGTGAGCAGTATCATTTATAATTTTCTCAACATTATCCGCATTAAAGCCAGGATTTGCAGCCCAAACCAAAGCCGCTACACCCGCTGTAAATGGTGAAGAAAAACTGGTTCCATTCAGCGCTCGTACTCGATTGTCTGGCTGATCAGGATCTGGCCCCAACCACAAGGTATAAGGTGCAAAAATATCAACATTCTCTTTGCCATAGTTAGATCCTCCAGCTCTTGTTTTTGAATTTCCAGCAATTCCACCGACGCAAATCACGCCGTCATTTTCGCACGGCGTATACCAGGTTTTTTCCCAACATGCAAAAAAACACCGTTCAGCATCTACATTTTTTCCTTCGTTGCCGGCGGCTGCAAAAAGCAACATTCCTGAAGCACGAAAAGCTTTTGTTACCAAGTCAAAAGGTATAACGGTATAAAACAAATAGTCGGGAACTGGCATGGCGTGACTCATGTTTGCAATCTTTGCTCCTGCTAATCTGGCTTCCCCTAACGCGGTAATATCAGTAAATAAGTCACCCGGAGTAAAAATAAGAACCGCATCACCCACTGGGCCCGCAGGCCCGGCACTGCCATAGTTATTATCCGGTACAGCCATTGCCGCGCTTACAACATTTGTGCCATGCCAAGGGCAAGAATTTCCTCCAGCACAATTAAAAAAATTCTCTGTACCAACTGGGGGAGTAAAAGGTACATTGGAAATCGCTAACCAATCATCAGGAAAATCTGCATCAGGTGCAAAACCCATATCCAGAATGGCAATTTTAATCTTATTATCTAATTTTCCTGCTAAATTAAGAGCCCTCCAGGCTTCAGCTACACCAATATCTTGAACGCTTTCTGTATTATGTGAAGACCAGTTAAACGCGTTTGGGTCATACGCTATACCAGCAAGACTAGAGCCGCCTGGTGCTTCAGTAGTTTGTCTACTGAGAATATCTGAACCTTTTGATACCCAGTTCACCCCTACCTTTAAACCATTTGCCGCTTCAGCAGCGCTAGCAATTAGAAGGTTGAGTCCATCTACACTTGAAACCTGATGCTCGCCTTGGCTATTTGCATCCAGCTTAAGTAAATTTTCACTGAGCTTGGAGGCATCAGCTGCTGAAGTGTCCACGCGTACAAGATATTGCTTGCTAATACCACTTAACCCATAATCTGCTGGTTTAAACTCTTTTAAAACTTTACCTTTCCAGCGAGTCAAAAAACTGTCCAGTTCGGTTTTGTTATCTGTTGAAATCCAAAGCTCATTCTCAATGAATTCTACTTGAGTTTCATCGTCGCCGGATATAGATGCAATAGGCCTAGGCTCTCTATCCTCAAAACCTGCTAGTTCTGAAACTGGAGGCGTTAAACTTGTGTCAACCGTTATGGTCGGTGTTTGAGCCGTCAAATCAATATAAGTACCAATTTTCCCGACATACAATAAACCATTAAAAACTTCACCATACACATACACATCTTCTCCCACTGTACCAATGTATGTATCCGTTCCTTTATAGTACCTGGCAACATAATGATTAGATAAATAATCTATTTCAAACGTTTCTGCTCTGGGAGGATTGAAATACTGAGCAAAGTTTTGTTCAGCAAAATTAAACAATCTATTTGAATCGCTTAAATTGTCAGCAAACAACTGGCTAGAAAAGCCAAATAATATTATGAATATTAATGATTTCATGATTTTTACTCCGCATTAGCTATGTTAGAAAAATTTAAAAGGGGTAATCCCACCCTTTCCTAACTTGCTTCAACCTGAATAGTTTTTTGCGTTGTAAAAATAGAGGTTAAAGTAATAATAATTTCCTTATTCTTTCATACAATCCTTTGACTTTTAGTTCTACCATAAATATTAGCAAAATACAACTGTTAAAAATTCAGGTTATTTTGGCTCTCTGGGATTTCCCGTGAAATAAGTGAAATCTTGTGAAATTTTGGTATTTCTGAATTTTTATTGCTTATAAAAAGCATTATATACAATAGGTTATGACTTTTTTTCTGCACTATAAACCATGTTTATGGCATAGTTTCACGGCAGATCCGGAAGAGCCGTTATTTTCACCTCACTTAAAGACATATCATAATAATATATGTCTCAGACTAGCTAACAAGCGGCAACGGTGATGATATTGTTTCAAGGCAGTTTTTGCTATCAAGCTCCATCAAAGCTCTGCCTTGCGTCGGGCTTTTTTTAAGATCATAATGGTAAAGCTAAGGGTAAACTTAAATTCTCTATTATACTGTCTAAATTTAATCGCTTTAGGCAAAGCAAATAGCGAGATTACCCCGAGCGTGTCCCATAGGAATCACCCAGCATGTAATTCAACGCGATAACAACCGGCAAGTGTTGCTTTGATAGCGAACAAGATTTTGCCGCTTATGCAGCCTGGCTGAAAGATTATTCAAAAAAACATGAAGTAGATATTTATGCGTGGGCATTGATGACCAGTCATGTGCATCTGCTGTGTACGCCGAGAGCCCATAATGCAGTTAGTTTAATGATGCAATCATTGGGTCGGCAGTATGTGCGCTATTTCAATTTGAGCTATAAACGAACCAGATCACTTTGGGAAGGTCGATTTAAATCCTGCCTGGCGTAAGAAGAAAATTACCTTTTACACCTTTATCGTTATATTGAACTAAACCCAGTCAGACCAGGGATGGTAGGACAGCCGTCAGAATATAGCTAGTCAAGTTACCAAATAAATGCTTTAGGAAAAGAATCGAATTTATGTACCGCTCACCCTTTATCTTTAGCCTTAGGAACAAGCATTAAATAATATACGAAAGTATAGGATTTGCTGAGACACGAAGCGCATCTTATGTGATTGTAGTTGCGGAGATTATTAAATTCTGACCCCTTAGCGAGTGATTCAGAAAAGAGACGAGCAAATTACCGTGCATTATTTAATCATCAAGTTGAAGTAAAATGCAAACCAAGGCATGGTGCTCGCTAATGAGCAGCTTACAGCAGAGATTGAGAGATTGACAGGGCGAAGGATGACAGCAAAAAAAATGAGGAGAACTGGTTGGTTGGCGGAAGGAAGAAAAAAGTAAGTAATCTAGTTATATTGCTCGGCCGCAGATTCCACCTATTTCCTCAACGCCAGTCTTCTGGGCTTCTCCGTGAAGCCTAGCCTCAGAACACCTGACCTCGGCAATTGCGAAAAATAGTTGTAATTTTTTAAAAATCATTAAAAATCATTGCGCTGCATGTATGAAAAGTTAAAAACTTAAGATATTTATTTTTTTACTAAGGATTTTTTGTGACACTTCTTTTAAAAAAAATAATATTTTGGCCTCAGGAATAAATTATAAATTCAACAAAATTAGTTGGTTACATATGTTTATATATCCAAAAATAATAACACCACAAAACTTATAGTCTCATTTAAAATCCCCGAGGCCAGGACTTTTGAGCCTAATTATCAGCTCATATCATCGAAAATCGCTTTAATCTGTTCCAATAGCTGACGCTATTGCTCGGATGAAAGCGATTTAAAATCGTGTTCAAAGTCGGCCAAACTACAAGCCCACTACTCAGAGTCTTTACCCGGCAAAGTAACGCCACAGTCAATCAATACCTGTTGAATAGGTTGCTCGGCACCCTCTAAGGATATCAGACTGGCCAATACCGTTCTGATCATGGTATGAGCACGGATAAAAATTGTCTGACCATTTAACATATCCTGAGCGATTTTATCGACATTCTCATCAGTATAGCCGTGTCGCTTATCACTATTTCCTCGCATTGTAATCGTGACCGGTGTCCTTTTATCGATTTGATATTCAAATTCAAAAGCTCTGCCTTTCGAAGCCAGCAAGCTGTTGGCATCCAACACAAACTGCAACTTATTCTCTTTACACACAATATCCATCCTGAGCCTGTCATACAAGCCGCGCTGAGGTAAAGGAGAACGCGCCAGCGTATATTTGATGTTATTCAACTTGTCCCATTCATGATGGAGAGTCCAAGAATTCATCTCCTGTATTGTTTCCGCAACCACGCTGGTCGTTGAGGCCATTAAGAAAACACCCATAATTCTACCGAATCGAGAACGCTGTACGCGATTATGCTTCATGATTCACTTCCAATATAAACTAAATTTCAAATTCTCCCGCTTAATCAGCAGCCCCTTCGCTCAATCCGTTGATCACTTTTACCATCCCGTTGATCTTTTTACCTAGCCGCAATGCAGATCTTCGGTTTATGGTCTGTTTGCAAGCATAATATCATTCTGAATTAATCAAGGAGAAAAGAATATAGGTACTGAGGTACTTGCAAAATACCAAATGATGTAGTGGTTTTTAGAGTAAAAACACATAATTTTGCAAGTTCCTCGTATTATTCAGGAATTATTGTAATGAGTTTATCAGTTGTAATTATATTTAACAAAACACTTAAAGTTAATGTAGCTCAAGACATTCAGCGTATTCGATTATCTTTCTCGGAAAAATCGCGTGCTGCTATGTATCATTCAGGGTAAACGCATTAAAATTATCGCCCTAACAATAACTTAGCTCTAAAGCCATCATTCCAGGCGGCTTTGTTCATTTTTTTCTTAAGTACCTATGCAGAATTAATTTAACATTTATGCAGGATGGGTAGAATGGAACGCCTGCTTCATAGGCACGTAATGACTCGTAAGAGCGCGTAGCAAAACCCATCAACTCCTGTAGAATGATGGGTTTCGCAAAAAGACGCTCTACCCATCCTACACGAAACCTAAGAATAAAAGTGTTAAGATAATTTTACGTGAGTACTTAACACTGAGTTTTGAAGGTTCATTCTGGAATAAGTTTAAACAAATATGTCGGACTGTGGTCAAAATTGCGGGCGCTTCACCTTTTCGAATTCGACTGTCATCCTCACGAAAAACCACATCTAAACGCCAGTGTAGCTTATTTTCTATTCCCCAATGACTACGCACAGCACGAGCAAATGGCTTGGCCTCAGCGGGAATTGAATTAATAAAATAGCGTTGCTCCAGCATCACTTTATCGCCTTCATGGCACTCGCGCTCAACTAAGCCAATACTTTTTAAGCCTTTCCATAACTCCGTTTTAGGGAGTGTGCATAATTCATCGCAAATCCAGTAGCGACGTTTTTCTAATCGACCATGATTATTATCCACTTCCTCATGGTAACTATAATTGATTCCTTGAAATTCATATTGCCGAGCTGTGACAAAAAAATCTTCTGTCGCTTCGTGTAAGTCACTTTGATTACCTTTAAGACCTAAGCAATAATCACCGCCTTGATCAATAATTTGTTTAGCAATGGCACACTGACAGCCCTTTAACTCTAGCAGCTGTAATAATTTGGGAATGGCTGTACAACATTCGATTTTTCTTCTGTTGCTTCTTGCCCTAAAACCAGACTATTGGGACATCTCCAAGCGCTGACCATATGCAGTGGTTTTTTGCCATTTTTGCGATCATGAGAACGGCGAGAGGTTTTACCATCAATAGCAATAACCTCTTCTGGAAGTTCTTCACGCACAGCGTTAACCCAACTCATAAAGCAGTGCTGGAATTCTTTAGGTGACAAGCGCGATATGACATAGGCGATACAGTTATCAGAGGGTACGCCATTTTCTAACGGAATAAACTGCCTTAACCAATCCAGTTTACTCAGTCCAAATTCTTCAATCGCATCCCAACCCTGAGCTCCACTAATGGTTGCACACATAGTAAGGACTATAATATCCATGCGCTTATGAAGTTTTTTACGCTCAATTCTTGGGTCCGTCAGAAGGGGAAAAATGCTCAACTAAACTACAATTCATGGGGGCTCTGGGTAAAAATAATACTATGGTGGCTATCGCCTTGTCTTTAAAGTGCTTTTAATGCGTTTACCCTGATTATCATTTGAAATAAATTGGCGCAGGCGTTATTAATCGGCTATTTTGAAGCTCTGGAAAAAAGAGAATTCGTGGGGATGCCTCAAGGACCGAGTAATTGATTTTTTAAGCTTTTTAACCAACTACTCTGACTCTTTTGATTTTTATTGAGCAACAAAAATGTATGTTATTCGCTTTATAACTACAAACTTAAACAGCAATTCTTGAATTTCTGCTAAACTGCCGTGAAAGTTATGCAGGTCTGTATAGCTGTTAGGCTTTATTTTCGATAGCAATAACATCTATGAAAGTTTTTTTACTAAAACCCATATTATTGCTTTTTGCATTTGGTTTTTGTCTTACTTTGGTCCTGTTAATTAAAATTAGCTTTAGCGGATATGTGATCGGGTCTGATGGATTAGGCTACTACGCTCACCTGCGCTCACTGCTTGTCGATGGGGATCTTCAGTTCGCTAATGAGTTTCTGGAGTATAACCCGCTTGGGCATGGTGTTCCCAATCCATATCTAAGTACCGCTACCGGCCATGTTCCCAACAAATACTCTATTGGCCCAGCACTCCTGTGGTTACCCTTCTTTGTAGTGGCTCACACGCTAACTATATTAGCAAATCAATTGGGGGTTACTCTGGAACCAGATGGTTACAGCTTGCTGTATCAGTTTTTTATTGGTTTTGGATCCATCATTTATGGTCTGGCTGGTTTAGTTTTAATTTACAAAATCACAATACGATTTTTTCATAACAATGAAGCATTTTTAGCAACGAGTCTCGTCGCACTAAGCACTAACGTTATTTATTATCTTAGCAATGAACCAACCATGTCTCACTCTATGTCTATGTTTGCTGTGTCTTTGTTTGCCTTTATATGGGTGAAAGATATTGACAACCGACAGAAGGGTGGAATGGTTTTACTTGGTTTAGCAGCTGGGCTTATGATATTAATTCGACCGCAAAATGCGCTATTTTTAGTATTGTTAGTATTAGAATGGTTTGGTTTTTTTAAAATCGATTCGAATTATACTTCCCGCTTCGGTAAACAAATGATTGAAATTAGCGTGTTTGGGGTAACTCTTCTATTCATGTTGATACCACAATTTGCTGTCTGGAAAATTCTTTATGGCCATTTTTTATACTATTCCTATGAGGGTGAAGGGTTTAATTTTACTAATCCCCATCTGCTGGATAGCCTTTTTTCAGCGAGGCATGGCTTAATTAGCTGGACCCCCATCATTCTATTTGCCTTAATAGGCGCTTTCCTTTTTTTAAGCAAACAAGCTAAGCTCGGTTTAGCGCTAATTGTTGCGTTTATTTTACAGTGGTACTTAAATTCGGCATGGCACAGTTGGTGGTTTGGCCATAGTTTTGGAGGACGTGCTTATATCAATTGTAGCTTTATATTTGTAATTGGTATAGCAATGTTATTGACTACAAGCAAAAAATGGGCAGTCCCAATTCGCTTTTTGGTAGTTATCTTGGTTGGATGGAACCTCCTGTTTGCTGCCCAATATTCATTTGGAATGCTGCCTCATGATGGGGCAGTAACCTTTAAACAGGTTTTGTATAACCAGTTCAAGCTACTTGCGAAGTTGTGATTTAAACTTGTATTCGAGATTATGGACAAAAACGCTAAGAATGGGCATATGATGAAAAAAGTATTGGTAACTGGAGGAGCAGGATTTATTGGATCGCACCTATGTGAACGCTTAATCAAGCAAAAATATGATGTTATTTGCACGGATAATTTTTATACGGGGGATAAGTCTAATGTCAGACACTTATTGAATGATCCCTATTTTGAATTACTACGTCATGATGTGACGCTTCCGTTATATGTTGAAGTAGATGAAATCTATAATTTAGCCTGTCCTGCCTCGCCAATTTATTATCAACATGATCCTGTGCAAACAACTAAGACCTCAGTGCACGGAGCAATTAACATGCTGGGATTAGCTAAAAGAGTAAAAGCTAAAATTTTACAAGCTTCAACCTCAGAAGTGTATGGTGACCCAGAAGTTCATCCTCAGCCTGAAAGTTATTGGGGGAAAGTCAATCCTATCGGGGTGCGTAGTTGTTATGATGAAGGCAAGCGTTGTGCTGAAACATTATTTTTTGATTATTACCGCCAACATCAACTTAAAATCAAAGTGGTTAGAATTTTTAATACCTACGGCCCGCGAATGCGACCTGATGATGGTAGGGTTGTTAGTAATTTTATTGTTCAAGCGTTAAAAAATGAAGATTTAACCATTTATGGTGATGGTCAGCAAACGCGCTCATTTTGTTATGTTGATGATTTGGTTGAAGTGATTATTAGAATGATGGATTCTGAAGATAATATTACAGGACCGATCAATATTGGTAATGCAAAAGAATTTACCATGCTTGAACTAGCGGAAAAAGTCATTAAATATACAGGCACTCAAGCAAAGGTTATTTTTAAACCCCTACTCGAAGATGACCCAAAAAGACGCAAACCTGATCTCTCTTTAGCTAAAGCACAGTTAAATTGGGAGCCAGTAGTCAGCCTGGATGATGGTTTAAAAGAAACAATAACTTATTTTAAGAAAATATTATGAAACTAAGTATTATTATTCCTTGTTATAACGAAATAAAGACTGTTGAGAAAATTATTGAGGCTGTACATAATTCGCCTTATGTTGATAAAGAAATTATTATTGTCGATGATTGTTCGACAGATGGTACCAGAGAATTATTAGAAAATACCTTAGCATCACGCGTTGATAAAGTTCTCTATCATGAATATAACCTGGGAAAAGGTGCGGCACTACGAACGGGCATACAGTCTGCAACAGGTGGTCTGATCATTATTCAGGATGCTGACCTTGAATATGATCCCAATCAATATACCCTATTGGTCAAACCTATAATAGAAGGATATGCTGATGTAGTTTATGGTTCTCGTTTTAGAGGTACTGAGTCTGGGCAAGTGTTAAATTTCTGGCATAGGGTAGGTAATGGTTTTTTAACCTTATTATCTAATATGTTTACAAATCTAAACTTAACAGATATGGAAACCTGCTATAAAGTGTTTAGAAGAGAAATTATTCAATCTATACCAATAGAAGAAAATCGTTTTGGTTTCGAGCCTGAAATAACGGCTAAAATTGCTCAATTAGATTGCAGAATTTATGAGGTTGGAATTTCATATAATGGGAGAGGCTATGCAGAAGGAAAGAAAATAGGCTGGAGAGATGGCTTTAGAGCTATTTACTGTATTGTAAAATATGGTTTATTCAAAAAAATGGATCAGTTGGTCTAGCAAAAGTAAAGAGAGTTTATTGAATTTCCAGGATCAAAGGGCAGCAAGCTTCATTTTTGCGAAAGAACCCGTAAATACCTAATAGATAATTGTGCAACAAATTTTATCATTCAGAAAATTATCGTGTTAGTATAAAAACTTATATTTGTATGACCACATTTAACAAGATAGACCAAACTGAACAATAACATATCTAGTTGTTATTAATAAATTAGTTCTTATTCCGTCATACTGAATAGGAATAAATAAACTTAACATGCTATGAGGTGAATAATGACTCAAGCCACAAAAAAAGAAACACCTTTAACTCTCGATGTTTTTACTGCAGGTATCTGGAAAGAAAACCCGGTCTTTGTGATGATGCTCGGGCTATGTCCGGTTCTGGCGGTCACCAATTCTGTACTCAATTCTCTGGCAATGGGCATAGCCAGTATTTTTGTACTGGTGTGCTCTAATGCGCTGGTATCGGCGTTACGAAATTTTATCCCCAAGCAGGTGCGCATCACGACCTATATTATTATCATTGCCACTTTCGTCACCCTGGTTGATTATATTATTCAGGCAGTCAGTCTGGATTTATACAATAGGCTAGGTGCCTTTATTCAGTTAATTGTTGTGAATTGCCTGATTTTAGGTCGCGCAGAAGCGTATGCCTCTAAACATTCATTTACTAAATCAGTCATCAGCGCCTTAGGCATGGGTCTGGGCTTTACTTTAGCACTGGTTATGCTCGGTGGAGTACGGGAATTATTAGGTGCAGGACAATTACTGGGTTATCAGGTTTTTAGCACACAATTTGAACCTTGGGTTGTGATGATATTACCGCCTGGTGGCTTTATCGTTTTGGGCTCCTGGTTGTTGCTGATTAACTATCTTGCTCAACGTAAAACAGGGAAGTTAATCGCGAAAGAGTCAGCTTCGCATTGCAAAGTGCCATCTGAAAGCTTCAGTTAGGTTAGAAACTCGATGTTCAAAATATATGTAATTATGACAAAAAAGAAAATAACAATCCATAATTAGCTGAAAACTTGAACATCGAGTATGACTTTAAAGCAGAACTCTCAGCTTCATTGCAGGGTAGTGTTCGGCATCAATTATCAACACTCACGTCATTTCGTAGCCACCTAGCCTCATTATGAAACAAGCAGAACTTTTATCCATCATCATTCCTTTTCATAATGAGCAAGAAGTGATTAGCGAATGTCAGCAGCGCATATCCGCAGCGGTTAAACCATTAGATATGCAAGTGGAAATGCTGTATGTCAATGATGGCAGTAAGGATGAAACCTTAGCTATCCTGATCGCATTGATGCAACAAGATGAGCGTATTAAAATAATTGATCTAAGTCGTAATTTTGGTAAAGAAATTGCCATGACCGCAGGACTGGATGCGGCAAAAGGTGAGGCCGTTGTAGTTATTGACGCTGATCTGCAAGACCCGCCTGAGCTTATCGTCGAGATGGTAGAAACCTGGCGTAAAGGTTTTGATGTTGTTTATGCCAAAAGAACGGAGCGTAAAGGTGAAAGTTTTGTTAAAAAAACCACAGCCCGCCTGTTTTATAAACTCATTAATAAAATTAGCGACCATGAAATCCCGGAAAATGTCGGTGATTTCCGCCTAATGAGCCGCCAGGCCGTTGATGCATTAAATCAGGTGCGCGAGCGTAAACGCTTTATGAAAGGCTTATTTTCGTGGATAGGCTTCTCACAAACGGCGATTGAATACAGTAGAGACCCGCGTTTAGCAGGTGAAACCAACTGGAATTACAAAAAACTCACCAAATTTGCAATTGAGGGGATCTCCTCGTTTACACAGGAACCCTTGAGATTAGCCACTTACGCTGGTTTTATAACGGCACTCGGTGCCTTTGCTTTAGGCCTGTATTTTATTATTAAAACCTTGCTTTTTGGAGAGGTGATCCAGGGCTTCCCGACATTAATTACTGTTATTCTGTTTTTCTCAGGGGTACAACTATTGTGTATAGGCATTTTAGGTGAATATCTTGGGCATATGTTTATCGAATCAAAGCAAAGACCACTTTATTTTATTAAAAAAACCTACTCAGCTAAAGTAGATGACTAAAACTTTCGGCAAGCTGTCCTTAGCTATTATTTTGCTTGCGCTACTAGCGCGCTTGTTTGGCATCATCGAATACCCCCTGCATGACCCAACAGAAGCGCGTTATGCAGAAATTCCACGCTTAATCATAGAAACCGGCAACTGGATTATGCCACCGTTTGATTACGGCGTCCCTTTTTGGGGTAAACCGCCATTAACCTTCTGGCTAACAGCTATTTCATTTAAACTGTTTGGTTACTCAGAATTTGCCGCACGCTTGCCCGTTTTTTTATTGGCGTGTGTCGTGTTATGGCTAAGCTATCGTTTTGCAAGCGTCATCCTAGGTAAAGAGAAAGCCGCCTTTAGTAGTATTGTTTTATTAAGCACTGCTCTCTTTTTTATTGCCAGTGGCGCGGTAATGACCGATATGGCTTTATGCTTGTGTATCAGCTTATCAATGACTGGCTTTTGGCATGCCTTAAACAATCCACAAACACAACAAGCCAGAAAATGGAGCTATTTATTCTTTGTCGGCCTGGGTTTCGGCTTATTAGTGAAAGGCCCTATTGTCGGTGTTCTGGTGTTATTGCCACTTGTCGCATGGACACTAATAAAAAAACAATGGCAAAACGCCTGGCAGAAAATACCCTGGTTTAAAGGCTCTGCTGTTATGCTGTTCATAGCGGTGCCTTGGTATATCATCGCCGAAATCGATAGCCCGGGGTTTATTAATTACTTTTTGGTGGGCGAACATTTTAAGCGTTTTGTTGATGCAGGCTGGCATGGTGATTTATATGGTGTTGCGCATAAACATCCGCGCGGAAAAATCTGGCTATTGTGGTTACTTGCGAGCTTTCCCTGGTCTTTTATCTTTCTAGGCAGTGCCCTGAGCTGGCCATTTAGAAAAAACAAAACAATAATTCTTAAAGATGCCTGTCAGGGTAACTGGCATAGCTATCTTTTTTTCTGGGCGATTGCGCCTATGGTGTTTTTTACTTTATCAGGCAATATTCTTTATACCTATGTCTTGCCGGGCTTACCCGCTTTTGCCATGATGGTCAGCGAAATGTTGAGCTTACGCTTTGATAACAAATCAATGATGCAAAGCAAGTGGCTGTATGCAGGACTGATCATTCCTGTTGTTGGCCTGATTTTTATGGCAATCGTATGGATTACACCGGAAAAATTGACCTTTGAAAAAAACCAGCAATATTTAGTTGCCGTATTTCAAAATACCAGACAATCAGAGAACAGCCAGCTATCTTACGAGGGAGAACGTTTATTTTCGATTGATTTTCACACTCAAGGTCAAGCACAACAGATACAAATTGATGCAAACGTTATCGACACGTTACTCAATAATTCTGTTGAAGATTATTTAATTGTCCAAAAAAATAATCTGCCTAAACTCCCAGATAACGCCTTAAAAAACTTTGAGCTTATTAGCGAGTACCGTAAATATGCCCTCCTAAGAGAGAAATAAGCACGCTATGAATCGAAATAACTTTTTTTATACGTTTATTCGCTATTTTATTTCCGGTGGCATGGCAACAGCAGTTCACTTTGCGGTATTGATTAGCCTAATTGAATACCAATTAACCACACCCTTACATGCCAGTATGATCGGTGCCGCCTGTGGTTTTTTAACCAATTACCATATTCAATTTCACTGGACGTTTCAGGTAAAAGGCCCACATAGCCATTTTTTTATGCGCTATCTGTTCATTAGCGCTATCATGTTTTGTTTAAATGCTGGGATTTTTTGGTTAGCCACCACGCCGGAGTTATTTGCACTATTACAGGGCGTCCCCTATCCAAAACAGGTCCCGCAACCGAAAAATATAGCCTACTGGTATGCACAGGTCATCGCAACAGGAATTGCTTTTTTAGGTAATTTTTTAATTAACCGCTATTACACTTTCAAACCCATTCAACAAACAAAACCAGTACAATTATAAGCATCGTCTTAATAAGGAGGTATTATGAACCCGGAATCCCTTAGTTTTATCTTTCTCAGCGCCTTTCTGATTAATAACTTCGTGCTTGCGATGTTTTTAGGCTTATGTCCGTTTGTCGGCGTTTCAGCTAAACGTGACACCGCTTTTAATATGGGCCTGGCAACCACCTTTGTCATGTTCGTGAGCTCTACCTGTTCTTATGGTATTAATCTGGTGCTTACAACATTTGATCTGGAATTTCTGCGGCTGATTAGTTACATTGCGTTAATTGCCTCATCCGTACAATTAGTTGAAATGGTGTTAAAGAAATTTAGCCCTGCGTTATTTAGAGCACTGGGTATATTTTTGCCTTTAATTACAACCAATTGTGCCATTTTAGGCGTTGCCCTATTTCAAACGGCACGCGAATATGACTTTTTACAATCAGTCTCTTTCAGCTTAGGCGCGGGAGCAGGTTTTGCTTTAGCTATCGTTTTAATGGCGGGATTACGCGAAAAACTGGAATTGTCTAATTTACCTAATATCACTCAGGCAGCCGCTTTAAGCATGATGCTGGCCGGTATTTTATCCCTGACTTTCATGGGCTTTGCCGGACTTGGCGGGGCAACAGCGTAAGACAAAAGTAGAGCAAAGGACAAAATCAAGTCCTTCGACTTACCCGACAAACAATCAGTACGGAGAACTATATGCTAAATTTTATTATCGCAATGGCAGTTATATTTGGGCTAATGATCGCCTGGATTTATATTCAGCAGGCGGCCAGACATTACGCTGCAAAGCACCCTGAATTTGGTGCAGTCAAAGAAGAAGGTTTAGGCTGTGGTAAAAACTGTGGCTGTAAAAGCGGCGTGTGTGAGAAATAAACCCGATATATTTTTTAATGCATTGCACAAAACAGCTCGTTAGAAAAGCCATTAATTAGTTAAATTTCAATGAGCTATATTATGCAGACTGTTATCACCTGGCCTATTAAGCTCTTACTCTCTGACGGGTGACAACAAAATAACCTGATAAAAATTTCACGGCGTAAAAATTGCTTGTTTTATTAAGTTACTGGCGAATATATCGCTTTATTTCGCTAATCATTCAGTGTTATTCTGATAAGCGTATTTATTAATAATCAACCTAAAAATAAAATGGCAATCACTAAAAAGCGTCCTTTATATACCTCTTATTCAGGCTCGGCCTTGCTGGAGACAGCCTTAATAAACAAAGGGACTGCATTCAGTTCTGAGGAAAGGCAAGAATTTAATCTTGATGGTTTATTACCCACCGCTATTGAGACCATTGAAGACCAGGAAAGGCGCGTATACCATCAGTTTTCCAGTCTTAAAAATGACCTGAATAAGCATATATTTTTGCGTAATATCCAAGATACCAATGAAACGCTTTATTACAATTTGCTCACCAAGCATCTTGAAGAGGTAATGCCTATTATCTATACCCCAATTGTCGGTTTGGCATGTCAACAGTTTTCACGCATCTATCGACGCAAAAGAGGCTTATTCGTGTCTTACCCCGACCGCGAAAAAATGTCTCAGATGTTAAAAAACATCGATAAAAAAAATGTCAAAGTGATTGTTGTAACCGACAGCGAGCGCATTCTTGGCCTGGGTGATCAGGGAATAGGCGGAATGGGAATCCCTATTGGTAAGTTGGCTCTTTACACCTGTTGCGGTGGTATCAGTCCTGCTTATACGTTGCCCATTATTCTTGATGTGGGGACAAATAATCAGGACTTACTGGATGATCCCATGTATATGGGCTGGCGACATAAACGCATAGTAGGCGAAGAATACTTCAATTTTATAGATCAATTTATTCAAGGCGTTAAGGCACGCTGGCCCAATGTTTTAGTCCAGTTTGAAGATTTTGCTCAAACCAATGCCAACCCTTTATTAAATAAATACCAGCATGAAATATGCTGTTTTAATGATGATATTCAAGGTACTGCCTCCATTACTGTAGGCACCCTATTAGCTGCCTGTCATGCTTACGATAGCTCCATTATAGATCAGCGCATTGTCTTTATAGGTGGCGGGTCAGCCGGTTGTGGTATTGCTGAACAGATAGTTGCTCACATGCTTAAGCACGGGCTAACAGAGGAACAGGCTTTAAGTCGCATCTATCTATTCACTCACTTAGGATTACTCACCACAGAGACAGAGCCCTTACTCGATTTCCAGCGCAAATTTGCCAGAACGCCCGATAGCATTTCGGACTGGGCCAGTGATGGTAAATCAATGAGCTTAATAGACCTGATTGATGCCACTAAACCAACAATACTGATAGGTGTTTCCGGGCAACCTGGCTTAATGACTGAAGCAGTGATCAAGACGCTGTATGCTCACTGTGACAGGCCTATCGTACTCCCTTTGTCTAATCCTACTTCTCATGTTGAAGCAATACCAGAAGACATCATGCGCTGGACTGATGGCCATGCGATTATCGCCACCGGCAGTCCTTTTGATCCCGTTGAATATAATGGTGTGCGTTATGTTATTGCGCAATGTAATAACAGCTATATTTTTCCTGGTGTAGGTTTAGGGATTATTGCCAGTCATGCAACACGCGTGACGGAAAAAATGTTTATGGCGGCGAGTGAAGCGTTAGCTGCTAATTCACCGCTTGCCAATGGTACGGGTAAAACCTTATTGCCCCCCCTCAGTCAAATAAGAGAGGTCAGCCTTGCTATTGCCTTGGCCGTTGGTCTACAAGCAATAGAAGATGGTGTCGCTGAAGGCATTAGCATAGAACAATTAGAGGCTAATATTCAGGCAAATTTCTGGATTCCAGAGTATCGTGATTATCGTCGCTTAGTGCCAAATAGTTAACGTGCATATCACAGAGGAGTAGCATGTTGGTTAAACACAGTACATAATCAAAGAATTGAATTTGCTTCCTGCGGTCAGGTGAAGCGCCTTGTTTGTACTTGCTCTTCGAGTCGCTCAGCTAACCAAAGTTTAATTATAGATTCTCGTGTTACACCCATTCGATTTGTCTCCTTGCCTAAGGAGTCTATTATCCAAACAGGAAATTTTACATTGACTCGTTTATGTTTTTGATTAGACGTTATAATTTGTTACAAGGAATTTGTGTGGCATAGAGTCAGACTCGTTTCGGACGTTTGATGGCGTGGGAGCTTTAATGCAGCATACATCACCGACTGCCTCATCCATCTAACTTTATTTACCAGAGAAACATGCCGGGTCAGAGGGAGTCCCGTTGCTCCCGTCTGCCCACAGAACCGTGCGAACGGGCCCATATACGGCTCCTCACATAAGATATACTCAATTTTAAAACCCATCAGTCCTTTTTCTAAACAAATCAGAAGAACTCCCTTCCGACTTGTTTATGCTCTTCCTATAGAAACTGGTTTTAACATTTAGCAGTTAACAACGACAAGCCATACTCTAGTAGTATTCTTTCAAAAATGTCGCGCAATCAATTCGTTCACTGTTTACGATGCGAATAGTTAACTGCTCCTTTAAAGGCTGATCTCAGATACCAATATGAAATCAAACGTATAAATCCAAAAGGGTCGGGCTTGATTGATAAGATCATTGCTGTGTCCTTTTGAAATTACAGGATATATCTTCAATCGAGCCTGACCTTGATACTGTTAAGTTTAATATTTTTGTGACTAACTCTTTTTTGCTATATGCTTTCAAAAGAAGCGATGCAACAATCCGACGACTAACAATATAAAAAATATCTGCAGGTAACAATATGAGCGAAATTTATGGTCAACAACATAGAGCCTTACAGCATGAGTTTGAAACTACAAAATTGGCTGACCGAGTTAAAGAGATTATTGTACTGTCAGAGTTTACAGACGAACATAAATCTTTTATTGAACGTCAGGATATGTTTTTTCTTACTTCAGTTGATCATCGTGGTTACCCTACGTGTTCTTATAAAGGGGGTGTACCTGGATTTATTAAAGTGATCGATAATAAGACGCTTGTTTTTCCGAGTTACGATGGCAATGGCATGTTTTTATCCTTGGGTAATATAAGTACTAACAACAAGGTAGGGATATTACTTATTGATTTCGAGACCCCACATCGAGTGCGGATACATGGCACTGCAAGCATAGATAAGCAAGACCCGCTAATAAAAACATTCGATGGAGCAGAATTAGTTGTGCGGGTTAAGGTTACTGAAATATTCGTGAATTGCCCTCGATACATCCATAAATATCAACGTGTACAGACTTCTAAATATACGCCTCAGACTAATTTTGAAACACCATTAACACCGAAATGGAAATGTATTGATGCAATACAGGATGTTTTACCTGAACGCGATAAGCATCTCGCTGAAAAAATGGGTGGAACAATCACCCCGGAACAATACGGCGAACTCCTAATTAAAGGAGACGGGTGATAGTTATGTTTCGAAAATCATAACTTATGTTAAGGTACCCAACGCATTATTCTTATATGGCATAATGCGTTCTATTAATCGCTACAGCCTTTAAATCGTATTTACAACACTCAACATCTTTGGAGTCAACACAATGTCATTGACTATGTATCAAGCCTCTATCCCTCCTTTTTTGCGTATGTTAGACAATTTATCGACGATACTCGATAAAGCCGCAACTCACGCTGAAGCCAAAAAAATTGACTGCGCCATTTTTTTAAATGGGCGCCTAACGCCAGATATGTTCCCGCTTAGCCGTCAAGTGCAGATTGCAACCGACATGGTTAAAGGTTGCGCTGCGCGATTGGCTGGTATTGACGTCCCGAGTTATGAAGATAACGAAATCACTTTTGCCGAGCTACAAGCGCGTATTGCCAAGACTAAGTCCTTCTTAGAAGGCTTTAGCGCTGCACAAATTGAGGGGAGTGAAGAGCGCCAAATCACAGTGAAATTTGGTAGCCGAGAACTCCATTTTTTAGGTCAAGATTACCTGCTTAATTTTGTTATTCCGAATTTTCATTTTCACCTCACCACTACATACGCAATACTGCGGCATCATAGTGTGGAAATAGGGAAAAAAGATTACACGGGTGATTATTAACCAGCCTGAATTCGTTTATTCGTTGCATAAGCTGTCAACAAACTGTCGCTTACAACACGTAGCACCTTAATTTTAGTTATCCTGGCCTCTTTAGTCTAACTTGTATACAGAGTTGACGCATTGCGTAACTGCGAAATAAAGATTCCTGGACAATCCTTTATGCAGGCAATCGTAAATACAAAATACGCGAAGCGGATGATAAGAACAACTGCAATATGTTTTATAAGACGGCCAGTGTCACCAATTTTTTCATCAGTTCAGCCTGATTATGGACATTCAGCTTCAACATGACATGTTTAATATGGTTGCGCACTGTTTCAGGAGACCGGTAGGTAAGCGTTGCCACATCAGCAATCGAAGACGTTTTCATAAAATGTAAGGCGCAAATGGCCTCACAGCGAGAGAGCTGATAAATTCCTGTTAAGCGATCGAGGGTGGGATTACTTTCTTTAGCATAAGTAAAAGTGAGGATATAACCTTTTTGGTAACACTCCCACTGGTATAGATTGTCTAAAGAAGAGGTCGGAATAAGTGTAATCTGGCATGGATTGCATGGATTACATTGGTTTTGAATGGATGTACTACCTGCTTTATTTCTAATTAAACTTAACCCATCTTCGCCACTTATACTGTCAATTCCCCATTATTTCAATGAGTTAAATTTTTCAATCGGTCTCAGTTGGCACTACAGATTTCATATCAACGGTTGTTTTATATTTTCCTATCGGGTCAGGGTTAATGTTCAAAGCAGTGTATCATTTGTTTTTGTCTAGCTTCTGCTTTACTTGTGGTTCTAAAATGAATGATAGTGTCACTATCAGTAGGCAAAGTCTATGGTCAGGCGTTGCTGGGTCGATATAATGTTGCGAATGATTATCTCAGCTTAAGTGATTTCCCGCAGCCTGAGTTGATGGCGCAGTGTATGCACAAGGTGGTAAGTCAATAATGTGATGAACAAGTGACCGGTGACTCGATCTTCCTTTGGGTGGTAAACAGGTCGCAATCCCAATTCGGTTTTCAGACTTTTTTAAACGTTGCTTCAATTCTGGTCAGCATTGTATAGGTCGTCCAGAGTTGCTTCCGACCAGTCGGGGATAATTTGTTCATAACTCATCTTCGTCACTTTTATAAGTACTATCCTTACAAATCAACATCATTGATTATTTTAACGTACAGATAGACTACAAATTTCGTACTTTTGTGCAGAATTATTGATTTGACAAAAGTTAGTGCGAAAATTATTTCAATAGATAGATATTGAAGAAAAATTTCCAAAAAGTCAACAGTTTTATGGCAAAAAATGATAAAAATGGCACTACAATGTATTTTAAAAAATGCCTTTGATTTTGCGCAAGGATATTTTCGGATGAAAAATCGTCAGGAACTATGCAAATCAATGACTTGGAAAGACCAAAGTGGCTTGATAAAGATGGGTCAGGCAGTAGACACCAGAGTGTTTATCTTTTTTGATCGCTTTCTAGTTTTACGTTTCCATTCTATGCGGGTGGCTTTACCTTTTGTGTCATCAGCCACCACGTCAATGATGTAATCTGCGGCAACGCGACTATGTTTTTCAGCGTAGTCGGCCAATACGTTCCAGTATTTTATCGTATTTCTAATAGTAAAGCCTTCGTGCAGCTTTGTCAGAGCCTCTTCCAGGCGAACATGGAAACGATTACGGATGCCTTGTTCTTTTTTTGATTTTAGGTCCGAATGACAATAGAGACGCGTTTTTTGGTTTCGCCTGTATCCACTTCACGATAAACAACAACACGACTGTCTTGGGGTCTCTCTGACCGTTATCGGGGATTCTTGTTCTCTCGGGTCTTTGACGTGTCGTTCTCGGCTGACGACAAGATAATGATAGTCTTGCTTGATGAGCCAGGCAATATTGTCGGCACTGGCAATACCGGCATCCATGATGACCACGGGTTTTATTTGATTGAATGGATCTTTGTCTCGCAGCCCGTCCAGCATCAACTCCAAAGTAGCAGGTTCGCTTGCATTACCCGGAAAGACCTGGCTTCTCAATGGAAAACCGTCTCCATCCAGAATCAGGCCTAAGGTCACTAATGGACAATCCGTGCGCTTTTCTTTGGAGCGACCGAATTTTGCCTGTGGGTTTTGAGCGCATTGACCCTCAAAATAAGCAATGGTCAAATCATACAAAACGATCTTACGGTTTAAATCAAATAAGCTCTGCTCGCGCTCGGATAAAAATGCTTCGAAGCGTATCCCGATGCTTGAGTAACTTGTCACTGGCAGCATATAAACGCAAAGTCAGGCCGGTGTTGCCATAATCATGATCCAGCAACTCGCCCAATCCTGTCCGATTTTGCAGCCAGTCATGTGTGTACAATTCACTGCCGGGTAAAACCGCACGACCTATAAAATGGCTTCCCAATGCTGCAGCGATATCCCGTTTATTAAAGCCGAGTGCAATGAGTTTTTCATAAGTTGCAATTGCTGTGCAGCGTGCAACACCAAGGTTTCTGCGCCTATGCTGCGAGCATTGATGGCTTCGACATGATGAATATCAATGGAAACGATATTCTCGAGTCGTCTTTTCGAGTTTAGCGGTTCAGACAATTTTGCCGTTATCAGCGCGCCATAGCGTTGAGCTGCTGTAACAAAAGTTGATTTAAGTCATCAGCCAAATTAAACAGTCTAACCTGATGAGGGCCAAAGGACTGTATTGCTCTCTCTCTGCAGTCAGTATGGGCGACAAATGCTCTTGCTGAATAGTAAAGTCCGCACGGATGTTACGTCAATGCTGCGTGCTTAACCTGATTTCACTATGCGGACTGATTCGACAATGCGATACGTATAATAAGCACTACCGTCTTCCAGGTTTTTTGATTCTTGTTCTTCGGATATACATACCGCTAGCATCGCCAAGAGGACCAGGGAAATGCAATAGTCTACGCAATTAAAAATGGCACTACAGAGCGACCGCAAAGAACTCTGATTTGGTGCAAGGTTTTTTGGTATAAAATATAAGGCATGAAACAATAAATCAATGACTTATATTAGTGAAAGCTGCGAAGATGAGTTAATAACTGTTGCTCAATAAGAGGTTTAGTATCCTGATGCGCTTCGCTTCAATTTGTACACAATCCAGTTTGTTGATAATTGAAATGTGCGCCGAGTCAGAAAAAAGTATGTTTAATTCTTCATCGACAATAATAAAGCCGTCGAAATGATCGCCTATGTAATGCAATAATTGACTGTTAATTTTGTGCCGCTGTTCTTCATAGAGCGCTTTTTCCAGCAGGTGTTAGCGATTTTAAAATGGCGCATATGTGATGCCTTTCTTTTGTTGTAAATGCCCGCTTACGATTCACTAATAAGCTGATTGCGTGATTATTGTGACAGGGAATGGAGATACCGCAACGATACTTTTGTCCGGAAGGTGGTACAAAGTGCTTGTCAATATCTGTTGTTGCCGTGTCTGATCGGGGGGTTATTGAGCTCCTTAAGAAACGAAAATTGAATAATACCCGAAATCAGACATGATGAGTCTTATTTAAAAAGGCAGATCCGGTCGAGTCGCCCGATGGAACTTCCCCCTCGGGCTCTCACAGAACCGTACTTGAAACTCTCGCTTCATACGGCTCTTCATGTCCCTTACAAATTACCAAGTTTGCATAAATCATTAGCTCCTCCCATTTGTGGTTGACCAATGTTCTATTTTGGACATGTCAGCCCCTTCGCTCTATTTCCATTACAGAAACTTCATCACTACTACGAGCTGATCCGCCCCCGTGCTCTGCATCGGTACTCAGACCCTTGTGGGGCTTCCATAGGTTTCTCCCTTAACATCAAAACGACAGGTTCCCAAGTTCCCTATTAAAGCCTATATTAAGTTCATGCCCCCTCTATACCGACTGCCGCTTTATCTGTTATGCCAGCTCACATCAAAACTCATCCCAAGCTAAGCCTAGAAGCTTGGTTTTGACAGTATCGTACTAACTTTCGATACCTCATCAGGGGTTCACTTTCGTTCATCTCCTTAATACCTACCTGACAGATCATTGCCTGCCTTTTCCCACATCGCTCACGACTATGTAGTGGTCAGTAATTCCGTACAAAACAATCGGTTTTTTGCCTTTCTCTCAGCCTGAATGGGTGTTAAGTAGCCGTTGTACTATGCAGTCTAGAACCATTATCGTACTTGATATACTGCATGATATCTTTCTCTGCTTCCTCATAAGAGTCATAATATGTACTCGGCATCCATTCAGACTTATAACTTCTTAAAACAGCGCTCCATAGGGGCGTTGTCCCAACAATTGCCACGGCAGCTCATGCTTTACTTTATCTCATATTTTCGCCAATTGTTGTTGAAAGCTGCTATGGTGTGATGGCAGCCTTGGTCGGACCGAAACATCAGATTTTAGCTCTCCTCTTATGGCATACGCATGCGTTAAACCTGTGCGGTTAATACCGTATCTGGGTTCCTGGAGCATGCCCAGCCAGATACGGCGTGCATATAATCAACGACTACACCAAAGGTATACCATTCCGTACCTGCCCAAACATAGGTGACATCACCCTCACCAAACATTGCTTTTCTCTACCATAAACTCACGATTTAAATAGATTTTTCTGCCCTCTCGATGCTTTATCTGCAATTTTATAACGTGTGCACCAGGTTGCTTGCTTTGTCTCTCTTCTCACTTAGCACGGCTTCTTCACCCATCACCTTGTTGCTTTAATTGAGCAGTGACGTCCCGCGCCGCCCTGCGCCGTTACTGCCTGCGCTTCCGCCCTCGCACACAATTTCAGTGCACTGGCTATAATAAGTACGGTCTCTCAGCCTCCGGATCCAGATTTGGTTCAAAACTCGGTAATAAGTCCTCCACTCTTTCGTCCGAATCGGTTATAGGCCCTATTCATCTAGGGCTAAATTGATACGCTTCCGACTTGAGCTAAAGCCTTAATTACGCTCCGGTAAAGGCTGCTATGCCAAAATACTTAAATCTTTTCTCCCTCCTTTCCAGTTTCTTTATTTGAGCCTCTAACTGCCTGAATCGTTTGATCAGCCGGGAAATACTACTACTTCGCGTGATAAACTACCCTCGGTCGCGCTGGCCCTCGTCGCTTTTCAACCCGAACCTTAACACCCAGTAAACCACGACCCATCGCGAAAAACGCCCAGATCACCTTGTATAAAGTAGCATCCAGCTTGTGTAGAAGACGGCTAGACTAGCCAGCCCCTCTCTTGTTTAAAATTCGGGGGTATAATTTTCTTTGCTCATAGGTGAGGTATAAGCAAGATATTTGAGGTAAATTTCCGTATTTTTAATCACACTAATTGATGCTCCAAAACAAAAACCCCCTTAAATAACTTGATAAATTATCTAAGAGGGTATCTCCTGTTCTTTACGACAAAAATAGGAGATTATCAATGTACCATTCCTTGCTACAGGATGCCATATTTTATAACAGCCTTTTGGCTCTTGATCGAATAATTGCAGAGCAAGTCAAACAATCAAGATGTTTGTTTTGTCATGGCAATCTGCACCAGTCTCATTACCCACGCAAACCCAGAGGTGTGCCCGAAGGCACTCATACTGACTACCCGATTCGTTTTAGTTATTGCTGTGGTACCGATGGCTGTCGAAAGCGTTTTACACCGCCTTCCATGCGCTTCCTGTCCCGAAAGGTATACTCCAGCGTTATCATTTTTTTAGTTTTTCTGCTTAAATCAAAAACCGATGAATTAAAAGTTGAAGAGTTGAATCTGTTACTGGACACCTCTTTATCAGTAGAGACTGTCAGACGCTGGCGTAATTTTTGGGTAAAGGAGGTATCACAAAGTCATACCTGGAAAAGATCCGCTTTCAGTCATGGGATGGCCCAAACACTCCCTGCTTCATTACTGGATCAGTTTCAGCAGGTTTTAAAGACCTCTCTAAAACTGGCATTGAAATGGATTTTGCCACTCACTGCCGGAGTCTATTTATTTGATGTTCCGTTTCGTCTGGTGACCCCCGGATAAATTCGCGCAGAAGATGACCTCGTTGTCAGTTTGTGATGGTTGTACAGTGTGTGACTCACTCATCAATTCATCAAAACACAGGACAACTATGAGCAATACAAAACACTCTCCTTTAACTCAATCAGAGCGTATGGGACAGTTCCGCTTGAAAATAATTGGTAGCTTGCTGGCGTCACCACCCCGCAAGGGGGATTTAAGAAACCAGTTATCTCAATTAGCGCAAAAACAATGGCTGCATCCTGTTTCAGGCGAAAGTGTTCATTACAGTGTGCCGACACTGGAACGTTGGTATTACAGGGCAATAAAGCAACCGCACAATCTGCTTAAAACACTCAGTACGCAGCAACGTAATGATAAAGGAGCCTTTAAATCACTCAATCCGTCTGTTTGTGATGCACTGATCCAGCAATATGCTGAGCATGATGGCTGGAGTGTGCAATTACATTACGACAATCTTCGGGTGCTTATGGAGGCAGAGTCATTACAAACAGACTTTCCCTCTTATTCCAGCATTTTGCGTTATATGCAGGTAAGCAAGATGCCGCGAAAAAGCAAACGTAAAGGGCCCAATTCACCCGGTGCTAAAAAAGCGGCCAGACGTCTGGAACAGCGTGAAGTACGCAGTTATGAAATTGATTATGTCAATGGGCTCTGGCATCTGGACTTTCATCATGGCTCACTCAAGGTATTGCATTCCAGTGGTGAATGGGTCAAGCCCTTGCTGCTTGCGGTCATGGATGATCACTCCCGGCTGGTGTGCCATATGCAGTGGTATTATTCAGAGGATACCGAATGCTTGGTTCATGGCTTTTGTCAGGCACTGCAGAAACGGGCATTACCCCGGAGTTTGTTATCTGATAATGGCAGTGCCATGATCTCGGGTGAGTTCACCCGGGGATTGCTTGAATTGGGTATCGTACATCATAAAACACTCCCGTATTCGCCTTATCAAAATGGCAAGCAGGAGACCTTCTGGGCGAATGTCGAGGGACGTTTACTGGCGATGCTGGAGAATCAGGAAAACCTGACACTTCGGCAGTTGAATCAGGCCACTCAAGCCTGGGTCGAAGGGGATTACCATCAAAAAAGCAATGCAGCACTCAAGGGTCGAACACCGATTGAGTGTTATTTGCAGCACCAGGACGTTGGGCGAGACTGCCCGGAGAGTCAAGCCTTACAAAAGGCGTTTCGCAAACAGGCAAAACGCAAGCAACGTCGCTCAGACGGTACGATTAGTTTAGAGGGCAAACGCTTTGAAATCCCAGGTGCCTATCATTCCCTGGTTTATATTACGGTCCGCTATGCACACTGGGATCTGTCGGTGATTGATATGATTGATCCGGATACTTCAAATATTCTGGTGTCTTTGTATCCACAAAATAAATCAGCCAATGCCAATGGTGTGCGTCGCCTTCGCACATCCGAATCCACTCCCGAAACCCAGACACACTCTTTTTCAGCCACACCGCCCTATTTGCAGAAACTGCTGAATGACTATGCTGCCACCGGTTTACCACAAAGTTATCTTCCCAAAGATGAGATAGGAGAACCCCAATGAACAAAGCACTGCACGCACTTTATGGCCTGAAATGGAATCCGTTTAATCCTGACATTCCAACGGAAGCCTTGTATATCCCTCCACCCTTGGAAAACTTTATCTGGCGCATTGAAAACAACCACGTGCAAGAAGGCGGGTTTGCCATGATTGTTGGCGATCCCGGTAGCGGGAAAAGTTGTTTGTTACGTCTGTTATCACAAAAATTAAATCAGGTTCAGGGCTTGACGGTCGGGACATTTACTCACCCTCAAAGCAGTCTTCGGGATTTTTATCATGAGCTGGGCGATCTCTTTGATATCCCCATTAAAGCACATAACCGCTGGCACAGTTTTAAATCACTACGCCAGAAATGGCAGAATCATATTGAAAATAACGCGATCAAACCCGTGCTACTGATTGATGAAGCACAGGAAATGCAGACCTGTGTGATGAACGAATTACGATTATTGAACAGCCACCAGTATGACTCTAAAAATCTACTCACCGTTATCTTTGCCGGTAATGAATTATTGCTGGACCGGTTTCGTTCAACCACCAGTTTACTTCCGCTAGGTAGCCGGATCCGGAAACGAATACAGATGGAACATGCGACATCACAACAGTTGTTTGATTGCCTTAGCCATTTACTTGAAAAAGCGGGTAATTCCCTGCTTATGTCAGAAGGTCTCATGCAGACTCTGTGTGATCACTCGGTGGGTAATTACCGGATCATGACCACTTTAGCGAATGAGTTGCTCGAAGAGGCTTGCAAACAAAAACGCACACAACTGGATGAAAAACTCTATTTTGAGGTCTTTAATCAATCTGCCAAAACTCGCGGTCACACTCAGCAGAGCAGGAAATAATATGACTTCCTTTACAAAGCAACAGCTCTTTCAAGTGAGAAATGAGATTGATATTGATTGGCTGATCAATGAAAAGTTGAGCATTGAGCGACAATTTAACGGAGCCTGGCGATTTCGTTGTCCCTTATGCCAGGAACTGAATACGGCAACACAAAAGAAAACCAATTTAGCCCGTTGCTTTAGCTGTCAGAAGAATTTTAATACCATTGATATCGTGATTTATACCAAAAAAATAAACTTTGTACCCAGTGTCCGGTTTTTACTTTCTTTGCTGGACAAAAAAACACCACAACCCGGTATAGATAAAAAAGACAACGACGAGATTAAGGGCTCTCTACAAAGGGAGCTTAAAGCAATCAATCGAATTGTGGCTTTACAGGAAATAGAAAGAATAAAACAGGTCATACGCTAGTCGCTTACAAGTTGCCACCAATTTATCAATAGCGACAGATCCATTAACTTGTCGCTGTTGATATCAAATGATTCTCTTACCCCGCCCTCCTATATCTATTTTTCTTTACCTCGATTACCCAGCAATATCCCGCAAAAAAGGTTTGGAAAATAATTAATTTAACCATCAAATACGTTGACTATCAGTCCATCAAATAGCGAGATTACACAGGGGTTAGGTATTTGTTATATGTAAGGCCAATAACCAGAACGCGGCAGTGGCGCTGAATATACATAACACAAATTCAGCCATGATGGCGAACAGCTTGGCATAGCATAGTAAAACACGACTACAGAAAATCATGGCTAAATAAATCATTAGTAGGCTGCCGGTGTGATTTATCGTCAATAAGCCCAGAAGCACGATGCTTAAATTGATAGCACATAGTGTTATCCTCCCGGCAATGAACGGACTGTGCCTGATAATAAAGCCAAGATATAAACACAGTAGCAGAGATATATTGAGCTGATTACAGAGCTGTACGTTAAAAAATTGTCTTAATAGCAGATCATTAACTAGCGCTAGTGTACTTAAACCGATAGCAAGCAGTATATGCTGTAGCAAAGCATTTCCTTTCATGAGAGTACCTTTTTGTTATGTGTTTTGGCATAGCGCTGCTGTTCATAAAGGAGGGCTAATTCGACATCATCCTGGCTAATGATTGAATTCAGATCACTTGCTGGCATCGCTTCATTTATTTCAGTTTGCTCAGAAAATAAAATCAGTTTGTCGCGTATCGCTTGTAATTTTTCTTTGCGCTCGTCGGTTTTGGTGATGAGATTTTGCTTTTCGCCGCTAATATTGGTTAATAATTCGCTTAATTCTTGAAAAGATAATTCTGCTTGTAGTTTTTTTCTGATGACCGATTTGCACAACGCGGTATTATTTTCTCTTAAGCAGAAATCTAGCTGCTGTTGCTGTTTTTTAATCTGTTCGCTTACACTCTGCAGCTTTTGCTGTAAGCGCTCTTGTTGTTGATTTAATGCCGCGATTGCACCGGTTGCTTTGTCTACCTCATCTTGCATATCGCGCACGGCTTGTTTAAGAATGGTCTCTGGTTCTTCTAAACGATCTAAAATAGTATGTATATCGGCTTTAAATAAACGCGATATTCTGCTTAAAATGCTCATGGCATTACTCCTTATGACCCTACTGCAGAACTACCTGCAGTAGGGTCGCGTATTTAAGATTATGGGTTGGTTTCGCTAACACGCTGCTGTTTAATACTTTGCATTTGTATACTTTTTGCGGCGCGCTTACGCTTAAGATCCTGATCCATGTGATTTCCACTGAAAACATCGGCTACGCTGCTTTGCATTTCATTTAATGCTTCATTCATTTCTGCTGAGGCCATCGGCATAGCAGCGTGTTTTTCTGCTTTACTAATATCATCACGGTATTGATTGATGACTTCATCAGCTTTGCCTTTATTGCCCTCACGGAGCCAATGACTGAGCTTTTTCTGCATGCGGCCAAGATTATTTTTTAATATACTTTGTTTATAAACATCCTGATCAATGGAGGCGACTGCATCCTGGCGCTTCTCTGGTGCAACCACGACCAGCATTAAAGGTTCTTGAGTCAATGCTTGCTGATAATGCTCACCTTGCACCTGATAGTTTAGGTGCATCTTTCCTAAGGCAATATTGCCGGTTTCTGATGCGTTCACCTTAAAAGTCATCATGAACTTTTTATCACTATGGCTTAGTAATTGGCCCGTGATAACCGTATAGTGATGTGCGCCGTTATCCGTGATCGGGTAGCCACCGGCATCGACTAATTCAATAGTGTCGGCTAAATGAAGCTGCAAAGTGCTATTAGCGGCAAAAATGGCGCGGGTAGCGTTTAGGTTGCTGGCGAAAATATTGCCCAAACCGGATAAATTTTCCAGATAGGCATAAGTTCCCATGCCATAATCCGCCAATGCACTCATCAAGGTTTCATTAAAATCCAAGCCCATACCAATTGAGGATAAAACCGATTCTTGTCGGGTCAATTGAGCAACGATATTGCTTAATCCAGCTAAATCAGTAATGCCTTGATTGGCCTGACCATCTGATAAGAGGAGCACTTTACTGGCACGGCTTTGTTGTTTGTGCGCCAGTAGCTGAGCTGCGCTGATAAGACCCGCGCCAATATTAGTGCCACCACCCGAATGAATCATTTTGACCATAGCGGATAACTGTTCACGCTGTGCCGCATCGACAGTTGTCAGTGCTGAGTGTACTGTGGCATCGTTAGCAAAAGAGATGAGTGCAAAGCGATCGCGCTCATTCAAGCGTGATAGCAAGTCAACAATAGCAGCTTTAGCATAGGTCATTTTATTAGCCTCAGACATTGAGCCGCTACGATCCAGGATCACGATAATATCGCTGGCTTGCTGTTCTGATTGGCCAATATCGATGTTAGGGGCAGTTATACTGACATCCAGATAAATGCTACTCAATTCGTTTTGGATGAGTTTGGTTTGGGATAATTGACTACTGATTTTCATTTGCTCATTCGCTGGCTGTGTTTTAGGCAATTGCTGTGTCGTTGCCAGTACCACCGCAGTGATTAAGCTTAAACAGCTAAATACTAGTAAAGCAAAGCGATTTGTAGATAAATAATGCAAAAGTGGTTGTGTTAGTCTGGACATGATGCGCTCCTCAAAAGTAATGGTGTCAGCTATAGCTTAAGTGTCTGAGGGTAGGTTTTGTAGCGGCTGTTTTGTAAAAGCTAACGCTGCCTTTTTACATGATTTTTACAATGTCATTGTACGGAGTAGTACACTATTATCACTTTCAGTTTGCAGTGAATGGCGTACTCATGATTGGGTACTATAGTTGAGCCCGCAGCACCCAGCTTTAGCTTAGACTAGGTATGTGTTAGATACCCTAGATAGGGTTTATGCCGTTTTAAATGGAACGCAGGAAAAGTGAGTATGCAAGACAAAGCAAAAATATTAATTGTTGAAGATGAACAGGCTATCCTGCATGGTTTGCTGGATGTCTTTGTGTTTCATGGCTATGAAGTTGATTCTGCGGTAGACGGTAAAATCGGTTTACAGAAGGCATTGCATAATGAGTATGACTTGATTCTACTTGATGTAATGTTACCTTTTGTTGATGGTTTTAATCTTTGTAATCAAATCCGGGAGCTAGATGTGCAGCAACCGATTATTATGCTGACAGCTAAATCAAGCGAACAAGATATTATTACTGGCCTAACTTTAGGCGCTGATGATTATATAAGTAAACCTTTTTCAGTGCGTGAACTGGTGTTACGTGTGGAATGTGTTTTGAAGCGTTCACTAAAGCGAGTGGAGCAGGTAAAGGTAATGCAAATTGCTGAGATGCGCATTGATACCGCTAATTTACTGCAACTGGATAGTGATACTCCACAGCAATTTACCCGTCGGGAAATCGAGATACTACATTATTTGCAGCAACATAATCTGCGCCCCGTAGCCCGAGAGGAATTATTAGCAAAAGTGTGGGGGTATCGACATACTGACAATATTGAAACCCGTACGGTGGATATCCATATAGCTAAAATTCGCCGTAAAATTGAAGCCAACCCGAAGCAGCCAGCCTATTTAATCACCGTACGCGGCGAAGGCTATCGCTTATTAAGTCATGAAAATCAGTAAATCAGTAAAATACCTTAACCCGCAATCAGCAAAGCGCCGCTTATTTTTTGGATTGCTGGCTTTTTTTATCGCCATTGCAATGCCGATCTATTTTTTGTTAGCTAAAGTATATTCACAGCTGGAAAATGAAAGCTGGTATCGACAACGTCATCAGGCTGAATTATTGGTTGAACGTATAGAGCAACAGTTGCTGGATAAATTACAAAGAGAGCAGGATCGCCCTATTGCCGAATACAGTTTTTTTAATGTGCTGGAAAATCGCTTACTACAATCCTCTACTGTTAATTTTTCACCCTTATCAGAACTCCCTCCGAAAACAGATCTGCCTGGTTTAATTGGTTATTTCCAAATTGATGCTAACGGTATGTTTCATATCCCTTCCTTACCTGAATTAAATACTGACACGCAATCAGGCTTGAGTTCTGAAGCTTTGGCAGAGCGCGTGGCTTTAAAAGAAAAGCTCCGTGACTTATTGGATATAAAGCCAGAAACAAAACAAGATCAGGTACTCGCTGATGATAAAAAGCAAGATAAAGATACCGCGCCCGCCGACATGGTACAAAATCGCTTTGATGATTATTTTGTATCAGCAGATAACGATGAGCGATCAACAATAGATCGTAGCACTGCAATCACACCAGTTGAAACGACAATAAGCGCAGCTGGCTTAAGGAAAAAGAGCAAAACTTTAAGCGAAGAAAAGTTACAGCAGTTAAATATTGAAACCTCCCTCTGGAAACAAAAAAATAAGCCCAATAGCACAGCAGCGCAAAAATACCTGCCAGAGTATCGACAGCAAACGCGCAAGGAAACTGTTAGTATCCCTGATCAATCCTCGATAACTTCCCTGTTTAAGCGTAGCCGAAGGGCCGAAGCGCCAGCTGACAATGCCGTACAAGACAGTAAAAGCGCGTTATCGACTGCTTCACCGAATGAACACTTAAAACATGAGAAGATAGCACCAAATAATCAGCAGCCGATCAATATACTGAGCTTTGAAAATGAAGTCAGTCCTTTGCAAATGATAACTTTGAATGATGGCTATTTATGTTTTTATCGTAAGGTCTGGAGTGCCAAGTCACGCTATATTCAAGGCTTTATAGTTAACCAACAGTTTTTGCAAAAGCTGATTCAACCGATTTTAATGAACTCTCATTATTTATCCTTGAGTAGTTTGCTCCTGGTTAATCAGGGAAATGTCTTACAACAGTTTAAACTCACTACAGGCACTCCAGAAACATTACTATTTCGTCGCGCCTTACAGCCACCTTTTCAGCAAATAGAAGTGCTGGTGAGTTCAAGTACATTGGCAGTCGATGCCAGTAAACGCATTCTGGATATGGTCAGTATCGCCTTAGCCTCAATCATTAGCATCGGATTGCTGTGGTTTTATCGTTTAGGAGCAGGACAGATTAACCTGGCTAAACAACAGCGTAATTTTATTTCTTCTGTCAGTCATGAATTAAAAACACCATTAACCTCCATTCGCATGTATTCTGAAATGCTACGCGCCAATTGGATACCTGATGAAAGCCGAAAACAAAGTTATTATGATTATATTTATTTTGAAAGCGAAAGACTTTCACGCTTGATTAGTAATGTGTTGCAATTGGCCAGATTAGACAACCGGCAAGGGAAAAATCAACTGTGTGAAGTGACTATTCAGCAATTATTGCATAAGGTTGAAGAGAAAGTGAGCGCACAAATTGAAGCCAACCATTACACATTAAATCGAGTCATTGCGAATAGCGGCCTAACGACAACTAAAATAAAGGTTGATGAAGATGCCTTTTTTCAAATGATGATTAATCTTGTTGATAACGCTATTAAATTTTCTAAACACGCGGAAAATAAAACCCTTGATATAGGCTATAAAATAATCGATCGCGGTAAAAATGTGGTTTTCTTTGTACGCGATTACGGTCCTGGTGTGGATAAAACGCAAATGAAAAAAATTTTTCAATTATTTTATCGCGCTGGGGATGAATTAACACGGACTGAGCCGGGTACCGGTATTGGTTTGGCTTTAGTTGCTCAGTTAGCTGAGTCGATGGGTGCAACAGTGAATCTTGTTAATCGTACACCGGGTGCAGAGTTTCAATTAAAGTTCAGGGTGAAAGTATAGTTTTTAACGGCGTTGAAAACTATCAGTTTAGAAAGTAAAACTTCTGCAACGCTTATTGCACTTACTGGATAGTGCAATAGTTGTGTTATTATTTCCATCCGGCAGACAAATGGCAGAGGGTGTTAGTAATAATGGATCTCCCGTTTGTATGCAAGTCATCCACCTCTTTCAAACGGAATAACCTATGTTTATATTTCCCGAATTCGGACGTATGGTAATAGTTGGCCTGATGATACTGGTTCCTGTATGCTTAATTTATCAGAAAGCAGGCTTCCATCCTTTATGGGGATTTTTAGTTTTTTTGCCTGGACTGGGACTGTTACTGATTTTTCTGCAACTTGCTCTGCTGCCTTGGCCTAACATGAAAGATAAGGAACAAGACTAATGGAATATGTGCTTATTTTCATTTTTATGCTTTTTACTTTATGGTTAGGCAGCAGAATAGTCGCAAAAGCCGGCTATCCTAAATATTTTGTACTGTGCCTGCTTATCCCCATAGTCAATATTATTATGATCTGGTTCTTTGCGTTTAGTAAGTGGCCTAATTTAAAAGAAAAATTCAAGCAAATTACCTAATCACAGCCTGATAAAAACCATCACCCAAGAAAACTCTCTATGTCAAAAAAAACAAGAACAAATGCTAGAGGTAAAGCCCACCTGTCTAATTTCAATCAAACGGCAGAAGCCTCATATCAACTGACAAGCGCTCCTATTCTGGATCAACGTTTTCGGAATCTCCCGCAAGAAATTCAGGATGAATTTAATCAACTTTCCGAAATCGCCGAACGTAATGGTGCTGAAGCTATTCCCCGATTATTGGAGCTAACTCAGCAATACCCTCTACCCTTAATTTATAGTTGCCTGGCCATCGCTTATGGAAGAGTAGACCCAGAAAAACAAAAACAGGTGATTCGCGAAAATTATCAGAAAAATCCAAAAAATATTTTTTCGCGCTGTAACTATGCAAGACTGTGTTTAGCAGAAAATAAAGCAGATGAAATCCCACAAATCTTTGACCATTATTATGAATTAAAAACGCTGTACCCAAAACGCAATCAGTTTCATATTACCGAATTCAGCGCCTTAACTTCGGTTATGTGTGAATATTATTATCAAACTGACAACCAGGAAGAGGCACAAAAATTATTAACCAAATTACAGGAATTAGTACCGGAAGCAGCGGATACGCTACGTATGCAAGCACTGTTACACCCTACTTTTTGGCAACGAATAAGTAAGAGGCTTTTGAAGTAGTGGCGGTGCATATGATGTGTGGGTTGTCTTTGATGGGCCTTGCATGGCGCTCGACGTCACCCCAATCGATGCAGATCAATAGTCTAATAGCAGTGCAACGGGCGACCAAGAAACGAAAGTTTTATAATAGCGAAAATCAGGCATGATGCGTATTATTCAAAAATACGTTTTTCTTGGTTTCGGGCTTTTAATGAATCATCATTCCTTAATGACGCAGAAAAATTTTAACCCCCCGTCACTTTATCCAGGCGATTGCTGAAAATCAGGAAAATCTTTTTCAATAACGGGTGCGCCTGATTTTCTTCAACAAATGCTTTAAGGAGCTTTAAAATGTCAACATACTGTTTTGTGTATACCAGCGTTTCCAAACGTAAATGGGCAGACGACAACTTAAAAAACTTGCTTAATAAATCCAGACAAAAAAATGAACGCCAAAAAATTTCGGGCATGCTGCTTTATCTCGACCCGTTTTTTATTCAAATTCTAGAGGGTGAAGAGCAGTTTGTAAATGAATTGTTTAACACCATCAAACAAGATCCCAGGCACTATAAAGTCTCGCTAATCTATAAAAAGCCTATAGAAGAACGCTCATTTGCAGATTGGAGCATGGGCTTTAATGTAGTCAATAAAGAAAAAATCGCTGATATTCAAGGCTTCTCGGAATTTCTTGAAAATTCGGCAGCTATACCCTCGCCTACTCACGATGAAATCAATAGATTGTTAACAATGTTCAAAAACGAGACATTGTTTTAAATCACGCAAGCAATCTGACGCTTGGTAACTGAACAAACCTCTACAAACAGCCAATACATTTTTAAATGCGAAGGAAGTTTTAATTAATCAACCGTGTTTCAATCCGCAGAATGAGATAGAAAAGCTGGAAGGGCAGCTTATAAAGGGTAGCAAGCTAAGCTAAACTTAACTATTAAATATAACTGAAATTACTGGGGTCAAGGCAAACTTAAAATTTAAGTTTACCTTGGCCTCAGTTATTTTTTCCCCTACTTTCTTGTTTCGCAATTATTAACACAACGCGTTTCGGAGCCTACTGATCCGCCGCAAGTTGAATAACAGCTATTGTATTTATTGTTACATGACTGACTATTAATACTGCATTCGTCCATTGAACACCAGTCTTTGAAGCAATTTTGTGCACCGGATAAGACGCAATTATCATAAGCTGCTTGTGCCCGGTTTTCACAATTGTTATATTTAATTTGAGCTTGATTCTGACAATCATCGGCACGCATTTGGACTAACTGTTCACACTGTGATCGTGTAAGTTCGCATTGAAAAATACAAGCCTTACCTTCCGCTGTATTAGGTGGGGGTAGTAACTGTATTGAAAAATCTAATATTATCGTATAGTATCATATGCTATGAAAATGATAAAAATAGGGAAAGCAGAAGATCTTTTGGGCGTGTCTATTCAAACACTGCATAAGTGGGAAGAAACAGGTGAGTTACTGCCAGATAGAAAGTCTAAGGCAGGCACTCGCTATTATGATGCAGATCGATTATTGAACTTAAGCGATTATGACGCACCTACGATTGGCTATGCGCGTGTTTCAAGTCATGATCAAAAAGAGGATTTGGTTCGCCAAGCCGAGCTGCTTGAGGCTTTTTGCGCAGCAAAAGGCTGGCGCTACGAAATTATTTCCGACTTAGGTTCGGGAATGAATTATCATAAAAAAGGCTTAAAACAGCTATTAGAAATGATCCTAAAAAAGCAAATCAGGCGAGTTATTAAAAAATTAAAAAAAGAGTTAACGCATAAAGATAGACTGTTACGCTTTGGCGCAGAATTAGTGTTTGGTTTGTGCGAAATACAAGGGATAGAGATTGTTATCATTAATAAAGGCGAACAACCTTCCTTTGAGGAAGAATTAGCGGAGGATGTTCTTGAGATTATTACTGTGTTTAGCGCAAGGCTTTACGGTAGCCGTAGTCACAAAAGCAAAAAAATGATTGAATCACTGAAAGAGGCGAATATTCAAAAATGAAAGGCACACGGATACTTCATAGTGTTAACTTAAACCCAGGCAAATACGCAGCGTTAAAAGAACAAGCGGATTTGTTGGGGCAAGTGCGCACGGAGGCTTGGCAGCGTTTCGGCTCGTTACAGGGTGTAGGAGTAAATCATCGTGAGATTCGCACCGATTGGGTGAAAAACAGAGATTTATCTCCCTTGCCAGCGAAAGCGTGGAAAGAAACCTTACGCGATGCGTTAGATGATATTGCGCCGTACGTAATGGAAAGTGGAGCGTTCCCATATAAATTCCCACTTGGGATCGTGGGGGAACGAATGTTGCACTCACTTAATCATCAGCAACCCCAAACCCATAAACAAATGATGCTCGATTAAAATAACTCCTGAATTATTTAAAATTGGGCAGTTGGACTACAAATTTTGTATTTTTGTGCAAATCTTTGAATGACCGTGTAATACAAACGATCACGAAGACTAGACGTGGACAGGTAAAATGACGGCCTGGCTTTTTTATAATCGTCTGGAAACTTGATATGCTTTGTATTCAACGCGTTTTGCTGACTTTTGTAGTAAGTCAGGGGCAAATTCGGAGACACTTTCAACACAAACTAATTCAATAGCAAAATTTTCTGCATACAAACTTTTAATTTCTTTATTGACACCTAATGCCTGGCTTAACGTTTCATTTTCCTCGGCATCCTCAATCGTCAACAGAAAAATGATGGCAGTTTCGGGTACGATCAATCGTAACTGGACAATATAAGCTTTGCGTATATCTTCGGGTAAAGCTGTCAGCGCTGCCCGATCATAAACAGCATCAATATCGCCTAAATCTAATTGCGTCAGAGAAAAGTAATCACCACATAAAATACTCAGTTTCCCATGTCTCCAGAGCGTGAATTTACCTACGCGCTGTTTAACGGGCTTTAAATGATTCTCCTGAAAAAAAGCACGTACAGCAATGGGGCTTAATTCAACGCCAATCACCTCATGCCCTTGCTTAAGCAGCCAGAGCATATCTAAACTTTTCCCGCAAAGGGGCACAAAAACCCGACTGCCATGGGTTAAATTAAGACCTGGCCAAAACTTATTGAGCAGTGGGTTAAGCGCTAATTGATGAAAGTCACTACGTTGATCGCGCCAGAATTGTAACCAGAGTGGATTGTCGCGGCTGATATTATTGCCATCTTTTGGCTTGGATTTGCGCATAGCAATATCTCTCAAAAAGGACGTACGTTAAGTGTTCTGATCGAACAAGCACAAAGTCTCCTGAGAAGAAAAATGCAACCCGAAAAGGTAGGTCTATTAAAAAGCCGAGGTGAAAATCTCAGCTTTTAATAGGAGTAGCATAATGGTTCTTATTACATTTGCGATTGTAAATAATTTTGTATACCGACTTTTTCGATAAGCTCAAACTGAGTTTCCAGCCAGTCGATATGTTCTTCTTCGTTATCTAAAATATGCTGAAATATGTCGCGGCTGATATAATCGCTAACACTCTCACAATAGGTAATTGCTTCTTTTAATAACGGCACGGCAATGTATTCCAGCTTTAAATCACAAGCCAGCATTTCTTCAGGGTTTTCACCTATCATGACCTTACCTATATTCTGTAAATTAGGCAACCCTTCGAGAAACAAAATACGCTCAATAAGCTGATCCGCATGTTTCATTTCATCAATCGATTCGTGGTATTCTTTTTCATCTAGCTTGCTAAATCCCCAGTTTTTATACATGCGCGCATGCAAAAAATACTGGTTTATAGCGGTCAATTCATTTTCCAAAGCCTGATTTAAATAGCTTATGACTTTTTCATCACCTTTCATTTTACTTACCCTTAATGATTGTTAACACATTGACTCTTTACCATCAGCTCTGAATCTTGACGGCAACGCAGCAAATCATGAACTTCTTTATTACATTTGCCGCAGTCTCTCCCTACCCCAAAACATTTCACTAATTGTTTACGGGTGCAGAGCCCCTCACTAATAGCCGCTTCTAACTGATGATTAGTGACCGCTTTACAGACACAGATATACATAAGCTCAATCCAACTCAGACTCAGACATGCGCCGTTCAACCAGCATAGGATCGACGGTAATTTTTCGATAAATCTCTACCCTGTCACCCTCTTTAATCTTGGTATTCAGTTTTGCAAGCTTGCCAAAAACACCTACTTTTTGAGTGCTTAAGTCGATTTCTGGATATTGTTGCAGAATACCGGAAATCTCTATGACTTTTTCAATATCACTATCATCAGGCACTTCAAGTCGCATCCACAACTGTCTATCTGCCTCTGCATAACAAACACCTACATTCATCTTCACCCACCTTACTCAGTTATTGCATTTTCGATAATAGGCATTAACTCTGCCCTTTCTGCCATCTTTTTATCCATAACGCGCTTCCCTGCAATAATAAATCCCAGCATAATAAAGCCACCTGGTGGCAAAGCCATTAACAGAAAACCTTTGTACTCAGGAATCAACGTAATCTCTAAAAAGGCGAAATATTCACCAAGTAAAAGTGTTGCATTTGCGAAAAGTGTTCCTGCTGAACTAATTTCTCGTGCTGCACCCAAAATAACCAGCACTAAAGTAAAGCCCATACCCATCATCAAGCCATCCCAGAGAGAATAATGCATAGGTTGACGTGAAGCAAAGGATTCAGCGCGGCCTAGTATTGCGCAATTGGTCACAATCAATGGAATAAATAAACCCAGTACCTTATGCATTTCATGCATCCAGGCATTCATGCTCATATCAACAAGCGTCACCAAAGTGGCAATTAATAGCACAAAAATCGGAATCCGCACCTCAGGAGAAATTAATTTGCGATTCAATGAGACCACAGCATTAGAGCTAACCAGCACAACCAGGGTTGCTATGCCCATACCCAGGCCATTAGTCGCAGTCCCGGTTACTGCTAGTAAAGGACATAATGCCAAATTCTGGCTGAAAACAACATTATTATCCCAAATACCATCGCGGCCAATTTTTCTTACTGTTGCAGAGAATAAGTTCATAAAATCTCCATAGCGTTAGGCAGCCAATAACTTGGCCTGATGTCGATTAAAAAATTCCAATCCCTGATGTATAGCCCTGACAATGGCACGCGGTGTAATCGTCGCACCACTGAACTGGTCGAACACGCCACCATCTTTTTTGACTTCCCATTGTTCGATGCTTAAGTTGTGCAATGAATGACCAGTAAAACTTAAAATCCAGTTCGATTTACTGACTTCAATCTTGTCACCTAAACCTGGCGTTTCGGCATGAGAAATCACTCGAACACCTAAAACTTCACCGCTTTTATCAACCCCCATAATCAAGCTGATAGCGCCCGAATAGCCACCTAATGCCAATAATCGAAAAGCAACCGCATTCACTTCACCTTCTTGACGCGCCAAATAAACCAAGGTGTCATCTGCTCCCAGGTTATCTTTTTTGGAGTCGATAGTCAGCGTATCGTCCAGCAGGTTATTGTTATACAGGCTGGCTGGAATCACTTGCGCCAATGAGGCGCGCAAATCTTCTTGCAAACGTAATTTAATGACATCACGCGTGTTATAGTCAGCCAGCCCCAATAAGGCACTCGCCAATAAGGCAAAACCGGCTAGCAGCAAAGATTGATAACTAATACGAGTCTTCAATGCCTCTAAGTTACTCATTCCTTTACCTCCAGCGGTAAACCTTTACGGTTTCGGCCATAGATCCGGGGTTTCATATAATGATCTATCAAAGGGGTCATCGCATTCATCAATAACACGGCAAAACCAACACCTTCAGGATAAGCCCCCCAGGTACGAATGATATAAACCAGTAATCCGCAAGAAAACCCAAAAACAAGCTGACCCATAACAGAATTAGGCGAAGTGACGTAATCGGTAGCAATAAAAAAAGCCGCACACATCAAAGCCCCTGAACTAATATGCACCCAGGGATTCAAATAATGTGCGGGGTCCCACCAGTGGAAAATCGTCGCAACAATCCACACGGAGAACAACATGGCAACCGGAATATGCCAGGTAATTACACCTCTCAACAACAACCAAAACCCGCCCAAGGCCAACAATAACGCCGATGTCTCACCCAGGCTACCGCGTATAAAGCCTAGCCACGCGTCCTGTTCTATATAGAAATCGGTGAGCATCTCAGGCAGTAAATGATTTTGCGACAATTCGGTTTTTACATAACCTAATAAGGTCGCGCCTGTATAAGCATCCATCTGCGGCGGGCCAAAAAACGTAATCTGCAAGCCGGTCATGAAATCAGGTGCGGATGCCGAAAAAATGGGGGTTACATTAGCCCACGTCGTCATTTCAACAGGAAAAGAAATCAATAAGGCAACCCTGGCTAACATAGCAGGGTTAAAGACATTTTGCCCTAGTCCTCCATAAACCTGTTTGCCTAAAACAATCGCAATACCAGAACCGACCACAGCTATCCACCACGGTGCCCAGGGAGGTAATGTCATAGCCACCAGACAGCCAGTTAATAAAGCAGAGCCATCGTATAATACATGGGGAGATTTACCCGCTAAACGCAGACAAAAATACTCAAATAATAGTGCCGATAGCAAGGTAATAACAAACAAATTTAAAGCGGGCCAACCAAATAAATAGATGCCAAAAGCGATTGCTGGCAGCAGAGCCAAAATCACCTGTCTCATGATACCGGTGATATGATTATGGGTTTGGGTATGTGGTCCGCTCACGGGTTTTATTTTCATACCGCTGCCTCCTGCGCTTCTTTCTCGGCTTTCTCAGCTTTCTCAGCTTTCGCTCGTTTACGGGCCTCTTTTTCAGCCTGACGCTTTGCAACGTCTTCTGCTTTTTCGCGTTCTATCCTCTCTAAGCGTGCATTCCGGTCATCGATCAATTTTTTAGTCTGTTCCGATTTATGCTGTGCCTGCTGACGAGCTACCAGCTCACCGGTCGCATATTTAAAATAATGAACTAACGGAATATTTGAGGGGCAAACATAGGAACAAGAACCACAACTAATACAATCTTTAAGACCAATACTCACCGCAGCATCCAACTGACTGCTACGAATGCGATTTGCCATATCCACCGGCAATAAACCGGCAGGACAAGCCTGAATGCAACTGGCACATCGTATACAAGGCTGCTCAGTCCCTGATTTAATCTCATTTGCAGTCAATGCCAGTACACCACTACTCGCTTTCACTATAGGCAGATCACTATGCGGCAAGGCATCACCCATCATCGGCCCACCCATTACAATACGCGCTGTTTGTGCAGCATCAACCTGACACGCTACAAATAATTCTGAAATCAATGTCCCTATGGGAACTTCAATATTCATCGGTTTCAGCGCAGCACCGCCACTGACGGTGACTACTCGATTTATCAAAGGTTCGCCTTTGCGTATCGCTTTATGGATTGCATAGGCGGTGGCAACATTATGCATGACGACACCCACATCGCTCGCGCGTGAACCTGCGGGGACTTCTTTACCGGTAATAAAACGAATCAATTGCCTGTCCCATCCCATTGGGTAGCGGGTCGGAACGGTGATAACATAAATGTGATCATAAGGCTCACAGGCCTTACGCATTATTTTGATCGCCTCGGGTTTATTATCTTCTATGCCAATTTTGGCATGCTGCGCATTCATCGCGTGCAACATAATACGAATACCATCGACAATATCATCAGCTCTTTCCTGCATCAGTCTATCGTCACATGTCAGATAAGGCTCACATTCGCCGCCATTAATTAATAGCGTGTGAATTTCGCTTTTTCTACCCAGGTTTAACTTAACAGCAGCGGGAAAGGTTGCTCCGCCCATGCCAACCACACCGTGTGCTCCGACGCGCAAGGAAATTTCCTCCGGGTCTAATGCAAAAGGATTACTTACGGGATCGCGCGCGCCCCATTCGTCTAATCCATCGGCCTCAAGTACAATCATACGAATAGGCAAGGCCGATGGATGAGAGCCTGGATACAGATTAATATCCGCAATACGCCCTGAGCTTGGCGCATGGACGGGGGCTGAAATCATGCCCTGACTATGCGCCAAAAGTTGACCTTTCAACACTTTATCGCCCACTTTAACAACTGGCTCAGCAGCTTTACCGACATGCTGCTGTAGGGGTATATATAGTTTTTTGGCAAGAGGAAGATTTGTGGCTATAGCCAATGTAGAGGTTGAATTTTTGCATTCTTCTGCATGAACACCCCCCCTAACTTTCATTTTTTGCAATAAACTAATCATGCTGTGGCCCCTAATTCAGGCTGTTCAGGCTTCTGCCAGTGCCAATTATTAAGCGTGACCTCCACAGGATGCATTTGTAAACAAGCAGTAGGACAAACAGCAATACATTTCTTACACGCAATACATGCATCTGCAACCACAGCATGAATCTGCTTCGGTGCCCCTACTATCGCATCGGTGGGACAGACTTTTAAACACCGTGTACAACCGGTACAGGTTGCTTCGCTTACTTTCGCAACCAATAATTCTGGCTCTTGCACACCGCTTAAATCTATATCTACCCCTAAAATTCTGGCGAACTGTTCAGCCAGAGCACTCCCCCCAGGAGGACATAATGTGACAGGTGCATCGCCGCTAGCAAGTGCTTCTGCTGCAGGTCTGCAGCCGGGAAAACCACATTGCCCACACTGAGATCCTGGCATTATAGATTCTAATTCATCAACAATAGGGCTGCTTTCAACCTTTAAGTATCGAGCGGCAAATGCAAGCAAAAGGCCCAGACATAAGCCCAATGAAGTTAAACTGATGATTGCAGAAACAACGTACATATTTCTCCCCGATTATTTATAAAGTCCAGCAAATCCCATAAATGCCAGCGACAAAATGCCAGCTGTAATAAAGGCAATGGGGGTTCCAACAAAAGTGTTTGGCACAGCCATTAAAGCAAGTCGTTCACGTAGACCAGCAAAAATCACCATGACCAGTGTAAAACCTAATGCCGCACCAAAACCAAAGAACAAACTTTCCGCAAAACTGTATTGCTCTTGAATATTAAGTAAAGCAACACCGAGAACAGCGCAGTTAGTGGTAATTAATGGCAGAAAAATGCCCAATACTTGATAGAGAACAGGGCTGCTTTTATGAATTACCATTTCCGTAAATTGCACCACAGCAGCAATGACCAAAATAAAACCTAAAATTCTAAGAAACTCTATGTGCAGGGGCATTAAAACCAAATGCTCTAAAAGCCAGCTGGCTGCCGCGGCCAAAGTTAAAACAAAGGTCGTAGCCATGCCCATGCCTAAAGCAGTATCCAGCTTATTGGATACCCCCATAAACGGACATAATCCAAGAAATTTAACCAGCACAACATTATTAACCAGTGCAGTACCCAAAATGAGCAAGAAATATTCAGTCACGTTGTTTCGCCTTATTGTTAGCGTCTACTGCTATAGCATCAGCACCAATCATGCCAGATTTAATTTTTCGACAAAGTCACTAAAACAGTGCAATACCTTGCCAGCATTGTGCAAATAACTGTCGTATAAAATACATAACTCGGCATCTAATCTAAATAATTGTCGCAAAGACGACAATAAATCCAGGCGTGTTTATTATCCCCTTCTATTACTTTGTGCTACCTACTGATTACGAGCACTATGTTTTACATTTCTTTCGCATTATGGCTTTTATATTGCATACCTTAACTATATGAAACACCCTAACCACAGTAAATAACACTAAGATCTCACTTAGATTTGAGTTTTTATCCGCACATTAAGGTATTAAACGAACTATGGAAAAAACATCACTTAAATATTTACAAATTCATAGCGATTTAGAAAAAGTTATTAAAAACTTAAAACCTGAAATGCTGCAAATAAATCATCAAGAAATGAGCAGTCTTCTAAAGATTAGCCATAAAGACTTGTTACCTGCCTGGTTATTTGTTGAGGCTGTTGAGCAAGCGCCTGTGGCCATCTCGATTACCGATAAAAAAGCCAATATTCTTTATGCGAATAAAGCTTTTACTAAAATAACCGGCTATAACTCGGTTGAAATTATTGGCAAAAATGAATCTGTTTTATCTAATAACTCGACGCCTAGAACAGTTTATTATGATCTTTGGCAAACTATAAAAAGAAATAATACCTGGCATGGCCAACTGATTAATCGTCACAAAGATGGCACCCCTTATCTCGCTGATTTGACTGTTGCCCCTATGCAGGATGCACTTAAAAATACCACTCATTACCTCGGTATGCATCGTGATATTAGTAGACATTATCAAGTAGAAAAAAATCTACATAACCAAAAACTGTTAAGTGAGTCTGTTATAAATTCGTCTTCGACTGCCATGGTCGTGCTTGATCAGGAAAATCAAGTGGTTCTGGATAATCAACAATATAAAGCACTGGTCAGTGATTTAAATTCACCCGAACCAGCACATCTTTTTCTTGATTTATTAACACTCGATCTAGGCGATATTTGGACATATTTGCGTCAAAACTCAGCTGGATTTAGCAATATTGAACTGCGCCTTGAGAATCAATCCCAGCACAATCCTCTCTGGTTTTCCTGCTCAGGAAAAATATTTCAGGAAAAGACCACCAGTGCAGATAATTTTTTTGCTGAAAAGGCGCAAGACTACCTGCTATTAAGCGTGTCTAACATTACCAGGCAACGCACTCAGCAAGAAGAAATGCATTTACAGATGCTTAAGGTTATGCTTGCTGAAGAAGAACAAATTCGGAGTATTCGAGAAACCTTATTGGGAACTATCCACCAGGTCAGCCAGCCATTGAATCAAATTCAATCAGCGATTCAAATCATGCACCAAAAAGAACAGCAAGGAACCTTACTGGATTTACTCAAACAACTAGAAAGCAGTTGTCAGCAGACTGTCGCCACATTAAGTCAATGTGTACCTGAAATTGCACCCACCGCGACCGTTCCTATCAACCTCAATCAAATACTGCATGAAGTGTTGATGCTAAATAACACTAAATTTCTAAGTAACGGTATTATTATCGACTGGAACCCCAGCCCGATATTGCCTAATATCATTGGTGCAGAAAATAAGCTGCGTGCTCTGTTCAAGCAGTTAATCGACAATGCGGTCAATGCCCTTAGCAAGAATGACCAGGACAGATGTATTACTATTTGTACCGCTAGTGAACATCAGCGGGTTATTGTTACCATCACTGATAATGGCCCCGGTATTCCACCTCAATTAAGAGGGCAAGTATTTCTCCCCTTCTTCACTACGCAAAAAAGAGCGGGGGTCCAGGCGGGTATGGGGCTGGTCATGGCAAAAGAAATTGCACATCAATTTAATGCCACGCTCAACATTGATCCTGATTATCATAAAGGATGCCGATTTATCATCAGTTTCCCTGTAATTAATAAAAACGATTATAGTGGGTACGATACATGAATGAGCGATACCAATTAGTTGAATCCGAACTAGAGGTTTTATACCTTATTAGTAAGGCGCTCAACAGCACCCATGATCTGCACAGCAGGCTCAACAGCATTCTGAAAATCCTGCATCAAAATCTACAGATGCTGTCTGGCATGATTGCTTTACGCAGTACTGAAAATGACAGTTTGAGTATTTGTGAAGTGTATGCCGAAGACATAGATACAAATATTCGTTATCAGCCTGGTGAGGGTTTAGTCGGTACTATCCTGGATGCAGGCAGCACCATTGTGGTCGAAAGACTGGCAAATGAACCCCGTTTCCTCAGCCGCCTTGGTCTGTATAATGCCGAATTGCCTTTTATCGGGGCACCTATTTTAGTCGGTAAAAGTGAAATTGTTGGCGTGCTTACTGCTCAACCTAGTAACAATCGATTTCTCGGTGAAAAATCGCGTTTTCTGGAAATGGTTGCCAATTTGATTGCGCAAAGTGTAAAAACATTGCGTGCACAGGAAAAGCAGCAGCAAGAATTGCTGAATGAACGTGACAGCCTTAAACAGACATTGGTTAAAAATTACGGTTTTGAAAACATCATCGGTCATTCGGAACCGATGCTCAAAGTCTTTGATATTATTCGTCAAGTTGCCAAGTGGAATACTACGGTACTGATACGCGGAGAATCGGGCACAGGTAAAGAGGTTGTTGCCAACTCTATACACTTTAACTCCAGTTGTAGTAATGGTCCGTTCCTGAAGCTAAATTGTGCTGCTCTGCCTGATAACTTACTAGAGTCAGAACTGTTTGGTCATGAAAAAGGTGCCTTTACCGGAGCGATTAGCCAACGCAAAGGTCGCTTTGAACTGGCTGATAACGGCACTATTTTTCTCGATGAAATCGGTGAAATTTCTGCTTCATTCCAGGCAAAATTGTTACGTATCCTGCAAGAAGGTGAATTTGAAAAAGGGTTGGCGGTAATAAAACGCTTACCGCTAATATCCGCATTATAGCCGCCACAAACCGTAATCTGGAACAAGATGTTGCAGAAGGGATATTTCGTGAAGATTTATATTATCGCCTCAATGTTATGCCGATTAATATGCCACCTCTTCGTGAACGAGTGGAAGATATTCCTGCATTAGCTGAATTCCTGTTGAAACGTTTATCAAAACAACAAGGTGGACGCACTTTAGAAATCAAAGAAAGTGCATTACGAATTCTAATGAAATATCATTGGCCAGGTAACGTCAGGGAGCTGGAAAACCGTCTGGAACGTGCCGCCATTATGAGTGCTAATGGTCTAATAGACCGTGATGTTATTATCAGTACAGGACTTGAAGACGAGGTTGGTATTAACGCCATGTCACCACAGCCAATGAAAATTAACTTTCAAGATGAAAATCTGGACGAAAGAGAAAAAGTAATTGCAGCACTTGAACAATCTGGCTGGGTACAGGCCAAAGCAGCCAGACTGCTGAATATGACGCCAAGGCAAATTGCTTATCGCATACAAACCTTAGAAATTAATGTCAAACAAATATAAGGTCGAATTTAGGAGCCTTTGCGCTCGAATCATCAAAGTTCAAAATGAACACTTAAAATGGAAAAAACTTGCTCAATGCTGAGGTTTTCATTTTCACCTATCATGTTGTGCTCAGATAGAGGGTACTTTATATCAATGCCATACGTTCCTGGTGTTTGAGCGAAGGTATAGATATACATACTGAGAGCTGCATCCTTTCCGAGAAAAATCTCAACGGCCTGATATTGGTCTGGGTGTTCGATCAAGGAAAAAGTATTTTCGCCAAAGCGGTGGACTAGCTCTACAAGAAAATGCTTAATATTTAAGTCTTTATTAATAGCCCAAATATTCATAGCCGCTATAGTTTACTAATAATCCTTGGTGGACTCATTAGATTTTGAGTAAAACGCTGCTGAAATCTATTAACAACATACAAGCCTGCTGTTAGACTAGAAAACGCAAGTAAAGCCGACATCACTTCACCCCCTTCAAAAAAACCAACCGTCAATAACATACTTAATAACGGCAAGAGGTACACAAAGAGTGAGGCGCGTAAAAGGTGATTTTCTTCAATTCCTACGATTACGGTGTCACCAGCATGGAGATTTAGTTTGCTAAATAAAGCTATCTCTCGGCTGGGCAATATCTTTGCGTAAAGTGCAGTGCCACAAGAATCTTGTTGTATGCAGTGTTGACAAGCACTACTTTGCATACTTTGAATATACACTCGATTTCCGGTGACCCGAGTCACTAACGCCTGCTCTTTAATCATGCTCTTATACCCATTTAATTAACACATAATAAGCTAAGGGATATATACCAACTCACTCTTGTAACCAGTCAATCTGCCCTCCTTAACAAGAAGGGCTTAGGAGAAGTTTTATTAGAAAATCTCTCTTCAAACTCTTGGTTTTCAAAGAGGGAGGTGAAAGGTTACACTCACTTAACTTAATGGCAGTGGCTCTAAACTTTTATATTGAACCGGCCAATAAAGCGTAACCCTTTGTTGCTAAGGAATGAAGACTCAATAAAACCCAAAACCAGGAAAAGCATATTTCCGGTCGAGTCGCCCGATGGAACTTCCCCCTCGGGCTCTCACAGAACCGTACTTGAAACTCTCGCTTCATACGGCTCTTCATGTCCCTTGCAAATTACCAAGTTTGCATAAATCATTAGCTCCTCCCATTTGTGGTTGACCAATGTTCTATTTTGACATGTCAGCCCCTTCGCTCTATTTCCATTACAGAAACTTCATCACTAATACGAGCTGATCCGCCCCCGTGCTCTGCATCGGTACTCAGACCCTTGTGGGGCTTCCACTTGGGTTTCTCCCCTAACATCAAAACGACAGGTTCCCAAGTTCCCTATTAAAGCCTATATTAAGTTCATGCCCCCTCTATACGACTGCCGCTTTATCTGTTATGCCAGCTCCCATCAAAACTCATCCCAAGCTAAGCCTAGAAGCTTGGCTTTGACAGTATCGTACTCTTCGATACCTCATCAGGGGTTCACTTTCGTTCATCTCCTTAATACCTACCTGACAGATCATTGCCTGCCTTTTCCCACATCGCTCACGACTAATGCTCTTTACAAAAGCCGCATGGGGTGGTTTGATTCCAGCTTCTGGTCGCCGAAACCGAGAGACCTACTCTCATCTTTAATACAGCATGGATAGTTTTCACCATCCTTCTTGGCACACTAGGCCGGATTAGCTTATCTAACGGAGCGTAGATAACGTTATCCGGCAGATGAGGCAACTGATACTCTGCCGGGTAACGTTTTTTTTATAGCTGTACTATAAAAAAGCTAATCTGGTCTACGGCTTTGCACTTTTGAATAAAATTCATCATGTCTGATTTCGGATATTATTAAATTTTCCTCTTCCTAAGCCTGAATTTGTAATAACCCACTATTGTTACTAGCCGCTTGCTTTTCCTGCCATTGCTTTAGTGTATAGGCCTTTATGCTGATAGCATGCAAGCGCCCATTAGCCAGTGGTTCTGTTAAAGTCGCCATGACACCTTGCTGCTGTTTAACAAGCGATATACCGTCAAACTGGTCACTGATTACGGTAATTAATAAATCACATCCCTCGCCTTCTATATAAATATCGGCTTCAGGATAATCTGATTTTATGAGATTTTTGACTTCAGCATGGCCAATAACATCGCTGCTTTTGCTATCCACCTGATCGCGAGTAGCGGCTTGCAAGAGAGGCAATAGCGAGCCATCTTCGATCATCGCTTCAACAATATCACAGCCTCCAATTAACTCACCTTTAATAAATAATTGCGGAAAAGTAGGCCATTTAGATATTTTTGGCAATTTCTCGCGAATAAAAGGTGAAGCAAGGACATTGACAAAGGCAAAAGGAATACCTGTGGATTTTAGGGCAGCAACCGTTTTACCTGAAAAACCACACTCAGGATTTTCAGGCACGCCTTTCATATAAAGGATAATAGGATTTTCACTGAGTTGTTGTGCTATGCGTTCGTCGGTATTCATCTTAACTTCCATAAAAATAATAAGTGTTATTGTTCAACTTGCTGCTGAGGTGCTTCTCGCTCAATCAGCTCGATTTCCCCCTCGCCGTTGACGACTTGCTCAGAAATAATACAACGCTCGATGCTTTCATAAGAAGGTATATCAAACATGGTTTTACGCAGAATTTGCTCCATAATACTGCGTAAGCCACGCGCACCTGTATTGCGAGCCAGCGCTTTTTCAGCCATAGCAACTAGTGCCGGCTGATCAAATTGCAAATCGACCCCTTCATAGGCAAAAAGTTGCCGATATTGTTTAACCAGAGCATTTTTAGGCTCTGTTAATATCTGAATCAGCGCGTCAATATCTAAAGGCTCTAATGGCGCTAAAATAGGGAAGCGACCAATAAATTCTGGAATCAATCCAAAGCGTTTTAAATCATCTGGCTCAGTTGCATTCAGCATGGCTTCTAATTCCGGCTTTATCTCTGGGTTGCTCACTGCGGCATGAAAGCCAATCGCTGTATCCTTAGGTTGCATCCGCTTTTGTACATGTTTTTCCAAGCCTGGAAAAGCACCACCGGCTATAAACAGAATATTGCGCGTATCAATCAGTGAATGTTCTGAACTACTTCCATCTTTGCGCCTGCCTTTGCTGGATACTTTTACTTGTGCCCCTTCAACTAAGCGTAACAAAGCCTGTTGCACTCCTTCACCGGATACATCTCGAGTTCCAAACTGCTGTTCCGGGCTACGCGCAATCTTATCAATTTCATCGATATATACGATTCCCCACTCGGCTTTGCCAATATTGCCTTCTGCCATATCTAGCAAACGGACCAGAATATTTTCCACATCATCACCGACATAGCCCGCTTGAGTCAGCGTTGTTGCATCAGCGACCACAAAAGGCACACCCACGATTTTCGCCAGAGTGCTTGCTAATAGCGTTTTTCCAGTACCAGAAGGTCCAATTAATAAAATATTGGATTTACCAATTTCTACATCCTTATCCAGATTCCCTAGCCCCGATTCACCACTTTCAAATTTTAGCCGTTTGTAATGGTTATAAACCGCAACGGCTAAAATTTCCTTTGCCAACTCCTGACCAATAATATATTGATCCAGTAAGTCTTTAATTTCTCTGGGCTTGGCTAGGGGTCCTTGTATTTCCTTAAGCGCTTTTTTCTTGCCCCAACTATTCACAACCTGACTTGCCAGCAAAACACAAGCCTCACAAATATAGCCATTCGTCCCTGCAATTAAAGGGATTGAGGGTGCTTGTTCAAGATCACAAAATGAACAGTGTTTAAGTTCTTTTTCAGCCATAATTTTGCCTCTGCTTATATGTGGATTCACTGTAATGCGTTTTTGCTGCCTGATTAGCTTAATAGAACACTCAGCAAGCGGGATTAAAAACACTCAACCCGGGATATCAACTTTCAGTTTCAGTATGCGCCATAGCAACGCTAGGCAAACTCGCCAACCAGGCACGCTGACAAATGCGTCGCGCACGTTCCTGCATTAGGTCAAGAATTTTAGGGGTGGCTTTTTTAAGTGAAATGCTTTCCCCATAGTGTATTTTTTCGCACAGTACAATATGCAATCCGGCTTCCGTTTCAACTACCTCACTGATCTGCCCAACTTTCAATTGAAAAAGAGCCTGGTCAATTTCCGGATATAATTTACCACGCGGAAACATGCCCAACTCACCACCTTTTAATGCCGATGGACATTCGGAATGCTGCATTGCCAGATCGGCAAATTTATACGGTTTACGTTTCAGTTTACTGGCAATCGCATGAATACGTTGCCAGGCATTTTCTCTGGTATTCTCAGGATAATCGTCATTGACGGTAATCAGTATATGCCTGACTGCACGCAGTTCCGGACTACGAAACTTTTCCGGATGCATATGGTAAAAAACGCCTACTTCAACATCGGAAATACTAGCGGCCTGAGCAGCAACGCGCTCTAAAACACTTTCCACCTTACACTGGCGTAATAAGGCACTTTGTAAAGCTTGTGGATCTAAATCATTCCGACTCAGTTCATCAAGATAACTTTCTTGCGTCTCGAAACGGTCGGAGATCGCTTTAACCGCATTGCTTAATTCTTGCTCAGTCACGATAACACCAGCTGCTTCAGGTGCGTTTAGGACTCTATACTCCAGTTCCAATTCATTGCGTGCCTGAGCATTTACCCTAACACGCTCCTCAGGTGTCAGCTCTTGAGGTGTTTTTTCAAACAACGCTAACGCAGCACGTAACAGGTAATAAGGTTCAATATTAGAGTTGCTCATATCTCCTCCGTATTATCCTCACTCATAGCCTTTGCAATTGGAGAAAGTGAGGTTTCAGGAACCTGTAATGTAATGCCAGGAAAACGAATATGGTAAAGAACGGGATCCGTATCTCTTACTACTCGCTCTACTTCCCCTTCAGTACCAACAGGGACTTTAATCTCACCCTTTATCGCCAGGTTTATCGCGGCGATAACTTTATCTCTGAACTCAAAACGACTGGGGTTCCAAGGTTCATCAGCACCGATCAACTCCTCTACCCGGCAACCCACCATACAGCCATCATTGATAAAGTGTACTGTAAAGATAACCTGATCTTGCAGAAAGGTCCCCACTTCTACAACGTTACCCACACAGCCCCGGCGAATTAAAATATCACCGATTTCCTTACCCGGATAGGTGCCATCATTACGCACATTTCGCGTAACCCGGACTTCCTCACCAAAGTCGAAGCGACCCTCCTCAGGGCCATCTAGGTTCATGACTCAATATCAGTTAAAGAAACAAAGGCCGATGATGGCTCACCCATTTTGAAAACTTTAAATACCTTTTCAGTCTGGGCATCAGAATCGACAAAGTCCTGATAAGCCTGTTGCAGAAATTTGTTGTAAACCGCTTTTTTCAAGTGTTCATCTTCTGGCATTTGTGCAGCCGACTGAGCGAGATAATCATGAAAACGCTGTAATATATGCAAACGATTAACATGAACAACACTTTGATCATAATCAAGCTCAAAATATTGCAAAAAGTCTTCCGCCGATTCCAAATCTTCTAAATCTTCTTCAAAGCTCATCATTACATCCACCTTTAGTAAGGACCGGCGATATTAGGGTCGCTAGTGATCAAATAGACAATTAGCATCACAAACAGCACAACAGGTATCAGAGTCAGCAACGACAATGATCCACTTATTTTCTTTAACATCATGATAGAACCTCACTTATAGATACGATATACATTATTATTTTCTTCGATTTTACGCGTTACTATTTCCAGCAAACCGATTGCACCAATGCGGTCTTCACTGTCCAAGGTAACGAGCTTTTCAAAAATGGCTTTACTGGTGTCTAAATCATGTAAACGCATTTTTACAAAACCAATCGACTTTAAAGTAAATAAATATAGCCTGACCCAGCTCAGCAGCTCTTTAGGAGCCTCACTAATATCTTTCATTTCAAGTACTAGCCAATCAGTCGAAAATGGCAGGTGAGTACTAATAATTTCTAAAGCTCTTTCAGAGATGACCAGGGCTTCCGCTAAGCGATGCTGGTAATAATAAAAACGGTTCAATGCCACTAGCACGTTTAGTGAATCAGGTGCACGCATAAAGGCTTGTAATAAAGGTAGTTCCGCCTCGCCTTGTTCATACGCTGAGCCAGCTTGTTTAATCAATTGTTGTACTTCAGGCGAATCTTCCTGTTCAAAATATAATTCACCTGGATCAAAGTCGAGTAAATCCATCTTATCCGACCGCCTTTTTCAAAACGGGTACTTGCTGATCAGTATTGCATACGCTATCGGCATCGCAAGTGCTACAGTCATCCTGAGGTTTTAGAGCAAAGGTTTTTTGCTCAGCTTCTAATTGATCAATCCGCTCAATCAAACAACTTATTGCCTTCCCAACGGGGTCAGGGACTAGATGATGATCGAGGTCAATACCGTCATTAAGCTGAATTTTTATGCCTTTGCTTTGAATAATACGTCCAGGAATACCAATAACAGTACAACAAGGGGGTACATCTTTGACAACAACGGAATTAGCTCCCACTCTGACACTGTCACCTAAGGTAATGGCGCCCAAAACTTTTGCACCCGCACCAATCAGGACTTTGTTGCCCAATGCAGGATGACGCCTTTCCTTGTTCCAGGTGGTTCCACCTAGGGTAACACCATGATATAAAGTGACATCCTCACCGATAATAGTGGTTTCGCCAATAACCACACCGGCTCCATGATCAATAAACAAGCGCCTGCCTATTGTGGCCCCGGGATGAATATCGACATTACTTACTGTTCGACTGATAAAAGCCAGCATTCTGGCAAGTGTATAAGCACCAGATAACCATAAACGATGAGTGACACGATGTATCAGCAAGGCATGAACGCCAGGATAGGTAAGTAAAATTTCCAGACTATTACGCGCTGCAGGGTCTCGCGCAAAAACACACTGAACGTCTTCCGACCACTGCTGCCACAAAGTTTGCTTCTGCTTAGTTTGTTTCATCGAACTGACTCATTGTATTTATGATAAGCGCCAAGCTGTTTTATTTGAAATCGGAGCCCCAGGCACCTTAAAAAATGACCCTGGATAACGATCATCTTCAAACGGAAGGTCTTTAGGCTGTTCTTGTTTAAGGTGCTCATTGGACTCTATAACAGCGCTTTGCAATGTTGCCTGGTCATCTTTCATGATATTTACCTCTAAATAGTATGTAAAAATTGATTGAGTTCCTGGTTCTGTGGAGACCGCTTATGTTGCTGTACAAATTGCCGAACGATAGGCAACAGGCTTTGTGCCTGTAGGCGGTTTAACTCCACGCCCATTTGCTGATAAGCATGAATCACACCTTTGCTACCAGAGTGTTTGCCTAAAACTAGCTGATGATGTCTGCCCATAATGGCAGGATCTATGCCTTGGTAATTGAGCGGATTTTTCAACAGACCATCAACATGTATACCCGCTTCATGACTGAATACATCGCGCCCAATTAAACTTTTTCGACTGCCGATAGTATCACCTGAAGCTTGCGCCACCTGTTCTGACAAAGTACTGAAATTATACAAATCAATATTCGTTTCTATGCCATAGAGCTGCTTCAGACCGACAACCACTTCCTCCAGTGCCGCATTACCTGCCCGCTCACCAAGACCGTTGACAGTGGTGTTTACATGAGTTGCCCCGCCAAGTGCCGCCGCCAGAGTATTTGCAGTCGCCAGGCCTAAATCATCATGCGCATGCATTTCGATATCAAGGTCAGTGACAGACTTTAAATGACGAATAGCGTCAATAACTCCAAACGGCTCCATAATGCCAACGGTATCGGCAAAACGTATTCTTTTTGCGCCCGCTTGCTGTGCAGTTTCAGCTATTAATGCCAGAAAATCGGGGTCAGCACGGGATGCGTCTTCCATACCGATAGAAACATCCAGACCATAATCTAAAGCCTTATTAACGTACTCATGAATGGATTTTAATACCCATTTACGGCTCTTGTTCAGCTTATGTTTGATATGTTGATCAGAGACAGAAATGGACAAATCGACCATATCAACCTGCATATTCCTGCATAAAGTCAAATCCTGCTCACACATCCGCGACCAGATCAACAAATAACAAGGGAGTTGTAGCGCAGCAATTGCATTGATTTCATCTTGTTCCTGTGCGCCCATAGCTGGAATACCAATTTCCAGTTCAGGTACGCCCATCGCCGCCAAACTCTGCGCAATCGACAGTTTTTCCTCTAATGAAAAAACCACACCAGCAGATTGTTCACCATCTCTAAGCGTTGTGTCATCAATAATAATCGAGCGAGTTTGATGTTTCATAGCGGTATTTAGGCGTAAATCGGAGCAAAAGCCTTTTCAGGATCTTCAACCGGTTGATTGTTTTTACTATCCCAGTAAGGCGAAAGTTTACGTAAGGTAGCCGTAATTTGCGGCATCACTTTGATGACTTCATCTACTTCGCTCATGCTGTTATAACGCGAGAATGAAAAGCGGATAGTGCCATGTGCGGCAGTATAAGGAATATTCATAGCGCGCATCACATGCGAAGGCTCTAGTGATCCGGAAGTACAGGCAGAACCACTGGAAGCAGCAATTCCCGCCTTATTCAATAGCATTAAAATCGCCTCTCCTTCAATATACTCAAAAGCAATATCGGTGGTATTTGGTAACCGATTCTCTATATCGCCGGTGATAAAACTATGTGGCACTTCAGCTGTAATTGCGCGCTCCAGTCTATCGCGCATCGCTTTCACTTCGGTATTTTCATATTCGATGAATTCTTGCGCCAATTCACACGCTTTACCCAGAGCAACAATAGACGCTGTATTTTCAGTACCCGCACGACGACCACGTTCCTGATGTCCACCACGTAATAAAGGTCTAAAGCGCGTGCCGCGACGTAAATACAGCACACCAATACCTTTAGGCGCATGAAGTTTATGCCCCGAAATTGATAACATATCAATCTTGGTGTCTTGTAAGTTCATTGGAATTTTGCCGACCGCCTGCACCGCATCGGTATGAAACATAACACCCGCGTCATGAGCCATTTCGGCCATTTTCTCCACCGGAAAGATAGTGCCGGTTTCGTTATTCGCCCACATCACTGAAACAATGGCGACTTGATCTGACAGCAGACTTTGATAAGCGTCCAGATTGAGACGACCTATTTTATCAACCGGCATACGGTGTATGATGTAACCATCCTTTTCCAGATAGTCACATAAACTGAGCACCGCCGGATGCTCAACGGCTGTGGTGATAATTTCTTTGCGATTAGGTTGTGCTTTCAGCGCTGATAAAATAGCGGTGGAATCAGATTCGCTGCCACAGGAGGTAAAGATAATTTCCGAATCATGTTCAGCACCTATCAAGTCCTGAACCTGTTTACGTGCTTTTTTAATTCCACGAGCAACCCCGTCAGCAAATTTATGGATAGATGACGGATTTCCAAACTGTTCACTAAAATAAGGCATCATGGCATCTACAGCCATAGGATCAACCTTAGTCGTGGCATTATTATCTAAATAAATATCAGTCATAACGTTAGGCTCCTTCTGTCTCAATTTGAACCATTGTTTCCGCTGCAGGCATTTGAGAAGCAGGCACAACTTTGATAAATTCGCCCATTTCTTCCATCAGGCGTTGCTGAATGCCGGCAATCGTCATAGCCGCCATTTGACAACCACTACAAGCCCCTGTCATATTGACATAAACGGTATTACCCGAAACTTCAACTAACTGAACATCACCCCCATCGGCCATTAATTGCGGACGCAATGCCTCTAACACCATTTCTATGCGTTTTATCCGTTGCACACTGGTTAAAGGTGCTTTTGGAGCATCCGAAACAGTGGGGACAATCGGTGCTGCATTAGGATCAAACTCCTCCCCTCTTTCTAACAACACTTTTGCCAAAATTTCTTCGATTGCTTCATGACAAGATGAACAGCCTCCACCCGCCTTAGTAAAATTGGTGACATCTTCTACGGTACGTAATTTATTAGCCCAGACCATTTCTTCAATCATCGGCTGATCAACCGCGAAACATTTACAAATTAAAGCGCCTTCTTCATGGTCATCTTTCCATACTTCGCCACGATAATTAGCTACCGCTGCCTGTAGTGCTTCTTTACCCATGACAGAGCAGTGCATTTTTTCTGGCGGCAGGCCATCTAATTGCGAGGCTATATCCTGATTTGAGACATTAAGCGCATCATCAATAGTCATTCCTTTAATCATTTCGGTTAAAACAGATGATGAAGCAATCGCAGAACCACAGCCAAAGGTCTGAAAACCGGCATCCTCAATGATTTCGGTAGCGTCATTCACTCGTAGTGTTAAGCGCAATGCATCCCCACAACTAATCGATCCAACTTCACCTATCGCATTTGCATCATCTACCGCACCTGCATTTTTAGGGTTGAAAAAATGATCTTTAACCTTTTCTGAATAATCCCACATAGCTATTTCCTCAAATTTTTATGAACAGGTTTTGGCATTGCCGCCGTTTGCTTCGGTAGAAAATGATGTGCCACAGGCACAACTTTTAGTTGCATTAGGATTGGTAAATTTAAAGCCAGAACCCTCTAAACCATCAAGAAAATCAACTGATATACCATCCAGCATGGGAAAGCTTTCAGCATCAATAAATAATTTTACTGCGCCACAATCGATAATCGTGTCATCATCGTTTTGTTGTTGTTCTAACTTTAAACCGTACTGCAAACCAGAACATCCACCATCAGTTACTGCAATACGCAATCCTGCTGTGGGTTTTTCAGAACTGGCTATAAAGCGGCCAACTGCGCTAATAGCACTTTCGGTCAATGTAATCATGTGTTTCTCCTGCAAGATTGCTTGGCATTGTTTTTGTAATTGTATTAAGCAACCTGTATGCCATTTTCCATAAATGATTTCAAGTTATTGTTTTTTAATAATAATTAAGATTTTTTGGTGAGTTAATTCCAGGGATGTTTGATAACAACAGCGTATTTTTTGTAAGGTTTACTACAATTTTGGAGAATAGTATGAAGATTGAAGATTTGGAAATAGGTGACGTCGTTTATGCCGCTCACGATATAATTGATGATGGTTCTATGCCTGACAATCAGGCAGGTGATGTTTTGGCAAAATCCGGTGCTCGCGGTGCGGTTGTTATGCTGGGGCACACTGAAGAAGAGCCCAAACAAAACATTTATCTCATCCGTTTTGAAGATGACAACTTAGACCTTGGACGGCCTATCGGCTGTTTAGCAGAGGACTTAGTACTTGAGCAAGAATAATTATGAATAGCGTCACTGCCTATCATCAACGCACTAAACATAGCTTAAAAAACGGCTATGCCAATGGCCCGGAAACATTGGATTGGGATGATCAACCTGACCCTTTTCGCCGTTTCGAGGGTTGCCCTGTTTATACTTTACCGAAACCAGGCAGAGAACTCGCAACAACATGGGCAGAACTGGATCAAAAATCTAATATACCCTCAGAAATCCTTAATTTAGATAATGTAGGCTTATTACTAGAACTGGCTTTTGGCTTATCGGCCTGGAAACAGTTTGGTCCAAACCGCTGGGCATTGCGTTGCAATCCTTCCAGTGGCAACCTGCATCCAACTGAAGTGTATTTGATTAATGGCGTGACGGATTTATTACCGCAAGGTGTTTATCATTATGTAAGCCACGACCACCACTTAGAACAGCGTTGTACCTTTGCAAATGAAAAAGTACAACACGCTTTATTAGTAGGTCTTAGCTCGATACATTGGCGTGAGGCATGGAAATATGGCGAGCGTGCTTTTCGCTATTGCCAGTTAGATATTGGTCATGCACTCGCCGCACTCAGTTATGCAGCCAGTCTATTAGGCTGGCGGGTGGAGCTGTTAAGCGCTTATTCTGATGCTGATATTAGTACTTTATTAGGCTTAAATCATCAAGATGATTTTATCGCTAAGGAGGGCGAAACAGCCGACCTGCTGTGTCGTATTCATTACAATAACACGATGATAGCAACAGATCTCGAGCTTGAATCACTGATAGACAGCCTACAATCGTCATCCTGGCTGGGAAAAGCGCAATCCTTGAAGGCTTACCACATGTTTCACTGGCCGATTATTGATGCAGTGTCACAAACAGCACAAAAAGATACTCATCAAACAAGCCTTTGGCAAGCACAGTTCCCTATTGCTGTTAAATCACAATGCACTCTTCCCGCGAGTCAACTCATTAGACAACGGCGTAGCGCACAAAATTTTAATGCGAAATCCGCCGCGATAAGTCAACCGACTTTCTTTAGACTATTAGCCGCTTTATTACCGAACGCCAACCCACCTTTTGCTGCGTGGAATTGGTCATCTGCAGTGCATTTATGTTTATTTGTCCATAAAGTAGAAGGTTTAGTGCCAGGCCTGTATTGCCTGCCACGCTCAGCACAAGGCTTAACCCTATTACAAGCGCAACTGAGCCCAGACTTCAAATGGCAGCAAGTGGAAGCGTTTCCATCGCTGTACTTACTTTATGAAACTTTCAGCCTCAAGCCAACGATAAAAACCTTATCCTGCCACCAACCCATTGCCTCTGACAGTGTGTTTAGCTTAGCCATGCTAGCTGAATTTAAAGACCTTGTTGCCGAGCAAGCCTGGCATTACCGCCGCTTATTTTGGGAATGTGGATTATTAGGTCAAATTCTTTACCTTGAAGCGGAAGCGGCAGGTATACGTGGCACAGGCATAGGCTGTTTTTTTGATGATGATGTGCATGGCGTGTTAGGTATTGCAGATGGAGATACTACGCTACAAAGCTTGTATCATTTTACCGTCGGTGAATCTCTGGAAGACTCACGTATTCAAACCTTGCCTGCTTATGAGCATTTGGGTTAATTTTTACGTGTTCCAAGTTTGACAAATAAGATTACGGTTTCTGCTAGACTCAGTATTGAAAGTTATGCAAGTTTGTATAACTTTTTTAGAAGTCCACAAAATAACGGAGTACATATCAAGTGCCTATTTTTGATATTTCAGAGGAAAAGCAGTCTGCAGTTGAGCAGAAAAACTTCACACTAGAGAAGGACTTGCAGTCTCTGATTGAGAATAATCTAGAAACGGTATTCAATTGCAGGTTCGTAGCAAGTGAATTTTCAACAGGCATACAACATGCTGGCCGTATTGATAGCTTGGCACTAACCGTAGAAGATAATCCTGTCATTATCGAATACAAAAAAGTCGAATCTTCAGAGCTAATAAATCAAAGTCTTTTTTATCTTCACTGGATTCAAGATCATAAAGGTGATTTTGAGATTGCTGTTCAAAAGAAACTTGGTAGTGCAGTAACTGTTGATTGGTCTAATGTTAGGGTTATATGCATTGCACCAAATTATAAAAAGTATGACTTGCACGCAGTGCAAGTTATGGGTGCAAATATCGAATTATGGAAGTATCGTCTATTCTCAAATAATTCGCTATATCTTGAAGAGGTATTTCATACTTCAAAATCAACAGCAGCATCGACTTCAACTACAATTAATATTGGAAGCAAGAACCCAGTTATGGTCGAAGCGGGTAAAAAAGCAGCACTAACAAGAGCTACTGCAACCTATACATTTAATGAAAGACTCGAAGGTAAAAGTGAGGGAATCAGAGAATTAACGGCAACTATCCGTGAATTTATTTTGGGCCTAGACGAATCAATTGAAGAGGTGCCAAAAAAATTCTATGTAGCTTACAAAATATCCCAGAATATTACCTGCATGGAAGTAAAAGGGAAAAATATAAAACTATTTTTAAAGCTCAAGCAGTCAGATATTCCGGAAGGTACAAAGAACTATCGTGATGTAACATCAATAGGCCATTATGGAACAGGCGATGTCGAATTCACTATATCATCGGAAACAGAGCTTGAGCCGATTAAAGAATTTATTACTATGGCATATAACAAAGTTGGTGGTTAACTGTGTCTAACAAACCCGTAAGGCGGGTATTTGTAGGTTGGATTACGTTATCTGCGCTTCGCTAGCCCACCATTTACCTTATGAACAAGATGGGCACAAAAGCATTGCCCACCCGACTATTCTTAAAAGGAGCTCTAAAGTTGAACTCTGTTTCAGATAAGAAAATAATTATTATTGCTGGCCCTAATGGCGCCGGAAAAACCACTTTTGCAACGGAGTTTTTACCTAATGAGGCTGGGTGCCCCATTTTTATCAATGCAGATTTAATTGCAGCAGGTTTAGCGCCGTTTGATCCCGAACGCGCCGCATTTAAAGCTGGACGGATTATGCTGAATGAAATTCATAATTATGTTCTCAATGGTGATAACTTTGCTTTTGAAACAACATTAAGTGGTCGAGCTTATGCACGTGCTATCCCAGAGTGGCAAAAATCAGGATTTTGTGTGAAATTATTTTTTCTTCGTTTGCAATCACCTGAATTGGCAATTGTCCGCGTTCGGCAAAGAGTTAACGCGGGAGGTCATAATATTCCTGAGCCTGTGATACGTAGACGGTTTAAAATGAGGTTGCGTAATTTAGAAACCTTATATAAGCCTCTTGTGAATGAATGGGCAGTTTATGAAAATTCTAATGAAGTTCCAGAACTTTTGGAGGAGAGTGCATAAATATGAGTAATAACAAAGCTAGTATAACTGAGCAAAAACAAAGAGACCCTGATTTAATCAATGCAGAAGTGGCAATAAAACGGGCAGCCATTAAAGCGAGGAAATTGGCAGAAATGTCTGGCACGGCTGTTATTACCATGAAAAATGGTGTAATCAATGAAGAATACCCAAGCCATACTAATTAAGCTTGTTTTCTTATCATATATAGAGCTTGGGTTTGTGTTCTAGGCAAGTTAAAGTTTCACGTAAATAACAAGGAGTCAATATGCAAATAAAATCAACCCGAAGGCTGGGTTAGATTTTCAAGCGGAGCGCGGAAAACGTAACCCAGCATGTATGCAGATAAGCTGGGTTACGCGGTGGAGCTGCTAACCTAGCCTACGCGCTATGAAATTTACACGACTTAATGTATTTACGATGCAATAGGAAAACACAATGATATTACAAGAACAAATTATTGACGAAATAAAACAAATTCCCAGTGATAAACTCGCGGAGATTTACGACTTAATCCATTATTTTCGCCTTGGTGTTACACAAGAAAAACAAAGTCAGAAGATGGCAGTAAAAGAGCGTCCTATCGGATTGTCTAAAGGAAAATTTCAAGTTCCTCCAAGTTTTTTTGAGCCGCTTACTGATGAAATGCTTGATGCGTTTGAAGGTAAATAAATGAAAATTCTTCTCGATACCTGTGCTTTCTTGTGGATTACAAGTGATGCTAAAGAATTAAGTGATCAAGCAAAAATTCTTTTTCAAAACACGGATAACTCTGTTTATTTAAGCTCTGTATCAGTATGGGAAATCGTAGTAAAAAATAAACTAGGAAAACTACCACTACCTGATGCACCAGAACAATTTATTAATGAGCAATGCGAAAAACATTTTATTGAAAATATCTCTCTGGACAATAAGTCGATTTTCCATTTGACAGAGTTGCCTTCTTATCATCGAGACCCTTTTGATAGGATGTTGATTTGCCAAGCAATAGAACATGATTTAACACTACTGACATCAGATGAATTAATTACTCAATATCCAGTCAAAACAGCTTGGTAACCCGCAAGGCAGACAAGGTAACTTCCTATATGTCACAAAATTGAGAAACTAGGAAAATGATAGAATTTAATACTGAAGTAGATGCTAGCGGCCTGCAATGCCCTTTACCGCTTTTGCGTCTAAAAAAAACCTTAAGCAAAATGCAGGCAGATGATATTGTCCGTATTATTGCGACTGATCCAGCCGCGCACCTGGATATCGGAGTATATGTCGAACAAAGCGGTCATGAAATGATGCAATATGTTAAACAGGAAAGCAGGCATGTTTTTTACATTCGTAAAAAATTAAGAGATGATTTTTAATTGATTCCTATTTTATTGGTTTCTCTATAAGCCACTTTGATTGATTTTTAGTAAAAAACTACCTGATTACCCATAACCCTCAACGATATTCAAACACGCTCGTCATTCCTGCATGTTGTTAGCAGGAATCTTTAGGCCTAAGTAATAGATTCCCGATAAGAGACTTCGGGAATGACAAAGTCGGTTTTTTTATAAAAAACTGATATTAAGGCTTTTTTTCATAATGGCTAAGCCTTGTACGTAATCAAGAAAAACTATAATTTGACAGAGTTATTAAAAAGAATTACTTTCCATGTTAATTTATTCGAATATCTGAATAGCTAGTTAATATGATTTATCAGTGCATTTGACAGGATAAATTGGATAGCAGTCAGGTGTGTCCAAATTTCAGGCTGTTACTGTAGGCAAACCGGATTAAAGGGGTGGATATTATTATCTTGTCTTTTATGCCTTATTTGTCGTTGAGTACCGTGGAATATCAGGGCGAATGTGCTTGTTAATAATATAGTTAGCACCAAAAGGAAATTATGAAGCACATCAAGCTAAAAACGGTAAATTTAAAGAACCACCAAACACTAAATGAAAGGTGGCTACAAGATATTATTGCCGATGATCCTTCTATTCTTGGTGTTGGTGATGTCATTCTGAAAGATAAAGAACGAATTCATATTGGTGCAGGTCGTCTTGATTTACTCTTACAAGATGCCGATGGACATGGAAGGTATGAAGTAGAAATTCAGTTAGGTGCCACTGATGAATCCCACATTATACGAACCATTGAATATTGGGATATTGAAAGAAGAAAATATCCACAATATGATCATACCGCAGTAATTGTGGCAGAAGATATTACGAGCAGATTTTTGAATGTAGTTGGGCTTTTTAATGGGTTTATCCCAATAATGGCTATTCAAGTAACTGCCATTGAAACACCTGAAGGTGTTGGGCTTCAATTTACCAAAGTCCTTGATACTGTAAAACTTGGGTACATTGATGAAGATGAAGAAACATCAGAACCAACTGATAGAAATTATTGGGAAAAAAGAGGAACAAAGAAAACCGTAGCTTTAGCAGATAAAATTTTGGAAATATCAAAATCCTTTTTACCCTCAGTTGAATTTAGCTACAACAAATATTATATCGGGTTTTGGGTAGATGGGCGTGCTTGCAATTTTGCGGTGTGCCGTCCACAAAAAGGTGCTTTACGTCTTGAAATACGCTTACCTCAAGCAGAAGAAACAGATGAGTTAATAACCAATTCAGAACTGGACATACTTGATTATGATAAACGCTGGGGAAGCTATAGGCTCAAGCTCACGGAAAAAGATATTTCAGAAAAAGAAGAAACGCTTAATTCATTGCTACAACAAGCTTACGAGTTACGCAAATAGCTATCAATCAGATACTTTTGAGATGCATAAAGCGTCACGCCTTTTGCAAAAAAAGTCCCGCCACTTTTCACGATCAAGTAGAACGGCTGGGAGGGGAGAAGAAAGGACTCAAATAAGGGAGGGGGAGGGATTCATGTGCTGACTTGGTCTCGGATTTGCGTTACCCGATCGGGTCAGAGGGAGTCCCGCAGCTACCATCTGCCCAGAGAACCGTGTGTACGTGTCCGTACACGGCTCCTCACATATGACATACTCAATTTTAAACCTTATGAGGAACTTGCAAAATTATGTTTTTTTACTCTAAAAACCACTACATATAGTGTTTTTCAAAGGAACGGCACTACATCATGTAGTGTTTTGCAAGTACCTCCTATAATATTCCTTTTCTAAACAAATCAAAAAAATCCCCTTCCGGCTTGTTTATGCTCCCTATAGAAACTGGTTTTAACCTTTAGCAGTTCATAACCACAAGTCATACTCTAGTAGTAATCTTTCAACAATCTCGCACAATCAATTCGTTCACTGTTTACGACGCAAATAATTAATCACTCCTTATAAAGGCTGATCTCAGAGAACACTATATTACCTGTCTTTATAATCACTTATGTGTTCCGCCCTTCAACTCCAACGTCCTGTTGCTGATTTGATGTTTTATCCTCCTCCATGTCACCATGAATTCATCGGCACCAAACTTTACGATTACTATGGCTTCATCTGAAAACCCTCGGTTCATAACGTCTACATTACTGTAGCGCTTAGGGCTTAAGGAGTCGCAGTTACTCCGACCCAAAGCCGACAGCTCTTCACTGGGTAAGATAGTCAACTCTCTCGATCTACCTACCTTCAATACAACAACACGTTACGGTGAGAATATTGGACTTCGGTGGTCGCGGGCACCTTATCCCCTTGTTGCCGCCTTACGAAGGTTCACTTTCGTTTAGGTGATCGATTTGGCTACAGCTTCTGATCGATTCCGCATTGGCTCCCAATAACCGTGTTTCCCTGCTGGGTAGCTAACGGGAGTTTCTTTGGACACCCTTGCTTTCGCCTACTTTTTCACTAGCTAGCTGACCATCATGCCAGTCACACCGCATTTCATACCGGCTACGAATCATACTTACTTTGAGTTTTTATCCCGAACTGAGGTTAAAATAAATACAGCGTACGCTTAATATAAGAGACATCCTTGAATTCAGGACAACAAAATAGCCTCCTATATGACTTTCAGGATTCAGGTAATATGCAAAAACCACCCTATTTTCAACAACAAAATCACATCAATATTAAGGTAAAAATATATAAAACTGAATTTGTATATTTTTCTTGAAACCACTTGTTTCTTTATTTCTCATTCTCACGCGCTCCGCTTGGGAATGAGTTTGGCAATTCTGCAGTCTCTTGATAAATGGGTAGTGTTGCTTCTGATGTCTTTAAGTGCTCAAACAGAATGCGTCTGACTTCTTCAATAACTTCCGGCTGACCTTGACACGAGTGCCCCCAATGAACCACCAACTCCGAAACTGCTTCATCAATATGAGCACTTTTATAGGCAACCACGCCATCATCACCCTCCTCTATTGGCCCATCGCCTTTAACTGCAATAATCGAATGTGCAGGAATGCTTGATGGAACAGGTATTGATGCCCCAATTTGCAGCATCGGGTTGTTTGGGTTCATATGATCAATCGACGTTGGCGGTCTACGTAGATAAGCCGTTAATTTTTCATCACCCGTGATTGTCGCAAGTTGAGTGACTCTCGTCAGCAAGGTCATAGGCAAGCTGAGCACTCTGGAAGCAAGCCCCGTTACCACTTGATATCCCGCTAACATTGCTCCGTGGTGTGGTGTCGCAATAAACACGACGCGTTTGACGAAAGGCAAAGGCGTAAAGAATGTTGATTGTTGAAAGAGTTCACGGGTTGCAGCACTCACCTTGATCTGCTCGAATGGCTTGCTACTGATTTGCTCCCAAAAGCGTGTTCCACTGTCAATTGCAGTCAGCTTAGTCAACAGCCCTCCTTGACTATGGCCTATGACAACCATCTGCTGTAATGCAGGGTCTTTGCCTTCTGGGTCAAGGTCATGAACAGTATTCTCCAGTGCTTTGCGTAATCTGCCTGCTGAATAGCCAATAGGATTGCCGCTGTCATATGCAAATATCCATATTTGAAAATGTTCACGAATTTTTGAATCGCCATTAAGTTCGTTAATTAGTTCAGCCCAGCGTGCGGGACTGGATGCGGTCCCATGCACTAACACCACTGGAATTTTCCCGGGGCGATAAGGTCGCATAAAAAAAATACCATCCTGCGCCCGGTTTTTTGGAATCAAACCACTAGTAAAGGCCCCTCCATGTAAAAATACATTGAGCTCCATAGAGTAGAGAGGGCTATCATTAAGTTGATAAGCAAGTGCTGCTGTTGAATCGGACTCTAGAGACTGCTTTTGCTCATCAATTATTACGCTTGAGGTTTGGTCTGCTGCATACACTTCAATTTGCCCTTGTATATTGCCCTTGTTTAGATTAGTTCGCGCATTTTTAAAACGCAACAAAGCAGTAACGGGAACTTTTATGAATGGTCCAAGGCGATCTGAACCAGCAACCTTTTTTTCTGACACCTGTTTTTTTGCAAGACTTGCTGCTAATGGAACACCGATTCCAAAGTTAAGGTAGCGATTTCTGAGACCATCAATTTCCAGAACATTAGTTGAAATAAAACGGTCTAGCGGATATCCACCCCACGCGATCTTAGATTCATCCAGGCTTAACTGTAGTGTACCGAATGGGAGTTTGTAATTCCCGGCTTGCAGACGTACTTCGTTTTCTTCCGCATCATCGTCTGCAGCCAAACCTTGAGCAACGGCTTGATTGTAAATATCATAGCTAAATCGGAGTCTTGGATCAGATGGCGGTATCAGTATATCCAATCCATTTCCTGGAAACAACAGTGACCAGGCATACACGGCTGATGCCAGAAAATAGGCGCGGTCTTTAACATTCCTGGCATGCAGCATAGAAAGTTCTGCCAACGCAAACAACCGATCCTCATCACCCATTGGTTCAAGACTTCTATGTAGTTCGGCCAGCACCACAGTAGGCTCAGTTTCGAATCTATCCAGCAATCCTTGCCGTCTGAGCACGATGCGTGATGCATCTGACGGCGCACTAGTTGACAACGCGTTAGAGGTGTTCATACGATAAGCATCCTGAATATCTACATGCTTTACGCTAATAGGTGTCGAACATCCTGAGAGCATTAATGCGCTTACGATAAACATAAGAATCAAAGTTGTAGTTTGTTTCATTTTAATTTTTCAAAACCATCAGTGTTTAATTAACTAAAAGAACGGCTTGTATGCATAAATCTCTATATCCGTTTGTATTAGTGTCCTGTAGATTAAATATCGCGTTCAGAAGCGTCAATAAAAATTTTGATAAGCTCTCCTCCATTATAAAGTTCATATTTTTCAATAGAACTCTTACGCTGCCATGTAACGGACAATAAAGGTATGATTACATCTGCATTAAAAATCCGAAAGTGATTTCGGAGGAATAGCCGCCCACAATGCATTAAGTACCGCAAACAAAAGCAGAGGGTCAGGTCGCGCGAATTTATTGACATATAAGCTGCAAAAGAGAATCGCCAGCCGTCGCTCAGTTTCAACAAAAACATTGTTACTCCGAAATAACTGGGGATAAATAACTGGTGTGGAATAACTGAGGTCAGGGTAAAATTTAAGTTTACCCAGACGCCATTTATATAGGCAATTAAAGATCATGGCTAAAGATATCAAGCATATATACAGCTATTACTCGCCAAATGATTTGTATAGCAAGATCATTGATGGACTTAATAAGCTTGGCAAGGATTTGTCAAAAGTCACACTCGATGATCTTCAACCCGTGGATGAGTTTCATATCCGTGGTGACGCCGCAACCAAAGAGCTTATTAAACTTGCAGAATTCACATCAGACATGCACATTCTGGATGTGGGGTGCGGTATTGGTGGTTCTACACGTCGTTTATCTCATGCAACGAAATGCCGCGTGACGGGTATCGATTTGAGTAATGAATATATTGATGCCGCAAAGGAATTAACGAAATTACTCAATATGCAGGATAAGGTAACATTCCATGCCTGCAGTGCACTGGAATTACCCTTTGAGGACAGCACTTTTGATGGTGTCTGGTCACTCCAAATGAACATGAATGTCGAAGATAAACTGATGTGGCTAAAGGAGACCTATCGTGTTCTCAAGCCCGGCGGACGTGCCGTTTTGTATGAGGTATGCGGCAATAAAAACACACCACTGTATTATCCAGTGCCGTGGGCGCAAGACAGCTCCATGAGTTTTCTGGTGCCGTTAGATTTATTTCGTCATTTGATAACATCAGCCGGTTATGATATCCAAGTATGGAATGACAAGACGGATCTCGCACAAAAAGCTTTTGCAAATGTGAAAGAACCAGAGGGAGAGCCAAATCTACCGTTTTTGGGTGTCTATCTGTTAGTCGGCAACGACATTCAGACCAAGGCCTATAACCTGCATCGCAATCTCGATGAGGAGCGTGTCAGCCTGATCGAAATCGTTGCAATAAAACCAAATTTCAAGCAAAGCAGTATTTAACATACAGCTGCGGCGGATCAATTTTTGCTGCGTGTAAATTGCCAGATTGACAGGGCCCAAGGATAACAGCAACTAAATGGAGAGACCTGTTGGTTGGGCGAAGAAAAAAGTAAATATTTTAAGTTTACCCTGCTCGGCCGCACACCCCATTTATATGCAGCGTATTACACTGAGCTAATACGCCCTATAAAATGTTTACTTCTGCACTTTCACCCCATAACTAAGTAATCACCTGTTTCGCATCTGCCGTTTTACTATTTGTCCAAAAATGCACACTTGCTCGCTGCTCGTTAACCGACAGCAAATCCGCTTCTTTCAAGCGACGATTTAACTGGTTGGCAACAGTCCCGCCGGTATCTTACCAGGGTGATTTCTTTTCCTGCAATATCGTTAATCGTCTCGCGTACAAAAGGGTATTGCGTGCAGCCTAACACAATGGTATCTGCGCCTTCTGCCAGCAATGGTGCGCAGTATTGCTGAATTAAAGCCTTGGTATGTGCAGTATTTAATTCTCCACGCTCAATACACTCGACCAGGCCTACACAGGCTTGCGTGACGACTTTGACATTACGGCCGTAACTTTCCAGCAACCCATAAGGCGGGTATTTGTAGGTTGGATTAGCTTTTTAATTACAAAGCATTAAAAAATGTAATCCTACAAAATAGCTCCCGATGTCGGATTGCGTTATCTGCGCTTCACTAACCCAGCAGAGAGCAGAGTGGGCGAACATCCTTACCGTTTGACCGCCATTTACCGATAAACAAGATAGGCACAAAAATATTGCCTACCCGGCTATTCTCAAAAGGAGCTCTAATGTTGCACTCTGTTTCAGATAAGAAAATAATTATTATTGCTGGCCCTAATGGCGCCGGAGAAACCACTTTTGCAACCGAGTTTTTACCTAATGAGGCTGGGTGCCCCGTTTTTATCAATGCAGATTTAATTGCAGCAGGTTTAGCACCATTTGATCCCGAATGTGCCACATTATAAAGGTGCACGGATATGCTGAATGAAATTCATGATTATGCTTTCAATGGTGAAAACTTTGCTTTTGAAAAAACATTAAGGAACGATTGTTAATAATATCTGAAACTAGTCGTGATGAGTTTTATTCAAAACACAAAGCCTTAGGCCGGATTAGCTTTTCCTGGTTTCGGGATTTATTTAGCCCTCATTCCTAAGTAGTCGAGCTTATACACACGCTATCCGGGAGTGGCAAAATGCAGGTAGACGATATTGTCCGTATCATTGCGACTGATCCCGCCGCACCCCTGGATATCGGGGTGTATGTCGAACTAAGCGGTCATGAAATAATGGAATATTTGGCATCTTTCATTCTTCGGTTGACACTTTTCGATAAAACATCCGAGATATCTGGTATAAATGGGGATATACTTCATTTTCAGTTGACACTTTTGATGTTTTTTATTTGAGAGCAAGGACCGCTCGCCTGCGTATGGTTAATAAAAGCGAGCAAACTGTCTGTACTCCCAGCACTTTAAAAATAGAAAAGTGTAATACCTTAGGGGCAATATGAGAGATGCCAACTAAAGGCATAATAATAGTGGTCAAGACATAGCACTGCGTTTTAAATATAGTCTCTGGGCAATTGTTTTGATTGTTTGCTGTTAAAATGACTCTTGAATTCATTAAATCAAAGAGAGGTTTTGTTGTATGAAATTTTTTGGTCTTTTGCTGTTGCTGGTATTGATAGGTACCGGTTTGCTTGCGTTTCATAATTGGCCTGTGTTTATTGCCCCTAGTGAGTTGTCGCTTGGTTTTGGCATCATTCACTTTCCGCTGGGCCTGATTTTATTGGGTATATTGATTACCGTTACAGTACTCTTTCTGATGAATTTGATTTACCTGCAATCCACTTCTATTTCCGAATTACACCGGCATTCTCGGGAACTGCAGTCCAACAAGGAGCTAATAGAAAAGGCGGAAAAGTCACGTTTTACCGAACTCATAGCTAGAACGGAGAATATTGAACTCAATATGCAAAACTATGTTGTACAACTGGAAAAAACTTTAGATGCCTATATCGGTGAGCTGGAAGATCGCATGGAAAGAAGCAAATACCTGAAACCTGACGATAATTAATGCAACGTCAAACGGATCAAGTAGGGTGCTTAGGTTCTGTCACGGGTCAGTTTTACTAGCTCTATATGATAGAGGATATTTACAGTCAAAAAATTGTCGGCGCAGAGGTATATGCAGAAGAAACTGGCAAAAATGCCGCTATATTACTCGAACGGAGCTTAATTAACGAGAAAGCAGCGCAAAGTCAGCTCGTTTTACATTCAGATAATGGGACCCCGATGAAGTCATTTACGTTACGCAGTAAGAAGTATGATTTAAACCTAACCAGCTCCTATAATCGCCCGCGTGTCAGCAATGATAATCCGTACTCTGAAGCGTTATTTAGAACGGTTTAATACTGTCCCTCGTGGCCAAAAGAGGGGTTTGAAAGTTTAGAGTCAGTCAGAGAAATCTGGACTCAGGAGTTTGTGCACGGGTACAACCATGAGCATCATCACAGTCAGATTAAATTTGTCACGCCCATACAACGTCATAAGAATGAAGATCTGCCTATTCTGGAAAAACGTGAAGCATTATATTTAGAGAAGAAAGCAGAAAACCCATTACGTTGGTCGGTCAGGCTCGACAAGAAATTGGCATAAAGTGGAGTCCGTTGCGTTAAATCCTGATCGCTCAGAAAACATAGCTCTTTAGTGTCAACGTAGTGTTCATTCAAGTTATTAGCATTTTTATAAAGGCCTTCTATAACCTAATAGCGACTAACCCTTCACCGAAGAGTCCAAGCATTAGACAACACCTCAGCCTGCTTCAATATCAACTCCACCGCCTCAACCGCCATATCAGGTGGATATTTATAGCGCTGTAACGTCCGTCGCACCAGAATCCGCAACTTAGCTCTAACGCTATCTCGCACCTGCCAATCAACCGTTGTGGATTGTCGCAATTTCTCGGTAATTTCCACCGCGATTTGCTTTAGGATTTCATCGCCCAACTCACGCACTGCACTTTCGTTATTTGCCAATGCATCATAAAAAGCGACCTCATCAGGATTTAGCCCTAATTCCGCTTCACGTTGCAATGCGTCTTGAAAATCCTTTGCCATCTGAATTAACTCTTCGATGACCTGCGCGGTTTCTATCGCTCGGTTATTATATTTTCTGAGGGTTTCCAGGAGCCGATCTGAAAACTTCTTCTCTTGCACCACATTATTGCGCGTCTTGGCTTTAATCGTGTCTTTGAGTAATTTTTCCAGTAACTCAACGGCTAGATTACGGTACGGCATTTGGCGTACATCTTCCAAGAACTCATCCGATAACAAACCTATATTCGGCTTATCCAAGCCACATAAGGCAAATACATCAGCGACACCTTCTGCGATGACGGCATTATCCAGAATCTGTTTAAGCGCTGAGTTTTTCTCTTCCTGAGAAAGCTTTTTATCGACGGTGGTGAATTTGGTAATCGCAGCTTTGACGGCGGATAGAAAAGCGATCTCTTTTCTTAGCTCTTTGGCTTCATCTAAGGTGCTGCACAGAGAATACGACTTAGTAATGGCTAACATGACATCTACAAAACGTTTTTTGCCGTCAGTAAGCCCTATCAGGTAATTTTCCGCAGGAACCAGAAGTTGATGTGCTTTTGTTTCGTAACCCGAAGTGTCAAACCCTGCCCCATTCGGTGTTTTCGCAAACAAGCCATGCACGACATCCATTTTTTCCAGCAAAATGGAAAATGCTTCTTCAGCCAATAAAGTCGGTTCACCGCGTCCTTTGGAATCCGTATAGGTTTTAACAGCTTGCTTTAATTCATTAGCAATACCGATATAATCCACCACTAAACCACCAGGCTTATCCTTAAACACCCGATTCACTCGCGCAATCGCTTGCATGAGGTTATGGCCTTTCATGGGTTTATCAACATACATGGTATGGCAGCAAGGCGCATCAAAGCCCGTCAGCCACATATCACGTACAATCACCATTTTTAAGGGATCAGCCGCATCTTTAAAACGTTTTTCCAGGCGTTTTTTAGTCTGTTTATTGTAAATATGCGGCTGCAACAAAGCGCGATCCGATGCCGAACCCGTCATAACTACTTTAATAGCCCCTTTTTCTGGATCGCTATCATGCCATTCAGGACGTAAGGCAATAATTTCACTATAAAGCTGGGCGCAAATATCTCGACTCATGCCGACCACCATTGCCTTACCTTCCATGCTTTCATTGCGTGATTCAAAATGCGCGACTAAATCAGCCGCCACTTGTTTTAAGCGCGGTCCAGCACCTACCAGTTTCTCTAAGCGACTCCATTCACCTTTAGTTTTTTCCCGTAAACCGACATCTTCTTCATCTTCAATCACATCATCGACTTGGCTGGATAAAGCCTCAATATCCGCATGATTCAAATCCAGCTTAGCTAAGCGTGATTCATAATAAATCGGCACGGTTGCGCCATCATCAACAGCATCTTGAATATCATAAATAGAAACATAGCCGCCAAATACCGCGCGCGTATCTTTATCATCAAAGGCAATCGGTGTTCCCGTAAAGCCAATAAACGAGGCATTGGGTATCGCATCACGCATATGCTTGGCGTAACCAAATTTATATTCCCCCTCTTTAGTCAGCACCGCTTTTAGCCCATATTGACTACGATGCGCCTCATCAGAAATGACCACGATATTATGTCGCGCATTCAAAATAGGGTGTTCCGATTCGCCTTCTATCGGTGAAAATTTCTGCACGGTAGTAAAAATAATACCGCCTGATTCACGCTCCGATAATAAACGGCGCAACTCTTCCCGATCATTGGCCTGCACAGGCACTTGTTTTAATAACGCTTGCGCGCAACTAAAGGTCGCGAATAATTGACCATCTAAATCATTACGATCTGTGACAATTAATAAAGTCGGGTTATTCATTTCGGCTTGTTGTAATAATTTTCCCGCATAACAACACATGGAGATACTTTTACCCGAACCTTGCGTATGCCAGACTACACCGGCTTTTTTACTGCCTCGCTGCACATCTTCGCTATAAGCTGCGCGTTTATCGCTCACCTTATCACCCGTTAAAGCTTGCGCAGCAATCACTGTCACTCGAACCGCTTCTCGTACCGCATGGAATTGATGATAACCCGCAATCTTCTTAATAATCTGCTCGCCATCGGTCTCAAACAAGACAAAATAACGCATATAATCTAACAAAAGTTCTCTATCGAAAAAGCCGCGCACCAGCGTTTCTAGTTGCCATTCCAGCAACGGCTTATCGTCTTCATTCTTAATTGTGCGCCAGGGCATAAACGCTCTAGGTTCGCCGTTAACGAGCCAACCCGCGCGGTATAACCATCACTAACCACCAATGCCTCGTTAAATGCAAATAGATCGCCTACTTCATCTTTATAGGTCTGTAATTGATTAAAAGCATCCCAAATATCGGCATTTTCATCTTTTGGGCTTTTTAATTCTAAAATGGCAATCGGTAAACCATTAATAAAGCAGATAACATCAGGGCGACGCGGCTGTTTACTGCCTTGAATAGTAAATTGATTAACCGCCAGAAAGCGATTTTGCGTGACATCTTGAAAATCAATCAGAAAAGCATGGTCATGAATTTGCTCATCATCTTGCTTATAGACAATTGGCACACCCTCTAATAACAGCTTATGAAAGGCTCGGTTATTAGTCAGTAAATCAAGGCTGGCGGGTTTGCTGACTTGCGCTAACACTTGTTCAACGCTACTGGCAGGAAGATGCGGATTAAGCCGAATAATCGCCTGTTCCAAATACGATTTAAGCACCACTTCATGATAATCTCTGGGAGCAGGGGCAGCTTGCCCCTGAATGGGCGAGCCGCCCATTCCCCCATCAATATCCGGTCCATACAGCGTTTCCCAGCCGCCTTCACGAAACCAGTCTAAGCAGTGTTGTTCTAATTGGTCTTCATTCATCGCTTATGCCTCCTTGTCGTTGTCGATTACTAGCCCTATCGCTTTAGGGTCAATTATGTCGACGACATTCATGTCGTCGACATAAGCCATCTTGTTGTTTTTTTAAGTTTTTCCTTTTACAATTCGGTAGCCATTCGTTTTAAGTTCTTCTGCATGACTGGATAAGTAGCGATCAATCGTTCGCTCATCCACCAATAAAATCTCAGCGGCCTGAAACTTAGTAAAAATAGTCTCACCGTCAAAAACTAAACCACCCAACGCTAAATGTGCATTTAGTTGCTCTAAAGCATAACCATTGTTTAATACATTTTGCCTAGCTACCTGAGAGCTGGTTAAATCATGTGTCATGCTTCGACTCCCGTGTTAACAGAAAGCTCACCTGAAAGCAGTTTGGGTAAGACGGTGTCGCGGAGTTGGGTTAGTGATTGGTTTTCCATAACATTATTCTCTATCCCCTGATAAACATCACCCACAACCTTACTGTAGGCTGTGACTATTTCATGCTTAGGAACAATCACTGGAATTACATTAAAATTCTTTTTGCTAATTTCGGCAAATGTCGTACCGCTCGCCCTTTGTTTAATCTCATGCATAACAGAATCACACCATTGAATAACATACTCTGGAGTGAGCACCTTTTCGCATTTCATAGCGATATGTCCCTGATTAATTGCAATGGGAACTTTTGCTAAAGCAAGGTAGCCAACAGGGGCACGAGATGACATTAACACGGTATCTACGGGAAGGAGTCCTGAGCTAATTTTAGCCAACCCTGCATCAGTAATTTTTCTCTCTGTATCTGTAATAATTTTATCACTCAACCCAGACAAATCTTTCGGTGTTGTCCAATGATTCGTGCCATTTTCCCAGTATTCAGGAGTCTTCGTTGATGGCGTTCCACCGCCTACGACAGTAACTTCTTTACCTATTTCACTTACTTCCCACCCCTCAGGCACATCCCCCAGCTCACTCTCCTGCATCGCATCAGGAAACAAGTCCGCCGTTGCTTTTAAGCTTTGGTACTGCTTTGGATTTTGTGTGGCAAATGCCTCAAGCTGGGCGGTGGTTTTACCTGAAATAACCGACATCGCGGCAGCACATAGACTTTGTGCGTAGTCAGCGTAAACAGGGGAATCGGTAGCGGGTATTGCGCCGTGCAGATTAATCCATGCGTCTTTCGCGCTTATTTTCGCTTTAACGGGATCAAAATCAACAAACCAGCTTTTAAACAGGGCTTGCGCCATTTGTTCTAGGGTCTGGTTGATTTGGTGGTTTAGGGTGATTTTGTCGTAAATGGAGCCGATAATTAACTCATTTTATTTTGTATTATTAGAGGAATTTTAGGTAATTTAAATTTCTTTAAATCCCTTGCTGGTAATTGTGGGACTGCTGAACCAGATGTAAGTCTTATTATTTGTTGCTTTATAAAGCTTGATGATAATAAAAAATATAATAACCTGCTATTCCACTGATTACTATTGACTCTAAAAATCATCATTCCTGAATTAATTCTGACATCTCCAAATGGCATATCCATCATCACTGTAGTATGCTACATTTCCTATGCGTACCTCTTGTAGTTACAACAATATCTCTTCTTTGAAGCTTTCCTGCTCTTAATTCATTATCTTTCTCTTTACTTATAAATACTTTCTCTAACAAACAAAACCCTGAAGAAGTAACATTTTTAAGGTGAAAGAAAAGGCAGTATCCACTATCCATAAAATCAGATTGATTTGGATAATTCTTTCCTCTATCCCCATCTATTAGTTGAATATCTGTTTCTTCTAAGAAACAAGTATCGTAGGTTGGGTTTGGCGGCTTTA
>CALOCH010000002.1:0-11924 GCA_942491615.1 uncultured Gammaproteobacteria bacterium
AATTACTCGTCAGTCGCAAGTTACCCGATATAATACAAGCACAGCTTATCCGCGCAAGCGTGTTGCGAGAATAAAAAAACAGACTTCAACTACCTTCTTCGCCTAGAAAAAAGGCGTATCTGCTTAGTTATCATCTATTTCATCCGAAACCTTGAAAAAGTAGATACGGATTTCGTCGATGATGGTGTTTTTACCAAGTCGCAAGAATTGTTTAATGAAAGATGCCGCCAACACTTGCTTAACCGTTTTCTCGGATGGCAATTCGCGTGACCGAGTCCGCAGGTAACGAAGCGTTGCCAAGTATGCAGCAGCGTTTCGTAACAATAAGCTTTCGATCTAAAAAAAATGGAGCAGTCGGTGGTAACCTGCCTCATTAAGCATCCAGAAACGGCACAGCGACGTAACGCCGATCATTTCAGTTGCGCCCATAAAGCCAATCACAATGGCACAAAATAACAACCAGCTGCTGTGCCTTGAAAAATCGCTCCGAAAAACCCTCAAAGCTTGATCAATATAATTTTGCATGAATTTCCCCTGTCAAGTTTAGAGTAAAATCCATGATTGGTAGTTAAAAGTCAAGTTGGGCAGAACTTACGACTGACGAGTTAATAATAAAAATTAAAGTTTATCGCTTGCAACTGGTGTTACAACACTTAACCATCCGCCAGTTTTCTTGTGAAGGGCGGCAGAAGGATGAATTTCATCAGCGAAAGGCAACTGTGGAAGTGCAGAAACATCTTCAGAGCAATAATCCGTTGGTTGATTAGGAGTGCCTGTGATTAGCAAAGTTTTGCAATAAGCTTTAGGGTCTTGAAATGAATTTAAAGCGCCATGAAAAGCATCTAAGAAGTTAGATTTAAAGACAAGATCATAAGACACATCTTTTTTGAGTTCCTTAATCATATTTTTAGTTAATTTATTGAACAAAGTTGACGCATATTGAGAATCATCAACAATCGTTGGGTAAGTGTCCACTAAAATATCAATTTCAGGTAGCAAAGATGTATCGGGGACTGGCAGCACAACCACTTGAGTTAATGAGGTTTCATCCAAACGAGTAAGTTCATCTTTCAAAACATCAACGGCTAATCTAATATGAGATTTAATAGTTTTTTTAACACCTGTTTTAGCAGCATCACGAACATCATTAATGCCAATCCAAACATAGGCTAGTTTGCTATCATTCGCATATAAACTAGTTAAAAATGCGGACACTTGATGCGTCATAGAAAGGGCTGAGTAGCTGGGATTTAGATCAGTTAATCTGGCGCTTCCCACAGCAAAATTACTGCCTTGTGCGGGCCCAAAAAAGTGTAAAGATGTACCCGTTTCATAATTACCATTTTGTGCAACAATTTCTAATGCGGGGTCACCATCAGAAAGAATTCCTTGCTTGTAAACATCGGTGACAGACATAATATATTGAAGATCGGAACTAATTGAGTTTAAATTTCCTGTATCAGAATATGAATCACCAAAAATGACCATGTTATCAGCAAAGGAAATGCTGGATACAAAAAAGATTAAGGCAGTTAATACTAATTTTTTCATAATTTATTCCCTCGTGTTATTGATATTAGAAAAAAAGTCAGGGCAAACGCATTAAAATAAAGCACCCTATAAATCAGGTTACTACAGCTTAAAAATAGGTATAAAATTTACACGTATTTCTTTAAGCACTTGAATTTATGATAAAAAAATTCAAATTAGTTCACCCTGGAAAAAAGTTTCTAGTAAATATCGAAACTGATTTTTAGTGTAACATAAAAAAGTAACCGCTCATTTCCTATATGCGCCAACTTAAGGGCTTATGGTATTGATTTAAATTACTTTCTTGGCAAAATACCCACGCTTTCTAGAAGAAACAATGCTACTGAGCCTATCAGATGAACAAACTACGGATTACTTGAAAATTTACCGCAGAATTACTAGAAGACAGCAATAGAAAGTAAAGCTTTTCTTCGCACTCGTAAAATTAATAGCCTAATGGAGTGATGCATTTAGTCATTTGGACCCGTGACTTTCTGCCCCTACTTTTCAATAGGTTTAGCTTTTCGTAATTGTTTGCACTACAAAATGTACGCTTATTTAATTAATATTTCAACCGAGTGTTGTAGTCAGGTATTGGTGGCTTTTGAAAAATTAGGCCGCTTAGGAACGCGGATTAAATACCCCCCGAAATTAACCTCTAATTATTTTTGGCAATAATCAATGGATCGGGTATCCTATTTAGTCATGATGATACAAGCTTACTCCTCAGAACTCGTCAGTCGCAAGTTACCCGATATAATACAAGCACAGCTTATCCGCGCAAGCGTGTTGCGAGAATAAAAAAACAGACTTCAACTACCTTCTTCGCCTAGAAAAAAGGCGTACCTGCTTAGTTATCATCTATTTCATCCGAAACCTTGAGAAAGTAGGTGCGGATTTCGTCGATGATGGTGTTTTTACCAAGTCGCAAGAATTGTTTAATGAAGGATGCCGCCAACACTTGCTTAAACGTTTTCTCGGATGGCAATTCGCGTGACCGAGTCCGCAGGTAAAGCCGATGTTTTGACCAAACATCATCGCCTAAATTGAGCGAAATAAATTGCATCAACCCTACGGCAATGCAAGCACACAAAACAAACGTTTCGTAGGACTGCCAGCACGCTTTTACGGCCTTGATTTGATGAAGCTGAGGCGTCTTCAATAGCCGATTTGGGAATGGTCTTCTAGAATGCCTCAGCAAACCTTTGGTCCAGAAGCGACACTTAAAGGCTCCGCGCAAGTGTTTCAATACCCAGAACAAGGTTTCAATCCGTGTCCTGGCACAGTAAGTACTCACGAAAAATTAATTTAACTAAAAATGTATCATAATAAGCTAATTATTTTATTACCCATGGTTTTTGATGATTTACATAGATGAACTCACGACAGAAGAAATTACCACATTAAATGAGATGCATAAAAACCATCCGCGTTATTTAAGCAGGCGGCGATCTCATGCTATCTTATTAAGTCACCGGGGAGTTTCAGTTCCGGTGATTTGCTCGACATATAATGTATGTCGCCAGACGGTTTCAACGTGGTTTTCTAAATGGGAAGAATTTGGAATATGGGCTGATTGATCTTCCGGGTCGAGGACGCCCAAGTATTTTAACCGATAATCAAAAAAACAATATTGTAAAAGAGTTAAGAAATCGCCTCGATCGTTAAAATCAGTTCTTGCTGATTTGGAGGTAGAGTTAGGCATCACAGTCAGTATTGATACGATAAAATTGATTTGTAAACAAGCTGGCCTTGTCTGGAAACGGGTCAGAAAATCATTGCGAACCAAGCGAAATCAAAAAGATTTTGATGTAGCGCAAGAAAACATAAAAGAACTAATACAACAGCATAAGGATAATCAACTCAATTTATGTTACTTTGATGAATCGGGGTTCACACTGGAACCTTGCGTTCCTTATGCATGGCAACTGTCAGATCAAACAATCGAAGTTCCTAGCTCGAAAAGTAAACGGCTCAATGTATTGGGCTTTGTTAACAGAGATTGTGAATTTGATTCATTTGTCTTCGAGGGAACGGTTAATACCTCAGTCGTGGTGGCTTGTATTGATGAATTTTCTAAGAACATAAAAATCCCAACCGTCCTGATTATTGATAATGCATCCACTCATACAAGTAATGAATTCAAGGAAAACATTGAACGCTGGAAAGAAGCCAATTTAACGATTTATCCTATCCCTCCTTACTCACCTGAGTTAAATATCATTGAGATTATTTGGCGTAAAATAAAGTACGAATGGCTACCTTTTTCTGCCTATGAATCTTATCAATCGCTGGAGCGGGAACTATTTAATGTACTTGCAAATATTGGGGTAAGTCATAAAGTGGCATTTTCATAAAGGTTAAATTTATTTTACATAGGTACTTAGAGCTCAACGGCTTTCCCTTGCCCGACAACGAAGCGTTGCCAAGTGTGCAGCAGCGTTTCGTAACAATAAGCTTTGGATCTAAAATAAATGGAGCAGTCGTAGTGGTAACCTGCCTCATCAAGCATCCAGAAACGGCACAGCGACGTAACGCCGATCATTTCAGTTGCACCCATAAAACCAATCACAGTGGCACAAAATAACAACCAACTGCTGTGCCTTGAAAAATTGCTCCGAAAAGCCCTTAAAGCTTGATCAATATAATTTTGCATGAATTTCCCCTGTCAAGTTTAGAGTAAAATCCATGATTGGTAGTTAAAAGTCAAGTTGGGCAGAACTTACGACTGACGAGTCAATTAAAATGTTGCTTAACAATTGTGCAAAATCCACGTTGTAATGCAGGAATAATAAACGTTTAAACGTATCAGTTAGATGAAGTTAGCTTTACTGGATGCAATCTATGACGGGCTGAGTTGATAGTGGATCACCTGAGCCCGTTAATGAATGCCCGGGTGAATTTTTCAGGTGACTTTTGAATGATGCTAAAGATAATTTTGATCAAAACACTGTCATAATGAGAAAAAGAACGTTATGATTCTAATTCATTGTTGACCGATACATTTGTTTCTCTTTTGCGTAGATAGCCCCTGACCAAGAGTATGTGGCGACCACTGTCGCCCAACTACACAGCGGAGAATCAGGATCAAATATGGATCAACACGCATCAAGCAAAGCTGAACTCATCGAGGAGTCAGCTACCTTTCGTCAAGAGAGCAATACTGAAACAGCTCAGTCCACAGCTGCAGAGCATACAAGCGACGAACTCTGATCGTTTTCTCACAGTCGCCCTACCTGCAATGCATTGTATGTTTCGATGGCGATTTCAAGCGCTTAAATCCAATCTGGACAAGTCGTTTAGGATGGGCGGTGGAGGAATTGAAGGCTAAACCCTTTCTCGATTTCGTGCATCCCAATGATCGTGAGGTCATGCGCGCGCAGATTGAGTTGCTTGTCAAAGGCCAGGAGACAAACTTCTTCGAGAATCGCTGCTGTCATAAGGATGGTTCGTACCATTGGTTGCGATGGAGCATGGGTGGGGTGTACCGGAATGCCAGCAGATTTTCGCTATAGCGAGTGACACCAGCCGAGAGAAACGACAGGAACGAGAGATCCTTGAAATTGCTGATCGAGAAAAAGAGCGCCTCGGTTTAGAACTGCATGACGGCCTGTGCCAAAATCTTGCTGGTATTGCAGCCCTAAGTTCGACGCTTGCCAAGCGCCTGGCCGCGCATGTCGATACCACAGCATCTGCCGCAGCCGTCGAAATCAAGCAACTGTTAAACGAATCCATTCGCCAGGCCCGCGACTTGGCACACGGACTCAGCCCACCTGGTCTACACAACATAGGTCTCCCAGGAAGCCTTGACCACCTTAGCGCTCAATAACCAGCAATGGTTTTGCATCTCCAGCACACTCATGTGCGATGGTGAATTTCCACGGCTACATAGCGAAGTTGAAGGCCACCTGTTTCGCATTGCCCAGGAAGCGGTAAACAACGCTGTTGTCCATGGAAAACCAGACACATCCAACTCAGTTTGTGCTTAAAAGAACAGCAAGGCACCCTGAGTATCCTGGATAATGGCGTTGTGGGTATGTCCGGGAACCCGTCTGATTCAGATGGGATTGGGCTGCATACGATGTTCTATCGGGCGCGCCTGATTGGCGGAAGCCTTAAGGTACAACAGCGCACCGAGTCAGGTATGGCGGTTATTTGTGTATTTCCATTGCTCGAAACGCGAGCAACCAGTGAGGAATTGAATTATGTCCGTAACAACATCTGAAGCAGGTATTCCGGGTAAAAGGACGATACTCATTGTTGATGATCACCCCGTGCTACGCCGTGGGCTCTCTGAGTTGATCAATTTTGAAGCCGATCTTATTGCTTGTGGGGAAGCCGGCAGTTATCAGGAAGCGCTTGTGAGCATTCAAACGCAGCAACCCGATCTGGTAATTGTTGATCTTGAACTCGGTGGGAGAGGCGGCCTGGATTTGGTCAAAGATATAACAGTGCGCTATCCGCTACTCCCTACATTGGTGCTGACGATGCACGATGAATCAACGTATGCCCTCCGGTCCTTGCGGGCTGGTGCGGCTGGCTATGTCACCAAACAGCAGCTCGACGAAACGTTGTTGGTAGCCATCCGCCGTGTGCTGAACGGCGAAATTTATATGAGCGCTCAATTACAGAGCCACGGCTTTACCAAATACCTGGATCAACAAACCCTGGCACCTGACTCACCGATGGATAGTCTCAGTAACCGTGAACTGCAGGTGTTTCGACTGATCGGTGAAGGCCGCACAACACGCCAAATCGCAGAGGACTTATCCCTGAGCATTAAAACCATCGAGTCTCACCGCGAACATATCAAGAACAAACTGATTATCGAGTCTGCCGCTCAGTTGACGCTACGTGCTACCCAATGGGTTGAAAATATCAGCACCGATTAAGCCTTTTGTCCTCTTTTATTTTTGCTTTTATTTCTGCCGCATAGGGACGAATACTCAATAAAACCAGAAACCAAGGAAAACGTTTTTTGTAGGCCGGATTAGCTTATCTAACTTAGCATAGACACCCTGCCGGATAACTTTTTTTAATGCTGCGCACTAAAAAAGCTAATCCGGCCTACGGCTTCGTATTTTTGAATAAGACTCATCATGCCTGGTTTCGGAAATTACTCAATTATCGTTCTATAGGGGAATCCCCCATAGAAAAATCAGGGTAAGCCTGATGTGCAGAGTGATCCGACTGTGTAAGCTACAGTTATGCAAAATAACATTTTCCAGTGACTTCCACAGGAGTTTTGAACCGTGAGTGTTGCATACCCTATGGTGGAAAACGGTAGGCCAAAATGCCTGCCCACCCTACTTGGCTTACTAGAGGATAATATTATGAAACCAAATAAAAGGAGCTCGTTATGGGGGCTTATGAAAAATAATCAACATAATCAGCAGAAGTTAATTATATATCCAGAATTGTTCACGCCTGAATACATTAACCCTTGCACTGGGAGGAGATAACAATGATAAAGCAACAATCAAGAGGCGTAATATGCGCCGGTGTGTTTTTACTTGGATTAGTATCAACTGCTGAGGCAGCAACGATTACCAATACGGTGGTCGTGGGCGACAAAGAATGGGCCCAAGTCGACCTATTCAATGGTGCAACTTGGAACAGCTTCAATGCACAATGCCCATCAGGCGTGTGTGGCAGCACATCTACTTTCAACTCATTCTCGCTGGACGGTTGGACCTGGGCGACACAAGCCAACGTCGGCGATTTACTTTTTGGTCCACTCACAGCGCATTTAGGAGGGAGTAGCAACTCATTCGAGGAGCCGATCGACAACCTGACCCCATGGATAACGGCCACCGGGTTTAATCTCACCCGTAACTCTGTCTTTGGCGTATCAACCCTCCACTTCACAGACAGGGAAGTTTATGGATTAACTAGTGATACTGTCGGTGGGGTAGCTTACGCATCATATGAACGAGTGGATCATTAGCAGGTCTTTTAAAATCTTCACGCACTCGTTTTGTGACAGATGCTACAATCGGCGCAAACGAAGTGGCGCAGTTTAACGGTGGAGCTTGGTTATACCGCGATGTGCCTGCAGTTCCTGTGCCCGCGGCTGTGTGGTTGTTTGGATCAGGACTGATCGGATTGGTAGGAATCGCCAGAAAACGCAAAACAACCGGATGACAAAATCAAGTTTGTTTGGCCACCATTAAACTCAGAGTTTATTGGTATATAACCAATGCATTACGCTGTAGGTTGGGTTAGATTTTTGTTGCAAAGCAATAAAAACCTAACCCAACATAGCTATCAAACGAGGCATTATTGGGTTACGTTATCGCGCTTCGCTTGATAAGCCAACCCAACCTATATATAAGTTATTGTTTATTAATATAAAGATTACTAAGTAAGCAGCATTCGAGACTGCCCCCCCATTGGTTTTCAAGTTAGAAACTGGATTGGGAGCAAGTCATAATGAGACTTGCTGTATAAACAGTGCATGGCATTGGCAAGGTAGTTTTTCCTGTGCAATAGACGCATTAAGATTGGGACTATTTGCAACAAAACCTACCCTCGTTAGCGTACGCTCGGGGTTCAATGCTCCAAGTGATTTAGACATTGGTGTCAAGACCTACACTGGGGTTTTCACTTTCAATATCCTCATAAGTTTCGGTCGAAAAACGAGGAGTGCAAAGAGCCAGGAAGATTAAATCTTCTGTACCGATAAGTTAGTGATCCGTTGGACGTTACATCGGTGGAATAATGGCGATATCACCTGTATTCACTTGTTGCATTGGCAGATTTTCAACCTCAACACGCCCAATACCTGAATGATGTAGTAGCGTTCGCCTGTATTTGAGAGCCGATGCCAGCGAGTAGTCACCCCTGGCTTCACTCTTGCTCTAGCGATTGATAATTCTGGATCATCAGCCGTACTGACAATTCAACGATGTAACATTTCTTTTCAGGGGTATAGAACTCGCTGCTAAGATCTTGCTGTTTAATGGTTTCTTCTCATGTGACTCTGCTGTTTCGGTTGGCTTATTTGGTTTTGTCGCAAAGTTTCTCAGTTTGGACTGGCAGGAGCATTCGAAACGGAGGCTTAGCTATCTGAATTTCAATGCTAATCTTAGGTATTTTCCAGTTAACACTTTTGTTGTTTTTTATCTGGGAGCCGTGGGCAGCTCGCCTGCATAGCGTTAGTAAAAGCGGGCAAGCTGCCCGCGCTCCCAGCGTTTTGAAAAAAAGTGTAAACTACTACTTTTAAGGCAATATCAAAGACGTGTAATCTTACCTGTCAACCTTTGCTAATTAAGCCATTTTGTATTTTTCTTTGTAAAAAAAGGTAGCCACAAGCCTGGTAAAAAATAGCACGACTAAACTATAGATTACAGTTGAGCTTATATAAGCAGGATAATATTTTGCCACTCGTTGCGTATATTCCATAACTGATAACGCTGGAAACTTACCTGAAAACAGGTAAAAACTCCCGTTAGAAATTAAAAAGGCAAAGCGAAGTTGCCAGCAATAAATAGCCAAACTGATGACTCAGGTCACGACTACTGAATGATGCGTACTTTGCACTCCAGCGTCCGGCAAATAACATAAGCGCATAAGTAGGCATTAAAAAAACATAGGCGGGAGAAATACAATAATCGCTGACTTGCCCGTAAGTAATCGCAGGGTAAGCCAGTAAAACAGTTGCTGTCAATAACACTGCAAAGCTTGCCATACCACCCGTAAAAATGCCTGCTAAATAAAACACTGCCAAGGACGCATCAGGTAAAGTTATCACACTACCAAAATGATCGCTTCGTGTGAGTGCCATCGACATTGTATGCGCACGAACCCTTAAATAGATGGCATTTTGTTGTATCCAGTTCATATAAACCTCTTAAACGGTGGGAGCATAAAATGTGGACTAAAGAAAACGGTAACGCCTGGGGAGTTATGCACCAAATGCTGCTTGATATTGGGCATTCAGAAAAATATTCACTGAGCCTTGCAAAGTAACACTCCCCAAAGCATTGGTATTCTGCTCTTAAGTCCCAGGTAACAAAGCCATCAATATATTTCGTATTTTGCAAATCATCAAAGCGTCGTCCTTCAACATTAATAGTACTGCCTACATTGGCAGCGCCTAATTGCCTGTCTATATCAAAGCGAAATATCTGTTGCGCGCGTCTGGGTAAAATATTGCCAAAAGTAGCTGCATCCATGCTTTCCGGGTCCATAACGCTATAATTTGCCTGCAAATCAAAGCCATGGGGTTGTCCTCCAAGCATTAGTTCTAAATCCAATATCCTGCGCTGCACACTTAAATTTCAGTAGGTAAAAAGATTGAATTATCATAGGCAATCATGTCGCTAATATAGGTCAAATAGCCATTAAGCGACCAACTCTGGCCATTATGCTCGCCGCTAACGCCTATTTCATAACTTCGCGACTTTTCAGGGTTTAGCGTGCTATTGCCAAAGCCGGGGAAATAAAGTTCGTTAAAGGTTGGCGCTTTAAAAGCAGTTCCATAAGAAGCGGAGACCATAGATACAGTTATCCAAAAGTGACAACCCCATGAAGCATTCCAGGTGCTATTTTGTCCAAATTGCTGATTGAAATCGCTACGATAAGCCAGAATAAACTGATTTTTAGCAAACGCGCCTTGATAGCTGATAAAAACGGCATGGTTGTTCCGCGATGTTTCTGCAAAGTTCTCGGTGCTATCAATACTGTCATTCTGAAAATCATAACCTAAAGAAAGCAAATGTTCAGGCGTCAAACTAAAATTATTCAGTGCCGAAAATGAAGCTCTTTTGGCATCGAAAATACTTTGTTGCATGCCATTCAAATCATTAGTTGAGTCATCTTCGCTTACCCCAGCGCTTAAATCAATTCGCCAGACGTCCATTGCCTGTATAGTCGCCTTGCCACCATAAATAAGTTGTGCAAAATCAGCTTCATTCACAAAACTGCCATCAAATTCATTATGCCCACGGCTATACAGCGCATGTCCTTCTATACTCAACCAATCGGTGAAATGATAGCTTGCTATGTGTAGCGATCCTGCATAATTCTGATAGCCATCTCTATCCGGTCTATTAGTGAAACAGCCATAAGCTAAGGCTCCTGCGCAAGAATTAAAGCCTTCGGTCTGCTGGTAACTGAAATGCGTATTGTACCAAGCCTGATCAACCGCGCCCGACACTCCCCCGGCAATCTTATAATGAGCATAGTTTCGAATACCTGCAGAGTGTGTTGGATTAATTTGTTGAGGTGGAGGCCATTGTAGCGCAAGAGTGGATATGAATAATCCCTCCGATAGCATCGGCACCATACAGGCTAGATTTGGGTCCGCGAATAACTTCAATAGACTCGATCTCGCCGATCGGTAAATGCTCCCAGGCAGCACCGCCCGATGTGGCAGAGCCTGCACGTACGCCATCAATCAACACTAAAACCTGATCGGACTCGGTACCACGTAAAAAGACTGAAGTATTTTTGCCTAAACCACCACTATTGACAATATTAACACCGGCAATGCCACGCAAAGCCTGCTCAATACTGTTAAATTGTTTACGTTCAATATCATAACGAGAAATCACCGTGCTAGAAACAAGCCGTGAATCCTGTTGGCTGCGCGTAGCGGTCACTGTTAAGGGAGCAAGAGCTAAGGTGTTATCTGCCGCTACTGCTGTAGGAAATGTGCTGAACAAGAAAGGACTGGCAATAAAAAATTTATGCATAATTCCCTCTGCGCCGCCTGCGCAAAAAAAGTGTAAAAACACAGTAGAGGAAATAAAAATGAAAAAACAGCTAAGAAGGGCTAATTCATTCCGTCAACAGCCCTCCGCTGCACCAAATAAAAAAATTTTCAGGCAGGTCTCCGGGCTTATAAGTATGGACCGTTAAAATCATTGTTCTTCCCATGCATAGCAGATAGCATTGAATATTTTAACTTATTTTATCTGTGCGCCAGCGCTGTTTACATTGGATTAGATCCGGCACCAAACTTCCTTTTTAACCGCCCGTAATCAAAAAACTGTCATGACCAGAAAATGGATAGCAAATTTTACTTGAAAAACCAATTAAAGCAATTTAAAACTTACACTTAAAATCCTGCAAGTCTATATTGTTGATACTCATGAATTATTTAACAAAGGTCCAGAGGCAATATCAAGCAGGCAGGTATTGTAATGCAGCATTTTTGAATACTACTCATCATGCCTGGTTGCGGATATTATTAATTGTTTAAGAGGTAGGGTACTAACAATATACCCGTTAAATAAAGATAACACACGAGTGCTAAGTAAGCCGTTAGCAAACACAAGCAGTGCTGACAAATAAGTTAATATGGGACGTCTTTAATATTGCCTTCAAAGTAGTTTCAGACAACCTGATCTCACGGAAAATGACTTGATACCCTGTAAGCCTAATGTAGG
>CALOCH010000003.1:0-21114 GCA_942491615.1 uncultured Gammaproteobacteria bacterium
GCCGTTTTATTAAGAATCTGGGTCACACCAAAATTAGTAGACCAATCTTGTTTATTACCATGTAAAATTTCTGAGCCACCCCGAAATTCAATTTGATCTAGGTAGGCCGTTTTAGTGATATACGGCGCCGCATCATGATCTATAATGGCTTGGGTTTCGCTCCAGTTATAACTTAAACCAGCTTTAAGCGTGGTCAAGCCTTCATTGATATTCCAAAGCCCTCCCAAGTTTCCGTAATAGGAGTGATAGTCATTTTCCAAAGATAATCCACCACCGGCATTAATAATTGCGGTATCCCATTCGTATGCCAGATTAAAGTCACCTTGTTTGCGTGTTTCTGGCGACGCGGAAGAAAGTACGTGTACCAGTTGTGTTTCAGTGCCTAGAATTTTACCGGTAACAGGGTCCTGAGCTAATGGTGTTAATTGGTGATCCATCAACATGCTACTATTAATAATCGGAGAGGCACCAACAACAGTAACACTTCCGTCAGCGTTATTCTCTTCCACTGGATTATTGCCACCTGCAACTAAAGGTGATGTTGTAACGGGCGTTGCTCCAGACCAGGTATCCTGGTTGAAATCGAAAGCAAATTTTATTCTGTCAGTCAGACTTATCTGCGAGCTAAGCAGAAAGGTATTAACACTAATAGGCGTTCTGGTATTGGGTACATTATAGAGCTGACGTTCGCCTTCACTAAAATAACTATACTGCATACTGACACTATCATCTGCAATAGCTTTTGATGGCGTCAGTAGTAAGCCTGGCAATAGCAAAGCAGCTGAAGTTAAGGCTTGTAGTGCTGGGTTACTCGAGTTTGTTGCTGTTGTTTTCTCAGTTTGGTGTAGGTCTGTGTTTAGTGGCGAGCATGTTTTTTTGTTAATAACACCCACATCCACCGCCTCCAGATGATGCATTACTTGCAGCACCTGCTTCACGGCTACCGTAGTGGTGTGCGCGTGATGTGCTTTGTAATGGGTTTGGATCTAATGCCATATGGGGTTTGGCTAAGTTGCCACGCTCCCAGGGTTTAACCTGTGAGCAGCTGATTAATACAACATTACTCAAAACTAACACTATTATCAGCGCTATTTTTTTTGTTTTCATATCGCGATAAGCCCTAAAGCACTGGCTCCAGGAGTAACTGTTGTACCATCTCGCGTAATACTTGCGTTTCACCTGCGCGAAACCCCAAATGGATATGCCGAATAATACCTTTTCGATCAATTAAATAAGAAGAAGGCATTGCAGCAACACCAAGATTTTCAGCACATTGCTTACTCAAGTCACTAGCAAGGACAAATTCAGCTGGGTACTGGATTAAAAATTTTTCAGCGTCTGCGGGTACTTCATCTAAATTAATACCAATGATTTCTAATCCTTCCTGATGATATTGCTGATGTAATGCATTTAAAAAAGGAAAGGATTTTGCGCACGGTGGACACCAGGAGGCCCAGAAATCAAGATACAGGACTTTACCTGTAAATTGATTTATTTCAATGGCTTGCTGGCTATTACTTAGTTTAGTTAGCGCACAGGCACTAAGCGGTTGCCCCACTTCTGTTGCTTGAAGAGAGATAATGGGCATCAGTGCTACGAGGCCCAATAATAGTTTGGGTTGCCAGTTCATAATGAATTATTGAAACTGTCGAACAGTAATATCCGTTCCGGTATGCAGATGATCTGCTGTCATACAATGCCAGATAACATCGAAGCGTCTTGGTCCTTTATCCGTTTTATCGACTATCATCTGATAAACACCAGGACCACCGTTAAGTTGCACGCCTTTACTATAATCAGCATCACCAGAAACGGTATCTGTTGTACTGGTCGCTTGAATACCTTTGTACAATTGAATATTGATAAGTAATCCTGGCACAGGATCAGACAAATCTTTTATTTGCGTAAAAAGCCCTGCTGGCTTGCCATTACCATCATCAAAGCAGGTCACAGCAGCAAGTGCTGTTGCGTTAGCGTTTTTTCCATCAGCACCTAACGTTGCGCCTGCACTGTGTGCAAAACTATTAGAGCTAAACGCACAATTTGCTAATAACAATGCAGCGTTAAGCAATATCATGGGAGAGGGACTTAAATTCATAGAAATATCCTATCTTGAGTTGTGTTACCAGATATGAACATGGAGTAGTAGACCTCCATATTGATCCAAACCGTAAGGCGGACTTAATTTCACCAGCTCCAAGCGTATTGCTTGTATACCAGCAACATTGATGTCCGCGCTATTTATTGATATTCAATGAAACGAAAAATGAATATAACACTTTGCCACAACCAAGATGTTAAATAAATCGTTCGTTACAAACATCCCTGTGTATTAGATAAGAACTTAATTAGGCAATGGCCACACTTGAACACCATTGATTTTAACAGGCATATCACGATTTAACTGGACGGCTGATGGAGTCACTACAACTTCTACCCCTTCACCACAAGCCTCAGGTAAAGCACTGGTACGATTAATCATAAGTGACGCAGGTGAGTTATAGCCATTAAGATCTTCAGTCCCATCAAATTGTGAACCCACGGCTGGAGTCCATAACATAACATCCGCATCATTGAAACCAGCGACATTCGTTAATTTACAAACATCAGCAATAGCAACAATCGCTTTCACACTTTTTGCACAAGATGTTTCTGTAATAACAAATGAATTTGTCCGGAATGGAACGGCACCTATCAAGCTACCTTGTCGACCGCCAACACCGGCCCAATAGCCTAAAACATTACCTAGTGAGTCTGTAATCTCTGCTTCCATTGCAAAAAGATCTTTACTTTGCAATTTGCGTATAGGGCTACCCCAGTTGTCAATAAAAGCGCTTAGTGGTTGATCACTAGCCACTCCATCAACTGTAATACTGGAATCTACACCATCTGGAAATACAACAACAGTTCCTATAGTAGTAATGTCAACTGCCTCCGTGGCTGGGTTACGGCAGCCATGAGAAATGATCTGGTTATTGTAAACTCGGGTGCCTTCATCAATAGCAGGTATTTGCAATCGTGTATGGGCGCTAGCCATTTGACTAGCAACAAGAACGACACCTGTTAAGGCAGATAGAGCTAAATTTTTAGTTATTATTTTTTTCATTAAAACATCCCTTAATGTATTTTTATGCGAACTTGCAGATAGTTCACTATTGCAATCAAAAGCATATTTTGTGCCATTATATTTTACATAAAGTACCTTAATATTATTAATATAATTTGACCTCAAATGTAAGTGATAATGATTATTAATTAATTTATTATTTTATTATATTGCGGTATTCCACTATTATTTTATTAAATAAGTTAATTCTTAAAAAACATAAACAGGTTAAATAGCTCACTTTAAAAAAGATAAAAGTCACCAAGTAACTGTTTTTTTATGTGCACAAGGTTATATGACTTACAATAATCATGTTATTTAACATAGTTTAATAAAAACCAATGAGTAAGGAGATGTTTTAGTTTAGGCAAGAAATCTATACTCATTTTCAAAGAACAATCACTCTCTTTGGGATCAAAAATATAATTCACTACATTATTGAATGATTAAGATTTATCCAGCAACTAGATGTACTGCTGGTAGGCAAACCAATTAGCTTTAAATTGTGCTTTGGTCAGTTTAGTTTCGTTCTAGCTTTGTGCAAGGCAAAGCTAGAGAAGAGTGAAATCCAGCTTATCTGTGCAACGCTGGAATTGCAGAATGTTGCTTATTCAGTGATTTTTAACAACCAGCCTTTTTCTGCAGGACACTTGCTGTAATTAACGACTACATTAATTCGCGCGGCAGTATTAACCAGGGAATCCGGCAAATTCCCTTTAAACCACAAAATCCCACCTTTATGTTCGACTGTCATGGGTACAGGTATTTTTTTTGCTGTAACTTCTACATATTTTTCATCATCAATACCATCGATCTGAAAAGATAATTCAGACTTTGGCGCAACACTGGATAAGTGTTCAGGCCTCATGCGCTTGATCACGGTATTTTTACACGCACTTTTACCACTTTTGTTGACGCTACTGCCATGACCATCGTGCCCTCCCGCGGCGATGGCAGTCGCAGAAGCAAAGCTAAGCACTAGGATTACTATAAGTTTTTCATAAGATTTTTTCATTTAATTACTCTTCAAAAATTAATGACTCATCAATTATATGTAAAAAACAATAAAAACTCAGAAAAATCACTTTACTTATTAATGAGAATTGTTATCATTAGCAAAAATATTTAATAAAAGAGGCTCCCATGTATATCTGTGTTTGTAAGGCCATCACTGACACACAAATTCAAACGGCCATTAATGACGGTATGAATACACGCAAAGCATTGCATCAATGTCTTGGCGTCGGTTCGGACTGTGGAAAATGTAATCGACATGTACGAGAACTGGTTAATAAAAATAGTGTGCCTTCTACTCAAATACCCGCTATTATCTAACTTTATTAATCAATCGTAGGTACTATCTATTATGAAAGGCGATACTAAAGTTATTGGATTTCTGAATCAAGCGTTAGAAAATGAATTAACCGCTATTAACCAATATTTTTTACATGCCAGAATGTATAAAAACTGGGGATTTGAAAAGCTTAACGAAAAGGAATATCACGAATCAATTGATGAAATGAAGCATGCTGACATGCTAATTGAGCGCATTTTATTTCTCGAAGGGTTACCAAATCTGCAAAATATTGGCAAAATTCTTATTGGAGAAAATCCACAGGAAATGCTGGCTTGTGATTTAAAATTGGAACTTATTGCCATTCCATTGCTCCGCGAAGCAATTATCTATTGCGAAAGTGTCAGTGACTTTATCTCACGTGATTTATTTACCCATATCCTGGACAGTGAGGAAGAGCATGTAGACTGGATTGAAACTCAATTGGAATTGATCACAAAAGTCGGCATAGAAAATTACTTGCAGTCGCAAATGTAAGCATTTTCTGCAAAGAAAACACACCTATCATAAAAGTGGGACAAGTCTTAAAGCTGATCCCACTTTTTTTCACTAAAACTCTACAATTTCTCGCCCTCCCCGCAGAGCATGTGTGCAAAAGTGGCGAAAATATCTGAATGGTAGAATCAAGACTGTATATTTCATACACATTCCTCAGCTGGCTACGATGTGAATTTGCGCTTCGGAAGCATTCGATTCAGTGACTTCACCAATGGTATAAAACTGCTGATGAAAACTTTCATCAAGCTCGGCATAACGTCTAGCGGGTATTCCTGCGAGTAAGCCGCCCGAGGTCTGCGGGTCAAATAAAAGCTCAAAACGAATGTGCTGTGTAGCAGCGTCATCGTAGCTTAGTGACCTCAGTGCCTGGCGATTCTGCGTATATAGACTGCTTTTAATACCTTGTAATGCTAGCGCTTCGGCGCCTGCCAAGACAGGGATAGCCGTTAAATTAATAATGGCGGCACACGCTGATGCCTGACACAGCTCATATAAATGCCCTAATAAACCAAAGCCAGTGACATCGGTACACGCCTGGATATCAAGTTCGCTTAATAGCCTGGCTGCCTGATCATTCGCCTGTAACATTAGCTCAATCGCTTGATTAAACACCTCGCCATCACCTAAACCTTGCATAGCCGCTGCCAAGATAACACCTGTGCCCAAGGGTTTGGATAAGACCAGTTTATCTCCCGGAACCAGGCCGTGCTTATGAAATAAAGGCATTTGCTGCTGAATACCATTCACCACTAAACCGACTGAAAGCTCGTTTGCTTCGGAGGTATGACCACCTAGAAATCGGCATTGCAGTGTATCCAGCTGCTTAAAAATACCTTGCATAAGCATTTTCAACTGTCGTTTCTGAATGTTCTGACTGGCGTAAGGCAAGGTAATCAGCACTTGTGCGGACTCAGGTTTAAGATTCATCGCATACAGATCACTCAGCGCATGGCTAACGGCTATTTGGCCAAATAGCCAGGGATCATGAATGGGCGTTTTAAGTGTATCGACACTTTGATAGACAATTTCAGCTTTATGGCTAATTTGTATTGCATCCTGAGGCTGATATTGCCCTTCGCCCAATAGCTCATTGGTCACTTGCTGCAATATATGTGCGCCTATTTTTGCGCCGCACCCGGCACATCGTTTTAGTGGGTTATGCTGTTCTGTTTGTTCTTCATCGTCAATCAGTTGTGCACTGATTGACGCGATAGAGTTCATTGCCAAAGGGGGCAATTGATGAAACTGCTGCATAAATTTTCGATCAATCGAATCTTTCCAGCGCCAAACCCAGTCACCCGAAAAGCTTAACAAGGATTTTGAGCCGGTGGCTTTCTTTTCGCCTAATGCTAATAAACTTAAAAAACCATCCTGCGGCTTATAGTTCATCAGTGTTTGCTTCAGCAGCATAGCCTTTAAGTTATGCAATAACACAGGTGCCTGGCGCACGGCATAAACGCCTGCCTTGGGTCTGGGGTTAGCCACCATATGCGCAATATCGCCAGCGCCAAAGACAAAATCATAATCCAGTGATTGCAAAGTTTGGCGAACTTTCATAAAGCCGGCATCATCGCATTTTAACTGGCTTTGCTGTAGCCAGGTTGCCCCTGCTGCCTGGATACACCAGATAATTTCATCGGATAAAATCGGCTCACCCTGCTGACAATGAATCATCCCTTTGCTGAGCCTGGTCACTCGCGTTGAAGTGTGCAGGGTAATATTATAGTTTTTAAGCTGCTTTTTAACCTGGCTAATAACCTGATGGTTATAGCCGGGTAAAATATCGTCCGCACCGGTGATCAAATGATACTGCAAAGCAACATTCACTTGCTGTAGTTTATAAGCGCAAGCCATGATGACTTCGACACTGCCTGCTCCACCCCCGACTACCGCCAGTGATTTGATTTTATCTTGCTGTATTTGCTCCTGAATAAGATGCCAGCGCGCATAAAATTCGCTGATGGGTTTTACTGGGGTGCTAAACTCAGTTGCACCCGCAATCTTTTGATTGGGGGTTGAGCCGGTATCAATAGATACCACATCAAATTCAATTGTCGGTCGATTTGCTAAGGTTAGGGTTCTCGCCTCAACATCGATAGCGGTCACTTGATCCTGAATAAAGCGGATATTAGCCCATAGCGATAATTTCACCAGATCAATATGCGTTTGTGTAAAACTATAATGCCCCGCCAGCAAGCCGGGCAACATGCCAGAATAAGGCGTCATCGCTTGCGGACTAATTAAGGTAATACGCACGCCGGGCATTGGTTTCATAGCCCATTGGCGTAGAACCAGGGCATGACTATGACCACCGCCAACTAAAACCAGTTCTTTAAATATCGGTGCAGTTATCATGATGGCATATCCTTTAAGTGTTCATTAATCCAAGCGAGAATATCGGATTCTACGCCCTTAAATACAAACGTATTTTGCTTTTTGTGCAATTGATACTGATACATGGGGTCGTAGTATTTTTCTAATAACAGGCGGATGCCTTCATCAAATAAATCGCTTTTCCCTGTGGCAAATAAATGGTCCAGTGCTAAACGATAAGACGCGTCAATTTTGTTGTATAGCGCCCCGCCGAGGCGTTTTTGTATGCGCGCTAAATTATCTAGCACAAAGCTGGAAAATTTTGCCTCTGCTGCAGCCTGATGTTGCTGTTGATAAAGTGGCCAATTCAGGGCAATATAATCTTCACGAATCATAGCAACGCGTTGCTCTAATTCACATTCAAGAAATAGCATGGGTGCCTGGCACATTTGCTCTTGAAAACCGAGCGGTATAATATTACGCCCTATTCGTTTGCCTTCATCTTCGAGCAATAAGCCTGTTCCTGGAAATTTATGCCGATATTGCAGGCAGGCGATCGATAAATTATTTTCCCAATTAATTTGCGTGGGCTGAAAATCATTAACATCACATCCAAATGCAGAGCCTCGATGATTAGCAAGTCCTTCCAGGTCAACTTGATACTGAGTTTTATCGAGCAAGCGTGTTTTTCCCGAGCCAGTCAAACCACTTAACAGGAACAACGTAATCTGTTTGGCGCTGATATCTAATTGTTGCAATAAATAACGCCGCATGGCTTTATAGCCACCGTTGATAAGTGGGTAATTTATCCCTTGTTCTTTGAGCCAGGTCTGGGTTGTGCGTGAACGTAAGCCACCACGAAAACAGTATAAATACCCTTCCGGGTGCTGATGGATAAACTGCTGCCATTGTGCCATTCGTTGTTCACGAATCGCGGGCGTAGCTAACTCTAAACCTAAAGCAATCGCGGCATCCTGCCCCTCTTGCTTGTAATGTGTGCCAATCACTTTGCGCTGCTCATCATCTAGCAAGGGAATGTTCCGGCTATTAGGAAAAGCTCCTTGCTCAAATTCAACTGGTGCACGAACATCCATCAAAGGAATATTTGCTAGAAAAAGTTGTTGATAATCAGATGTATCTGGCTTCATCTTTGGGTGATTTCATGGTTTTGAGTCTTTAATAGCGACACTGTACCCACTCTATAATCGCTTTATCTATCCTTAACACATGAGCCTTGCTGATAACCAATTACCTCTTCATGGCTACATGCAGTACAAGCATTTGAATTCGTTGTAAATTGCCCTTCTTGATCCATTGCGCAGACAGGGTCGTAATTCATAGTGCAAACTTGTGGTCTGGCACCTGGACAATCGGTAAAATTAATAGGTTTTTCTGGTGCGCTTTGACACGCACTGACAAATAGCACAATAAAACATAAACTATATTTAACGTTCATAACTTTCTCCTATTCAATCGGCGAGACTTTGACAATTGCGCCAAACACGGGATGATCTAAATAATGCACTTCATTTAATAATACACGTCGTTTTTCATTTATGCGATAAATCAATCTATCTTCTTCAGTGCCATCCGGTCGATACTCTATATCTGCCAATATTTGTAATAGCTGCCCGCGTTGTATTTTTAGCCAGCCTTTTAACTGCTTATCAATTCCTGAAATATTGATAGGTAAGCTTGCGCTATTACTGGCCACAGGAATTCGCCATGACTGATAATAAAAAGGCCTGTAAGCACCCGCAGCTTTTAATCTATTATAGGTATTTTGTAAGCTTTTGCTGCCGGAACTGGCGCGCGCATAACGTCCTACAGGCTGCAATTCAGATTGAGTTTGCTCAAAAATTTCGCTATTGGGCGCTTGTTGCGTAAAAACAATCAGTTCTATCTGAAACCAACGCTGTTCGGCGAGTGCCAAGCCATTAAACCAAAAGAGTAATACTGCAAAAAACAGCGTCAATCGCTTAGTCATCTCTCTTCATCCGATAATTGGGTTAATAATGCGCTGACAAAGGCTATTTTTTCCTCGGTCGTGGCAAATTTTTGTGTAAAGCGCAATTTATCGCCTCCTTCAAATTTATAAATATGGGCTTGCGTCTGAATCAAAATTAATAATTGTTGCATATTCAGCTTTGGTTCCGCATTAAAAAGCAAACGTCCTCCTTCGTTGTAGACATCAATTTTCTTGATGCCTATCGTTTTTGCTTGTTGCTTTAATTCAGTCGTCGCAAATAACACTTTTACCTGTTCAGGTAAAAGACCAAAGCGGTCAATCATTTCTACCTGTAAATCACGCAATTCATCCTTTGTTTCCGTGCTGGAAATACGCTTATAGAGTACCAGTCGCGCATGAATGTCAGGCAAATAGTCCTCAGGAATCAATGCGGCAACTTGTAAATCGACCTCAGTTCCGCTGTGCATCGGCGCATCTAATTCAGGTTGTTTCCCAGATTTTAAGGCTTTAACCGCACGATCTAATAGCTCCGTATATAAGGTAAACCCTATTTCCTGAATTTGTCCACTTTGTCCATCGCCCAATAATTCTCCGGCACCACGAATTTCCATATCATGCGTCGAGAGCATAAACCCCGCCCCTAATTCACCCGAGGTTTCCAATGCTTCTAAACGTTTTAAACCATCTTTACTGATCAATTTTTTCGGGGGGTTATGAAATAAGCATAGGCTCGATGGTGCGAGCGCCCTACCCGCCCTCGTAATTGATGCAGTTGCGCCAGGCCAAGTTTGTCAGCTCGATTGATAATAATGGTATTTGCTGTCGGTATATCAATACCGCTTTCAATAATCGTGGTACTTAACAGCACATTAAAGCGTTGGTGATAAAAATCCAGCATGATACGTTCTAGCTCTCGTTCGGCCATCTGTCCGTGCGCAATTTCTATCCGCGCTTCGGGCACTAATTTTTCCAGTTCACGCGCTATCTTGTCCATCGATTTGACATCGTTATGCAGAAAGTACATTTGCCCACCGCGCTTGATTTCACGCTGGCAGGCTTCTTTAACCAATGCATCGATCCATTCTGAAATAAAGGTGCGTATTGTATGACGGTTAGCAGGTGGCGTTGCGATAATAGACACATCACGCAATCCTGACATTGCCATATTCAAGGTGCGTGGAATAGGTGTTGCAGTCAATGTTAATAAATCCACCTCCTGACGTATCGCTTTAAAATGCTCTTTTTGACGTACACCAAAACGATGTTCTTCATCAATAATCACCAAACCCAGTTCCCGATACTTAATGTCTTTTGACAGTAGTTTATGCGTACCGATCACGATATCGACCTTACCTTCTGCCAATTCAGACATAATCGCTTTTTGCTGCTTGGCTGACACAAAGCGCGATAACACTTCTACACGAAACGGCCAATCGGCAAAACGGTCACGAAAGTTTTGATAGTGCTGTTGTGCTAACAAGGTGGTTGGCACCAGGACGGCAACCTGTGTGCCACTTTGTGCGGCTATAAAGGCTGCACGCATAGCCACTTCGGTTTTACCAAAGCCCACGTCGCCACATACGACACGATCCATAGGTTGGCCAGATTGCATATCTTCAAGAATATTGTCGATTGTCGTTTGCTGGTCTGGCGTTTCTTCAAAGGGAAAGGCGTCAGCAAAGGCAAGATATTCGCGTTCATCATAGGAGAAGGCATGGCCTTTTTTTAGCGCTCTTTTGGCATGAATATCTAATAATTCAACCGCAACATCATGAATTTTTTCCAGCGCTTTTTTCTTTGCCTTACTCCACTGGTCACCACCTAATTTATGCAAGGGGGCAGTATCTGGATTAACGCCCGTATAGCGCCCGATAACATCTAATGCAGACACTGGCACATATAATTTATCTTGATTAGCATATTCCAGGGTAAGAAATTCTGCATCAATCTCACCAAATTTTAACACCTGCAAACCTAAATAACGCCCTACGCCATGCTCCTGATGCACGACAGGGGAGCCTATGGTAAGTTCATTCAGATTATTGACTATTTTTTCCAGCTCACGCGCTGCTGATTTTTTGCGTCTGCGTCGCTGCTGCGCCTTATCTCCGGTAAGTTGGCTTTCAGTAATAATTGCCAGACCTGCTTGCTGCAAATATAAGCTGTGGTCTAAAGAAGCAACGACAATACAGGACGCATCGCTAAGCTGTAAAAACTGCCCCCAGTTGGCTACTTGTTTAACGTTGATTTTATAACTGCGTAGCTTTTCAATTAAGGCTTCCCGATGCCCTGCCGTCTCAGCAACAAACAGTATCCGACTTGCGCTATTGGCGACAAACGCCTTTAAACGGCTAGCTGGTTCTTTTAAGCGCTGATCAATACTCATATCAGGCAAAGCAGTGCTCTCGGCCTGCCAGCTGTCACCCTGCGCCTGTTCGCTTAAATAAATACGCCGAAACTCAGCAATGTGCTGCAGCAAAGCATCTGCCTGCACATAGAGTTTTTCAGGCGCTAATAAAGGGTGTTCTAAGTCATACTTGCGCTGTTCATAGCGCTCATCTATCTCTGCTATAAACTGCTGTGCTGATGATTCAAGCGTATCAGTTACGACAAACACGCTACTCGTGGGAAGGTAGTCAAATAATGTTTCTGTCGTATCAACAAACAAAGGCAGATAAGCCTCAATGCCGTTAGGCGTGATGCCCTTGCTTACATCCTGATACAGCCTGTTATGTTGATAATGATCAGGAAATGCATCACGAAATGACTGACGAAAAAGCTTAATCGACTCATCAGTAAAAGGAAACTCGCGTGCTGGAAAAAGCTGGATAGCATCCACTTTTGCCAGTGATCGTTGCGTTTCCGGATCAAATGTTCTGATCGACTCAACCTGTTCATCAAATAATTCAATCCGAAACGGGTGACTACTCCCCATAGGAAACAGATCTATAATCGAACCTCTTACTGCAAATTCAGCATGTTGTACCACTTGAGAAACGCACTGATACCCGACTGCTTCAAGTTTAATGCGATTTAATTCCAGATTAAAAGTGCTGCCCAGTTCAATAGCAAAACTATTGGCTAATATGTGATCTCTAGGTGCCAGGCGCTGCATTAATGTTGCCACTGATAAAACCAGAGCCCCACGGTTAACTTCAGGTAATTTGGCTAAGGCTTTTAAACGTTCAGAAACGATTTCGGGTAAGGGAGAAAATACATCATAAGGCAACACTTCCCAGTCAGGAAAATGCAATATAGGATATTCATTTTGCAGAAAAAAAGATAATTCATGCTCTAATCTTAGCGCCGTTTGTGTGTCAGGCGTTAAGACAACAAATAACCGCGATTCGTTTTTAATCGCGGTTGCAATCGCCAAAGAATCAGCACAACCTGTTAGCCCCGACCAGGAAACTGGATGTTTAATTTTATGAGGGACCTTAGGCGCTTTTATAATTTGGGTTTCAGACATGACAAAACAATGGCAAGCAAAGGTGCTTATGAAAAAATCGAGCCTCTATTTTATCAGGGAAAAGGACAAACGAGAGCAGTCCGGGAAAAAATATCTATTGATCTGGTGGGCTTGCTATGCAACGCATACTCTATTAATGGGTCGCAGCGTTTACTGAGACAATGACTTGCAGGCAGTTTATTGAAGGAAAAAAACATTCAATTTCAAAGCGTCAATAAATCAAATTCAACAACGAGACAAATCAAAAAATGTTATTATGCCGTCGAAATTGAATATCATTCATCACCCTGATGAGCCATAAATGAACCCCACCGTCATACATCATGCCTGGCATAACGCAGAAAAATGCACCCAGTGCCCTATCCGCCATTTAGTTCTGTTTGCAGATTTACAGCAAGATGATTTTAAGCAATTACATATTCCTATCCAGGACATAAAGCTCATGGCAGGCGAGAATTTATACCAGGAAAATGAAATAGCGCAAAACATCTATACCATCCGCTCTGGTCTGGTAAAACTGGTACGTTATTTACCAAATGGCAGCTATCGGATTGTGCGTATATTGCGTCAGGGTGACCTGGCAGGTATTGAAGCATTAAGTCATTCTGCTTATTTACACCATGCTGTTGCACTGCAGCCGGCATTTATTTGTCGTATACCGCTGGAAAATATTGAGCAGATCAATTTAAATTCACCCCACTTATATAAACAATTAACCGCACGCTGGCACAAGGTGCAAAGTGATGCGGATATCTGGCTGACGCAATTAACCATAGGTAACGCAAAAAAAAGAATGGCAAATCTACTGATTTATTTATCTGATTTGAGTGAAAGTCACTATTTTTTCTTGCCTAACAGAGAAGATATAGGCGCTATACTGGCGATTACAGCGGAAACAGCAAGTAGAATTATTGCTGAATTTAAACGCCTTGGTCATTTACAAATCAATGACCAAGGCGCGCTGATTCACAAAAAACAACTACTGCAAATTGCATGAGTTATTTAGCTAAGTAACCATTCTTAAAGTGTAATCTGCGACACATCAACACTTCCCCATATCTTTTCGGTATAACTCGCATCCATTTCCGGCATACCATTCTGAATCCAGTCAACAATAATTTTTGCCGTATTCGGATAATTTATTTGAACCGCATGACAGTGATGTAACCAGTGCTCAATGATAGCAGAATCCATGTTCTTCATGGTGTGTCCATAACCGAGCTGTTCTAATGCGGCCGCATTAGAAATTTGCTCCATCTGCGCATGTAGCGGCTTGGCTAAAATTTTCTTGCCTAGATACAAAGCTTCACTAGCAAGCTCAAAACCAGCATTACTGATAATGCCCGCACAATCATATAAATCCTTTTTAAAGCCCTCTCTTGATAAGGCATGACAGCTAATATGCGCGTATTGACTAACAACTGGAGTGGGTGAGTAAAGATGAAAGTGGAAATTTTCAAACGGACATAACTGCTTGATAACTTGGTTTTGGTTTTCAAAGGGCAAATAGACAACAATTTTATTTTTTAAAAAATTATCAACAAGTTCTGGAGTTTCTATAATGGGTGGCAAGATGGCTTGTCCAAAATGATGCCAATGTAAACCGATACCGATATGGGCAGGGGCAAAATATTTCATGATCTGATTGGCAATAGGATCTGATCCTGAGCGAGGTATACTGTGATTAAACGCATACTGATGCCCTATGCCCACTACTTTTTTCTTCTGGGTTTTAGCCGCCCATGCAGTGACCGGTTCAAAATCGCTGATCACAAGATCATAGGCAGACAAATCCAGTTCTTTAACATCCTGTATAAACCGTAGAGGTTTAGTCTGTAATGCGGTCTTAATATAATTCACCTGCCCTTTGTCAGTATTAAAGGTCAATCCTTCACGATGTTGATAGCCATTAAAAATCTGCATATCAAAAAATTGATCGTACGGTCGACCGCTGAATTGAAACGTAACATCAATACCAGCCTCATATAATTCCTTAGCCATCACACGTGCACGGGTGATGTGACCGTTACCTGTTCCCTGAACGCCATAAAATAATTTCATATTAACATTTGATTTAAACTGTAAATAGCAACACTAACGCCCAACACCATTCCGACCAGAGTATCAGTAGGAAAATGCACCCCCAGTACGACACGAGAAAATCCAACAAGCGTCGCCCATAACAGTAGCGGTAATAGTAAGACAGGAATAAAAAATCCAGCAATGCTAGCCACCATAAAGGCGGCTGAGGTATGTCCTGATGGGAAACTGAATTGATCCGAAGGCGTTACCAGACTATGAAAACCTTTTAAGGCCGCTTGTGGACGATGACGTTTGAAGCTATTTTTAAGTACAAAATAAACGGGTCTCTCAATCAGTAGACCAAGCAATAATGCCTGCAAAAATGGATTCTGCCACCCTTTCGTCATCAACAGAAAGAGCATCAGTAGCAAATATAAATGCCCATCCCCGCTACGAGAAACATAGCGAGATGCCCTAGTCAGATAGCAATGAATGCGAGCATTCATTAAGCACGTAAACATAAACACATCATATTTATGGACAGAATAGATCAGCTTCATATTTATTACCCCCCTCTTTAAACCCACAATGGTTTATTTAATTTCATTCTTTATTTTATGGATCAAGCATAGTTTTATACTGTGACAAAATAATGAAATATTTTTGAAGTTTTTATGACAATTTTTTAAGCAGGCAAATCTTCCTTTTTCTGTCTACGATATGTTTTAACTTTTTGCCATGCCTTGCGGGTATGCTGATTTTTATCCAGTAATTTGATAACTCTGCGTTTGACCTTATTTGAAGCTTTAAACATGATAGCCAAACCCAGAATCATAGTCGGCAAGCCAAAGGGAACTGGAAGAGGAAATAAAATCATACCGATAACAAAAATGATACCGCCAACGGTCAATAACAATGATTTTTTAAGCATCTTTGCCGGCCTTAGTTAATTTTTTATAAGCAGGCGCTTGGCCATTTTCTAGGAATTTATAGCCGCCTTCCGAGCAATGTATTATTGCCAATCCACTTGTTTGATTTTCTGGTTGTGTGCCTGAGGTACAGGAGTTGCGATAATGCATGGTCATAAAATGCCCCATAGTGTTTTATGAGACCTGAAAATAACAATTTTTTATGACGTGCGCGTGACCTTTATATGAAGAACTGATGACAAGCAAAATAAACATGCAGGGATTTATTGCTAAATATCAGCTTGAGATACAGACAATGATAACAGACAATGATAAAGGCGAGCGCGAACAACCAAGCTGCGGTTTTGCAGCCAAGCCGTTTGCGCTCCTAAGATGCAGACTTTATTTTAGACACATCGCCAAACTAAAGTCCATGAGCGGAAGTGAAAGCGAACTTGCTAGCCACGCTTGGCAGCTTGTATATGCATCCAGTCGCGGTCTTCTGTACGTCCCAGACTAAGCCAGCCATCCTGCTCCCATAATGCCCACCACGCATCTAAATCGGGATGCGCAAGACTTGCACGTTGACTATCCCAGGATAATTTATTGGCCAAAGGAAACCAGTCTATGGCAATCCCCCAGGCATGTGTTGACCAGGTAGAAACAGAGCCGCGTTTTTTACGACAATTTACACTGCCACCAAAGCGATCTAAACCAAAGTGTTTAATGCCGTCAAGCCCATATATTGCATAAGTTTCTCGCAAAATATTCGCCAGACTATCAGCTAAGCTCTCATGAATTCTAATAGTACGGGTTGTTGAGCGCAGATCCCAGTCCAGGCGCAACATCCAGGGGCAGGGTACTTTAACCAAAGGCACTTCACAAGGATTGCCATAGAAGGCAATTAAAGCATTCAGGTTTTCGAGAGGAAAACCTTGTGGATTAATGCGCAACGGATTAATATCAACAAACCCACGAGGAATCGAGCCAGATGTTAATAAAGCAGACAATAGCTGCACAGCACTTTCAGTTGTGGGTCCATTAAAGCCGTCTATTTTCCCCGCATCAATGCCATTATCATGGCAAAGCAACTGCAAATAAGCTATGGCCTGGCGCTTGTCTGACCATTGTTGCCAGTCAACTGGCAGATTAGCTTTTCGTTTTATTAACGCGGCTTCAATTGCTTTATTTGTTTTTGGCCCACGTTTGCCGTCCACAGCTCCGCTATAGAAATTTCCTTCAACAAGATTATTTTGAATAATACGAATTTCACCTACTTTCATTGAATCCTCGCTGGTTAATGCCTGATTAAAATCAACCCATTGAATGTTTTCCCTTCTAATTCCCTGCTGTTATGCAAGCCTTGTTATTTTTGTAAAGGCTTTAAATAATCTGCAAATGTAATACCCTGAAAATCATTTTTTAGGTTTTTCCATTTATTACGCGAAGTGTTATAGACACTGCGAATATCAAACGCAACTAAAGACGCAAGAAATAATCCAACTTGCAGGGTGGATAAAAAGGGAGTTAAAACTTCGGGTAGAAAGGAGTTGATATTTGGTATAAAAGACAGCAAGAAAAGTACACTCCATAAAAAAGGCGTCCAAAGGATAATATTTCGTATCCGGTCTCTTGCATTTTTTCGTTGGTCTTTTTCTTCCATAGGGCTTTTCTGACTTCTAGCGACGACCATGACTAATCGCCATTTGATAATCAACTCCATCACCACATGCGTTAAATATAGCGTTAGCAGGAAAATTAACAGCGTCGTCCAGGGGAAACCACTACTATCTCCTGCAGACACACTCATTGTTGTTTTAGTAGCAATAAATGCCTGTACCAAAACATCAAGACATAAGGTGGCAATTATCCAGCCGACAATAGGTATGGCTATATAGGATATAAATAAAGCCTTGTTGTAAATCGCATTTTCAAACCATTCAACATAATGCCCCTGAGGCTTTTCATCTTGAGTTAATAACTGCTCACGATTATCAATACTGACATCAAGAATTCTATTAAAAAGATCATAATCCTGCCAATAATCAACATGCGCGACACTCGGCAAAGCATAACGCGTAAAAACCACATCCTCACCTGGCTCCATCAGTTTTTGCCAGACCGGCGTAGTTTTTAATAAATTTAACTCATGGCCAACCGGGTCTTGTTCATCAGCATAATTGAAGTGTCGAATCTTGGTTTTTCTATCGGCAATTAACTGCTCATCCATCCAGTCAGTATGGGTAAAATGCGCATAATTTTCTGTCCATAAAGCCAGGTATTTATCTATAGGTGAACCTAGAGTAACGTAAGAATACAGATACTTGACCCATTCCACACTCGGTAATTCAACCGTCTTGCCCGCTAGACTTTTACTCACCTGTGACGCACAGTCATAGCCATGAAAATGTAGCTGCTCACTGGTAGCTTTAACATTGGTCACACTGCGACGTGATTGCACATTGGCATGAGCATAAGTGATGGCATCCAGTGTCATCACTGTCCCGAGGCTGTGGGCAATGATTGTATAATGGGGTGTCACCTGCTCACCAAATTTTTCATAATGCGCCCTATGCACCTTTGCCATAGCCTGATGAAACATGCGCACCGCTATGCCACGGGTACAGGGAGAATCTCCATACATTTCTACATCACCCAAAAATTCGCCAAAAATCTCGTTAGACAATTTTGGCTCTCTGGGATTTCCCGTGAAATAAGTGAAATCGTGAAATTTTGGTATTTCTGATTTTTATTGCTTATAAAAAGCATTATATACAATAGGTTATGACTTTTTTTCTGCACTATAAACCATGTTTATGGCATAGTTTCACGGCAGATCCGGAAGAGCCACAATTTTGGTATACGCAGATCCATGATTTTTTCAACAAATAAAATACCCTCTTGCAAAACCTTCATCATATCGACAATCCATTGCGTAGGTTTTTCTTCAATTTTCCCGCTACACGAGTCTTCTAATGTGACTCGTAATTTCAAGCGATTAATCAGCGCATCGCTCCATACTTTGGTTGTTTCACCTGCAATGGCATATTGATCTGCAGTTACCTCAGACCAACAAAAATCAACGAAGCGTATATTTTTCCCTTGTTGACCTGTAGCAAGCTGTGGAATCCATACTTTCCCATGTAATGCAGTATCTGGTTGAGTGGGTATGCCTTGATACTCTATCCAGGGCTTCTCTGAAGTTTGCGATGACAACCTGCCCAATGTCATAAAATCAGCTTGTTTAGCATTATTATGTCGAGCAGCAGCAAATTGCTTTATGACCGGCAACACAGTCTCATTTTTTCTTTGTTGCCCGATGCCATGGACGACAATTACATAATGAATCATGTCCGATGAGTCAGATGCCGTTTGTTTTTTATCAATCATACTATGTCCCCTTCAAATCTTCTGTGCGTGATACCGTCCCATGACCACCTTATGTGATGGCTATGCAATGAATACTCAATAAAACCCGAAACCTGGAAAAACGTATTTCTGTAGGCCGGATTAGCTTATCTAGCGTAGCGTAGATAACATTATGCGGCAGATGAGACAACTGATACCCTGCCGGATAATGTTTTTTATAGCAGTGCTATAAAAAAGCTAGTCCGGCCTACGTCTTAGAATTTTTTAAAAAAATGCATCATGCCTAGTTTCAGATATTATTAAATTTTCGCTCCTATTCATAAATTTATCCGTTTGCCGATTATGCAACGCGTGTAATCGACTACTATACTGCCTTTATTATTGTCATACTTTGTTAATAAATCATTGGCGAAAGCATATAACTCCGCATCACAAGGCGTAGTACATTGCTTGTCTTCACCACCACAGCCAATGCGAAAATAAGTACTCACGTAAAATTATCTTAACACTTTTATTCTTAGGTTTCGTGTAGGATGGTAGAGCGTCTTTTGCGAAACCCATCATTCTCGGAGTTGATGGGTTTCGCTACGCGCTCTTACGAGTCATTACGTGCCTATGAAGCAGGCGTTCCATTCTACCCATCCTGCATAAATGTTAAATTAATTCTGCATAGGTACTTAGTCATCGTCACCCCCCTAAAGAACCACAAAGTTCAAACCAGTTTGCAGCGGGTACCCATCTATTATCCTCAAGATGCTTAATCACCGCCTCCTGATATCAGGGTAATTGATCAGATGTCCAGCCTGCTGCATCACACACAATACTCACATTCTGCTTTTGCTGATCAGTGGCAATATCAAACTGATAAGTCTGCGCTTTTTTAAGTTGAATACCAGACCAGTTATAAAAATCTGCGGCTTAGACTGAAAATGCGGCCTTATCACCGGGTTTTATTTCCCGCATGGCATCACGCTGCGGATCGAGATTATTTCTAATTCTCGGAGGTGGGCTGGACTGAACCTTAATTTTACTCACATCGTCTGGGTTAATGGCTAAACCGCTTGCCATTGCTTTTTCCAATAACCAGTTCCAAGCCATGATGCGCCAACACAGTTGCACAGTGTACCGCTAATGTAGCGCCGCGACTAAAGCCGATAATATCAATTGTATGATCGCCTTTCTGCCAGTTATCTTTTAACTCATCATACATTTCGTGAATTCTTGACCGCCCGCTGAGCCGAACAGACCGCCTAAAAGACGCCCTATTACCCCAAAACGCATTCCCCCACCTTCAGTATATTCAACCACCTCGACAGACTGTTTTTTTATAATCTCAGCAAAACGCACTACATTAATCGCTTCTTCTAGTTTTTCATTTTCATTACAGGTTCCATCAAATGCATATAAAGCCATTTCTATTTCTCCTCGGTTAATGTTTTTTTCAGCCTTTAACTCAATTATTCCACTTTTAAGGTTATCAATCTTGAAAAAGCTTTCAAATCGACTATACACCTTTTACACCAAAAACACCTGACCCAAATGGGTCAAAATTGTTTATTTTATAACGACTGTCGTTCGGCAAGAGATTGAGGTAGCGCTTATTTTTGAACCAAGCGCAAGTCAATAGAGGCATATGAACGTAATTGCACATGACTATGACAACAATCCTGGAGGATGGGTAGTTTTTCCCATCCCGCTAGATGTTATGATTAATTACCTACTGGAGCCGCATAGGCATCAGCCACTAATTGCTCGACATTACTGCCTGTAAGCGCTTGTAAAAATGCCACTAAATCATTTTTTTCTGCTGCGCTTAAAGCTAATGGCTTAATACGAGAATCAAGATTTTCATTTACTACCCCGCCCTGATTATAGAACTCAATAACCTCAGTTAGGGAAGAAAGCGATCCATTGTGCATATACGGTGCTGTTATAGCGATATTTCTTAAGCTTGGCGTTTTATATTTCCAGCGATCCTGAGGATCCTGAGTGATTTCATAACGCCCTAAATCATTCGGTTTTGCCTCTGCAATAGTTGCCAGATGCTGTGGATCCACTTCAATAAAGACCCCAGGAGCCACTTGAATTTTTTGCTTATCGGGTGTT
>CALOCH010000004.1:0-139434 GCA_942491615.1 uncultured Gammaproteobacteria bacterium
GCGCCAGCAAAATTCATGGCGTAGAAAAGGGTCTTTGTTGGCAACAAGACGATTCCAGCGAGATGCATCCACTTCGGTTAAACTATTGATGCGCTTTATGATCATTTAATTCAATCCGGATTAGATAATGACAAAATATTTTTCACAGGCCTGCGAAAATAATAAGCAGGCTATTTTACAGAAAATTCAGCTAGCCTTTAGTGAATCCATTTGCGTCTGGGAAATAGGCAGCGGAACCGGGCAACATGCCTGCTATTTCGCTGGGCAGCTTCCACATTTAATATGGCAGGCAACCTGATCTGGAAGAGCATCGGGTGGGCATTGATTGCTGGATAACGGAGGCTGGCTTGGTTAATTTACCTAAAAGCCTGGTCCCAAATGTTCTGGATACAGTATGGCCGTGCCAGCAAATGGATGCCGTTTTTTCTGCAAATACATTGCATATAATGCACTGGCAGGCCGTCGAGTCGTTTTTTGCGGGCTTGGCACGGTATTTAACGGACAATGCGATGGTCTGTCTTTATGGCCCGTTGCCGAAGACCGCGGGCAATATACATAGCGAGAGAAATGCGCAGTTTGATCATCACCTGAAAGCGGGCGCGCGATCCTGGCAAGGGCATTCGGGAGAGTGAGGCGGTTGAGGTTCTGGCAAATAAAAGGGTTTATATCTTCAGGATGATTTTGCCATGCCGGCTAACAACCGTTTGTGGGTGCTTGAGAAAATAGCAGCTTAGGATGTCTCTCATACGTCGCCATAGAAAGCAGTTTTTGCGGCCTTTTTTATTTTCAAAACGCTGGGGGGCGTTGCCGTCGCCAAAAGTATCCACACCTCTGCTGATATGAGCTTCAAAAGCGCCCAGATGAAAAACAAAAAAAGTATTTACTGGAAAATCAAAGATGCCGGCCATGGTTATTTTACCGTTGTGATTATTTTTAAAGCTTTGGCAATAAAGAGTTTTTTTCCTCTTTACGCATAAGTTTTGTAATGAATCACATTTTTTTTAAAAATGCGCTCTGTATTGTCCTCAAGGACATATGAAAGGCTAATTTAAATAGATAAACTGTATTCGGCGTCAAAATTGGAGATGGGATATAAACATTATCCGATAAATTTTGACTTACATTTTATATCTATATAAAAAAGTGAAGCTGATTTTCACTTTTTTATTATGAGCGAGGTGAAATATACGATTTTTAAAAATTAACATTTACAAAGCTAACTTCTCTTTGAGCGTATCTTTATTCATCACAATATCTTTTGTTGCTCCGTTTATGGCTGCTGTATTGAACTTTGCTGCATAGCATTTATGACATTTCCTCTCTCAGGAGGTGAGAAAAAGCTGTGCAGAGATCTTTAAAATTTGAAGGTACTTACCATCATCAGGGCATGGTTTTAACGATACGGTCATCGGCACTTTAGAGATTTTGACGAGTAAGCCTTATGCTCATTTTGACAAAGATAAAGCAGGGATTGGTGTATGTCAGCAGTTATAAATTCTAGTAAACAATGTACACCCTGGCTATTTTGGTTAATGCAGCGGGTAAAGTGTAACAGCCCTGCGAGAGATACTTTCGATTTCATTTAATCAGGCGGTGCGTGTCAAGTTCCTTATTTTCGTAATGATGGACATAGAGGCCCAATTTTGGCACTAAGTTAATAAATACATTCGATACCCCAGTTGGTTCAGGTGGCATTTTCTGAAAAAACGCTGATAAAATGGATGAATGCTGGACACTTGGACCTATAGCATTGGTGCTGGCCTTGTTGGTTTTACCTAGTTATGTACTTGCAAGCCGATGCCGCGATCAACTTCAGGCACTACAATTAACAGTTCGATTCCTTTGTGACCTCGATGTTCACCCGGTGCCTATCCCTGCGGCTGATTCGCAATGTTTGGTTCTGGCCTGATGGGATTACTGGGATTGCAGCGTCGCAAGACAGCTAAAAAACAGGCTGGTGCTAAAGAAATCAATAGTTAATGACTAAAAACCCTACCCGCTAAGCGTATAATATATGCATCAGGTAGGTTCTTTTTCGTCTATTTGCATCGTATTTTCACATGGGGCAGGCATAGCATTGGTCGTACTGGCCTTTTTCCAAATCATGGTTGACTGCCACGCGGTTATCAAAAACAAAACACTCACCTTGCCACAGCGTATCCTCTTTGGGCACGTTTTCCAGGTACTTTAAGATGCCGCCTTTGAGGTGATACACTTCATCGAACCCTTGTTCTTTTAAGTAGGCGGTGGATTTTTTCACAGCGAATGCCACCGGTACAAAACATCGCCACTTTTTTGTGTTTCTCAGGGTTTAGGTTTTGTTTCACATACTCAGGAAACTCTCTGAAGGTTTCGGTGTTGGGGTTAATGGCATTTTTGAATGAGCCAATGTTGTATTCGTAATCATTGCGGGTATCAACCAACACCACATCTGGATCAGAAATCAATGCATTCCAATCTTTGGGGTCCACATAAGTGCCTACCACCTCTTTGGGGTCAATGCCTTCTACGCCCATGGTGACAATTTCTAAGCTTTACTTTGCTGCGGTAAAACGGCATACCCCGTTCATAGATTTCTTTGTTTCAATATCGGCAAAGTTGGGCTTAAAAGTGCAGCTTGGTTTAGGTACGCTGTTCACTTAGTTCATCGCTGGCTAATAAAGCATTAATGCCTTCAATAGCAGTAAAGTGCCTTTGACCTGATGTTTTATCGAAGCGTTCAAAAGCGGTTGTTCAGAGGTTTCAAAGTCGTCAAGCGCGCCAAATTTGTATAATGTGACATTGGCAATTGGCTCATATATAATTTCTGTGCGAATCTTGATCAGAAATCCAGAATTTGTATTAAAAAGTCTTGATTTTAGCAAGTTTTACTATTATCGGCATTATTAATCGCAACTAAAATGGCAACACTGCAGGATATTCATGTACATCGGTGCAAAAATAATGCTCTTTTCCTGTACTTGGTCCTGGCACTCACCTTGTTTCACTAAAATATAGCTTGTTTGGGTGCTTTTTCGCTGTTGGTTTTTTATCGCTTTTAGCTGCTTTAATTTTTTTGCGTTGCTACTTTATGATAATTTTATATTGATTGCGTTTACTCTTTACTTACGAAATATAAGGAAAATAGTTTTTTGTACGCCTTTGTGCAGCGCAACTAACTCCTTATTCTGGCGTTTTGGGGTGCAGCTTTAACTGACCTGAAAATTGAAAGAGCATTGTAAAGCAGGTGTTCTTTTAGTCACGAATCTTAATAAATCAATTGGGATTTTTTTTATACAGTCAGCTACTATATACACTTTTTCAGTGTCATTTTTAATATTTGTTTGTTACTTTGTGGTGTATAAAGGAGTGGGCTCAATAAGTCGTAGTTTTTAGGCAAAGAGCCTGAATACACCGCGTCGCAATCCTGCCGGTGCTGTAATAACCGACCCCGAATCGCGGCACTATATTACATTAAACCGTTGCTGAAAATCCCGCTGTCAGTCTTTTCAATGCGGAAGCCGACAAAATTACTCAGTTCATCGTTATTTCATGACATATCCTGGTTACCGAAGAAGAAGGACGTGAGGTGAAAAGCCGGCATCCCCCTCTGGGAAAGTTATCATGAAAATAAAACCATCAGATAATCAGAATTGCGAAGATAGCATTATCATCGCGGTCTCGGCGGCTTCCGCAAACGAATGTAACGCTGTATGCGCGTGTTTTAAGCTTGAGGTGATAAAGTCACAGTCAAAATCGTCACAACATACCACACCTTATGCCAAAGAGATTCAGGCGATCCAGCCAAGCCCGGGCAGCCTTAAACGGTGGGGGAAATATTACGCCGGCGTCAACTCAACGGAGTAATAGCGCGCCCCTTTACGCTTCTTGCTCAGTGGAGCGGCAGGTCAGCAAGGAGGGCAAGGTGAACGGCGCATGAAAATCGTTAACACCGCCGATGATGATATTCAGCACGGTATATCGTCAGCCCATCCATAAATCTCATACTACTTCTCAAGCTACAATTTATATTGCTCATTCGCAAAAGGGCTTTATAGTAAAAAAGACATGGGGGAATTCGGAAAACCAGGCAAAAAATGGCGAGGTGATGCAGTCCGGCTTGCAGGCGTTTCTGGCAATGGTGGACATGGGGCTTTGATCTGCCCCCAGGCATGCAAATGCCTCAGATAAAGCCGAATTTGAAGGTGGACGAGGAGGCACTGCTGCTAAGCATATGCTGGCGGAAAAACCTTCGCCCGCAACTATCCGGCATTGGAGTTGCATAATTCAAAGTGAGTAATACCAATGAGTTATACCGCGTCTTCTGGCAGGAGTTATTCAGCACGCTGTGTCAACAGGGGCGCGCAACATATTGCGCTGGATCGCGAATATAGCTAGATGACGGCACCTATGGTTTAGTCAGTCTTTGCGTTATACCAACGATCTGGTATTTAAACGGTTATTGCGCATATGTGCAAAGCTATCTGGACGTTATTTTAGCGTCTGATGAATGGCTATAAGGATTCGGATCAATGTGGCTTATCTTGATCCTGATCTATCTGACGAAATGGCAGCATCAGACAGGGAATTGCTTCCGGCGGAGCTTAATCAGCTATTAAATGAGGCGTTGATGTTGCAGCAACGTCTGGATGCGGGACTGGATTATTTTACTAAACCTTTAGGCTGGATACCTGGCCTGTCGTTTGAGGTAAATCAGACGGTTTATGATAATCAAATTGATTCTGCTATCGGATGTGTTGTAGTTAACGCATTCTATGCAGCAAAGGATGGACAGTAAACAGGCGCGCAAAACACTTGCACAGCAGATGTAACCACACTGAATGATGGCCGCTAGAAATTGAGGATTATACAGATCAGTATCAACAAGCGAATGAGACTATAATCAAATCTGAGACCGCGCATTATTCAGCTGGAGAACGATACCGATAAACTGAAACAAAAGCTCGATCAACGTGCCGAGGATTTACGCAGTGAAGCGGAAGAAACGGCGGGCTTTAAATGGCATACGGGATTCTTTATTAGAATTGACTGAGCATATTCGCCAGCTAATGTCGCGACGCTAAGTGAAGCTTTCGAATTGCCGAATATTGACCCTGATAAACCCAAAGTAAAAGAATTGTTTGATATTACCAAATTATACAGCCTGGGAAACGGCAAGGATCTGTGATGATCAGCAGGGTTTTAAGTAACTGCGTTGCAGAGTGTGCGGGTGATCCTGAAAAATGTACTAACGCAGAAGGTGTTAAAAAAGAGGCAGGAGAAAGCCGAATTTGCCAAAAAACAAGCAACGCTGGCGATCGATCTGATTCGTGAGAATTCTGCCGAATAACGGAAGCAAATGCTGGTGCTAGTGCAACGTATTCTAGCTAAAGATCCGCTGGTTGGCACTGACTGAGGAAATGAATGCTCTGCATACACACGTAAACAGCTGGTAGTGAGAGTTTAGTGACGGCTATCGATGTGCCTTAACCGATCCAAGTGTGCGATCAGTGTAAAATTTGTTAGCTATAGATGTGTTTCATCAGGATGGATTAACACTACTACCGATATACTCGATCCACGCGTGATTGCCTATACCAAAGATATGGCACAGCGCGCCCGACATCGTCTGGAGCAATATCAGTATTACATGGTGCGATCTTATGAATACCGTATGCTGAGAGCCTATCCATTTGCTTTGGATATGAATTCTCTGTTTGATGACTTCTGTAAATTACAGGCGGCGAATGATAATAACGATCTTGAAGACGTTATTAATGATGGCTGTAATGCAGAGAGTGTAGAGCTAAGCGAAAGCGATTTTAAAAATCTGGGGGTTATTTATAAAGAGCAAATCAGCTCTATCGCAGAAGAAATTATTGATGAGTTTAATAATGAGGGGGTGTCAGTCAGGATACCGCAGTTGAATTTGATTTACCTGTCCGTTATCTGGAAGAGATAAGTCAAAATCCCGGAGGTGCTAAACTCAACCTGGTCAATGAACTGAATCTTTTTAACAGTTCTGAAGACGATATACGGATTCGCTCTATTGAAGTGGTTGATATGGATTTTAGTACTCCTGATCGGCTGAATTATGTTGATATTAGCTTTATTCATTCCGGTGTTTCACACATCAGAAAGTCGGGTGAGACTTATTTGTTTCAGCATTATTTGAATAGCGAAACCAGTCCTATACAGTGGATTACTCGCTACAATGGTAATGGCAGCCTGCAAGGTTTGCAAAACAATAGTGAATCTTCGCGTTCCTTAATTGCAGCAGTGATCGGTAATAATGCCGAAAATTTGAAAATATTTGCCAGCCCTGCTGCATGGGCTGACCTTGTTGTCAGGCGTTCTGCATCACCTGATTTAAGTGCGAATAAAGTACGCATTACCCGGATGCGTGTCCGGGTTAATTATGAGTACACGCCTTCTGTCAATAATATAAAAACCTTGCGTGTTGTGGCAGAGTCGATTAGCCACGCAGCGCCTAATGAAGTATTGACCAAGGATTTAAAAAATCGCACAGATGGGCAGGGGGATTTTCTGCGTAGTTATTCTAGCCAGGACAGAAGTGAGCCTGAAAGTGCCTAACGGCTATCAACGGTTAAGATTTCAGGGTTGGCTGGAAAATGGCGAACTGGTGTCTAATGATCCCTTGATTGAAGTGAATATGGACAGCGATAAAACCTTACTACCTCTTTATACAGCTAAGGGTTTTGAGTCCTTGAACAAGCTCCAGGAGTTGTCGGCAGGTTCTTTGACAGGTAAAGCAAGTACAACGCGCATTTATGCCGGAGTTATTGATAATCTAGGCACAGCAGGGAGACAATTTTCTAAAAAAGAAATAATAGACATTAAGGCAGAATTCCACGTCAGTGCGCAGGAACAGGGTGAAATTACTGATATTTATATTGTCGCGCTCTATGAGGGCCTATGGTTTATGAAAGATAGCAATAATAACTGGGTCAGCTGGAATGTTAACGTCAATTCACTCGTAGCCAATAGCGCCCAGAGCCTTGAAAGTATTCATCCGGTGAATATTGTTGAAGGTTTATCCGGATTGCCGGGTAGCTTTTCGATTTTTGTCGGACATGGTGGTGCCGATGGCGATATTTATTATAATACTCAGCCGTTAAATTTTACGGTGAAATAAGCGCAGGTAATTTGCAGCTAAAAGGCGTCCTGACAGGGCGCCTTTTTTATGCGCAAACAAATTGCTTTCTGGCTATTAAGTATGCGCTTATACTAATGTGCAGGTGGCTACTTAAAATATTTCTCCAGGAATAAATTAAAATCCACATTCCATGCCCCCTGTCATTAAGTTAGGATTTTATTGTTTTATAATCAATCTATTGCCTTGTAGGTTGGGTTATATTTTTGTTGCAATGCAATAAAAACGTGACCTAACTGAGACGTTTAATGGCAGTAACCCTACGCACAGGTTTTTTTTAACAGCCTGTTGCCTCAATAATATAGATAGCATAAGTCAGGTAGAAAAAAGTGAGTGAGCAAGAAAAATCTTTGTCAATGACGGTATTAATGAGCCCGGACATGGCTAATTTTTCCGGTGGTGTACATGGTGGTGCACTACTAAAACTGCTGGATCAGGTTGCTTATGCCTGCTCCGCTAAATATAGTAAAAGCTATGTCGTAACCGTATCGCTGGACCAGGTGTTTTTCAAGCAGAAAGTGAACGTGGGAGAATTAGTGACTTTTCATGCTAATGTCAATTATGTCGGTCATTCATCAATGGAAATTGGAATCAAGGTTATGGCCGAGGATCTTCGCTCGCATCAAAAGCGTTATACAACATCGTGCTATTTTACCATGGTGGCCATTGATAATACCGGTAAGTCAGTTAAGGTCCCACCTCTGGAATTGAAAACAGAACGAGAAAAACAGCTCTATGCAGCAGGCGCTGAACGCTCCAGAATGCGTAAAGAAAATATGCAAAAAAGTGAGGCAATGCATCTAAACAGAGAAGATACCTGACGAAAACGTAGGTCAGGTTAGGTTTTTTAATAAAATTAATCTTAGCCCTTCCTTAATTAGAAGGAGGAGGACTGAACGGTTACAAAAAAGCGTAACCCGACATTCTTGCTTTATTTAATTTTTGTATTCAGACTTGTCGCCCAAAAAATAAAAAATAGTGAACTATCTTCATCTTTATTGTTAAGAAACTGATGTTGGCGGCGGTCTAATACGATATTGATTCCCGGCTCAGTCAGGAGCTCGGTAAAGTCAAAATCGGGGAGATCGGGGAAGTTGGGTAGATTAGGGATGTCCGGAAAGTCCGAGGATGTTTTGGCAACCACATCTTGTAATTTAGCGAGTAATTTAGCCGGAATGACGCCTTTGCCATCATCTGCAAATCGGCAGAGGATGGAATGAGAGTTTTCTGCTCCACCACCTTGCAGAGCCACGTTGATTTCACCCACACCGCGATTTCCCTTCCAGCGTAGAATAAAGTCTTGACGACTATCGACACTTTTAAGTGTGGTTAAATCAGGTTCGGTGACAATAATGTCTTTTGGCGCAATTGCACTGACATTAAAAGCGCTAATATCTTTACCGCCTTCAGCTGAAACAGTATACCGCTGGCCGGGCTGATAAAAGCTTTCAGGTGGCATTGGAATGGCCCCATAACTGAGACTTTTAGTGCTTTTTTTAAGGATAATATCCCCCGCTGCAGGCGAACCCAGGATAAGTTCTGCACCTGCATCAAGATTAGCGTCAAGGTTAGCCGGGTCTTTAGCAAACCGACATTGCTCGATGCCTACATTCAGTTCTGCCAGTGGTGTTTGCAAATCGTTAATATCGGCCGGATCTACCTTCAGAAAGCCGCCAGCCGCGCTTGCAATAGGTGGGGTGATATTATTGGCTGATTGTCCATGGGCAAAGCTAATACCACCGCTGGTCACTGTTTTTTTCAAACTAAGCACTTTAAATGCGATAGTATTAAAAGAGAGCAATTCTAAAGTGTTTGGTGTAGTCAATGCTACCGCCAATTGATAGGCTCCTGGCTTCAGGCCGCCGGGAAAATTATTTAAATTTCCTAATAAAGTCACCGGTAGTTGAAAATTTGCAGGGATAGCAAACGAGCTTAACCAGGGATCTAGTTTAGTATTCCAGTTTGGATACTCATATATCTCGCCTTTTCCGTCAATAATGCCAATATGAATATCTACTTTTTCTGTATTTTCACCCCGGTTATAGCCCGAGATATAAAAATCGACGGTTTGCCCAGCCGGGTAAATGAATTCGTTTAAAAATGCACTGATACCGACATCAGAGAATGCCGGCGAGGCAAACATAAAATTGCTGACGGTTGCAATCGTTAAAAGGATGTTTTTCATAACCTCTCCCGTTATTTTATGACCTCAGAAATCAAATATCTTTAATCTGTCACTTAAATGGCAGCTACATTTAAGTAGTTCAAAGCATCTTACCCATATCGATAAAAATCGACAAGTTAATAATGACTTCAAGCAAGGTAGTAGAAAAAAACATAATATTGAATATGTTACGTTTCCTTTTTCGATGTTAGATAATGGGAGGTTTTTTATCCGATGGTTTTTCGTCGCATTGAGGGTGTCTTTTCCTCCTTTAGCATCACAGGTATAAATCAGTCCTTGCGCAAAATCAAGGTCTTGAGCCCTCAGTTGAATGCACTTCATCAACCTGAGTCCACAGCTATATAAAAGCCTGTCCACCAATAAATGATCTCACTGCACATAGGAAAAAAAACTGCATGACTTCACTTTTTGTCTATACAAAAGGCAGTCTATTCTGCTTTTTAACCTTGGCATACCCAATATCATCTGCAACAGTTAGATCAAGGGCTTTTGTATATAAAAATACAATAGCCCTAGGCTGAAAATGAAAGCCAAAACAAGGTGGGTAAATTAAAACCATGATAATGCACTAATGTCAGAACACCTGAATCCAGTCTAATAAAATCAAAAGCTTACTGACTTTTCAAGATAATGAGGTGAGATTTAAATGCGTAGGTTGGTGCTGAGCTTACGAAGCCCAACAGGATATTTCGCCGAATTTGTTGGGCTTCGTGCCTCAGCGCCAACCTACATTAGACTTGCAGGGTATCAAGTCATTTTCCGTGAGATCAGGTTGTCTGAATGTCGACAGGCTAGGATGGCTTTCAGTCTGACCTTCATAGAAATTGGCTTAGGCTTTTTTTGCTAAGACATCAATACCAAATGCATTGAGCAAATTAACAAGCTTAATCAAGGGGAGGCCAATCAATGCGTTTGGGTCATCTCCTTGAATGCGATCAAACAGTGCAATACCTAACCCTTCGGATTTAAAGCTACCTGCACAGTTGTAGGGTTTTTCCATATCTATATAGTTAATGATTTGCTGTTCAGAGAGATTTTTAAAGTAGACGGTGCAAGTGTCTATATCGCTTTTAAGCTCGCGAGTTGTGGTGTTGAGGATGCAGATGCTAGTGTGAAACGTTACCGGTTTTCCTGAGCAAAGTTGCAGTTGCCTAATGGCGTTGTCTGGGGTGCCTGGCTTTTTTAGTTGTGTTTGTTCCAGCATGGCAACTTGATCTGATGCGATAATAAGTTGTGCCGGGTAGTTTATTGCCAGTGCGGTGGCTTTTTCTTTTGCTAGACGTAGGGCCATTTGCTTTGCAGTTTCACCGGTTTTTGGGCTTTCGTCAATATCTGGGGAGGCACAAATAAAATCAAGCTGTAATTTCTTTAAAATTTCTTTACGGTAAATAGAGCTCGATGCCAGGACTAGGCTGTTGGTTTTCATAATAAATAATTGACAGAAGATGATCATTGCAGCTATTATTGCATGTTTATGTCAGACCAATTACCTGAATTTATAGATCCCGTTGTATTTGCTGAGCGTCATAGCCATTTGCAAGGGACCCTCGCTGTGCAGCGTTTAGATCGCCTTGCCGATTTTCTTTTTGCGAAAGAGGGGGAATTGAATGTTGATTTACAATTTTATAAAGAGGGTAAGGTTCCTGTTATTGAAGGGCGTATTGAAGGTCATTTGGTTTTAAGCTGTCAAAGTTGTTTGCAGGCATTAGCCTGGCCAGTGGATAAGGCTGTGAAGATCGGTATGGTGCAAACAATTGAACAGGCAGACCGTCTGGATAAAGAGTTTGATCCACTTGTTGTTTCAGAGCAAAAGATGTCACTTGCCGATATCATTGAAGATGAATTGATTGTTTCATTACCTGATTATCCGAGACATAAAAATGAATGTTTACAATATGAGCCAGCTGCAAAGCGTGCTGAGGCTCATTCAATAGAACAGAAACCTGACAGCCCTTTTGCTGTTTTAGCTACACTAAAAAATACTGGAGACCAATAATGGCCGTACAAAAAAGTAAAGTAACCCGTTCTAGACGTGGCCAGCGACGTTCGCATGATTCATTGACTGCGAAAACATTATCACAAGACCCCACAACAGGCGAAACTCATTTGCGTCATCATGTAACACCCGATGGTTACTTTAAAGGTCGTCAAATTGTTGTGACCAAAGAAGACTAACAATTTGTTGCTGGTACATTATTTGTACTGTAATAATTTGATGAGTATTAAAAGCCGGACTTTATGTCCGGCTTTTTTATAAGAACTTCTGGAGCTTTTGTTTACGTGAGTCTAATAATTTCAATTGATGCTATGGGTGGGGATCATGGTCCCGAATCCACTGTACCCGCTTCACTGGAGAGCCTAAGAGGCAATCCACGCTTAACACTTATTCTGGTAGGTGATGAACAGGTCTTAACGCCCATGCTTGAATCCGCTCTGCTGGAGTTTGGAGAGCGTTTATCAATTCAGCATGCATCAGAATGTGTTGCAATGGATGAGTCTCCTGCCAAGGCGCTACGAAATAAAAAAGACTCTTCAATGCGTGTAGCGATTAATTTAGTGCGTGATGGAAGGGCAGATGCGTGTGTTAGTGCCGGGAATACCGGCGCATTAATGGCTACGGCAAAGTTTGTTTTAAAAATGATTCCTGGTATTGATCGACCCGCTATTATGTCATCTATGCCTTCTATTTTTGGGCATACGCATGTGCTGGATTTAGGCGCAAATGTTGATAGTCCTGCTGAAAGTCTGTTTCAATTTGCCGTGATGGGGGTTGAAGTCGTTAAGGCTTTGGAAAATATTAACAACCCAACAGTGGGCTTGCTAAATATAGGTGAGGAAGAAACGAAAGGTAATGAGCAGGTTAAGTCAGCTGCAAAGCTATTGGAAAATTCAGATCTAAATTACATCGGCTATGTGGAAGGTAATTCGTTAAATGCAGGTGACCAAAAAGTTGATTTGATTGTTTGTGATGGCTTTGTGGGGAATATCGCACTAAAATCTATTGAAGGTGCTGCGAAAATGATTACCAGCGTGATAAAGGAATCATTTGCCAGAAACCTCTTCACTAAATTATCGGCATTAATCGCTTATCCGGTATTAACAGCGATTAAGAATCGATTTGATCCAATACTGCATAATGGAGCCAGTTTTTTGGGATTAAAAGGCTTGGTAATCAAAAGTCACGGTGGAGCGGATGCAGTTGCATTTAAGGCTGCGATACATGTAGCTGAAGTTGAAGTAGATAAAAATGTGATTCAAAAAATTAGTGAGCAAGTTGAGCATGCTTTAAGCAGGAGAGAAGGTAGATGACAGTGTATGCAAGAGTGATTGGTACGGGAGGATATTTACCTGAAAACGTTAGAACTAATGAAGAAATTTCGCAAACGGTTGATACTTCTGATAGCTGGATAGTTGAGCGTACCGGCATTAAAAGTCGGCGTATTGCTGCAGAGGATGAAACAACCTCTGGTATGGCTGAAATTGCTGCACGGCAAGCGATTAAAATGGCAGACATTGCGCCTAATGATATTGATCTGATCATTGTTGCCACCGGTACACCGGAAAATGTCTATCCTGGCGCGGGTTGTATGTTACAGCATCGATTAGGCATTAAAAAAGGAGTTGCATTTGATATACAGGCCGCTTGCTCGGGTTCTATCTTTGGCCTTGATATCGCTACGCAATATATCAAATCAGGTGCTGCGAAAACGGTTTTAGTGGTCGGTACTGAAATTAACTCGCGCATTACCGACTGGACAGACCGAGGGACGTGCATCTTATTTGGCGATGGCGCCGGCGCTATTTTGCTGCAAGCCTCTGATGAGCCAGGTGTTTTATCAACACATATTCATTCTGATGGCCGTTTTGAAGATTTATTAAAATGTCCTAATCCTCAAGCTTTAGGGACTGAAGATACCTCTGGTTACATTTCTATGAGAGGTAATGAGGTGTTTAAAGTAGCCGTGAATACTTTGGGACGTATTGTTGATGAAACTTTAGCTGCCAATAATATGCAGAAATCAGACATAGACTGGTTGGTCCCTCATCAGGCAAATATTCGCATTATCGCTGCAACGGCTAAAAAATTAAAAATGTCTATGGATCATGTTGTGGTTACCCTGGAAGAGCAAGGGAATACTTCTTCTGCTTCGGTATTATTGGCCTTTAATGAGGCGGTCAGAGATGGGCGTATTCAGCGTGGACAGGTGGTCCTATTGGAGGCATTTGGTGCAGGATTTACCTGGGGCTCCGCATTAATTAAATATTAGAAGGTTTTTATGAGTACACAAAATAAGCAACTAGCTTTCGTTTTTCCCGGACAAGGTTCTCAATCGGTCGGTATGCTATCTGAAATGGCTGCAAGCTATCCGCAAATTAAAGCAACCTATGCTCAGGCCTCCGATATATTAGGACTGGATTTATGGGCTTTAATATCGGCAGGACCGAGTGATGAATTAAATCAAACACAGAATACTCAGCCAGCAATGCTGGCATCCGGCGTGGCTTTATGGCAAATTTGGTGTGCACAGACTGATGTGCGTCCAGGCTTTATGGCAGGGCATAGTCTGGGTGAGTACACAGCGCTGGTCTGTTCGGGTGCATTGGATTTTGCTGATGCAGTTGCATTAGTTGCCGCAAGAGGTCGCTTTATGCAACAGGCCGTCCCTGAAGGAATCGGCGCTATGGCCGCGGTACTAGGACTGACAGATGAGCAAGTGATTCAGGTTTGTGCGGATGCAGCGCAAGGTGAAGTATGCGCTGCAGTGAATTTTAATTCACCTGGGCAAGTAGTCATTGCCGGAAACAGTAGCGCCATTGATAGAGCTATGTTGGCAGCGAAAGAATTAGGCGCTAAACGCGTGCTTAAATTACCTGTCAGTGTACCGTCTCACTGTGCATTGATGCAGTCTGCTGCTGATAATCTTTATGCAACGATGCAAGGGATTAATTTTCTCGAACCTGAAGTTACTTTATTACATAACGTTGATGTTTGTGCGCATAAAGGGGCTGAAGAAATTCGTCAGGTATTAAAACAGCAACTTTTTATGCCCGTGCGATGGGTAGATACAGTGAATACCTTGAACGAGCAAGGGGTGACGGCATTTGTTGAGATGGGGCCCGGTAAAGTGCTTTTGGGGCTCGATAAGCGCATCGTCAAAGCGGCCGAACATTTTTCTGTCTATAACCCAGATACTTTAACTCAATTATTGGAGCATTTTGCAAATGATTAAAAATCTAGCCTTAGTAACCGGTGCAAGTCGTGGTATTGGTCGCGCTATTGCAGAAAAACTAGCTGAAGATGGTTTTTTTGTAATTGGTACAGCGACATCAGCAAGTGGCGCTGAGGCGATTTCAGCCTATTTGTCGAATAATGGTAAAGGCATGCTATTAAATGTTGCTGATACAGAGTCAATTGCAGACGTGATGAAAGTTATTAGCGATGACTATGGTACGCCAGCTGTTTTGGTTAATAATGCTGGCATTACGCGAGATAATCTGCTGATGCGTATGAAAGATGATGAATGGGATGATATTATCAATACCAATCTCACTTCAGTGTTTAGAATGAGTAAAGCGGTATTAAGAGGCATGATGAAAGCCAAATCAGGCCGAATTATCAATATTTCTTCTGTTGTCGGTGCGACCGGGAATGCTGGTCAGGCTAACTATGCAGCGGCTAAAGCCGGGATGGTCGGTTTTGCAAAATCAATGGCTAAAGAAGTGGGTTCTCGTGGTATTACGGTTAACACGGTTGCTCCTGGTTTTATTGATACTGATATGACGCGCGAATTGGCGGATGAACATAAACAGGCATTGCTTGCCGGCATTCCCTTGGCACGCCTGGGTGATGTTAAGGAAATTGCCAATGCCGTTGCTTTTTTGGCGTCTGATGGTGCATCTTACATTACCGGAGAAACCTTGCATGTGAATGGTGGCATGTTTATGGCCTAAAATTATGATATTTTCATAATTTTAAAGTATAATTGCCCCGCTTGTAGAAATTGCTATAAGTGCAACCAGTTTAATAATAATAATGATGTTGTATAGATTAGATCAGCATCCATTAAGGAAAAAATAATATGAGTAACATTGAAGAACGTGTAAAGAAGATTGTTGCTGAGCAATTAGGTGTTAAAGAAGAGATTGCTAATGATGCGTCATTCGTCGATGATCTAGGTGCCGATTCTCTTGATACAGTAGAGTTAGTTATGGCTTTAGAAGAAGAATTCGAATGTGAAATTCCTGATGATGATGCGGAAAAAATTACGACTGTACAACAAGCTATCGACTACGTAAACGCTAACAGCTAATTTCTTGGCATGTTACCTTTAATGGGTGATAGGCCTATCACCCATTAATATCCTCGCTCTTCTTTTTTTCAATTTCAGTTTCTATAATAGGTATCCTTCTTTGAGTACTAGACGTGTTGTTATAACAGGGCTAGGCGCGATTACGCCGCTTGCAAATTCAGTTTCCGAAACATGGGATGGCATTATTAATGGCAAGAGTGGCATCACGCCTATTGATTCATTTGATATTTCTTCCTTTGCGACCACTTTTGGTGGTGTGATCAGAAATTTTGATGTCAGTCAATATATTCCGGAAAGGGAGGCAAAACGTATGGATGGCTTTATTCAATACGGTATGGCCGCCGGGACTCAGGCAATTGAAGATTCAGGTATCGAAATAACAGAAGAGAATGCTGAAAGGATTGGCGTGGCTATAGGTTCAGGGATAGGAGGTATAACAGGGATTGAAGAATGTTATGCAACCTATGCAAAAAGTGGTCCTAGACGTATATCGCCTTTTTTTGTGCCGGGAAATATTACAAATATGATTTCGGGCAATCTATCCATTAAATATGGTTTAAAAGGTCCTAATTTTGCCATTGTGACAGCCTGTACAACAGGGACGCATAATATAGGTGATGCTGCGCGTCTTATTAAGTACGGAGATGCTGACGTCATGATTGCTGGTGGCGCAGAACGATGCACTACTTCAGCAACTGCAATGGGCGGTTTTTGTTCTGCTAAAGCACTTTCACGGCGAAATGATGATCCACAGGCGGCAAGTCGTCCCTGGGACAGAGATCGTGATGGCTTTGTCTTAAGTGATGGTGCAGGTGTCATAGTACTCGAAGAGTTGGAACATGCCAAAGCACGGGGTGCAAAAATTTATGCTGAAGTTGTTGGCTATGGTATGAGTGGTGATGCGTATCATATGACCAGCCCATCGGTCGGTGGTGAAGGTGCTGCGCGGTGTATGAAAAATGCGCTACGTGATGCAGGCTTAAATGTCACTGATGTTGATTATATTAATGCGCATGGCACATCAACGCCAGCAGGTGATGCCGGTGAAACGCAAGCAATGAAAACCGCGCTAGGTGATCACGCTTATAAGGTTGCTGTCAGTTCTACTAAATCAATGATCGGACATTTGTTAGGTGCTGCGGGTGGTATAGAAGCAGTATTCAGTGCATTAAGTATAAAACACCAGATTGCGCCACCCACTATCAATCTTGAAAATCAGGATCCAGCATGTGATTTGGATTTTGTACCTAATACGGCGCGTGAAATGAAAATCGATGTTGCTATTTCTAACTCCTTTGGCTTTGGAGGAACAAATGGTACGCTGGTCTTTAAGCGATACGATTAACGAATGATTTGCTTTGCTCATGCTGTTAATCAATGGCGAATGCAAACAAGCTATTGATGCAACAGACCGTGGTCTCCATTATGGCGATGGTCTGTTCGAAACAATAGAAGTTATACAAGGACAGCCGGTTTTTTTACAGCAACATCTGACGCGCTTAAAAAAAGGATGTCAGATATTGAAAATTCCTTTCCCCTCAGAAGCACTTTTGCTGGATGAAATATACCAGACTATCAAAGAGACTGCGCATGGCGTACTCAAAATAATACTCACACGTGGTTCCGGTGGTCGTGGCTATCGCCAGCCAGATGTTATACAGGTCACTCGACTTATTGCCTTATACCCTTTTCCTGATTATCCAGAGCTTTATACCCGGCAGGGAATTAATGTTTGCTTTTGTCAACTCCGCTTAGGACTTAATCCGGTGCTTGCCGGGCTAAAACATAATAACCGTTTAGAGCAAGTTTTGGCGCGTGCTGAGTGGCAGGATGAATTTCAGGAAGGACTGATGCTTAACATGCAAGAGCATGTTATTGAAGGAACCATGAGTAACTTATTTGTGATTAAAGATCAGGTGATTTATACACCGGAAATCAGCTTATCAGGTATAAAAGGTGTGTTGCGCCAGATTCTTATAGACATAGCTAGACAGCAGCAGTATGGGGTATATGAAACGGTATTAACGCGTGAGCAGGTCCTGGCGGCTGATGAGTTATTTCTGACTAATTCAGTGATAGGGCTTTGGCCGATTAAATCACTGGAGAATAAACTATATCCTGTTGGGCCGCTTACAAAAAAGCTAGCCGCTAACATAGAGCGCTATAAAAGGGATAGTTTAAGATGATAGGGCGTTTTGTTAGTATTATTTTCATTGCAGTCAGTTTGATCGGCGCATGGGCATGGAAGGATTATCAAGCGTTTATGCAACAGCCGCTAGTGACTGAACAGCCTGTTGTTATTGATATTAAAAGGGGCAGTTCATTTAGGCGCATCATGCAAATTTTGCATGAGCAGAAACTGCCGGTTAATAAATACTGGTTTAAACTCTTAGCCTATCAGGAAGGCCTGGCAAATCAATTAAAGGCCGGTGAATATGAACTGCCGGTGAATATTACGCCAAAAGCATTTTTATTATTATTAAGCCAGGGTAAAACCAAACAATATACCATCACTTTTCCAGAGGGTTGGCGTTTTAAAGAAATGCGTCAGGCACTAGCGAGTACTCCGCAGCTTGAACAAACGCTTACCAACCTCAGTGATGCTGACGTGCTACAAAAAATGACCGTGCAACAGACTCATCCGGAAGGCTTGTTTTTTCCTGATAGCTATCGTTTTGAAAAACGCACCACAGATCTGGCTATCTTACAGCGCGCTTACCAGAAAATGCAGACGGTGTTAGCAGCACAATGGGCTAAGCGTAGTCAAGATTTGCCATTGAATAGTGCCTATCAGGCTTTGATACTCGCCTCAATTGTTGAAAAAGAAACGGCTGTTCCCGCCGAACGTCCGGCTATTGCCGGTGTTTTTATTCGTCGGTTAAAGAAGGGTATGCGTCTGCAGACAGACCCCACTGTCATTTATGGCATGGGTGACAATTATCAGGGGAATATTAGCAAAAATGATTTACGTGAACTGACTGCTTATAATACCTACCGGATTAAGGGTTTACCACCGACACCTATTGCAATGCCAGGAGAAGAAGCGATTAATGCTGTTTTACATCCAGCGGCAGGCGATAGTTTGTATTTTGTTGCTAAAGGCGATGGGAGTCACTTTTTTTCAGCAAGCCTCGCCGAGCATAATCAGGCGGTGAACTTCTACCAGAGGAAACGATAATAATGACAGGTCGATTTATTACCCTGGAAGGCGGTGAGGGCGTAGGCAAAACAAGTAATATTGTCTTTATTCAATCCTTACTGGAAAGTCATCATATCCCGGTGCTACTAACGCGTGAGCCCGGCGGGACGACATTAGCTGAAACAATTCGTGAGCTTTTGCTGGATAAACAGCAGGAAGTTATTGCTGAACAGGCTGAGTTATTAATGATGTTTGCTGCGCGGGCACAGCATATTAAGCATGTGATAGCACCTGCATTAGCACAAGGTATCTGGGTGATCTGCGATCGTTTTACTGATGCGACCTATGCTTATCAAGGCGGAGGCAGAGGTATGGATATGTCTTCTATTCACTGGTTAGAAAATTTTGTCCAGGCAGATTTGCGTCCTGATTTAACTTTATTATTGGATGCGCCGGTGCAGATAGGAATGAGCCGGGCAGGGAAGCGAGGTTCTCTGGATCGATTTGAGTCAGAAAAAATGATTTTTTTTGAGCACGTTAGGCAAGCATACTTAAACATAGCCGAGCAACAAACAGAGCGCGTTAAGCTGATTGATGCCAGCCAAAATCTGGACAATGTCCAAAGTCAGATTCGCCACATTATGATGCCGTATATTAATGGATAAGAAAATATATCCCTGGTTAACTGCCTATTGGTCGCACCTGCTCGCCTATGTTGAGCAAGAGCGTATTCCACAGGCATTATTGATAAATGGCGTAAGAGGATTAGGCAAGCAGCAACTCGCAATGCATTTTGCTCAATACTTAATCTGCCTGGATAAGCAAGAAAAATTAGCCTGCGGCCATTGTTCAAGTTGTCAGTTATTTCTGGCTAATACCCACCCTGATTTTCTTCTCTTAGCACCTCAAGAACCGGGTAAAGCAATAGGCGTTGATTTAATCAGACAGTTGATAACAAAATTAGCATTAAAACCACAGTACAGTGCTTATCGCGTAGTATTGATCAGGCCTGCTGATAAAATGAATGCTAATTCAGCCAATGCCTTTTTAAAATGCCTTGAAGAACCCCCAGAGCGTACTTTATTTCTGCTACTTACTGAGCAAATGCAACAACTTCCTGCGACGATTATCAGTCGTTGTCAAAAATTGGTATTAACCTCGCCAGACCTCGGTAGTGTCAGTGTTTGGCTGCAGCAACAAGGCGTTACTGAGCAGCAAAAACAAATATTAAATTTGGCACAAGGGGCTCCTTTGCAAGCTTTAAGCTATGCAAAGGAAAATTTACTAGAACAGCGGCAACTCTGTTTCACTGCATGGCAGAATATACTCATACGTCATGCCTGTCCTGTGAGTCTGGCAGAGCAATGGCAGAAACTCCCGATGGATCTCCTTTTGCAATGGATGGTGGGCTGGACTGAAGATATAATTAAATGTCATTTCAGCATAGAGCAAGATTTTTTATCCAATGCTGATTTAGCGAATCACTTGCAAGTCTTGGCGAAGCGACTAGACTTAAAGTTAGTCTTCGAATTTTATAACTTATTACTTAAGTCTATCTATAGATTGCAAACTCAGTTGAATAAGCAACTTCTTTTTGAAGAAATCCTCATTACCTGGTCTCAAACAACAGTTAAACGCTAATTATGTCAGAATCATCTGCACGACAAGGAATTCTTTCCTTGTCAATTAAAGAAAAACAAGCCCTTTATACTGCATATATGCCTTTTGTAACCAATGGCGGTCTATTTATACCTACTAAACGCATTTATAAAATGGGGCAAGAGGTATTTATGCTACTTAATTTGATGGAAGAAACAGAGCGTTTACCGATTGCCGGAGAAGTCATCTGGATTACACCGGTTGGTGCGGAAGGCTATAAAACGCCCGGTATAGGAGTCCAATTTAGCGACCAGGATGGTGGCCTGGCGAGAAACAAGATTGAAACCTATCTAGCAGGAACAACCGAGTCTGATCGCGCTACCCATACTATGTAGATGACATAGCCTTTAAGATTCTCCCGCTGATGTCTAAATCAGTGCGGTGCTTTAACATTGCTACTGTAGGTCCAATGTTGCGCTATTCAACCGTGAATATAGGCAAGCACTCTGCATTTTTCAGATGAATAATATCATAAAGCATTCAGTCTTGATTCGTCTCTGCTGGCTCTTATGTTGGATATCGATCATTGCTCCTGTCTGCGCGTCTGAAAAGCCTGACCTCATGCTAGCCAGAGTTTTTCATTCTTCTGTGCATGTAACTGAATACTGGGTTAGTGAAAAGCTGGATGGTGTGCGTGCGCGTTGGGATGGTCAGCAACTCATTACCAGAGGCGGAACCATTCTTAATGCCCCAAAGTGGTTTATTGAGGGTTTTCCAAATACTGTTCTGGATGGTGAGTTATGGGTTGGCAGAGGAGGGTATCAGCAAACAGTTTCAATAATATCCAGGCAAAAACCTCACAGTGGCTGGAAGCAAGTGAAATTTATGGTCTTTGATTTGCCTGAGCATGGCGGGGACTTTTCTGCACGAGTTGCGCGTATGCGTAGCATGTCAGGACAAAACAAACATGCGTATGTAGAATTTATTGTCCAGTTTCGGATAAATTCGCAACAGCAATTGATACAAAGCTTGAAAGACATCACTGATCAAGCAGGAGAGGGGTTGATGTTGCATCATCAAGCTGGGCTTTATCACAGTGGGCGAAGTAATGACTTATTTAAATTTAAGCCTTTTGCAGATGCGGAAGCCATTGTGATCGGTTATCGTAAGGGTAAAGGGCAGTTTGCCGGAAAGATGGGGGCTATTAAGGTGCGAGGCAGTGGTGGAGTCGAGTTCTATATCGGCAATGGTTTTAGTCATCAAGAAAGAGAAAAACCACCTGCCATAGGTAGCATAATTACTTTCCGTCACCAGGGTGTGACGAATAGCGGTATTCCACGATTTGCAGTTTTTTTGAGAGTGCGTGATGAGCCCTGATGTTTTTGTTTTGCAGCCGAGAGTTCTAATTTGTCGCGCGTATTCGTACGCACCGGTAATGGCACTGCCAATAAGTTAAGAATTTATTAATTTATCATCAATGCAATACGCTGAAGGTTGGCTTGGATTTTTGTTGCAAAGCAATAAAAATCTAACCCAACATAAGTGTCAAACGAGACATTTTTGGTTTTCAGTACGCGCTTTAACAAGTCTTTATTTATGCTTTGCTAGATAAGTTAATCCAGTCTACAAAAAATACATTTTTCTTGGTTTCGGGTTTTATAGAGTTTTCATTCCTCATATTTATATAATGACCTGCTCGCAAAATGTCATAGTTCCATTTCTAAAAAAAAACACTGCATTTAGCGAGTCCTATGGTCTAATGCATTTGATATTTCAAGAGCTTCTAAAACGGCACATCATCATAGTCATCATTTTGCGTATAACTTTGTTGAGCGGGTTGCTGAGGTTGATAATTTTGCTGTGGCTGAGCAACGCTATGTTCGTTACGTTTTCCGACTAGATCAATAATATTCGCATTAAGTTCCAGACTGGTTTTGGTGGTACCATCATTTGCCTGATAGTCTGACTGAGATAGTTCACCGGAGACAAACACTTGTTGTCCTTTTTTAAGATAATTTTGTAGCTGTCCTTCGGCGCGTTTTCCCCATAAAGCGACCCGAATCCATAAGGTTTGTTGTCTGCTGCCAAAGCCTATATTGTTTGCTACAGTTACATTCAGTACCGTTTGTCCATTGGCTGTTGTTCTAACTTCTGCATCTCTGCCTATCGTACCTGTAAAACTGAAAACATTACTCATGAGGACTCCTAATTATTTGATTACTTTGTAAATTATATAATGCTGAAAGGGGTATCTAGGGTGTCTGTCTGGTTTATATGGCTAGAGCAAGACAAGCACATTTGTTGCTGGCAAATTATACACAGTAATAGCAGGTATTGCTTGTAGCTCAGTTGCATGTATGCGCGGCTAAAAGCGATTAATCATAAGCGCCGGATTGTAACAGTGTTTCCAGCTGTTCTGTTGCCGCATCACACGCTGCTAATGAGCTAAAGACTTGTTGTTGTTGCAATAAATTATCACCTAGATCGTCGCGCAGGCGAACAGCATAAGCATTTAGTTCCGCACAGGCTTCTTGCATGGCTTGTTCGGCATCTTCCAGGAGAGTATCTTCCTGATCCATAGTCAAGATCATGACCCGGCTGGTTGCTGTGTTTTGGCGTATAAATAGAGACTTCGCTTCTTTGCTAAGCTGGGAAATTTTGTTTTGTCCTAAAGGGGCTTGTATCATAGTGCAGCCAGAAATTATGATAAAGCTTATAATTAATGCAGATTTGTAGCTGACTTTCTGGTTAAATAGCGGCATGTCTTTTTTATTAAAACCATTTTATTATGACTCAAATGAGCAAACCCGTTGTACTTTGTTTATCAGGACATGACCCAAGCGGTGGAGCAGGGATACAGGCTGATATTGAAACCATTGCCAGTCACCAATGCCATGCAGCGAGTGTTATAACCGCTTTAACTGAGCAGGATACCCGCAATGTAAAGATGATTTTGCCGCAATCGGCATCTGCGATTATTTCACAGGCGCGAACTATTTTAGAAGATTTACCGGTAAAAGCTATCAAAATTGGTCTTATTGGCCATGTTGAAACAGTGAGAGCAATACATACACTGATAAGTGAATACTCGGCATTACCGGTTATTTTAGATCCAGTTCTGGCAGCAGGTGGGGGAACAGTATTGTCTAATGATGAATTAATCGCGGCGATGACTGAATTATTATTGCCCCGCACGACCATTCTTACACCTAATAGTATTGAAGCGCGGCAACTTGCAAAGTTCGATGATCTGCCGCAATGCGGAATAAAATTATTAGCGTTTGGTTGCGATTATGTTCTGATAACTGGCGCACATGAGCACAGCGAGGTGATCAGCAATCAGTTATTTCATAAAAATAAGTGTATTGAAACGTATACCTGGGATAGGTTGCCGCATAACTATCATGGTTCGGGGTGTACTCTGGCTTCAAGCATTGCAGCGTTGATTGCGCATGGTCTGGAAGTCAAAACGGCTATACTGGAAGCGCAAGAGTATGTCTGTAATAGTCTGAGTGCTGGCTATCAACCGGGTAAAGGACAATATGTCCCTAATCGCTTCTTCTGGATGCAAGAACAGATATGAATTTCCCCGTAGCGGGTCTCTATGCGATAACCAGGCCGGAAAATAAAACACCGGATCAGGTGATTGACGACGTCAGTGCTGCAATAAATGCGGGAATAAGTGTATTGCAATACCGCGATAAACAGCCCGTTGATGCGCTGTATCTGGCTGGGGCTTTAAAAGAAATGTGTCGTGCGCATAATATTCCATTGATTATTAATGATGAGTTGACACTGGCAAAACAGATAGGTGCAGATGGCGTACATATCGGGCAGGATGATAATGAGCTAAGCTATGCGCGGGAAATATTAGGTAAGCATGCCATTATTGGCGTTTCTTGCTATGACAGTGTCAAGCGCGCTATAAATGCGCAGCAGTTATCCGCTGATTATGTCGCGTTTGGTCGTTTTTTTCCTTCTGGTTCGAAACCCTTGGCTGCCCCTGCGCGTATCAGTACATTGCAAACAGCAAGACTGGCTATACATGTGCCTATTGTGGCCATCGGTGGCATATTGCCCGAAAATGGCGCAGAATTACTGACTGCAGGTGCCGATCTATTAGCCGTTATTGGCGGGTTTTTTACTGAGACGCCTTATCAATCCACTTTAGCCTATCAGGCTTTATTCAAATGAACCGCATCTTGTTTTGTTATTTAAGCTTAAGTCTTGCTGCCTGCGTGTCTATTACCCAGCAACAGCGATTAGCCAATGGCAAGCAATTAAGCTTTCAGCGCGATAAAGGCAATTGCCTTGCCTGTCATGTTATTGAAGATGGCGAAGACCCAGGAAATATTGGCCCGCCTTTAGCCAATATGCAGAGCAAATATAATAGCAAGTATGAACTCAGAGCAGTCATCTGGGATGCTACGCAATTTAATGCACAAACGAGTATGCCGCCCTTTGGAAAAAATAAAATTCTAAGTCCAGAGGAACTGGATCAAGTGGTCGACTATATTTGGTCTTTAAAAAAACACGATTAATTTACAAGGCACGCCATTCTTTATCTATCAAACCTTGTAACGGTTGATAGTTAATTTTATAGGACATTTTTTGGCATTGTTCTATCCAATAGCCTAAATACAGCCAGTCTAAGCCAAGTAATTTGGCCTGCTCGATTTGCCAGAGTACCGCATAAACCCCTAAACTTCGCGCAGAAAATTTAGGATCAAAAAAAGTATACACAGCGGATAAGGCGTTATCTAATATATCCACAACAGCAACCCCGGCTAATTCTTCGGCGCAAGTAAATTCGACAAACAGCGTATTACACCATTCACTACTTAAAAAGTTGATATAGTCATCCTGCGTTGCATCGGCCATATTGCTATCAGTATGTCGACTTTGCTGATAATGCAAGTAAAGATCAAAATGAGCTTGTTCAAAAACAGCCGGTTTGATGTTGATTTGAATATCTGCATTTTTTTTCCATGTTCTGCGCTGCTGGCGAGACGCATGAAAATCGTTGACGGCTAGGCGCACTGGAACGCATTTTTTACAGCGTGTACAGTAAGGCTGATAAACGTGACTGCCACTGCGACGGAAACCCTGCTCAATCAGCTGTGCATAAAGCTCAGTAGTGAGCGTGAAATCAGGATGAATATAGGCAAATTGGGCACTAAGATCTGTTAGATAGCTACAGACATGAGGCTGGTCAAGATAGAGTGGGATAGAGATCATTTTTGCCAGGCTGAGGAATGCGGTTGAACATGAGTATATGCCTGCAACAATGCACAAAAATCGCTACGCGCTATTTCTTCAGCGCCCAAGCTTACTAAATGAGGCGTGTATACCTGACAATCAATCAATTGGTAACCCCAGGCGGCAAGGTGTTGTACCAGTGTAGCAAAGGCAACTTTCGATGCGTCGGTTTTGCGGTGGAACATTGACTCACCAAAAAAGACTTGCCCGAGAGCAATGCCATAAAGGCCGCCTACCAGTTCGTCTGCATACCATACCTCTATCGAATGCGCATAGCCTTGATGATGCAAGCGTAGATAGGCTTGTTGCATTTCAGGTAAAAGCCAGGTGCCTGCGCCGCCTGAGCGGGGCGCAGCGCAATGTATGATGACTTGCGCAAAGTCTTTGTCATGAGTGACCTGAAAAGTTTGTTTGCGCAATGTTTTTTGCAGGCTTTTTGATAGGTGTAATTTCTCAGGAAAGATAATCAAGCGTGGATCCGGTGACCACCATAATATCGGGTCATCGTCGCTGTACCACGGGAATATGCCTTGCCTGTAGGCGTTTAATATGCGCTGAGTTGATAAACAGCCGCCTACCGCCAGTAAGCCATCCGGTTCTTTTAAGGCCTGCGAGACATGCGGGAATGCCTGGTTAGTCTGGTCAGGGTCAAGGAGTGTCAGCATAGATCGGTTTGAAAATGAAAATATGACTGTCTATTGTAGTGGAAAAAATAATAATTTTGCCGGGAAAATGATTTTTAGTGGTTCTTATACAATGGGTCAGCCGTCCGTTACCTAATGTTAGGTATAATGCTATTTGAGGCATCTAATCTTCAGGTTATTTTTTAATCCTATCATGCTTGGTGAACGACCTTGGACTTAATCGAACAGCTCATTCTCTTTTTTATCTCTTTGCTGGCCAATACCTTTTCATCGTTCAGTGGCGGTGGCGCAGGACTTATTCAATTTCCAGCCCTGATCTTTCTGGGGCTTACTTTTTCGGTGGCTTTGGCAACGCATAAAGTTGCCAGTGTTGCGCTGGGATTAGGTGCGGCCTTGCGCTATATAAAAACCAGTCAGCTGGAAGCGCGTTTTATCTGGCTGATTATAGGAGCTGGAGTACCCGGCGTGGTTTTAGGCGGACGCATGATCTTGTTTGTGCCTGATCGAGTCGCTATTGTTGCGCTGGGCATTTTAACGGCAGGCTTAGGTCTGTACTCCATGCTGAAACCGACCTTAGGTCAGCAGTATAGCCCTCAACATAGGGAGCGATCAGGCTATATTGTAGGTGGGATAGTGTTATTTTTCCTGGGTGTATTAAATGGTTCTTTAACATCAGGAACTGGGTTATTTGTTACTTTATGGCTGGTTGGCTGGTTTGGCATGGATTATCAACGTGCTATTGCTTATACCCTGATATTAGTTGGTTTGTTCTGGAATGGCGCAGGTGCCATCACATTAGGGATCTTTGGCGCGATACGCTGGGATTGGTTGCCTGCCTTATTGCTTGGCTCGCTACTCGGTGGTTATTGGGGGACACATTTAGCCATTAAACATGGTAATCGCTGGATTAAACGCGCCTTTGAAATTGTGACTTTGCTGATTTCTGCTAAATTATTATTTGCTGCCTAAGTATGAATACAGTGCTGATACTATGACGTCACGCGCTAATTTAAGGACTTCGAAGCATGCAATGCAAAAAAATAAAATAAGAGACGTGGCAATCCTTGGCCTTTATCTTGTTATAGTCGCTTGTGGGAAAAAGGAGACACCTATACGTGTGGGCATTGTACATTCGCGTTCTGACCCTATCGCATTGGATGAAAAGTCTGTGTTAGATGCGTTTTCACTGGCGATTGATGAAGTGAATAGTCAGAGTGGGCTATTAGGCAAAAAGATTGTAGCCATTAGTGTTGTTGGTGAGTCAGGGCAATGAAAGCTGGGACAATTAAGCGAAAAATTTTAAGCTGGATGTTAGTGGTTGCGATATTACCTTTGTTCTTGCTGACGTTTTTTTATCTATATTCCTATGATACGCAATTCAAAAAACAAATATTTGCCGATCTAAATCATATTGCCGATTATAAAACCATTCAAATTAATGATTATCTTAAGGATCGAATAAGTGAGGCACAACGTATTGCACAATTACCCTGTACAAAAAAGGCGTTAAAAAAATGGGTGCCAAAGTTTAAACCGTCTCAGGAGAATAGACCTGAAGATGAGTTTTTACGCTATCAATGCCGTGAAAATACAGCTCATTTATTGGATTCAGGGTATGACGATATACTGCTTATTTCCAGAGAGACTGAGATTGTTTGGGTACTTGTCAATGCGGATCAATATTACACTCGGCTTACTCAGCAAGCCTATGCAGCAAGTGATTTGGCGCAATCAGTCAAGCATGCGCTGCGATTACATGAGCCTTATGTATCAAATTTTTCCTATTATCCACCAAATAAAGCCTTGACGGCCTTTATTGCTGTCCCGGTTTTAGAAAAAAAACATGTTTTAGGTATTATTGTTTTTCAGATTGGCACAAAAAAATTACAAGCTATCGTGCAGGATGCAACAGGGCTTGGAGGCACCGGGGAAACACATATTGCAACGCTTCACAATCAGCAACCTCTTTTTATGACGCATCAAGATAAAGACTTTGCAGCTATGCAACTAAGCAAACCGCCTGAGTTTTATTTTGGCCTGCCTATGTTACAAGCTTTCAAAGGCATAAGCGGCAGTTATATTACCCTCGATCGGAAAGGGTTTGAGGTGTTGGCGGTAAGCCGCTATTTGCCGGAATTACAAGCTGGGCTTGTGGTCAAGATACAAAGTGCTGAAGCCTTAAGAGAGTTAAATGTCTTTTGGATCGTGAGTCTGGTTGTTATTTTCTTTATTCTTTCAGGCGTTATTTTTAGCGCATTTTTCTTAGCCGATCGATTACCAGGCCTATTAGTGCTTTAACTGCATTGACAACGGCTATTGCAAAGGGTCAACACAGGCAAGCTCTTAAAATAGAAGGGGCCAGAGAGATTCAACAGTTAGCTGCCTCTTTTAACCAAATGTTGCAACAAGTAGCCGATGAGAAAATGCAGCTGGAAAGCAAGGTGAAGCAAAGAACCAATGATTTAAGCGAGAAAGAAAGATATCTTGCTTTAACCTTGAATAGTATAGGCGATGCGGTGATTGCTACTAATGCCGATGGAAGCGTCTGCGGAATGAACCCGGTTGCTGAGCAACTTACAGGCTGGTCTTATGAAGATGCCAAAGGGAAAAATATTAAACAGGTGTTTAATATTGTTGAGGTAGAGACAGGGATATCAATGATAAAGACTGCCATGCAGGTTTTAGAAACAGGCGAGATAGTACAGCTAAGTAGTCATAATACCCTCTTGATTTCTAAACAGGGGAGGCAGTTTCATATTGCAGATACTGTCGCTCCGATTCGCAGTAATACCAGTGAAATTTTAGGCATGGTAGTAGTTTTTAATGATGTCACTGAAACCGTCATTTTGCGTGAATCTGAAAAAATACTGGCAGAAAATATTCGGCAATCAGAGCAGCACTTGCGTCTGTATCGTGAGCAAAGTCCGATTGCAAATATTGAATGGGATCATAAGGGCCAGGTCATTGCCTGGAATAAAGCTGCCGAAAAAATATTTGGATACACATGGGCAGAAGCTCAAAGACCTGGGTTCCTGGGCTTACTGTTTCCGGAAACAGCTCAGTTCAATACTATAGACTTCTGGGACAAGTTAATTACGACTAAGGAGAGTGAGCAACGCGTTATCGAAAACCTGACTAAAGATGGCAAGATGATTTACTGTGAATGGTATAACGCGCCACTAAAAGACAACACGGGAGCGATTATTTGTGCAGCTTCGCTGGTGCTGAATATTACCGAACGTCAGCGTATGAGCCAGGTATTACAGACACTGGCTGAAAGTGGTGGGGATGGACGGGAGGATATTTTTCAGTTGATTGTACGGCAACTGGCTTTATCGCAAGACGTGCGGCATGCCTTAATCGCCTATATTAATCCCGCTACACCCGGTTTTGTCGATACTCTGGCGGTTTATGAAAACGGTCATGTGATCGGTAATTTCACCTACCCCTTAGCGGGAACGCCTTGTGAAGAAGTTATTCTGCAAGGCAGTTGCGTTTTTCCTGATAATATTCAGGCTCGTTTCCCGGAAGATAAACTATTAGCTGGCATTGGTGCCGTAAGTTATTTAGGTGTGCTACTCAGGTCGAAAGACGGAAAACCTTTAGGTTTTATTGCCTTACTAGACGATAAACCTATGCTGGAACAGTCTAGCACCAGAAAGTTGCTCGACAGCCTTGCAGCCAGAGCCACTGCTGAGATCGAGCGCAACCAGGCTGAAGAAAGGTTGCAGTTTGCGACACGTATTTTTAATCAGGCTCATGAGGGCATCATCTTGACAGATGCACGAGGTATCATCATTGATGGGGGAGAGGGGGGGCGGGGGGGGGGGAGAACGCCGGGCCGGGCGGGCGGGGGGGGGGCGGAGGGGGGGCAGGGGGGGGGGGGGGAGGGGGCGGGGGGGGAGAGGGGAGCCGGGGGGACGGGGGGGGGGAGGAGGGGGGCCCCGGGGCAGGGGGCAGGCAGGGGGGGCCGGGCAGACCCCCCGGCGGGGGAAGGGGGAAGGGGGGGGGGGGGGGGGGGGGGGCGGGGGGGGGGGGGGGAGGGGGGGGGGGGACGGGGGGGGGGGGGGGGGGGGGGGGGGGGAAGGGGGGGGGGAAGGGGGGGGGGGGGGGGGGGGGGGGGGGGGGGGGGGGGGGGGGGGGGGGCGGGGGGGGGGGGGGGGGGGGGGGTTAATCCTGCGTTTAGCAAGATTACCGGATTTAGCAGGGTAGAAGTGATAGGCAGAAATCCGAATATCCTTAATTCTGGTATGCATAGTAAGCTATTTTATGCCGAGATGTGGAGTGCATTAATACAAAAAGGGTACTGGCAGGGAGAAATATGGAATCGTAATAAAGACGGTGAAGTGTTTGCCCAGTTGATGACAATAAGTAGCTTAGTCGATGACAATAACAGGATTGTCAACTATGTAAGCCTGTTTTCCGATATTACTGTGGCGAAACAACAGCAGCAATCACTAGAGATGATGGCGCATTATGATATGTTGACAAAACTGCCCAATCGAACCTTGTTTGCAGACCGGTTTTCGCAGGCGATAGCGCATAGTAAACGCAACAAGTCATTGCTTGCTGTTTGTTTTCTTGATCTCGATGAATTTAAACCCGTGAACGATAATTATGGGCATGATGTTGGTGATCAGGTTTTAGTTCAGGTTGCGCAACGTATTAAAGACTGCATGCGCGAGCAGGATACCGTTTCGCGTATAGGAGGAGATGAGTTTTCTTTATTATTAGGTGATGTACAAACTATTGATCAGTGTAAACAGGCAATGGCTAGAATTCATAAGGCGGTTGCCAAGCCTTATAAAATTAATGAGCTATCCGTTGTGATTTCTGCCAGTAGTGGTATGACCGTTTATCCGATTGATAATGCAGATCTGGATACCTTGATCAGACATGCTGATAGCGCGATGTATCAGGCAAAACTATCAGGTCGAAACCGCTATTACCTTTTTGATGCAACACATGAACAACGTATTATCAAGCGACATGCTCAACTTAACGAAATTGAAGTAGCCTTTAAGCGTCATGAATTTTGCCTGTATTACCAGCCAAAGATTAATATGTTGACGGGTGAAGTTTATGGTGCAGAAACCTTGATAAGGTGGATGCATCCAGACAAAGGCGTCATTCTGCCGCTGGATTTTTTGCCTTATATAGAAGGAACTGAGTTAGAAATCAGTGTCGGCAACTGGGTCATAGATGAAGCACTAAAACAACTTGATAGCTGGCGGAAAGAGGACATTCATTTGCAAATCAGTGTCAATATTTCCGCGTTACATTTGCAGTGGGAGGGCTTTATTAGACAAGTGGATAAGGCGCTGGCTAGATGTCCTGATATTTCTGCTGATTTATTGCAACTGGAAATACTTGAAAGCAGTGTGATAAGTGATATTGCCGAGATAAGCCGCATTATCAAGCAATGCCGTGATACCTTAGGCGTCAGTATTGCTTTGGATGACTTTGGTACTGGCTACTCATCACTGACGCATTTGCGACGCATATCTGCCAACGCCATAAAAATTGACCAGACTTTTGTACAGGGAATGTTAGCTGATGCGAATGATTCTGCGATAATTGAGGGTATTATTGGTCTTGCTAAAGCCTTTAAACGTGATGTGATTGCAGAGGGTGTAGAAACCAAAGAACATGGACTTATGTTGATAAAGCTTGGTTGCGTGTTGGCTCAAGGATATGGCATTGCTCGGCCTATGAGCGCAAAAGATTTCCGGCAATGGCTTAAGTCATCAATATTCTCTGATGGCTGGGTAAAATAGAGGCGAGGCGTATTGCCAATCTTCTTGTGATGTTGAGTTCGGCATGAATGATAGGGTTTGTGACTAATTTAATGAATATTGTCCTGACGTGTAGCGTTATAGTTTAAAATTAACAGTTTTTATAGTTTTATTCCCATAACGATAAATTTTTATGCAACAAACATCTGCAGAAACAATCAAAACACTAATGACAGTAAGAGATTATATTCGTTGGGGGGCAAGCCGGTTTGCCGAGGCTAAATTGTTTCACGGACATGGTACAGTCACGGCACTGGATGATGCGGCGGCCTTAGTGCTACATACTTTGCATCTGCCCTATAACTTATCTGAGAGTTATTTTAGTGCACAATTAACCCTGGAAGAGCGTCACAAGCTTGTCGATCTGATTAATCATCGTATTCATAGTCGTGTGCCATCTGCTTATTTAATGCATGAAGCTATTTTTGCAGGTTTAGCTTTTTATGTGGATGAGCGGGTATTAGTACCCAGATCGCCTATTGCCGAATTAATTCGAGAACACTTTTCGCCATGGGTGGAGCCTGAGCAAGTGCTGCATGTATTGGATTTATGCACAGGTAGTGGCTGTATTGCAATTGCTTGCGCTTATGTTTTCCCTGATGCGCAGATTGATGGCGTTGATTTATCAGTAGACGCACTGGAAGTCGCTAAAATGAATGTTAGCAAACATGAAGTCAGCGACCAGTTGACATTGCACCATTCCGATTTGTTTACTGCACTGCCTAAACAAAAATATGATTTAATCGTTTCTAATCCACCTTATGTGGCTATTGCCGAATGGGAGCAATTGCCTGCAGAATTTCATGCAGAACCCGAAATGGGCTTTACTGGCGGTGAATCAGGGCTGGATTTGGTGATTAGAATTTTAGCTGAAGCGGCTGAATATATGAGTGAGCAGGGGGTATTGATTGTTGAAGTTGGCAGTAGTGCGGAAACCTTGCAAATGCAATTTCCAGAAGTCCCGTTTTATTGGTTGAATTTTGAACAGGGCGGGGATGGTGTGTTTTTGCTCACTGCAGATCAAGTCGTTGCATTTCAAGAATATTTTAATAAAGCACTGGGTTAAGTATGTCAGGTAATACAATAGGAAAATTATTTACAGTTACAACGTTTGGCGAAAGTCATGGCATCGCATTAGGCGCAACAATCGATGGTTGTCCGCCCGGACTAGAATTGTCTGAGGCAGACTTACAGGCTGACTTAGACCGCCGTAAACCAGGTACTTCTAAGCATACAACACAGCGCCGCGAGGCTGATCAAGTGCAGATTTTATCAGGTGTCTTTGAGGGTAAAACAACAGGGACTCCGATTGGCCTGTTAATAAAAAATACCGATCAACGCTCTAAAGATTACGCTAATATAGCGGAAACCTATCGTCCGGGACATGCTGATTATGTTTATGATCATAAATATGGTTTTAGAGATTATCGTGGTGGGGGGCGTTCCTCAGCAAGGGAAACGGCGATGCGAGTCGCTGCTGGCGGTATTGCTAAAAAATACTTACAGCAACAGTTTGGTATAGAGATTCGCGGTTATTTGGCGCAACTAGGTCCGATTAAAATTGAGGCTATCGATTGGACTGCAATGACAGAGAGTGAATTCTTTTGTCCAGACCGCAGTAAAGAAGCAGAATTAGTTACCTACATGAATGCTTTACGTAAACAGGGTGAGTCCATAGGTGCCCGAGTCAATGTCATGGCAAGCAATGTTCCTCCAGGCTTGGGAGAGCCTATTTTTGATCGTCTGGACGCTGATCTGGCGCATGCGCTCATGAGTATTAATGCAGTAAAAGGCGTAGAAATCGGTGATGGTTTTGACTGTGTCAATAGCAAAGGCACTGAATTCAGAGATGAAATGACCCCGGATGGTTTTTTAAGTAATCATGCTGGCGGTATTTTAGGCGGCATTTCCAGCGGTCAGGATATTATTGCCAGCATTGCTTTAAAGCCAACCTCGAGTTTGCATTTGCCAGGGCGTAGTATTAATCGACAAGGTGAAGCTATTGAAGTTATCACAAAAGGTCGACATGACCCTTGCGTCGGAATTCGGGCCACACCCATAGCAGAAGCGATGATGGCTATCGTGCTTATGGATCATCTACTGCGACATAGAGCGCAGAATGCCGATGTGCACTCCGATTTGCCGGTATTGCGTTGATTTTTACTCTTGCTGTAGCCTCTGTAGAGTGAAGTGCCCGCTTTTTAGGCTGGCAAGCAAGTAGCAAAATCCATGAATCCTGTCTGATCCGGGCAATAATTAAGTCATGATAAATTATTTAAATTTCATTAGTGAAAACTAAAATTCCTTACTGGCGGTTATCGGGATTTTATTTTTTTTATTTTGCAACGCTGGGCGGCTTTTTTGCCTTACTGGAGTTTGTATCTTAAAAATTGTGGCTTTGATGCGGCCGAAATTGGCGAGTTAACGGCCTTGATGGTGGGCACTAAAATTATTGCCCCTAACCTATGGGGATGGATTGCTGATCATACCGGAAAAAGTCTGCGAGTGATTCGCATTGCATCTTTTTTTGCTACGCTTTTGTTTGCAGGCTTTTTATATCAGCAATCTTATCAGTGGTTTGCGCTAGTAACAGTGGGTTTTAGTTTTTTCTGGAATGCGGCGTTACCGCAATACGAAGCAGCGACTCTGCACCATTTAAAAGATCAGTCACACCGTTATAGTCATATACGTTTGTGGGGATCTATCGGGTTTATTATTACCGTGTTAGCTGTGGGTCATTCTCTGGATTTATACCCCATCTCTCTCTTGCCCTGGATTATTGTTGCGCTTTTTGCAAGTATCTGGATTATATCTTTAGTGACACCTGAAGTAAGCAGTGCGCGAGCAAGTCAGGCAGCGATGGGTATCTGGAAAATTGTTAAGCAACCAGAAGTTATTGCCTTTTTGCTGGTGTATATGTTGTTACAGGCGGCACACGGCCCATATTATGTTTTTTTTTCAATCTATCTAAAGCAGTATCATTATTCATCCACCTTGATTGGTATGCTTTGGTCGCTAGGTGCTATCGCTGAAATATTTATTTTTATATTAATGCGTCAGTTACTTAAATTTGTCTCTTTGCGCAGAATATTGCTCATTAGCGGGTTGTTTGTCCGTTTTGAGATGGCTATTAATAGTTCCTGGTATGTGGGGGATATCTAGTTATTGCTTAGCGCACAAATATTACATGCCGCTACTTTTGGTACTGCGCATGTGGCGGCGATACATCTTGTGCAAGATTATTTTGGGCGTTATCATCAGGGCAAAGGGCAGGCGCTTTATAGTAGTGTTAGTTTTGGTTTGGGGGGGATGCTAGGCGGCCTGTATAGTGGGTATGCCTGGGATATTTATGGTGGACAGTTAGTTTATACTTTTGCCGCGTTTTTAAGTGCTTTGGCCTATATTATTGCACTTATCTGGGTTGGAAAAGGCAAGGTATATTGCCATAATAGCGCTTAAGACAGATAGCACAAGCATGATTTATAGCGATCTGTCAGCGTATATTCTAGTTAATACATTAAGGAAACACAGTGTTTGAATTAATAAAGAGCGGGGGGCTATTAATGATCCCTATTATATTTTGTTCCATTTTGGCGATGGGCATTATTGGTGAGCGTTTCTGGAGCTTGCGTAAGAAGAAAATCCTGCCGCCGGAAATGGTTTCACAGGTCTGGAAACTGGCGAAGGATCAAAAGCTGGACGCGAAAACGTTAAAACATTTAAAAGATAGCTCGCCGTTAGGGAGTATTTTGGCGGCTGGGCTTATGAGTCGCGGTTTAGGTCGTGATGTTATGAAAGAGGCTATTGCCGAATCAGGCAGACAGGCGGCCCACAAATTAGAGCGCTTTTTAAATACCCTGGGAACGATTGCCACAATTACACCGTTATTGGGTCTACTGGGAACAGTGCTAGGTATGATTAAGGTGTTCGCTGCGATTGTCAGCCACGGTGTCGGTGACCCGACTATTCTGGCAGGAGGAATTTCTGAGGCACTGATTACCACCGCAGCAGGCCTTGCAGTGGCTATTCCTTGCGTCATATTCCACCGTTATTTTGATCGTCTGGTTGACGCTTATGTATTAAATATGGAAGAAGAATCATTAAAATTGATTTCAGTTATCCACGGCACCCATGATGAATACTAATGAATTTCCGCAATAAAAAGCATAAGCCTCTTGATGTTTCCTTAACGCCGATGATTGACGTGGTATTTTTGTTACTTATATTCTTTATGGTGACCACGACATTTAGCCGAGAGACGGCGATAAAAGTTCAATTACCGCAAGCAGAAGGGCAAGAGGCAGAAAAACACAATACTGAGGAGCTGATACTAACAATTGATAAAGCAGGGCAATATTTTATCAACGATAAAGTGCTTAATGGGCGTAGTGTCGCAAGCTTAAGCAAAGAATTAAGTCGTTTTAGTGATAACAAACAAGTGCCTATTATCATTAATGCGGATGCGAATGCACCAGTGCAAGCGGCGATTAATGTATTACAGGCAACGTCGGAAACGGGGTTTACTTAAATATTACTTTTGCAACTCAAAAAGCGCAATGATGAAAAAATTAATGGCTAAGTTTATAGATGAAATTTGGTATAAGGATTCTTTTATTGGCACCTGGATTATGCCTTTTTCTTTCATTTTTACTGATGCGGTGAAATTTAGACGCTGGATGTATAAAAAAGGTTATAAAAGTGTAGAAAAACTCCCGGTCCCGGTCATTATTGTTGGTAATATTACACTGGGCGGCACAGGAAAGACACCACTGGTTATTTATTTGGTTGAGCAATTAACAGCCGCAGGTTTTAATCCTGGGGTGATAAGCCGCGGATACGGTGGACAATCTGACTCAGCAGCACTGCTAGTAATAGCAGAGAGTGATGTACAACAAGTTGGTGATGAACCGTTATTAATTGCTCAACAGGCCGCTTGCCCTGTCGCTATTGGTGCAGTCAGAGCGGATGCAGCAAAGCTATTATTGGAAACGGCAGCTTGCGATGTGATTATTTCGGATGATGGCCTGCAACATTATGCCTTGCATCGAGATATAGAAATTGCCGTTATTGATGGTGTACGCCGCTTTGGAAATAATTTTTGCCTGCCATCAGGTCCCTTGCGCGAACCGCAGGAGAGATTGCAAGAGGTTGATTTCGTTATATGTAATGGCGGGAACCCTGAAGAAAATGAGATTCTCATGCAATTAGAAGGTACTTATGCTGTCAACATGCAGACTCAGGAGCGTAAACCTTTAGCTGATTTTACGGAGTTAAACTGTCATGCGCTGGCGGGTATCGGCAATCCGCAACGCTTTTTTGATTTATTAAAACAAGCGGGACTAGACTGTCAGACACATAATTTTCCTGATCATTATGCCTACCATGAAAAAGAGATACACTATAAAGGTGCGCAAGCCGTTTTTTATGACTGAAAAAGATGCGGTGAAATGTCATGCTTTTGCATCAGAACAGCATTGGTATGTTCCTGTTCAGGCTAAATTAGAACATTCTTTTATTGAAAAGCTGATTGCTTTATTGCGTACTAAGAAATAAATTATCTCTAGTAAAGCGGAAGTTCAATCTTAAAAGTAAGCATTTGGCCCCGACCTATGATGGGTAAGAGTGTGGTGGGGTGTGAGGTTGCACTTATAAAGCTGTTGCCCTAATTACAGGATCTCACGGCAATATTTTGGGTAAAATATTCCTGATATTCTTCAATACTATCAATCACTGCAACACCTTGAATTAAGTCATTGTTAGAAATATTTCTGAGTAATAAATCAGTTTTTCTAACGCAGAGATTGAGATGAGAAAAGGCTCTTCGGGTCATTGAATCTGACTTTTTCAGGTTTTTATGTTTGACAGCATAGACCACATTATCTTTCAGGATAACGGTATCGCCAGACTGAGTTGTCTGCAAAAAAAGAAGCCTGGATAGGAAAATTATCGACGATATGTAACATGAGGTGAGCATGGGCTTAGTAAATATAGGTAGAAAGAACATTAAGTAGTCTCTATAAGTATCTAATATAAAAAGATTTTAAGTGCATCATAGTCTACTTTTGATAGACTTGCCAAATGGTTTATTAAACCTCATATAATGTATGAGGTTTAACAAGGTAATTAATTGAAATAACGAGTTGATAGTGTGAATAAAAAAATCGTTTTAGATCGCTTGCAGCATTATTGGGTATTGGCTAGATTTGATAAACCCATTGGGATTTTGATTTTATTATGGCCAGCATTATGGGCGTTGTGGGTAGCAGGAGAAGGGCAGCCAGATGGTCTGGTGTTGGCAGTGATTTGTGCCGGCGTAGTATGTATGCGCGCAGCGGGGTGTGTGATTAATGATTACGCAGATAGAGATTTTGACCCGCATGTAGAGCGTACAAAATTAAGACCTGTTGCCGCAGGGAAAGTGACGCCAAAAGAAGCCTTAATTGTTTTTGCCGTGTTATGTCTAATTGCATTTTCTCTGGTATTAATGCTAAATAAATTAACTATTATGCTGTCGTTTGGTGGTGCTTTTTTGGCAGCAAGTTACCCTTTTATGAAGCGCTATACACAATTGCCCCAAGCTTATTTGGGGATTGCCTTTGGTTGGGCTGTGCCCATGTCGTTTGCAGCTCAAAGCAATGAGATTCCTGCCGTTGCCTGGGTATTATATTTAGCAGTTGTATTATGGGCACTGGTTTATGACACCATGTATGCCATGGTTGATAAAGACGATGATCAAAAAATTGGCGTCAAATCAACCGCTATTTTATTCGGCGATAAAGACCGTCAAATTATGGCGGTGCTTCAAATAATTATTATATTGCTCCTGATACAAGTAGGGCGTATGCAGGATTTATCCTGGATCTATTATACGGTGTTGGCTTGTGCTACTGGGTTTTTTATATATCAGCAAAACTTAATTTTTTTTCATCGGGATAAAACTGATTGTTTTAAAGCTTTTTTAAACAGTCATTATTTTGGTTTAACCGTTTTTATAGGGTTTGTTTTAGCGTATTTTCCTATCAGTAATTGAGTGCAGTTTCTGGTGATAGCGTTAGCCTGAATAATGTGTGTAAATACATTTTTTCATCCTCGCGAAACGTCTGCCCTAAAAGAGGTGCTTTCCAATGGAGCGCAAGTAATATCGCGCGGAGAGAAGGACTTGCTCATTTGATTTCCCCTGCCAGATAAGCAACACTCGATATAGATGGTAAATTAGATGTTTATTTACAATTGCCTTTCCTGTGCTTACATGCTTGATTAAACATATCCCAAAAATTGCTATTTAAAATGCTTCCTCCTTGATAATCCAGGTTATCAATAGGGCCAAAAGAGGTAACGCTGACTACACTATTAGCACCGGCAACCGTTTGTCCTCTTGAACGCTGTCCAAAATTCTCTATCCAAGGGCCGCCACTTGAGCCACCCTTCATATCAGAACCATATTCAACCGTATTGGAACTCTCATTACGAAATTGCTGTGCATCGACACGATGCATCCATTCACCAGAGTCGAAATTTGCTGGATAACCTAGCAATGTTAAGTGATTAGGGCTAGCGCTATAGGTTTTTATACCATACCAACCAACAACATTCCCTATTTCTTGCTCTTTTCTATCTTTTAATTGAATTATCGCAAAATCCTCGTCATTTGGTATTATGCCACCACCATTCATCCAAATCCTTGATGCTATTGCCCATCGCCAATACCATTTGCGGTAAGGTGCTTTTCCTTTGTGGTAAGCAGGGATAAATACAAAATTTTCGTACCATTCCTTAATATTTGCATCATAGATACAATGACCCGCTGTAATAACTAAACGAACGGCGATAACAGATGCGGAACAAATATAATCGTTTCCATTTTTGTCGCTAAAAAATAATTTGCCTGTCGCGCTAAATGGATAATGGTTTTGAGCATGGGGAGCTGGTATTACTCGAGAACTAGTAAAGTAAGAATAAGCACCTTTCTTATAGGGTACCCTTTTATGTTCGTCTGTATCGCTACTCGTTATTTCAAGTAATTTATTGTTATTATTTGGCTCTATATTTATTGTAGGCGGTGATGCGGGTGAGTTAAAAGTTTTTCCTATATCCCTGTTTTTTTTAAAACGCGGGGTACTATAAATTTCTGCCTTTAGTTCAACTGGTGCTGCATTTTTCAGTCTTTCCGCTGTCCAATAATAATGGGTGTCTGTTCTGTTATTAATGTGATTTTCAGAGTATTGTTTATTGTTTGCAAAAGCTGATAAACTCAAAAAACAAAAACAGATAACCAGTAAATGTATTTTATTATACATATAGAACCTAAAAGAGTTTTTGGTGTTAGCCAAGTAGATGTGTTTGATATAACAAGGATGGGCTGGTTTTTTATCCGCTTTTGTTTGTCGGCAAATGTTGTTCAAATAGCATTAGTGCCAGGTCTCTCAATGATATATCTGGTTAATACATACTCATGTAAAATTATCTTAACACTTATATTTTTAGGTTTCGTGTAGGATGGTAGAGCGACATTACGCGCCTATAAAGCAGGCGCTCCATTCTACCTATCCTAAAAAAAATGTTAAATTAATTCTGCATAGGTTCTTAAGTATAGACTCCATAGCTAATAAAGTAATGTAGCAAACATAATAACTAAGATCTTTTAATTATTTGCTGGTTGATCTATATGGCTTAATGCCCCCAGTACTTTATAATTTTGCATGGAAATAATTTATGCCATTTAAAGAAACGGAAATAAAGTATGTTGATTTATGTTCAACCAAAATTTTAGTTCACATGGAATACATCAACTGGAAAGTCTACACCAGTCAGGTTTCTGATAAGCACCTGGCTGAGAGTTGTTGCTCCAATTTCAGCGCCCATGCCGCTATCACTTAAAATATGAGCAGAATCATTCTCCCACTAGAAGCGGTCGCCATCACGTAATCGGATGAATTGTTCAATTAGCGCAGTTCGAATGAGCTCTCCAACAGCAGCGCCAGGAATAATATCTTCGGCTAAGGCTCCAACCCAAGGGTCAATGCAATTTGAATCCTGGTATGCATCTGTTAACGCCTGAACAGTGTCCGGGTTACTGGATATTTCTGAAAAGCTGTTCTTTCGCAGGGGGGGGGGGGTGGGGGGGGGGGGGGGGGGGGGGGGGGGGGGGGGGAGGGGGGGGTTGGGGGGGGGGGGGGGGGGGGGGGGGGGGGGGGGGTTTTCAGTGGTTTGGTGTTTTTTTTCAGTTCGCCGGGTTAATCCGTAGGCTGCTCTGCATTCATTGTAACTCGGTAGGCCATGGTCTCGACCGCATTGAATATTTAGCGATACTAAATCCAGAAAAGCATTCAATGCAGGAGTTCCTGGCGGGTTAAACAAGAAATTGCGGACGCTATCTATGACATGTCTGTCTATATTCTGCATGACATGTGTGCGCAGTCCTCCAAGAAAAGTTTCGATTGCGCTATTTTCAACAAGAGCAGGAACGAAAAACATCTCTCTTAAAGCCATCGTTCCGGCTCCGCCGCCTAGAGTAATAATTTCACTAAGCATACTATGACCAAGGCGATAAAATGCGGTAGAAAATTCATTTGAAACCGATGCGTCTAAGTAAGGGTCATAGCCACAATAAGTGGGAATTGCATTCTCACCCAGTAATGCTGGTAAAAACTCGTTAAAAGTAATAACCTGCATTTTAGCGCCGATAACTTTGCGTGCTGCCTGGTAAATTGCCTCATCTTGTATATGTTTTTTCGGATGTATGTAATCAGAATAGCGATTAATAATTTCATCACATAAACGATTATGTTCGCGTACAAACAAAGTATGCATACTTGTCAAGACAGCATGTTCATTGCAACGCACATCGCCAGCCATGAAAAAACGTTCATCGGGTGCGTTATCCGGTAATTTGGCATTAGCCATACCCCCTGGATTTTTGGGTAATAGTTCACCTGCCCCTGTTTGGTCGCTTTTTAATTTTCCTGACCCGTCCAAACGCCTAAGAGCTGTTGCTCTTTTACAATCAGCGCCATAAACATTAGCGGCATCTATATACGCCGATAATACATTTACCTGTTCGCGATTTTTGATTGTACAACTTGTATGATAAAACCAGCCCAGAAAATCAAGCCAATTAAACTTATCAGGATTGTATGTTTCGATTAGCTTATATTCAGATCGTTTAAAAGGAATATATGCACCTTCTGGTACAGTCAAGCCAGTATTTATAATCAATGTTGATAAGCAAAAGAGGTGGCTTAGGGTAAATATTCAGATACCCTGTTTGTGTAGGATGGCGCACCTACTTTAACAACTTGCAAAAAGACGTTCTACCGATCCTACAAAATGTGTTAGGTCTTTTTGGGGTGTCTGAATACTTAAGGTTTAGCACTTATTTCGCGCCTCTATGTAATATGTAATGCTGTCGTACATCAAGGTGAAAAACAATCTGTGCAACACGTTTTCAGTCTAGTAGTGGGTGGGGGGGGGGGGGGGGGGGGGGGGGGGGGGGGGGGGGGGGGGGGGGGGGGGGGGGGGGGGGGGGGGGGGGGGGGGGGGGGGGGGGGGGGGGGGGGGGGGGGGGGGGGGTGAAAACTCTAAAAGTCCATGGGTAGAGCCTTGCGAACCCATCTTCTACAGGAGTTGATGTTCCCGCGTTCTTACGAGGCTTCGCGGAGCCTCCTTCTCCCATCCTGCATAAATGGCAAATTAATTCATAACGGCTTCAAGGGTTCCTGCGATTTGCTGATAGGCAAGATAGAGGGGAAAGAGTTGCCGACAACTACTCGAATGGTTCTTTCAAGTTGCTGTTTTGTTTATCCATATTTGCCACCACTGGTCATCATTGCCCAGACCATAGGGCTTTTTTCATAGACTCCTTTAAGCATGTCGCTGATTTTAATCACACAGGGTATTCTCCTGCCATGATAGTCGGTCTCAGGGCCGATAGCTCTGAAATTTACCCCCAGCGTAACAAAAAATCGCATTAAAGCAGGCTCCATAATGGCATACCAATAATGAATATTATTTTCATGACTCATTTTTATTGCACAGGCATATAGTGCAATTGAGATATGGGGGTAAGTTCTTTTCTCCTGTTGAGCCGTATTATCTCCCCATTCAGAGTCAGGTGCGATACCTGTTAATGATCTTTGATAGTCGGTTTTTCTCCGCTTAAAAGCTTTCGATACACAGAATCGTGATGCTTCGGCCAGGTAATATCGTTGAATGCCTTTTAATTCTTCATGGTTTTCAATTGATGAATAAATTTCAATAGGAAATAGTTTGTTGAGGTTATTTTTATTAGGAAGTATCAGTCGAGTTGTTGCTGCATAAATACCTGATTCACGGTGACGGATAAGATAATGAACGGACTGCTGATCGAATTCATCTGATTCCATTTCATTCGCAAAAGTTGTAGAATTTTCAAATCCAGTCTCAATACAATACACCTGATAACGGAGTTTATAGACTTCATTTTTCAGTTCATCTGACTCAGCCGGAATCATTTCAAAATACTTGTTAAAATCGACAATTTCTAATTTTTTCTTCATTAGGATAAATTTTATTGCTTCAAATTAGATTTCTTTAATAGGGATTTAAGTGTAATTGATTTTTTAAAAAAAATCATAACTGTATAGCTCAAACAAATAATCTCTATTTTAGTAGTGATTCGTCGGCTATGCCTCTGATAAATCGAGATTCACCGAATACGCAGGCAATTTAATTTATTGGCGAGGCAGCTGTTTCATCTGCATTTCAGGGTCAAGCTACCTGCGCCGTTTGAGATGCCGCTATTTTTTCAACGCCTTAGCAAAGGCATCCGCCATACTACCTTTTGCTGGAGCAGGTGCGCTAATTTGTTTGCGTTTGTGGGCTTTATTTACGGAGGCTTTGTCGGGGCGTTCATTAATGGGTTCCGGCGCTTCTTTTTTCATGGATAAGGAAATCCGCTTGCGTGCAAAATCAACTTCCAACACTTTTACTTTAACCATATCTCCTGTTTTTACGACATCACGCGGGTCTTTAACAAACACATCTGCTAGATGTGAAATGTGTACCAAGCCGTCCTGATGCACACCTATATCAACAAATGCACCAAAATTAGCAACATTGGTGACAACACCATCCAAAGCCATGCCCGCCTTCAGGTCAGTCATTTTTTCTATGCCGTCTTTAAAGCTAACGCTTTTGAACTCAGGGCGCGGATCACGACCGGGTTTTTCCAGTTCCTGGAGGATATCGGTGACAGTGGGCAGCCCAAAATGATCATTGATGTAATCAGCCGCATTTAAATTGCGTAGAAAGTGACTCTTGCCTATTAAATCAGTCATGGTCGTACCAGTTTTTTTTACGATGTCTTCAATAACAGGGTATGCTTCGGGATGAACGGCAGAGGCGTCCAGTGGATTATCCCCGTTCATAATGCGTAAAAACCCCGCTGCCTGCTCATACGCCTTGTCCCCTAGGCGAGGTACTTTTTTGAGTTGTTTGCGGTTAGTGAATGCGCCTTGCATATCCCTTAAGGCAACAATATTTTCGCTAATCGTATTGTTTAAGCCGGAAACCTGTTTAAGCAGAGCGACTGAGGCAGTGTTGACATCAACTCCGACAGCATTTACACAGTCTTCAACAACAGCATCAAGCCCTCGCGCTAATTGATGTTGATTGACGTCGTGCTGGTACTGGCCGACACCAATGGATTTAGGTTCTATTTTCACTAACTCCGCGAGAGGGTCCTGCAGGCGTCGAGCAATAGAAATGGCACCACGCAGAGAAACATCAATAGTCGGAAATTCCTTTGATGCCAGTTCAGACGCTGAATAAACCGAAGCACCTGCCTCGGAAACAGTTATTTTATTGAATTTTAATGTCTTGTGCTGTTTCATTAAATCAGCCATTAATTGATCGGTTTCTCTGGAACCAGTGCCATTGCCAATACTAACCAGCTCAACCTGATGCCTGGCAATCAGTTTTGCCAATGTGTCAATCGACTGGTCCCACTGATTTTTAGGCGCATGAGGATAAACTGTCTCGGTTGCTAAAAGTTTGCCTGTTGCATCGACAACAGCGACTTTTACGCCGGTACGAATACCAGGATCGAGGCCTAACGTTGTTTTAGGGCCGGCAGGTGCGGCAAGTAATAAATCTTTAAGATTATTGGCAAATACACGGATGGCTTCACTTTCAGCGGCTTCTCTTAGTTGTTGTTTTAAATCCAGGTCTATACGCGTAAATAGTTTTACTTTCCAGGCAAAACGAGCCGTTTCTGCTAACCAGGCATCAGCGGCTCTATTGGTGTCAGCGACTTGAATATGCTTAGCGACGATTTGTGCGCAGCGTAAATGTGCTTCTTTTTCGTCGTTTCCAGGCAATAAAGTGAGTGTTAACACATTCTCATTGCGAGCACGGAATAAAGCTAAAGCGCGGTGTGAGGGTATTTTATTAATCGCCTCCTGAAAATCAAAATAATCTTTAAATTTGGTGGCTTCGCTTTCCTTATCCTTGGCTACCACTGATCGCAATATGCCATTTTTCCACACACGTTCGCGTAAGCTGCTGAGCAATTCGGCATCTTCAGCTATACGTTCCATGATGATTTGTCGCGCACCCTCAAGTGCGCTGGAAACATCATTAATTGCTTTATCAGTATTAAGATAGTTTTCCGCAACTTGCTCCGGCGTACACGTTCTATCCTCTAAAATAGCATCGGCCAATGGCTCAAGTCCTGCCTCACGGGCAATTTGCGCTTTAGTACGACGCTTCGGTTTATACGGTAAATATAAATCTTCCAGGTGTGTTTTTGTATCGGCTTGCTTAATGGATTGTTCTAGTGCGGGCGTCAGCTTCCCCTGTGATTCGATGCTGGCTAAAATCGCTGCGCGACGTGCATTGAGTTCACGTAAATAGATTAAACGCTCTTCTAGCTGGCGTAACTGAATATCATCTAAGCCTCCGGTGATTTCTTTACGATAACGTGCAATAAATGGCACGGTTGCACCTTCATCTAATAAGCTTACAGCAGCATTAACCTGATGTTGAGTGACGGCGAGTTCTTCGGCAATTTTAGGGATGATATCCATGAGTAAAAAGGTGTGTTTCAGTAATAAAGCCGTGCATTGTATCAATATGTAGCGTGGCAAAGCGATAGATGATGACTATGAGCTGAAACGTAGTCGGCTGCAGGTATAAGCTAGCGTGTCCTTTGTCCGCTGTTTTTTTATCATGGAAGCTCAGACAAGTTAACTGTAACTTCCTGAAGTCGACCCCATTGGTTCAATCAAGATACGTTTGATTCGGTGTTCCGTATGGAATAATTTTAGCCTTGGCTAATCGAGATACTACTTAACGGTGGCAGCATGTTGTTAATGATGGCATCTTTTCTTTCTTTTGGGTATTGGGTTGTCATGATTTTATTCTTTTGCTCCTTGTTTGGTTTTTGTTTTGGTATATTTTTGAAAAAATGTGAATTTTGACCCATTTGGTTGATGTGCTTTGTTTCACAGGTAATAAAGTTACACAGATAATAGAGTCAGGTCTTGTATTTTGCAATTGGGCGGCGAGGCTTTAATTTATGCAAAATACAAGACCTGACCTATTAGTGTTTTTTGTGCTGTGCAGAATACGGTGCTGTAATTCAGATAGAAAATGAACTACCGCACATACTCAAGGATAAATGTTAAGTTATAACAAGTCTAAAATCAGAAATAAAATTACAGTTAAGCCTAAACCACAATAGATGACGCCATTAATACTGGTATAAGGTTTCATATTCCCACCCGCAGGTAGTTTTTTTAACGCATCAATATGTTTGATCGCAGGGTAAGCGCCATTGAACTCAAGAACGACAATAGCAGTAACCGCAATAACAAATGCTAATAGACTAAAACTATGAGGGTAGTGAGCTGACGCCCCCATGAAAAATAACATAGGAATAGAAAAAAGCGTATTAGTTCTTGAAGCTAATCCAGCTGTTGCTAATGCATCCGCCGCTTCTGGTAAAGAATCCCCACCATCAGCCACTTGTTTAGCCGAGGCCATGACAATTTGCTGATTAGGCCAAATGATTAGCCAGACATTTAAAAACATAAACAATCCGAGTAATGCGCCTACATAAATATCCATAGACATGCTACCACCTCGAACGGCAAAAATACCTATTCCTGTTATTAAAGTGAACATCGCTCCCCAGCGAAACCACCACAATGCTTTGGGTACCAGTTTTTGAATGGCATCTGACTTTGATGCGGCGTCAGCTTCTTTAAAATATTCAGTTTGGACAAAGTTAAAATAATACAGTAAACCAATCCAAGTAATTCCTGCCATAAAATGTCCCCACCGCAAAAGCATTTCCAAACCAAGTTTTGTTGTTATTAAATCCATAGCAATACCTCTTATTTATTATAATTATTGTAAAGTCACATTATCCTAAAAAAAATGTGAACGCTGAATATACTCACAGGTATGGTTTCTTTGTCAAACAATAATGATAAATTAATTTGCATTGTTGGCCTGGGTGCATTGATAACAAAGAGTTTAACAACTAATAATTTAATTGATTTGTTGATAAAGTACGGTCATCGCTGACTGCTTTTAGCTCGAAGGGTGGAATAGCTTGCGTTTTGCGCCACAGGCATCAAATCACCGCATTAACAATATGACAAAAATCAATAATTCAATTTTCATCGTATATCATCTTGCCGGAAAACGTTATCTGCGCTACTCTTGAGAAGCTATTCCGGCCTACGTCCGCCTTGTTTTTTATCTTGGAAGCGCAGACAACTTGCCTGCGACTTCCACTAAATAAGTCGTCTGGGTTGGGTTTTTGTTGCACAGCAATAAAAACGTCATCCAACATTTAAGAGTCAGAAAGATATTAAGGCCGGGCGTTTTTCTTTTCTAATTCAGCAATCACTGTATCTAGTGAACCAGATTCTCTGATCATTTGGCTGAATGTTTCGCGGTTACTGATTACCAGGCTAATGCCTTCTACTTTCAGATCATAGATTTTCCATTCACCGTTACGTAGCACCATCGAATAATCGATTTTTGCATCAGATTTTCCCGCTTGTGAAACAATGGTTTTAACGGTAATGTTGGTATCAGAGTCTTTTAGCGTTAAAGGTAAATATTGTACCGTCCAGTTATCAAATTGTTCGGTAAAAGTGGTTGAATAGGTGTTGACCAGTAAACCTTTAAAGGCGTTGATAAAGTGTTTTTTTTGTTCTCTGCTGGCCGTACGCCAATGTTTGCCTAATACTAGAGCTGACATGCGCACGGTATCGACTTTGGGGAAAATCACCGTATCGACAAAAGCGCGTACTTCAGATTTATTGTTGATAAAATCAGGCTCTTTGAGTTTGTCTAGTAATGCTTCAGAGGTGCTTTCAATCACCTGTTGCGGTGCGAGTAATTTGTCTATTGCAGCTGACGCATTAGCGCCTATGAATAAAATAAATCCAAGCAATAAATAGCGGGGTAAAAATTGAGTGTTCATAGTGGCTAGTGTTTTAGTAAAGTTTGGGTTTTCTGTACAATGTAGTTTCAGGACGAATTATACTTCGCGCGGTCACGGATGCCGACAAATAGCGAGTTTATTTTAGTCGAGAGCAAAGTGCTGAAACAGGCGGATAGCAAGCTACGCAACTGATTCAGCAACGCGGCTATTGGCTATAATCGGCCGCTAGAAAACCGCAGAAGTGGCCGCGCGAAGCATATATTAAGTGATCTCTAAAATTTCTAAACAAACAGTATGAATAATAGCATTATTTTTCCAGCAACACGTATGCGACGCATGCGCTACCATGATTTTTCAAGACGATTGATGGCAGAAAATCAGCTTTCCAGTTATGATTTGATTTATCCCATGTTTGTCATTGAAGGTGAAAATAAACAGGAATCAGTTGCCTCTATGCCAGGGGTAGTGCGTTTATCCATTGATCTATTAGTGCAAGAAGCTAAAGCGTGTTATGCCTTAGGTATTCCCATGCTGGCTTTATTTCCGGTAACCCCCGCCAGTGTAAAATCAGACGATGCTGCTGAAGCTTATAATCCTGATGGATTGGCGCAACGTGCTGTGCGCGCTATAAAAGCAGCTTGTCCTGAGTTGGGGGTAATGACCGATGTTGCATTAGATCCTTTTACTTCGCATGGGCAGGATGGCTTGATTAATGACCAGGGCTATGTGATCAACGATAAAACTGTCGATGTCCTGGTTAAGCAAGCCTTATCTCATGCTCAGGCAGGTGCCGATATGGTCGCTCCTTCGGATATGATGGATGGGAGGATTGGTGCGATTCGCTCAGCTCTGGAAGCAGCCGGTTATATTAATACCCAGATATTGGCGTATTCAGCTAAATATGCCTCTAGTTTTTATGGGCCATTCAGAGATGCAGTGGGGTCGGCTGGCAATTTAGGCAAAGGGAATAAGTTCAGTTACCAGATGGATCCGGCGAATTCGGATGAAGCCTTGCGTGAAGTGCAGCTGGATTTGCAAGAAGGTGCAGATATAGTCATGGTCAAGCCGGGCATGCCCTATCTGGATATTATCCGTCGCGTTAAAGATGAATTTAAGGTGCCGGTATTTGCCTATCAGGTCAGTGGTGAATATGCGATGCTTAAAGCAGCCAGCATGAATGGGTGGCTAGATGAAAAACAAGTGGTTTTAGAGTCCTTGTTATCGTTTAAGCGAGCGGGCAGTGATGCTATTTTAACTTATTATGCAAAAGCAGTGGCGCAATGGCTGAAGGGGCAATAGCGATGGGCAGTATAGATCAATATGCTGTTTTTGGCGCGCCTATCAAACACAGTAAATCACCGCGTATCCATCAGTTATTTGCCACACAAACACAGCAAGCGATGCAATATCGGGCCGAATTAGTGACAGCCGAGCATTTTTCCACAGCGGTAAAAGATTTTTTTGCTCAGCGAGGGCGTGGCTTGAATTGCACCGTACCACTTAAAGAACTTGCCTGGGCAATTGCCGATAGGCGAACCGAGCGGGCTGAATTAGCCAAAGCCGTTAACACTCTGGTGTTGCAACAAGATGGGACTATTTTAGGTGATAATACCGATGGCATAGGTTTGGTGACCGACTTACAGGTAAATCATGCGATTAGCTTAATACATAAGCGCGTGCTTATTTTGGGCGCTGGTGGCGCGAGTCGCGGCATTATTCTGCCAATCTTGCAAGAATCACCCTTAGCAGTGACAATTGCAAACCGTACTGTTGAAAAAGCACTGAGTCTAGCCGATGAGTTTAGTCATAAAGGCACGATAGTGGGTAGTTCATACGCTGCTCTTGCGGGGCACAGTTTTGATTTGATTTTGAACGCCACTTCTGCCAGTTTAAGTGATGAATTGCCACCACTGGCAGAAGGCTTATTAGCGGCGCAGGGTTGTTGTTATGACCTGGCTTATGCCAATCAGCCTACCGCTTTTGTGCGTTGGGGAATACAGCAACATGCACAGCAAAGTCTGGATGGACTGGGTATGCTGGTTGAGCAAGCCGCTGAGGCTTTCTATCTCTGGCGTGGGGTACGCCCGGTAACAGCCGCAGTCATTCAAATGCTGGAGGATGAGCGGCATATTGCACGATGATAGTGTGTGTATTTAGAGAGCAGGATGAGTAAAACTCTCGTTGTTATGTGGTCGCGCTGGGTATTCATCATGATCCTGGCTATTACATTAACAGGTTGTTTTTATTGGTTGCGCGCGTATCAAATGTATTTGCAGATGGGTGAGTTTGACCGGCATTTTTTCATTAGCGTTGCAGACGATTTTACTGTGCATTTTAAAGACCCTGTCCTGTTTAGTGAAGACTTTGTCAGTCTGGCTAAATTACGCCCTAGTGAAGAAGTGACGACTGCGGCAGGTGCGCACTGGTATTATCATTTTCGCAAATCCGATAAAGAGGGTAATATCCTGTTGCCCGAAGTCCAATTTTCCCTGATGCTGACATTTAATCAAGAAGATATGGCCACTGCCTTATCTTTTTCCTCCTTGTTTTTACAGATAGCACCGGCTGAATTTCTGGAGCTTAGTTTTCGCGCTATTGGCCGTGGTGCTATTGATAAAGATAACCGGCAATTAACACTTGATACCGCAAAGATGCGCAAGGGAGAGATGCGCTTGCCTTTAAAAAGTGCTGTAGTAGATCATTTAGGTGAGCCTTTTGTAATCGAACAGAGTGAGGCGCAGGAGGTGTATCTATACTATTTTATACTGGAAGCGCACGGCATTAAAAAAGGCTATCAGGATCGTACTTTAAGCGCTATGAGGCTCAGCTTTGATAATAACACGCAGGAATTGATTAGCATCGCGGGGCGCTTTGCGGGCTTGAACATGACGATAGCTTATCGATAAAAGTAACTGTAAAGTGTGAGTGCAGATAATTTTGTGAACCTATTTAAACTCAGTGCTAGCGTAAGATGATCGATAAGTTCTTGGCGCATCAGCATGAATCGCTACGCGACTTTTCAACTGCTTGTACTCTAGCTAACCAGCACTTGCTTAGGAATGGTGACTCAATAAAACCCGAAACCAAGAAAAGCGTATTTTCGTAGGCCGGATTAGCTTATCTAGCGGAGCGTAGATAACGTTATCCGGCAGATGAGGCAACTGATAACTTGCCGGATAACGTTTTTTATAGCTGTGCTATAAAAAAGCTAATCCGGCGTACGACTTTGCATTTTTGAATAAAATTCATCATGTCTGATTTCGGATATTATTAACCTTCGTTTTTTAACATCCAACAATAATAACGCGTGAGTACTCATAAACCTATGTTGCCATTTTTGCTCAATCGAATCCAATATATTGCTAATATCAATACCGCCATAGAGGCAGACTGCAATAGCACGGTACATACAGCGATTTTTTCCGCCTCGATGTCCCCAGAAAAAGCACCATTAGCTTTGTATCTGCAAAGCTAATGACCGGTATTACCTGGAGAAACGCCTGGATGGGCGGCGTTGTTTATGCAGCAGGCGATAGTTTTGCAGCCCTTTTGACGGGAGAGTTTCTCTATCAGCGTTTGCTGGGTATGCTGATTTTGGGAGGTACTTTGTATGCCTGGGAAATCCCTAATTATTTTCAGTATTTAGATCGGCGCATACCAGGGGCGGACCTGTTAAGTTCGCTGCAACGTATGCTGTGTTCATCGCTATTTTTTAACCCCTTATGGATAGCCAGACATTTAGTCTTTATTGAGTGCTTTGCTGGGCAATGGCAAGCAATCAATGTGGATATTCTGTTTATTGCAACCTATTCTTTTGTTTATGCGGTTCCGGCTTCTTTGCTGGTTAATTATATGATTCAGAATAAAACCCCTTTACACTGGCGCTATATTACCAGTTCGGTATTTTCGGCTTTTATGGCGGTTTATTTTGCATTAAGCGAGGTGCTGTTTGGATCACTGCCGTTAAGTTGAGGCAATAGGGATAGGGTGTGCTGAGGCACGAAGCGCATCTTTCGCGACGTGATGCGCATCCTATGCACTGAATATGGCTCCTTAAAAATAGAGGCGGGATCAGTTAAGATCTCGCCTCTTTATCAATAACCGCTAGGGCGTAATATCAATCATTCCAGTCAATACATTACTACTCTGTGGATCGAAGCTATAAGACTCTTTGGTAACTTCTACAATTTTCAGTGTATATATGCCAGCATCACTCGCGGGTAAGGGAAAAACGGCTCTAAATTTAGAGTTTGTCTTACTATGTTGATCAACAATTGAGCCATCTGGCAATGTCCATGTGGCATGTATGTCAGCATTTCTTATACCGTTACCCATTTCATCTACAAGATAAACTAAACCTTTAATTGTGTTAGTTTTTGGTTTATATCTGACAGTAATATTATCAACGGACATGCAGTTAATAATACAGCCAGAATTAGTGTCTGTAACAGTAATGACAGTTGACTGACTGGCTTTTGTTCCCATATTATCCGTTACCGTTAGGGTTGCAGTGAAGCTTCCTAAAGTCATATAAGTATAGCTAGGATAGTTCTCGGATGAACTGCCTCCATCCCCGAAATCCCAATGATAATCCATGATTGAACCATCCGGATCGATTGAGCCTGACGAATCAAAATTAACTGTCAAAGGCGCTCTTCCGCCTAAAACATCAGTATTAAAAACGGCTTTTGGTGGTTGATTAACTGAACCAGCAATAATGATGCTTTTCCTGTTATTTCTCTGAATAAATGTGTAGCCTGGCGAATTTGCGTCAACAATGGTAAGAGTATATTTGCCAGGTGCACCTCCGGTATACAGAGTAAACTCTGCTCTTAATCGAGTACCAAGCAAAGCATACTGATCAAGGGAAGAACCATCAGGTCGTGTCCAGATGCCATGAACAACAGTGCCTTTTGGCGCGCTTCCTCCCGATTGATCGTCTAGCAGTTTCACAGTCCCTTTGATTTGAAGTGTTGTAAGTTCAGTTAAGGTGAAACTGAATATACTTAAGGTTGCTCCAGCCGAAGCGGTTTTCATTGTGGTGCCAAGCACCACAAGTAAAGCAATAAACATTAATGGTATTTTTCCGTAGTGTCTTATAGTAGAGACCATAGTATTAACTCCTGTTAGGATTAGTTTGGATTTATATTTGTACAAATAGAGAAAAAAGCAAGTTTTGCTCTGTTATTGTCAGCAATAGCGGTAAACCTTTCATTATTAGGGGTATGGGCAACTTGCTCTTGGAAACGCCTGGGCCTTCCGTTATGCTGCCTTATAACAATGAAAAGTCACACAGTAACTATCATATGATTAGTGAAAGCAATTTATATTCCATGTCTATAAATTAAATTAAATGTTTTTATTTTCAATCAATTAGATTATTCCTGTAAAAATAATGGTAAGCAAATACCTATGAGGACAGTTTTGCTGTCTCAAATACCAGACATAGAGAAAGGAAAATAACACTTAATTGCTTGCTTAATATGCTAAAAAATATTAATTCCAGAAATAATGGGTTCGTTTTAATCACCGGAGTCTATAATATTGGTGGGCTAGGAGAAGTTTTACTTCTTAGTCGCTTTGTAAAACATGATTGTGAACAGCTTAGGCTGTGGCTGTCGTTAATTAAATACCTGTCGATCAAAACATCCCTAATTAATATTGATCTTCGGATAATAAAGCATTAATTGATTAATTAATTTTTTTGGCATAACATAAGCCAATGAAATTACTCCTGCATCGTTTTATTGTACTGCTACTGTTATTGCTACAAGGCTTTACGCCTTTGGTGCATGCGCATGTGCAAGCTGATAATGCGGGATATGGTGTGCATCTACATGATTTAAGTCGCTATACAAACAAAGCAGCTCATGTTTCAGCTTTAGAGCTTTTTGCTGATTCTGGTGCTGTTATTGAGATGAATAGTGCTATTAAAGCAAACAGGCTAATTGTTGCTGATGTCGATTTTGCAATTTTGCAGTGCTGTGCCCTGTTTTTTTTACAACAATCGTTTGTTAGTAAACAGATTGTTTTATCCCCTTATTATCAGACTCTCAAGTCTTCCATAAAGTTCTCGGTCTCCGCACCGCGTGCGCCCCCTCGGTAAGTTTTTCAACTAGGTGTATTGCACCTGTTTTTGTTTGTTATCAGTTGCCTGAGCTAACTATAACAACACTCTCTTTGTATTTGTAAGCGTTCACTCCCCCTTTAGAATATTAGCTGTGAGGAGGACTGTCTAATCAAACCTCTCCCTAACCCCTCATTAAAAAGGAGGAGGGTGAACGGTTACTTGTATTTTTAGGCGTACTTGCCAGCGAATATGCATTCATGTCGCAGGCTGATTTGTTTGCGTTTGGCAAATAAAGTGTGCGCATATTTTTTATAGGAACAAAAATGTCTGTTAAACCCTTTATTTTTGCTCTGCTCTGCTGTTGGCTTTTTAGCCTCCATAATGTGCAGGCGGAAGAGGTGCCGATTGTAGATCATGTGGATTTAATTGCCCTTGATGAACAGTTAAGCTTGTCTGACTTAGTAATTCAAACGCTGGAAAAATACCCCGATTATGCGCTGATTGCTGCCATGTATCAGGAAAGTGATGCTTTAAATGAGCGTGGTAGTAGCTGGATTTCTGGAGCGCCCCAGCTGCAAACGTATTATAAGGATGATTTTGCCGGAACGAATACCGGCGCTTATGAATTTGATGGCACGATACAGGTTCCTGTCTGGAATTGGGGGCAGCGGGATGCAGGTTTGCAATTAGCGGCGCAGGCTGAGCAAAACGCTACGATGCAAATGCAGGCGGTAAAATTAAATGTTGCTGGCTTGGTGCGTGATGCCTTATGGACGCTAAAGCTGGAAGATTTGCGTTATGAAATGTTTCAAAAAGAGCTTTCTCTGACTGAAAACTTGCTAAAAACAGTACAACGCCGTTTTGAATTAGGCGATTTACCTAAGGCGGATTTTTTATTAGCGCAAAGTGAGGTATTACAAAAAAAAACTGATTTAATTCAACAGGAAGCTGCGGTTATGCATGCACGCAAGCGTTATTATTTTTTAACTCAGACGCATAAAATGCCCGCACATATTGATGAAATCCAAAGTACAGTATTGACTATTCAAGACTCGCATCCTGGTCTTGCTGCGATTAATACCATGATTGCGCAGAAAAAAGCAGAGATCGAATGGATTAAAACACAAGGTTCAGGGCAAACGACTGTAGCCGTTGGCGGTGTGACCGAAAGAGCATCACGCAATGATAGGTCAATTAACAGTATAGCGTTTATGGTTAATATCCCTTTTGGTGGCAGTGCCTTTTTAGCGCCACAAATTGCTGCAGCCAACCGTGATTATGTTGCGGCAGAAACAGAGAAAATGCACTTATATCGGGCTTTATCGGCTCAATTACATGAAGCAGAACATGAATTAGACGTGGAGAAAGCGCAGTTAGGTATTGCGCAGCAAATGCAGGCTAATGCGCAGGAGCAATTAAAAATGGCTGATTTTAGCTTTAACGCAGGTGAAATTAATTTAACAGAATTCTTGATAGTACAGACCTTAGCGTACCGAGCGATAAAAAATGCACAAGAAAGTGGCATACGTTTACAACGTGATATTGCCTTTTATAACCAAGCAGTAGGAGTTATGCCATGAGAGCAGTAATGATTATTCTTTTATGTGTGCAGAGTATTTGCATTTTGGCGAGTGAGCAAATCACTTTATCTGCAGAGCAGTTACTTAATCTGGGAATAAAACTGGGTAAGTTGGAGGCGGTAGACTCAGTTCCATTGTTAGAGGCGCCTGCAAAAGTGTCGATTCCTCCCGCCAATGAGTATCTGGTAAGTACTTCTTACGCCGGTTTAGTCAGCCAAATCAGTGCTAGTGTGGGTGATGAGGTTGTGGAAAATCAGCTTTTAGCGACTATAAAAAGCCCTGATTTATTGGCTTTGCAGCAACATCATTTGAGTTCGATCAATGATTTACAATTAGCGAAATCGGAGTATTTGCGTGATCAGAAACTGTATCAAGAGGGGGTGATTGCCGATCGCCGCTGGTTACAGAGTAAAACCAGTTATCAGGTGTTTATGGCGCACTTTAATGAAACACGGCAGTTGCTAGAAATTTCCGGGATTTCTCAAGAGGCTATTAGGGCTTTGGAGAAAACGCATAAACTCAGTAGTGAATTAAAGGTAGTAGCGCCAATTTCAGGTGTTATTTTAGAACGCATGATTTCTTCCGGTGAACGACTTGATGCATTAGCGCCATTATTCAGAGTAGCCAATCTGCAAACACTATGGCTGGATATTAGTGTGCCGCAGCAGCATATTAATCAGGTGAAATTAGGCGATAAAGTAATGATTGAAGGGCAGGATGTTGGCGCGAAGATCTTTTTATTAGCAAAAAATGTTGATGAACAGAGCCAGACGGTTTTGGTAAGGGCAGCGATTGATAAATTGCCTGACGATATACGTCTGGGGCAGACAGTGAATGTCAAAATTAGCCAAACGAGCGATCAAGCGATGTTTAAGGTGGACAATTCCGCCTTAGCTCAATCAGCAGGTAGCACGTATATTTTTAAACGCACAGCTTCGGGTTTTATTGTGCAACCGATAAAAGTATTAGGCAGAGAGGCGCAGCAGAGCATTATTAGCGGTGATTTACAGGTGGGTAATGAGATTGCCATTAAAGGCGCTGTGGCTTTAAAAGCGAATTTTCTTGGTCTGGGTGAGGGTGAATAATGGCGGCTTTAATTCGTTTTGCTTTAACACAGCGATTACTGATGCTGCTGGTTACCTTGTTGTTGATTGGTGGCGGGTATTCGGCATTTAAAAATATACCGATTGATGCGTTTCCTGACGTCTCACCTACTCAGGTAAAAATTATAGTCAAAATGGCGGGGATGCCGCCTGAAGAAATCGAGGCCAGAATAACTGCACCGATTGAGGTTGAATTACTTGGCATTCCACATCAAACCATGTTGCGTTCGATTGCTAAATATTCATTAACTGACATTACTATCGACTTTGAAGAAGGCACAGATATTTACTGGGCGCGGCAACAAATTGCTGAACGTCTAAGTACGGCCTGGGCAAATTTACCTGACGGAGTTGAAGGCGGCATTGCGCCAATGACGACACCTTTGGGTGAAATGTTTATGTTCACCATTGAAGGGGGGGACTTGAGTTTAATGGAACGTCGTAGCCTATTGGACTGGGTCATTCGACCTGCATTGCGGACGGTTGCAGGCGTGGCGGATGTCAATAGCTTAGGTGGTATGGTCAGGTCTTTTGCAGTTGTCCCGGATAACACTCTAATGACTGCGCGTCATATTAGTACGGCACAGTTAGTGAATGCGTTACTCAGTAATAATCGTAATGATGGTGCAGGGCGTTTAAATGAAGGGGAGGAGGCTTTATTAGTGCGTGTCGAGGGACGTATTAAAACCTTGAATGATGTGGCATCGATCGTCGTTGGTAATAGTCATGGTGTGCCTATTCTTGTCAGTGATGTGGCGCGTGTTGAGATTGGTGAAATCACGCGTTATGGTGCCGTGAGTCGTAATGGACAAGGCGAAGTGGTAGAAGGTTTGGTGTTAAGCTTGCGTGGTGCGAATGCGGGGCAAACGGTGGCAAATGTGCAGGCAAAACTGGATGAATTGAGCGCCGCTTTACCGGAAGGCGTTTATCTGGATGTTTTTTATAATCGCGGGCGCTTAGTGAATGCGGCTTTATCGGGAGTGAATGAGGCTTTATTGGAAGCTATTGCTTTTGTAGTGGTGTTATTAGTGCTGTTTTTAGGTGATTTACGCGCCTCAATGGTGGTTGCGCTTATCCTGCCATTAGCGGCTTTGTTTACCTTTATTATGATGCGTGCGATGGATATGTCCGCAAATTTAATGAGTTTAGGCGGTTTAGTGATTGCGATTGGTATGCTGGTGGATGCTGCCGTTGTGGTCGTAGAAAATGTATTAACACAGTTTTCGCAAGGTGAAAAGTCGCAGCGCTTACCACGCTTGCATATTATTTATCGTGCCACGCGTGAAGTGGCTGTCCCGGTCGTCTCTGGTACGCTGATCATTATTATCGTATTTTTACCTTTACTGGCTTTACAGGGGTTGGAAGGAAAGTTGTTTTCTCCGGTGGCGTTAACGATTGTGTTTGCGCTGGCTGGTGCGCTCATGTTATCGCTTACCGTGATTCCGGTGTTTGCTTCATATTTATTAAAAATAGGCGTTATTGAGGAACCCTGGTTGGCGCGACTGATGCATCGTATCTATATGCCTGCTTTATACTGGAGTATCGCTAATAGTAAAAAGGTATTTGTTGGCGCTGCTCTGATGTTAATTATCACGGTTGTTGTCTTTTTGCAGATAGGGAGTACTTTTATGCCCACTATGGATGAAGGCGACATTGTGTTACAGCTGGAAAAGCTACCCTCTATAACTCTCGAAGATTCGGTTGGTTTAGATATACAAGTGCAAAAAAATATTTTGAAACATGTGCCAGAGGTGAAAAATATTATTTCCCGGGTAGGGTCTGATGAAATAGGATTAGACCCAATGGGTTTAAATGAAACCGATACTTTTTTAGAGTTGCACCCAAAAGACTCCTGGCGCATGCAAACTAAAGAGGAATTGATTGAGGAAATACGTAAAGTTATGGCGGGGACGCCGGGTGTCGCTTATGGCTTTACTCAACCCATTGAAATGCGTGTTTCGGAAATGCTGACGGGTTCGCGTGGTGATGTCGCGGTGAAGTTATTTGGTACTGATCTGGATTTACTCAACCATAAGGCGGAAGAAATTGCATTGGTATTAAAATCGATTCAAGGTTCGATAGATGTATTCACCAGTCAAAACGAAGGCATGCAGTATTTGCAATTAACTATTAATCGTTTGGCAGCAGGTCGGTTAGGCTTGGATATTGAGCAAATAGAGCAGTTGTTGCGTGCGCAAGTCCAGGGCTTAAATTTAGGTATCGTACAAGAGGATGTGCGCAGGACACCTTTGATTTTACGGGGAGAGAGCGATAGCGCTAATTTTGAAAGTTTGCAAATTACCTTGCCTAATGGCAGTCAGGTACCATTGTCCAGTGTCGCTAAATTGGAAAAAGTGGATGGCATGGTGTCTATTAAACGTGAGCAAAGCCAACGTTTTGTGGTTATTCGCAGTAATGTCGAAGGGCGTGACTTAGTGGGTTTTGTGGACGAAGCAAAGCAAGCCGTACAGGCGAAAGTGGAACTACCGACGGGTTATTTAGTGCAATGGGGTGGACAGTTTGAAAACCAGCAACGTGCTGCGGCGCGTTTGGCGATTGTCGTGCCGGTGTCTTTATTACTGATCTTTTTATTGCTATTTACTACCTTTGGGTCGGTGCGGCAGGCGACTTTGGTGTTTTCCAATATCCCGCTGGCGATGATTGGTGGTGTATTTGCCCTGTGGATTTCAGGCGAATATATGTCGGTGCCTGCTTCTATTGGTTTTATTGCCTTATTAGGGGTGGCGGTACCGAATAGTGTGGTATTACTGAGTTATTTTAATCAATTGCGTGCTACTGGTATGGCGATGTCTGAAGTTATTATCGTGGGGTCTGAGCGGCGCTTGCGTCCGGTGTTAATGACCGCGAGTTTAACGGCTTTTGGTTTACTGCCTATGTTATTTGCCTCCGGGCCAGGTTCTGAGATTCAACGACCGCTGGCGATTGTGGTTATTGGTGGTTTGGTTTCTTCGACTTTTTTAACGCTGATCTTATTACCTATTTTGTATGAAATTTTTGGTGAAGCTAAACAGGAGCAAGTATGAGTGGTCAAGAATATTTAGTGACGATTAACGTTCCACCGCTATTAGAAGAGGCGGTGGTGGATTGTTTGTTGTCTGTCGAGTCAGGCGATGGCTTTAGTAGTCTGGAAGTTAATGCTCATTCTGCTTCACATGACCATCTGTCATTGGCTGAGCAAGTGGCAGGTAGGCAGGAACAAATACGTTTTCAAATGTATGTGCCGGAACAAAGTCTTGGAGCGTTGATAAAACAGTTAAAGCACTGTTTTGCCGGATCAGGTATCCATTACTGGGTGATGCCAGTAGTGGAGAGTGGCTATATTTGAGTCTTTTATGTTAAGAAAAAAGCAAAGTGCGTATAATATATTGCTATTGGATTTTAGCGTTCAGCAGGTGGAATGATGATCGTTTTTTTAAGAAATATTCCTGCACAAACCAGGCGTGAGGATATTATCGTATTTATTGAGCCCGCTTTGAAAACGCATTTTTTTGGCAAAAAAGGCGTGATTGAAACTATCCAAGTATTACAGCTCAAAGATAAGGATACGAATATTTCAGAATTCCACGGTTTGGTTGCTATAGAGCCTGATGCGGCAGCTATAAAAGTGATTAAGCGCTTAAACAGGAAGAAATTCCTAAATAAGTTTATTGCAGTGCGTGAGTATCAGCCGCGCAGCTGGCATAATGATCCGCGTGTTGATTATGACTCAGCGCACAAATCAAGACCTGAAAGACGATCATTAGATCGCCGGCGGCGGAATATAGAGATATTGTATAGATGACTGCATTTATGGTGTGTATGTAAAACATAGTATCAGCTGAGGTGGGCAGCTAGTCTGTCTGCCTTTATTTTCACGATGTTATTTTGCTCATTTTACGATATGAATCAGCTGCTTTTTAGATGCTTCTAAAAACCTGCACATTTTCTGGGTGCAGGTATGCGCAAAAATAAGTAGTTAATTTATTTGGTAAAAGACAGTACAATGTTAGGTTGTTTAAGAATAGCTAGTCAAGCGGACTCGAATGTAAAGAATAAAATAGTAAGGTTATTTTAGCCTACGTTATTCATCCATGTCTTGTGGCTTGTGGACCATCAGTATAGTTAATTTGAGAGAGTAAAAGCGTGTTAAAAGATATGACGCGGCGCAGGTTTTTAGGTTGTGCGCTGGGAAGCACTGCGACATTAGTCTGGCCACAAATGAGCCATGCACTGATTAAACCGGGTTCTTTGGTAAAGGATTTAAAATTACATAATCTGCATACCGAGGAAAAAATAGAGTTGAGCTATTTTCAACGCGGGAGTTATGTTGCAGAAGCATTGCAGGATATTAATTATTTATTACGTGATCATAGAACCGGGGATGTTTTTGCTATGGACCCCCCATTAATAGACCTGTTATATGATTTGAAAAATGTGTTAGACACCCAGCGTCCGTTCCAGGTTATTTCAGGCTATCGTTCGCCTAAAACAAATGCAGCATTGCATAATAGCAGCACTGGGGTTGCGACCAGAAGTCTGCATATGCAAGGCAAAGCTATTGATATTCGTATCCAAGGGATAGCGGCAAAAGATATACGCGCAGCTGCAATTAGCTTAGCGCGTGGCGGGGTTGGCTATTATCCCAATTCGAATTTTGTGCATGTTGATACCGGGCGCATTAGAAACTGGTAGCCAGCCGAGTGATAGTGGATAGTTCGCTACGTTCATTTAACGCTGTCTTTAAGCTGTGGTCGTGTTCGTAGATGTCGGCATAAAAAACAACGCCAGTGTTGTCCGCAAATGCAGTGCTATAAAAAATAAGCACGGGTATTGTTTGCTTTATATCTACAATATTTGGCTCTTTTGAATTAAGCATCTCCCAGATTTTTACATCATCCCATTCGGGTTGATTTTGTAAAGCAAATTGCGCCAGATTTAGCGGATTTTCCACGCGAATACAACCATGACTAAAGTCTCGTTGGCTACGATTAAATAAGCTTTGCGCCGGTGTGTCATGCAAATAGATATTGTACTTATTAGGGAAAATAAACTTGATATGTCCTAATGCGTTGCCCGGGCCAGGGCGTTGCCGTAAATATAAATTTCCCGTATATAGGCGACTGATATTTTCCTGGTTAACAGGCAAAGGGAGCGCATCATGTGAAAAGTTTGCGACTATCTCCATTCTCTGGCGCTGTAGATAGCCAGGTTTTTTTTCAATCAGAGGCAGAATCTCTTCTTTGAGTATGCTTGTAGGAATATTCCAGTAGGGGTTAAAAACAAGATAGCTTAGGCGGGCAGAGAAAACTGGCGTTTGTAGCGCGTTTTCCAGTTTCTGGTTTTGTACATTATTCCTTGCTTTACCCACTACGACGCGCATATTAAGAGCTTCGGTGTGGTTTTGATCACTACCATAGGCCCAGAGCTGAAAAGCTGGAATATTCACCAGAATGAAAGGTTCTTTTGGTCTTTCGGGTAGCCAGCGCAGACGCTCCATTGCTAACTCTATTTGAGTAATATATTTGCTGAGCGGAGTATTGAGTACCTCAACTGTTTGTTTACCTATAACGCCATCGCTAGGTAAATTATGCTGAGTCTGTAATTTGCGGACCTTTTTGGCAATTTCGGGAGTATAAATGTGCGTGGTTTTAATGTCTTCTGTAATCGGTTGGTCTACAGGTGTGTCTAATGCCGTTAGATAATAATCAAGTTTGGGGATGTCTGTTGACCAGTCACCTGGATACAGGGTCCGTGAGAAATTAAAATATAGCGATTGACCAAAGTGCTGATGTATCCGCCTGTAATGAGCAAGGGCTTGTTTGAGTTGTTGGTAGGGAATGAGTTTGGGCTGCATATCATCCACAAGTCGCTTAATGGCATTTATCTGTATGGCACCATAAATTCGACTGGCGAAATTGAGGCGTTTTTTTTCAGCTAGACTAAATCCAAGTTGATCTGGAACTATTCGACCATAATGCAGGTCATGTAAATAACGGAAAAAAATCAAACTCAGTGCAGTATCAAAGATGGCGAATTCATGATATCCGGGATTGCTTTGCTGCAGTTTTTGCCATTTTGTGCGTAGCAAATCGCTGGCGTAGTCGCTGTTATTGAGACCTTGTTCAGTAGCATCTGCCAGCAAATCCAGTAGCTGATCAATTGTATTGACGGGGTGTTGGGCGCTAAACCAGAGTAATTGATTTTGGTTCAGGTAATAGAGTTGTTTGAGTGTTTGTTGTTCTTTGTCTGTGTAGGGTTGCAGAAAATAAGGATGGGTATTGGCATTCAGCAGAAAAGGAATGTCAACAGGGCTGATTTGCGCAAAAGCACTGTTGCTAAATAAATATATCAGCCCGTAAATTAGCAGTATTGCGGCACTATGGTTCAGCTTCTTCATGATTGTCTTCTTCCTTATCGTGGCCTAAGTCAGAAATTTCTTTTAATCTTGATATTGCTTTGAAGTTTAGACTATCTTCAGGATAATCGCCATTGGTATCTTTAATGCCTGCTACTTTACCGGTTAATATTTCTAATGCCTCATTTACATTAGCGACGGCATAGATAGCAAACTCACCTTGTTCTACTGCGCTAATTATTTCCTGTTTTAACATTAAGTTACGGATATTGGCTTTAGGGATAATACAGCCATGTTGGCCTGTTAAGCCGCGTCCTTTACAGAGTTGAAAAAAACCTTCAATTTTTTCATTTACACCGCCGATCGCCTGTACTTCCCCGTATTGATTGATTGAACCTGTAACGGCAAAACTTTGCTTGATTGGCGTCAGGGTTAACGCTGAAATAAGGCAGCATAGTTCAGCTAACGAGGCACTGTCGCCGTCTATATGTCCATAAGATTGTTCCAGCGCTATACTGGCTGAAATGGCCAAAGGGAATTCCTGAGCATAGCAATTTCCCAGATAGCCGGTTAAAATCATTACTCCTTTTGAATGAATAGCCAGTCCGAGCTCTGCTTCACGCTCAATATCGACGATACCACGCGACCCTGGATAAACAGTAACGGTAATACGTGACGGTGCGCCAAAGCTGCTACCGCCCACTTCGAGAACTGTCAGGCCGTTAATCTGACCTATGACGCTATCAGACGTATTAATCAGTATTGTACCCTCCAGCATCTCATCAAGCAGGCTTTGAGCAATTCTGCCATTGCGATATTCACGCATTCAAGTGCTTGCTGTATATGCGTTCTTTCGATTTCTTGGGCAGTGACCAGAAAAAGTTTGCTTCGCCTATAATTTCCAGTGCGTCGTTAATATGTGCCGATAAACGATTTTGGTGTTCGGCAAGGCGACAGCTATGTTCTAATAAGCTAGTAATAGCCGATTTTGCCAACGGTTTTGCGCCGGAGTCATGCGCCTGTTGTTTCATCAATTGAGCGAAATTCCTTCGTATTGTCAGCTGCTGTACGTGGAATGTCGTAATCGAAGTCTGCCAGGACACTCGAAACATTTCATTAAATTCCTTCATCTAAATCATGCAGAAAATAGTAGATTTCGCGTGAGCCAAGCAGAATAACTTTAATATTCAGTGGAATTACCTCAGGTTTTAGAGTGACAGTATTTATGCCTAATTCTGCATAGGGTGATTCAATTTCAATTCGCCTCGCTTTTAAGGCGCGTTTGAGTCCCCCCCAAACCAGCGGGGTAGCTTAGTAGCTTATCTGCATCTAAGGATCAGAATAGCCACCATTTGCTTTGATGCAATGAGCCGGCGCAGATACGCTGGTAGTTTGTTGTCAATGCGCCTTGTTCGCTGGTATATTCAATGCGACCAAACAGGTTTTGGTAGGTTGGATTGGGTTCGTAGATAACAGGAGCGCCGGTGTTTTCTTTGTAATCAATCAGTATATTTGGTTGATACTGGTCTTTTAACAGCTGTTTTTTTGTGCTATCGCTAATGTTTTCCATAGCTTGAGACTGCACAAAAAGGTCTTTGATGGTCTCGCCAAGATCTTTTTTTATTTCGCTGAGGTAGGTGATCACGCTGTCAATATTTTGATAACGTTCAGTCAGTTCTTTGAATAAAGGCGAGATTGCCAGGCGTATGGTGGCATTGTCCAGTTGACGATTTTTTTCAACTAAAGCACGACGCCATTGCGGTAATTCAATCAGTGCTTCGCCCAATTCGTCTTCCATGACCTCGGTATCTTTATGAAAGGCATCACGTTCTTGTTGAGGAAGTTGATTAAACTGCTCTTCATCCAGTACTTTGCCATCACGAATAGGAGCAAAAGTAATCGACTCGGTATCACGAAACAGGGCAATATTTTTCTCTTTGGCGCGTTGCTCAACCAGATCAAGTGCGCTGTTATAGCGTTGGTTAAAAGTGCGTTCAATAGCGGTCACCTTTTGCTGATAACTGGGGCTTTCAAAGGCTTCAGGAAAAGTGGCAATCAGGTTGTCTAGCAGGCTATCGATGTCTTTGCAGAAGGCTTGTGCTTGCCCTGCAGGTAGCTCAATGGCAAAAGGTTCACGGCTGTTTTCAAAGTTTTCTACATAAGCGTATGAGGGTGGGGTTTCCTGCTGGTGAGAAATGGGCGTTAAATGATTGGTAATCATGGAGAGGCGTCCGGTGCCGGGTTCGCCCATGACATAAATATTATAGCCGGGGTTTTGCATTGCTATGCCAAAGCATAGCGCGGATTGAGCTCTTTTTTGACCAAGAATATGCGAGACTCGTGTATCGCTGGCATCAGTAAGAATGGAGTAATCTGCCTGATTAATTTGTAGTTTTAGTGAGGTAGGGGCTAGTTTTAACGAGTCAGTCATGTCCTAAAATAAATACGGAATAATTTGGTATACGATTTTAGCATTGAAGTACGGCAAAGGGGATAATTATAGTTATTTCAAAGTGCTTATCCATTGCCGCAATAGAATGATGCTGAGTTTTTTTAAGGAACGAGCATTAAATAATATTCGAAAGTATAGATTGTACTTTCGGGTATTATTAAATTCGAACTCCTAAGCAGCGACGATGCGAATGTTCTCGATTGCATCAGGATTATCTGTTTTTTTCCGGTTGAGAACACGTATAGCTTTTTTGCTACTCTTGGCGCTATTTAGTGTCATGCGATTTATCAATGCAGTCTTTATATTTTGTAAGCGTTCACACTACTCCCTTTAGAGTATTAGGAGTAAATCTGTTTGTTTAATGAAACCTTCCCCTAACCCCTTCTTGAAAAGGGGGGCTGAACGGTTACGCTATTTGTTTGCTAATGTATGGCAGGATTGGGAGGCGGTCATGCATTAAGCATGGGCGGGAACATTAATGGGTGCGCTTAGGTGTATAGCGCACCCTGGTTGGGATTATATTATTGAATTGCTTTAATGCTAACAGCCTCTAGCCATGCTTTACCATTTTTCTCAGCATGATATTGCATAATAACGGAATAAGCATTACCACTGTTGGTATCGGTTACTCGTGGAATCAAAACCTGCTGATTCGCAGGGTTGTAGGTTGCACGGTAAGCATCCAGCATTTCTTTAAGGTTTAGAGCGCCAATATCCGATAAGGTAAATCTTAGCGTATTGTTAGCACTACGGGCTTTTTGAGTTTGTAGGTTCAATGTTGCCTTGAAGACCTGATCATTTACACGCACTTTAGGGATCGCCAGTGTGCCGGTATTTGAATCAAAGGTCGCAGAGTTTACTGCTGCCACTTCTGATAACAGAGGATCAAGTCCGGTGCTGGTGATTTTTATAGCATACTGGTCATCACTGTTTGGAAAGACGCTGATATATTCCTCAGTGGTGCTATAGGATTTTGGTTCGCCTTTAGCATCTTTTCCTTGCGCTGAGAGGCCAGGGCGTTGTAAAACAACAGAACCGACTCCGCAAGAGTCATCGTCTCCTGAATCGCCTTTTAGAGGCGATGATATGGCGATCAGGTAATTTCTGGCACCATTGCCAACTCCTATATCAACTGAATTCAAGTTGTCAAAACAAGGATCTACGATACCGATTAATGCACCATCAAAAAAGCCCTTTCTATAAGCCAAGTACATATGGTTTGAGATGCCCGCACTTGTGCTAATAATGGAATCGCCGATCAAATCTTTGTCAGTACCTGTTTCATCAACCCAACGACTAAATTCAAAACTTTTTTCTTCCTTTTCCAGCGATATTAAATCACTATCAAAAACATACAGTACCCAGCTTTTCTTATCAAAACAGCTAGTCCCTTTAGGGCAAACCTCTAAGGTAATAATTTCATTACCTTCACTTTTTAGAAAATACCAGTCTTTATCGCCTGAATCATGTAAATGCCCTTTGATATTTCTAGCTGAATTAAGTGGCGTAGCCTGGGCGGAGCGGTCGTTAAATTCCACATCAACATTATCATAAGGCTGATCTTCGGGATTCTCAAAGATAGTATCGCCATTTGCATCAACAGGGTTACCGATGATTTGTATAATGAGATTAGCACTTGCTTTTTCACCTGCATTTGAAAAATAATCATAAGCAAATTGATCTGTAACAATTTCTCCTGCTTTTAGTTTAATTATACTGAGCGCTGTTTCATATAATTCATATATGTAAGTTCCATTAGACTGCATGACAATGCGTCCAAATTCAGTACTTGGCGGGCTAGTAAGGACAACATAATCACCATTTGAATCATTACCGGTCACATCGCCAGTCAATGAGCTTGTTTTATTGGAGATATAAGTTGCATTGTCATCTCTTGCAAAGGGTGACTCAGAGCCACCAGAAAAAGCCGGGTCCGCTGTGACATCAATCAGCAATACAGACTGAGCTGTTTTGCCATCAGTATCTGCCAGTGTATAGGGAAAGCTTTCAGTATCAGTGCCTGTCTCCGGTAAGTCTGCATTAGTCGTACTATCAAATAGCTGGTAAGTAAATTGACCTGATGTGCCAGAAGCGCTTAGAAAACCATATTTTCCTGTCGTTGAACCATCAAAGGTGATGATGGTGCCATAACGATCATTGTCAATCACATTACCTGATGCCACAGGGCTTGCGTTAATAACCACAGAGGCTTGATCCGCGTTCGCAATAGGTGTATTCGCTTGTGAAGGATCAGCTTGAACATCGATGATAATCGATGCCGTATCAGTGACGCCTTTTGCGTTAGCATAAGTATATGTAAATTTCTCAATTCCGGGGCCATCAGCTGGTAAACTATCATTCGTCGTGCTTTCGAAAAGTTGGTAGCTAAATTCACCATTAGGGCTAAATGCGGTCAGCGTGCCATATTGACCCACCCACGAGCCGGGTAGCGTATAGATAGAGCCATAGAGATCGTTAGTACTGGCATTGCCTGTCACCGGTGTCAAGGTGTTGACAATAGTTGAGATATAGTCATCATTAGCAATAGGTCGGGTGGGATTAGCGCGGACGTCAATAACAATCCGGGCGGTATCTGTTACGCCCTTGTCATTTGCATAGGTATAGGTAAAGCTATCAATGCCAACGCCATCGGCAGGCAGGCTAGCGATAGTGGTGTTGTCATAAAGTTCGTAGGTAAATTCACCTGCTGAATTAAACGCCGTAATTGCCCCGTATTGACCTAGCCAAGATCCATCAAGAGAGTAGGTGCTACCATAATAATCATTGTTGCTCGTATTTCCAGTAGCCGTCGTATATAGGCCAATTACAGTAGAAATATGATCATCATTGGCGATGGGTCTTTTCGGCTGGACCGGGTTAGCGCTTACTTCAATGGTTAGCCAGGCGGTATCGCTTAAACCTTGTGCATTGGAATAAGTATACAAGAAACGCTCATTTGCGACTGCGCCAGCAGGTAAGCTACGGTCGGGGTCATCAAAAAGTGTGTAGGTATATTCACCCGTTGAAGAAAATGACGTCATTGTGCCGTATAGACCGGTACCTGAGTCATAGAGTGTGGCGATAGAGCCGTAACGGTCATTGTCCGTTACATTTCCTGTTGCTACGCTATGAAAACCTAATACTGCGGAATTAAAATCATCTACTGCGACAGGCAAGGTTGAGTTAGAACTGATATCTATAATAAGCCAAGCTGTGTCGCTTAATCCTTTGCTGTTCGAATAGGTATATTCAAAACGATCTATACCCACGCCATTTGCAGGTAGTTTGGTATTGTCAGTACCTGCGTAAAGTTCGTAAGTATACTTGCCTTCCGAGTCAAAAGAAGTGATTAAACCATATTCTCCTATCCATGATTGATCGAGCGTGAAGATATTGCCATAACGATCATTAGTGCCTACATTCCCTTCAGCAGAAGTGTAAACACCAGCGACAGTAGAAATATAGTCGTCATTTGCGATAGGTTGGTTGGGATCAGGTTGAACATCGATAATGAGCCATGCGGTAACTAACGAGCCACTTTCATTTGCATAAGTATATTTGAAATGTTCAGTCGCTTCTCCTGTTGTAGGCAGTTTTGAGTTGTCAGTGCTCTCGAAAAGTTCGTAAGTATATTCGCCTGAAGTGGAAAAAGACGTCAGTTGCCCATATTGTCCCACCTTTGAGTCTTCTAATGTGAAGATACTGCCATGACGGTCATTAGCACCGACATTGCCATCTACTGAAGTGAGTACATTGATAACAGTCGAGTTATGATCATCTTTGGCGATAGGAAGTGTTTTATTGGCACGCACATCGATTATTAACCATGCAGTATCTGTGTCACCTGTTGTATTGAGATAGGTGTATTTAAAACGGTCTGTGCCTATGCCGCTAGAGGGAAGACTGTCATTGTCAGTCCCCCCATAGAGTTCGTATGTGTATTGACCTTCTGAATCAAATGAAGTGATAATTCCATATCTACCTGCCCAGGACTCATTTAGATAAAAAATATTTCCATAACGATCATTGGTACTGACATTGCCTTCAGCAGAGGTAAAGACGCCGGCAACCACAGAAATATAATCATCATTGGCGACAGGCTTTCGATTTCGGCTACGGTGGACATCTATGATCAATGTGGCAGTATCTATTTTGCCGCCGTTATTTTGAGCGCTATAGACAAATCTGTCGGTGCCTACACCATTAGAGGGTAAGCTGGCATTGGTCGTGCCAGGGAAAAGTTCATAGGTATATTCACCATCTGAGTTAAAAGACGTAATCAGTCCGTATTTTCCCACCCATGAACCATTGATGGAGAATGTGGTGGCATTGCGATCATTAGAGCTTACACTGCCTTCTGCAGCAGTGAACGAGTCAACAATGGTTGAAATATGATCATCGTTAGCTTCTGGTTTAAAAGGCGTCTGTGAGCCGTTAATCCCTAAAGCACTAGCCTGAAATGAACCGCCAAGCAATAGTGCTGTTAACAAAGTGTGCTGTGTTTTATTCATAGGAGGAGTTTTCTCTTATCGAGCATAAATTAAGTATTCATTTGAAGTCTAGTTCAGATTTTTAGTTAGTCAAGATAATGACTTTTTTGAAAAAAAGTGTATGTGGTAAAAAAATTTTATTATTTTAAAATAATTTTTATGTTAATTTGCTGCCGTTTTTAACGTGTTTTTTTAATGACTTGGTGATTCGTAGTTTATTAACATGTTAAGATTAAACACGTAGTTTTGCGGTGATACAAACTAATGACTGGAATTCAGGAAGATAAAAATACTGCGGTACTTTGCTTAGGAATAACAATTAAATAATATAAGCAAGTATAGTATGTGTTGAGGGTATTATTAAATGCCAACTCCCTATACTTTTAGGGATTACAAAATGTTAGATTACAATGCCTTGTACTTAGGCTGGCGAGAGGTCACCGAAGACTGTACTGTTATATAATGCTTAGAAAAAAAGAGGATACAATAATGATAAAAAAATCTTTACTATCAGCAGGTTTAATTGTCAGCATGGGCTTTAGTGTTGCTGCTTTGGCTTATAATGCCGGAAATATCAATACGGACTGTAAAAAGCCTCGTTTTAAAACGTTTACGCCTGAGCATAAATCAGAAGTTGATCCTGAGTCAGAGATATCTTTCACGGTTTCAGGTTATGCCGATCCGTCTACAATCAAAGCAGTCGCTAAAGATGTTCCCTTGAAGTTAAATATCGTGAATAGGGATAGCTTTTTTGCAGTGTCTGCAAACTTGCCTGCTTCGTTAACCGGTAGATATGTACGTATTCACCTTAAAGCAAATAATACGACAGAATGTAAGGCTAAAGATGGCTGGTTACTTAAAGTCAGAGATAAGCCAGCCAGCAGTGAAGAAGTGGCCGCAGAAATTGCGCCGGAAATTCAATAATACATTTTATTTTGCTGTGCTTGTCTGGTTGCAAAGGAGGAGGCAAGTGATTCGCAGAGCGGGAGATGTTGTATGGTAATTTATCGTTCTTCAAGCTCTTTAGCTATTTTGCTGTCAATCAAAGTAAACATCTAATCCAACCTAAATCATTGCGTTTGCAAGCAAATTAAACAACCACTAGCTAAAGTTGGTGGTTGTTTAGTCATGCGGGAGAGTCGCTATTTTTGCGAAAGCTTGTTTTGAGCATCCCAGCCCAAGCAAGCGGCAAAAAATTAACGCGCCCACTTAATGCCTCCGGCGGTTCCGATTCGCTCTTTTCAATTCGTCCCGACCCAACAGGCGGTCGAAACATAGGTGCCAAATGACTTGACGCCTTGTCGGAATGCCTTTTTATCTTCTCTACGCCTTCACTCTCGCTCCGGCTCTGACAAAACAACCGGCCCTACGGCTATCGCAATCGCAGATTAAGAATTTTCATTTCGTTTAGGCTCTGTTTCCAGGATTTTCAGCGATTACGATAATAAATTAGTTACTTGCACGGCATAATAACTGACGCTGGAACTTGTAAAGCGCACCCTATCTATCTATCTATCTATCTATCTATCTATAATTATAAGTACCTAAATCCTGCAAGCCATACGTACAATAAATCCTAAAATACCTTATTAAACAATGATATAATGTCATTTTATTGATTTCACTACCTCATCGTTTTAATGAAGTCCTCAAAAGCAAAAAAATCCTCATCTCGTGTCCGAAATCGCACTCGATCCGTCAAAATTTCATCCACTGCACACGGATTGACTAGCCAGGCCTGACTGATTCCCGTCGTAAAATATTTAGACAGGATAGGTTTTTGAAAAGACGGTAAAACAAAGCGTTCCACATCAGCGAGGTGATAATGCAGACTATCACTTATCTGATGTGGTTCTATTGACGTTGGTCGGCATGATGGGTGGAGCAACATCAATGGCAAAGGTGACGAGGGTATGGGCAGACAGTGTACTGTGTAAAGTAGCGAGCTGGGTAAAGATTCCTGTTGAAACCACAATCTTGCGGATCTTTAAAGAAGTAAGTGATAGGCAGATAAGCCAGATTGAAACGCTCACGCATATCTTGCGTGGTCAACACTGGCGGCGTTTACTTCGTTCCGGAAAGTCGAAATCCGGCATACAACCCGTCCAATGGATTGATGTCGATTCAACTGTGGACACCGTTTGTGGTCGACAAGAAGGAAGTGCCAAAGGTTACAACCCAAAAAAGAAAGGTGCCCGTTCATACCACCCACAAATCGCCTTTCTAGCGGAAACAAAGGAAATTTTACAAGCCTGGTTCAGGACAGGTAATGCCTTTACGAGCAATGGTGTTGTTGAATTTACCAAACAGCTGCTGGCACACTTACCCAATCGGATGCGTATTGTTTTTCGAGGTGACAGTGGTTATTTTGTGGGTGACTTACTTGAGTTGCTGGATACCAGGGGGCATGGCTATTTGATCAAGGTGAAGCTCAAGAATTTGGTCGCACGGCTGGCCGAACAGACCTGGGTCGCTATAAAAGGCCAGCCCGATTGGGAGCAATGCGAGTTTCAGTATCGTTGCATCGGCTGGTCTCGCTCTCGCTCATTCGTCGCGGTCAGGGTAAAATTACCCCAACAGGCAGCGGGTCCCAGTCCGAGCTTTGGGACGCGACAGAGTATGACTATTTTTGTTATGTAACAACCGAAGCTCGCGCCCGGGGGGAGGGGGGGGCCCCCCGGGGGGGGGGGGGGGGCCCCCCCGAACAAGCCCATACCGCCCCCCCGGGGGGCGTTAACTCCTTGGGAAAATACACAAGAAGTATGGCGAAAGAGCCACTTGTGAAACATGGATCGAAGAAGCAAAAGGCCAGATGGGCTTAGGTAAAATCAGAACGGATCAATTCCTGGCCAATGCGGCCTTATTTCATTGCGCCGTCCTCGCATACAATACAGTGCGCTGGATGGCTCAATTAACGGGTAACAAAACCTTGTGCCAGTGGGAGCCAGAGACGCTCCGTACCTATCTGATTCGGACGGCCGGAAAATTACTCACAGGGAATCATCAATTAAGAGTCAAAACACCTGCCGATCCACTTTATCCTCAAGAATGGGATGACTGGGTTAAGGTTGGTTTATCGGCTTAGCATTTTTAGTTCAATAAAGATTTTCTGATTTAAGGCCATTCTATTTGGCAGGGTATTTTATTGACCTGAATTTGAGAATGCCCCCCAATATTAGGCATACCCTCTATTTATTTTAAAGCCGAATCCAGATTGTTTCCTCGATTGACGAAACAAACAAAAACAATTTCGATGGCTGGCTCTTTTTTGTCTAAAAAATAATTTTATTTTCTGTTCAACTCTGGGCTTGCAGGAATTAGGGTTTATTATTATAGCCTTAACCCATCTTCGTCACTTTGGTCTCTCCAAGTCATTGATTCATAGTTCCTGACGATTTTTCATCAAAAAATATCCTTCAAAATCAAAGGCATTTTTTAAAATACCTTGTAGTGCCATTTTTATCATTTTTCGCCATAAAACTATTGACTTTTAGGAAATTTTTCTTCAATATCAGCTATTGAAATAATTTTTCAATAACTTTTTGTCGAAATTCAATAATTTGCACAAAAATACAAAATTTGTAGTGCCAACTGGCCACGTTTTAAAAATTCAAGATGTTGATTTGTAAGGATAGTACTTATAAAAGTGACGAAGATGAGTTAAACGGAGGATTCTTTATGTATAAACCAACCCTTATTTTAATCGCTTCCTGCGCTGTATTGAGCACGGCAGTCTTTGCAGCCGAGCCCAGTTTTAATTGCAGCAAAGCCACTCATGAGATTGAAAAGTTGATCTGTAACGATGATGAGCTGGCAGCCCAGGATGTCAGCCTGAACAATCTTTACAAGATCGTATTAAAAAACACCCCGACCGCCGCGCAAAAGCGACTAAAGTCCGAACAGATTGGTTGGATTAAAGGACGCAATGATTGCTGGAAAGCGAGCGATCAGCGAGATTGTGTCAAAGGCGAATACCAGGCCAGGATCAACGAACTTAAAGACCGGTAAGATTTAAACTTGTTTTTTATTGTAAAAATCAGGAGAAGGTTGATGTTTCACAAGACAAAAACCTTGCTTATTGCTGCAGATGTCGGTGACTGAGCCCTGAGCGCCACGAGCACTTAAATAATATTCACTCAAAGAGAGAAAGCATGACGCATTATTATAAAACTTTGTCCATGACCATCATTGCTGGCAGTCTGGTTACGCTGACCGGCTGCATTGTCGAGCCTGACAAGTACAACGCACACAGTGCGTCGAACGAAAGTTATAACCAACCACACAATGCCAGCTCCTCACATTCTGCCGCTTCGAAGTATGACCGTGGTTGCAGCGATGCTAAAGCGGGCTCTTATGATCGCAGTGGCAATGCTGGCCAAGCCTATGAGGACGGTTGGGACGCATGTCATAATGGTGTCGGTAATCAGAGCGGCACACAACCACATAATGCCAACTCATCACATTCCGCCGCTTCGAAATATGACCTCGGTTGCAGTGATGCCAAAGCGGGCTCCTATGATCGAAGTGGACATGGTGGTCAGGCTTATGAGGACGGTTGGAACGCATGCCATAATGGAGGCGGCAATCAGCGTGACGCGCAACAGCAAGGTGGCGAGGAAGATGCCAAGTCAGCCTGCCTTTTCCAATTTGGCAGTTCTGGCAGAGTGCAGACGGTCAGTGATCTCAAGCCCGGCTTTTGGGAAATTATCGTGACTAACAATTCCGGCCGGAAGGTCGCTTGCACAGCCGGCTCCCAGGGCAAAGTCATAGACTGGGTTGAGATGTGATTGACCGGCGCACTAACCGTTAATATCAATATACTGGCTGGTCGGTTGCGTGATGTTAAAAAATAAAATTAAAGCCTTAATATAACCCCTTCAATTTGGAGATTTATTTATGAAAAGAATAGGCAGATACTTGCAACTCGCAAGTCCAGCGCTCGCGCTGGGCTCGCTTTTGCTGCTGGCCTTAGTGCCGCAATCCGCCGCCGCGTCCTGCGGCGGCGTCACTGTGGTGAGCACTGAAACAGAGTTCAACGCTGCCATCGAAACGTTCAATGCGGACACGACGGGGGACACTTGCGTATTCACCGTCCGGTTGGCTGCAAACATCGAACTGAAGGATAGCACGACGCCCATCCAGAACGTTATCAGCGGGAAGAGAATGATCATCGAGGGTGGCGGCTACCAGGTGGACGGGCAGGATGGTGTCAACGTACAGGGCTTCGACGGCATGCGCCCGTTCTCCGTCATGGCGGGCACCGTCGTCACGATGAACGACCTGACCGTCACTGGCGGCAAGCTGACCGGCTCCGGTGTGCCCAATCGCGGCGGTGGCATTCTCAACAAGGGAACCCTCAGCCTCAACCGAAGCACCGTGACCGGCAACTCGGTCGAGAGCGACGGGGGCGGCATTGCTAACAATCTCGGCACCATGGTGATCACTCAAAGCACCATCTCGGGCAATACCTCCGGGCTTGGCGGAGGCGGTATCGACAACGTGGGCGGTCCGATGACCATCCGCAACAGCACCATTTCTGGCAACGAGGCACTCGACAGGAACAGCCAGGGTGGCGGTATCAGAAACACCCACGATCTGACGCTCGACAGTGTCACCATCACCGACAATGGTGCGAGTAAGGGCGGGGGCATCTTTTTTTCTACGACCACGCCGAATACCCTTACCATTAAGAACACCCTCCTTGCCGGAAACGCGACTGCCGATTGTTATTTCAAGACCACCAACAATAGCGCCACCATCAACGATCTCGGCTATAACCTGATCTTCCAGGATACCCCAGGTAAACTCTGTGGCTTTGAGCAGGGCGTAAACAACAACATCTTCGCCTTTGCGGAAGTCGAGCCCCTGGCCGACAACGGTGGTCCGACCCAGACGCACGCACTCAAGCCGACCAGCAATGCCATCGACAACGGTGAAACCAGCCTGACCACCGATCAGCGTGGCGCTGCGCGCCCGTTCGGTGCGTCCGCCGATATCGGCGCCTATGAAAGCCAGGGGTGTGGCGATTCACCCTGGTCCGCGACCAACCTGAGCGAGCTGAACCTGGCAATCGAGTGTTTCAACGGCAAGACCGACCCCGGCGTCTACACCATCAACATTGACCACGGCATCTCAGCGACGGCTAGCACGACGCCCATTGACAATGCCACCGACGAGGTGGAGCTGGTGATCGAAGGCAACGGCAACAGCGGTGATTGGAACGGCAATCTGATCGACGGCGTGCGGCCGTTCCTCATAGCCGCCGATACGACGGTGACGCTCAATGATTTCTCGATCATCGGCTGCTATGTGCTCGGCACGGAGCGGGGCGGCGGTATTCTCAATCTTGGCAACCTAAGCATCAACAGGTGTAGCATCACTAGTAACCGTGCCGAGTACGATGGCGGCGGTATCAGCAATGGTCCCGACGCCCTGATGGCTATTACCGACAGCACGGTTTGGGGCAATGAGATCGAGGGCGGGTCCGAGCCCGTCGCGGGTGGCGGTATCTACAATGCTGGGACTCTGATGATCAAGAACAGCACCGTCTCCACTAACACCAGCAGCAATGACGGTGGCGGTATCGCGTCGATTGGCCCGCTCGACCTCGACAGTGTCACCGTGACCGCGAATTCAGCTCAAGGGGGCAATGGTGGGGGGCGCCGGCGCCGGCGTGTTCATCGGGGAATCTGGTACGCTGACAGCTCGAAATACCATCCTTGCTGGTAGCCTGGGCGTGGATGCAGAGGATTGCTGGTCATTTCCGGACACCGTGACGGATGGCGGCCATAACCTGGTGGAATCGCAACGTGGCTGTGGCTTTACGGACGGCAACAACGGCACAATCGTCGGTCGGGCGCCACTGCTCGGCCAGTGGCGTGACAACGGCGGCCCAACCCGGACCCACGCCCTGTTGGCTGGCAGCCCTGCCATCGACGCTGGCGACACCGACCTGAACACCGATCAGCGCGGCTATGCCCGGCCCTCTGGCGATGCCGACGACATAGGCGCGTTCGAGGAGGCGCAGGTTGGCACCATCACCATCGTCAAGCAGACCCCCGTCGATTCGACGGACGACTACAGCTTTACCCTTGACGGCGACCAACTCGCCGAGGCCATCATCTTCTCGCTGGATACCAGCCAGGACGATCTGGACGGAGACGGGGAATTCACCAACCGGGCAGTGTTCGGTCAACTTGAGGCGGGCGATTATACGGTGACCGAGGATGTCCCGGCCAAGCAGAAGCTTGGACCGGTCGCTATCGCCTGCGAGGACAACGCGGGGCCGATCGGAGGCTTTTCCGGCGCAACCGCCGCCATTTCTCTCGACGTTAACCAGGACATCACCTGCACGTTCACCAACGACACGATCTACCGCATCGAAGCGTTCGTTGTAGGTGAGGGAGGTTCGGTAAGCTGTTCACCGGAGTTCGTCGGCAAGGGCGGCAGCAGCACCTGCACCGCCGTGCCCGATGCGGGCTACCGGGTAAAGGAATGGACTGGTGCGTGCGAGAGCGCGGGCCCCAGCACGCAGTGCTTCCTTCCCAAGATCGTCGAAGACAAAACCTCGACGGTTGTCTTCGACGTCACGGGCGTTGGCGACGATGACGATAACGATGGCGTGCCGAACGACGATGATCAGTGCAAGGACACGCCTCCCTGGGCCGTCGTCGACCAGAATGGGTGCTCGATCGAGCAGCTCTGTGTCTGCGCCGAGGCTCGCAATCATGGTCAATATGTCTCCTGTGTCGCCCACACCTCGATTGGATTCGTCCGGGCGGGGCTCATCGATGCGCTTGACAGGGGCGGGATCATCGCCGAGGCAGGCCGGTCGCAGTGCGGTAAATAGCGGCCGATTGATGGAAGTAAGGCACTCTTAATCCGTCTTGAGGCCAGGAGTTACCTCCTGAGCGCCCGTGCCTGAAGCATGGCCAACATGTTTTTGGAGCAGGTGCTGGCAATGGAGTCCTTTATGTCGGGCAACAGCTTTATCGTTGCCCGACATTATGGGCATCAGATGAAAAAACGATGGAGGTAGATAGGTTGACTTTAGCAACGCTTGAGGTCAATACCTTGAGCGTTGGTATTTGTCCGCAAACGTTTACTTACTTCGATTTGACTGGATTGAATGCATTAGCTTTAGATCATGCTGTTGTGAATGGCAGCATTGCTGTTACTCCTTAAGGGGGGGCGGCCATCATTAGAGTAGATTTTTCATCTTGCGAGGAACGCCGTCCCATACGCCCCTGCTCTAGCCGCAGCACGTACTGCTCGTGTTCGCTTGGCAATCAATTCTCGTCCGAATTCAGTTAGTGTTGTGGCAAAAATTTAAAAAAATGTCCGTTTGTGGCCGTTTTAACAATTTATGCACTGGCGCTAGTTAAGATTTTAAAACCGATATTGCGAGAACGTAGAGCATCTAGCCCATCTTTCGTAAAGTAGCGCTATATACTTTAATATCAATGATTTATTTGGATTAAAAATCATGCCGAATTAACTAATGTAGTGCCATAATGTTTTATTATTGTTATTTATCAGTTAGTTATAATTTTTCTTGCCGAGCTTGGGTTAAGAAAATTTATTAATGTCATACTTTACGACTACAAAGTACCCAATCTTTTAGCTGGAAACTATTTAAGACTTTGCATGCTTTGCGGATAGCCGTTATTTCAGCGTGCGCGGTAGGATCATTACTATGTGTGACAGTATTAGTGCCGGTGGCAATGATGTCTTGTTGATGACAGATAATGGCGCCAAAAGGACCGCCATCGCCTGTTTGTGCCTAAATCAATAGCCTGTCGTAGGAAAGTGCTGTGCATCTGGACGTCTTTCATATTGCCTTCAAAGTAGTTTACACTTTTTTTCCAAGCACTGGGAGCGCGGGCAGCTTGCAGTGCTTTTATTAAGCCTATGCGGGCGAGCCGCCCGCGCTCCCAGATAAAAAACAACAAAAATGTTAACTGGAAAATGAAAGATGCCTGCATCTGATCTATAAATCCAGTGGATTATCTGGATTAACGCCATCCATAAAAGGTAGACGCCTGTCTTGATTGGTAATTTGATAGACTTTGCCTAGCCAGTTATTAAATACGGCTTTTGCGGTATCGCGCCAGGTATTGTCTAAAAAGGGCTCAACTTCCTGTTCCGGAAATGAAGGGACAGGTTGTCTATTTTTTAGCGCGCTGTGAACTTGTCCGGCATAAGCATGAAAAACAGCCTGTACTTGCGCATTAAAATAATGTGCTGGAAAGGGCGGATATTCCTCGGTCTCGTGGTTAATATAGCGCAATACTTCGCGTTTATACTCTTTCAGCAAGCTGATGTCATCATATTCCGGATGGCCTTGAAAAAAGACAATGCGAAAGCCATCAGGGCTCACAGCAAGATGCACCCCAGCTTCAGGGCTGTTGACCAGAATGTTTATCCCTTGCTGCTCTAAATCTGCTTGAAATACCTCATTAAAGCGTGAGTGCGGAACATCAAAACGGGTATTAATTTCAGCGGTTAGCGGGTGTTTACGATTGATGACTTTATGTGAATAAACACCCCAGCGTTTTGCTGGTAAGCGTGTTCTTTCAATGCCGTAGCAAAACTGAATTAAAGCGTGGGTGGCAAGACAGGAACATAAAATAGAGGTGACATTTAGCTTAGCCCATTCAAACACTTCGGTTAACGGTAGCCAGAAATCTTCGTCTTGCAGGTGTTCGTGTATAACATTTGCGCCACTAATGATTAATGCGTCAAGACCATCCTCTTTGAGTTGTTCGAACGTTTCGTAGTATAAATCGATATGCGTTTGTGCTGCTTCGTTTCTAGGTAGGCCTTTGATGGTAAAGGGGTGTACATGAAATTGTGCTATTTGATTGCAAGCACCTACCAGACGGAAAAATTGTCGCTCTGTTGCTTCCAGTGCAGCATCAGGCATTATATTTAGAAAGCCTATGTGTAATTCACGTATATGCTGGTGACTCGCTCTATCTGGGTTAAGAATATCTTCGCCTTCTTCTTTTAAGCGCTGAAAAGTTGGTAATTGAGTGTGTGCAACTAAAGGCATAACTTTTATTGGGTAGTTTGCTCGGCTATTGCCGTTGCAATAAGCTGAATAAAATCATTTTCGTTGCTGACTTTGGCAACTTCACTGGCATCGAGGGTATAACCATATTTATCAGCAATTGCCTGGTAACGGGGCAGACGAGATTTAAATAATTCAGGGAAAACCCAGCTGACAAATTCATCAGGCGGGATAGTGTTAACATCGCTGTAATGTTGTTGTTGCATAAATTGCATCAGCTTTTCGTCCAAAAATGCTTCGCGATAATACAGTGGCTTAGGTGAAGATTTGGCGCGATCTATAATAGTTTCGTTTAGCTCAGGCGAGGTCTTAATATAAATAATAAGCGTTTGTTGCGCAAGATACTCTAATACTGCGTCACACTCTAACTCACAAACACTGCCACCGGCATCATTAATAAAATTTTTATAGCCATAAATATCTTCTGCTTTATGAATAAAATCGCCTACATCATACATGGCTGCGATTTCTGCCGCATGATGTAATGCTTGTCTGCGTTTAAATTCATCTAATGCCAGACCACCGAAGTGACTATCGCCTATTTTGCCTAAAAAGCTGGAGACAGGTGCCAGATTGTCTACGGTGACATTATTACAAATATAGATAGAGTCCGTCAGTAATAGGTCTTTTAAGAAGGGGACTTCCATTGCTTGGCGTTTGATATTGTCCAATATGGGTTCGTCCAGATATTTGGTGCCTATACGGTAATCTCCGGAATAATGAAACCATTTATCCCGAGGTAATTTATTCGACAGTGTCGTTTTTCCTGCGCCAGACATAGCGAGCAGGGTGATGCTTTTAGATTCCCATGCAAGGAATTCCTGCGAACTCATTTTCATGCCGTTGTTTTCCTAGTCCTGATAGTCTCGAAGGGGCATATCATCCATATCGGTGCGACGAGTATCCGCATTGGAGTAGCCTAAGTCATCTGATTCAAGATCATCAAAGGGCGCACTCCAGTCTTCGGGGTCTTCAATATAGTCAAAAGTGGAGTTATACCAGCTATCGCTATCATACTCACCTATATCACCATTGTGATATTGCACTTCAATGCTATCATCGCTTTCTTCGTATGCGACAACTTTAAAGAGTAATGAGTTTTCCACATCTTTATACCATTGGTCGATAATCGGGTCTGTTACGGTGGCCATAATTCGTCCTTAACTTTAGTCTGTTCTTGAGGCTTTCTGTCCAAATGACAAGAAAAGAATCGTTTTTGCTCAACTGATCTTTACTGATTGCTAAACGCGTTTTTTTATAATGCTATGAGTGAATAGTATGCCTATGCAGTATAGAATGCAAGGCTAACAGACGCTTCTGTGACGAAAAAAAATAACCATGAGATGTATAAGTTGACGTTATTTATACCGTTTTCAATGTCATGTATTACAGAAACACTAAGCCGTTTATTTACCGAGACCTTCTAAGCTGAAATAGTCTTTTAATATTTCGGCTGAGACACGAAGATAGGATTTATTGTTCAATTTCACCCAGAGATTGGTGACAAAATATCCGTAGGGCATTATGGGTCCCTGATCAGAGTATGGTGTTTGATGAAATGGGGTTCCGGCATTTCTGTGATGTTCTATATGGCGCGATACACCAAGCAAGGCATACTCTGTTACGCTGGATTGATTTACCCAGGCAAGGGTATTTGAGGTTTTGCCTTGTTCCAGTCCCCAGTGCTGATAATAATTAATTGTTTCTAGTAAGCGCACTGCTGAGAATGCCTGATATAGAAAAATAAAAGCAGCCGCCCAGCCAAACAATATCAGTATCAGAATAATCAGAATGAGTTCAACGATGATCCCTTGCAATACAGAATTATTCAGCATTTTGTAATGATAGTGAGGTATTTTTAGTAACTTGAGCCGCTGCTGTTCTGAATTCCACGCGTAGTTAAAGTGGCCGAGATAGATTCTTTTCCAGTAGCTTGTAAAGCTTTCCCCAGCGTGGCTGTAGCAATATCATCCGGTGTCGCAACGCTGAAATGGTGTCCTCGTTTATGGGCAATAACAAAATGTTCATAACAAACGCTATACAGTAACAATCGTCCCAAAAAACGTAAATGAGGTCTGGTTCGATGTATTAATTCATGTGCAACAATTATCGCTGAACTACCTGATGTGCTGCCGACCAGAATTCTCATGACCAGCAGGTTAATGCTTGAGGTGATTATTGCCTGTGTAGTGTCCCATTGTAATTGACTGGCAGCTATCAGTAATAAGCTGATGATAAGTAACTGTAATAAACTTAGTGTATACAAAATAGCGTCGTAAAACCAGCGGGGAGCCGTGCTTTGTTTTGTATGCATATCGATTTTAGGACCTAGCCAGTCAAGTATAATGATCGACCACAACGGGATAGTCCAGGCCAGAGCTTCAGTTATTCTATGTGGTGCAGTATATAAAAACCAGGCGCTAGAGCAAGGTAAGTAAAAGCATAGCAAGTAGTTTAGATGCTTAAACATCGAATCTTAATTATAGGTGTTTGTAATGATGTTATTGCTCATGATGACTCTCATTGCAGCGGTGATGTCAATAAAGGGAGTTTGTGCTGATATTTATGGATTAAATACCAGACCGGTAAAGCAAATTTAAAGCGTCCTCCAACAAATCGAAGAGAAGCGTATCCTGTATAGATACGCCTCCACTGTTTGTCTAACTGTGCGTGATCGCCTGTTTTTAGCATGATCTCATCCATATATAACTGAATTGCTTTCTTTGCGAGAAATGCATGTCCACTGGCGTAGTTATCTATAGAAATATGAATGCTGGCAATACTTGGGTTTATGCCCCAGTAATTCCAATCATCGACCAGGCGTAAATAACTCTTACCGAGGCCGCTTAATTCAATTGCCATATTCAGCCCTAATAGTTCAGGCAAAAATTGTATCGAAAAGCGAGAAAGCGATAGCATAAAAACAGGCAAGTCAAATGCGCTATTGATAAATCCAGAGTGGTTGATAAATGCCTTGCTGTATGTTGGAGGAAGACGGATAGACAAACTATCCAATAATTGTTGAAAAATAAAAGGGTGATTTTGTTCTAGATGACCATTTCCTGTTTCGTCACAATAAATACCGTATAAAATGGAACTAATTTCCGGACTTACGCTTTCTAAGCTAAGGCTGTTTTGTATCCAGCAGCCATCAATCAAAATTAACGGTGCTATTTGTTCAAACCCCCAAATATAGGCCTCTTTGGATATCTTGGGCTTTCCTTGGAGCGGTCTGTATGTACTTACTTCTCGCTGATAGTGATTGTTGATAAAGTTATCTAGCTGCTGGTGGCTGTAATGTTTAAAGGGGAGTGTATTTAACAATGCGCACGTTTGCAACAATTTGGATAGTTTATTTTTAGCTATAGGCAAGACATCAGGAAACAGATCCACATTGACAAGGTAGTAATAGAGTGCTCTATTAGATAGTTTTGTGTAGCTCTTAGGTAGTTGATCATGCTTTGTAGCTAGTCTATTTAACCTCGCTTTGGCGGGTTCTTTGGTCATGTCTATTAGCGATGAATTTGCTCCCTCTTGTATCCATTTCAAGAGCATGTCTTGTTCAGATTCATTAAGCACACCAAACATTGGCCCTTTAAAAGCAAATAATTTCAGCAGGCGACTTTTGGCTGGATGTTGTTTATCTATATAATCAGATTGCGCCAGGGCTTGAAGAAATGCCTGGGCGTTATTAGGTAATTCTGCAAACCACTTATTCAGGGTAATACCCTGCAGTAGAATTTTATGGTGATGTCCTGTGGCCGCTGCTGCTTTAGTTTGCAGTAATCTGATAATGGCCTGGCTCCTTGGCGGTGGAGTTTTCAGAAGAGCGTGGAACTGTTCGCTACAGATTTGTAGTTGGTGATAATACAGCCAAAAGCCCTGCTGGATACGTAAGCCTAATTCCTGCGCCTGATAAGGAAATAAAGGCAGGTAGTTTCTTATACAATCCTGTAAAGGAATAATTGCTTGATTTAATCTGCTCTGACGCTGTTGAAAAAAAACACCAGGCAGTTGATGTTGAGGGAAACACACTTCAATCGGAGTCGGCATTTTACAGTAAGCCAGTGTAAAGCCGAGAATTTCAGGCAGAAATACACGCGGAAATATGGATAATGCAAGCTGGAGCGTGGCAAACTCTAATACTTTAGATAATAAGTCATTTCGTTGGCTAAATTCATAGCTGTGTATATTTGGCATTTGAATGCCCATCGTCAATAGCATTGCCTGATAGGAACTTGTTAAATCAATCCCGTTCGAATCTTGTTGGCGAAGATGCAAAAATAATGCTATGAGTTCTAAAGCGGGAGTGCTCTGACTTGATATTGATGTAGAGATTGTCTGCAGCCAGTGCGGTTGAGTTAAAAGAATCGCTCTTGTTTGCTTAACCCAGAGAGTTACATTAGGCCGGGTTGCATAGTATAGAGGCAAAGCTGCAATGTCCCCAGTTTGCAAGGCGCATAGATTATCAGCTGTATAGTCTTGATTGATTTCAGTTGCATGGCGCTGTTGGACTTGCTTCAACTTGTATTGGATGAAGTCATACGCCCTCGGCATGATGGTCTGATCATATTCAGATTGATTCAGTTGATAAAATAAATGTCGTAGTGCGGTTGTGTCATCAGCCCACGCAATAGAACTTTTTGGCAACGTCCGGGTATACAGTTGCGCCAGTTCAGGATCAAAAAAATGTGCAGATGAGTTCATTTTTCTGGCTTAGAAATTAAATAGTTGTTGACAACCAAAGCATCCAGCCCGGAAGTTAAAAAAACTCCTAGCGCATCTTCCAGTGTATGCACCAACGGCTTACCCATGACATTAAAACTGGTATTGAGTAGCATAGGTATTTGAGTTTGTTGATAAAAACTATTGATCAGAGCATAAAAGCGTGGATTCGATTCTTGTTTAACTGTTTGTAGTCGTCCGCTGCCATCAACATGACACACGGCGGCAATCTTTTCCTGCATCGTTGCCTTTATCTGCAATGTTTTGTCCATATAAGGTGATTCATGGTAATGCTCAAAAAACTCTTCTGCATGTTCGTATAACACTGAGGGGGCAAAGGGGCGAAAGATTTCACGAAATTTTATTGTCTGGTTAATCTTGTCTTTAGTTGCCGCAAATCGTGGATCTGCCAATATGGATCTGTTGCCCAGAGCGCGTGGTCCATATTCTGCCCGACCTTGTACCCAACCTATTAGCTGCCCTTTAGCCAGTAATTCAGCAGTCCTTGTACAGATATTGTCAGGTAAATGCTGTATCTCCAGGCTACTACGGTTATAACGGATAAACTTGCTCAGCGCATCAGCAGAAATCGTAGAACCTAAATAAGGGGATAGGGGCTGTTTTTTGCTTATTGTTAAATCCGGCTGGTCATGGTGCAAGGTAAGCCAGGCAGCCCCAAGCGCAGTACCATCATCAGCAGGTGCCGAAGGAATAAAAACCTGCGCAAAGCCCGTGCGCCTTTTTATTTGACCGTTAAAAGCTGAATTTAATGCACACCCCCCCCCTAGCGCTAACTGATGACATCCCGTTTCGCGCTGTAAGTGTTGTAATAGTGCGCTGACCAGTTCTGCGAAAAAATATTGGCCAGTATAAGCGAGATCAGCAGCCTGTGATATTGGCTCCTGCGCATGGCGTTTGAACTGATCCAGTGCCGCCAGACTGGTAAATAGATTTTTTGAGCTATGCTGGCATACAAATCCCTGCACTGAAATTGTAGACTTTAATAAATCATAAAGCGCTGTGTTAAGTTTACCATAAGGAGCCAGACCCATGACCTTCCACTCTTCGCCCTTAATCCAGTCAAAGCCGCATAATTCAGTAATCTTCATATAATAAAAACCGATGCTACCCGTCCCTTGTGCCTCATAGAGACAATTTAGGTGCTGATTTTTAAAATGATAAAAGGCCATTGAGCCATTTTCTCCAAAGGAGTCAATCACTGCACAGGCAGCTTCATCAAATGGACTGCTATAACAAGCCATTGCAGCGTGAGTTAGGTGGTGGTCGTGGTTTGCAAAAGCAATACGGCAATCAGGGTAATGTTCAGTAATAATCCGTACCAGGTTGATTGCAGCGCTGTTGATATTGTTACGCTGGCTGGCAATCATATGATGCAATTGATAGTTACTTAATGGTGAACGTAATCTTTTGATACCTGTCTTCAAGAGCCCTGGAGCAGTTAAGCAACCTAAAGTTGCCAGTACATTTTCGTATAAGGGGCGCTTTTTACGCCAATTAATAGCAATAACAAATTCATCAGGGTTCACGCAGTATTGTTTAAGTAAGTCTTGTATGCGCAAAAGCGGATCGGCAGCGCAATGCAAGGCGCGTTTATTTTGCATATAGCGCTCTGTGGCTTCGGCAAACAATACCTGACCCTGATCATCAATGATTGCTAAAGCAGGGTCATGGTAGGTAATAGACAAACCAATATAGTATTTTTTCATGCTTCACTCACGGTCTTGAGTGCTAGATGTTCACGCCATGAAAGTCGTTGCCAATCCTCATAGTTGTGATCTGTAGAATGTTTGCGCTGAACATTGACTTGCTCTTTGAAATGTGTATATTGCGCGCAAAGAGATAAGAACTCAGTTAATATAACCCGGTAGCCTGGAGTATTAAAGCCACAACGGGTGTGAGCGATGATTAGTGCTGCAGGTAAAAAACGCCAGTAAGTGAACGCATTTTTGCGTGACAGAATTTTAATTAAGTAACTGAGATTGGCATTGTTTTCACGGTGCTCAGCTTGTAATTGTGGATCGATCAATTTTAGATGGCGCATTACTCGCCTAAAATAGGCGCGAGGATGATAGATTCCTTGCAAAATAAGCAGATAATTATGTTCTGCCTGCTGCGCGGAAAAATTGTAGGGGATAAAATTAATCACCCCGTCTGAATTGTTGCCACTACTCGCCTGAATGATACGCCCTTCGTATTTTAGCCTGGTCATTAAGGGGGTGCAGGGGAGGGCATTTAATAAACCGGCCATAACAATAGGCGCATTACTCGCATTAACGAAATCTATAAATTCTTTTACTGACTCATGTGTGTCATGATCGAACCCATAGATCATGCCCATCATCACACCAGAACCTGTTTGTGCGGAAATAAAGTTTAATTTTTCCAGCAGACTTTTTTCGCCCCGCAGGTTCTGACGTTTTTTGGTTTCAAGTAATGATGCAGTATTGGGCGTTTCCACACCATAAAAGCCATTTATAAAATTAGCTTTGTGAAACCAGTGTCGCAACTCCGCCATAATAGGTGATTCATCCGCCAGACGTAAGGTTAATTCAGTGTACTTTGGGTGATGATAATTGATATTTTCACCAATTCTATATAAGTTTTTTAATACCTCCAGAGTTTTTTTGGGGTGACCGATAAAATTGTCATCTACCACGAAAACTTGTCCTGTCCAGCCGAGTTCTTTCATTTGTCGAAATGATTGTTCAGTTTTTTGCCAGGGGGTGACTCGGTAAGCCTTGCCAAAGCGGGAGGGGATATCGCAAAATTCACAGGACTCAGGGCAGCCACGACTGATTTGTACTGCCATATGCACATAATTTTGCATATTGATAGCCGCATAATCGGGCTGAAAGAAATCCTCAGCTAAGCTTACTCCACCTTTATAGTATTTTTTTGCATTGCCCTTGCGTAGACCTTGCAGCAACTCATCAATGATTGTTTCTGCCTCATTTTCCACTAAGTGGTCAGCAATAGCTTGCAATGGAGAGTGTTGCGAAATAGCTGTGCCGCCAACGATTAAAATTTTCCCGGCTTTTTTGACCTGATGTGCATATTTTATTAAGCTTTTCTCCTGTGCCAGCATCCCACCGATATAAACATGGTCGGCATCGCTAATAAAATCCTGTAATGGTCTGGGGTCTATGTTTTTGTCAAGCAGGATCAGTTGTTCATAATAAGGCCTCAGGTGATTAAATAAGCCCATCAATCCCAACGGAGGTAACAGTCTTTTCGGTAGACCAAATTCACCCATGGGGGCATACATTTTTAAACTGGTGGTATAACTCCAGAAGGTGTCAGAGGTATCAAATTCAGGGTAAACTAGAACCGCTTTATAACCAGCCTTTTCAATCATAGTAACCCTCTGATAAATCTAAATGACACGATTGGCTCCTTTGGGGTGGTGTGTTTAAACTTCATTTTTAGTCTATCTTCCCATTTAGAAACGTCAATAAATAAGAATTACCGCGTTTGATTCTATGTCAGTTTAGCTTTGCATATCAAGATGAATAGCTAACATAATCTGTCGGAGCTGTTATAAATGGTCTGATTTTAGGTAAAATGAGTGAAAATATGCCACTAGAAATTGATGATAAGTATCTCGGTGAGGGTGTTGAAACATTTGCTTAGGAATACCCACAGAGAAATATCAGTAATATGTTATTGATCTAATGCCTATGATGGCATAAAGTACACCTGATAATAACAAAAAGAGACGGGTATGCTATATGTCGGAAGAAAATATCACACAGTTGAATAGGCGTGAGCAGACGAGTCATTTCATTAATGAATTACTCGAAGAACGCACTCAAGTGTGGAACTTGTATTGCAGTGTTGCCGGAGTAGAGCCATATCACTCGGAAAAATCCATTGATGTGCAAGTGCAGGAATTCTGTCAGATGCTGGTTGACTATATTTCGTTGGGACATTTTGGTATTTATCAACGGATTATTGATGGCAACGAAAGACGTCGGGCTATTATAGAAGCCGCTGAACGACTCTATCCAGAAATTGCGCATGCAACCGAAGTGGCTTTGAGTTTTAATGATAAATACCAGTCACTTTCTTCAACAATGACAGCTAAGCAGTTGACAAAAGACTTGTCAGTGCTCGGGGATCAGCTCGCTACGCGTATAGAGTTGGAAGATGAATTGATTAGTACAATGCTTGCTTAATTTTATTTAAAGTATTGCTTTATTTGTGGCACAAAATAGCATAGCAGAAACATAATCACTGCGATTGCAAGGTCTGGATTCGTGCGTAAAATGACTTTAGCAATACCTAGAAGAAAAAATGCAATGACTAGTTTTTAGAAGAGGAAACCACCAGCCCAGCAACAGCATGATAAATTTTAGCAACGTATTTAATGTTCTCCTCGTTAACTTTAAGTAAGCAAAGCTAAAAATTTCTATTTAAAGAGTGCAGCCCCGATTATAAGCTTTTGTGTTAATAGCCGCATAGACACGCATGAATCACAAGCTCTGCCGTTTCAAGAGTGACTAATACATCAGAATTACAGGAGGTTAGACTCTAGTTTTGCACTAACAGATAATAGACTAAAGTCTAACGCAGTAATGATTTTGCTACTGACGTTCAAGCGATTATATATTATCCAGAATCGCTTTTTTCACAGCACCTAATGAGGCGTCAATTGAGACCGGGTGTGTATCAGTGCATTGTTGAATAGCGGTATCAGGGTCTTTTAAGCCGTTACCTGTTAAAGTACAAACAATCGTACTCCCTTCAGGAATTTTGCCCGTGGCAATATCATCTAGTGCGCCCGCTAGTGAAGCCGCTGAAGCAGGTTCACAGAAAATGCCTTCGTGAGCAGTGAGCATTTTTTGGGCAGCAAGGATTTTCTCATCAGAAAAGCTATCAAACCAGCCTCCTGATTCTTTTTTTACATTCCAGGCTAAATCCCATGATTGTGGATGGCCAATACGAATTGCAGTCGCTATCGTTTCTGGGTTATCAATCATTATGCCAGCGACAAACGGCGCGGCTCCAGCAGCTTGATAGCCGCACATAACAGGGCGGTTGTTACTAACAGCTGCAAGTCCGTTTGTTTCTTTAGCGTATTCGCTATAACCTTTCCAGTAAGCTGTAATATTGCCGGCATTCCCCACGGGTAAGCAATGGAAATCCGGTGCCTTACCTAATTCATCAACAATTTCAAATGCAGCGGTTTTTTGACCTTCGATTCGAAAAGGGTTGATTGAGTTAACGATAGTCACAGGCGCGTGATCAGCGACTTGTTTAACCAGACTCATGCCTTCGTCAAAGTTACCTCTGATCTGAATAATTTGCGCACCATACATTAAGGTTTGTGCTAATTTTCCTTGCGCGATTTTGCCTTCTGGAATCAGTACAAATGCAGTAATACCAGCACGCACAGCATAGGCTGCTGCTGCAGCTGAGGTATTGCCTGTTGATGCGCAAATGATAGCCTGGCTACCGTCCTCAACTGCCTTAGTTACCGCCATGCACATGCCGCGATCTTTAAAAGAACCTGTGGGGTTTAAACCTTCATATTTGACGTAAATTTTAACATTTTTGCCTATCAATCTAGGAATATTGTTTAGCTCAATAAGTGGTGTATTACCTTCGCCTAAGCTGATAATGCGCGTTGCATCGCTAACGGGTAGGCGGTCGCGGTAATGTTCTATTAAGCCGGTGTAACGGGTATGTGTTGCCATGGGTAATTATCCTAATGTTTCAAGTCGGATTCGTGTTACCTGACCGGTAACAGATGATAGATTTTCTATTGCAGCAATGGCTGCATTCATTTCTTTTTCGATGGTTTTTTGTGTGAGCATAATTAAAGGCACAATGGTTTGTTCTTCTGGTGCTTCTTTTTGTAGAACGGCTTCAATGCTAATATTTTGTTCCGCTAAGATGTGCGTGATGTGTGCGAGTGCCCCGGGTTTATCTTCAACCATTAAACGGAGGTAATAAGCGGTTTCGATTTCATCTTGTGGCAGTATGTGTAAATCAGCAATCGCATCTTCCTGAAAGGCCAGATGGGGTACTCTATTTTTAGCCTGTAAAGTGAGCACGCGAACGACATCGATGACATCTGCAATAACGGCGGAAGCAGTCGCTTCTGAACCGGCCCCAGCGCCATAATAAAGTGTTGGACCAACAGCATCGGCATTGACGAGAACGGCATTCATAACACCATCAACATTCGCAATTAAGCGCCGTCTAGGGATTAAGGTCGGATGCACTCTGAGTTCGATACCTTTTGCTGTTTTGCGCGCAATACCTAAATGCTTAATGCGATAGCCTAAATTAGCCGCGTATTTAATATCCTCGAGGGTAATTTGGGTAATGCCTTCGGTGTACACATTTTCAAATTGTAGGGGAATGCCAAAGGCAATGGAGGCAAGAATCATCAGTTTATGTCCTGCATCAATACCTTCGACATCAAATGTCGGGTCGGCTTCGGCGTAACCTAAAGTTTGCGCTTCTTTAAGCACATCGCCAAAGTCACGGCCCTTATCGCGCATTTCGGTGAGAATAAAGTTTCCGGTGCCATTTATAATGCCGGCTATCCAGTTGATCTGGTTGCCACTAAGCCCTTCACGTATGGCTTTAATAATAGGAATGCCCCCGGCAACTGCTGCTTCATAAGCAACTGTTACATTCGCTTTGCTTGCTGCGGCAAAGATTTCGTTGCCGTGTAGAGCAATTAATGCTTTATTCGCAGTGACGATGTGTTTTCCGTTGGCTATGGCTTGTAATACAAGGTCTTTAGCTAAGTCGGTGCCGCCGATTAACTCTAAAATAATATCTATTTCAGGGTCATTAATTACTTCATACGGATCAGCGCTTAAGGTGATGCCTTGGGTGTCGCATAGCCGTTCTCGCGTAAGGTCTCTTGCCGAGGCACGGGTGATAATAATGTCCCTTCCAGCGCGACGTGAAATTTCTTTAGCATTACGTTTTAAGACGTTAACAGTACCGCCGCCGACAGTACCTAAACCTAAAACGCCTATTTTTACTGGCATCAAATCAAACTCCTGAGCATGTTAAGATTAACGGGTAAATCCTTTATATTTTAACCTATGCTCCTGCGTAGGTTTTCATAATGAGTCTAAGTGGTATGTATTGAAAAGGCGGACTAAAAATCCACCTTACAAAATATTGGCTACTTACATAAAGCGGGACGGTTTCTCTTGCAAAAAAAGTAAGGTGGTCAGGTTATTATTTCCCAGCATCAGGAAAGCCGCGCAAAGGTGGGCAGAAAAGATTGACCACCCTACGAGTTATAGGCTGTCCCGGGTTAAAGTTGTAGCCAAAATATTTATATGTTGACTAATATCAAATCAAACCATCTTTTTTAAACATAGCGCGTAGGCTACGCACAGCCTGACGTGTACGTTGTTCGTTTTCAATTAAACTGAAGCGTACATGATCATCGCCAAATTGGCCAAAACCAATGCCCGGTGATACAGCAACTTTGGCTTCGGTGATTAACTTTTTAGAGAACTCAATTGAGCCCATTTCTACGTAGACATCAGGAATAGGCGCCCAAACAAACATGGTGGCTTTAGGTTTTTCTACTTTCCAGCCTATTGAGTTGAGACCATCGCATAGTACATCACGACGCTCTTTGTACATCGCGCAAATTTCAGCAACACAGTCTTGCGGGCCTTCTAATGCTGTAATAGCCGCAATTTGGATAGGTGTGAACGTGCCATAATCAAGGTATGATTTAATACGAGCAAGCGCAGCGACCAATTCTTTGTTGCCGCACATAAAACCTATCCGCCAGCCGGGCATATTGTAGCTTTTAGACATGGAATAAAATTCTACCGCAATTTCTTTTGCCCCTGGCACTTGTAGAATAGAGGGTGCTTTATAGCCATCAAATACGATGTCGGCATAAGCAATATCATGTACTACCCATATCTTATGTTCTTTGGCAACTTCGATAATGCGTTCAAAAAAATCCAGTTCTACGCATTGCGTTGTAGGGTTGCCTGGAAAATTAAGAATTAACATTTTTGGCTTAGGCCAGGATTCGGTGATGGCTTTATGTAATTCTTCAACAAAATCGACGCCTGGCACCATTTTTACGTGACGCAAGTCAGCACCTGCTATGACCACGCCATAAGGATGAATTGGATACGCGGGGTTCGGGACCATAACGGTATCCCCAGGACCTAAAGTCGCCAAGGCTAAATGCGCTAAACCTTCTTTAGAGCCGATAGTAACAATGGCTTCAGTTTCTGGGTCCAGGTCTACGTCGAAACGGTTTTTATACCAGTTACAGATGGCGCGTCTTAACCTCGGAATGCCTTTAGATACCGAGTAACGATGAGTATCTTCTCGCGCTGTCGCTTCGATCATCTTATCAACAATATGTTTCGGGGTGGGCTGATCCGGATTGCCCATGCCGAAGTCGATAATATCCTCGCCTTGTGCGCGTGCTTTTGCCTTCAATTCATTTACAATGTTGAAAACATAAGGCGGTAGACGACTAATACGGTGAAATTCTTCCATTGGTGGCTCTTAGAAAATAAGCATAATAAAAATTTTAAAATCAACCCGCTAAGGTACTTCTGTTATAAGCATATGTCAAATAGCGCGAGTAACTTATTTGCGGGATAAGCCATTACAAAGCCGCACAGCTCTAAAATACGGGCTTCGACGTGCAGTTGGAGGTTATGCTTTTACTATTTTTGTTTATAAAACATCGGATGCATAATCCGCTAGACGCGAGCGCTCACCACGTTTTAGCGTGATATGGGCACCATGCTCCCATAATTTGAATTTATCCACGACATAAGTTAATCCTGAACTGGTTGCGGTTAAATAAGGCGTGTCAATTTGCGATAAATTACCTATGCAGATAATTTTTGTGCCTGGTCCTGCGCGCGTGATCAGCGTCTTCATCTGCTTTGGTGTCAGATTTTGCGCTTCGTCAATAATAAGGTAACGATACAGAAAAGTTCGACCACGCATAAAATTAAGTGAACGAATTTTTATTTTGTTTAAGATGATATTTTTGGTGACATCTTTTTCCCAATCGGTATTGTCATCTTGCTTGCCCAGCAATTCAAGATTATCGATTAATGCCCCCATCCAGGGAACCATTTTTTCCTCCTCGGTACCCGGCAAAAAACCTATATCTTCACCTACAGGGACTGTTTCACGGGTCATAATGATTTCATGATAAAGCTTTTCATCCATGGTTTGGGATAATCCTGCCGCAAGAGCCAGCAAAGTCTTGCCTGTTCCGGCGGTTCCTAGCAGGGTAACAAAGTCAATTTCAGGGTCCATCAAGACATTAAAGGCAAAATTCTGCTCCCGGTTTTTTGCATAAATCCCCCAGATGGAATGATGCCCTTCTCGATAGTTTAGCGCAAGCACCAGTGTCGCTGACTTGCTATCCACAGATTTCACTATTGCTTCAAAACCGGAGTTGTTATCTATATAGAGATATTGATTTGGATACCAATTATCGATTAAGGGACCTTCAAGTTTGTAAAAAGTGCGTCCTTCTGCGATCCATGATTGCATTTTAATGCCATGTGTTTCCCAAAAATCATCGGGTAACTCAGTAGCACCGCTGTAAAGCAAGTCTATATCATCCAGTGTCTGATCACTGTGATAATCTTCCGCTATTAATTCCAGCGCCGCTGCTTTTATGCGCATATTAATATCTTTAGAAACCAGGATAATCTGAGTTTCAGGGAATTGCTTTATTAATGTGAGTACAATGCTTAAAATCGAATTATCAGCCAGATTGCCTGGCATGGATTCAGGTAAGGCCGCTGTCATCTGCTGGGTTTGAAAATATAAGCGACCCTCTAAGGCATTTTCTTTTTGCCCGGAGCTTTGTAACTGCGAAAGGGGAAGGCCGGCATTGATATCTTGCTGATTTCTCCCTTTAAGTAAATCGTCAATAAATCGGCTCACCTGGCGAACATTTCTCGCGACTTCGGTCATCCCTCTTTTTGCATGATCCAACTCTTCGAGTACGATCATGGGGATAAAAATATTATGCTCCTGAAAATGAAATAAAGCGGCTGGGTCATGCATTAAAACATTGGTATCCAGAACAAATAGTTTTTTAGTCGCACTGATATTCATGTACTAACCTCGTAACTCAGACAGTTTTTGTAAAACCTCATCAACATGAATTTTGACTTTAACTTTACGCCATTCAGCAATTAACACGCCTTCAGGATCAATTAAAAAAGTACTGCGCTCTATGCCGCGAACCTCTTTGCCGTACATATTTTTCATTTTGATCACATCAAATAATTGACATAAGCTTTCTTCTTTGTCGGATAGCAAGTCAAAAGGAAAGTTTTGTTTTGTCTTAAATCCTTCATGAACCCGGACCGTGTCCCGAGAAACACCGAGTATCTCGGTATTTAGCGCTGCAAACTTAGCAAAGTTATCTCGAAAATTTTGACCTTCGGTGGTGCAACCCGGCGTATTGTCTTTTGGATAAAAATACAACACCACATATTTTCCTTTATAATCGGACAACTGAATATTCTTGTCTCCCGTCGCATTAGCTTCAAAATTTGGTACCTTGTGGCCTATAGAAATTGCTGACATAGCGTCTCCTGAATTTTTAATAATACCTCTATTTAGCGTAGCATAAATTTGTTCGGGAAGGGTAAGGCAATTTTAAATCATATTGTGATGCTTTTGGGCCTATTATTTTCAGTCCACTTTAATAGCATCAACAAATATAATGTCTTTTTTTAATAGTTAAAGTTATCAAGAGTGGTTGAATCGATGAAACGTAAGCAAATAAAAGCTCGCTTGGATAATAGGGATAAAATTTTACACGATCAGATAGCGTCAATAGGCGTTGAAAAAGAGGAGGCCGATAACGCTAGTTTACACCAGGAAGGTCCTGTAGCACCTGATATTGGTGATGCACTGGATGATTTACTCAGTTTTGATGTACACGTTTTAGCATCAAATACACGTGCAGTCCCTATCACTAATGAGGCAAATAAATCCGTAGAGGAACACCTAAACGCAGACGGTGAACTGCATGAAAGTGCGATGTTAGTACATGACGATAAAAGTGATTTAGCCACTGAGCCTCTGTTAACTGATTTAGAGTATAGTGATAATCACTCTAATACACATGATACATCCACCTATGCAACAAAATTCGCTGAGCTAGAGTTCAAGATAGCTACTTTGGTCGAAGCATTAGACATTCAGGTTGATATGAGCGAGCAGCATGAGCAGGCGATTAATAGATTACAGAAGCTAATTTTTATTGGATTGCTTATCGGTGGATGCGCTTTGCTGGTCAGTTTGGGCATAGGGGTTTTCAGTGTTAATAGCTTATCGGAACACTTACAGGCCAATACGCATACAAACGACCATACCCTTGCTGCTCAGCTTGATTCAGATATGCAAATGACTAAAGCATTGCAGGAACTGGAAGGACAAAGTGATGATGCAGCACAGATTGTTATTGTTCCTGAGGAAGATCTAGCGGAAATAAATGACGATAATAACGGACAACAGTTAGCAGAAGGCGCTAATGAAGCTTCGAACTTACAGCAAAAAGACGAGACCGGGAAAGCAATACAGTCAGATGGTGTGCAATTGCAGATTTTGGGCGAAGAGCAAACGGAAGAGTGGTTTGTGAATTTATATGCCTATCCGCAACGTGCTGAAACGGATGAAAAAATAGCTGAACTGAAACAAAAAGGGATTGCTGCAGAAGTGTTTAATGTGACTGTAAGAGGAGAGACATGGTTTAGAGTCAGGGTGCCAGGTTTTAAGTCTCAGTCTGAGGCGGAGGATTATGTGGCTAAAATCAAAATGCTAACGGGGGACGATGCACCCTGGGTTTCCAAGCAATATGCTATTTCAGCCACTCAATAATATGATCTTCTAAATCGTCGATTTCAGATTCTTTCATCGCAAAGCTGGAGATTGAAACGCCCGCATCTTTGACGCTTTCTTGTGTGCCCGAAATTAAAGGATGCCAGTCAGCGAGTTTCTTACCATCACTCAGGAGGCGGTAGGCGCAGGTTGCGGGAAGCCAGTTGTATTGAGCAAAATCATGTTGTTTTAAGTCTATACACTCAGGCACTAAACGTGTGCGCTCAGCATAATGCGTGCAACGGCAAGTATCCAGATCAATTAAATCACAGACTGCACTGGTAAAAAAAATGTCGCCACTGTCTTCATCCTCTAGTTTATTCAAGCAACACTTAGCGCAGCCATCACATAAAGATTCCCATTCTTCTGTAGACATTTCAGATAATTTTTTTGTTTCCCAAAAATTCATAGCTATCCTATAACAATGACATAACTCGAATAGCAATAATACACCATCTTATGCGGTCTATGTTCTAATTGTCATTTTGATGCAGTATGACATTTGATACTATTATCAGTATTCAAACGGAAAATACATTACTATTTAAACCTAAGCGGGTTCAATATATAAACAGGAAATATTAGATGAAAATTACCATTGCAGGCACTGGATATGTCGGCCTTTCCAATGCAATGCTTCTAGCACAAAATAATGAAGTCATTGCACTTGATATCATTGCAGAGAAAATAGAGTTACTCAATGCTGGCAAGTCGCCTATTGTCGATACGGAAATAGAAGATTTTCTAAGTAATAAAGCGCTTAATTTTAAAGCGACACTCGATAAAAAAGAGGCTTATCAACAGGCTGATTTTATCATCATAGCGACACCGACTGATTATGATGTAGAAACCAATTATTTCAATACGCAATCTGTCGAAGCGGTGATTAAGGATGTTATCGCGATTAATCCGCATGCGGTGATGGTGATAAAGTCAACAGTGCCTGTTGGCTATACGGCAAATGTCAGGCAGAAATTTACCAATAATAATATTATTTTCTCACCGGAATTCCTTCGCGAAGGCAGAGCTCTGTACGATAATTTATACCCTTCGCGCATTATCGTCGGCGAACGTTCAGAACGTGCAGAGCAATTTGCCAATTTACTGGTAGCAGGCGCGCTAAAAAAAGATATTCCCGTTTTATACACTGATTCTACCGAGGCTGAAGCGGTTAAGTTATTTTCTAATACCTACTTGGCGATGCGTGTTGCCTATTTTAATGAGCTTGATAGTTATGCTGAAACGCATGGATTAAACGCTAGGCAAATTATTCAAGGGGTAGGCTTAGACCCCCGTATCGGTAACCACTATAATAATCCCTCATTTGGTTATGGTGGTTATTGCCTGCCAAAAGACACCAAACAATTAAGGGCGAATTATAAAAATGTGCCGAATAGTCTTATCAGTTCAATTGTTGAAGCGAATAGCATGCGTAAGGATTTTATTGCCGACTCAATCATTAAAAGAAACCCCAAGATCGTTGGGATTTATCGCCTGATTATGAAAAGTGGCTCCGATAATTTTCGTGCGTCCTCCATACAGGGCATTATGAAGCGCATAAAAGCTAAAGGTATTGAAGTGATTGTTTATGAACCGGTACTGCAGGAAGAAACTTTTTTTAACTCCAGAGTTATCAATGATTTAGCTGAATTTAAGCGTCTCGCAGATGTGATTGTTGCTAACCGTTTGTCAGATGATTTAAGAGATGTTGAGACTAAGGTTTATACCCGTGACTTGTTCGGAAATGATTGATGGATAGGTAAATAGATAGCAGCACTCATAAGGATGTTCGCAGCCATTAAGATAATGAGATGATTCTATACCAGTTGCCTTAACTTAATAGCAGTGATAAGGGGAGGTAAAACTGCCAGGTATTGCAAAGAGCGGTGCTATACGATTTATAGTGGTTAATGCGTATTGTATGCACTTATTTCTGACCTACTATTATTTTTTTTTCTTCAAAAATATAATTAAAACATGAGCTTACGGCAAGGCTGATTGGCTGATTTTGATTGGTGAAAAATGCAAAAATAAGCTAAGTTTATGTTGTAACAGATTTTTTTGCTTTAAACTAGCGTTCACTGCCGCACAGTCAGTTGAGAAAAAATAAGAAATAGGTGGATTAGAAAATCCACCTGGATCTATAAAATGCTAGGGATAAATGACTTTAGGTTCAAAGTTTGCAGCGGGGAATTTAGGGTCAAAAACTGATTTTTCGCCTATAAAACTACTCGCACTTGCCGCAGTAACAGCTTCTTTATCCAGGTAAACAACTGTTGGCTGAAAGTTAGTGGCGGGGTAATTTGGATCATAAGATGATTTTTCGCCTGATTGATTCGTAGCATCTGGCGTATTGGTGAGTTCTTTATCCTGATACAGAATTTTAGGTTGAAAATTAGCGGCAGGGTAGTTGCTATCATCGCTTTTAGCGGTGCTGATGCTGGGCAGAAAAGTTATTGAGGCAGTTAATATGCCGATCATAAGTGTTATTTTCATTTAGGCACGTTCTCCATTTATAGGTGTCATTATTTACAAAGAGAAGTCTTATAATAACTTAGTTATTTCAGGATAATCAATAAATAACTGCTGCCTGAATTGTTCTATTTTCATTTCCTCGGCTCTTTGATTTCTGGGAATAGTGACAGTGACCTCGGTGATCACTGACATTGGTTGGCTGTGCAGAAATATTAAGCGGTCTGCTAATGAAATGGCTTCGCGTAAGTCATGCGTGACATAGAGCACTTTATGTGGGCGCTTAGTCCATAAATTTATTAATAATTGTCTAGCCTGGCGCGCGGTCGGTGGATCCAGTGAGACAAACGGCTCGTCCATTAATAGTAAGTCAGGATCCAATGCAAAGGCTCTGATAATCGAAACACGTCGACTCATGCCTAAAGATAAATGTTCTGGGAAACTGTCTTTTTCAGTTGCCAGTCCCATGCTATTTAGTAAGAAATCCAAAGTATCTGCTTGTGCATTTGATGCTAATGTGATGTTTTCACTGACGGTACGCCACGGTAATAAACGCGGGTTTTGAAAAACATAGCCAACCTTAGGCGGCGTATCCTGTTGTTCTCCTTGTGAGATAGAGCCGGTAAACTGTGCGTCCAGTCCTGCGAGGATGTTTAACAACGTGGTTTTACCACAGCCTGATGGGCCAACCAGACAAACGAATTCATTATTGCCCAGATTAATGTTCAAGTCTTTGATGACCTGTTTCGTCGTTTTGTCTGTTTTATTGCGATAAGACTTGTCGTTAATCTGGATTGTAATAGTGCTCATCGCCTCCACCGTTGTGCTTTTTTATCTAGTGGTTTGAGTATGAGTAGTTCTATGCCCTGAATCAGTGTTACAAACGCAATGGTATAGGCAAAAATACTGGCCACATCAAACATCTGAAAAAATAAATGCAGTTGATAACCCATGCCATCACTGCGCCCCAGCATTTCTACAACGAGCACGATTTTCCAGATTAAGGCGAGTCCTGAGCGGGTCGCTGCCATGACAAACGGATGTAATTGTGGCCATATGACATGACGTAAGGTCTTGATTTTTCCAAAGCGGTAACATTTAGCCATATCCAGCAATTCAGTATCCAGGGAGCGAGTGCCTTCGCGAATGGTCACAATGACATTCGGTAGCTTGTTGACGACGACTGCCAGAATGGCAGCCGATTCAACCAGGCCAAACCAGACATAACAAAGAATAATGGTCACCAAGGCAGGAATGTTCAGGAAAATTACTAGCCAGTTATCAAAAAAATAGTCCAGTTGCTGATGTCGCCCCAGTAGTATGCCGATGGCACAACCTAATAGCATGGCAATCGCAAAACTAAGTAATAAGCGATATAGCGTGATGCCTAAATGGTGCGGGAGTTGCCCTGTTTTGATTTCATTGAGCAGTACGTTTGCAACGACCCACGGTGTGGGCAGGGTATTTGTCTGTAGATAGCTGGCAAGTCCTTGCCATAGGGCAAAAAAAACGCAGATAGAGAGTAAGGTAAGCAGTGGAGGCCGGAAACTAAAATCCATGCGCATTAATTGGGTGTCTGTTGTAATCTATTATTTAAGACGTCTAAGCGCTCAGGTGTACCGATGTCCATCCAGAAGCCTGTATAAAGTTCGCCACTGATGCGTTTGTCACGCATGGCAGATTTTAACAAGGGAGCAAGTGCGGCTTTACCCTGATCAATTCTGTTAAATAAATCCGGGTGATACAGTCCGATGCCACTATAGGTGTATTTTGGGCTGCCATTTTGTGCAACAAGTGTTTCGGCCTGAAGTGCAAAATCGCCTTCAGGATGGTGTGCAGGGTTGTCGACTAGAATCAAGTGTGCCAGATCCACTTGCTTGTTGAGTAAGTTTTGCAGGGGGAAATCACAACTAATATCACCGTTGATAACTAAAAATGGAGCATGACCTAATAAGGGTAGGGCCTTTTTAATACCGCCTGCGGTTTCTAGCCCCGTTTTACCTTCGGCTGAGTAGCTGATATGCGCTTGATAGCGTGAGCCGTCACCTAGATGGCTGTGTATTTGTTCTCCAAGATGGGCTAGATTAATGACGATCTCAGAGATGCCTGCTTTTACTAAGGCAGCTATTGTGTATTCGATAAGCGGCTTGCCGTGTGCCTTTAATAAAGGCTTAGGCGTGTGATCTGTTAAAGGCCGCATTCTCTCACCGCGGCCTGCGGCTAAAATCATGGCCTTCATAGTACGCGCTGGCTAAGCGGTAGAACAGTTGTGACTAGGAAACTGTGAAAATCGTTTAGCTCGGGGTAGCGTTGGCTGATATTGATAACATAATCAAGCGTGCGCGGAATATCCTTTAGATAGGCGCTTTTACCATCTCTGATATTCAGCCGTGCAAAAATACCGATCGCTTTTAAGTGCCGCTGTATGCCCATTAAGTCAAAATCACGTTGAAATTGTACAAAATCACAGTCTAGCAAGGCGCTTTGTTTTAATTGCTGGTAATAGGTTTTAAGAAACTGTTCGACTTGCGCCTCGGGCCAGCTGATGTAGCAGTCTCTTAATAAAGAAACCGCATCATAAGTGATAGGGCCGATCACAGCATCCTGAAAATCAATAATCCCTGGATTGTTGCTGGGAAGGTGCATTAAGTTGCGTGAGTGATAGTCCCTGTGCACACAGACTTGAGCTTGTTGCAGCGCGGAGTCAATCAATAGGGTATTGCTTTTATTCAGGAAGGTTTGTTGTGCGCTGTCAAGTACCAATCCGCATTGCTGGTTTAGAAACCAGTCGCTAAATAAAGCTAGTTCCGCTGCTAAAAGTTCAGCGCTGTAGTTTGGTAAACCGCTATGAGAGGGGGCTATGTTTTTTTGCAGTGTGATCAGGCTGGTTAACGCGTCATGGTACAGCGATTCAACACTGGATTCATCTAGGCTGTCTAATAAGCATTGGGAGCCGAAGTCTTGTAGCAGTAAAAAACCTTGTTCAGTGTTTTGCTGGATAATCTGAGGGACATTGACCTGTGCTGCGCTAAATAATAATGCCACTTTAATAAAGGGCGCTATCGCTTCTTTTTCAGGGGGCGCATCCATCACTATATATGGCTGTTGCGCATACTGCACTCTAAAATAGCGCCTGAAACTGGCATCGCTGGAGGCGGGTTCACAGTGGGTTATATTGAGATCAAGGTCCTTTGTAAGCCATTGCAACATGGCTTTTTCTCTGTCATCACTTGCTGTTGTCATTTCTTTTAAATAAAGAGCCTGGAAATAAGGTAAAATAATCGGTTGCTATTTTATGATATTTTGTCGGTCAATGCGGGCTTTATTGAAATTATTCTCAGGTTTATAGTATCCATGTTGTTGCGCTTTTTGCTTTTTTTTAGTTTTTTTTTAATGTTGCAATTGCATGTCGTAGAAGCCGATGAGTTCGGTGTAACCTGTGTAAAGACACTCCCGGAACAACAATGCACGATTGCTGACCCTGTCAATGCTGCTGATGTGTCACAAGAATCTTCTGGTTGGTGGTTTGCTGATACCTATGATGCGCAACAAACACTGGTTTTCAAGCGGTTACAGGCCGAATTCGCACAAGATCCCTGGAGTATTTGTACTTTAAAGGTAGGTGCGCAGCCTGTTTATGCTTATGACAAACGCTTGCGTGACACCGCGCCTATGAATGTTTTCGCAGATAGCAGCGAGATGTTTGACGCAGAGCTTGTGAGTTTCTCGGGTAATATAGATCTGCAACGAGCTGATCAACATGCTATGGCTGCTGACGCGGACTATAACAAGACGTCGGGTGTACTCGATTTATATGGCGATATTTTGTACAGTGATTCGGGGATGGCCTTGCATAGCTCTTCTGCCAGAGTCAATATGCAGCAAAATACTTCATTATTACGCGATGTTTCTTTTATTATTCCATCAGCACCCTTACGCGGAAGCGCCGGTGTAGTCTATCGCGATAGTCCAAGTTTTAGTCGATATAAAGATGTGACGTATACAGCCTGTGAGCCGGGTAATCAGGACTGGATGTTACATGCATCGCGCATGAAAGTGAATGATGAAACAGGGCGTGTCGCCATAAAAAATGGCTGGATGGAGTTTAAGAACCTGCCCGTTATGTATATACCTTATGGCTCCTTTCCTGTTGATGATCGCCGCTTAACCGGTTTATTAACACCTTCAATGGGATTGTCCGGGCGGACAGGGTTTGACGTCAGTTTGCCTTTTTACTGGAATATCGCGCCTAATTATGATTTAACCTTAACGCCGCGTTATATGACTGAACGTGGTTTTATGATGGGGACGGATTTTCGCTATCTATGGTACCAAACAGAAGGTGAGGTGAATGTTGAGGTTTTGCCCTGGGATAAGCAGGCTCAAGAATTGCGTTGGGGAGGGAGTTTTTTAAATACAACGCACTTTACGCAAAACCTGAAAATGGATATAGATGCCAACTATGTCTCTGATAAAGCGTACTTTTCAGACTTGGATGGCTCACTTGGGGTGAATACCCGTAACCGGTATTTAGGTAGTTTTGCCGGTCTTTCCTACACTTTACCCTGGCTGTCATTCACAACGCGCGTCGAGAATTATCAAAATATAGATCCGAATGCCAGTAATAGTAACGTACCTTATCGACGCTTGCCACAGGTTAAACTGAATATGCTTAAAGCACTAGATAACTTTCCTCTAGAGGTGGCTTTGGATAGTGAGTATACATATTTTCAGCGGCACTTTGCAGACGGAGAACCAGAAGGACAGCGTTTTAATATTAAACCTTCTATCAGTTTTCCAATTGTTCATCCAGCAGGCTTTGTGATTCCTAAGGTGGCCATGCAGCATACTCAATACTGGCTTGACACCCAAACATTTTCGCAGGGTCCAACAAGTTTAAGTAGAACATTGCCCATCGTTTCATTGGATAGTGGTTTGTATTTTGAGCGAGATTTTGCTTCACTGACACACACTATTGAACCACGTCTCTTTTATTTATATATTCCTTATACAGATCAAAGTGATATACCTAATTTTGATACCTCTGAATATGACTTTAATATGTGGCAGTTATTTAGAGATAATGAATTTAACGGTATAGATAAAACACAAAATGCGAATCAGCTTACCACTGCATTAACAACTCGTTTGGTTGAAGACGGCAGAGACAGGCTAAAATTAACTGTTGGTCAAATACTTTACTTTGAGGACAGGCGCGTTAATCTAATAGGTAATAAGGTGCAGAGCGGATTCTTATCAAATTTAGTGACCGAACTAAGTAGTGAAATTACTGATGAATTAAAATTTTCGTCGGCCATGCAGTGGGATTATCAAGAAAATCGAATTGATCGTGGCAGTGCTGATTTTAATTATCGCAATCAGAATAATAATGCAATTTTTAACGTAGGCTATCGCTATCGTCAACAACAGACTGATCAGGAAGGACAGAATCAAATTGTCACTTCAGCGATTATTCCCATTTATGATGGCTGGAGTGTGGTTGGTTTATACCGCTATTCATTTCTGGATCGTAAAACGCTGGAATATTTTTATGGCGTTGAGAAAGATACTTGCTGTTGGCGCTTTAGAATAATCGGGCGTCAATTTATTCGCAGTACTGAAGATAATAATGTTGCCGAAGTAAAACCAGAAAACTCAATATATTTTCAAATTGAACTAAAAGGGCTAACCAGTTTAGGTGAGAAGCTGGAAGACTTTTTGTCAGAAAACATTTCCGGATACAGGAAACCAATTTATTAATGAATATGAGACATATGATTAAAGCGCAGATAGCTACACTAAATTTATTCAGTTTATTAATCGGGATTTGCCTGAGTATGCTGATTATGTTTCATAGTCTGAACGTTTCAGCGGCTGAATATCTGGATGGTATAGTGGCCGTTGTTGAAGATGATATTATTCTTGAGAGTGAGTTGGCAGTTGAAGTTATCAGCATTACTAAAAAGTTGCGAGCAAATAATGTTCAGTTACCGCCCAATGAGGTTCTGTATAAACAGGTACTGGAACGACTAATTATTGATAAATTACAAAACCAGTTGGCCGAGAGAGCAGGTATTAAGGTCACTAATGATATGCTAAATGAAGCGTTGGAAAATATAGCGCAACAGAATGGTATGGATTTGCAGCGCTTTAAAGAGGAAGTCACTAATCAAGGTATGAATTATGCCGCGTTTAAAGAAAGTGTGCGCAGTGAAATTGTCATCAATCAATTACGTAGCAGTGAAATTGGTAGTCGAATTAAAGTTTCTGAGCAAGAGATAGAGCATTATTTAGATACCGAAATTAGCACGCAGGATCAAAAAGTAAAATATTTGGTCAGTCATATTCTTATTGCTGTTACCGATGGTGCTTCTCCTGACATGATAAAAAAAGAACAAGAAGAAGCACTTTCTATTATCGACCAGTTACGTAAAGGCGCTGATTTTGAGAAAATGGCGGTCAGTGTGTCTGATGGGGCAAATGCTTTAAAGGGCGGAGATCTGGGGTGGCGTACTTTAAATCAGTTACCCTCTCTTTTTGTGGATGTTGTTAAAGAGATGAGTAAAGGCGAGATTGCCGGTCCAATCCGCAGCCCTGGAGGTTTTCATATCTTAAAATTGATGGACAGTACCGGAGTCGAATCGCATACTATTACGGAAACACATGCCCGCCATATTTTAATTAAAACAAATGCATTAGTTAATGATGAAGAAGCAAGAAAACGTCTGGATGCAATCGCAGGACGTATTGCTGACGGTGATGACTTTGCTACTTTGGCAAAGGCGAATTCAGATGATTCCGGTTCGGCTATTAATGGTGGTGACTTAGGTTGGGTCGTGCCTGGATTGTTAGTGCCACCGTTTGAAAAAGCGATGTCAGAATTAGCGATTAATGAAGTCAGCCAGCCGGTACAAACTCAATTCGGTTGGCATTTGATTCAGGTTTTAGCACGTCGAGTTAAAGACAACAAGGAAGAGCAAGAAAAGAATCAGGCGCGTGATGAAATTCGCAAAAGAAAAATTGAAGAGGAAACTGAGCTGTGGTTAAGGCGTTTACGGGATGAAGCGTATGTTGATATTCGTTTAGGTGTTTTAAATGAGTGACAGTAGGACTGATGCTACTACTGCCGTTGAAAAACAGCAAAATCTGGAAAAAAAATTAAAACGCATTATTGCAAAAGAAGATTTAACAGCGAATAAAGCCCTGATTGAAGTGAGCGCACGCCACTTAAATTTAGATTACCTGGATGTCGCGGCCGCTTTGTTAGCGCTCATTGAACCCAGCCAAGCGCTAAGTGATACAGAAAAGGACAAGCTTACTCAGGAAAAGCAGAAAGCCTATGAATTGATTCAGGCACAAATGGTACGTTACCGCATTGAGGTAGGGCGCATACATAAGGTGACTGTTAATCAGATTAAAGATTTACTGGTCGAAGAGGCTGGAGTTGAGCGTAATAGGATAGGTTATGTCGATATCTTTGACCATTATACTGTGTTGAGTTTACCGCCTGGAATGCCCATTGAAATTTTGCAAACATTTAAGGAGTTGGAAATTAATCAACAGGTATTGGATATTAAGCGACTAGGCGGTGCGGGTAAAAAATACCAGGCAGAAAAAAGTTATCGTCGTGGTACTCGTAGGCATCATCTTGCTGTTAATAAAAAAAAGACTGCTGACTCTCCTAATAAAGCATAAGCTTTAAAATTTAATAAAATAACATAATAATGAATGACATTCAGTTTGTAGATTCAGTAGTCGCATTGCAACTTCTTTGCCAAAAAATAAAACAAGAGAGCTGGCTTGCAATTGATACTGAATTTTTGCGTGAAAAAACGTATTATCCTAAGTTCTGTTTATTGCAAATTGCGACATTGGAATGGGTCGCCTGTGTTGATCCTATCGCTCTGGATGGAGAAATGGGTGAGTTATTTGAGATTCTTAATGATCCGGATATTGTAAAGGTCTTGCACTCTTGCCGTCAGGATATGGAAATTTTCTTTCATCTTACGGGTAAATTACCTGCTCCTGTCTATGATACCCAATTGGTTGCGCCCTTATTAGGTTTTCAGGAAAATCCGGGTTATGCGATGTTGGTGTCAGGCTTTCTGAATATTAATCTAAGTAAAATACATACTCGCGCTGATTGGAGCCAGCGCCCTTTATCACCTGAACAAATTCAATATGCGGCTGATGATGTTATTTATCTGGCTCAAATTTATCAAATAATGCAGCAAAAATTACAGGCATTAGGTCGTGAGAATTGGCTAAAAGAAGACTTTGAGCAATTACTGAACCCTGATTTGTATGATATTCCACCGGAAAATGCCTGGCTGAAACTACGGGGTAAAAATAAACTAACTGGAAAGCAATTAGCGGTTGTACAAGTGTTGGCGGAATGGCGTGAGAAAACAGCCAAAAAAGACAATAAGCCCAAGAACTGGATTTTACGCGACGAACTTATTCTGGACATGGCAAAGGTGCAACCTACAAATGTAGAGGCTTTAGCCAAGATACGCAGCATCAACGATGGCTTTGTCAGGCGTAATGGTCAGTATGTTTGTCAGTTGATTAAAAGTGCACAGGACTTACCAGGTCTTAAATTAAAAGCCAAAGTCAATAATAAAAAAACTCAGCAACAAGAAGCGGTGCTCGATATTTTATCGGGTGTGGTGCGTTTACGTGCCGACGAAAATTCTTTAAATCCGGTAATTTTGGCAACACGCAAAGACCTGGAAGACTTGTTGCTTGAGGATGACGCGAGTCATCTGCTACATGGCTGGCGTTATAGTATGGTGGGCAGTGAATTACAGCAAATCTTACAAGGTAAAGTATCACTCTCAATTGAGCAAGAGGTCTTACAACTCAAAGAAAAGCAATGTAGTGAAAATGTTAAATAAGGTGTTCAACCGATCTACCGAATCTGAGAGAAAAATTTTTTCAGATTGCTCAAGGTAATATAAGCGGAATTGATAATGCCTAACTGGATTAATTCGTTGGGCAGGTCAGCATCAGCATCGCCATGCATCTGGTAAATAATATGGACTTGATCTTTTGAGGGAGTTTGTTTAAATGCCCAATAGCCTTCTGAATAACGCATTTGTACTGTATTCCCTTGTTCGGGTAATTGTGCTTGAATATGTGACGGGAGTCTGGCGCGTTTAATATTGGTTAATTTAATCGTGTAACTGTTATTTTGCTTATCGAATACAGAGATTGAATGCATAACTGTATAGCGGTCGCTGAAGGGCCAGGGTAAGCTACTTAATCGATAAATATAGCCATCACTTAAATTCAGCATTTTTACGCATTTATAGCGCCAGGCAGGACAGTGTTCAGGGTTGTTAAAAAAGCGTAACAATTTATTTATATTGGTATTGATACTCATTTCACCTCTAAATTCCGGATAATCAGAATTAACGACGGGGCGTGTATATACCGTAATACCCTCTTCTTGTTTGGCTAATGTCCAGCCTTTATAGTTATCTAAAGCGTTAGCTCGCGGACTTAGAACGAAATATATGATAAGCAAAGATATTCTGAAAAAAAACATTGTGATACATGTATTTAAAAAATGCCTGATATAAATAATATATTAGCAGATATTCCCGCATATTTACCCAGTGAGTTATTCACCCGTTTATTGCAAACAGAACACGTACAAATTGAACGTATCGTTTCCAAAGGACACGCGAATGCAAAACATGAGTGGTATGATCAGGCGCATGATGAGTGGGTAATGCTATTACAAGGAGAGGCTAGCCTGGAGTTTTTTGGGCAGTCAGGGATAAAGAAACTGCAAGCTGGGGATTATTTGCTTATCCCTGCGCATTGTAAGCACCGTGTAGAATGGACTGATCCGGCTAAGGATAATATATGGCTGGCTGTACATTTATATTAGCGCTGTCTCTTGTACTTCTCAGTCGTAACCTTTTAGTCCTCCTCAACAAGAAAGGGGGGTAAGGGGGGGTTTATTATAAAATTTCTTTTAAACCCTAGTGGTTTTCAAGGGGAAGGTGAACGGTTGCCTCTCAGTCTATTTACTTGAATCTAGCCTTGATAAATCTTTATTTCACTCTAAATAAGCGAATCATCAAATATCAAATTAAGAATATATATATGAAAACACCCAAAATTGGATTTATAAGTTTAGGATGTCCTAAAGCATTAGTAGATAGTGAGCGTATTTTGACAAAATTGCGTTCTGAAGGGTATCAGGTGGCACCAAATTATGAGGGTGCCGATATGGTTGTGGTTAATACCTGTGGTTTCATTGATGCGGCAGTCGAAGAGTCGCTGGACAGTATAGGCGAGGCGCTGACTGAAAATGGTAAAGTGATTGTCACTGGATGTCTTGGTGTTCGTGCTGATGAGATTTTAGCGCGTCATCCACAAGTCCTTGAAATTACAGGTGCGCATGCTTTAGACGAAGTGGTTAACGCAGTTCATAAGCATTTGCCACCTTTGCATGATCCTTTTACTAGTCTGGTACCACCACAAGGAATCAAATTGACACCGAAGCACTATGCCTATCTGAAAATCTCGGAAGGCTGTAATCATCGCTGTACTTTTTGCATTATTCCCTCGATGCGGGGTGATTTAGTTAGCCGTCCGGTCAATGAAGTGTTATTAGAGGCTAAACGTTTAGCCGATGCTGGTGTGAAAGAATTATTGGTTGTTTCTCAGGATACCAGCGCGTATGGTCTGGATATAAAATATCAGGCTTATGATTGGCAAGGTAAACAGTTACGCAGCCGTTTTTATGATTTGGCAGAAGCGCTGGGGGAGTTGGGTATCTGGGTGCGTATGCATTATGTTTACCCGTATCCACATGTAGATGACGTGATCCCATTAATGGCGGCAGGGAAAATACTGCCGTATCTGGATATTCCTTTTCAACATGCGAATGCACGTATTCTTAAGTTAATGAAGCGTCCGGCGGCAAGCGAAAACAATCTGGCGCGAATAAAAGCCTGGCGTGAGCTGTGTCCTGATATTATTTTACGCAGCACCTTTATTGTTGGTTTTCCGGGAGAAACAGAAGCTGAATTTGAGGAGTTACTGGACTTTTTAACCGCAGCACAACTGGATCGTGTCGGTTGTTTTGCTTACTCAGCGGTCAAAGGTGCAGTGGCAAATGAATTGCCGGATGCTGTGCCTGAAGCAGTTAAACAGCAGCGCTTAGCACGATTTATGGAGCATCAGGCACAAATCAGTGCCATGCGATTACAACTGCGTGTCGGTAGAATTGAACAAGTGCTTGTTGATGAAGTCGTTGAAGAAGGCGCGGTTGCTAGAAGTAAAGCCGATGCACCAGAAATTGATGGCCAAGTGTTTATAGACGGCGCAACACATTTAAAAGTAGGTGATCTGGTTAACGTTGAAATTGAAGAGGTGGATGATTATGATATGTGGGGAAAGTTAGTCTAAATTAAGGCACCTTTCATTTTCCAGTTAACACTTTTGTTGTTTTTTATCTGGGAGTGCGGGCGGCTTTAGCCCGCATAGGGTTAATAAAAGCCGGCAAGCTGCGCGCTCCCTGCGTTTTGAAAATAAATAAAGTGTAAACTTACTTTTAAGGCAATATGAAAGACGTCTAAACTAATGCTGTTAAAAGAGCTGGAGTTGGATTTTTCACTGCGGAGCATTAAAAAACATTACCTGATAAAATCGCGAGTGGGTGGTTGCTGCTATTAAATTAAGTAATAAAGATATATTAAACAGAATGTTACAGTATAGATTAGGTTAGCACTTATGTTAGGTTACGATTTATTGCTTTACAAGAAAAATCTAACTCAATCTAGAGTTCAATGTTTAAATTTTTGTCATCAATTGATTTTCTCACTTCCTACGCGTTTATCTTTTGAGCTATTTTTAAACTTGACACAAAAAACGTGAATATTATACTTCGCACGACCACATCTGCGGTTTTCTAGCGGCCCATTTTTAGCTGATAACTGCGTTGCTGAAACAGCCCACGTAGCTTGCTATGCGCCTGTCTCAGCGCCTTGCTCTCGACTAAAATCAAGTCGTTATACAATTGCATCCGTGACCGCGCGCAGTATAAATGATTAGTCTTTTTTTTCAACTGTTGACAAGCAATGCTTACCTTCAAATACCACCACAGATCGAGCTTTAACCGGGTAGCTAAATTCCTTTAGCGGTATTTGCTGCTCGGGTGGGGTAATGTCCAGAGGCGAGGTTAATGCAGTATCAACGGCAAGATGCCATTTTTGCTCCGGAATCACAGGCAATTCCATAATTAACTCGGCATCCGACATATTCAAAATAACATGTAAATCAGCTTCTTTGTTGGCAGAGACAGCGGCTAAGGTAAATGCCAGAACCTGGGCTTCAGGATCCTGCCAGAGCGGCTTATCCAGTTCAATTCCATGCCATCTAATATCGGCAATAGGGCGCTCTCCAAGTTTTTCCCCGGTCAGAAAATGACGGCGCATTAATGATTTATGACGTTTGCGTAACGCAACTATTTGTTGCACAAACCGTAGCATATCTGCATTTTTTTCCGTCAGGCTCCAGTCAAACCAGGTTAATTCATTGTCTTGGCAATAGCCATTATTGTTGCCGTCCTGCGTGTTAAGCACCTCATCCCCAGCAAGCAACATAGGCACCCCTTGGCTTAAAAGCAGCATCGCAAAGCTGTTTTTTGCCTGTTTTCTGCGTAGCTCAAGGATTTTTGTATCGTTTGTTTTTCCTTCTACGCCACAGTTATAGCTGAAATTATGGTCACCGCCATCACGGTTGTCTTCACCATTCGCCAGATTATGTTTGTGGTGATAGCTGACTAGGTCGTTAAGCGTGAAGCCATCATGACAGGTGACGAAATTAATGCTGTTGATGGGTAAGCGTCCTTGATGTTTATATAGGTCGCTACTGGCACATAGTCGGGTTGCCAGTTCAGCAATGATACCTTTTTCCCCACACAGAAAACGACGGATCGTGTCGCGATATTTACCGTTCCACTCTCCCCAGCGATAACCGGGAAAGCTTCCCACCTGATAAAGCCCTGCGGCATCCCATGCTTCGGCAATGAGTTTGGTTTTCGCCAGTTGTTCAGAAAGTTCGATACCCCATAAAACCGGTGGATCCTGTAATACTTCACCGTTTTCACCACGCGCCATAGCGCTTGCTAAATCGAAGCGGAATCCATCGACATGCATTTCTCTTACCCAGAATTCCAGGCAACTGATAATAAAATTAGCGACGACAGGGTGATTCGCATTGACGGTATTACCACAACCAGTGTAATCACGGAATTTACTTTTGTCATAGCCATCAAGATGATAAAAAATACTGCTGCCTATTCCTCTGAAATTGATCACAGGTCCATCAGCGCCAGCTTCTGAGGTGTGATTAAACACCACATCCATAATGACACCAATTTTTGCTTTGTGCAATGCTTTGACTAAATCACGAAACTCTTGCAAATGTGTGCCTAATTCCGGGGTGACACAATAACCTGGATGAGGGCTGAAAAAGCTATGCGTACTATAGCCCCAGTAATTCTTGAGTCCTAAATCTGCTGTACCTTGAGGAATATCCTGTTCATCGAATGCCATCACTGGCAGGAGTTCGACGTGGGTAATGCCCAGGCTTTTAAGATAGGGTATTTTTTCAATTAAAGCCGAAAAGGTACCGGGATTTTTTACACCGGACAAGCTATGGCGAGTAAAACCACCGACATGTAATTCATAGATGATAGCATTTTCACTTTTATACGAAAAAGGCTTGTCACCTTCCCAGTCGTAGTCGCTTTCATCAACAACCAGGCTACGCATCGCATAATGGCCATTATCACCAGGTATACATGCTTTGTTTCTGTGCCAAAGCTTGTCACTGATTGCGCGTGCTGTCGGATCAAGCAGGTGCTTTTCTTTATCAAACAGCAAACCATTATGCGAGGTCGAATCGTTAGGCCCATCCATACGCCATGTATACCATGTGCCTACTGGCAAATCATGGATAAGGACATGCCAGGAATAAAATGTCCTGTTAAATTCAGTATGTAAAGGAATGATCTGAAAAGGTTCCAGGCTGGTAGAACTATCATATAACAAGAGCTCTACATCGGTAGCATGACGGCTAAAAATGGAAAAATTCACACCATCAGTTTTTAAACGCGAACCAATGGGGTAAGGTGAGCCAGGAGAAGTTTTATAGGTCTTATTCACAGAGACTTGTTAATTATATTTTAAGTTAAAAGCGGAAATTTTTTGCCTTGTTGCAGCACAAAACGGACTATAAGTCCCTTAGTCATTAAACTTTCGATAGTAGTTGATAACTATAATAGTCAGCTAGACAATGAAAGTCCAGTGATTGTCTTGCTAACTATAGAGCGAAGCGTTGATTAAACAATAAATGCCATGGTGAGTATAGAAAGCTTGCCCACCCTATACATACTATAATAATTGAGCCTGTGTTGTTTAAATAACGCATGACTCTATATAAAGACTCTGAGCGAACAAACTTAGTATTTGCTAAGAACCTTATAGAGTAAGCTTGGAAATTTTATCCTGTGTGTTCTTGTCATATGCTTTTTGACTGAGTTTTATGGTTATATTTCAGCAGCCAGCTTTGCAGCATAACCGATATAACTGCGCGGAGTTAACTCGAGAAGCGCTTGCTTCGCTTCGTCAGGAATCTCCAGTGTTTCAATAAATATTTGCATATCGTTGGCAGTAATGCGATGACCACGAGTCAGTTCCTTTAGTTTCTCATAAGGCTTTTCAATACCATAACGGCGCATAACCGTTTGTATTGGTTCGGCCAGGACTTCCCAGTTCGCATCCAGATCAGCTTCAATCGCCTCGGCATTAATCTGTAATTTGGAAATACCTTTTAAGGTTGCTTGTATTGCAATACTTGTGTGTGCAACGCCAACGCCTATATTACGGAGTACCGTAGAGTCAGTTAAATCACGTTGCCAGCGCGAAACAGGCAGTTTTTCAGCTAAGTGATGAAACAAGGCATTTGCTAAACCTATATTGCCTTCTGAGTTTTCGAAATCAATCGGATTGACTTTATGTGGCATGGTTGAAGAGCCGATTTCTCCAGCAATGGTTTTTTGTTTAAAAAATCCTTGTGAAATATAGCCCCAGATATCGCGATCAAAATCCAATAAAATGGTGTTAAAGCGTGATAAGGCATGGAAAAATTCGGCTATATAATCATGTGGCTCAATCTGTATGGTATAAGCATTCCAGAATAACCCCAGGGACTGCACAAAATCTTTCGAAAAGGCTTCCCAGTCAATTTCAGGGTAAGCAACTGCATGCGCATTGTAATTACCCACCGCGCCATTAATTTTACCCAATATTTCCACTGCTTCAAACTGGTCTTTTTGGCGCAGCATACGTGCGACTACATTGGCAAATTCTTTACCTGCTGTGGTAGGACTGGCGGATTGTCCATGCGTACGTGATAGCATAGGCTGAGTAGCGTTTTCTATGGCCAAGTTTCTGAGTGCCGCTATACATTCGGTAATTTGTGGAAGGATAGCAACACGCCCTTCTTTTAACATGAGTGCATAAGACAGGTTATTGATATCTTCCGATGTGCAGGCGAAGTGTATAAATTCGCTAACTGCGTTCAGTTCGCTATTGTCTGCAATTTTTTCTTTTAGATAATATTCCACCGCTTTGACATCATGGTTGGTAGTACCTTCTATCTCTTTAATGCGTTGTGCATCTGCGACAGAGAAGTTGTGTACGATGTTATCCAGTATTTGATTTGCATCCGCACTGAACTCTGGTACTTCACTTATTTGTTGATGTTGAGCCAAAGCTTGTAACCAGCGCACTTCGACCTGAACGCGAAAGCGAATTAACCCGTATTCACTGAAAATAGGACGTAATGCGTCAACTTTATTGGCATAGCGACCGTCAACCGGAGAAATGGCTGTTAGAGAGAAGTTTGTCATGATGTTGTATAGGTAGATTGTGTACTGAATATTTGTTGGCTATTTTATCAAAAGATAGAGCTTATCGGTGAAAAATACGCTTTAGTTGCGACTCGCTCTGAGATTGATTTTGTTTAGAGAATTAGCATCTGATAATCCTTTTCTAGTATATAAAGCGAGTGCTTTATATTAAAGTAATACAAGTGTAGATGAGAATCAATTGCATTAGCATTTGATAGTCGTTATACTTAGCCCAGAATTTTATTTTTTTAGGATGAACTTATGAAAGTAGCCAAACAATCTCTTTTGTTTTCAGCGCTGGCATTAGCTTGCCATAATAGTGCTGTAGCTGTGGATAGACCGCAAACAATGGAGGATATGTGGAAAATTATTGAAGCGCAGCAGCAGCAATTAGATGCGATGAAAAAAACGCTGGAAGAGGCAGAAGCGCAGAAAAAAACAGAGCCTAGTGCAGAAGAACTACAGGTACTGCAGCGGAAAACAGATGTGTTAACCGAAGAAGTTGAAAAAATGCGTACTGAACTGGTTATTCCAGAAGAAAAGGAATATAAAAGTGCCTATGGCTTAGGGCCCGCAGCATCGAAGGTGTATCAAGTGGATAAGGGGTTATCGATAGGTGGCTATGGTGAAGCAAACTTCCAGTCCTTTGTTGCTGATAAGGGACCTGAGGATTCTAATAATGCTGATTTTGAGCGTTTTGTACTTTATGTTGGCTATAAATTTACAGATTCAATTATCTTTAATAGTGAAATCGAGTTTGAACATTCTTCAACATCAAATGGTGTGGGTTCAGTTTCCCTTGAAATGGCATCGCTGGATTTTTTGATTGATCCTTTGGTTAATGCGCGGATGGGTATGGTCCTTTTGCCTATGGGTTTTATAAACCCGATCCATGAGCCTCCCTTTTATTTTGGTAATAATCGCCCTGAAGTAGAGACGCGTATTATTCCAAGCACTTGGCGTGAACTTGGTGCAGGACTGTTTGGCGAAATTGTACCTGATTTAACTTATACTATGTATGCTGTTAATGGTCTTAATGCGGAAGGGTTTAGTTCTAGCGGGATACGTGGCGGGAGACAAAAGGGTTCAAAAGCATTGGCAGAAGACTGGGCCTTCGTAGGACGGTTTGATTATGAGCCTTCTTTTGTGCCGGGTTTAGTGTTTGGAACATCTGCTTATTTAGGTAACTCGGGACAAGGGGAGGTAGATGCACAGGTATTTACTCAGTTATATGAAGCGCATGTGCAATGGAAGTATTATGGTCTTGAATTTCGTACCTTGGGGTCCTGGGGACATATAGGCGATGCTGCAGTATTAAGCGCGCAAAAAGGTCAAACAATTGGTAGTTCAAATTATGGGGTTTATACAGAAATAGCTTATGATGTGTTACCGCATATTTTTACTGGCACAACGCAATATTTAGCGCCGTTTTTCCGTTATGAGAAATTTGATACGATTGCAACAGCGCCTAATGGTTATGATGATGATTTTAGCCAGGATCAGCAGATTTTCCAGGTGGGTGTCAGTTATAAGCCGATACCTGAAGTTGTTATCAAAGCGGATTATCGCAATAGAAGCGCTAAACAAGGCACTGTGCCGGATGATTTTAATATCGGGTTTGGGTTTATTTTCTAAACGACGTGCCATTATTTTAACCCACAGGTGAAAGAATTTAACTTTATTGTTTATCATAAACTCAAGCACTTATAAAAAATATGTATAAAATTTACACCAATTTTTAATAGGTAATGTTATGATTTATAAGATTTTTTAATTTTATGCGTTTGCCCTGTTTTAGAGCGCTCTTTGCTCGCAATTTTTAGCATCATTATGATATGTTTAAAAAATAGTTCTCTATTGCTTTCTCTCTTTTTGTCATTGTCTGTAGCAATGCCCGTACATGCCAAAATTTATTATAGTAAGCATGAAGCAATGGATCTTGCCTTTGGTGCAGAGGCAACTGTTGCAATGCTCTCTTTGTTTCCAACAGATGAGGAGATTCAACGCATTCAACAATTAGCCCGAGTAAAGCTTGACTCTTCTTTATTTACTTTTTATGTTGGTAAAAAAGCAGGCGAAATTCTCGGGTATGCGGCGATAGAGTCGCATAATGTGCGCACTAAACCAGAAACTTTACTGATTGTTTTAGATCCCCAGGGGCAATTAGTTCAGATCCATACCCTGGCTTTTCATGAGCCTCCTGAATACCAACCATCTGATCGGTGGTATGCGCAATTGTTTAATTTGCCCTTAGAAGATTTGAGTTTCAGTACTAAGGTGCAGGGGATTTCAGGCGCTACTTTAAGCAGTCGGGCTGCGCTGGATAGTGTACGCAAGGTGCTTGCGGTGTATCAGGTGAATGTAGCAGGGAAGCCATAATGCGTTTTTTTGTAACCGGGGAGCAGAATCGGCAACTGCTGTTAAATTCATTGATTATAATGTTTTTGGGCTATATCCTGCTGCTTTGGATCAGCAATGGTTTAATGTATTTTCATAAAATGGATCTAAGCCCTGATTCAGTGGTGAGTTATTATCTCGGCTCAGAAGAGGATTTCACTCAACCAAGAAGTTACCAAAGCTTGTTGGAAGTGTCACATTTTCATTTATTTGCTATGGGAATGTTGGTGCTGACCTTGACACATTTAATGATCATGACCAATCTATCCATATCACTAAAAGTGGGGTTAAGTGCAATGATTTATTTGTCGGCTATCGCTGATGAGGCGGCGGGTTGGCTGGTTCGGTTTGTGCATCCTGATTTTGCTTATTTTAAAATTGCAAGTTTTCTCATGTTGGAAATCTCTATGGCCGCATTGATCATTTTAGTGACCATTTCTTTACTTTATGCACGCCGAAAAATGTAAATCTATTTTGTGAGTTCCCGTCGTTATCTAAAAAAGGAAATTGCTATGCAGAATAAAATGATTGTTTGCCTGCTTTTGTTGCAAGGTTGTAGTATAAATGCTCAGACGGATAGCACTGATGAGACGACTGCAGTTCAGCAAACGCAGACCTTGCCGTCAGTTGCTGAAAATACAGTCAAGCAAGGAGATCAGCCTATGCAGACGCTATTACAAGAAAATCAATGGCAATTAATCAGTTATTCTACTGCTCAAGGGATGCAACCAGCCCTGCCTGAACGACTAGCTACACTGTTATTTTCTGGGCATAAAGTATCTGGAAGCACAGGCTGTAATCAATATTTTGCTATTTATCAGGTCGCTGCACCCAATCGCTTACAGTTTTCTAAAGCAGGCACTACGATGATGGCCTGCCAGGATGGAACAGCTGAGCAAGAGCGACAATACCTATTAAATCTGGCGGATATTCATTTTTATCAAATTAAAGGTGAGCAGTTAATGCTGTTTGATGCAGAAAATAAGCTGCGTCTTGAATTTCAAGAGATGCCCGCATTGACTTTGCAAAGTAATGTCTGGGAAGTGACAGGCATTAATAATGGGCGTGGTGGGGTAGTGAGTAGTGCCTATACGCATCGAGCGCATTTACAATTTTCAGTAAATCAATTACAGGGCAGTAGCGGTTGTAACGCCTTGGCTGCAAGTTATCAGGCAGACGGGGACACAATAAGCATAGGCTCAGTGAGTAGTACACGAAAATTTTGTGCCGAAGAGGGATTAATGACTCAGGAGCAGCAGATGATAGTCGCTTTGTCTCAGGTAACTCAATATGAAATCCGTACTCATCAGTTGCGTCTGCTGGATTCAGCAGGGTCATTAATGATGAGTTTAAAAGCGAAGCAATAGCTTGTCCGTAATCGATCTGTCCCCATCTTTACAAGAAGGAGTTAGCGTGCTTTTATTTGCAAACCTCTTTTCAAGCCCTTGGTCGTCAAGGGTGAGGGAGTGGTTACGCTTGTCCATTTCAATCAGCGTAATATGATAAATAAAGAGAAGTATTATGGCATACTGCTGATATTAATTATTATCAGCCAGTCATTGCCAGCCTTGATGTATACATTTGACAATCATCAGTTGCCAGATTATCTGCTCTCTGAAGATGGTATTTATGAGAGTTTGGCGGCAATCTTTTGTCTATTGGCAAGTGCTGTTTTTTTTTATTGCTTTATCAAATACCCAAGAAAAGTCAATTATTTTCTATTTTCAGCAAATAGAAACATCAGTGCTCTGGTTTTTTCATTATTATTGTTTTTATTATTTGCGGAGGAGATTAGTTGGGGGCAACGCATATTAGATATTCCAACACCTGAGCTTATCGCAGCAAGAAATTTTCAACAAGAAATAACTTTGCATAATCTCAAAGGCATACAGGATAAGAACAATGCGTTTTCATATGCATTATTTGGTATGGTGGTGGCTTATTTGTCTGTATTCCCCTTGTTTATTTATTCTTTTCCCAGCACTAAAGGTGTTGTCAAACAACTGGCCATCCCGGTTGCTAGTATACAAATTTGTTTATGCGTGGTGATGCTTTTTTTAATAAATCGAGTGAATTATTTAGTGATCTATCCAGAAGGCCATGTCACTGACTATAAGGATATAGGCGAGGTATTTGAAAGCAATATAGAAATGTTGCTCTTTGTTTTATCGCTGGAGTACTTAAAGGGCGATAGCGGATTGTAAGATAATGGCCTGATTACCTTACAATCGTATACAGCGTCGGGGTTTTTATGCGAATTTATGCCTTAATCAAAATGCACCAGATCATAATCGAGGCTGGGTTCGCGGCCTGCAATAATATCGCTTAAAAATGACCAGAATACATCGCCTGAGGGGGGGCAGCCAGGCATGTAATAGTCAACTTTAACGATTTCATGTATAGGGTGAACTTTATCTAATAACAGCGGTAATTCAGGATCGCTAGGAATTTGAGCATTTTCCACCCCAACGCCATCAATGTAGGCTTCATTGAGACAGTCCTCTAGTGGAATATGGTTGCGCATGGCTGGCAAGCCACCATTAATAGCACATGCTCCGACAGCAACCAGAATTTTGCAATTTTTACGAAATTCTCGCAAGGTATGTACATTTTCGGAATTACACACACCGCCTTCGATTAAACCTATGTCACACGGGCCGCAATGTTCTATATCGGTAAGCGGGGAGCGATCGAATTCTACATGCTGAGCCAGTTCCAACATGCGTTCATCTATGTCTAAGAAAGACATATGGCAACCAAAACAACCTGCTAACGAGGTTGTGGCAACTTTGAATTTCTTAGCCATGATGTTTGTGCTCCTTAGCTAAAGCGATTTCATCAATTTTATGTTTATCATAGGTGCGCTGGCCAATAGGGATTTGATAGCCAGTACGTTTTATCAGGATGGCTCCCGTTGGGCAGATATGCGCTGCACAATCATTCATATCTATATCACTGTCTTTTAATTTCCCCGTCGTGGAATTAACGATTAAGCGTTTGTTAATGCCGCGTCCACTGATGGCAAAGACATTTTTATGATCTTTTTCCTGACTGGCGCGTACACAGAGGTTGCAGAAAATACAGCGGTTATGATCAATCAGAATATCTGGGTGAGAGGCATCCATTTCGCGATTGGCAAAGAAGTGCGTGAAATGGTTATCATGCATATCCAGATAATAGGCGACAGCCTGAAGCTGACAGTTTCCTGTTTTTTCACAAGATGGACAAAAATGATTGCCTTCAACAAACAACATTTGGGTGATGCGTTGTCGGTCTTTATTGAGATCATCGCTTTGATTTTGAATGCTCTGACCTTCCATAGCAGGAAATGTGCACGCGGAACAATTTCTGCCGTTGACGTTAACGGTACATAGTTTGCAGCTACCATGGGGTGTGTAGTCTGGATTATGGCATAAGTGCGGGATATAGACGTCGGCAGCTATAGCCGCATCCATGATGGTTTGGCCTTCTTCGAAAGGAATTTCTTTACCATCTATTGTGATTGTTTTTTTCATTTCAGTCCTCCTCAACTTGAGCCAGATGAGCGCCAGCGTCATTGCGATTAGCCAGGCGCCTTGCGGTTGCTAGTGACGCGTCTAAATCGAAGCCAGGTTCATAGCTAATATCTTTTAGTTGGTGCGCATAATGTTCGGGATAGCGTTGTAAGGTTGAAAGTATCGGATTAGCGGCGGTTTGCCCTAGCCCACAATGACTGTTGTTTTTAATTAACTGGCATAGTTCTTCTAAGGCTGCAACATCACCCGCTGAGCCGTGGCCATCGGTTATTTTATCCAGCTGTTTTTTTAATAAGGAAGTGCCGACGCGACACGGAGTACAAAAACCACAGCTTTCATGGGCAAAAAAGTGTGTGAAGTTTTTGACGACATCCATAATATCGCGGGATTGATTAAAAATGATAAACGAGCCACCTGTCGCGAGGTCTTCAAAGGCCAGTTTGCGGTGCTTTTCCGCGCTATCTATAAAGGTACCTGAAGGGCCACCTACCTGTATACCCATGACATCACTGGCACCGCAATCGATTAGGATCTGTTCAATCGTTACACCAAAGGCATATTCATAAATACCCGGTCGGGCACAGTCACCGCTAATGCTGAGTATTTTCGTACCTTGTGATTGTTCAGTGCCAACATCAGCAAACCATTGTCCGCCTCGAACGGTAATAGCCGCTGCTGCTAAAAAAGTTTCGACATTATTGACCACAGTTGGTTTGTTTAAATAACCTTGCGCAACAGGGTAGGGTGGACGGTTTCTGGGAATGCCGCGTTTACCTTCCAGAGATTCAATTAACGCGGATTCTTCGCCACAAATATAAGCACCGCAGCCAAGACGAATTTCGATGTCAAAGTTAAAACCTTGACCGAGTATATTGTCGCCTAATAAACCAGATTCGCGGCGTTGCTGTAAACAATTTTCTAATTTATCAAATAAATGTAAATACTCGCCGCGCAAATATAAAAAACCTTGCGTTGCTCCAATAATACTTGCACAGACGGTCATGCCTTCAAATACCTGATGAGCATAGGAATTCAGTAATACTCTATCTTTAAAGGTACCGGGTTCACCTTCATCAGCATTACAGACAACATAACGTTGAGTTTCCTGCTCTTCAGAACAAAAACGCCATTTCATTGCTGTTTTGAATCCTGCTCCTCCACGCCCACGTAGACCTGAGGTATCAATTTCTGCCAGCGTTGCACTTAAACCACGTTGAAAACGTGCCTGTAAAGCATCTCCAGATGCAATAGGTTGTTGCAGTAACAAATCTGTGCGGTAAATATTGTCATTAACAGCAAAAAATTCCCCCGGCCATTGTTTGACAGGGGTTTGCTGTTCTATCAGGGCAACGATTGCATCTATGCGAGGCCGATCCAGATTGGTTAGTGCGTAACCATTGACAAGCCCAGCAGGCCCCTGGTCGCACATGCCGGTACATGAGGTGTTGTCGATGCTGACAAGGCCGTCAGCGCGCACTTGACCGATTTTCAGTTCAAGCTGGCTGGCAAAATAGTTGATCAGATTCTGTTTGCCTAACATCAGATCGGTAATAGAGTCACTGATCAGGATGTCGTATTTGCCTCTAGGTGTCGCGTGCAGAAAACTGTAAAACTCGATAACACTAATAATTTGCGTACGTTGAATCGTGATTGATGTTGCTAGCGATTCGATGGCCTCAGGTGGAATATGCTGATATTCAGCCTGAATGTCTCGTAAAATAGTTAGTAATCGAACTGGGGACGCCTCATATTTGTCAATTAGTGACTGGATAAATGCGTGCATTATTTCTCCCTTTATCATCATTTTTAAAAGATTATTAACTATTACATTCTGCCTGACGTTTTTATGGCAGAAATAGGCTAAAGCGCTATGGCCTGCGGAGGTATAAAAATTATTTACTCAAGATAAAAAATGTATTGCTGTTCTTGGCTTGTTTAAATGAATACAGATAACTTAAGCATATTTATGTTAATACTATCGGTGCAAAAAGTATAATGGAATTTCAAATGTTAAGTAAAAAAGCGTTGTAGATAATGACCTGTATAAGAATGCTGCATTGTTGCAACCTGCTTGGGAGTCCCTTCTGCAACCACTGTTCCACCCCCGCCGCCGCCTTCTGGACCAATATCTATTATCCAGTCAGCGGTTTTAATCACATCCAGATTATGCTCAATGACTACGATAGTATTGCCATGATCGCGTAAGGTATGCAAGACGTTCAGTAATTGCTGTATATCATGAAAATGCAGTCCGGTTGTGGGTTCGTCCAGAATATACAACGTTTTTCCAGTATCCCGTTTTGAAAGTTCTTTAGAGAGTTTAACGCGTTGTGCTTCGCCACCTGATAAGGTAGTGGCATTTTGACCCAAAGTAATATAAGACAGCCCAACATCTAACATGGTGTTTATTTTGCGCTCTAGGGTTGGCACTGCCTTAAAGAAGTTATAGGCTTGTTCAACGGTCATGTCTAAAACTTCATTTATGGTTTTACCTTTGTAACGAATTTCCAGTGTTTCACGGTTATAGCGCTTGCCAGCACAAATATCACAATGTACAAAAACATCGGCAAGAAAATGCATTTCAACTTTAACAACACCATCTCCCTTGCAGGATTCGCAGCGGCCACCTTTAACATTAAAACTAAACCGACCGGGCGTATAGCCACGTGATCGAGACTCCGGTGTGGCGGCAAACAATTCTCGAATGGGGGTAAATAAGCCGGTATAAGTTGCCGGGTTTGATCGTGGTGTTCTGCCAATCGGGCTTTGGTTGATATCCACTACTTTGTCAATTTGCTCTAAACCTTCAATGGATTTGCAGGGAGCGGATGTGGTGGTTGCGCGATTAATAACGCGTGCCGCATAGCGGTATAGAGTATCGTTGACCAGTGTTGATTTTCCTGAGCCTGATACGCCCGTTACGCAGGTGAATAAGCCAATTGGAAAACTGACATCAACATTTTGTAAATTATTTCCTGTTGCCTGACGGACTGTAATCAGTTTAGTTTCATCACGTTTGATGAGCTGCTTGGAGCCGGTAATGTTCAGTTTTCCGGAGAGATACTGTCCTGTCATTGAGAGCGGGTTATTAATAACCTCGTCAGGTGTTCCCTGTGCAATAATCTGCCCGCCATGTATACCTGCGCCTGGGCCTATATCAACAACATATTGTGCGGCACGAATAGCATCTTCATCATGTTCCACAACAATCACCGTATTGCCTAAATCACGCAATCTGAATAAAGTTTTTAGCAGGCGTTCATTATCGCGCTGGTGTAAGCCAATAGAGGGTTCATCAAGTACATACATAACGCCTACCAATCCGGCACCAATTTGGCTGGCCAGACGGATACGTTGCGCTTCACCACCTGACAGCGTATCAGCGCTTCTGTCTAGTGTTAGATAATCTAACCCTACGTTTACCAGAAACTCCAGGCGTTGCTGGATTTCAATGACAATTTTTTCTGCGATCTGTCCGCGTTGGCCTGGTAAATTGAGAGTTTGAAAAAAATTTAGTGCCTGACGAATAGGCAGACGGGTAACTTCGTAGAGTGGTTGTGCGTCTATAAAAACATGCCGAGCCGCTAAGTTTAAACGTGAGCCTGCACAACTGGAACAGACTTTATGGGTTTGATATTTGGCTAATTCATCGCGTATCAACTGAGAGTCTGTCTCGTGATAACGGCGTTCCATATTGGCAATGATGCCTTCAAAACTATGGTGTTTTTTACGCTTTTTACCAGCCCCTGTTACAAAGGTAAAGTCTATAGCTTTGCGTCCACTGCCATACAGGATGACGTGTTGAATTTGAGGGCTTAGTTCCCGGAAGGGGGTTTCAGGGTCAAAATCGTAATGCTCTGCTAATGAACAAATAAGCTGATAATAATAGCCATTACGTCTATCCCAGCCTCTTACCGCACCTGCCGCTAAACTTAGCTCATCATTATGCACCACCAGTGCGGGGTCGAAATGCTGCTTGACGCCTAAGCCATCGCAAGCGGGACAGGCACCTTTAGGATTATTAAATGAAAAAATACGGGGTTCGAGTTCTGTAATACTGTAACCACATTGAGAACACGCATATTTTTCCGAAAAAATCAGTTGTTTGCTCTCATCGTCCATGCACACCGCAGTGGCGACACCTTCGGCTATTCTTAACGCGGTTTCAAAGGATTCTGCCAGACGTAGTCTGATGTCCTCGCGAATTTTAAAACGGTCAATGATAACGTCAATACTATGTTTTTTTTTGCCGTCTAATTCGGGAAGTTCGTCCAGTTCATGTACGATACCATCGACCCGCGCACGAATAAAGCCTTGCGATTGCAGATCTTCAAGTAATTGAATATGCTCCCCCTTGCGGTCATTAATCACAGGTGCCAGGAGCATCCAGCGCTCACCCTCAGTCTGCTCCATGACGTGATCAACCATCTGGCTAATTGTCTGTGCTTCAAGCGATAGTCCATGTTCCGGGCAGCAGGGGGTGCCAGCTCTGGCATATAGCAGTCTTAAATAATCATAGATTTCGGTGATTGTACCTACCGTCGAGCGAGGATTATGCGAAGTGGATTTCTGCTCAATAGAGATAGCAGGCGATAAGCCTTCGATGTGATCGACATCAGGCTTTTCCATCATTGAAAGGAATTGGCGAGCGTAAGCCGATAGAGATTCTACATATCGGCGTTGTCCTTCAGCATAAATGGTATCAAAGGCAAGAGAGGATTTGCCTGAACCGGATAAACCGGTAATAACAATTAACGCGTCTCTAGGTAAATCAAGGTCGATATTTTTTAGATTATGTGTTCTGGCACCACGTATACTAATTGTATCCATTAGCGAATATAATAAATGTGGAAATATAAAACGCTTTTCCCAGAGACGAAGAAAAAGCGTACATAGGTCTAGCGGTTATGCTTTTTAGCAAGTGATTTTAGATAATCAAGAAAGTCATCTTTCAATTCTTTATGAAGTAATCCATGTTCTACGGTGGCAATTAAAAAACCTAATTTAGAGCCACAGTCGTAGCGAGTGCCTTCAAATTCATAGGCTAATACTTTTTCTTCTTTAAGCAATTCGGCAATAGCATCGGTGAGTTGAATTTCACCACCCGCCCCTTTGCCTGTGTTTTCGATTTTATCAAAAATAGCAGGGGTTAATATATAACGCCCGATAACAGCGAGATTTGTTGGTGCAACCTCAGGTTTTGGTTTTTCAATGATAGAGGTCACTTTATTCGCAGGCGAATCGCTAGCTTCTATTTGCACTATGCCGTACTTATCTGTTTCTCTGGGATCAACTCTTTCAACGCCAAGAATAGAGCAGCCTTGCTGAGCAAATAGCTGTGTCATTTGTGCCATACAGCCGCGTTCAGCATCTTCAACTAAATCATCGGCTAAAATAACCGCAAAAGGCTCATGTCCGACGATAGGCTTTGCACACAAAACAGCATGACCAAGGCCTAATGCCTCGGATTGGCGTATAAAGACACAGGAAACATGAGGTGGAATGATGTTTTGAATCATTTCCAGTTCTTTAGTTTTACCTTTTACAGATAATTCGTTTTCTAATTCGTAAGATTTATCAAAATGATCAGGGATCGCTCGTTTACTGCGCCCGGTAACAAAAATCATTGTGTCTATACCCGCTGCAACAGCTTCTTCTACCGCATATTGAATTAACGGTTTATCGACTATAGGTAGCATTTCTTTGGGGCTTGCTTTAGTGGCAGGTAGAAAACGGGTTCCCATTCCAGCGACCGGAAATACTGCCTTAGTGATTTTTTGTGTCATTCATTTGTTCCTTACTTTTTGCTCAAGTTTATAAAATGGGCTTAATACAGATGAGCCCATTTTATATGAATATCATTATATGATAATGTTTTGTTCTTTTAGCGCTAAATGAATCTGATCAAGAGAAACTTTATCGGTATCAAAACTCAGATCGCAGCTTGCATCGCTAGCACACAGGCAAATCAAGCCAGCCTGTTTAATGACTGAAATCGCGGCATCAAGCTGCTTAAAATCCGATGTCAACACAGTGGCGGCATGACCATTATCAAATAATTTTCTTTCTAATTGATAGGCTATTTGCTCGCTATCGGTGCCTGTTAAAGCGATAGCAACCGCTTGTTGTCCAAAGCGTGCGGCACGCTCTTCAGCACTGACATGGCTTAACTCGGCATCCATGCTATGACCAGAAATCATCCCTGCACCGACCGTTACATTAGTCAGGCGGTCAATGATAATAAAGGCTCCGGTCCCTTTGCTTCGTGTATAAGCATCAAATACCACAGGAGCATTGAGAGAAACCGTGCAGACGCCTATTTCATTTAATTTTAATTCTTTAGCGTCGTGATGTTCTAAGGTATTAACATCGATACGGTGTTGTATATTGGCGATTGAACCGGAAACGCTGCGGGTGGCCAATTTAATAATATATTGTTTACCTGGTACTAAGGCATTTTCTGCCATCCAGACAATGCTAGCATCAAATTTATCGGCAACGCTAGGAAGACTGTTACTGCTGACAATAGTATCGCCACGGCTAATATCTATTTCATCATCCAGTGTTAAAGTGACCGCCATAGGAGGAAAAGCTTCTTCTAATTCTCCATCAAATGTAACAATTGATTTGATCGTACTGGTTTTTCCAGAAGGTAACGCAGTAATCTTATCACCTTTATGGAAAATGCCTGAGGCAATGGTGCCACAAAAACCACGAAAATCCAGGTTTGGACGGTTGACATATTGCACAGGAAAACGCGGGTCAGAAAAATTACGATCATTTGCTATTTCAACTGTTTCCAGCGTTTCCATCATAGACATACCCGTATACCAAGGCATATTCTCGCTCTTATTGACTACATTATCGCCATCTAAAGCAGACATAGGAATAAAATGGATATCTTCTAAACCATCCAACTGTTTTACAAAGGCTAAATAATCCGCTTTGATTTGGTCGTAGGTCGTTTCACTGTAATCAGCTAAATCCATTTTATTGATAGCAACAATAATATGTTTAAGCCCAAGTAAAGAAGCGATAAAGCTATGACGCTTAGTTTGTGTTTGTACGCCATAACGTGCATCTATCAAGATCACAGCCAGGTCACACGTTGAAGCGCCGGTTGCCATGTTGCGCGTATATTGCTCGTGCCCAGGGGTGTCAGCAATAATAAATTTACGCGTGGCAGTAGAGAAATAGCGGTAAGCAACATCAATGGTAATGCCTTGCTCGCGTTCTGCTTGTAGGCCGTCAACTAATAAAGCTAAGTCAATTTTACCTGCACCGGTAGTGCCTGATTTAACACTATCAGATTGCACGGCTGCTAACTGATCTTCGTAAATCATTTTTGAGTCGTATAGTAATCGCCCGATAAGCGTACTTTTGCCGTCATCGACATTACCACAGGTTAAAAAACGTAATAATTCTTTGCGTTCGTGTTGCGCTAAATACGCATCTATATCGCTACTAATAAGATCTGACTGGTGTGACATGGTGTTGTTTTCCTAAAAATGTGATTAAGTAAAATCGAGAAGCGTGATTAATTAAAAATAACCTTCACGTTTTTTCTGTTCCATAGAGCCTGCAGCGTCATGGTCAATTAATCGACCCTGGCGTTCAGACGTAGTGGTTAATAACATTTCTTGAATAATTTCTGGTAGCGTAGTTGCTGTGGATTCCACGGCACCGGTTAATGGGTAGCAACCTAAAGTACGGAAACGTACCATTTTCATTTCTATTTTTTCATCAGGGTCGATAGGCATACGCTCGTCATCAACCATAATTAACATGCCATCTTTATTGACAACGGGGCGTTCTTTAGCAAAGTAAAGCGCTGGAATCGGTATATTTTCCAGATGAATATATTGCCATACATCCAGCTCAGTCCAGTTAGAAATAGGGAAGACTCGAATGCTTTCACCAGGATCAATCCTGCCGTTATAAATATTCCATAACTCAGGGCGCTGGTTTTTTGGATCCCAGCCATGGTTTTTATCACGAAATGAATAAACGCGTTCTTTAGCACGTGATTTTTCTTCATCACGACGCGCACCACCAAACGCTGCATCAAATTTATATTTATTCAAGCCTTGCTTTAAAGCCTGGGTTTTCATTATATCGGTATGTTTTTTGCTGCCATGAGTAAAGGGGCCAACGCCTTGATCTATACCCTCCTGGTTTGAGTGTACTAGTAAGTCCCAACCTAGTTCTTTTATATAGTTATCGCGAAACTTAATCATTTCCTTAAATTTCCACGTGGTATCGACATGCATAAGCGGAAAAGGAGGTTTGCCTGGATAAAAGGCTTTGCGTGTTAAGTGCAGCATCACTGCTGAATCCTTGCCGACAGAGTAAAGCATGACGGGGCGATCAAATTCTGCGGCTACTTCACGAATAATATGGATACTTTCTGCTTCCAGTTCTTTTAAATGGGTAAGTTTATGATTAGTCATCAATAGAGGTGCCAAAGTGATAATGAGAAGTCAGTAAAACGTGAGATGAGACAAATCACGCATAAAATAAAATATATTATCATTATTTTAGTTCGATTAAGCTTTTAATGCCAGAAGCATTATTAAATAACTAATTGTTAATGTACTCGTATTTTGTTGGTTAGTTGCTGTGCTGTCAGTTGAAGCAAAAGGCATTCTTGGCACTATTCAATGGACCGCGTTGATAAATCAAATCCCGTTTTTTTCATTTAAGAAAATCAAACTGGTTCATGGTATAGTTAAGCGAGCGTGCAATTCTTAATCGTCATGTTAAGTTATTATGATCTTAAGGGTGTGCCCGTTATAAAATTCTGTTGATACACCAAGGTAAACGCACTAAAATAAAAAACCTTATAAATCATATTATTACAACTAAAAAAGTTGTATAAAATTTATACATATTTTTGTAAGTAATTGAATTTACGGTAAATAAAAAAGTCAACTTAGCTCCCCCTGGTTGATACACTAGAGCTGTTATTTAGACACTCATTAGAGAGGAAGGTGCTCATGCATACCCATAATAAAAATAAAATGATAACCGTTTTGCTCACATTGACCATTAGCAGTTTATTTATGGTTGCTTGTGATGATCAAAAGAAAAAATCACCTGTTATTAAGGTGCCGATGCAACAATATAAGCAAGCCAAAATTTTAAAAGGCGCGGTATTAGATGCAAAGGGTCCCGTATTGAATGGTGAACTAACGGTCGCTGATAGTTCGGGGCGCGAGGTTGCAGTAACGCAACTGGAAAATGATAAAAACTACAATGTTGAAATTCCCGCTGGTACGACTTTACCGATAGTCTTAACTGTTACGCCCAAAGGCGGCTCAGATAAGCTTAGAGCAGTGATAATTTCTTCGGCTGTCTCTAAATATGATATCAGTCCACTGACGACTAAAATTGCGAATCGAGCCAAAGAACTGGGTGGCTATACTTATGCCAATATGGTGATGGCAGCTGACAGCACTGTCGGTGTGCCCGATGCGAATAAAACATCTACAGGGTTTCGCGGCGATCCGACTAAACAATATGGTGGATGGCATTAAATAAAACCCTGCTGATGAGTTTACTCTGTTTAGCGAGGCATAAGTACCTATGCAGAATTAATTTAACATTTATGCAGGATGGGTAGAATGGATCGCCTGCTTCATAGGCCGTAATGACTCGAAACCCATCAACTCCTGTAGAATGATGGGTTTCGCAAAAAGACGCTCTACCCATCCTACACGAAACCTAAGAATAAAAGTGTTAAGATAATTTTACGTGAGTACTTAGATAGGATAAACCAACCGTTGTTTTGCTATCTGGTTTTTTTATATATCTAATTCGTATTTTATTATTCCATGTCCTCTAAAGGACCACCGCAGTATTTACAAAAATCAGCATCATTATCATGGCCAATTCTGCCACAACTGGGGCAGGCATCATTTGAGATATCGGCGGGTCGATAGGTTTTGATTAATTCAGCGCTATAGATACCCGTTGGTACTGCAATAATGCCATACCCCATAATCATAATAGCCGCAGCGATCATTTGGCCCAGGGGCGTTTGCGGCGCAATATCGCCATAGCCTACAGTGGTTAAGGTGACAATCGCCCAATACACTGACTTGGGGATGCTGGTAAAGCCTGATGCACTACCTTCTACTACATAAAGCAGCGAGCCAAAGACGATGGAAAGCGTTAAAACCGTATACAGAAACACCAGAATTTTCTGACTGCTGTTTTTTAATGCTGTCATCAAGGTTTCCGCTTCTTCTATATATTCGGCTAACTTGAAAATACGAAATATTCTTAATAGGCGCAGTATGCGAATAATCAACATGTATTTTATGCCGGGTAACAACAGACTTATATAAGTAGGCAGGATAGACAGCAGGTCAATAATGCCGAAAAAACTGCGTGCGTAAAGTTTAGGTTGACTTACCGAAATCAAGCGCAGAATATATTCTATGCTAAAGATAATAGTAAAAGTCCATTCGGTATAAAAAAAGACTTTGCTGTATTGCTGATAAAATACCTCCACACTACTCAGCATGACAGCAAGTACGCTCAGTCCAATGAAAATGATCAATGCTATATCGAATATCTTTCCGGCTCTGGTTTCTACGCCAAAAATAATATCATTGAGTGATTCGCGCCAGGATGATAAATGATCTCCAGCATTATAGTCCAACTTGTTTTTTGGGGTTTTACTAACGGGCATAGTGATATTATTAAAGACTGCGAAAAAGAGGTCGAAAGTAGAATATTGCTTATTGCTATCACTTTTTATTATGGTATTGTAATGCACCCATTATAAGGTCGAGTATCATCTAGTCGCGCACATTTTTTGTGTGCTTAATTTAATCTCTGGTTCTAAATAGCTCAATGTCAACAACTGAAAATAGCCCTGCTACCAATTTTATACGTCAGATTATCACAAAAGACCTGGCAGAAAATAAGCATAGTCAAGTGATTACACGTTTTCCACCCGAACCAAATGGTTTTTTGCATATAGGTCATGCCAAATCCATTTGCTTGAATTTTGGTGTTGCGGCAGAAAATAATGGCTTATGTAATTTACGCTTTGATGATACCAATCCAGAAAAAGAAAGTATTGAATATGTGCGCGCCATTGAAAAAGATGTGCATTGGCTGGGCTTTGAATGGGCTGAGTTAAGGCACTCTTCTGATTATTTTGAGGCACTGTATGATTATGCAGTAGAACTCATAAAAAAAGGTCTGGCGTATGTTGACAGTTTAAATGCAGAGCAGATGCGTGAATACCGTGGCACTTTAACCAAGCCTGGAAAAGAAAGTCCCGATCGCAATCGCAGTATAGACGAAAATCTGGATTTATTCACTCGTATGCGTGCCGGTGAATTTGCCGATGGCCAGTATTTATTACGTGCCAAGATTGATATGGCATCGTCTAATATCAATATGCGAGACCCTGCTATATATCGTATCCGTCGTGTACATCACCAGCGCACGGGTGATGAATGGTGCATCTATCCGATGTATGATTATACACACTGTATATCAGACGCCATTGAGGGGATTACGCATTCATTATGTACACTTGAATTTGAAGATCATCGTCCACTGTATGATTGGGTGTTAGATAATATAAGCATTGATTGCCATCCGCGGCAAATCGAATTTGCGCGCCTAGAACTGGAATACACGATAGTTAGCAAGCGTAAATTAAATCAACTGGTGGTTGAAGGGCATGTCAGTGGCTGGGATGATCCACGTATGCCAACCATTGCGGGTTTGCGTCGTGCAGGTTTTACACCAGCAGCCATTCGTGAGTTTTGTGAGCGTATTGGAGTTACCAAAAAAGATTCATCAATAGAAATGGCCGTTTTGGAAAACTGCATTCGTGACGATCTGAATAATACTGCACCGCGGGTGATGGCGGTATTGGATCCATTAAAAGTCGTGATTGAAAATTACCCGGAAGCTCAGGTTGAGCAATTAGAAGTAAGTAATCATCCACAAAATGCAGCCATGGGTAAACGGAAAATCCCTTTTACTAAAGAAGTCTATATTGATCAGGATGATTTTGCTGATGTGCCACCGCCTAAATATAAGCGTTTAATTGCTGGTGGCGAAGTGCGTTTGCGTGGCGCTTATGTGATTAAATGTCATCAGGTGATAAAAAATGCCGAGGGTAAAATTGTTGAACTACGTTGTACTTATGATGAAAACACCTTGGGTAAAAATCCAGAAGGGCGAAAAGTAAAAGGCGTGATTCATTGGGTATCTGCCACCCATGCGCTGGATGCTGAAGTGCGCTTATATGATCGTTTATTTAAAGTGCCAAATCCTGGTGCAGAAGAACATTTTTGTGATGCCTTAAACCCTGATTCTCTGCATATTATAACCAGAGCAAAAGTTGAGCCCAGTCTTGTAAAGGCGGAGTTAGGCAGTCGTTTTCAATTTGAAAGAGTAGGTTATTTTTGTCTGGATACAGAAGAGAGCTCAAAAGGATAGATTGGTTTTTAATCGTACGGTGACTTTAAGGGATACTTGGGTTTAAATTTTTTATAAAGATGTTTATTGACACCGGATGGTGACTTTTTACTGAAATAGCATTAATTGGATGATGGCAATGGGTACTATGATAATATCAAATGATGTTTACTTTATGATGTATGGGGTTTTGTTTATAGTTATTTTATTGGCGTATTTGTTGCTGATTCAAAATAGAAAAAACCAGCATAGATATGTTCCACAATATATTCAAGAGCCGCAGTACCCTTTATCGCCAGAACAAATCAAGTTAATTCGCGAGTCATGGCATCGTGTGCTAGTGATAAAGGAAGACGTTGCTGCATTATTTTATACCCGTCTATTTGAGCTGGACCCAAGTGTCAGAGCTTTATTTAAAGGCAGGCTGGATTTTCAGGGTGAAAAATTAATGACGACTTTAAATGTTGTGGTTAATTCGCTAGAGGATTTGACGGCTGTAGAAGCTATGCTCCAGGCGATGGGCAAGCGGCATATTATTTATGGTGTTCAGGCGGCTCATTATGAAACGGTCGGCGTTGCTCTATTATGGGCTTTAAGGCATAGCATAGGTGAAGAGTTTAGCTCAGAAACAGAAGAGGCCTGGTTGACTGCCTATGGTTTGATTGCCACAAAGATGAAAGAAACGGCTTATTCTTGATTCAATATTAGCATACTGTTTTTTAATCTCTAGACCCGCATTAAATAGTGAGTGGTTTTGAAAGATATGTGCGTTTATACTTTTATAGGCCTATTATCTGGGGTTCTTTTATGCCATCCGCTTAATGTCTATGCGCTGGATTCAGTGAGCTTTAAAGTCGCAAAGATAAGCGCTGATAACTGGTCATTGAAAAATGCGCTGCTAAAAATAACCCAGCTTGGTCAAACAGCGCAAATATCACTCGAGTCTGCGATCTTAATCTTGCCTCCGCCGCTAAACGACATCACAGCACTGCGTATCCAGTGTCAGAAAATCACCTGGCGAGAAAATTATCTAGATTGCGCAAAAGGACGCGCGCGTTTTACTTCCGCGTCTTTGCAAACACAGGACTTTAACTTTTCATTGCGGGTTGATAGCTCCAAAAGTAAGCTAGAGATTAGCGGTTTGACGCTATTTGGTACCTCTATCGCGATTAATGCGCAGGAAAAATCCGAAAAATGGCAGCTCAACATTAACGCGCAGCATATCAATCTTGACGCATTGCATACTCTCTTTGCGATGGATTTATTTGAAATCAATCAAGGTCTGGCCGATATCGATATACAGTTAACAGGTGAACGCGATCTTTTGCAACACGTGCATGTCTCTGGTTTGTTGAAACAGTTAAATGTACAGGATTCCCAGGGGCGTATTGCCAGTGAAAATATGGAATTAAAAACAGCGTTCAGCGCTGTTAAGCGAGCTGCTGGTTGGCAGTGGCATACAACACAGAGCATCCTGAATGGCGGGCTTTATGTGGAGCCTGTTTATCTGCAAATGACTAAAGACAATGCGCTGTTATTAACAGCGGATGGCGTTTGGCAAGCAGGGCAAGAAACTATTCAGGTCAATGCGTTTGAATTGCAACATGCAGACCTGTTAACGGTTGAAGGCAATATGCAGTTAAATTACCCTGCTGGCAATAGTATAGAGGCAGCTGATTTATGGTTATATATACCTAACTTAAGCAGGGCCGCACCGATTTATATTTTGCCTTTTCTGGAATCTAAGGCTTTAGCTGGCATTGATTTGGCGGGTAGCCTTAAGGTGCAGTTGAAAATGCAACAGGATAGCCTGTCTCAAGCCCACATGCAGGTAAAGGATTTGATGCTGGACGATCATCTTGAAAAGAAAATTGCGATTTACGGGGGCAATGCGCAGATAAACTGGTATCAGCAGCAACACAAGCAGGTTTCTTTCATTAACTGGCATCAATTAAATATACACGCTATTCCTTTTGATGCAGGGCGACTGGATTTTATAAGTTTTGCCAAGCACATTGAGTTATTAAAAGCGGCTGATTTATCTGTTTTAGGTGGTGTTTTTTCGATTAATCAATTTAGCCTAACAGCGGCTGAGAAAGATGAGGATACCACAGTGCAATTTTCTGGATCAGTCAATCACCTATCATTAGAAAAATTATCTACTGCGCTCGACTGGGCGCCACTTTCAGGGACTATTAGCGGATATATTCCCGCAGTGAGTTATCAGGATAAAACATTATCACTGAATGGTGAGTTAAAAATGCAGGTATTTGGCGGAGAGGTGCGTATTAAAAACCTCGCTTCATCGGGTCTATTTAGTGATTATCCGCTGTTTTCTACAGATATAGACTTTGACCATCTGGATCTGGATGCAATTACACATAAGTTCGATACCGGTTATATAGAAGGGCGGTTATCAGGTCGAGTGCAAAATCTGTCTCTGGAGAATTGGCAACCGGTGTCCTTTTATGCCTGGCTAGGCACCCCGGATGATGATAAGTCGACACATAAAATTAGTCAGAAGGCGGTAGAAAATATTGCCAGTATTGGTGGTGGAGGTGCCGGCGATGTATTATCAAAAGGTTTTTTAGGTTTATTCAGTACATTTCGTTACGATAAACTAGGTTTTGGCTGTTATCTGCATCAAGGCGTCTGTCAATTGATGGGGGTTGAAGCGGTGGATAATGGTTTTTATCTGATTAAGGGAGGCGGTCTGCCGCGGATTGACGTCATTGGCTATAATCCCAGCTTAGATTGGAATGTGTTGCTAAATAGGTTACGACGAATTACCGCTTCGAATGAGGCTATTATAAAATAATGGGATAAGAGTATGAATATAATAAAGTTACCCTTGCTTGGCGTACTGTTTTTAACCGCCTGTGTCACGATTAATATCTATTTTCCAGCTGCGGCTGCCGAACAGGTAGCTGATGAAATTATTCAGGATATACAAAGCATAGAGCCTGATAAGCCGCAATCCAGGGTGATCCCGCAAGAGTCATTTATCAGCATGGCAAATCAGTTTTTATAGGTTAATTGATAAAACGCTGTCAGTCGTGATTAGTTCTGCCCATGCAGAAGCAAATTTGTCAGTTGATAGTGCAGAGATCAGGCGCCTCACAGCAACTGGCAAATAACAGGTTCGCGAATTAACTACGCTTTATGACCAAGGGTTTATCGGTATCCAAACTGATGGCTTATTGACAGGTAGAGGCGCAGTGCCTTTAAAAGAGCGTAATAAAGTCAATAAATTGATTACCGCAGAAAATGCTGATCGTATTAAGTTATATCAGGCAATTGCCAAAGAAAATGGTCACCGCAGATGGTTTGAGCAAATCAAACTACCTTTGCAGCTCGCTGGATAAGCCAATGCGCAATCTGGCTGGTGGTATCAGAACTCTAAAGGTCGTTTGGCAGCAGAAATAATAGCACTCTGATTGCGAAAGCGCAGTGCCGGTAAGGGAGAGTTTTCATTAAAAATGATTTTTTCTTTGTCTAAGCTCTGTGAAAACAGCCAGTTCAGATGCGCCTTGCATATTCAGCGTTTTTTGTATGCTGAGGCTATTAGCGCGTAAAAACGGATTCGTAGCTAATTCCTGCTCTAAGCTTGTTGGCACTGTTGGATGGTTGGTTTTCCTTAATTTTGTGATGCGCTCAATGGCTTTATGTAAGTCGGAATTATCAGCCTCGACAGACAATGCAAATTCAGCGTTTGCAGCAGGTATATTCATGTGCGCAGTAAATTTTGTGCTGGGTGGCAGGGATGTGAATTTCTTTAGTGATTGCAGCATTTTGTTCAGCAGTGCCTTCAAACAAGCGGCCGCAGCGTAAAATAAGGTGTCACCACAAAATAATGTATCAGCTGCAGGCATATAAAAAGCAATATGTTCTAAGAGAGTATGTCAGGGCAACTTATCACCTGAAGCGCGTAGTTACCTAATGTAAGGCAATCACCCTCGTTTAATGTTCATATTCAATATCCCCTGGGATGCGTTGCTGGTCAAGATGCTGAGCCGGCAATTTTACAGTGCGTTTGCTTCTTTAACGCCATGTTCCCGCCTACATGATCCGCATGATGGTGAGTATTAAGAATATAGTTAAGTTGCCAGTGATTTTTCTTGAGACAATTTAGCACAGGCTCTTGAAACTGCCGGGTCAACGACTGCTGTTTCTCGGAGTCCGTGTCATGGATTAGATAAATATAATTATCATTTAAGACAGAATTTGTTGTATTTGAATGCATGCTTGAACGCCTATGTAACGTTAGTTATGAATATGTCTCGCTTATTCTATTCCGAATGGCATACGTGTGTCATTGAGGCTTGTTGACGTCAAATAAAAAATAGCTAGATGGGGACATGCTTTTTCGGGCAATCTGCAAAATTTGCTTAGGGGGAAGTTCCATCTTTGCCGGACGCCATTGGCGCTCAGTGTAAAACTGATATTACGCTAATTGAGCACCTATGTTGAGTTGGATTTTTATTGCAAAGCAATAAAAATCCAACTCAATCAGAGCCAATATATTCATTATAAATGTAAATGAACTCTTAGCTTAATGCTAGTGATACGCTTAGAGGAGGTATCAAATTCTGGTTAGCTATTCAATTATGTTGCGCGTTATGAATCATTTAATTGAAGAACTTAAACTGTCGTTTATATTAATAAACGTCTCTCACATATCGCTTATCTTTTTTCATTTGATTAATCGTATTCTTCCGCTTGTTCAAATGATAACTTGCCATTTGTTGCAATGACATCATGTAAGGCTTTGTCGACATCTTTAGCCATGCGATAAGCATCACCACAAACAAAGAAATAACCACCTTGTTCTAGCAGGGCAAACAACTCGGCACCTTTTTCACGCATACGGTCTTGTACGTAGATTTTTTCTTCTTGATCTCTGGAAAAAGCGAGGTCTAACTTATGGGTATTTTGTTTTTTTGCAAAGCTTCGATTTCATCTTGATAGATATAATCAGTCGCGGCATTGCGATCACCAAAAAATAACCAGTTAATGCCTTTTGCCTGTCTGTACTCGCGTTCTTGCAGAAAAGGCGCGGAAAGGGGCAATACCTGTTCCTAGGCCAACCATAATCATCGGTAGGTCGTTATCGTCAGGTACGCGAAATACTTTATTTGGGCTAAAGAAACAACGGGTATTTGCTGTTTTCATGCGCTATATCAGCAAGATAAGTTGAACATACGCCTTTATGCTCACGGTTAAAGCTGTTGTATCGCACACTGCTGATCGTCAGATGCACTGTTTCGGGGTTTGCTTTGCCACTGGATGAAATAGAGTAAGCTCTATGTTGCAGTGGTTTTAGTATCTTGCCAGGAATTCCGCCGCTGAAAATTGCATGTCAGGGAAGGGGCAATAATAAATCTAGGGTATAGCT
>CALOCH010000005.1:0-14461 GCA_942491615.1 uncultured Gammaproteobacteria bacterium
AACAATGGTTAGCCAAGGCATGTCGATCACTCAGGCCATTAAACCCGCAATCTGAATTAGGCAAACAGGCATGGAGTGCTTGGGCTAGGTGCTCAATACGGCATTCTAATGCCATATAGCAGAGCACATGAATCTTGAAGCCGATATTTATGGTCTGGATTTACCGGCCAAAGCTGGATTTGACCCACGCGAAAGCGCGTACTGGATTAATATGGGCAAAGCAGGCGGCGAGACCCCGCTTGAATTTATGTCTACTCACCCTGCACATGAAACGCGTATTTCCGATCTGCAAAAGCATATGCCTGCCGCCTTGAAATTGCGCGCAGAAGCACAAGCCAAAGGAAAAACCGCAGTAAAAATAAGACACGTTATTCCGTTGCGTAGGATGATGATATGGACTCTCTTCTCCCTTTTGACGGTGTCAGATAATGCACCTGATATAAGAAAAGAAAGAGTGGAGTCCGAAATGAATAATAGCGTAATAGGTTCAGACATCGGCAAAAAATATCTTTCACATGCACAGTTTAACCGCTGAAAATAAAGTTTATAAAAAGAAACTGAAGCGTGCTGAAATGCTAGCCTTTTTTGCTATTTACCAAACTAGCTTGATCGGGATAGAAGCTTGTGGTGGTGCGCATTATTGGGCAAGAGAATTGACCGCATTAGGGCATGAAGTGATATTGCTCAATGCGCGCTACGTTAAAAGTTTCAAGTTGTCGGTAATAAAAATGATTATAACGATGCACAAGCTATCTTTGACGCGGTCACCCGTCCCAATAAACGAGTGGTCGCTATCAAAACGGTTGAACAACAAGATATTCAGTTAATTCATAAAGTTCGCCAGGGCTATGTAGATAAACGTACCGCCTTAGCGGATCAAATACGCGGTTTGTTAAGTGAAAGTGGCGTTGTGATTCGTCAAGGCATTAATCAGGTTAGAAAAGAATTACCGTTTATTCTGGAAGATGCAGAAAATAAACTAACACCAATAAGTCGCGAATTGTTTGCCGAGCAATACGGTGAATTAACCAAGCTAGATGAGAAAATTAAACAACAAGACCAGCGCATAACAACCTTATGTACCAACAATGAAACGGCAAAACGCTTTTTAGATGTGCCAGGTGTTGGTCCCATGACTGCGAGCATGATTGCGGCGGATATATGTGAAGGAGAAAGCTACGCCAGCAGTCGTGATTTATGCAGCCAGCTTAGGCGTGGTACCGAAGCAGCATAGTAGCGGAGACAAGCAAGTTTATTTAGGGATCAGTAAGCGAGGTAACCGATATATACGAACCTTATTGATTCATGGTGCCCGTGCAGTATTGAAAAACTGTGCGAACAAAACAGATGCTTTAAGCCTGTGGCTACAAGGGCTGATAGAGCGACGTGGATTTAACAAAGCTGCGGTCGCTTTAGCCAATAAAAATGCCCGCATACTGTGGTCTATGGCAGTCACCGGAAAAGGGGCTTATGAAGTCAAAGCATAAAGGAGCGCAAGCCGGGTTATCCACCCTTTTCTCACCGACTGCGTAGTGAGATGAGCACTTCGTCCGTGGACAAAGCGTGGATAACCCTCGATTAACCGAGTAACCAAGATTGCGGAGGCAAGTTAACAATTAGTGATGACAACAACAGGTCAGACCGGTGCTTTTAAAACCTGTTCAGCGCATAGGCTCTTTAGAAGCCGATAGGATGATTGAGGTGAAAGCGCGCGGATAGATCATCAGGAGTCCTGAGGTAATAAAACCTCTGTTAGAGACCGGATATATGGCTGTAATCTTGATCTCTGCTGATGGCACTAAAAAATTGAAAACTTGACTTGCAATAAACGAGGAGTCCATATAAGGGTAGAGCCATAGCGAAACCCATCAATCGGCAATACGCTTAGCACATGCGCCCTTCGGATTCCACTTCGTGCTCTTACGAGTCGCTACACTACTTTTCAAGTCGTTACGACTCAACCCATCTTTACAGTTGCTTAAGGAGTGAATATTCAATAAAACCGGAAACCAAGAAAAACGTATTTTTTTGTAGGCCGGATTAGCTTAGCGTAGATAACATTATCCGGCATATGACGCTGAACCCTGCCGGATAACGTTTTTTAATGTTGCGCAATAAAAAAGCTAATCCGGTCTACAGCGTTGCATTTTTGAATAAAACTCATCATGCCTGATTTCGGATATAATTCAATTTTTGCTCCTAAGTGTGTCATACACACGCCTAATCTGAACATTTATTGGCTTGCTCTGCAAGGGCTAATAAGGCATGAATTGCTGCAACAACTAATGTAGAGCCGCCTTTTCGACCTTGAGTAATGATCCAGGGGATATCCTGCAATAACGCGGTTTCTGCTTTTGATTCAGCCGCTGACACAAAGCCTACTGGCATACCTACAATCAAGGCGGGGCGCAGATTTTCCTGCGTAATCATGCGGATAATTTCCAGCAATGCCGTTGGCGCGTTACCGACAGCCACAATACTGTTATCCAATAGACCTAAACGTTGGGCTTTACGCATTGCCTGTACTGCACGTGTGCTATTTTCACTTTTTGCCTGAGCAATTACATCCGCATCAGAAATAAAATGATGTGTACTTACACCAAAATGACTTAATCGCGGCTGCGACAAACCCACACAAATCATCTCTACATCCGCAACAATATTTGCGCCCCGAGTGATGGCATTTAAACCTGCTGAGACCGCATCCGGATGAAATCGGGTGAGTCCATTGAACTCAAAATCAGCCGTAGCATGGATCATTCTGCGCACTATATTCCATTCAGCTGCTGCATAATGATGCTCGCCTACTTCCTGATCAACAATAGCAAATGAATCATGTTCTATTTTTTGACCTGCGGAGGTCATTTGTTCTGTGATGGCATTTTGTTGCATGGTTTTTCCGACTTGCTAAATGCCCGCTATCATACCCTTGTGCTGATCTTTTTTATAGTGATAGCTCAGTAACTGCGTGGTGGTGCTTTTAGCGTAATTCTATTACAAGTCTCACATAGCAAGCCTGATACCTTTAAAGTCACGCGCCCAGGGCTTTACTGCGGTAAATTTAGTCGCCGCTTTGTTAGCCGTCTTTTTATCGGGGAATTGTCCATAGGTCAATAAATACAGCGTTTTGTTATTTTTTTTGATGGCATAATACTGATATTCCCCTGCAACGTTAAAAGTCTTGCGCATTTTTTTCGCGGCTGATTTATCGCTTAACGCCGCTAATTGCAAAGTGTAATAATGATCGGGCGGGAATGAAGCAGCCGTTTTTTGCGTTACTTTTTTGGCAGGTGGTTTACTGGCGGCAACGGCTGAATTAACTGGCTTCTCCTTTGCTGACATCACCAGCTCTGAAGCACCTAGGCATGAGGCTACTGCGAATTCATCACCTTTTTTTACCTGCTGATATTTGTGCCAAAAACTTTTATCTATCTCCTGATGCGCCAATGGCACGCCTTTAACCTGGCGGTAGCGGGAAACGCGTGAGGGACCGCCGTTATAGGTCGAATAAGTCGATCGCGCTAAATTATCCAACCCGCCGTAATATTTATACTCTTGTTTTTTGATAGCATAGCGAGTCAGGTAGCGATACAAAATATCTCCGCCAGCATGCGTATTATATGCAATATCCCAGCGCAATTTATCTTTTGCATAAATACCTCGCCACACCCGCTCATTGATTTGAAACAAGCCGACATCACCGGTAGACGAAGCTAAAGGGACGATCTTATTATTTTTTATGACATATTGCCGCCAGCAACTTTCCTGCCAGGCCGTGGTTAATAATAGTTGACGATAAATCTTGCGATGCTCAGCACTTAGCGCTTGTCCCTTACGGTCCACCTGCTGCAAAATCAAGGTTCTAATATCGGATAAATAATCAGGCAATTCGTTTTTTTTGGGCACCCAGCGATTTAAGCGGTCTACATTTATCGTTGCCTGAGCTGTAGAGATAGGGTTAAAACTGAAGTGCCAACTGATGGGAGCCTGCTTTCTGGAAGCGTTTAAATTAAACAACTTCAATAAATCCGGGTCCTGAGTATCTATATAGTGTAAAGGCTGTTTATCCTGTTGATTTAATAATCTGGCTAAACGTCGTAATCCGTCAGTAGAAATTTCCATACCAAATTCAGGCCCTAGCTTTTCCAGTGTCTGTAAGGCATTGCCAGCACTCATAAAAGAAAAAACGGGCAATATGCGCGTATTATCTGCCTCAAGGCTAATCTGATGCACCACTGGTTGTAGCTGTTGCCAGCTACTGATAAATAATGCTTTAACAGGATCTTGTCCTGCTTCGCTATCGCCTTTTAAGGTCGCCTGAATTTGATAACGCGTATCCAATAAAATATCCAGCAAAGTTTCATGTAATTCAGCTGATTGCGTTTGACGTGCCAGTTGTTTAATGACAAATGTAAAAAAAGCATCCCATTGTTGCCATTGCGTATTAAATGCCTGTAACTCGCTATTAGTTAATATCGTCTCAGTTTGCTGACGTGGTGGTGGCTTTTGTAAATCAACGCTTAAGCCTATTCCCAAGCCTTGCTCAGCAATAGTTAGTTGCGTGAGTTGCAGTGAATTAACCAACCCATGCACTGTCTGTGCTGAATGACGTGGTAGCAAGGCAGATAAAACTTCTTCCGTTTCTTTCATGGCCGGCCTTAGATCGACTGTAAACTGAGTCATAATCGGCTCAAGCTGAGATTCTATGGCATTCGTCAGTAGCTGATTATTAATGCGCGCTCCCTGAGTATCAAACAAACGAACTTCCTTAGCTGTAAAAAATATTTGCAGTGGCTGATTTTGCTTTAACAGTGGTTTGCCAAGTAGGGCACTGAAGCCCTGCCATTGCGTTAAAGTAGTACAGCCTTTGCCTTGAGGAAAGCCTAAGCTGATTTCTGTTTTGGCACGGATTAATATCTGCTGATTTATATATTGCAACTTTGGTACAGAAAAAATAATCGCATTACACCCCCCCGCATCAAGCGCATACTTTAGTTTGTTACCAGGCTGAGTAAAGGCTTCATTCACTATGATTTGCTGCAAAACAGGATAATCAAATACCAGAGGGATCTCAACCTGCTCTGCCCTGAGCACTTGAGTTGAGAATATAAACACTAAAATAGTGAGAAGCAATGAGACTGGCTTTAACATGGTGTCGCTTGAGTGGATGATAAAAATAAGCTTAGCTTACACTCAGCCATTGCTTTTCACAATGAGCACAATAAAGCAGTAAAAGGTCAGGTCTCGCAAAAGTATTGTCACCAAGATATATTTGAGCATTTAAACTAGAACAGATATCAACTTTCAGCCCTACACACTCTAAAACAAAACGTTTATAATTTTCTCTCGCAAGCTTCTTATTTCGACCAAACTGGGATAAGACCCATTCTGGGGTTAACCACTTTTGAACTTTAGTATGGCCAATAAAAGCTAAATAATTGCTCCACGGCCAATCCTCTATACTACGAACCATACCTTTCGCCCTAACTGGGTTAAGAACAACATAACGGGCAAGTTCAAGTAAATATTGATCTTTATCAACAAGTATAGCCTTATAACGACCTTGAAAAAGATGACCCGACCGAGAGTGACGCCGATTTGATACTTGAGTATATACACCATTCAATTGACGCATCCCTTTTGAAAGATTGCCATCTAAAGTTTCTATTATTAAATGGTAGCGTCATCATAAATGTTTTCACGCCGATCACCACGGGAAGTAATGTGAAACAGTGCATTTGGAAATTCGAGTCTAAGAGGTCTTGCCATAGGGAAAAATATACAAGAATTACAAGAAATTCGTAATTCGAGACCTGACCCCTTGCTCCTTGCTGTCGGCGTTCTTTAGGCGGCACCCCGGCCAAGACCATCGGAATTTCGATATTTTCAGCCGCGGACAAACGTGGAATCAAGTGAAAAAACTGAAAGACAAAACCTATATTTTCACGCCGCACGCGCGCCAATTGGTCATCACTCAACTGGGTTACATCGCGGTCATCCAACAGATAACGACCGGACGAAGGTTGATCCAACAAAGCAATGACATTCAACAAGGTCGATTTGCCGGAGCCGGAAGGTCCCATGATCGATACGTATTCGCCTTTTTCGATAAGCAGGTTAATGGCTTCTTATTTTGTCACTTTTCATTGTAAAAACCACTTGCTAAATTTAAATTTGCCTGTCGACAATTTAATCTGTCTAGAATCCATTGGCAGTAAAATACAAGAATTCGTCAAACAGCCTTAAATTATGTTCAGTCTTAAATCAATAGCCTATTTTCATAAGCTATTGATTCATGCCATATGCTAAACATAAAAAACATGTCCACTCCAGCCGTGCTTTGTTATATACTCCAAATGATCGAAAATACGTTTTTTGCGCATTGACGAATTAGCAACACCGCATAATGAAGCAATCTCTTCGTTAATTTTCAACTATTCGATAAATCCGAAAATCGGAGTGTGTAAAGTATAGCGTCTGCTCTGAAGGAGAAACTATGTCATTATCAAACACCTACCATTTTATTTTCCATCTTTTCATTTTACTGAGCAGTTTTCATATCCCTACTACTCAAGCAGATAATTGGAAATGGCAAAACCCGTTGCCGCAAGGAAATAATCTAAAAAACTCATGGGGGTCTAGTAGCAATGACGTGTTTGCCGTTGGTGGTGAAGGTACGATCATGCATTATGACGGAGCTAATTGGTCGGTGATGAACAGCGGTACGACGAATCCGCTATCGGATGTCTGGGGCAGCAGCGGCAACGATGTATTTGCGGTGGGTTATTACGGTACGATCCTGCATTATGATGGTTCCAGCTGGACACAAATGAGCAGCGGCCCAAATAAGCACAATCTTTTGAGCGTTTGGGGCAACTGCAGCTGCAACGTATTTGCAGTGGGTGATAGTGGCACGATCCTGCATTACGACGGAGCCAGTTGGACTGAAATGAAAAGCGCTACATATAAACATAATCTTATGAGCGTATGGGGTAACAGCGGTAGCAATGTGTTTGCGGTGGGTAAAGGGGGATCAATCCAGCATTATGACGGCACCAGTTGGACAGAGATGGACAGCGGTACAGGAATACATCTTAATGAAGTCTGGGGCAACAGCGACGTATTTGTAGTGGGTGATGGAGGTACAATCCTGCACTATGACGGTGTTAGCTGGACACCGATGAACAGCAATACGACACGAGATCTTGATGGCGTATGGGGTAGCAACGGCAGCGACGTGTTTGTGGTGGGCAATAGAGGAACGATCTTGCATTACAACGGTGACCTTTGGACAACGATGGATGGCAATACGTCGCGATCTTTTTTGGGTGTCTGGGGTAACAGCGGCAACGATGTGTTCGCAGTGGGCTATGGAGGCACAATCCAGCATTACGATGGCGTCGAATGGATAGAGATGAGCCGCGGAGTACATAATCACCTTTATGGCATATGGGGTGACAGCGATAACGATGTGTTTGTGGTGGGCGTTAGAGGCAGAATCCTGCATTACGACGGCAACCGTTGGACGATAATAAAGAGCGGTACGTTGGAATATTTTTTTAGCGTGTGGGGCAGCAGTGGTAGCGATGTATTTGCAGTGGGCAGTAGGGGCACTATCCTGCATTACGATGGCTACAGTTTGACGGTAATGAACAGTGGTACGACCGAACACTTAAGGGATATTTGGGGCAGCGGCAGTGACGTATTTGTGGTGGGTGATGGAGGTACAATCCTGCATTATGACGGTGTTACTTGGCTGCCGATGAACAGCAACACGATAAGAGGTCTTCGTGGCGTGTGGGGTAGCAGTGACAGTGATGTGTTTGCAGTAGGCGATAGTGGCACGATCCTGCATTATGACGGTGTCAGTTGGACGGAAATGAACAGTGGTACACTCAGTAACCTTTATAGCGTGTGGGGTAGTAACGGCAGCGATGTGTTTGCGGTGGACTATTGGGGGAGGATCCTTCATTACGACGGCACCGGTTGGGCGACAGTGAACGGCAATATTTTGCAAACGGCACTTAGGGATGTTTGGGGCGGCGGCAGCGACGTGTTTGTGGTGGGCAATGGTGGTAAGATCCTGCATTATGACGGTGTTAGCTGGAAAGAGATGAACAGCGGTACGATGCAAGATCTTACGAGTGTTTGGGGCAGCGGTAGTGATGTGTTTGCGGTGGGCAATAACGGCGCGATTTTGCATTACGGTAAAAGCAACCAAACTATCGGCTTTAAACCACCGACAAATAAAGCATACGGCGATGAACCGTTTGCAATCAGCGCCACAGCTTCATCCGGCTTGGCGGTCAGCTTTGCTTCTACCACAGTAGACGTATGTACGGTAAGCGGCAATACAGTCACGATCGTCAACCCTGGCACTTGTACCATAACCGCCGACCAAGCTGGTGACGACGACTATCATGCCGCTCCGCAAGTCAGCGGCACCATTACTGTCACTGCTACATACTGTTCCATCTTTGCCAGTCAATACTAATATCACCACGAACTCATGCGATATTACGGCGAGCAAGAAACGGGGTCTACTATAGAATTAGAATAATTAAGGTCAGAGTTATATTTACTTATCATTTACACTCTTTCCCGGTCTACCTGGTTTCCTTGGAGTCACACGCTTCTTTGTCAGTGCTTCAATTTGTGACGTAAATCTATCACTTCCAAGTGCCAGCCCTTTATTGATACTCTCACGAATTTCCCTTAATAATTCAGAATCAACAGGTGCCTTAAAAAGTTCACGATAATTATTTAATCGCTCCTGGCTCGTTTTTCCCAAAGCTAAGTATTGCGGATGCACAGTAAAGGGTCAGGTCTCGAATTACGAATTACTAGCTTTTCTTACAATGATACTTACAGAGCTAGGATGTAACCCAATTTCTCTCTGACTGTATGCACCTGTATTATAAGCCGTTATAATCGCAAAATTCCTATCTACATTCTGCTCTTCTATTTGTAACAGAGACATGGCGATTGGTCGTCTTTGTTTCTTAGAAATACCCCAATCACTGCCTGTATTTTCGATCTTGTTTTGCATTTTAGAGACAAAGGTATCGTCACCAAGCTATATTTGAGCATTTAAACTAGACCAGATATCAACCTTCAGTCCTACACCCTCTAAAACAAAACGTTTATAACTTTCTCTCGCAATTCGAGACCTGACCCCTCGCTCTGTTCTGGTTTGATAGTTGCCATTTTATTATCCTTTGGAGTCAGGTTAGTGTTTTCAAGCTTTAGTCGCTCTATCAATATAGATAGAGCCAATTCAGCGCCTTTTGTTTTTTCTTTTTCCGCTTGCTCCAGAATAAGGATAGCTCTAAAAAAGGCGTTTGTTGGTTTGCTAGGTTTTTTTTTATCATTTTTCCATTGCGACCATGTGTCGTAAGCTTGCTTTGGCGAGTAACCAAACAGCACCTGCCCTGCTTCGGTTGGGGAGTTGGTCAGGTTTTTAGCAAACGCCCACATGGAATGGCATCACCTCAGTCATCAGGCTATTTTGATGACCAGCGAGGAATGCAGGAATTTTCTAAAAATGAGATTTCCGATAATACAATGCTTTCAAAACCAGTCCAACCATAGAAAAATAGGTGCTCAGGAAACAAATAAGGCCAGCCTGTCAGATGCCTTTGATTTAATGATGGATGGTGAAAGCGTAATGTAATAATTGCCACGCTCTGCGGGTTAATATATTTTTTCAATACGAAAACAATTCTTGAAGACATTCGCATAATCTTACCTGAGTATTATTATCAATAATGCCTAGGTTTTTGACTAATCGCAGTTTATCAACCGCTCTAATTTGATCTAAAAGAATTAACCCTTTCTTTCCATCAAACTCACACGCCACTCTACAAGGAAACGCAAAACCTTTAGTTGTCATCGGCGCTACGAGTACGGTAGAAAGCGCCATCATTTCATTAGGTGAAATGACAATGCAAGGTCGTGGTTTATTGATTTCTCTACCTTTCACCGGGCTAAGCTCCACAAGCCATACCTGGAAACGACCCACTTGATGCTTTACCATTCCAGGTCTTTATCATTAGTCAAATCTGAATTTAACCACTCTTCATCAAGTATTTCGGTACCTTGAGAAATTAGAGACGCCTCAATTGACTTTGCCCAACCTTCTCTTGGTTTCAAAACGGGAACAATAAAAAGCCCTCCATTGAGCACTTTAAATTTAAGTTCTTTCCCCTCAAGGCCTGCTTGCTCTATAAGCAGCTTAGGAATTCTTATTCCTTGAGAATTTACAATTTTGACTAAATGAGCCATGTTTCTTGACCTCTTGCATTACAAAATGTAAGCATAATGTAATTACCTTTTATTTGCAAGAAACCAGAAGAAGCAAAGAGAAGCAAAGGGTCAAGAAGCAAAGCAAGAAGCAAAGGGTCAGGTCTCGAATTACCAATTACTAGCTTTTCTGTATAATGACACTTACAGAACTAGTACATAAATATTTATTCTTACCAACATTCAATTCTACAAGTCTAGTGCGTCACGCCTTGCCTGTCGATGACTCTAAACAAGGTAAGCCATAAGATCTGCAAGTCTTTGGTAAAGGACTGATTATGCATATAGTAGGCATCCAGTTGCACTTTTTGCGGAATCGGTAATGCATCGCGTCCATTAATTTGTGCCCACCCGGTTATACCTGGAGTTAACTGGTGTATACCTTGTTCAGTGCGCAATTTGATCAAATCATGCTGATTAAATAACGCGGGTCTTGGGCCAACAAAACTCATTTCGCCTTTTAGTATATTCCATAATTGCGGCACTTCATCCAGGCTGGTTTTACGTAAAAAACTTCCACCAGGTATTAGTGCGCTTTGTGGATCAGCTAATAAGTGTGATGCGACTTCGGGGGTGTTTATCTTCATGCTGCGAAATTTAGCCATGCTAAACAGGCGATTATGCAACCCAACCCGGTCAGACCAATATAAAACAGGCCCGGGTGAAGTTAGTTTAATAAACAAGGCAATAAGCAGAGCAGGGATTAAAATAATAATGATTAAAATCAGTGCCAGGCTAATATCAAAAATTCTTTTCATCATGTCGATAGAAAAATAATGCTAATGCGATAAGGAGCGCAATAAATCGCATAATCTTCCTCAACTTTATAGTCACTGCCACGAAGTTCTTTAATCCGTTTGCAGGCATTCATAACCGTGGTGTGGTCACGGCCACTAAACGCATCACCTATTTCAGGCAAACTGTGACTGGTTAATTCTCTGGCCAGACACATCGCAATTTGACGCGGACGGGTGACGGACTGCTTACGGCTCTTGGAGAGTAGATCTGCTATTCTGATCTTGAAATAGTCAGCCACTGTTTTTTGAATATTTTCGATACTGACCAGTTTGTCTTGCAAAGAGATTAAATCATGCAGGACTTCTTTGGCAAAATCAATGGTAATATCTGCACCGGTAAATTGCGCATTTGCCAGCACTCGGCGTAAGGCACCTTCGAGGTCACGTACATTTGAAGGGATACGTTTGCCGATAAAAAAGGCAACTTCCTGATCTAGTTCAACATTATTTTGCTGAGCCTTATTCATTAAAATAGCGGCTCTGGTCTCCAGATCCGGCGGCTCGACGGCAACCGTAAACCCCAGCCAAAACGCGACTTCAACCGATCTTCCAGTCCGTCAATTTCCTTCAGGTATTTATCGCAGGTTAGAACTACCTGATTTTTCTTTTCTAACAGGGCGTTAAAGGTATGAAAAAACCCTTCCTGCGATCGCTCTTTGCCGGCAAAAAATTGAATATCATCAACAAATAAAGCATCAACATTGCGGTAATATTCTTTAAAAGCATTTATACTGTTTTGCTGAAAGCCTTTACCATATCCTGAACAAATTTTTCAGAATGCAAATACACGATATTTGCAGTACTTAGGATTTTTATGCAGGATGGCATTGCCGATAGCGTGCATTAAATGCGTTTTACCAAGGCCTGAAGCGCCATAGATCAATAGCGGATTATAAGCTTTACCAATACTTTCAGATACTTGTAAAGAAGCTGCTTTTGCTAACTGGTTGGATTTGACTTCTACATAGTTGTCGAAGGTGAAGGCGGTATTAATAAAATTAGGGGTTCTTTTTCTGCACATCACTTGATGAACTCGCAGGGTGTTTAGGGCGCCCTGAACTCAGTGCAGATTCAACGCGTCGGGAACCTATCTCTATTTTGACCGTGTATTGACCACTGGAAAACTCAAAAATAGCATCTTCAATTTTATCTAAAAAATGTTCTTTTACATGTGCAATAATAAACTGGTTAGGTGCCAGCAATGTAATAACATCATTTTTCTTCTTGTGCCTGTAATGGCCCAATCCAGGTATTTAAATCATTAACAGACACTTCATTTTCAAGATAAGACGGGACAGGCAGGAATTCCAGATAGAGCTCATTAATTATTTCACATTATTATAAACAGCAGACCCTGCTTATAGCCTCTCATTTTTCACAGTCAGCCGAAGAGCGACCTGGCCGTTTTAATGGTCAAGTTGGTCATGCCTGTAGCGTATGAGAAATGAGGTTAGTTTAAGCTAAGTCTCTGTTAAAAAGAAGAAAAAAGACGGGATTAAATTACCCTAAATAATAGCATAAAAGTGTACCCTTCTCTTATATTTAATAGCTAAACATGACGACAATAGAACTAACTATACTTATTACCGGCTGCTCATCGGGCATTGGTTATCGCACAGCGGTCATTCTCAAAGAGCGCGGGTATCGCGTGATTGCCTCTGCGCGAAAACCGGCTGATGTCACTCGCTTATCTAACGAAGGCTTTGAGGTTATACAACTCGATCTTGCCGATAGTGATAGCATAAAAAATGCAGTCTCGCAGCTGATTGCCATGACGGACGGCAAGCTGGACGGCTTATTTAATAATGCTGCATTTGGTCAGCCGGGCGCTGTTGAAGATCTGAGTCGAGATGTTTTACGCCAGCAGTTTGAAACCAATCTATTCGGCACGCATGAATTAACCAATTTGATTATTCCGCTGATGCGAGAACAAGGTAAAGGGCGGATTATCTATAATAGTTCGGTGCTGGGTTTTATCGCGATGACCTATCGCGGTGCCTATAATGCCAGTAAATTTGCGCTGGAAGGTCCGGTTGATACACTGCGCCTGGAACTATATGGCACGCATATTTATTTATCGCTGATTGAACTAGGCCCTATTAGCAGCGATTTTAGAAAAAAATGCCTTCGCTCTTTACCAAAAAAACATAGATCCCAGCCATAGTTATCATAAACTCACTTACCAGGGGATGGAAACGCGTTTGCAAAAAAGGCCTGTGGTTCCTTTTACCTTGCCTGCCGATGCTGTGGCAAAAAAAGTCATTCATGCCATGGAAGCTAAAAAACCTAAAATTCGCTACTACGTTACTGTTCCAACCTATGTATTTGGTTATTTGAAAAGGGTTTTACCAACATGTGTGCTGGATTACCTAGTACGCAAAGCATGAAGCTGTGCAACTTGATCCGCTCAACACTATGACGCAAATAGTCATGCCACTGTCATGTGCAGATCAGTATAATATCCGGTGATGTTCAAATAGCTGACTTTAAGCCCAAAAAGTCAACAAATGGGAAAAAGTTTCTATCAGAAAATAAAAGCGGGATATTATGTTCAATACAGTAAGTGGCAATAATCGTATCAATTGTTTTTCTCACTGTAATATCTCTTTTTCTAAGTGCATGGTAATTGTCAGCACTTTTAACGGCAAGCGTGTCGACCTCTTAATTTGGCGCTAATAAGTCACTCATAGATCCCGGACAGACAGATGACGAGATTGATGCACCCCTCACTACAACGCATTCGCAACGCTTTTCGTGCAGTGACCATTTACAGTGGTGTACAGCAAAGGGCCATCCATTGACAACTCAATTGCCCAAAAATCAGCGCAACAATCTCCGGTTTATGATTATGGAGAGTCGGTACGCAAATTCTCCAGCCTACAGAGCTATATAGTCGATCCGGATAAGAAGTTATCTGCCAGTTTCGACCGTAGCGGCTATATACATAATCTGAAAATTCGTATTCATAATAATAGCTACCAGCAAATGCTTGAGTCAGAAAACATTGCAAATGATAAGGTACTGCTACGTGCAATGGATAATATAGCTAATAGTCTGGAGCTTGTTGCTGAATTATGTCAGGATTGTACTCACCATGTAGCTGACATCAGCCATACCAGACATTCTTTAAGCTGAAAAATATACGCAATTACTGGATCAGGTTGCCTTGGGCATCAATTTGATAGAGCGCGCCAGTGAAGATAGCGATTCACAACAGGCAGTGAAAATTAGCGAGTTGCAGCAGAAAATAACCACGCTTTGTCAGCAGCTCGACCATACCATCGGGCTTATCGGGCGTGCCGGACGGCAGCACCACCGGACCCCGGCGCCCGATCTCGAACCGCGACACGGCGCCGTCCGTG
>CALOCH010000006.1:0-43021 GCA_942491615.1 uncultured Gammaproteobacteria bacterium
CCCCGGCGTACCTTTTATCCGTTGAGCGATGGCCCTTCCATACAGAACCACCGGATCACTATGACCTACTTTCGTACCTGCTCGTCTTGTCAGACTCGCAGTCAAGCTGGCTTGTGCCATTACACTAACCTCCTGATTTCCGACCAGGATTAGGGTACCTTCGTGCTCCTCCGTTACTCTTTGGGAGGAGACCGCCCCAGTCAAACTACCCACCATACACTGTCCCCAACCCCTGATAAGGGGCTCAGGTTAGAACTTCAAACATACCAGGGTGGTATTTCAAGGTTGGCTCCACCACAACTGGCGTCATGGTTTCAAAGCCTCCCACCTATCCTACACAAATAGGTTCAAAGTCCAGTGTAAAGCTATAGTAAAGGTGCACGGGGTCTTTCCGTCTAGACGCGGGTATACGGCATCTTCACCGCAATTTCAATTTCACTGAGTCTCGGCTGGAGACAGTGTGGCCATCGTTACGCCATTCGTGCAGGTCGGAACTTACCCGACAAGGGAATTTCGCTACCTTAGGACCGTTCCATAGTTACGGCCGCCGTTTACCTGGGGCTTCGATCAAGAGCTTCTCCGAAGATAACCCCATCAATTAACCTTCCAGCATCGAGCAGGCGTCACACCCTATACGTCCACTTTCGTGTTTGCAGAGTGCTATGTTTTTGATAAACAGTCGCAGCCACTAATTTGTGCAACCTTTTCTACTCACCCGCAGGGGCTTCACATACTTAGGGGTGAACCTTCTCCCGAAGTTACGGTTCCATTGTGCCTAGTTCCTTCAGCCGAGTTCTCTCAAGCGCCTTAGAATTCTCATCCCACCCACCTGTGTCGGTTTGGGGTACGGGTCGTTATAACCTGATGCTTAGAGGTTTTTCTTGGAAGCATGGCATCAATCACTTCGTTTCCTTGAAAGGAAACTCGTCATCGTGTCTCAGAATTAAGCGTCCGGATTTGCCTAAACACACTCCCTACACACTTAAACTTACATATCCAACAGTAAACTGACCCAGCCTTCTCCGTCACCCCATCGCAGTTATAACAAGTACAGGAATATTAACCTGTTTTCCATCGATTCTACGCCTTTCGGCCTCGCCTTAGGTCCCGACTAACCCTATGTCGATTAACGCGTTGCGCAGGAAACCTTGGGTTTTCGGCGGAGGGGTTTTTCACCCCCCTTATCGTTACTCATGTCAGCATTCGCACTTCTGATACGTCCTGCATGCCTCCCGGCACACCTTCAACCGCTTACAGAACGCTCCTCTACCACTCTCACTCAAAGTAAGATCCGTAGCTTCGGTACTATGCTTAGCCCCGGTAAATCTTCCGCGCAAACCGACTCGACCAGTGAGCTATTACGCTTTCTTTAAAGGATGGCTGCTTCTAAGCCAACCTCCTGGCTGTCTGGGCCTTTTCACATCGTTTCCCACTGAGCATAGATTTTGGGACCTTAGCTGACGGTCTGGGCTGTTTCCCCTTTCACGACGGACCCTTAGCACCCGCCGTGTGTCTCCCGTGCTAAAACTTGCTGGTATTCGGAGTTTGCAACGGTTGGTAAGTCGGGATGACCCCCTAGCCGTAACAGTGCTCTACCCCCAACAGTCATACACGAGGCTCTACCTAAATAGATTTCGAGGAGAACCAGCCATTCCCCGGGCTTGATTAGCCTTTCACTCCTATCCACAACTCATCCCCTCATTTTTCAACATAAGTGGGTTCGGGCCTCCAATGCGTGTTACCCACCTTCAACCTGGTCATGGATAGATCGCCCGGTTTCGGGTCTAATCCTAGCGACTGAACGCCCTATTAAGACTCGCTTTCGCTACGCCTCCCCTTTTCGGTTAAGCTTGCCACTAAGATTAAGTCGCTGACCCATTATACAAAAGGTACGCAGTCACAGAACAAGTCTGCTCCTACTGCTTGTACGCATACGGTTTCAGGATCTATTTCACTCCCCTCTCCGGGGTTCTTTTCGCCTTTCCCTCACGGTACTAGTTCACTATCGGTCGATAAGGAGTATTTAGCCTTGGAGGATGGTCCCCCCATCTTCAGACAACGTTTCACGTGCGCCGTCCTACTTAATACGTCATTTTTTGATTTCGTGTACGGGACTATCACCCTCTATGGCGCGACTTTCCAGACGCTTCCACTATCGCAAAATGCTCGGCTAATCCCCGTTCGCTCGCCGCTACTTAGGGAATCTCGTTTGATTTCTTTTCCTCGGGGTACTTAGATGTTTCAGTTCTCCCGGTTCGCTTCTCTGACCCTATGTATTCAGGTCAGGATAATGGGCTTGTGCCCGCTGGGTTTCCCCCATTCGGAAATCCGCGGATCAAAGTTTGTTTGAAAACTCCCCGCGGCTTATCGCATCCTACAACGTCCTTCTTCGCCTCTTATCGCCTAGGCATCCACCGTATGCGCTTATTCACTTGACCATATAACCTAAATACGTCTTACACGGCCTCTTGCGAGGCTTTTCGGTCGCTTGACTTATACGGTTCAGCTGACATTTTCGCTTTTTTCTGCTTGAGAACTCATTTATTTTCATCGTTGATCCACTTGCGTGTTTCGCTGATGCGTTTAAACTCGTTTGAAACTTTTTTGGTTTATTTTATAATCAAGCGGGCCTTTCCTATTGCTAGTCTGGGCTTGCTTGATCTTTAACATAAACTTTCTTTAGTTTACTTTACAGATTTCCAATTTTTTAAAGAGCTTATTAGTTTAATTAACTAATGCTATAAATTCTAAAGCCTGACTTTTGCCTTGCTTTAAAGTTTATAGAATTAATTACTTTTCTACTTTTTTTCGAGTCTTGGTGGAGCCAGGGAGGATCGAACTCCCGACCTCCTGCGTGCAAGGCAGGCGCTCTCCCAGCTGAGCTATGGCCCCAATACTGGTTTTGTGGGCTTTTACGTCCCCTCTGACTAATTAGCTATAAAGTTTAATGATGCCGCTAGGCCATTGCTTTTATCTCTAACTATAATTTTGTGTTAATCAAGGTAAAATCTTGCACCGTGTAGCCAGACACTGGTAAGATTTTAACACAGCGTAACGCAAAATCTGGTGGGTCTGGGTGGATTCGAACCACCGACCTCACCCTTATCGGGGGTGCGCTCTAACCAACTGAGCTACAGACCCGATTCGGTTTGCCGATACAGATCAGACTCGATGTTTTGCTAATCAAAATAATTTGTTGTGGGTACTCGTAAAGCATTGCATGCTTTGTAAGGAGGTGATCCAGCCCCAGGTTCCCCTAGGGCTACCTTGTTACCGACTTCACCCCAGTCATGAATCACAAAGTGGTGAGCGCCCTCCCGAAGGTTAGACTACCCACTTCTTTTGCAACCCACTCCCATGGTGTGACGGGCGGTGTGTACAAGGCCCGGGAACGTATTCACCGCGACATTCTGATTCGCGATTACTAGCGATTCCAACTTCATGCAGTCGAGTTGCAGACTGCAATCCGGACTAAGATCGGCTTTCTGGGATTTGCTTACTTTCACAAGTTCGCGGCCCTCTGTACCGACCATTGTAGCACGTGTGTAGCCCTACCCATAAGGGCCATGATGACTTGACGTCGTCCCCACCTTCCTCCGGTTTATCACCGGCAGTCTCCTTAGAGTTCTCAGCTTGACCTGCTAGCAACTAAGGATAGGGGTTGCGCTCGTTACGGGACTTAACCCAACATCTCACGACACGAGCTGACGACAGCCATGCAGCACCTGTCTCAGAGTTCCCGAAGGCACTCTACTATCTCTAACAGATTCTCTGGATGTCAAGGGTAGGTAAGGTTCTTCGCGTTGCATCGAATTAAACCACATGCTCCACCGCTTGTGCGGGCCCCCGTCAATTCATTTGAGTTTTAACCTTGCGGCCGTACTCCCCAGGCGGTCAACTTAATACGTTAGCTCCGCCACTAAGCCTGTATATAGGCCCAACGGCTAGTTGACATCGTTTACGGCGTGGATTACCGGGGTATCTAATCCCGTTTGCTACCCTGGCCTTCGTGCCTCAGTGTCAGGAACTGCCCAGGAAGTCGCCTTCGCCACTGGTGTTCCTTCAGATCTCTACGCATTTCACTGCTACACCTGAAATTCCACTTCCCTCTCCTAAACTCAAGTTAGCCAGTATTAAATGCAGTTCCCAGGTTAAGCCCGGGGCTTTCACATCTAACTTAACTAACCGCCTACGAACGCTTTACGCCCAGTAATTCCGATTAACGCTTGCACCCTCCGTATTACCGCGGCTGCTGGCACGGAGTTAGCCGGTGCTTCTTCTGCAGTTAACGTCAAGACTCAAGGGTATTAACCTGCCTGTTTTCCTCACTGCTGAAAGTGCTTTACAACCCTCAGGCCTTCTTCACACACGCGGTATTGCTGGATCAGGCTTTCGCCCATTGTCCAATATTCCCCACTGCTGCCTCCCGTAGGAGTCTGGGCCGTGTCTCAGTCCCAGTGTGGCTGATCGTCCTCTCAGACCAGCTATAGATCGTCGCCTTGGTGAGCCATTACCTCACCAACTAGCTAATCTAACGCAGGCTCATCTATTAGCGCGAGGTCCGAAGATCCCCCGCTTTCCCCGTAGGGCGTATGCGGTATTAGCATGGTTTTCACCATGTTGTCCCCCACTAATAGGCAGATTCCTACGCGTTACGCACCCGTCCGCCACTCGTCAGCACTAGCAAGCTAGCCTGTTACCGTTCGACTTGCATGTGTTAAGCATACCGCCAGCGTTCAATCTGAGCCATGATCAAACTCTTCAGTTTATATCATTTTGTAACAACATCAGATGTGTTACCAATCTTTGTTCGATTGTCAGAATTTACACTTTGTTATTTAGTAAACTAAATAACGGTAGATCCTTATATCGATTATCTTTATCATGCTAATAATCTTTACAAGCACCCACACAAATTATTTTGATTTAGTTTTTAAAGAGCTCAGAGATGAAGGCCTTAACCATTCAACCCTGCTGAGTCCGACTATTATACAGAGCCAAAACCCGTTGTCAATATTTATTTTTTATCTTATCCGGAATCATCCGAAGCAAAATCACTTCAAATGCAATCCATAACAACCACAAAAACAAACATTAACCGAACCCGAAGATCCTCCCTCAACTCTCGTTAAGGAGCCGACCATTATAGCGATTGTATCTTTACGGTCAAGCTTTATTTTTAAATCATTTTCAGTCGTTAAACTATCCATCATTAACCCTGACTGGCAGCATAACATTCATCGATACCACCCTAAAAACAACCTAACCTGCAACTCTTCTCGTTGAACAGCAGGCAATTATACAGCCACTATACTTCTCGTCAAGACTTTATTTTGACTTTATCTTTATATGATAGGCTTTTCTGCATATTACTAGTTTTATCTTTATCTATATAGTATAAAGTTGCGACAATCCGCTTTCTGATGGGCTTCTTGTTATGAAACTTTTTACTTGCTTATTAGTATTGATATCACTTCTACCTATACATACACAAGCCAATTCCACATCTATACCTGGTCTACCAAAGCTTTTAGAGCCTTGGACAGACTGGGTATTACATGATACACCTAATCATAATTGCCCTTTTTTTTACAATAATCATAAGCAGCAATATTGCGCTTGGCCCAGTACGCTAACTATTGAATTTTCACATCACCATGGGCGCTTTAGCAGCTATTGGCAAGTTTATAGCGATAGTTACCTTACTTTACCGGGGAATAATCAGCATTGGCCACAAAACGTAACCGTTAATAATAAGCCCGCCTTAGTTATTGAGCGCAATAATACACCAACCATCAAGTTAAACGCTGGAGCCTATACTATTCAAGGTGATTTTTTTTGGAATAACATCCCTGATAGCTTGTCAATCCCCCCTGACTCTGGGATTATCACCGTTAAAGTACTTGATAAGCGCGTATTAGACCCTGAAATAAAGAACAATCAACTTTGGCTCACGGCAAACGACACCGGCAAAATCAAGCCTAAAGATAAGACCAATCAGATCAATTTACAGGTTTTTAGAAAAATTGATGATGGCATTCCATTGCAACTCACTACACATCTATCGCTTGAAATTTCTGGCATGCAACGAGAAATTAAAATACCACATGCCTTGCTCAGTGACTTTATTCCCGTTAGCCTAAATAGCCCGCTACCCACCAGACTTGAAACTGACGGCACGCTTTTAGTTCAAGTACGTCCGGGTCGCTGGGCAATAGAATTATTAGCCCGCAATCCTAAGCAATTGACTGATTTGCACCTAGCAATTAATAATCCAAACTGGCCAGATTCTGAAATTTGGAGCTTTGCAGCACAAGCACAGCAACGAGTTGTTGAAATTGAGAAAGTTGCAGCAATTGATCCTAGTCAAACAAATATCCCAGCTCAATGGAAAAGTCTTCCTGCGTTTTTGCTAAGACAAGGCGATACCATGCACTTTAAGGTTATTAGGCGAGGCGATCCGGATCCTGCGCCTAACAATTTATCACTTAAGCGCCAATTATGGCTTGATTTTGCAGGCACAGGCTATACTGCTCAAGATAAAATTAGCGGCTCTATGACTCATGGTTGGCGACTTGACAGTCTAAATAAAACGCAACTGGGACATGTTGAACTGAATGGCGATACACTACTCATCACCCAATCAATCAACGGCGAAACGCAAGGTGTGGAAGTACGCAAAGGCCGTATAGACCTTACTGCTGAGAGTCGTATTGAAGATAACATATCATCACTTAGCACTACTGGCTGGCAACAGAAGTTCAATCAGCTTAGCGCCACATTACACCTGCCGCCCGGCTGGCATTTACTGGCGGTAACAGGTATTGATAATGTCCCTAATAGCTGGGTTACGCGATGGACTCTGCTAGATTTGTTTCTCGTACTTATTACCGCCTTAGCAATAGCCCGATTATGGAATAACTACTGGGGCTTATTTGCCTTAATCACACTTGCTTTAATCTGGCATGAATCCGATGCGCCTCGTTTTGTATGGTTAAATATCCTTGCTGCCATTGCCTTAATTAGAGTATTGCCACAAGGTAAATTATTAAAAATAGTGCAGTATTATCGCTCGCTTTGTAGCTTAGCCCTGGTTATTATATGCATCCCCTTTTTAGTCAATCAAATCAGAACGGGACTCTACCCCCAATTAGAAAAACCTTGGCAACATACCAATAACCAGCAATACTCTGCAACTGATTCGATAGTGTTCGATATACCCACACTTGAAGAAAATCTAAACGAGGGACTAGCTGCATCCAAAACCTCAGGTAAAATGCAAAGCCCTACCCCCAAGTCTAGTTACTCTTTAGCGTCTATCCCAAAGTTCAACCGCATAGATCCTAATGCCAATTTACAAACAGGCCCTGGTCTTCCTCAGTGGCAATGGACCAGCATTCCCTTGTCCTGGAACGGCAGTGTTGACGGCCAGCAAAATATTCGACTTTGGTACTTAAATCCTACAACAAGCTTATTGCTGAATTTTTTACGCGCTATTGTAGTGATTATTTTGACTTTCCTGATGCTGGGCATTATCAATAAACGCTTTATATTTAAGCTTCCAAAGCAAATCATACCCCTTTGTTTTATGATGTATTGCATACTCCCACTGTCTTTAGCTTACGCTGATTATCCAAGCCCTGAACTATTAAATGAATTAAAACAACGATTACTTAAGGCCCCCGACTGCTTACCTAATTGTGCGCAAATTTCCACCCTGCAACTAGATATAGACAACAAAACTCTTAGTATGACTTTAGAAATTCATGCCCAGGAAAGTGTTGCCACTCCCTTACCGGTGCAATACAAACAATGGCTACCGAACAGTATTTTAGTTAATGGCGTGCCAGCTACAGCAATTATTCGCGACCAAGAAGGCTTGCTCTGGTTAAATTTAGAGCGGGGTATACATCAGGTAATATTGGCAGGCTATGCTCCAGTTTCAGCAAATTTCACCTTGCCTCTCCCCCTTAAGCCACAACGTATTACACATAAAATACAGCACTGGTCTATTGAAGGTTTAAGAAAAAATGATACAGCAGAAAATCAGTTACATTTTACTCGGCTGGCAAATGACAGTGACAAAAAAAATGAATTACCCTCAGCGAGTCAGGGTAATTTTCCTGCCTTTATAAACATTGAACGCATATTACACTTAGGATTAGACTGGCATATTACAACCCGCGTAAACCGATTAGCCAAACAAACCACGGCAGCCACACTAAAGGTCCCCTTGTTAAATGGGGAATCAATAAGCAGCCCTAATATACAGAGTCAAAATGGCTATGCAATTATTCACTTAACCCCTAACGATCACCAAATCGAGTGGCAATCTCTATTAGGAAAGAATTCATCATTTACATTAAAAGCACCAGAAACCGACTTATGGACTGAGATATGGCAGTTAAATATCAGTCCTATTTGGCATATAAATAGCGATGGCATTGCCCCAATACACCACCAGAATCACGCAAAAAATTGGCTTCCCACTTGGCGACCCTGGCCTGGCGAGTCACTCCGCTTATCAATCTCTCGCCCTAAAGCCATACCAGGGCAAACACTAACCATAGATAAAAGTGTTCTGCAGATTACCTCAGGAAAACGTAATCAAGAAACGCACTTGAAACTGGATATCCGCAGTTCAAAAGGTACACAGCACAGCCTTCAGTTACCTTCAAACGCACAACTGGAATCAATAAGCCTAAATGGAAAAGCTCAGCCCATCAGGCAACAGGAACAAACAGTTACACTACCCATAAAACCAGGAAAACAGCATTATGAATTGAACTGGCATAATACAACACCGCAATCTAGTGTACTAACAACGCCTGCACTTAACCTAGGCATTACAAGTGTTAACAGTCATTTAAAAGTATTACTTGGGCAGGATCGCTGGGTTTTACTAACGACTGGCCCTCAGTTTGGTCCTGCCGTTTTATTCTGGGGCGTACTTATTGTATTGGCTTTGCTTGCTACTGCTCTTGGAAAATCAGACATAACGCCGCTAAAACACTGGCAATGGTTTTTATTGTTGCTGGGCTTGAGTCAAATTCCAATTATCACTGCTTTTGTAGTTATTGCCTGGCTAATGGCTTTAGGTTTTAGAAAAAAGTTAAACAATGATAATGTAAATATTTTCAACCTAATACAAATTATTTTAGTCTTACTCACTTTAGCTTCGCTTGCCATCTTATTTATCACAGTTGAGCAAGGTTTATTAGGCACCCCAGCCATGCAAATAATAGGTAACCAGTCAACCGCCTTTCAACTTAATTGGTATCAAGACCGGAATTCAGCAGTTTTGGCAACTGCAACGGTTATTTCCGTACCCTTAACGAGCTATCGTATACTGATGTTACTTTGGTCTCTATGGCTAGCCATCTCTTTATTGAACTGGCTCAAGTGGGGCTGGCAGTGTTTTTCTTATCAAGGTTTATGGAAAAAGTCCGTGTCCCAGTCAATTAAAGATGAAACATAAAAGCAGAAGCTTTTCCGCATAGAAAATGTAAATCCAATAATACCCAGGCAAGTATTTTTCAAGTCAGATACAAAACGAAGTAACGAAGTATTGATCAAACAATAAATGACTTGGCAGGCATAATTAGCCTGCCCTAAACATCTGACTAACTATTTCGCTTAATTATCGTAGCGTTCTCTATCGGCCATATCGTCGACCCTATTTTTATTTTCTTAAGATTCAGCTGCTATTCTTGCTTCCAGACCGTCACAGAAGATTCTGCTGTATTTCCTGAAGTGTCTTCAGCAATTACGCTGATAACATGAGCGCCATTACTAACATCAGTTAGCCACCAGCTAACTCTCATAGTGTTTGCAGAAGTTGTCCGGTATCGGCTACCGTCAATAAATAAAGCAAGCTTGCTGATAGCTACATTATCACTACTTGTCGCTTGAATTATAACTCTGCGACTGACAGCGATTCCCTCTTCTGGATCAAAAATACTGACCACTGGTGGAGTATTGTCCTGTTCATCTGGCTGGTTTTTCACTACGACTGACAGACTATTTGAACTACCTTCATTTCCAGCTGAATCCTGAGCATAAGCAATAAACATTACATCGCCATCAGCAAACTGCATTGAATCCCAGTTAAACTGATAAGGCGCTGTGGTATCTCTACCCACTAGTTGACCATCTGCGTATAAATCAACGCCACTTACACCAACATTATCTGTTGCATTAATTTCAACCATAACATCACCACTCACTGTCACATTATTTTGAGGTGAAAATATAGTAACGTTAGGTGCTTGTGCATCCAGGTCCGCGCCTTGTTGTGCCAGCAAGACTGCGGCAGCAGCATTGACTCGTCCATGCCCAAAATAAGGATGCCAGTCAGCGCCTTCAATAAGATCGTCGGCCGATTGCTCAAGCACTGCTTCGACTTCTTCGGGGGTCAAATATGGATTGGTTGCCATGATTAGAGCAACGACACCTGCAACTGCAGGACTGGAAAAAGAAGTGCCGGACGTGCTTCTATAACGCCCATTAGTGTAGGTTGTGTAAATATTTGCTCCAGGTGCGGAGACATCAATATAATTACCATAATTTGAAAAACTAGCCCTATTATCACCACTCGTCGTTGCAGCAACTGAAATTAAATAAGGATTATCACTGTACCCACCGTCCTCCCCTTCATTCCCTGCAGAATAAACAATTACTCCACCTTTGCTGCGAAAATATTGTGCTGCATCATTAAATATATATTCAGACCCGACTATGCCGTAACTTATATTAATAACATCGGCACCGTGGTCAGCAGCCCATAAAATTCCATTGATTAAAGCACTTAGACTAGATGAACCATCTGCACTATTAGAAACTCGTATAGGCATAATACTGGCTCTCGTGGCAACCGAGGCAACGCCAGTTAAGTTATTGCTCGTAGCACCAACAACGCCTGCCACAGCGGTCCCATGCCAATGAGCAGGGGACGTATCATCATTATCACTAACTGAATTCCAGCCAGGAACCAAATTACCTAGTAAATCAGGGTGATCTGCTTCAATACCTGTATCTAAAATCGCCACCGTCACGCCTTCTCCTGAACTTGTCTCCCAGGCTGTCGGGACCTCCATTTTTGGTAAATACCATTGCCTACTATACTCTGGATCATTAGGAAGAATCGCACTAGGCTCTATCAACATATCTTTTACACAATAATCAATATCCGGGATATCAGACATTGCTTGCATAAGCGCATCTTCTGCTTGAGGAGATACAGTGACAACATGAACATTCAATTGTTGAAAACGTGATTTTGTGCTCACTCCCATTTTGCGTAGCATTTTCTCAAATTTTTTATTTGAAACGCCCGCTTTTGGTTTAACAATAATCTGCCCTGGTATCCACCGCTTTTCTTCAATAGACTTAGGTCGGGCATTGACTTGAGTCATTGGCAAAGTAGTCACCAAGAGCATGGTAGCCATAGCCGTTATTGTTTTATTGAACATGATTATCCTTCCTAGGCAGTCATTATTTTCCAGCGAGGGCGTTCAGTTTAAAATTTTTCACAGAATAAAACTGTGATCCCTCCCCCATCTTCTTAAAAAAATATCGCGTCAAAACAAACCCCTGCCAGTCGTTTTTAATCCAATAATAAATTGTCATTATGAGTTAAGCCTGAAAGCTCAATACGACATCATTTAATCACCGCACATCAAGCGGCAATAACTCCTTCTATATAGCGCTGTCTTTTCTTATCGGTGATGCTATCTAACTCAATCATTACCAAACTATCTATACAATTATTAAAATCCGGATCTATATTAAAGTCGATAAAATGGCAGCCTTTATCAGTGCATAACTCAACATATTGTTTATACAAAGTCGGCACCTTGACACCCAGCTTTTTCAGTTCACTATTCAATATTTTGAAGCTTGTTTTGTAATCACTCGAAAACTCAGATTGAGCAAACTTTTGAGCCGCTTCGGAAACAATAAACGGTGTTCTGGCTTTAGCTAATTGCAAATCAGAAGCAAATTGTTGCTGATAAAAACTTATCAACACCTCCTTTGCCATTTGAGGATAAGCATTACTCAAACTAACAGGCCCAAACATATATTTAATATTAGGGTTTTCCCTTAGATAAGCGCCAATTCCATACCAGAGATAATCGAGACTACGCTGCCCCCAATAGCGAGGTTGAACAAAGCTTCGCCCTAACTCAATACTATAAGGCAAAAACTGCTCGAAATTAGCAGACAAGTCAAATAGAGTGCTGGTATAAAAACCTTTTACACCTCTGGTTTGCATAATTCCATTGCCATCACCTATACGATAAGAACCAACGATTTCCAGATCATTTTCATCCCATAGTACGAGATGTGAATAATAAACATCATATTTATCAATATCTTGATTTTCACCCGTACCTTCTTCTACAGTACGAAAAGTCAGTTCGCGCAATCGGGCGATTTCCATCATACCCGGGCAATCACCCAGATATTGATATAAAAAAATCTTTTTACCGTCTTTGGTTTCACCTAGTAACCGGGATTGATAAAGTGCTTTTTTAACCGCTTTACTATTAACAGGGTGAGCCACTGTTTCTATCGTTTTAAACAAGGGCTTTTTATGCTTCTTCGCAAGATTCAGCACATGTTTGCGAAAACGCTGGCAAAGCTCCTTATTACTTTCCTTTGTATTTGAAAAAGCCTCATAAGGAATGGGAGTGCCTACTTTAAACTTTAGTTCCTTATGCTTTTTATTAAACATCTCCTGCACCAATAACATGGTTCCTATTGGCTTATACAGGGCCGAGGCAGCATAAAATATTGCTGAGTTTGACGCCTTAATATGGATCGGTAAAACAGGTGCTTTAGCTTTTTTAGCCAACTTTATAAACCCAGCCTGCCATCTCCCATCATAAACTCCTTTCGGCGTAATACGCGAGACTTCGCCAGCGGGAAATATGATAACTGCCTCTTCATTTTCCAGAGCGGTCAACATTGCCTTATAAGCCTGTTTATTGGACTTTTTAGATAATACGTCCACTGTCAAGAACACTGACTTTAATGGTTCAACATACGCCAGCACCTGATTTGCGACTATACGCACATCAGGACGCACCGTGCGAACCAGCTTAACTAAAGCCAATCCATCCAGCGTGCCAATAGGGTGATTAGCGACAATCATCAGACGGCCTTCAGAAGGAATATTATTATAAGAATCCGGGCTAACCTGATAACTGAATTGAAAATACTTAAAAAATTTATCTAAAAATGCAAACCCCCGAAGGTGCTGATTTTTCTCTATTACTTCATTAAAATCATCTTCATGTAACAGTGCTCTTAAGACTTTTAACACCAATTTATTGTTTTTACCGATCTTTAATTCTGGATAGGTATCGCGTAATATTTGTTCAGCATCAATCATTATTTATATCCAGTCACTTGTTTATGCATTCAGTGTGTAACCGTTCAGCCCCTCCTTAACAAGGAGGAATTAGGAGGGGGGTTATTAGAAAAAATTTTTCAATCCTTTGGGTTTCATAGGGGAGTGAACGGTTACGTCAGTGTAGATACTAAATATGTCAGAAATATGAAAGCTTTTAATGGCAATCAAACCATCGACTCATTTCGCTAATTAGCCACTTAGGTTCATCTAACGGTAAATCATGACCTGCACTATCATGTTGCAGATAATCTTTATGCCAAAGTTGTTGTAACTTTAAACTGCATCGATAATCCACTAAGCGGTCCGCCGAACTGCTAATAATTAACAACGGGTGCAAAGGTACACCTTGCATAGAAAAAGTTGCTGATGCCCGTAACTGATTGACTGCACTCTTCAATGTAACAGGGTTTTCCTGCCCCAAGCATTGCCAGTGCCGTATTAACTCTGCATTATATCTATGCTTATTAGAGGTCAATGCTAAAATTAACAACTCTCGAACAGGTGGCTTGCTCAACAATAACTTGATGATTTTAGGATAACTCTGCCAGTGTAAACGCTTATAAAAAGGGGAAATATTCCTCAAACTGGTGTTAATTAAAACGGCTGCATTGACTTCTTTTGGATAGCGGTGCATCCAGTCTATTGCGATCATGCCCCCCATAGAAATAGCAATCAGCTTTACAGTATAATTATCAGGTACTTGTTGCCGTAAAGTATCCGTAAAATCTGCTATCGTGTTTGGGCTTACCAAATGATTTAAATGGCCATTCCCAGGGATATCGGGAGTTAAAATAAGTGATCCGGGGTATTGCTGTTGTAATCTCTGCGGAAAGTCACCCCAGTGTCTTGACTCTCGCAATAAACCCCGGATCAGAACGAAACAAAACGTTGCTTCAGTCATGATACCAAAGTGCTAAAGCTTCTTTTTCCATAATGTTCGCGTGACTCTCCGTTAGCCATTTTTTATACGACAACGTGGCATGCAACAAATATTCCATTAGCACTAAATGTCCTCTCAACACCCTATTAACTCGATGCTGCTTGACTGGGTGGAAAAGTCCCATGGATTTACGTAATTGCAGAGGATTTTTGCGTACCCAGCGCCATGAGCCCATTTCAAGGGTCAACGGTAGAAAAATAGTATTATGAGACAATGATTGTTGATATAAATCATCCCACAAATCACCATGCGTTAAATAGTGTTGAGATTGTGGCTCAAAACGGTAATTCTGATAAGGATAGGTTTGCATAAATAGTTTGCGTAAAAAATAAACTTCTCCTAAGTGCTTAATCGGCTCTACACGACTTTTTGCATACGGAAACCAGATATGATTGTGATAGCCAAAACCTGAGTGACAATCCAGCACTACGCTAAATGGCGCAGGTAATACCTGATTTCGAATAAAATCTGCCAACGCTTGCGCCTCCGCTTGCATAGGCTCACCTTCCCTGCCTCGATACCAAGGCAATGCTCTAGAAATACGATGTCCGCCTGCCAACCAGACCGTTTTCTCTTTACTGTCCACCGGTGCATTACGCATTAAATCAACACCAGCGCCATTTGATCGAGTATGATTTATCATGCCAACCGGGTTGATAAGCGGCAGAAAGTTAATCCGCACTCTTTGTAACAAATCAGTAAAACTCAAATCCCAGTTTAAGCGTTCTAGCAGGGTTTCTAGAAAAGCCAGAACAACCTGAGTGCCTATCCTCTCAAGACCGTGAATGCCTCCGACAAAAGTAATACTGGGTATATCACTTGCTTGCTTACCTAGACTTAAAGCGTAAATAGGGAGACGCTCGTTTGCATAATCAACATAGCAAAGCCTATTACAGGATAGAAATTCTTTATGATCTCTCTGGATGATTGCTTCAATTTGCTGCAATTCAACAAGTTTGTCTGACAAAAAGGGCTGGGGGGACATTAACACTGTTTACCACATTAAGGAAATACTCTATTGTAACCACGAACAGACAAGCTTATGTTACAGTTGCATGGCAATCAATATTTTTAATCCTTAGCAAGAAAGGAAAGCGATTTCATCAGCACGGATATCATACTTGTGAAATCGCTTGGCTTTATGATAATAACTATCGCATAAGCAACGAAAAGATAGCCATCCACCTACCCGTTTTGAATATCATAGCTGGAAAGTTTTTCTGATAGAAATTCCGTTCCTCAAAATCGTATACTTTCGATATAATCGATTCAAGGTTGTTTACGCTCTCTGTTAATAGTGGATTCCACACTGTAACTAGAGTCTTGAAGGGACGGTCCCTGTCGTTAGGTCCGTAGACACAACAGCAGGTAACTCCTTCGAAGCATGAAGTCTATCCAGCAAGATCCGCTTAACCTGACGATACGGCATATACCGTGTTATCGACTTGTCGGCGTGTCTGTGCTTAATATTACATGCAGCATTTACGTCAGCATGCGATACCTCCCCATTCACATGATAAAACTTGTCGCCAACCCGGTTTCCTTGCAGAGAGTGAGTTTTTGAGTCTATTTGTGAGGCATATGCTGCGTTAACGTAATGCAACTCAGAACCTCTGAGCTTTGTTACTTTTTCTAACGCTTGAGTGATCGCACCTTTCATCCAACTATTCATAAGTCGATTGAATTGTTTCCATTGATTTTTCTTAGGAATAGGCGAAGTAAGGTCTTCGGCGATCACTTGTGCGGCTTGATCCACAACGGAATGAGCCGCTTTAAAGCAGTGTGTTCGAATTTGCTGTTTGATTTTTCGGTTTTGCTGAACACGTTTTTTTGTACCCAGATTGTTTTTATATATCCTGGCTTTTTTCTTGGCTGAGGCTTTTTCAGCGATTTGGAATAATTTATTTCTCGCACGATTGTTTTCCATGCGCGCATGAGAAATCGGAGTTAATAGCTGATTAAATCCCTCTCCGTGAAAACTCCCTTCTGAATCGGCAAACACTTCGCTATAGCCTTTATCCACGCCTATCACTTCAGTCCCGCAAGGAGCGTGTTGTTTGCCATTGGCTAAATAATGTATTTCCACTCGTCCGTCGATTAAAATCAAACGTAACATGCCTTGCAGCTTGATATTGCTATTTAAAGGAATAGCAACGCGTTTACCTTTAATTAAAGACGGGACTTTTAGCCATGTATTTCCGTCCTTGCCTTGAAATTGACTGTAAACGCCATTTTCTAAAATGATTTGATTAACGGTATGATTGCGCCCGTGTTTCTTGGCTTTTCTCATCCAGCGAGATAATAGTGGATCATTGACCCATGCATTGATGCGCAGTAAGCCAAAATACAGTTTTCGCTCCGCCGCATCTTTAAAGCGACGGGCAATTTGCTTACGGACTTTTTCTTTGGCTGACGCTTCATACAGGCGAATATCATCTAACGCATCACGTCATATTTCTTTCCAGGCTTTCGCAGGTAGCGGTGAAAAGTCTCTGTTTTTCACCCAATCCGTGCGAATGTCACGATGATTTACTCCCACGCCGTGCAAAGATCCAAAACGCTGCCAGACCTCAGAACGCACTTGTCCCAATAAATCCGCTTGTTCTTTTAACGTCGCGTATTTGCCTGGGTTTAAGTTAATATGGCTTGAGAGCTTGGATAGAACAAGGCTTCAAGCGCACTAAACGAAGCGGCTGGCAGTGGCAGCACACACGCATGAACGATCCTGCTCGTGCAGAGCGGTTATGGATGGCAATTGCTATTGCCACATGGTGGCTGTTGTCCGTCGGTGGTGAAGCAGAAGCTCAGGCCGACACACTCTTGGACATTACAGAGCCTTCGGTTCCTGGTGCGGCACGTCAACGCGGCAAACGCTGGCGGATGATTGGTATTTTTCAGCATGGCTGGTCTTTGATTGTTGCGGCTTTGCTTAACCATAAGCTTCTTCCTGTCAAAACTGGACGACCGGAAGCATGGCCTAGCATGCTGGCAATTAGTGAGGTAGTTGTGCTGCGTGAGAAAACCTACACTTGTAAGCCCCCCCGCCCCGCCAAGGAGGGGGACGGAGGGACTGAACGATCACAAGAAAAGCCTAGCTGATATAAAACTGGCGCATCATACCTAAGTCTTCATGCTCTAAATTATGACAGTGATATAAAAACAAGCCTTTATAATCCTGGAACGGCTTGGCAATAACGATCTCTTCGCCCGGCATAACCAGAACGGTATCTTTCCAACCTGAATTAATAAAACCTTCACTCACTGTTTTATATTCTTCCTGGCGCATACCTTCAATTTCTCTGGATAGTATCTGGAATTGCTGCCCATGCAAATGTATCGGGTGTGCCATGGACATCATCATACCGCCGCCCATGCCGCCACCCATCATACCCATACCACCGCCTTGCATTTTCATATTACCACCGGACATATCCATATCCTTATCCATTGTTTCGCCCTCATCCATTTTCATTGGACCGTGATCATGAAAGATTTTAATTTTTTTAATCGAGCCAAGTTCAACTCTTTCAAAATCCAGCACGCGGTTCATAGAAAACGATTTCCCATTTAGCATGGGGCGCATCGGTTTCATATCAATACCAATAGGAATAGGCTTGCTCGGGTTATCTACACTACGTTCAGTTAAACGCTCAAACTTGCCTAATTTTTTTGGTAACTTAGGCGAATCACTGACTTTTTCAGTCACTTTAAATGTGGCAATTGCAAATTTATCACCCTGACCCAGACCCGAGCCCATCATTCCCATCATGCCGCCCCCCATCATTCCACCGCTCATACCCATGCCACCAGAGGATTTTTTACCCAGGCGCTGTTCTTCGATTTTAGGTGGCATAGCCCCTTCATAAGGTAAGCTATACAACACTAATTCTGAACCGACAGAACGACCACTAAAATCCAGCCATAAATCAATCCTCTCACCAGGTGCGAGCATTAAATAAGGGCGTGTTTCTGGCTTTTCTAAAAGATGTGCATCGGTACCAATCGCGGTCAGTGGTGTACCATCATCCCAACCTAATTTATAAATTCTGGAATTCGAGCCATTCACCGCTCTAAAGCGGTAAGCACGGGACTTCACCGAAAATTTTACATTCGGGAGGCCGTTCACTAAAATGCTTTCACCTAAAAAACCGACCATTTTTCCGTGCATACCATGTAAATACTGTAACTGGTTTTGCGCGTTAAACGTTCTATCTTGAATCACTAAAGGCAGGTCATATTCACCGCTTGGCAAATCTAATTTTTGCTCTTCGTCATCAGTAACCGTAATCAAACCTGCCAAGCCTCTATAAACCTGTTCAGCGGTCAGGTTATGTGAGTGCGAATGATAAAAGCTAGAGCCCGCGTTATTCATCACTTCAAATTCATAAACATAACTTTGACCCGGCTCTATAGAGTACATCGGATGGCCATCGCAGTGCTGTGGAACGTGCAATCCATGCCAATGGATAATCGAGGGCTCAGATAGCATATTCTTGTAATAAATACGCACTTTTTGACCTTTAATAAAATTAAGAATTGGCCCTAAATAATTACCTTTTAGCTCTACCAGTGTTTTTTTAGGCCCTTTTAACAACGCTGCATGATACTTCTGTACTTTCGTTTTCTCTCCCGTTCTTATAATGGAAACAAAAGCATCCCGCGAAGTAAATTCAATTTCAACATCGGCCTTAAAGCCAGGTGTCGCTTTATTTTGTAATTGCCCCGTTTTGGCGAACAGCATTCCAGGAAATGCACCTAATGCCACCGCACCAAGAGCAGAGTGCTGTAAAAATTGACGTCTGTTATAGTTAGTTTTATTCGTCATTTATTCTTCCTCTATGGTTTATAATCAAAATAAGTATTTTGTTATATAAGCAACCATACGCCCTTTTTTCTTAACTGACAATAGCCTTAAAAAGCGTATTAGATTTCAAAAACAAGCAGCCCTATAGATTCTCAGAAATTAACTTTCCATTCAGTAGACAGCCAGAAGGCAATCAACCGCTACACAGGAGGCTCTAGGGGCAAGGCGTATTCAATGACAGCAGCCGTGTTTCGCACCTCAGTAATCCGTATGGTATTTTAAAAGGTATGCTGACGTTATTTATCTGAAAAAATTTACATATTAACCAGCAAGATCACTATGCAAATTAACTCATCCTGCCCATGAATTGCTATCAGCATTATTTAAAATAACTCTCAGCATGAAATACTATTTATCGCGTATATAAACCAGATTCATCGGAAAACTTCCAGATTCTAGTGATCACTAAAACATCAACTTCTTCAAGCAATGCTTTAGGTAAAGGGGGGAAGGGGGCGCTTAGCCGGACTATTCGTTTTGCGGCATCATCCAGAGCCGGATATCCAGATGATTTACTGATGCGTATGCTATAAATACTACCATCCGGCTTTATCCCAACATCCATCTTCAAGGATCCTGAAAAACCAGGTCGCTTGGCAATCGCTGGATAATTAAGATTACCCATACTTTCTACCTTGCGTTGCCAATCAACAACGTATTGCGCAGCAAGGTATTGATGCGCACTCACCGAGTTCACAAATTTCACTCTGTTTCTATCACTGCTGGGCTTTTGATAGCGTATTTTTGCCCCTAACTCTGACACTTGGCTACGCAACGCATCCATTGATAATTTAGGATGGCTTTGCGCACCGTTTTTTTCATTTTTCTGAGTAATTTGCACTGTCTCCTCAGCGCTTTTTTGTGTCAGCACTTGCTTATGAGTACTACTTTGCTGCTGGATGTTTTTTTTCTGTGGTGGCTTATCTGGCTTAGCACCAGCGCTTGCTATTCGTTGTGTTGTTGGGGTGGGCTTTTCGCGCCTCTCCCCAGCGCCTACCTGATTACTCTGCGCTAAAAATTCAGCCTTTTTAGGCGCTTTTTTTGCTTTCTGAGTAACCAAAGTGATGGCAATCGATTTACTGTTTTTATCTGCTTTAGGCTTGTTAAAATTGACCCCTAAAATAATTAGCACATGAATAAGGGTAGCAATAAACACAAAAATAATAAGTGTGTCCTGAGCCGATAGTGGCGTGGTGTGCTTAAAAGTTTGTTCAGCCATGGTTATTCTATAGTCAGTTTGGAGAAATGACCGTTTCTATATGGTCCATCAGTTGTGCACAGATATTAATATCAAATTGCGCATCCAACTCTTGTACACAGGTTGGACTGGTAACATTAACTTCGGTTAAATAATCACCAATCACATCAATACCTACAAAAATCAGCCCTTTCTTTTTTAGTATGGGTCCCACTTGTTCCGCTATCCATATATCTCTAGCACTTAAGGGCTGTCCCTGGGCACGACCACCCGCAGCCAGATTACCTCGCGTTTCACCCTGAGCAGGAATCCGTGCCAGAGCATAAGGCACTGCCATACCATTCACTATTAAAATACGTTTATCTCCTTGTTTAATTTCAGGAAGATACTGCTGCGCCATGACAAAACGAGCCCCATGCAGGGTAATCGTTTCAATAATAACACTGATGTTAGGGTCATTCAGGTGCAAATGAAAAATAGATGCACCACCCATTCCATCTAAAGGCTTTAAAATAATATCCTGATGCTCTTGAAGAAAGCTACGAATATGTGATGCTTTACGTGTTACCAGAGTATTGGCGCAACATTGCGGAAACCAGGCAGTAAACAGCTTTTCATTGGCATCGCGCAAAGATTGAGGTTTATTAACTACATAAACTCCTTGTTTTTCTGCTTGTTCTAATAGATAGGTTGCGTAGATGTATTCCTGGTCTACAGGTGGGTCTTTACGCATAATGATGCAATCAAGCTTGTCTAAGGCAATACTTTGCTCGGCGATAATTTGATACCAGCCATTTGCATCTCGTTTTACCTTGATTTGTTTAGTATGGGCATAGGCGCAACCATTACGTAAAAATAAATCACCTATTTGCATATAATGCAATTCCCAATTCCGCACTTGTGCTTCCAGCAACATAGCAAAGCTAGTATCTTTTTTAATATTGATGTGGTCTATTGAATCCATGACCATGCCAAGTTTAACTGTCACAATATTGGTCTCTTTAATAAAGGTTTTAGCGTCAATGTTAGCTGCCGAGTATAACCCGTTTTTTACGATGCGAGAGGGATTATTTAAAGATAATATTTATTTTCTTATTTACCTAGCTACAAAAATTTGGTATAAAGATCGGCTAACTTTGAATAAAGGCACATTAGAGGTGAATCATGTCCAAAATTTGTCAAGTAACGGGTAAACGCCCTGTTACTGGAAACAATGTATCCCACGCGAATAATAGAACAAAAAGACGTTTTAATCCTAACTTACATCACCATAAATTCTGGGTTGAAAGTGAAAATCGTTGGATACGCTTAAGATTATCTGCAAAAGGTATGCGTATTATTGATAAAAAAGGGATTGATGTAGTTTTAACAGAAATGCGTCAACGTGGCGAAAAAGTTTAAGAGGGTATAACATCATGCGCGATAAAATAAAATTAGTTTCTTCAGCAGGTACCGGTCATTTTTATACAACAGACAAAAATAAGCGTACTATGCCGGAAAAAATGGAAATCAAAAAATTTGATCCTGTTGTCCGTCAGCACGTCATCTACAAAGAAGCAAAAATAAAATAATAGCTTTGATTCACTTTTGGTTGCCTGATTAAAAAATTCTGGCTGTAACCTTTCATAGTTCAATCGAAGCAATTGGTTAACAGTGCAAGCTCGACAAGCCTTTTTTAAAGGCTTGTCGCAGATTTGAGTGTATTATTTAGTGGCTTGCAATTTATCAAAAGCGGCTTTTAATTTCTCCGTCTGCGCATAAAGCCTTCTGTACTGCATTTTAAGTTTATCCAGTTCAGTCGTTAAACGTACGTTTTCTGCCCTTAAAGTTTGATTTTCTTCTGCTAGATTAAGTTCGTCATCGAGCACCAGCGCATTCGTATCAGGCGCTTGTCCAGATATTTCATCATCCCCACCATCCACTGCTTGCGCAACAAACACGCTATTATTCTCGACAGCGTCACTTTCATCAATCGTAAACACTGCCTCTTCTAAACTCTCAGCGGCCTTAGATACACACTGCATACCGCCTCGCAAAACTTGAGCTTCAAGCCTATTTTTGATCAATACAAAAGCAGCCGCTTTACTAAGCTCGCCATTCTCACAAATAATAATAATTTTCTTAGCTTGCTTAGCGAGCTCCTTTAAATTCATTCTCAAAGAAAAAAAAGGCATGCTAAGGCTGCCTGCTATATGATGCTCTTTAAAAGCATCGATAGAACGTATGTCAACGGCTAGCGCAAGATTTTGCGCACATTGATCCTGCAACTGCTGATAATCAACATAGCTAAGTGCTGGCTCAATAATTAGCTTTATAAATCGCTCTTTATCTATACGCGCTAACAGCATATCGCTTATTGCGGTAATTGTCATGCTCCTGGGCTCACCAGATAACAAGGCATCTTCACCAAAGGTTTCATTTCTGCCAAGCTCCAACAATTTTATTTCTTTTGCTCGTTCTGAAGCCTTACGGCTTAAGGCACAACGTCCTTTTTTAATCAGGTAATAATAATCGCCAATATCGCCCTGCTTAAAAATGATATCTCCTTTTTTAAATTCAACATCTTGCAAACACATCAAGACTTTTTGCAAATTCATTGCCGGCAAGCGCTCAAAAATCGGCGACTTTAGTAAAACTGACATCCAGTCATCTGACAATTCCGTTGCCAGGTCATCTTCATCATCTACCATGTAATTACTCTCCTCTTCTACATCAACTATTTCTTGCCTATCAAAAGCATTAAGGTGTATCCCTACATAGCGCACATTACTCAATGCGCGAGCTGAAATCTGCCGTGGGAATTGATGTGCAATAGCAAATTTTGCCGCCTCTGTACCCGCACTTATTGTCTCTATTTTAAACTCCTCAGCTTCTAAAGAGATTGACCCGTTGATAAGATAAATAAATACATCTGGCACATCGCCTTGCTTAAACAAAAACGCACCTTCAGGCTTTTCCAAAATACTAATTTCAGAGCATATGGCATTATATTGCCGCGCAGGCATCGTTTCCATCGGAAATAGTTTACGCAGCGTCTGAGCTTCTTCTGATTTAGGATCAACAGCCATTGTCACACTCTGGGGGGTTAATTTAGCAAATATTACTTATTGAATTATAGGGTCCAAACCTATCTTATACCAGTGAATATTCTGTCTATTTTCTGTACTGCTGCTGCACTTATAAACAGACGTGCTTACCTCTTGCATATGCTTTAAAACAGCTTTGCAATAAGTTACTCCGTGACTTCATGTAAAATAGAATAAAAGTCATTTATAAAAAATAAAATAGGCGTATGCTATGAGCCAATCTGAAAATCAGTTTATTCCCCTTAATATTGCGATACTAACCGTTTCCGATACGCGCACCGAGACAGATGATGTATCCGGGAAAATTCTGCGTGAAAGCATAATAAAATCCGGTCATAAGCCATTTGCCAAAACGATCATTAGGGATAATATTTATCAAATTCGCGCCACCGTCTCAAAATGGATAGCCGATGAACACATAGATATTATTATCAGCACCGGCGGCACGGGCGTTACCGGACGTGATGGTACACCTGAAGCCGTTGAGCCTTTACTGGACAAAACCTTATCTGGTTTTGGAGAGGTTTTCAGAATGCTATCATATCAGGACATCAAGACGTCGACTATTCAATCTCGTGCCGTTGCTGGCGTAGCGAATGCAACTTATATTTTTTGTTTACCTGGCTCTGCTAACGCTTGTCGCACAGCGTGGGATAGTTTAATCAGTGAACAATTAGATTTTAGAACCAGGCCCTGCAATCTTGTGCAGCTTATCCCCAGACTAATGGAAAAATAATGCATCCCGTCTTTCTTTTTTTAAGTACCTTAAGCGCTTTTCTTGCTGTCGCAATGGGCGCATTTGGTGCACATGCTCTTAAAGAAGTTCTAACAGCGGATATGTTAGCCGTATATAAAACCGCAGTTAACTATCAAATGTGGCATGCCCTAGGCTTAGCTCTTATCGCCTTATTACGCTATCACCACCCCCACTCACAGCTTATAAAAAAAGCGGGTTGGTTAATGTTTTCAGGTATTATTCTATTTTCAGGTAGCTTATATATGCTGAGCTTATCGGGATTAAAATGGCTGGGCATGATCACACCGTTGGGTGGCGTCTGTTTTTTAGCTGGCTGGCTCATGCTCATCATTTTTTCATTTCGCACTATGCAAGCGCCTGAATAATCGCTAGCATGTTAATAACAATATCCTTATCAGCTGAAATGCCATTCATGCTTTTGGCTACTTCAACAAATTAAGACGTAATACTGAGTAAAAAGAGATGTCAGAATCAAGCCCACAAACTATTTATCTTAAAGATTATCAGGTTCCTGCCTATTTAATCCAAACTGTAGATTTAAATTTTATTCTTGAGGCAGAACATACGCGTGTGGTCTCACGCCTCAATATTACTCATAACCCAGATAATGAAGCCAGACATGCCCCGCTGGAATTATTAGGCGAGCAACTCACATTAGTCAGTATTACATTGGATGGCCATACGTTAACTGATCACAATTATACACTCACCGACGAATCGCTGACGATCAAAGACATTCCCCAGAATACAACGTTTACTCTGGAAATAGAAAACACGATCAATCCTAAAGAAAATAGTGCACTGGAAGGACTGTTCGTCTCTAATAATATGTTGTGTACTCAGTGTGAAGCAGAAGGATTTAGAAAAATAACCTATTTTCTTGATAGACCCGATGTTATGAGCCGCTTTACCACAACTCTAGTCGCAGATAAAACGCTTTACCCGGTTTTGCTATCAAATGGAAATAAAGTGGCACAGGGTGAATTGACCGAAAATCGTCACTGGGTCACCTGGGAAGACCCTTTCAAAAAGCCCTGTTATTTATTTGCATTAGTTGCGGGACAACTAGAGTGCATAGAAGACCACTTCACCACAATAAGTGGTCGCGATATTTGCTTGCAAATTTACGTCGAAGCCCATGATATTGATAAATGCACTCATGCCATGCAATCGCTGAAAAATGCCATGCACTGGGATGAACAGGTTTATGGTCGTGAATATGATTTAGATTTATACATGATCGTTGCTGTAGGCCACTTCAATATGGGCGCTATGGAAAACAAAGGCCTTAATATTTTTAATACCAAATTCGTGCTCGCCCGCCCTGATACGGCGACCGATATCGACTATGAGCATATTGAAGGCGTGATCGGTCATGAGTATTTCCATAACTGGACAGGCAACCGGATTACATGCCGTGACTGGTTTCAACTCAGTCTAAAAGAAGGTTTTACCGTTTTTCGTGATCAAGAATTTACTGCCGATCAGACTTCCCGTGCGGTTAAGCGTATTGACGATGTTAATATGTTACGCACACGTCAGTTTGCTGAAGACGCGGGCCCTTTGGCACACCCAATCCGGCCTGATGCGTATATAGAAATCAATAATTTTTATACACTGACCGTTTATGAAAAAGGCGCGGAAGTGGTACGTATGTTGCGAACACTGCTGGGGGCTGAAAATTTCCATAAAGGCGCGGATTTATATTTTCAGCGACATGATGGACAAGCTGTCACCTGCGAACACTTTGTCCAGGCAATGGAAGATGCTAATAAAAAAGATTTAAGTCAATTTAGACACTGGTATGCACAGGCAGGCACACCTACATTAAAAGTCGAACAGGCTTTTGATGCTGAAAAACATTGTTATTCACTGACTCTAAAGCAAAGTATCCCGACGCAATCTAATCCTTTAGTGCTACATATACCCGTCAAAGTCGCTTTATTTAATGCACAAGGCCAACAAATTGAACCACTTGTTCAAGGACTAAGCGCTCACAATAAAGAAATAACGCTAGAATTAACCGAACAGATGCAAAACTTTGTCTTTGAAAAGGTAATCAGCCAACCGATTGTTTCAATTTTGCGGGGCTTTTCAGCGCCAGTAAAAGTAGATATGCAACGCCCCTTATCAGAACTCGCTTTTTTGCTACAACATGATAGCGATAGCTTTAATCGTTGGGAAGCAGCGCAGCAATTAACCGTAGCCGTCATATTTGACTTAATTGATGCGCTTAAGCAAGGGCAAGACATGGTTATTCCCACTATAGTAATTGATAGCTTTAATACTCTTCTAAGCAAGCCTTGCAGTGACCTATCCTATCTGGCGTGCCTGCTTTCGCTACCGACGGAGAATTATCTTGCTGAGCAGATGGCTATTGTCGATGTTGACGCCTTACACCAGGCTAGACAGTTTGTTAAACGCAGCTTGGCAGAACAATTCTCCGGTCAATTACTTGCAATTTATAGCAACAACCATCAGCACGAATCAGGCGAGCTAACGGCAACAGCGATAGCCAGACGCAGAATCAAAAATGTTTGCTTGGATTATTTATCTCAATTAGAAACAGATAAATATTTTCAGCTAGCGACCGGACAATTTTACGCTGCGCCTACCATGACAGATCAAATTGCCGCGCTTGGCGCTATCGTTAATAGTCAAAATCCAGCCAAAAGCAACTGTTTACAACAGTTCTATCAGCAGTGGCGGGATGAAGCATTGGTTATAGATAAATGGTTCAGCATACAAGCATCCAGCTCGCAAGCAGACACCTTTAGCGTGGTGCAATCGTTATTGCAGCATAGCGCATTTGATTTAAAAAACCCTAATCGGGTTCGCGCTTTGATCGGTGCTTTTAGTCAGACTAATCCACTGCATTTTCATGCAATCAATGGCCAAGGCTATCAATTTTTAGCCGATCAGGTTATAGCCTTAAACCGCCTGAACCCTCAAGTTGCATCACGCATGGTGAGCGCATTAACGCAGTGGCATCGTTTTGATGAGCAACGACAAAGCCTGATGAAACAGCAATTAGAGCGGATTATACACACTGAAAATATCTCTAAAGATGTATTCGAAATTGCCAATAAAAGCTTAGTATAGTAGTCAGCTTATGGATTTACGTCGTTTTATATGGGATACCCCTTTATTATCTGACAAGAAGCGAATCGAATGGTTTCCGGCATTCTGGCTAATGCGCATCAAAGTACTGGACCTATCGCCCGATTGGCGGCATATTAAAGTTCGCTTAAGCCATAATTGGATTGCCACAAACAGGGGAGGTAGTTTGTTTGGTGGTTTTCAAGCATGTTTAGCAGACCCTATTGCGGCCATGGCCTGCATGAAAATGTTCCCGGGCTATGCTGTTTGGACTCGCTCATTAAAGTTAGATTTCAGACAACAAGGTTTAACTGATTTAGAACTACGCTTTACTATAACACCCGAAACAGAGCAAAAAATACGCAGAGAATTATCAAGCAGAGGCAGAAGCACGCCGGTGTTTGAATATGGCTATTATCAGGCAGATAACACTTTATGTACCCTAATACAGGCAAGTGTAGCGATTCGTCCTAGCGGATATAAGAAAGTCAGCTAGAGTAGTCACCGTTTCCTTAGCCTTTATTTGCAAAGTTGCAGGGTGAACGCGTTAATCTTGCGATAACGCAGCGTATCGATAAATTCACGCTTTTAATACCTTAAGTGGTACCAGGCACGCCCCATCACCTCATGTATCACTAAAGAACTGTTCTGTAACGCGGATGCAGAGGGCAAGAGACTAAACAGGCTAAAATCTGAATGTGATAAAAACATCGTCGGCGCAGGCATTACCTGAAAACCTTGCAGGCGAAATTGCTCAACAGCTCTGCGCATATGCAAGGCATGAGTCACCAAAATAATATGCTGCACCCCTTCCTTTTTTAAAATGTTATGCGTTAGTAACGCATTTTCAGCGGTATTACGACTATTTCGTTCCTGCCATTTTACCGGCTGATTAAATTCATTAACCAAAACCTGTGCCATGATCTCAGCCTCAGAGGGAATATCGACTTTAAGCACACGCCCACCAGTGACTAATAATGGTAACCGAGCTTGTTTAGCTAATAAGGCTGCATAGCGAACGCGTGCTAAGGTCCTATTTTGTAAAGTCACTTGTGGTAAATATTCGAGGGCAGGGTAACGCAGTCCTCCGCCTAATACAACAATTGCCTGAGCTGGAAAATGCTCCAAATCTGCAAGATTTAAAGATGGATAGATTTCCTGCGTTGAAGCCAGATATCTGGCAACACTCGGCAGACTAAGCAACAATAAGCTAGCGAGCGCAACAGCGATTAAAATAACTGCTATAACACGTTGATAGCGCATTAAAATAAGCCCTGCTACACTTATAATCAATAGACTGGAAATAGGTAGTAATAGGATTTTAACCACATATATAAAAAAAATATCCATACTTTTACTTATTCAAAGATCTTTACAGTCATTTAGATAGAAAACTCTTTAGCCTTACAGGTCATCAATGTTAACAGACTCTAGTAAACTCTCACCCTGTCCATTTTCGAAAGGCTACACAATACCAGTGCAACAAGCCTGGTTCTTGCTAAAGGGGTTTTACCTTTATCGTCTGGTTTTAGCCTGCTTATTTCTAACGATTTTTTACTCAGGGCTAGGCAGATTAATTATTACGCCGGCCGACACCCAATTATACCTATATACCAGCTATGCTTATTTTTTAACTGCTCTGGGCGCCTGGTTTTTTATTGTACGGCGCAACCCTGATTACGGAGTACAGGCACAAGTTGCCATTTTTACCGATATTTTTTTATTACCTATTCTTATGCATGCCTCTGGCGGCATCAGCAGTGGCTTAGGTGGCCTGATGCTGGTATCCACTGCAGCGGGGGGAGTGCTAATCGGTGGGCGCTGCGCCATGCTTTTTGCTGCAATAGCAAGCCTGTTTATTTTTGCAGAACAAGCATATACCTATCGCATCGGCGACTTTAAAAGTGCCTATTACCCCTACGCCGGAATGCTAGGCGCAGGGTTTTTCACGATTGCCTTTTTATCTTATATGCTGGCAAAACGTGCTGAACAAACAGAGTTGGTTACCTCTCAACAAAAACAAACCATTATCTCTTTAGAGGAATTAAACCAATATATTATCCAGAACATGCAAGCGGGTATTATTATTATCGACCAATTGCAAAGAGTGACTAGCTATAATGAAGCGAGTCCTCGCTTATTAGGTATTAGCAGTTTACCTGAAACCTTGCCTGGTCTTTCTGCGCCGCTTAGCCAGGCATTTAATAGATGGTTAGAAAACCCAATACATAGCTTTGTCATCATTTCGACACTAGAGAAAACAGACTTACAGGTGAATTTCACCTCCTTACCTACTCAACATGCTCTTTTTTTCATGATTACTCTGGAAGATGTAGCTTTATATAATCAACGCGTACAGCAAAGTAAGCTTGCTTCTTTAGGACAACTCACCGCCAACATGGCGCATGAAATTCGCAATCCTTTAGGCGCCATCAGTCATGCAGGGCAATTATTAGCTGAATGTCCTGCGTTATCCCCCCAAGACTTACGTTTAACAAAGATCATTCAAACACACACGGCAAGAATGAACTTGATTATAGAAGACATATTACAATTGTCACGCAGAAAGGATTCCAAACGCGAACGTATTCACTTAGAAAGCTGGCTCAGACAATATTTGCAAATTTTTGAATCTGCAAATACAGATCGGCCGAACCAATTTGATTTAACATTTGCGCCGGGACTACAAGATGCTTTGTTTGATTCAGCTCACCTTACACAAATCTTGAATAATCTTTGTGAAAACGCTTTAAAATATGGCTATGTTGAAAATAAGAAAATACAAATCAAAGCAACAACCCTTTTTTCTCAACCTTGTATCGATGTTATTGATTTTGGCAAAGGGGTACCGCAACCCGCTATTAAACATTTATTTGAACCCTTTTTTACAACGTCTAAATCTGGGACAGGATTAGGCTTATATATTTCACGAGAACTAGCTGAACTAAATCAAGCCGTACTGAGTTATCATCCTCTAATGAAGGAGCAAGGTTGCATTTTTCGACTTTGTTTAGCAACGGCAAAATAAAAAATAGAATTATGAATAAAGCACATGCCTTAATTATTGATGATGAAGTTGATATTCTTGAGTTACTGGAAATTACCCTCAATCGTATGGACATAGAAACGACGACAGCTGAAAGCTTGCAAAGTGCCCATGCTCTGCTCCAGGAAAATGAGTTTAATATTTGTTTAACTGATATGCGTTTACCTGATGGCGACGGACTTGAGTTACTGCAAAGCATACAGGAAACACTCCCTAAATTACCGGTCATTGTTATTACCGCCCATGGCAGTACAGATGTCGCGGTAAAGGCAATGAAGCATGGCGCATTTGACTTCCTGAACAAGCCTGTTGACCTAAAAGTATTACGTCAGTTAATCAGTAATGCCCTTAAAGCAAGTTTTACACCGGCTAAAGATAGACGTTCAAGGCATATTTTATTGGGTGAATCTGAGGTCATGTGTGAAATTCGATCTAAAATAAGCAAAATATCACGTAGCCAGGCACCTGTTTATATAAAAGGAGAATCTGGCTCTGGAAAAGAATTAGTTGCCCGTGTGATCCATAAACAAAGTTCACGCGCTGAAGAACCTTTTATTGCAGTCAACTGTGGAGCGATTCCTCAGGAGTTAATGGAAAGTGAATTTTTTGGTCATAAAAAGGGCAGCTTTACCGGTGCAACAGCCGATAAAATAGGTTTATTTCAAGCCGCTAAGGGCGGCACATTATTTTTAGATGAGGTCGCAGATCTACCTCTAGTCTTGCAGGTTAAGCTACTACGTGCCATACAAGAAAAAAAGATACGTCCGGTGGGCGGTCAACAAGAAGAAAATGTTGATGTCCGTATCTTAAGTGCAACCCATCAAAATCTCGCCCAGCTAGTACAAGAAGGTAAATTCAGACAAGACTTATATTACCGGATTAATGTTATTGAGTTAGACGTCCCTGCATTACGCAAGCGCAGTAAAGATATCCCGCAATTAGCTGAGCATTTTTTAAACAAAATCACTAAAAACAATCAACTCTCCGATATTAAACTATCAAATGACGCGCTTAAAGCCTTAAAGCAATATAGCTTTCCAGGCAATGTCCGGGAGCTAGAAAACGTTCTTGAGCGTGCGGTCGCTTTATATGATGGTGACACTATCACCGAAATGGATTTAAATCTTATACCTGCAAGCCCTGATGTACAGGCACCTGAACCCAAACCCTTAGCTAAATCTGGCCCTGTTATGGGCTCTCTTGAGGATTATCTGGAAGAAATAGAAAAGCAAGCCATTAGTGATGCACTAGAACAAAACAAATGGAATCGAACCGCAACTGCAAAACAATTAGGCATGAGCTTTAGATCACTACGCTATCGTTTAAAAAAACTGGGATTAGAATCCTGAATATGACGGCGAAACTTAGGTCCAACTTAAAATACACGCTAGGCCAAGGAGTTAAGATTCAATAATACCCAAAACCAAGAAAAACATAATTTTAGAGGCTGGATTAGCTGTAACCGTTCCTTCCCCTGCCTTTCAAAGAGGGGTTAGTGAACATTATCCAGCAGAGGAGACAACTAACCCGGATTACGGTTTTGAATTTTAAATAATACTCATCATTATGTCTGATTTAGGATGTTATTAAATTTTTGTTCTTAAGCTAAAAAAACAGGGTCTGCACCTTTCACCCAGGGCGGATATTTTTCCATCACTGAATTAAACAGTCCGGAATTTATAAAATAGGCTAACCAGGTATGTAGTTGGGGATAAGGCAATTGCTCAAACCAGTCACTATCCACATTGGCGAACTGTCGTATAAACGGGAAAATGCCTATATCAGCCAGCGACACCTGGTCACTAATAAGAAATTGATGGCTATTTAACCGGCCCTCCAGTGTGGCTAAAAATTGTTCAGCCTGCGCACGATAGTATTCTACTGATTGTTCAGGGTAACGATCAGGGTATTTATACCTGTCCAGATTATTTTTAAAAGCAAAATCATTAGCATCCAGTAACTGCTCAATCAATCGAGTTAACGCATCGTTTTCTCTAGGTAGCCATTGCTCAGGATCATGAATTTGCAAAGCCCAGTACATAATATCGCGGCTTTCATCAATCACCGTACCATCCGGCAAAACCAGAACAGGCACTGTACCTTTAGCAGAACATGCGATTAATGCATGGGGTTTATCGCGCAATATCACCTCGCGTAAATGCACGATAACACCGCTCTGCTTTAAGGCCATACGCGCACGCATGGCATAGGGGCAACGACGAAAAGAATACAACACTGGTAAGGTTAATTCAACATCTGACATTGTTTAAATATTCATGCATTTTGTGTGCGTACCGTAATGCGCTTGGTACAACAGCACATCCGATCCAGTCGAAAATTTAACTGAGCCAATACGCTTTTTCTATCAACCGTGTTAAACCTTTTTGTTTAAACTGATCATTCTGTTCCAGAATATCCTCTGCAAACAGGCATTCAACTTTACCCGTTGTAGCAAATAATTGACGCACTTCATTTTCAGTGACCGAAAAGGGTGGTCCCTGCATTTCATCCTGGTCATATTCCAGCGTAACCAATAAGCGATTACTCATTGCCGGGGCGATTGTACTTAAATGCTTAACATAGTGTTGACGCATCTTAGTTGGCAGGGCTATCAATGATGCTCTGTCATAAATCGCACAGCAATCAGACACATCTTCGCTGCTTAAATCGAATAAATTTCCTTGCAAAATGTTCAGACCTTCTATTTCCCAGCGTTGAAAAGGACCACAGTCTAAGACTCGTGCATCAAGGCCATTTTCGGCAAAAAAGCTCTTTACCGCCAAGGGGCTCAACTCAACGCCTAGTACCTGATAGCCTTGAGAGAGCAACCACAGCATATCACTACTTTTACCGCACAGTGGCACAAAAATTTTACTTCCCGGCGGAATATTAAGCAGACTCAAAAATTTTTGTAAATGACGATTAATGTCTTGCTCATGAAAGCCTATCTGATTTTGTTCCCAACGTTCTAACCAAAAGCCAGCTTGCATATTATCTCCTGTAAAATTTTTTATTATTAAGATCAGCGAGTCATTTAATAGAATTCACTGAAATTCCTGGGCTATCAGTAAACATTAGTGAACCATAAGGAATCAGGGGGTTGGTTCCTAAGGAGCGAAAATTTAATAATATCCGAAATCAAGCATGATGAGTATTATTCAAAAATGCAACACCGTAGTCCGGATTAGATTTTTAATTGCGCAGCATTAAAAAACCTTATCCGGCAGGGTATCAGTTGCCTCACATCCAGGATATCATTATCTATGCTACGCTAGATAAGCGAACCCGGCCTACAAAAATACTTTTTTCTTGACTTCAGGTTTATTGACTCTTCTCTCCTAAGTATTCATTACTGCCATTCAGTTAAGCACATTATACTAAAGATCACTGTCTGCAAAGCTTGCAATACTATAGTTTGCAGTCATTAAATGACACTCACCAGGGCATATTTCTATGTTATTTGTTGCTGCATTAGCAACTTCAACACAGACAAAATATTTATAATCCTCATTCTCAAGATCAGCCATTTCAGCAGCGCCTTTAGCGCCTGGATTCCAGATGACTACACTCTTATTTCCTGACGAACTAATAGCAATCTTGCGCGCCAAGACAGGGTCTACAATCGTGAAGTGCTGGGTAATATCGGTATGAATTTGATCGATCGCGTGCCCAAATGTCATCACACCCAAGTGGCATGCTGCTACAAAGTCTGCATTTTTATCTAAATACTCAGAATGCTCTAAGCCCAATACGGTTACTTCACTTATATTGCCAACCTGAAAATAAGCATGCAAGGCTTCAGTGATGTCAAAAGCCTGACTCCCCAAGTTACAGGTTGTTAATTCCAGCGTCAGTGAATCACTGATAACAATCTTTAGGCTAAGTTTAAATTGATAAGGCCAGAGCTTACATGTGCGTTCTGAATCCTCAAACTCAAATCCTATCATGATATCACCGTTATCCAGCACCGCAGTCGCTACCACCGACCAAACATCATTACGCACAAAGCCATGATCCGGTTTTTTGCCTTGCGCAATTGTTTCTGCATCAGGTGCAGCACCAAACCACGGCCAGCAAATAGGCACACCGCCTTTAATCGCTTTTCCACTCTGAAAATATGCATTCTCACTGACAAACAGTAAATCCGAAGTTTGATGAACAGGGGTAAACGATAAAACTTGAGCCCCATATACCGAAATCAATGCCGAAGCTTTAACACTTTTCACCTGCAAAACGGGAAAGCAGCCCTTGCCTACGATAAATTCAATTTGATTTTCAATTCCAAAATGGGCATTTAATTGCTGAATGTCAATTGTTTTTTCCCTATATTTTTTATGGGCTTAGTAAGCCAAGTCTTTAAATTAAGTTGATTATAATAAGACTACCGGTGAATATACACGTGGTGTTTATTAAAAATCACGTGATACTAACGAAAATAAGACTATGGAGCAATGGCTGATTACAGCTAGATTAAATGTAATTTCAAATATATGTGTTGTGTCATCCACAAACAGCCAACTAAAGCGTAAAATGCACCGCATAATCGTGACTTTTTTAGCGTTACACGCAATATGAATACGCTACCCTAGCGTTGAATACTCATTAGTCACTCAAAAAGTAAGGAAAATAACATGTCACTTGCCATCGCCTATAGTCGAGGTCGCTCTGGCGTTAACGCGCCTTTAGTGACCGTTGAAGTGCATATATCAAATGGACTACCCGCATTAAATCTGGTTGGATTACCGGAAACTGCGGTTAAAGAAAGTAAAGACCGTGTCCGTGGTGCAATTATCAATTCACATTTTGAATTTCCCATGCAACGCATAACTATCAATCTTGCGCCCGCAGATGTACCCAAAGAAGGAGGGCGCTTTGATTTGCCAATAGCGCTAGGCATACTAGCCGCATCCGGGCAAATTCCCAGTGCCGAACTGGCTAAATACGAATGTGTAGGTGAACTATCCTTAGGAGGTGAATTGCGAGGTGTTAATGGCGTATTACCGGTTGCGCTTCAAGCGAGAGAAGCACAACGAGCGCTTTTTTTACCTTTAGAAAATGCCCAGGAAGCCGCATTAGTTCACAATGCAGCGCTGTTCCCGGCACAGCACTTACTAGAAATTTGTGCTCATCTCAACGGCCAGCAACGAATTCCTACGCAAGCAGAGCAAAAGCCAAACTGTGAAATAAATGACAGTGCCTTGGATTTCGCTGATGTTCAGGGGCAGTTTCACGTGAAACGTGCGCTAGAAATTGCTGCAACAGGTTTACATAATCTGCTAATGCTTGGACCGCCTGGCACTGGAAAATCCATGTTGGCTTCACGCTTACCGAGCATTTTACCGCCACTTACCGAAGCTCAAGCACTGGAAAGCGCCGCTATCGTCTCGATCAGTGATAATCGATTTGATGCAAATAACTGGCTAAAGCCCCCCTATAGAGCACCTCACCATACAGCATCAGCTCCCGCGTTAGTCGGTGGTGGCAGTAATCCTAAGCCTGGAGAAATTTCATTAGCACACAACGGATTATTATTCCTTGATGAATTACCTGAATTTGATCGTAAAGTGCTGGAAGTCTTGCGCGAACCTTTAGAAACCGGGCATATTACTATTTCACGCGCAGCAAGACAAGCTGATTTCCCAGCCCGATTTCAGTTAATTGCCGCGATGAATCCTTGTCCCTGTGGCTATCTTGGCGACCCTTCAGGCCGCTGCCACTGCACATCTGAGCAAGTTTCGCGTTACCGTGCTAAAATCTCCGGCCCGTTATTAGATCGAATTGATATGCACCTTGAAGTTCCCCGTGTTTCCCATGAAGTATTGCGCAAAGGCTCTCCCGAAGGTGAAGAGACCAGCGCAAGCATACGTCAGCGGGTTATTCAGGCGCGTGATATTGCCATGATGCGCTCAGGTAAAGCTAATAGTATGCTCTCAGCTGCCGAAGTCAAGCTGATTTGCACACTGTCAGAACAAGGGCATCAATTATTAGAACAGGCAATGAATCGCTTTGGCCTATCTCATCGGAGCCTACCATCGCATATTAAAACTCGCACGCACTATTGCTGATTTAGCAGATACTGAACAGATAGCAATATCCCATTTAAGTGAAGCCATCGGCTATCGAAAATTAGACCGCCAAAAGTAATGCCAAAACTTAATCCTGAACAAGCCCGCGCTGTAAAAACGACCGACCGCCCTTTATTAGTTCTGGCAGGTGCGGGTAGTGGTAAAACCCGTGTCATTACCGAAAAAATAGCCTATCTTGTCAAGCAAGGCCTACCTGCACGACATATCGCCGCGCTGACTTTTACCAATAAAGCCGCAAGGGAAATGAAGGAGCGCGTCAGTAAATTACTAGATGACAATCAATTACGCGGCTTACGTGTTTCGACCTTTCACTCCTTAGGACTCGACATACTGCGCAAAGAACACAAAACATTACACTATAAATCAGGTATTTCACTTTTTGATGAACAAGATAAAATTACTCTGCTAAAAAATCTTATTGCCCACGGTAATGCCAGCTACGATATGGACAACGTAGATAAGTATGCAACAAAAATCGGCCAATGGAAAAATGCCTTTGTTACCCCGAAACAAGCCATAAGCCGCGCAACTTCGGATGACGCGCTTAACGCACTGATATACGCAGACTATACGCGCAGTTTAAAAGCGTATAACGCCGTTGATTTTGATGATTTAATTTTAATGCCTGTGTTAATTTTTCAGCAGTTCCCCGAGGTACTGGAAAAATGGCAAAATAAAATTCGTTACTTATTGGTCGATGAATATCAGGATACCAATATCACACAATATCAATTAGTTAAACTATTAGTCGGCAAACTCGGCAACTTCACTGTCGTGGGTGATGACGACCAATCCATCTATGCATGGCGAGGGGCACAACCGGAAAATCTGGCGCAATTGCAAAAAGACTACACCCGTTTAAGTGTCATCAAACTGGAACAAAATTATCGTTCCTATGGGCGAATTTTAAAAGTTGCCAATCAGCTTATAGCCAATAACCCACATGCCTTTGAAAAAAAATTATGGAGTGATAAGTGCTTTGGTGAACCTTTGCGCGTCTTAACGCATAAAAATGACGCCACTGAAGCCAAACAAATAGTCTCGGAAATTGTCCACCATAAATTTAAAACCGGCGCAAATTATGGTGACTATGCCATTCTCTATCGTGGCAACCATCAATCGCGTTTATTTGAACACAGCTTACGTGAACAAGATGTGCCTTACTTTATTACAGGAAGTACCTCATTTTTTGCCTATGCAGAAATCAAGGACATCCTTAGTTATCTAAAATTATTTGTCAATCCGGATGATGATGCTGCATTTCTTCGCGTCGTTAACACCCCACGCCGCGAAATTGGCCCAACCACATTAGAAAAACTTGGTGCTTATGCCAATCAGCGGCATATCAGCCTGTTTAGCGCCTGTGCTGAAATGGGGGTAAGAGAAAAGCTCCCTCAGGCAGCCCTGGCGCGGCTGCAAATATTTTGTCAATGGACACAAAAAACGGCCGCAGCGCTACACACCGGGGACACCTTTGCAGAAATGGATGCCTTTATTCAACAAATCAATTACCCTCAATGGCTACAGGAAAACAGTAACACTCAGCAAGCGGCAGAACGTAAAATGAAAAATGTTAACGAACTGCTAGACTGGCTAAGACACATAGCCAAAAGCGACGCAGAAGGCGAGCAAGAAAAAAGCCTGGAAGAAATTGTAGCAAAAGTGCAATTGATGGATATCCTAGATAGAAATCAGGATGAGCAAGCAGATAATCAAGTCAGCCTAATGACCTTGCATGCCGCAAAAGGACTGGAGTTTCACCATGTATTTCTAATCGGCATCGAAGAAAATATTCTGCCACACCAAAATAGTATAGACACAGATAATATAGAAGAAGAACGCCGTCTAGCTTATGTTGGGATTACCCGCGCTCAACACACCTGTACCTTTAGCTACTGCACACATCGCAAACGCTATGGCGATATTACCGAAAGCGAGCCCAGTCGTTTTTTAGCAGAATTACCAGAAGAAGACCTGGAATGGCCAAGCAAAAAACCCGTAGATGAGGCAGAACAGAAAGTCCGTGGCAAAGCTAATCTCGCTCATTTGAAATCTATGCTATCGTAAATCTCAGCAATACGCTAAAATACTCAGTCCAAATTGCGCCCGTAGCTCAGCTGGATAGAGTATTGCCCTCCGAAGCCTAATGTCATTCTAATTTACGAATGTGGGGCGAAAGTCAAAGCAGCAATTTAAAAAACCAGTTATAATTCCCCCTCAAAATACCAAGCGCCCGTAGCTCAGCTGGATAGAGTATTGCCCTCCGAAGGCAACGGTCGGACGTTCGAATCGTCTCGGGCGCGCCATTTTGACACTCACCCTCAAACCGTGTTTTTTCCTCTGTGCCCTGTGTGTGCCCAATCTGTGCCAAGGTATTTAAAGTCGAACAAGATATATTAGTGATTTTGACCACCCCCCTCTCTGTGCCTAAAGTTTCTTATAGGTTAATTCAAAAATATAATCTGTTATTAATATCTCAACTGAATCTGGTTAATCATATTTGTCTGGGGTATGTCAATTTTCAATGCATTTCAGGAAACTAATAGTTAAACATAAAGCTATGCAAGAAATAATGTACCCGATTTAAATTATAAGAAAATATGGCGAATGCTCTAACTGAGTATATAGCGTTACATGTCTGGTGCATTTGTATTGTTAGCGGATATAGACGCATCAGGTATAAATTCAAATAAATCTTCAACTTTACATTTGAAATATTCGCACAAGCTATTCACAACATCTCTTTCAATCCGCGTATAGCTTTCGTGATAAAGGCGAGTAATTGTTCCTCTATTGATATTAGTATCTTTTGCTACATCACTAATCTTTAGTTTCTTCTCGCCCATAATGCGAGATAAATGACACTTAATCATCTGTAACTCCAAAAAATAATCTACTGTAGACCAAAAAAGCTTGCAAAAGACTTTTTTGTGCTTATAATAACCTACAAGAGATCAAAAAGATTCTCTTAAGGTAATATTTATCCTGCAAAGGAACATTATAAACTGGAGAAAGATTATGTCTTTAACTTATTTAACAACCAATGAATTATCAGAAAAAATAAAATACAACGCACGCACGATTCGTAATGTCTTAAAAGACAGTGTGCTACTTGAGGGGCGTCATTATGTACGCCCTTTTGGCGGACGTAAGATTTTGTATATTTGGGAACATATTGAAAATGATATGACACAAGTGCAATCAGAATTTGCGATTCCTATGAGCAAAGGAGGCGTATGTCATGGCTAGTATTCGAGTGCGTACCGAAACAGGTAAATTGTTTTTTGACTTCAAGTTTCATAACTTACGTTGCCGCGAACAGACAACGCTAGACGACACCAAAGCTAACCGCACTCGCCTGCAAAAAGTCATGGATAAAATCGAAGCGGAAATAACATTAGGACAATTTAATTACGCCGCTTATTTCCCTAATAGCTCGATGGTGCAAAAGTTCGACAAACTGGAAACTCAGAAGCGAATCTTAAGGGGTGATGCTAAACCAACCTTTAAAGCGTTCTCCGCTGAATGGTTTGATGAAATGCAAGTCGGCTGGCGACGCTCTCATCAGCAATCTGTTAGACAACTATTAGATGGACGGATGATGGATTGGTTCGGTGATAAAGAGGTCAACCGCATCACGAAAGCAGATATTTTAAAATTTCGCGCCTCGCTCGGCAAAGTAACGCGCAAAAATGGTAACACTCTGTCCGCTGAATATATTAATAAACATATCAAAATATTCAGAATGGTCATCAATGAAGCGGCTGACCGTTTTGATTTTACAACACCTTATCAAGGAATCAAACCCTTAAAAAAACCTAAACCGCAAATTGAGCCGTTTACCTTAGATGAAGTAAACCTGATTATTAATAACGTTCGTAAAGATTATAAAAGCTATTATACCGTGCGCTTTTTTACTGGCATGCGCTCCGCTGAAATTGATGGTCTTAAATGGAAATATATCGATTTTGAACGGCGACAAATACTGATTCGAGAGACCTATGTTAAAGGTCATACGGAATACACTAAAACCGATGGATCACAACGTGAAATCGACATGTCTAAACCTGTTTATGATGCCCTGACAGTGCACTATGAAGTAACAGGGCACGGCGAATACGTTTTTGCAAATCGTGAAGGTAACCCCGTTAATTACAATAATGTCTCTCGGCGCGTTTGGCATCCACTGTTGCGCTTTTTAGGTCTTACACGGCGCAATGCCTATCAAACAAGGCATACAGCGGCTACTTTATGGCTCGCTGCGGGTGAAAACCCAGAATGGATTGCCAGGCAACTTGGTCATACCAGCACAGAAATGCTATTTCGCGTGTATTCACGTTATGTGCCTAACTTAACGCGTCAAGATGGCTCTGCTTTTGAGCGCTTGCTAGCGAGTAATTTATCAGCCGAAGCAGAAACAAATCATTCAGCGCAAGCTACACAATATGTCACACCAGCGTCTAGCAACGATGTGACGACTGAACTTGCAGCTATTTTGCTAACAGAGGAGACGGAGCATGTGTAATCAATCCCTCCCCATTAGACATGATATTTTTAACACATGTAATTTTTTCAATGGCATAGATCTATCGAATGCGGAGACTATAGCGCGCCTTGTTGAATGTTTATTGCTGGCTTGCCCAGAGGCTAATGATTGCGGTAGAGTCGCTGTGTCATTATCTGACAAGCTGGGACTAGAACCGGGTCAGAATGGGTCTCTCACTAAGCCTGAAGTGGTATCACTTTGGGTCAAAAGTGAGATTATGACTCAGTCGGTAAGGTTGCAGCAAGTATCAGCCGTAGCACAGTTTAATTTCCTGGCTTCACGCTTGGACAACCTTTTAGCGCAGGAGTAAGTTATGCGTTTAAACCCTACACAAGCAGCAAGCCAGCAACTTCAACAATTATCGGCAACCACTCATGTAGTCAGTGCCACTACTCCACTGGCTAATTCAGCTTGCATGGTGTCACAGACTCAATTGAGCCATACTGTGTCAGTCGTGTGTCATGTTGAGTCAATGGTGACAGAGCGCTCATCTAAAGGTGTAACTCACACCTTTGGTGTTAATTTGCCAGCGGGTAATGCTATTACCTTAAACTGGGTTCCACAGAGTAGCAAGGAACGACTTCCAGCGATGGGGGCGCTGTTATATATTGAATATACGCCGCCACGCACTCAGCACAAAGAGGGCAGTGTGCCGCTAGCCTCACTTATTCGCTGGCATCCAATTGACCCCGTTTACAACCTGGTCTATTTGCAACAGTTGTTTAATAAGGCGGTACACCCTGCGATGTTAATCCGCTTGTTAAAGATAATTCAACGCTTAAGTGATCTACGTTTACGTAATTTACTGTTGGACTTATTCGCTAACCCGGAGATTGCGATACCTTTTATTACCTTGCCGGCGAGCCATAATCACCATCACAACCAGGCAGGAGGACTGTTACAGCATAGTTTAGAGTGTGCTGAGTGGATTGCTGCGATGGCTTATAAAACCTTAAAGCCGACTGAAGCAGAGTTGGTTATTGCCGTGGCGTTATTACATGATTTAGGTAAAGTAGAAACCATGTCTGCATCCAAAGTGAGCCAGATGGTGTCCCATGAAGTCATGACGTTATCAATGTTGGAACCCTTTTTGACTGAGCTACAGGCAAAGTGGAAACAAGGGGCACATGCTTTACGTGAAATGCTCAGCTGGTCACCCAATAACGCAAAGTTTCCACGCTTACCGGGTGTATTGTTGGTAAAAATGGCTGACCAATACAGCACTTCGTTATCAGCACGAAAGATGGCCTTTGCAGGACAACCTGATTATCACTATTGGGCCAGCCTGAAAACCCCCACATCCATCCAGTTTTTTAACCGGATATCCTAAATGGAGGAAGTACAAAACAACTGGTTAACGTTGAGCGAAGCGCAGGCTTTGCTCGGCGTCAGCCGTAAAACGCTTTATCGTTATATGGATAAAAATCAACTGCAATACAAAAAAGCAGCAAATAGTAGACGTTACATTACAGAGCAAACTCTACTGAATTTTATTGAGCAACAATTGATAAGGCCAGGACAAATAAAACCAACGGCTGAAGCCTCAAATAAACAAAATCAACCACAAAAACACCCTCAACAAAACTACAACAAAGTCGAAACAGACTATAGCGTTCTCATCACCAACATTGAAAAGCTAAGCCGGCAAATAGACAAGCAAAATAAACTACTTGAAGTCATGATTGAGTTATACAAGCCACAAAATATGCATGATATTTTGCTTAAGAAAGGGCTTACTTGAAAAATACCACTGAAGTTCTCTTCTCTGGTTTGGAATTGACGGATGAGTTAGCTCTGTATATAAGGTATGGAAAAAATTTTCTGACGCAGTATCCTCGCAGTTGCCCTTTCGACTCATAGATTGAACAATATGATGTTCCTTTAAAACAGCTCGATAACTATCTAAGGCATATTAGCTGCCACGATCATTGCCATATCAAATTTTTGTATCGGGTCTAAACGTCGACAGAGTTATTAACAGC
>CALOCH010000007.1:0-27922 GCA_942491615.1 uncultured Gammaproteobacteria bacterium
AGGGGTAGTAACTGTATTGACAAATCTAATATTATCGTATATTATCATATACTATGAAAATGATAAAAATAGGGAAAGCAGCAGATCTTTTGGGCGTGTCTATTCAAACACTGCATAAGTGGGAAGAAACAGGTGAGTTACTGCCAGATAGAAAGTCTAAGGCAGGCACTCGCTATTATGATGCTGATCGATTATTGAACTTAAGCGATTATGACGCACCTACGATTGGCTATGCGCGTGTTTCAAATCATGATCAAAAAGAGGATTTGGTTCGCCAAGTCGAGCTGCTTAGGGCTTTTTGCGCAGCAAAAGGCTGGCGCTACAGAATTATTTCCGACTTGGGTTCGGGGAATGAATTATCATAAGAAAGGCTTAAAACAGCTATTAGAAATAATCCTAAAAAAGCAAATCAGGCGAGTTATTTTAACGCATAAAGATAGACTGTTACGCTTTGGCGCAGAATTAGTGTTTGGTTTGTGCGAAATACAAGGGATAGAGATTGTTATCATTAATAAAGGCGAACAACCTTCCTTTGAGGAAGAATTAGCGGAGGATGTTCTTGAGATTATTACTGTGTTTAGCGCAAGGCTTTACGGTAGCCGTAGTCACAAAAGCAAAAAAATGATTGAATCACTCAAAGAGGCGAACGCTAAAAAATGAAAGGTTCACGGATACTACATGAGTGTTAACTTAAACCCAGGCAAATACGCAGCGTTAAAAGAACAAGCGGATTTGTTGGGAGCGAAATGCGCACGGAGGTTTGGCAGCGTTTCGGCTCGTTACAGGTTGTAGGAGTAAATCATCGTGAGATTGGCACCACGATTGGGTGAAAAACAGAGATTTTTTTTATGTACCAGCGAAAGCGTGGAAAGAAACCTTACGCGATGCGTTAGATGATATTCGCCTGTATGAAGCGTCAACGAAAGAAAAAGTCCGTAAGCAAATTGCCCGTCGCTTTAAAAGATGCGGCAGAGCGAAAACTGTATTTTGGCTTACTGCGCAGCAATGCATGGGTGAATGATCCGTTATTATCACGCTGGATGAGAAAAGCCAAAAAGCACGGGCGTAATCACACAACCAATCAAATTATCTTAGAAAGTAAGCGTTTGGGGTCAATTTCAAGGCAAGGAATGAAATACCTGGTTGAAAGTTCCGTCTTTAATCAAAATGAAACGCATTGCGGTCACACTTGAGTAGCAAGGTTAAGCTGTAAGGTATGCTACGTTTGATTTTAATCGACAGACAGGTGGAAGTGCATTATTTAGCCAATGGCAAACAACACACCCCTTGCGGAACCAAAGTAATAGGTGTAGATAAAGGCTATAGCGAAGTGTTTGCTGATTCAGAAGGCCGTTTTCATGGCGAGGGATTTAATCGCTTATTAACGCCGATTTCTCATGCGCGCATGGAAAACAATCGTGCGAGAAATAAATTAGGCTCTTCCGGATCTGCCGTGAATTATAAAAACCCCTTTTTACGGGCAATAAAAAGATTATTATTACCTGAAATAGAGGTAAACTGATAAAAGGGGGGACATGACAATGAATAATATGAGTATACCTTTGGATATCGAAAATATTCGCGTTTTAAATACGACGATCAATAACGACAACAGTATTGTTATTGAAGTTGAAAGTACAGAAAAAGGTGTTCGCTGCCACCAGTGCGGTTAATTTATTGATAAGCTACATGGTACTGACAATGCCATTTTTTACGCCTTTTGGTGCCTATTTTAGATCGACCTGTCTATCTGAAGATTAGCCCTAAACAGTTTCGTTGTCCACACTGTAAAAAACATCCAACCACTACACAAACATGTGACTGGTATAAGAGCAATATACCACCACACTAAAGTGTATGAACAATTCATTTTACGTGAGCTCATTAACTCAACAATTGTGGATGTAGGCTTAAAACAAATGATTGGTGAAGATGCAGTACTAGGGATTGTCGATCGTCATGTCAGCTCAGAAGTCGGCTGGAGTGCCTTGGAGGATATTTGAGAATTGGGTATTGATGAAATCTCATTTTTAAAAGGACATAAGAACTTTTTAACGGTATTATTTGTTTATGATTACATCAACCAAGAAAATAAGATCATCGCTGTTTTGCCAGATCGTAAAAAAGAAACCGTTAAAAAATTTTCTCCTGTCGATTCAAGCGAAGTTCAGCCTCGAATTAAGCGCGTTTGTAGCGATATGTATGATGGACATTAATGCTGTTCACGAGGCATTACCCGAAGCTGAGGTTGTTGTTGATCGATTTCATGTGACCCAGCATTATAGAGAATGCGCTGATAACGTTCGTAAACATGAATTAAAACAATTAAAAAAAGAGCTTATTGACGATGAGTATACGGAAATAAAACAGACAATGTGGCCTTTCAGTCTCTTCCAATATGAAATAGGCCTGAAGGAGGCACGTATTTCTAGTATGGGAAATGAGCCTGAAATAAACTAAGATTCTGTTCATGATGGTAGGATGAAGACTCTCATGAACGATACACAAATTGAAACACTGGACCAAGTTCGACAATTTCTGGAAGGTACCGAAGCGATCAGCTTCCAAATTGAAAGCAAAGATGCTCGCTATCGCTGGATACAGCATACTTTAGTGAAGTTTCGCTATTTGAAGCTCAGTAAGACAAACAAAGGACTGATAACCCGTTATATTCGGAAGATGACGGGATATTCGCTGGCTCAGGTAAAACGCTTGATCAAACAGTACCGTAAACACGGACGATGGAGCGAAAACACAGAACAACCAAGGGATTCCGGCTGAAAAATATACCCGCGAGGACAAGCTGTTGCTTGCAGCTCTGGATGAGCGTCATAACCACGTTAAGTGGTCCGGCAACCAAGAAGCTCTGTGAGCGTGCTTATCAGGTTTTCGGCGAAAATGAATACCAAAGCCTAGCTGGCATATCCATTGCCCACCTGTACAATCTGAGGAAGTCCAAGAGCTATGCTGGGCAACGGCATCAGTATGAAAAAACCAAGCCGGTGCGTTCAAGGATTGGCGAACGGCGTAAGCCCTATCCCAATGGGCAACCTGGTTTTATTCGTATTGACAGCGTACATCAAGGGGACCAGGATGGGGTAAAAGGCGTCTACCATATCAATGCCGTTGATGAGATCACCCAGTTTGAGGTGGTGTGCACCTTAGAGAAAATATCAGAACATTATTTGATTTCTGTGCTGGAGCAATTACTGGATACTTTTCCTTTTGTGATCAAAGGGTTTCACTCGGATAATGGTTCCGAATACATTAACAAGCACGTGGCCAAGCTGCTCGAAAAACTCCTGATTGAATTAACTAAATCACGCGCTCGGCACACCAATGATAATGCTTTGGCAGAAAGTAAAAATGCCTCGATTGTACGAAAACACTTGGGCTACAGCCATATTCCCCAGAAATGGGCACCGCTGATTAATGAATTCAACCAAACCTATCTCAACCCTTATATTAATTATCACCGTCCCTGTTTCTTTGCCGAAGTGATAGTGGATGAAAAAGGTAAGCAGCGCAAACGCTATCCCTATGACCAGATGATGACTCCTTACGAAAAACTGAAATCATTACCCAACGCTTCTGGTTACCTGAAAACCGGCACTAGCTTCAAACAATTAGACAAAATAGCTAATAAAATCAGTGATAACGAAGCTGCCGGTCGACTGCAAGATGCCAAAAAACAGCTTTTTCAAACCATTTTCGAAAGATCTTTTTGTGCGGCCTGATGATCAAAAATTTGCTTTTAATTGGTGTGGTGGATAAGCTATGGACGGTCCCGTGGACAACCCGATGGACAACGTCCCTGTTGCCCACAGGTTGACCACCGGCCGACCACAACTTACCCACCACGGATTTATTTGAATTACAATAATAATATTTTATATTTTTAACCATTCTGAAACAGAATCTGACTCCTTATTTCAGGCTCATTTATGGATTGGAATATACTCTTTCCGTAAGTCCTGGGAAGATTTAGATGCTGACGAACAAAAACGATTGAGACAGTTGCTGTCTTATTCAGATGAGCTGAAACATGCTTATATTTTTCGTGAACTGCTTACCTGTATTTTTGAAAAAGAAATAAGCAAAGCGGATGCATTAGTTTTTTTTGATATCTGGCAAGAGCTTGCTGAGAAATCGGGCTTTGCCTGCTTTGAGCCTTTTTTAACGACATTGAACCAATGGAGCGATGAGATAAGCAACTATTTTCTTGACAGAGAGTCCAGTGGGTTCGTTGAAGGGCTCAATAATAAAATTAAAGTTTTGAAGCGGCGGTGTTATGGAATTCTTGATATCAAACATTTAAAACAGCGACTTTCACTCGATTTAGATGGCTACAGGTTGTTTGGGCATCATCGAAAAATACTGGTTGGATAAGCAGAATTTATTCTTTTCACGGCAGATCCGGAAGAGCCAAAATTATTAATGCCACGTAATAATCCAAAGAAATAAGCCGCTTGTCGGGTTGAATGATAAGTTATTAAATTTCGACAAGTGTCGTGCTTTATTTCACGCGCTGATTTGCTATTTCAGTTTTACACGATGATATGCCAGCTAGACCGATATAGACCGGCTATCGGATGAAATATTAGCCAACCTGGTCGAACATTATTCACAGCACAATTTGTAATCCATTATCTAGGGAGGGTTAAGCATGAGGTATATAACTGTACCGGCATTATAGCAATTAGGGTTTGGACAGAGCATGCATGATATGGGTGATTCGATCATAAAAAGCTGGCTGGAAAAGAAAAAAACTGTAAGAGTCAGTTATCCAAATGTTGCTAAGTTAATTGTTGAATGGATGCAAAATGCATGTGCCGATTAAAGCTTTACTGAGAAAGTGTGGGCAGGAGTGGATATAGAAAAGGTCAACATTTAATACAAGTCATCAAATTGTCATCTAAACATCATTGTGCTGTCACAAAAAATGCTTATTGTAGACTCTCGGTAATAAATTGAATTGCCGTTAATTGTTTTTTTAATCATATAAGTGAGTATTATGAAAATAAAATCGACAGAAATGTTATTAGCTGCAACGGTTGCACTTGCTATTGCAACACCGGCGATTGCTGATAAAGATTCAAATACAGGTGTATTTGGTTTTGAGCCTATTGATGGATCTGCAAACAGTGCAGACTGGGATGATACTGCACCTTGGAAACTGCCAGAAGGTTTTAGCCAAAAAATTGTTTCTGATGAAACAGCATTAAATATTTATGGTGATGGTTACGATGACTGGCATGATATGAATACAGTTAATGAAACTGGGAAAATGGCAGGGCGTTATTTATACCGCACACATGAAGTTCGCTTAGGTGACAATGCGCCTGATGTTGTTAATGAAAAAGGCGGTGTTGTATCTGTTGTTGATTTAAAAACAGGCGAAACAAAAGAAATTGCTAGTGACATAAGCTGGACTGCACTTGACGGTATTCGCTGGACACCATGGGGCACCATTTTATTTGCTGAAGAAACAACTAACGGTCGTTTATTTGAAATGACATTAGATAAAAAAGACCTAATGAAATCGGCCTCTGTAGAGGTACGTCCTCAAGTGGGTTTGCTCGCTCATGAAGGTATCGAAATTGATGCAAAAGGTGCTGTATACATGGTTGATGAGCATCGTGGGCTGACATCAGGTTGTTTAGATGTGGAAGGTAAGCAACTTAACCCTTGTGGTGGTGGCATCTATAAATTTGTCCCAAGTTCTTATGGTGATTTAACATCAGGTGAACTATTTGTATTAAGTGTTGATGGTGAAGATGGGACTGGTCCTGCAACATGGGAAGGCCCTATTGACCCATTAAATGCTCGTTTGGCTGGTTCATTAGCAGGCGGTACAAGCTACCAACGCCCTGAAGACCTAGAAATTATTGGCAATGTTTTATATGCGGCTGTAACTGAAGGTCCTCGTGACGAAAATAACAAAGAGTACTTCGAAGGTCGTGTATTAGCGGTTGATTTAAATGCGATGATCGTGACTAATTTCATTATGCCAGGTGTGAATGTGCCTGTAGAAATTGGCAAACCTGGACAAGAAGGTCATCAATCAGGTTGGGATAGCGTTGATAACTTAGCAACGTCTCCAGACGGTAAATTAATCATTATTGAAGATAACACACCATCAGACATCTGGATTGCTAGTAAAGACCATGATAAAGATGGAATGGCTGACAACGTTTGGTTATTCGGTTCTTTAACGGATCCTGGTGCAGAAGGTACTGGTATCTATTTCGGTAAAGACCCTAAAACCATGTTTGTAAATATTCAACATTCTGCAAATCCTGACGGTGATACAACATGGGCTATTACTAAAGACTAAGATGTTTTAGTAGTTCACAGAAGAAGGGTGGTTCTTTTTTAGAATCACCCTTTTTTGTTTAAGTTATAGTCAAACCTGGTGTTTAAGAATAGGCTGATATTTTGTCTTCATTATCCATAGGTACCATTTCTTTTTTCGCCATTGACAAATTCAACGCCATCAATGACATCAGCTAGAAGTTTAAAGCCTCTAATTTTTTTGCCAGCGTTTTTCAGCACCCTGTGTCAACTTGAACACTATGGATAAAATCGTTGTTCGAGACACTGCATTTCTTGTTTTATTAGTTCTAAAAATCAAGGGGGCAGCCAATAATGTCAGCACTGTAGGTTGGGCTGACAACAGGAAGCCCAACAATCACATTGGATTGAAAGACATCTCATCAAATGAATCCATTGTTTCACGACTCACACCAGCCCCCCAGTTTTCATTCAAAATGCCAGCCCTTATAAATTTGTGAATACTTGAATATTGCCAGTCAACGGCTCGTTCAACATAGCCATGTTTCACTGGATTGAAATGAATATAATCAATATGTCTTGCAAAATCATTATCGTCACCAATTAGATGTTCCCAATAACGCCTTTGCCAAATACCGCGTTCTCTTTTTTTAAGCGGCTGGCATTAATTCGTTCTTCTTTTGGCAATTCTCTGGAAAAGTTAGATTTAATTAACATCCAGCGGGTAGCGTAATCATTATCTTCGAGTGGCAATGTCCATAGAGTATGTAAATGATCTGGCAAAATAACAATCCCATTAATAAAAAAGGGATGATTTTGTTGAACCTTTTTTATACCCACTGGTAAATTGTCGACATGATCAATCAAAAGGCTTCGGTTTCGCTCAGCAATATTGACGGTAAAAAAAATAACACCCGCCTTTATGTTTGGCTCTTCGATATTGCATAATTGATTAACTTGCCGAGTAAATTGTTGGGCTTCCTGCTGTCAGCCCAACCTACCGTGCTAATTCTTTGTGACATTCCATGCACATGGCAAAGATTTTCATTTATTGGCGCTCATTAAGTGACGTTGGCTTATAACATCAAAATAACCAGCTTGTCTGGTTGATTTTTTTGGTTATTCAAATTCAGGATAACATAATGTTAGCATTCCCTCTTTGGAATTTAATTTTACTCTGCCCCTAATATTCCATATCTGGTAGCAAAGCCTTATATAATTTTAATACTTGCTACTAACGCTCGTTACACCTGCCAATTAGCAATGATTTCTCGTACCATCACAGAATCCGAATGCTCCTTGCCTAGCACCTTTTCCATATGCAGTAGCAGCGTTTTGGAAAGTTCCAAAGCTTGTTTGTCATCCCCAATATCACATGTCAAATTAGCAATATTAGCCCATATTTGTAAAGTATTCGAGTGTTCCTTGCCTTGCACTTTTTCCATATTTGGTAGCAGCGCTTGGACTAGTTCGAACGCTTGTTTCCTGTCGCCCATCGCAACTATCGAGTAAGCAATATTAGATCGTGTTATCAAGGTATCTTGATGTTCCTTGACTAACGTTTTTTCTCTATCAAGTTGCAGCGCTTGGAATAGTTCCAACGCTTGTTTCCTATCGCCCATCTCACCTATTGAGTAAGCAATATTAAATCGTACCATCAAAGTATCCCGATGCTCCTTGCCTTGCACTTTTTCCGTATCTGGTAGCAAGAGTTTGAATAACTCTAATGCATCGAAATATTTACCCGATCCACCTATACATAGTGCTTGTTGGCCTCTTAACAATAAGGTATTTTCGTTATACATACCAAATAAGCGTTTCGTCATTATGTAAATACGTCGATATATCCTTTCAGCAACCAGGTATTGCCCTCTTTTATAGAATAGCATCGCAGAATTTTCCAATGACTGCATAATCCCCTTTGGATTATCACCCGTTCCTAGAAAATCAATGACTTCATCCCATAAAACATCAGATGCCATATAATTTGAACGATCATATTCCTCTTCACTTTCAACAGCGAGTATCTCTGCAAGTAGTAATTGGCTTTCTTGATCTAACGGATGTAACAGCGCTGCGATTCTAGCCATGCGCTCAGCTTCTAATAAATAGCGTACCCCATATTCTGAAAAGAGACTTAAATTATGTAATGCTAATTCAACACAACAAGTAGCCAAATCTAATCCAATTGCTTCTACGCCCGTTCGTAGTATATTAATCGCCCGTTCCTCATACCCTCTTTACGCTCTTTTTTGACTTCCTGAAGCCTGACATTGAGAAACCATGAACTTTGGTTGTTAATCGTTTTTGTCTGCGCCTCTATTTCACGTTGCTGTTTTTTAATCAGCTCTTCACGGCTTTTGCATAAGTCATCCAGATGCTGTTTTTCAATTTCTTTCAACCGATATTTTCTCATGTAAAATCTCCAAAATATAAAACAAAAAGAAATTACCGGTACGGATATTGTGACTACAAAACCCCACTGTGTTACTGGGTTAGTTTTTTTTTTTTTTTTTTTTTTTTTTTTTTTTTTGTAAAATCTTGATAAAAGAAGTTGGAATAATTCAGAAATCCCATCAACCATATGTTTTTTTTTTTTTTTTTTTTTTTTTTTTTTTTTTTTTTTTTTTTTTTTTTTTTTTTCCTCAAAGTTACCAAAATTGGAAATGGATAATTTATGACACTTCTGAAAATGAATATAAATATTAGAGGTAAGTACTCACGAAAAATTAATTTAACTAAAAATGTATCATAATAAGCTAATTATTTTATTACCCATAGTTTTTGATGATTTACATAGATGAACTCACGACAGAAGAAATTACCACATTAAATGAGATGCATAAAAACCATCCGCGTTATTTAAGCAGGCGGCGATCTCATGCTATCTTATTAAGTCACCGGGGGGTTTCAGTTCCGGTGATTTGCTCGACATATAATGTATGTCGCCAGACGGTTTCAACGTGGTTTTCTAAATGGGAAGAATTTGGAATATGTGGGCTGATTGATCTTCCGGGTCGAGGACGCCCAAGTATTTTAACCGATAATCAAAAAAACAATATTGTAAAAAGAGTTAAGAAATCGCCTCGATCGTTAAAATCAGTTCTTGCTGATTTGGAGGTAGAGTTAGGCATCACAGTCAGTATTGATACGATAAAATTGATTTGTAAACAAGCTGGCCTTGTCTGGAAACGGGTTAGAAAATCATTGCGAACCAAGCGAAATCAAAAAGATTTTGATGTAGCGCAAGAAAACATAAAAGAACTAATACAACAGCATAAGGATAATCAACTCAATTTATGTTACTTTGATGAATCGGGGTTCACACTGGAACCTTGCGTTCCTTATGCATGGCAACTGTCAGATCAAACAATCGAAGTTCCTAGCTCGAAAAGTAAACGGCTCAATGTATTGGGCTTTGTTAACAGAGATTGTGAATTTGATTCATTTGTCTTCGAGGGAACGGTTAATACCTCAGTCGTGGTGGCTTGTATTGATGAATTTTCTAAGAACATAAAAATCCCAACCGTCCTGATTATTGATAATGCATCCACTCATACAAGTAATGAATTCAAGGAAAACATTGAACGCTGGAAAGAAGCCAATTTAACGATTTATCCTATCCCTCCTTACTCACCTGAGTTAAATATCATTGAGATTATTTGGCGTAAAATAAAGTACGAATGGCTACCTTTTTCTGCCTATGAATCTTATCAATCGCTGGAGCGGGAACTATTTAATGTACTTGCAAATATTGGGGTAAGTCATAAAGTGGCATTTTCATAAAGGTTAAATTTATTTTACATAGGTACTTATACAGATATAAAGGGGTAAGCCTTACATTTTACACTCTCAAAGTTTTCTTTAATTAAAAAATTCAGCAATACAACCATCCAAAATGTTTTCAACTTTTTCTATTTAATAAATGGAAGGGCCTAATTCAACCCCCCATTAATAAAGCAAAAAGTAACGTTCTAAGTGAATTAATCAAAACTTTTAACTTCCCCCAATTAAAAATTAATCCTAAAACCCAATTTATTTTAAACGAGTTAACATGCTTTCTTTAGAAGATAAACTGATCTGGATAAATGCAAAAAACATACTTATCCCAAATAGTGTATATCTTAATTCAATTCGCTATATTTAGGTCTGTTGGGCCCCTTTGGGCTTATTGGGTGTCTTGGGTTATGGGTTCTCGTCTATTTCCGTTGGTTGGTGGGTTGGGGGTCTTGGGTTTTGGGTTTCTGGTGTCTCTTTTGTTTTTGTTGTGTTGCTATTCCTTTAATACTAACGAACAGATAGAAAGGCACTAATTAATGCGGTCCAGATAAAGAGTTCGTAGTAATTTAAACGTGTTGTTGGTTGCATGTTTTTTTGTTTTGGTGTTGTTGGTTTTGTGTTGCCGTGGGGTTTGGGGGGGTGTGGTGGTGGTTGTTTGTTTGGTGGGTTTTTCTTTGGTTTTTTTTTTTGGTGTGTTAATAAAAAGACTTTGAGGCAGGGGTGTGTGGTGTGGGTGGGTGCTGTTGAAGTCGGAAGAAGTTGGGTGGGGGGGGTGTTGGGGGAACTATCTGCCAGGTCCATTTTATTCGCGACTAATACATCGGATAAAGCGATTTGATCGAGAAAGGTTTCGTGTGTTGTATTACGACTGTCTTTTAATTTTTCTGGATCGACGAGACACAGACTCGCTCGTAGCTCCAGAACCTCTTTAAACGATCCTGCCAACAGCATATCCAAAACTTTTTTAGGATGACCCAAACCTGTGGGTTCAATCAGTAGTCGGTCAGGTTTAACTTCTTTTAATAGGCGATTGAGGCTGACTTGAAATGGCAATCCCACTGCACAGCATAAGCAGCCACCCGCGACTTCTTTAACAGTAATACCTGCCGATGAATAAATAGCACCATCAATCCCTATTTTGCCAAATTCATTCACCAATACTGCCCAGTTTTCATTTTTGGGTTTTTGCTTGAATAAATCTAAAATAGCGGTGGTTTTACCCACGCCAAGAAAACCCATAACCAGATTGGTCGGGATATTCGTTATGAATGGCTGCAATACTCCTCCTGTTCGCCAAAGATTCTGGCATAGTCTGTTTGCCAAGCCAGGCGTTTGATGTAATATTCCTGATTTTGTTTAAATATAGCCAGACAAACGGGACAAACAACTAATGCTGATGTCTCAGGCAGTAATTTTGTTCAGGTCCAGATTTGAACAGTTCGAGGCATCCATCACAACAGAACCAGTATTGTTTTTTATTATAAAGATAGGAAACCGCTTTTTGCTGAGAAATACCCAAGCGAACTAATAAACAGCCACAAGCTGAACAACTGGGGGGGAGGGCCACAGCTAAAGCTCTTTCTTGTAAATTAAAATGACTCCGGGCAGAGACAACGGGAGAACAAATATATACGCTCCCCCTTGCCTCCCTGAACATCCTCATTCGGTTGTTCAGGTCTTTAGTGCTCAAGCAGCTTATTAGCCGAAAGTACCATCGGTCCCGGATAGCTCACTTCCTGAAGTTTTCCTGTATCAACATCATAGATGAACCCTCGTACTGTCGAAGCATCAGGTCCTTCGGTTGGAATCCATGGGTGCGTCATGATTCTGGATATCGAACGTCTGACATCCCAGCTAAGGCGTTCGATTTGAGCCTCATCAGGCGCTGAATCAAGCGCTTCTAGTGGACCACGAAAGGCATGAAACTGGGCAGGTGTCGAAGCGCTGTGATGACAACTGGTAAAATCTCGTCCCGTCGCCTTTCCCAGCAACCTTTCAGCCGCTGGATCGCCTTCTAGCCCGGCTTTGAGCAGGTCATCACTAAAAGCCAACATACCACAGCGGGTGTGATGAATTAAGATGATTTCATTAGTATTAAGCAGGTGGTGCGAGATAATAAGGCAACGAATTGCATCATCAGTAACAACACCCCCGGCATTACGGATGATATGTGCGTCTCCAGTTTGCAAACCTAGCAAGTCCTCAACATCAAGCCGAGCATCCATACAGGCAACAACAGCCACATGTCTGGCTGGATTGATCGGTTGCTTACCAGGATGGGAAGAATTATGTACTTGCTCACCGTTTGCATAAAGTTTGTTGTTTTCTAGCAGTTTATCTGTGTTTACATTAGCCATGAATTATCCTCAAATTGAAATTAATTAACCAGCAGCAACATCCTTCCTGCAGGTCTCGTAGCACTTCTAATCGTGCAAAGGCATATTTTTCTTTTATTTCTAATAGCTTAGAAAGCTTCTATACATACTCTACATTTACAATCTCTGCAAAGTTATTACATTATAATACAGCTTATATAAACTATAAGTTTATAAACACAATACTATTAATTCACTTTAGGATTCAGGATTAAATAATCCTTGAAACAACCGTTTATATTTAGTGTTTTTCGGTAATTGTTTAATTAATTCCACAATATCCATATCTATTCCTTAAAGGTTAATTTACTTACCGTTTTGCATCAACAAATCAAACACCACCCTAGCAAACCCGGCCGCTTTAGCAGGATCAGACAACAACTGCATCATCTGATTTTGGTGTGCCTCATTACTATCCATCACCGCATCATCTATGGCTTTAGGGAAATCACCTAACATGGCCTGCTCGGGTGTATTGTTTGCAATTTGACTCATTACCAAAGCATTCTCACTCAGCTTATCTCTGACTGTGTAGGCATAATTAACCAAATCATTATCAGTCAACTCATCGGTGATAAATAGTTCATTTAACCGGTTGATAATCTGTGACAAAAACTCTTCTTTTTTATCTTTCGCCTTTGCAGAGCCTAAGCTATCCCCTGGGTTTAAATACTCGCCCGCATCTTCTTTTAACTGAATATCCTGCTGACGTATTTTTGATAAACGGTAATGACTTAATACCACGCTATTCAAATTAATATCATCTTCATCAAGCAATGCTTCTCGCAACATGGGGCGTAAGTTTCTAGTATAAAGGCTGAGCTTTTCTAAATCCTTATTATCGTAATCCACAATCTGGGACATAAATTCATAGAAACGTACAAAGGTACCCAAGTCTTTTTTAAAGATTTCCAGGGCATCTTTTTCCTGCTTACATTCCTTAAAGCTATTTTCTGCATTGGCTATCAGTACCGCATCATCTGTTTTCTTGGTGCGATCAAACATCTCTTTGGCTTGCTTGTAGGCATCAACAGCGGACTTATAACGCTTTTGCCAACGCTCTACAGCGGGTTTACAAATATTGGCAATGGCAGCATTGCTTTTGCTCTTTTGTAAAAAGGAATTGCAGAATTGTTCCACTTCATGCCATTGAAAAATACCGGCTGCTCTTAGCTTGTCGAATAAATCAAAGATCAAATCCGGGTCAGAAACATCATCCAGTTCAGCTGTTTGATAATAGGGCTGAAACGCCTCAAGAATATCATCAGGATCATTAAAGAAATCCAGTATAAAAGTGCCGGTTTCAGCTTTACCAGGATAAGTTCGATTTAAGCGTGATAAGGTTTGCACACATTCCACACCGCCCAGTTTTTTATCCACATACATGGCGCACAATTTGGGCTGATCAAATCCTGTTTGAAATTTATTTGCCACCAGCATCACTTGATAATCATCCGAATCAAAGGCTTTACGCATATCGCGGCCTTTAAGATGTGGGTTCATATTGCCTTCGGTATATTTCTCGCCGATTAAGCCATCAACATTCGGATCTTTTTCGTTAAACTCTACTTCACCAGAAAACGCCACCATGGCATGAATCTTTTGATAGCCTTTTTCGGCAATATATTTATCAAAGCATAACTTATAACGCACCGCTTCTTTACGCGAACTAGTCACCACCATTGCTTTGGCTTGGCCACCTAATAAGCCCATCACATTGTCTTTAAAGTGCTCAACAATGACCTGCACTTTTTGTGAGATATTATAATCATGCAAACGCACCCATTGATTCAGTTTAACCTTGGCTTTTTTACTTTCCACCTCCTGGTCAGAGCCTTGAATCTTCATCGCCAGGTTATAAGCAACTTTATAATTGGTGTAATTTTTTAATACATCCAGAATAAAGCCTTCTTCTATGGCCTGACGCATGCTGTAGACATGATAGGCTTCAGGCTTATTTCTTTTAGACGGCGCTTCATCGGGATTAGGTAAGCGACCAAATAACTCCAGGGTTTTTGTTTTAGGGGTGGCAGTAAAGGCTAAATAACTAAGATTGGCGGAAGCTCGGCGTGAAGCCACTGCGGCATCTAATATATCTTCCGTGCTTAACTCTTCATCGGTACTATCTACCATCAACACTTCTTTTAACTGCCGTGCGGTAGAACCTGTTTGCGATGAATGTGCCTCATCAGCTATCACCACATAGTTGCGCTCTTTTAAACTCACGCTGTTTTCGATGGCTTTTAACACATAAGGAAAGGTTTGAATGGTAACAATAATAATCGGCTGTGAATTTTCTAAGGCACTGGCCAGTTTTTCTGATTTAGAACCATCACCCTCTTGATTATTAATACGCCCAACCACACCTTCAACACTGGTAAATTGAGAAATGGTTTCTTGTAGTTGGGCATCCAGTACATTTCTATCGGTGACAATAATAATAGAATCAAACTGTTTGTTGCCACTGGCATTATGTAAAGACGATAACTGATGCGCTACCCAGGCGATAGAATTAGATTTGCCCGAACCCGCGCTGTGTTGAATTAAGTATTTATGCCCTGGGCCTTCCGTTCTGGCAGCATCGACTAATTTATTCACCACATCCCATTGATGATAACGCGGGAAAATTAAGGTTTCTTTTTTATATTTTCGGCCTTCCCAGTCTTCTTTCTCTTCAATTTGTAAATGCACAAAACGGGCAAGAATCTTTAACAGGTTGTCAGGCAATAACACCTCATTCCATAAATAATCGGTAGCGTATTGATCAACATTCTCAGGTACATCATTACCGGCAGCACCCTCTTTAGTGCCTTTATTAAACGGTAAAAAGTAAGTGTCTTCGCCCTCCAGTCGGGTTGCCATATACACTTCATATTGACTGACCGCAAAATGCACCAGGGCACCGCGTTTAAAGCTTAATAACGGTTCTGGTTTTTTAGTGGCAGGATCAATAGCAAAGCGCGTGGTTTTATATTGCTTAATGGCATTTTGTACCGCTTGTTTAAATTCTGACTTTAATTCTAAAGTCGCAATCGGCAAGCCATTAACAAACAGCACCAGATCAATACGCCAGGCTTTGGCTTTAGTACCTGTTTCAGCTAAGTGTTCTTCGCTTGCCCACGGACTATAAACCAACTCAGGCACCACACGGCAACGGTTCTGCTGATAGCGTGCCAAGGTGTCAGGATTTAAATCATGTTCGGGTTTAAACTGACATAAACTGAAGCGTGTACCGCGATCACGTAATTCATGACGTAACAGGCCCAAAGTGCCAAAGGTACGCATTTCTTTATTAGCCGCATTCGGATCCGCTTTATTCAGCTGGGTGGCGACCCGTTCTAAAAACTTTTGTTCAGGCTTATTAGGGTAAAGTGCGCAGAATTTTTGCCATTGAGCATCTTGAGTTTCTTTAACAAAGCCTAAAACATCTTCCTCATACAAAGCCAGTTTACGGTTGTAGTTTTCTGGTTTCCCAAGTTGCCAGCCATTAGCGACTAGCTGACGGATCATATCGTTTTGAAAGGCTGATTCGTTCGCTTTGTTAGTCATTATAAAAATCCCTCTTCGTATAAATCACCTGCCCGACACGATCAATATGCTCAATCAAAGCACGATTTTTTAAATCATGATAATTCTGTAAATCAACCGTATAAGGCAAATCAGACTCCATCAGTTCGAGCAATAACTCTGCGATTAAAAAACGATCAATACCGGCGCCAAAAACGACTAAATCCACATCACTACGCGCATGAAATGTGCCTTTTGCGCGCGAGCCATATAATTTCACGGATTCAATCGCCAGATGCTTTTTAAATGTATCGCGTAATAAAGCCAGTTGCGCGTCCGTTAAGCCACAATCAATCATGGCTCATTGGCTTCAATTAATAGTTGATAATGCCATTCTTCTAACATTGGCAGATAGTCACTGGCAATGGATTGAATCACCATTTCAAACTTAACAAAATCATAAGTATGGCTCATCAAATTTCGATCGCCGATCATTTTTAGCCATGTTTCCGCATTATTGATATATTTTGCGGCGTAGGCTTCTTTAATCACCGCTTTAGGTGAAATTTTATCTAGCACCAGACCATCGTTTTCCATTTTATCTTTTAACACCTTCCATGCCAGCTCAAAGGTATATTCAAAACGCTGAATAATACCTTCTTTTTCTAATTGGCTCAGGCTTGGTAAGTCATTTTCCATCGCCTCTCGTAATAATAAAAAAGCGCGGTTGAAATTAGCAAATCGTTGTTTCCAGCGTATATCTTGTTTATTGTCATTCATTCGTAGCAACCTCTAAAATGTAGCATGGCATCTTCTAAATATTTTTCTAAATAACTATCATTTAAGCCCAAGAAATCCAATACATAAGGATCTTTTAAAATCAGGTTTTGATTAACCTGTCCCGAATCGCGTAACAACTGTAATTCCTGGCTGATCGTTTGATCAGGCTTTTTTGAAATAGCGGTGCGTTCAAATAGCTGAGAATCAATACGCTCGCTTAAAGTACGGGTAGACCAGCGCTCTTGAATGCTCATCGCGAGGTAAAATTCTCGTTTTAACGCCTCTTCAATATAAATAAGTGAGCGAAGATGCGTCCAGCTCAATTGTCTACGCAGTGCGTAGACAATGTCTTGATCAGGAAAAACTTCAGCAAAGCGTAAGCAATGCAATAACTGTTTATTGCCCCAGCCTTTACCGATCGACTCAGTTAATTGCTTTGCCAGTGTTTTAATAACTTGCTGACCATATTCTGCTCGCTCGCCTTTTAATACTTCATCAGCAATCCGTTTACCCACCTGCCAATACAATAAAGTCAGTTCAGCATTTACCGCCACCGCCGCTTGCTGTTTAGCGGCTTGAATAAGCTCTTTTACCTCAACAAATAATTCGCTATTACTTAAAGGCTGGTTCATAAAAGAGCCTCCATAAAACACAGTTCTGTAGGATGATGATATGGACTCCTCTCCCTTTTGACGGTGTCATATAATGCACTCGATATAAGAAAAGAAAAAGAGGAGTCCGAAATGAATAATAGCGTAACAGGTCTAGACATCGCAAAAAATATCTTTCACATGTACAGTTTAACCGCTGAGAATAAAGTTTATAAAAAAGAAACTGAAGCGTGCTGAAATGCTAGCCTTCTTTGCTACTTACCAAACAAGCTTGATCGGGATAGAAGCTTGTGGTGGTGCATCTTATTATTGGGCAAGAAGAATTGACCGCATTAGGGCATGAAGTGATATTGCTCAATGCGCGCTACGTTAAAAGCTTCGTTGTCGGTAATAAAAATGATTATAACGATGCACAAAGCTTATCTTTGACGCGGTCACCCGTCCCAATAAACGAGTGGTCGCTATCAAAACGGTTGAACAACAAGATATTCAGTTAATTCATAAAGTTCGCCAGGGCTATGTAGATAAACGCACTGCCTTAGTTAATCAAATACGCGGTTTGTTAAGTGAAAGTGGCGTTGTGATTCGTCAAGGCATTAATCAGGTTTAGAAAAGAATTACCGTTTATTCTGGAAGATGCAGAAAATAAACTAACACCAACATAAGTCGCGAATTGTTTGCCGAGCAATACGAAGAATTAACCAAGCTAGATGAGAAAATTAAACAACAAGACCAGCGCATAACAAACTTATGTGCCAACAATGAAACGGCAAAACGCTTTTTAGATGTGCCAGGTGTTGGTCCCATGACTGCGAGCATGATTGCGGCGGATATAGGTGAAGGAGAAAAGCTACGCCAGCAGTCGTGATTATGCAGCCAGCTTAGGCGTGGTACCGAAGCAGCATAGTAGCGGAGACAAGCAAGTTTATTTAGGGATCATTAAGCGAGGTAACCGTTATATACGAACTTATTGATTCATGGTGCCCGTGCAGTATTGAAAAACTGTGCGAACAAAACAGATGCTTTAAGCCTGTGGCTACAAGGGCTGATAGAGCGACGTGGATTTGACAAAGCTGCGGTCGTCTTTGGCACGTAAAAACCCGCATACTGTGGTCTATGGCAGTCACTGGCAAGGCTTATGAAGTCAAAGCATAAAGGAGCGCAAGCCGAGGTATCCACCCTTTTCCCACCGACCGGCATGTGAGATGAGCACTTCGTCCGTGGACAAAGCGTGGATAACCCTCGATTAACCGAGTAACCAGATTGCGGAGGCAAGATTAAAACAATTAGTGATGACAACAACAGGTCAGACCGGTGCTTTTAAACCCCGTTCAGCGCACGTAGGCTCTTTAGAGCCGATAGGATGGGTTGAGGTGAAAGCGCGCGGATAGATATCAGGAGTCTGAGGTAATAAAACCTCTGTTAGAGACCGGATATATGGCTGCAATCTTGATCTCTGTTGATGGCATTAAAAAATTGAAAACTGGACTTGCAATAAACGAGGGTCCATATGGGCAAAGCGATAGCGTGCCATCTTTTATGATGCTGAATATTGATGGGCACGGGATAAAGCCCCTTTGCCCATCCTTGTATTTTAAACACATCTCTAAAACACAGGATTATTTAACTAAAAAGGATTATAGTCATAACTGATTTTTGGAAACCCGTCCCACCTGGAAAACGAGCGGACGAGAGGCCCATCCTACTGGTCTGATTCATACGCTGGCTTCTGAACATCACATCGATACGTGCGCCAGCCGAACCAGTGATCATTATAGTATAAAACATGAGATAGAAAAATGAATACGTTGGAATTGTGTAAGCTGTAGAATTAGTGGGGCGGATAAGGGAGGCGCGTAAAGCCAGTCCTTGATAACGGCCCCCGGACAGGGTATCCAGCCTGAACTTAGGGAAAGGTTGTCTGGGTGCCGTGCGTGTAATTTTGACACAGCGGTGGCTTTAAGTCGTGCTGAGGTCTTGAGGTGATGGGCACTAATGTCGCGAGCGCATGTATGCCTGAGCGACTCGGTTTCTATGTACCTCACAAACAGGATGCGATGGATGCAGAAATTCGGCAAGTTAAGGATAGCCTGATTTGAGACTGGAGCGCCCATACTTACAGATCATTACTTTCATCCATTAAGCCCTCAGCAAGCAAAAAGCACAGGACAGTCGAAACTACCGTAGAAACACCCGTATGGGATTGTTGTAACGGAGCGTTAATTGATATTTAGGTTAACCGCGGAAGGCGTGACCGATCATCAAAGGCCTTGCGGAGGTAGAGTGAGGAATCAAAAGATGCGCACCATTTCGGCGGGCAAATGCTAATTGAGCTCAATCGTTTCCTGAGTCTGACGGCCGGCAGGGAGAGCTTAGGGCTGTGCGGCGTTCTTCGCCAATTAGTTTCTATTGCCGCTTATCAGAAGGTTCAATATCTCGCCAGGATATGCCGCGGGGCCTTTGACAAGCTATTACTCACCTAAGTTGTCGTCTAAATACTTAACTATTCGGTTTTGCTTTTAAATTATTTGTGGGGATTCACGGTATAGTAAGCAATATTTTGAATAACGTTTTTACTACGTCGCTGCTGAAGAACATCTTGATTTTTATAGGGCGCAAAATCAGCACCAGAGAAAATGGGTGAAAATAATGTAATAGGCGACAGTGTGCCGCCCGTTAGGGTCATCACTCCTCGCGTCACCGCATTTATTACTTACTTGTTTTACCTTTTGGGGGCTGCCTAAGTGCAAAAATATATGGTTTAATCTAAAACCTTTGACCATTATAACCTTGCCGTTAGATCATGGTTGATTCATACGCTGGCTTCCCTTTTTCTTTATTTGAAGCTTTGGCATTGGGATGCATGTCGCGAGCTCAGATTCGCAGAAGACCGGTTTGCCATTACCGATCTGGTAAGGAAAAACCGATTTGGACAGCGCTATATTATGATCATTATTTTTAATAAAGAGTACGGGCGCGCAGAGAGTGAGGAGATGCGAATCAATTTTCCTGTGACGGCTGCGGATATTAGGTTGTCCAGTCCTAACAAAGCACTTGCGACTCGCACCCAGTTCTAGACTGTTTTCATATGACTCAATAATTAATTGCTCACCTTCGGGTGGAACCGAGCATTAAAGCGCCCCAACGTTCATTAATATCCTTGTTAACTTTCGCTCGGCATTTCTGAAACAACACCATCAATTCGGATACCTTCACAACAGTTTTATTTTCAACTCCCTACACAAAGCCAACCCTCCTGATCTTTGGTGACAATTCACAACACCAAGCTCCCTCATTTCGAAAAGATATCTCGTAGTCTATAGCACTTAATCGCACCTGGCCTGTCTTCAATCCACCAGGAATTTGTCCACCTTGAGCTGGAGTAGAGCCATTAACAGGTCGTCAACACCGCATACTCCAAAGGGTGATAAAGAAATAATATTTCAATTAGTCTACACCCAATGCTCAGGCACTTCACCCAACCACTCAACACCTGAGTCGCGCATGGGGGCGTTGGGGTTTGAGACCTTTAGTGACGGCATGGCTGATTACGGCCTGGCGTTTTTCTTTTAGCAGTTTAATCAGCTGTTGTTGTTTTTCGATCAGGGTATCGATTTTAGCGGTTTCGTGGTCAAGGAAGTTGGCGATTTTTTCTTGTTCATCTTCGGGTGGCAATGGGATTTCAAAACTATTCAAATTTCCAGTTGTGAGCTGATTGATGGTTGCGGTAAGAAAAGAACCAGATTGATATTCAAACAGAGCTGAATTAAAAAATAATTAGACAATGAGTTGTGTGTACTCGAACTTCTGAGAAAGTCATCATCAACGCACCAAAAGTCATATACAAATATCTAGCGGAACAATTACTCAATTTGAGCATTTGTTTTGCCAATCAATGAGCGACTAGATCCAATTCGAGAGCAAATTAATATGTCACCTTCTGAGCAATTAATTTATTTGCAGAGATTGTTTTATTGACAGAAACCATTATCGTTAAACTGGTAGAAATGCGATCTATTTGGTTATGTACATTTGACGACCTGAGATCCACTTATATCCGTCTAACTACTTCGCCCTCATTAACCACGCAATCACCTGTCCAATAAGTCTTAGCCGATTATCGATTATCCAAGATAGCCAATCAGTTTAACCTCCCATGATTAGGGATTTTATTTAACCATCCTAAATGCGTTAGCTTATAGTCAGAATACGCTCTATATTTCATAACTCACCGCCCAATTCATTTTCAATCGTCTTCAATACTGGGCATACCTTGGATTGCAGGATTTTTAGGCAGTGATTGTGTTAACTGATATTCCGAAACACCCATCGGCTTTTGTATATCACTTAAAGCATATTCTGCTACCAACCGGTCTTTATTTTTACACAGTAAAATACCAATCGTCGGCTGATCGGCCTCGCCGCATAATTGCTCATCAATGGCTTTAATATAAAAGTTTAGCTTGCCTGCGTGTTCAGGTTCAAAGTCGCCTATTTTAAGTTCGATAACGCCACATAGCAATGCTAATTGCGCATGGTAAAACAGCAAGTCGATAAAGAAATCACGTTCGCCAACGTGTATCGGGTATTGCTTACCCATATAGGCAAAGCCAGCACCTAGCTCTAATAAGAAGTGGGTGATATGTTCTATCAAGCCTTGTTCCACTTCCCGTTCGCTGTGTTGTTTACTCAGGGTTAAAAAATCAAAGACATAAGGATCTTTTAAGGTTTGCTGAGCAAGGTCAGATTGTGGAGCGGGTAAGGTTTCATTAAAGTTGCTTATGGCTTTGCCTTCACGCTGCCATAACCCACTTTCTATTTGATGGGTTAAAACACTTCGGCTCCAGCCATTAGCTAGGGTGTTTTGCACATAATACACGGCCTCTTCAACGCTTTGGCATTGAGCGATAATTTTTAGGTTATGTCCCCAAGGGATTTGGGTCAATTGGGCAACAGGCTGTTGCCCAATTGCTGGTTCGCTGGAATAAAACACCACCCATTGGCGTATATATTTTAAATTCCGTTCGGAAAAGCCTTTCATCTCAGGAAATTCAGCCATTAAGTCATGGCTAAGTTGTTTTAAAAAGCCATCGCCCCAGCTTGCCTGGCTTTGCCTCAGGACAATCTCTTCGCCTAATTCCCAATAGAATTCCAACAGTGTGCTATTAACCTGTACCACGGCTTTAAGCTGTGACTGTAATACCTTTTGCTTGCGGTCTTTTAGCCAGTGTTTATATTCGTTATTATGGGATAGCTCATTGATCACGAATGCACCTCGCGCAACAGTTCCATAATCTCGGCACTGACTTTATCTAAATCAGCATCAATGTCCACTAGATCACGCGGCGGTTGATATTGGTAGAAATGACGGTTAAAAGGAATTTCATATCCGACTATGCCGATTTCGTCATCTTTGGCATCTTTCTTACTGGCATCTATCCAGGCATCCGGCACATGCGGTTGTACTTCTTTTTTAAAGTAGGCTTCGTTAATGTCGTTGACATTTTTGCTGGGATCAAGGGCGACGTTTTCATTATCGCGTAAATCACCATCAGCTTTGTATTCTATGGTTTGGCCATTAACTTCAAATAAACCATAGATTGGATTGGCTTTATGTTCAGGATGAACGGTATGCCTTTATGAATCTTTTTAATGACTTTTTCAGCATCTGGATTTTTCCAGCTGACGGCATCGGTGATTTGTTTTTTCTCTTTAACATCCAAACTCACCCCTTGGGCTTTGCAGGCCGCTTTTAGGATTGCTTCATAGCCGTTCATATCATCGTATTGGGCGGTACCGATGGTATTTTGCAGTTGTTTGGCTTTTAACAGGATTTGTTTTTGCGTTAGCCAGAGTTTGCTATCCAACAGGTCTTTGATCTGTTTTTCTTTCAGCTCGCTAAAGTGGCTTTTAATACGCTTGCGACAGGCTTCTTCATGTTCGCTTAAATCGCCATAGTTTGCACAATCTTCAGTATACCCCAGGGCACCCTCTCTGATTCTTCCAGAATCATTCACCTTGTCAGACCAGTGAGTACCATATTCCGCATAAAGCCATTGCATCGCGGCCTTTAACGGTTTGGGTGCAAAACGGAGTTCGGCAATGCGTTCATCACTGAATTGATAAGATTCTCTTAAAGGCCGCTCAATCGTGATACGGCGATAGCCAAACTCATGGGTGTTGAAAATTTTGCTGGAGAAGGTTTTACCGGAAATTGCTCCTGCATTTCCGGCACTTCCGCCGTCCATGGCGGTCGTGCTCTTACGTCCGCGATTGGATTTTTGCTCTAAAGGTTTATCGAGTATTTGTTGTACTTCTTCAAACGCACCGAAGCTGCGGGTAATGATGGCAATATCCGCTTCATCCATGACATTGCGTTTAGAACCTAAAGATTTACGCATTTTGCCGCATAGGTTCACCCCATTAATTAACTGAACTTTACCTTTACGCTGTTCGGCTTTTTTATTGGATAACACCCAGACATAAGTGGCAATACCGGTGTTGTAAAACATATCCGTCGGTAAGGCGACAATGGCTTCTAATAAATCTGCTTCGAGTATATAACGACGAATTTCGGATTCACCTGAGCCTGCGCCACCGGTAAATAAAGGTGAGCCATTAAGGATAATACCTATTCTTGCACCACCTTGTTCAGATCCTCTGAATTTGCTGATCAAGTGTAAGAGGAATAATAATGAACCGTCTGAGACTCTGGGTAAGCCTGGGCCAAATCGGCCATCAAAGCCTTTTAAGCTGTTTTCATCTTTAATGTCTTGCTCGATCTTTTTCCAGTCCACACCAAAAGGAGGATTGGACAGCATGTAATCAAATTTAGCGGTATAGAGTTGATCATTGGATAAAGTATTACCCAATTTGATATTGCTAACATCCTGACCTTTAATCAGCATGTCTGCTTTACAGATGGCGTAACTTTCTGGATTAAGTTCTTGGCCAAACGCTCGCATCACCGCTTGAGGATTTAGCTCATACACATATTCCATGCCAGCTGATAGAAAGCCGCCAGTCCCTGCTGTTGGGTCATATATGGTGCGAATAATACCGGGTTTGGTTAAGGCATCATCGTCTTCCATAAAAACTAGAGAGGTTGTTAGTCTAATAATGTCTCTTGGCGTGAAGTGTTCTCCAGCGGTTTCATTTGAGCCTTCAGCAAAGCGTCTGATCAATTCTTCAAACACTAGGCCCATATCGTGATTAGAAATCGCGTTGGGGCTTAAATCGGTTTGTCTGACTTTTTGTACTATTTTGTAGAGTAAGTCAGCATCATTAAGCTGACCGATAAATTCGGCAAAGTTAAAATATTCAAATATCTCCCGGGCATCTTTTGAAAAACCTTGAATATAGGATTCTAGGTTATCTTTAATGCCGGCTTCGCCCAGCTTAGATAAATCCATTTTTGAGGTATTGAAAAAGGATAAGCCGTTAGTTGCGCGTAACAAAATCTTTTCCTGAGCTTCTTCGGGTAAGCCCATGGCCTGAACTTTATCATATTCCGCTAAGACGGCTTCTTTGCTACCCTCTAGCACACCCTCTAAGCGACGTAATAAAGTGAAGGGTAAAATGACGCGGCCATATTGGCTTTGTTTGAAATCACCGCGTAGTAAGTCGGCAAGCGACCAAATAAAGGCTGCAAGATTGTTGGGGATTTGGGTCATGGTTTATCTATATTATGTAGAACTGATTTAAATTCGGAAGCGGTTTGATTGTTGTGTTTGATTCATAGCATGGCATCAGTTTGGAAAATATTGACGATGTTATGGCTTTTACCAGAAATGTTGGTTTTGAAGCTAGCGCTAAGCTGTGCTGATCGTGTTCCATACGCTTGCTATCCATTATTGTTTTTGCGTTATTGTAGTCGCTATGGCGCTGCTTGTAATCTGTATAAGCTTTGTAAAGCGTCTATAGGATAGTTATAGTTTAACCGCTTCATCGGCATGCGGTTGAGTTTATTGATAATCGAAGGCAATAGACAGCCATTGACTCCCCCATCATCGCAAATATGAACTTCATAGTGAAAGGCTAGATCATTCATCGCACCTAATACACTTTTGCTATTGGTATTCGCAAAACGAATTGTTTGGTATTCCTGCATAATTTGGCTACGAGTTGCTGTGTCAATCTCTTCGTCAGCTAGAATGCATTGCAGGTGATCTTTAAACAAGGTGTGAAGCTGAGCGAGTTGGACTTTTTTCACGCCGGTAATGATAAAGTTGAAGAGTGTTTTATCATTAGTAAATAGTACACATTTACGCCTGTTTATGGCTAACAGATTAGCATGCCAGCCACCTAATGTTTCGCTTTCTATTTCCTCGTCAACCAGGTCTGCCGTTTTAAGGCACATTTCTTTTTGGAGTTTTTTAGTACAGCGAATGAGTTGCATGCAGTATCGGGTAAGTAGTCAGAATGATTTTTTATAATAGCTATGATTACAGGCTAAGTGAACCTATTTGTAAGAAAAATTTTGGCTCTTCCGGATCTGCCGTGAATTATTAAAAAACCCCTTTTTACGGGCAATAAAAAGATTATTATTACCTGAAATAGAGGTAAACTGATAAGAAGGGGACATGACAATGAATAATATCAGTATACCTTTGGATATCGAAAATATTCCCGTTGTGAATACGACGATCAATAACGACAACAGTATTGTTATTGAAGTTGAAAGTACCGAAAAGGTGTTCGCTGCCACCAGTGCGGTCAATTTATTGATAAGCTACATGGTACTGATAATGCCATTTTATTACGCCATTTGCCTATTTTAGATCGACCTGTCTATCTGAAGATTAGCCCTAAACGGTTTCGTTGTCCACACTGTAAAAAATATCCAACCACCACACAAACATGTGACTGGTATAAGAGCAATATACTTCACACTAAAGTGTATGAACAATCTATTTTACGTGAGCTCATTAACTCAACAATTGTGGATGTAGGCTTAAAACAAATGATTGGTGAAGATGCAGTACTAGGGATTGTCGATCGTCATGTCAGCTCAGAAGTCGACTGGAGTGCCTTGGAGGATATTTGGGAATTGGGTATTGATGAAATTTCTTTAAAAAAAGTATTACAAGAACTTTACATCTATTATTAGTTGCAGAACACATCAGCAAGAAAAGTAAAGATCATCGCTGTTTTGCCAGATCGTAAAAAAGAAACCGTTAAAAATTTTCTCCCGTCGATTCCAGCGAAGTTTAAGCCCTGAATTAAGCGCGTTTCCAGTGATATGTATGATGGATTTATTAATGCTGTTCACGAGGCATTACCCGAAGCTGAGGTTGTTGTTGATCGATTTCATGTGGCCAAACATTATGTAGAATGTACTGATAACGTTCGTAAACATGAATTAAAACGCTTAAAAAAAGAGCTAACTGACGATGAGTATACGGAAATAAAATGACAATGTAGCCTTTCCGTAAGTCCTGGGAAGATTTAGATGCTGACGAACAAAAACGATTGAGACAGTTGCCGTCTTATTCAGATGAGCTGAAACATGCTTATATTTTTCGTGAACTGCTTACCTGTATTTTTGAAAAAAGAACAAGCAAAGCGGATGCATTAGTTTATTTTGATATCTGGCAAGAGCTTGCTGAGAAATCAAGCGCAGCTCGCTTTTGAGCCTTTTTTAACGACATTGAACCAATGGAGCGATGAGATAAGCAACTATTTTCTTGACAGAGAGTCCAGGGGGTTTGTTGAAGGGCTCAATAATAAAATTAAAGCTTGAAGCGGCGCGGTGTTATGGAATTCTTAATATCAAACATTTAAAACAGCGACTTTCACTCGATTTAGATGGCTACAGGTTGTTTGGGCATCATCGAAAAATACTGGTTGGATAAGCAGAATTTATTCTTTTCACGGCAGATCCGGAAGAGCCATAAATTATTCCAAATCGCTGAAAAAGCCTCAGCCAAGAAAAAAGCACGGATCTATAAAAACAATCTGGGTACAAAAAAACGTGTTCAGCAAAATCGGAAAATCAAACAACAAATCCGAACACACTGTTTTAAAGCGGCTCATTCCGTTGTGGATGATGCGGCACAAGTGATTGCAGAAGACCTCACTTCACCCATTCCGAAGAAAAATCAATGGAAACAATTCAATCGGCTTATGAATAGCTGGATGAAAGGTGCGATCACTGAAGCGTTAGAAAAAGTAACAAACCTGGAGGTCTTGAGTTGCATTACATCAACGCGGCGTATACTTCACAAATGGACTCCAATACTCACCATCTGCAAGGAAAACGCGTGGGCGACAAATTTTACCATGTGAATGGGGAGGTATCGCAGGCTGACGTCAATGCTGCGTGTAATATCAAGCACAGGCACGCTGACAAGGCGATAACACGGTATATGCCGTATCGCCAGGTTAAGCGAATCTTGCTGGATAGACTTCACGTCTCGAAGGAGTTATCGGCTGTTATGTCTACGGATATAGCAGTGGAGGCCATCCTTCAGGACTCTAGTTGCAACGTGGAATCGTTATCAACAGAGAGCGTAAACAACCTTGAATTAGGTACTATTTTCGATAGGTATACGATTTTGAGGAACGGATTCCTAC
>CALOCH010000008.1:0-123524 GCA_942491615.1 uncultured Gammaproteobacteria bacterium
TTGCTCCAATCTCTTACCGTGCTTTTCGCTATTCCCTTTAGCCGATTTGCTCATATTTTTTACCTGTAAATCCTCAAGAACAATCATCGCTTGGTTTTCGCAGATTTCAGCTGAGACTTTGTGCAGGTAATTTTCAAGCGCATTGCCAATATCCTCATGGCATTGAGTAATCTTTGCCTTTACTTTTTTCCAGTTTTTCGAGAACTTCTTTTTTATTCTTTAGCTGTCTTTGCAGCTTGTCTAATTTCTGCCGCTTTCGCCTTGAAACTGTTTAAGGGTGCGTAAATATTGCTGTCCGATAGCGGGGCAAACTGTTTAATGCCCACATCAATGCCGACTATGGAAGTTGATTTGTGCGGCAACAGCTCGGCTTGGTATTCGGTTTGAATGGCGACGTACCAGTGCTTGCCTTTTCGGCTTACAGTGATATTCTTGGATTCGCCGATAATCTTGCGGCTGTTGCGGTAACTTACCCAGCCAATTTTAGGCAAAAACACTTGGCTTTTTTCTTGGTCTACCTTAAAGCCTTGTGGGTATCGGAAGCTATCATGCTTGTCTTTTTTCTTAAAAACGGGTATTCGCTTCTAATGGTTGGTTTTTATCGAACCCATCTTTAAAGGCTTTCTCCAAATTCTTCTGCTTTTGCTGTATCGCCTGCGATGGAAGCTCCCGTAAGAATCCATATTCATCGGATTGTTTCAGAGTGCTTCCACCAAAATTAAGCTCGTGATACCACATCAACGGCGCTTTTGTTTCAAGGCGAAAAAGATTGAGCGCCAGGGCTTTATTCCCCCTAAACAAAGCGGTTTCGACCTGCAATGAATAAGGGAAGTATTGGCTTATCTCCCGGCGTTATCTTTAATCGAAACTTGAAAGTCTTGCGTATAGTCTTTTTCTTTACGGTGCTATACTATCACAATTTTAAATTGGTCTATGGAAAAAAATAACGATATTAGACATTTTTGAAACTGTGCTTTTAAGATGCACGTTCATTTGGTCTTTGTGACTAAAATACCGCCGCGGCGTATTCACAAAAGAAGATCGATGACCTGCGAGAAATCTTCACCGGCGTTTGCGCTGACTTCGAGGCCGAACTGGTGGAGTTCGATGGTGAGGATGACCACGTTCACCTGCTGGTTAACTATCCACCCAAAGTAGCGGTGTCGGCACTGGTAAAACAGTCTGAAAGGGCGTTTCCTGCCGAATGATTCGCAAAAGAATTACCCTGAAATCAAAAAGAAGTTATGGGTAGGGCATCATGGTCGCCCAGTTACTTTGCAGGTAGTTGTAGGCGCACCCATATCCATTATTCGCCAGTACATTGAACAGCAAAAGAACGCCCGAATAATTACTTGGCGAGTTGAGCCGCTTACATCCTTTCGCCCTTAAAAGAGACGGGGTTTTACGCTACCATGGATAAACCAAGCGTAAAACTCAGAGGCCGATGCCCAGGCAGCTTGCCTGAGCATCAAGGACATGTTGGCCACAACCCCAAGATGTATGCCCCATTTTTGTCATCAATTTAGCTCAGTAGACTGGGTTAATTCGATACGATTAATAAGCTAACCCAGCCTTGTATATGCCAGCATTGGTTGCCAGCCGATTCGAGCCGAATATTCAAGGCTATTATCATCACTTGCAGTGAGGATAACCGTTTAAAAAAAGTACAAGCAGTCTATGCTGTGATGCGTAAATTATTACACGCCATCCATGGCATGTTGCGGACTAATAAAGAATTCGATGGGGCGCGGTTTTACGCACTACCTATCGCTGCAAATTCATCAAAATATGACTACTTGTAAAATTAGCACTTGCTTAATAGAGTATCTACGTGTTACTGGCTATAAAAGAGTAACGTCTAACTTCCTTATCAGCTACTTCATACCTATATCTATAATTATTACAAATGACTGTATACCCTATGAGACATATTAAAGCTGAGAATACTGTCTACAGTATCACATCTATAACCAAATAACCGGATTGCCTTACTTATTTGACCGACTTCATCCTCTGTCAATCCATCATACTCTTTTGATAAGTTTAACTTCTTTGTATAGAAAGCGACTTTATTTTATAACGTTCATTCTGAGGATCTTAAGTTAACAATTCTTCATACAGTACTTTATTTTTCTCATACTCAGAAACATGTATCGTTCTTTTAAAGTAGCTAGTATTTCTTTGATTCTGTTTGTTGTTTGCTGCGTCTGCTTTCTGATGTTTCTGTTATAGACTTTTTCACGTCTAATTTAGTTGCAGTATTTACTTTTAGAGAAGTTGTCTTTTGCGCAATACTTGCCTCATTATCTAATTGTTGATCTTTCATGAAATTAGCAGACACAAAAAGAGTTATAACAAAAACGATCCACACCGAGGGGTGTTTTGGGTACTTTGATATAAAGAAAGCTAAGAAAATAAAAAAAATTGCAGCCTCAGGAATTTTCACAGCCAACATAAAAAGAATTAACCAGCTAACTTTTGTTAAGTAACCTATTAATTTGTCTGTTTTTTCTTTTCTTATGGCCAACTTGGCTCTATGCTCTATCAACTTATCTGCTGCCGCTGCTGCTGCTGCTGCATTCATCTTCTCTGTCATTAACTCTTCATCAGTTAACGGCTCTTTATCAACATAACTTAAAAGCCAATGAAACGATTCCATACTTTTAATAGTGCATACATTGAACTACCGTCATTAAATGATAGTCTGCCGTTACATCAGTATTTAGAGTTTCTTTAGAAATAGCATTCGATTGTCCTCTTTCCCCTAATAGCACCAACAGCAGCACCCGCCCCCTCTAAAAGAACACCACCTACCACTGCTCGACTTCAGCCATACTTACCGAGATTAGTGGAGTCACTCATATTTTTTCCTACTTCGGTCATTGTGGACGTACTAGAAACAGCTAAAATTTGTACTTTAGTTAAAACAATCCAACCTTTACCGTTTAACATCTTAGGCCCGTGAGTACCATACATTCGTTCAATAGTTGCGCGAACGGTGGTTTCATCTTTAAATGTATAAATATTAATCATTATTTTCTACTATCTTAAAAGAAGAGAGAAGCAAGTACGTAAAAAAAATCACATACTTGATTATAAAACGCGACGGTAACAACTAACTTGAAGTTACTCTGCCATTAAAAATCCGAGTTCAACTCAAAATATAGACTAAAAACCAATAAAAACTTGAATAATGATATCGTGTCATAGAGAACTCTAGCTCCCATCTCTCGACAGAACCGTGCGTACGACTCGTCACATAAGATATATTTAATGGTCTAATAAACTAGGACACTTCTAACGACTCGACTGACTGACTGACTGACTTATTTAAATTATAAATCGCCATTGTGAGTTTTAGCGTGAGTTTCATAAGAAACAAGTCTAAGAATATGTCCTTATTTACTTAACCATTACATGGATTTAATGGTTCACGTATCTGGGAACTTGCTGCTGCTATGTTTTTTTCTGGAATTATTTACGGGCCAGCTCTTAATTCACATTTAAGCTTCCTGGTTTACTTGCCGCTATTAACGCCTGACCTAAAGCTAAACCGCTATCATTTATCGGATATTCTTTGGGCACCAAAATCTGCTTTACCTGCTGTTGCAGTTGCAGAGTCAGCGCATTTAATAATAATTCATTCTGAAAAACGCCACCTGATAATACAACTCACATCCGTACTGGTTTGGCCAGAGAGTTGTATTAATAGATGCGTACCAGCCATCACTAAAGTTTGATGAATTCGAGCGGCAATCACCGGCTTTTTTGTTGCGCCTGGTAACCCTTTAACACCGCTCCAGAACAGCGCTCGCCAGTTTAAAAGATAGCTACCCTGTTGTTCTATAAGCGCGTATGCATACGCAGTATGTTGCGGGAATTGTGGCTTTGCACCAGTCTCAAGCAGTACTGCTGCCTGGCTCTGTCATAAGCGATTGACTCTGGACAAATAGCTAGCATTGCTGCAAAAGCATCAAACCAGTGTCCACAGGAACTGCTGAGCGGGGCATTCAGTTGCCTGTCTATCATAGTATTTAGGGTTGCTAAAGGCTTAGTGCTTAAAAAACGGGCGATATCCAGTTCGGCAAATTGCTCACTCATCTGTTGATAATTAAAATACTATTAGCTGCGGTTGAGCATTGCGCCATGGTTCTACGATTTAAAGCTTGCACACCACCGCGATTGTAATCGGCTGAAAGTGTCCTGAGCGCTGGCACTGTGTGTAATCACTGAGAAAAAAATTCCCTCCCCATAAACTACCATCAGTCCCCATACCTAAACCATCAAAAACTGCAGCGAGAACCGGTTGAGAATCTAACGGCAATCCTTTTTCTACCATACACGCGGCAATATGCGCATGACGATGCTGTACTCGTACCAATGGTACTGATTGTTGCTGTGCAATTTGCCTGACCATATTGCGGTCGTAGATAAGCACCCCTGATGCTGATCTACGCTTATACAGCGTCCGCAGCAAAAGCAAATAATTGCTGATAACGTTGTATTTGTTCGCAGTACTCGTGACTTAAAGCATTTTCCAGATCCCTGAGATGCTGTGAAACAATAGCTAAACTGTCTTTTAATCAGACAAAACTGTTTTTAGCCTCGCCGCCCATGGCAAGTATTTGCTTATTCGACGAAAACCCTGCGGCAATTTAAGTGCTTCCGGGCTAAAGCCACGGCCACGCCGTAGCGTATGCATCTCATTATTGAATAAGCGCAGTACCGAATCATCCAGACGGTTAATAACATCCTGATTGTGCACAGAAAATAATGTGCACTACCATTAAGTTTTTCTCTTTGCCTGCTGATTTTCAGAACATTGAGGTTCATCACTGAGATTACCTGAAGCCATCACTAAAGGTCTGTTTATGCTGCATCAACAAACTATGCAAAGGCGTATAGTAAAACATAAAACCAACATTTACACATCAGGCGCAATGCCTGATGCCAGCTTTTTACCATGCGCGCTAACAAAACAATAGCGCGTTGATTCAGCCAAAGCCTGTCGTTCTAAGGTACCAACCTCTGCATATTCAGCCACCATCGCTGAATCACTGGCCATTAATGCAAAAATGGTTTGGCATAGCGTTTTTTTGGCTGGCGTACTCTTGGCAACCGTGTTTTCATCGGCTGCATCACAAACCAGATGAAATCCAGACAAGCCCTTGATTGCGATATAATCTTGCCACGTTTTAACAAGTCTGCAGCTTGTTGCATTGTGTCAATAGTTGCTATAGCCTGCCCTTGTGCATCTTCCAACCAGATTATTGGCCCACAGTCGAGGCACAATTTGCCTGGGCATGAAAGCGCCGATTGGCAGGATCACTATATTCAGCCTGACAAGCAGGACACATTTGAAAGTTGGCCACGCTGGTATTACAGCGGTCGTGCGGAATACGCCGAATGATAGATAAACGCGGACCGTAATCGGTACAGTTGGTAAACTGATACAATGAAAGCGCCGATTTTATGGATCAGAGACTTCTTTCAGGCAGGTTTCGCAAGTTGCTGTATCTGCGCTAATACTGGTTGCTTGCTGGTCCTGGCAGCTGTCTGATATAACAAAGCTGTCTGTCTCAGCTGAGCATTCAGCTCCTCAGTGACTTCGGTTGCATAAATATGTGCCAGTGGTGGTAATTGTACGTGTATTTGTCGGATAAAATCATCTAATGAAGCCTGATCGCCCCAGATATGTATCATAACGCCCCTGCTGGTCATTCCAGACCGCGCCAGTAAGTTCAAACTTCCGGGCTAAATGCCAGATATAGGGACGAAAACCGACGCCCTGAACTATGCCACGAACGCGAACCGCCTTGCCTGGCATTAACAAATACGCGGTAACTGCTCAGAGGCCAGCCAATCAACAATGCGCTGACCACCAAAAGCGGTGGTCATTTGTACAAAATGATGTTCATCCGCAATCACTTTACCGATAATGGCGGCACCGACGCCCAAAGGATGTTGGCATTTTTTAGCCAGCAACGGATCAGCAAATTCAGCCGACAGACACACACCAACTTGCCTTCATTGGCGACATACAAAGGATCCAAACCAGAATTTCCACAGGCTGCTTTAACTTCGCCTTTTATCGGAATCGCTTGTTCCTGGATATGCATCCCGACAAATGACTGTTTCGCTAATTCATTCAGCGTTGTTGCCAACCCGCCCCGGGTTGGATCACGCAGACAATGAATATCTGTAGTGATGCTAAGCATATTGGCAACCAAATCATGTAATGCCGCAGAATCGGATACAATCGTGGTAGAAAATTGTAAATTCTCCCGACTGGACATAATAGCAACGCCATGATCGCCAATGGAGCCGCTTAGGATAATAACATCACCTGCTTGTGCCTTATTGCCGGAAATATGCACCCCCTCAGCGACAACGCCCACACCACAAGTAGATAAAAACACCGTCACCTTTACCACGTTCAACCACTTTGGTATCACCGGTAATGACCAGAGTGCCCGCTTGTTTGGCAGCCGCAGCCCGATACTGATGACGATTTTTTTCCAGATCCGCCGAGTGGAAACCCTTCTTCCAGAATAAAACCTGCTGATAATACGGGGGCTTAGCGCCTGACATGACAACATCATTGACAGTACCATACACCGCCAAGGAACCAATATCGCCACCGGGAAAAACTATGAGGTAATCACATGCGAGTCGAGAGTCATGACCGCACGACACGGTTTCCACATTAAATATAGCCTGATCATTTCCCTGATTAAGCAAGTCATTGTTAAAATGCTTGACGAACAAGGCGTCTATTAACTGCGCCATCCCTCTACCGCCGCTGCCATGGCTTAAATCTACCTTGCCGTTTTTTAAATCAATCAATCCGCCAACTCCACTTGCTTATCGCCAGCATTATCCAGGCAAACGGCCAAAAGACCAATACGCTGCACATGCGCCTTCTGACGAAACCATACAGGAACCATCGATTTTCCGGGTACATACCGTACCTAGTAATTTACAGTAACGGGACGTTTAGCACCGCGCAAAATAGCCGGACATTTCGCAGCTTTACATCCGAAGCCTTAATCTCAGGCAACTGAAAACGCAACTCGGCATCAAAATCGGCATACGCAGCTTGCGTTTTGAACGCACGAATTAAACCTAAACCGCGCCATTCAAAGGTCTCGCGTAGGCTAAAAACATCCGCCATCAGTAATTGCGCTTTGACATTTCACGCGTCACTGCGCGGGTGTACTCATTTTGCACGCTATGTTTGTTGCATTTAGCTGGCGGATTAGCATCAGGCTCGATTGCATCACATCCAGCGGTTCAAAGCCAGCGACGATAAACATAGTGTTGCGCAAAAATATCGCCAGAGCGGACTGCCAATCACCGTACTGACATGTGAAGGTCCGAGAAAACCATCAATCTCCACTGGCTCAGGAGCGTCCAGAATCGCCTTCATTGCAGAAGGCGTTAACACATGATTACAGAAAATTGAAAAGTTTTTTAAGACTCAAAAGCTTGTGCTTGTTGAATGGCAACTGCACTGTCGGTGGCGTAGGTTTCAAAACCAATGGCAAAAAATCCCACGTCTCGTGCAGGTTTTGCTGAGCGATTTTTAGCGCATCTTGCGTGGAGTAGATCATGCGTATATCAGCACCTGCTGCTTTGGCTTTTAGCAAGCTTTTACTCTGACTCGCGGGAACGCGTAATAAATCGGCATAGATACAAAGAATAACCTGGTGTTGTTCAGCCAGTTCAATGGCATTATCAATGCGTCCTATCGGCAAGACACATACTGGACACCCTGGACCATGCACAAACTCAACATTGGCAGGCAATAAATCCTGGATACCATAACGGAAAATCGCTTGCGTATGTCCCCCTACAAAACTCCATTGAGCGATAAGTTCTGCTGTCATCCACTTCCTGCTCTATGACGCTCGCTATTTTTCGCGCCAAGGATTGTTGCCTGAATTCGTCGATATATTTCATTGCATTTGACTCAATCCCGCTTCAGCAAATAAGGCAATCGTTTTTAAGGCCTCATCTTCATCTATTTTATTTAAGGCATAGCCGACATGTACCAGCACATAATCACCAATCCTAATATCATCTACTAATGCCAATGAAACCTCTACCGTAACGTTATCAACGGTAGCCATATCGCCATCAGTATTACCTGTCAATGGCGATAATTTGCGCAGGTATAGCTGGCACATATAGTTCATTACTCATCGTTTGATTTGATTTGCTCGCTCATGGTACTAGCAAAGACTAAGAAACAACTGCAGCAGGATCAAATGTAATCCATCAGTTGCAGAGACCTGCTGGCATTCAGCCATTGTAGCCAGCTATCCATGCCTGCACCTGTTTTAGCGGATACTGACAGGATTTTAATACGTGGATTCACCTGCTTGGCATATTGCATACATTTTTCTACATCAAAATCGACATAGGGCAATAAGTCGGTTTTGTTAAGAATCATTAAATCCGCAGCATAAAACATATCCGGGTATTTAAGCGGTTTATCTTCACCTTCCGTTACCGAAAGGATTGCCACTTTATGCGCTTCTCCCAAATCAAAACTAGCCGGACACACCAGATTACCGACATTTTCGATAAACAATAAGCTTTGCGACTCAGGCTTTAATTGCTCTAGTGCATGACCTATCTGATGCGCATCCAGGTGACAGCCTTTACCGGTATTGATTTGTAAAGCGCTTACCCCAGTTGCTCGAATTCGATCTGCATCATGCGTAGTTTGCTGATCGCCTTCAATCACACTGATTGACAGCTGATCTTTTAAACGCGTAATAGTCTCAGTTAATAAAGTCGTTTTTCCGGAACCAGGACTGGATACCAGATTTAAAACTAAAATACCACGTTCGCTAAAATAATCTCGATTAGCCAGCGCATATTGATTATTTTTACCCAGAATATCCTGTTCTATCTGCACCATGCGTGCCTGAGACAAGCCGGGGGCATGGGCATGAGCCGAACCTAAGCCATAATGATGATGGCCGTGTTCGTTATGTGGATGTTCGTGTTCATGGGCATGAGTATGTGAGTGATTATGCTCCTGACTTTGTTCTATGGTTGTTTCGCCTTCACTACATCCGCAAACGGTACACATTATTCTATCTCCAGTTCTTTAATTCGTATTTGTTCATCTGATTTTTAATAGTGCTATCTGGTGCCTGTTGCTCCAGAATGTTTTCACACAATGACATTTCATTTAAAGCTGTTTATCTTAACACTCGTTATCATATATCACGGTGCTATATTTTACACAAGCGACCATAGCGTTAAGGAACCAAAATTTAATAATATCGGAAACTAATCGTGATGCGTTTTATTCAAAATACAAAGCCGGTCGAGTCGCCCGAGGGAACTTCCCCTTCGGGCTCTCACAGAACCGTACTTGAAACTCTCGCTTCATACGGCTCTTCATGTCCCTTACAAATTACCAAGTTTGCATAAATCATTAGTTCCTCCCATTTGTGGTTGACCAATGTTCTATTTTGGACATGTCAGCCCCTTCGCTCTATTTCCATTACAGAAACTTCATCACTACTACGAGCTGATCCGCCCCCGTGCTCTGCATCGGCACTCAGACCCTTGTGGGGCTTCCACTTGGGTTTCTCCCTTAACATCAAAACGACAGGTTCCTAAGTTCCCTATTAAAGCTTCTATATTAAGTTCATGCCCCTCTATACCGACTGCCGCTTTATCTGTTATGCCAGCTCACATCAAAACTCATCCCCAGCCAAGCCTAGAAGCTTGGTTTTGACAGTATCGTACTAACTTTCGATACCTCATCAGGGGTTCACTTTCGTTCATCTCCTTAATACCTACCTGACAGATCATTGCCTGCCTTTTCCCACATCGCTCACGACTAATGCTCTTTACAAAAGCCGCATGGGGTGGTTTGATTACAGCTTCTGGTCGCCGAAACCGAGAGACCTACTCTCATCTTTAATACAGCATGGATAGTTTTCACCATCCTTCTTGGCACACTAGGCCGGATTAGCTTTTTTATAGCTCAGCTATAAAAAAGCTAATCCGGGCTACAGATATACGCCTTTTCTGGTTTCGGGTTTTATTGAGCCTTATTTGCTAATTACGTATACCTTTTCGTCATAAATGAAAGCTTAATTGAACTCAGCTTGCAACAAACCACCATACCTGACGATGCTTTGTATTCAAAAAAAAGGCTAAAAATTAAGCCGGGACACCTTACAGGTTCTTCTTCCCGCGTCACTGCCATTCAGTTAAGAGTTTATTGATTTATAATCAATGTTTTATGTGTAGGTTGGGTTAGATTTTTATTGCAAAGCAACAAAAACGTAACCCAACATTTAAGGGTCGAACGAGGCATAGCAAAAAAACGCATCCAACCCCATCGCCTCTTTGGGAGAATAAATTTAACTTGAGCACGAATCTGCCAGTTTGTGCTGTAACCTAGGGGAAATATAGTATAGTAACTAACAGCCTATGCTGGCTCTGGACTATAGTCTATTTAAGTTTAAGGTCAGCATTTTATAATCTGGATAAACGATGACATTTTCTCTGCTAAAAAACCAATTATATCCTGTCCTTTTAGCGTTGCTATTTTTTATGGCCTCAGCATGTGCAACCGAAATACCTGTTGTCGCGGTCGCAAGCAATATGAAATTTGCCATGCAAGAGATTGCTGAACGCTTCCAGCAAGATACCGGAAAAAAACTACGCATCAGTTACAGTTCCTCAGGTAATCTTATGCGCCAAATACAGCAGGGAGGACCTTTCGAGTTATTTTTATCAGCCAATACCCAGTATGCATCCCAACTATACCAACAGCATAAAACTCTGGACCAAGGAAAAGTCTATGCACTGGGCCGCTTAGTGTTACTCACTAATAAGAGTTCAGCGTTAGCGCTTGATGAACACTTGCTTGGACTAAAACAGGCCCTGAAAACTGGGCAATTAGAGCGGGTGGCGATTGCCAACCCTGCACATGCCCCCTTTGGTATTGCAGCGCGGGAAGTACTTGAGCAGCAAGGACTCTGGGATTCGGTACAAAGACATTTAATTTTAGGCGAAAACGTCGCTCAAGCAACACAATTTGCCAGTTCTGGTGCCGCACAAGTGGCGCTGGTAGCTTATTCCTTAGCGCTTGCGCCAAGCTTACAAAAGCGCGTTCGTTACGTATTACTCCCTGAAACACTACACCAGCCGCTGCAACAAACTGCTGTGCTATTACCTCATGCCAGCGCAACCGCTACATTGTTTTTCTATTACTTGCAGCAGGATACCGCACGCGGCATTTTATCGCGTCACGGCTACAGCATACCTGAGTAAATTTATGGACTGGCAAGCTTTAGTATTATCAGTAAAATTAAGCCTGACAGCTTTGCTGTTTTTGTTACCTATAGGGATCGTTTTTGGCCGCTGGTTGGCTTATCAGCAATTTTTTGGCAAATCCTTAATACAAACCTTATTAGCCCTGCCCCTAGTCTTACCGCCAACCGTTTTAGGCTATTACTTTCTGGTTGCTTTCAGCCCTAATCAGGGCGTGGGGCTGTGGCTAGCGAATACCTTTGGTGCCAGTTTGATTTTTAACTTTCAGGGTCTGGTTCTGGCTTCAGTTATTTTTAATATTCCTTTTGCCATTCAGCCTATGCAACGCGCATTTTCCGCCATTCCGCGTGAAATTCGTGAGGCAGCTGCCTGTTGCGGTATGAAGCCCCGCCAGGTGCTTTGGAAAATTGAACTACCGTTAGCCTGGTCGGGTATTGTGTCCGCACTAGTCATCTGTTTCGCGCATACGCTGGGTGAATTCGGTATTGTGCTGATGGTAGGCGGTAATATTCCAGCGGAAACACAAACTATCGCTATCGCCATTTATGACCGGGTACAAGCCTTTGATGATCATGCGGCGGCAGTAATGTCATTTAGTTTACTGGTATTCTCTATGCTGACTCTTTCCTTTACTTACTGGCTCTCAGCACGTAACGAACAGGCGCATGGCGAATTCTAATTCAGCGCTCTATATTGCCCTGCAGCAAGCCTTACCCATCCCTCTAGCGGTAGAGATATCCTGCGAATCCGGAGAACTACTCGCCTTAGTCGGTCCTTCAGGTAGTGGTAAAACCACTGTTTTGCGGGCTATTGCCGGTTTGTATAAGCCAGAAAATGCCACTATCCTCTGTCAGGGAGAAATCTGGCAAAATAGCGAACGAAAGATTTTTTTAGCTCCGTATCAACGTCATGTCGGACTGGTCTTTCAGAATTATGCGCTGTTTCCACATATGACCGTGCTGGAAAATATACAACAAGCTATCAGCCATTTACCCAGGCAACAACGCCAGAATGAAGCCCTACAGTTATTAAAAAAAGTACATCTTGAAGGTCTTGAACAGCGTTACCCTAAAAAACTCTCGGGTGGTCAGCAACAACGCGTTGCCGTCGCACGAGCCTTAGCCAGACAACCCAAAGTGTTATTAATGGATGAACCCTTCTCCGCTGTGGATCAGGTCACGCGACGTAAGCTGTATCGTGAACTGATAGCGCTAAGAGAGTCGCTCTCAATGCCAATGATTTTAGTCACCCATGACCTGGAAGAATCCACTCTACTTGCTGATCGCATTGCACTATTACACCACGGTGAGTTGCTACAAACGGGAACCCCCGAGTTTGTCGCCGCCCACCCTAAAACTGCGACGATAGCACGCTTAATGGATCAACAAAACCTGTTTACTGCTCAGGTACTTGCCCATGATCAGCAGAGACAAAAAACTCGAATACGCTGGCAAGGCACAGTGCTTGAAGCTCTTTATCAACCGCACTTTGTTATTAACTCCCGCGTTTGCTGGCTTATTCAATCTGCCAACGTATTACTACATCGACGCGACCGCCATTCAAATGGTGAGCAGGAAAATCCATTGCAAGCTTTGATTATTGAATACCAGGAAAGCAGCGGTCTGGCGCATTTGCTGGTGCAGATTGATAAAAAACTAAACATCAATATTAATATGTGCGTTCCATTGCACGTTGCTAAGCGCAATACTCTGGGGTTAAATGAAAAAATTGGTATTTCCTTACTCAGTGAAGGCATACATTTAATGCCCTACCAGGCTTTACGCAAGGAAACCTGATAGATATTATCTATTGCTTTTTTTTTGCACATCCTCTATTTATCAGCAACTGCCCTTGTAACATAGATTTCATCTAGCTCTGTTAATATTAAAAAAACCTAGCAAACATTTTTTGGCAATGCGATACGCTTTATGTGTAATGCAATATGAAGAGCTTGATTATGAATAATACCTATCGAACTATCTGGATCTCTGATTTACATTTGGGTTCTACACAATGCCAGGCAGATGTTTTACTCGATTTTTTAAAATATAACGAGAGTGAAATGCTCTATCTGGTTGGCGACATTATCGATTTTTGGGCTCTTTCCAAAAAAATGTATTGGCCTACAGATCATAATACAGTCATTCAGAAAATTCTGCGCAAGGCTCGCCACGGTACTAAAGTGGTGTATGTACCTGGTAATCATGACGAAAATGTCAGGGAATACGATAAGCATGTGTTCGGCGATATTATTGTTAAAAACTCAGCGATACATACTTCTGCTACAGGAAAAACTTTTCTGATTGTCCATGGTGACGAATATGACACAATTGCTCAATGTCATAAGTGGCTGGCGAAAATTGGCAATGAAGGCTATGACTTTCTGCTCTGGGTAAATCGACTTCTACGCACCCTCAGAAACTGGCTAGGCATACAATCCAACTTCTCTCTTGCGGCTTATGTAAAATTTAAAGTAAAAAACGCCGTGCAATTTATTTCTGACTATGAGCATAGCATCGTCAGCACACTGCGGGACAGAGACCTGGATGGCGTTATTTGTGGGCATATCCATCATGCTGAAATAAAAACTATAGAGGATTTTTTATATATCAACACCGGCGATTTCGTAGAAAGCTGTACTGCGATTGTGGAACACTTTGATGGCAGCATAGAACTGGTACACTGGAGCAAGATTGGTCCCCAGATAGAAGTTGCAGGTACACCAGCAGGTGAAATGCCAAGTCAGATAAACTGATCAACGCCCTAGCATAAAGATAAAAACAATTCAGCAGCACACCTTTTGCTGCTGAGCATAATCATAGATGCTGCCGGATATTCCTTACAAACTAATAATTTTGGCTTTATTTAGAGAAGAGCTATACATTATTGACCCCAATGAAAGCTCAACTGTTTTCATCCCAATAAGGATTTTCTCCAAACCGTTGCACTAAAAAATCAATCAACATGCGAGTTCTTTGTGATAAATACCGTGTCTGCGGATAAACCGCATAGGCATTAAGTTCAGGGGTTTTATAGTCTAATAATATCGGCACTAATTCACCGTTCCCAAGCGCCTGCCATGAAATAAACGTTGGTAGCATAATGATACCGTGTCCTGCAATGGCCATGTCCTTTAAAAAATCACCATTGTTTGCAATTATTTTGGCAGCAACAGGAATTAAATGTTGTTTGCCTTGTTTGTCAGTTAGCTTCCAGGCTGATGAGTTTGATAAATTATAGTGCAATAGTTGATGATGTTTTAAGTCATTCGCTGTTTCAGGCACACCATATTTTTGTAAGTAGTCAGGGCTGGCACAAACCAGGGTTTTAATCGGGGATATTTTACGTGCAATCAGGCTTGAATCTTTTAGATCGGCAATCCGTACAGCCAAATCCAGACCTTCTTCAATTAAATTTTTTTGCCTGTCTGAAAAATCAATGTTGATTGTTAATTCAGGATGCTGTTTGACAAAAATATCAATGGCTGGCGCTAAATGAGACAAGCCAAACGATAATGGAACGGCCAGATTAATCGAACCTGCCAAAGTAGTATTAGCCTTATTTGTTAAGCTATTAAGTTCGGCAATATCATCAATTATTTTTATCCCGCGCTGATAAAACTCATGCCCCGCCTCGGTTAAACTGGATGTGCGCGTGGTTCGATTTAATAAGCGCACACCCAGACGCGCTTCCAGGTCAGCGAGCCTTCGACTGACGGCGGATTTTGCCAGCCCCATTTGTTCTGCCGCGCGACTTATTCCACCCGCCTCCACCACGCGGATAAAAACCTGCATATCTTCCAGTTGACCCATTGAATCGTTCTTATAAAGTGAATAATGATTTGCAATTATTGGTATTTATCCTTTTTTAGTCAACGAGTAAACTTAATTTAACTTTATTAAACCTTGAATACTTGTGCAGTTAAGGAGCATTGAGATGTATACAAAAATAAGAGAATTACAAACAGTAAGTTCAGGCATTCCAACAACAGACGGCGATGGTGTAAAAATGACTCGTGTGATTGGCACACCTGAACTCAATATACTGGACCCATTTTTATTATTGGATGTTTTTGAAACAGATCAAGCCAATGATTATATCGGGGGTTTTCCAGATCATCCACATCGTGGTTTTGAAACCGTCACCTACTTACTGTCGGGGCGTATGCGTCATAAAGACAATGCCGGACATGAAGGTATCATCGAAGCGGGGGGTGTGCAATGGATGACGGCTGGCAAAGGCATTATTCATTCAGAAATGCCTGAGCAGGAGGCAGGTTTATTGCAGGGCTTTCAGCTTTGGATAAACCTACCTGCTAAAAACAAGATGCAAGCGCCTGCGTATCAGGAATTTCCAGCAAATAAGATTGCTGTAGAACATTTGGCTAACGGCACTGAAGTACGCGTCATTGCAGGAGTGACAAATAATGGCACAACCGGCCCAGTGATAAATCACTTTGTTAATCCGGTTTATATGGATGTTTATTTACCTAAAGATCAGGTATTTGAGCAAACTGTGAATTTTGATGATAATGCTTTTGTTTTCGTCATCAATGGGGAATTATCCGTAGGTAATGAACTGAGTAAAATAGGTAATCGTCAAATCGGCATATTGGATACAGGGGGACAGGTAAAACTTATTGCAAAGACAGCAACCCGCTTTCTATTAGCGGCCGCACACCCCTTAAATGAACCAGTTGCGCGCGGCGGTCCGTTCGTGATGAATACCAAAGCAGAAATATTACAGGCATTTACAGACTTTCAACAAAATCGATTTTAGGAGTATTTAGATGGGCTTATTAGTAGATGGGCAATGGCAGGATGTCTGGTATCCAACCGAGGCAACTAAAGGACAGTTTATCCGAGCCGCCTCACAGTTTCGGAATTGGATTACAGTAGATGGTTCGGCAGGTGTGAGTGGCAAAGCCGGTTTTAAAGCTGAAGCGGGTCGATACCATTTATATGTCTCTTATGCCTGCCCCTGGGCTAATCGTACTTTGATCATGCGTAAGCTCAAGGGGCTGGAAAATTTTATTTCCTTATCGGTCGTCCATTGGCTTATGGCTGAAGATGGCTGGACTTTTCAACCAGCAGCTGGGGTGATCGCCGATCCGGTCATGAATACTCACTATTTGCGTGAACTTTATCTAACTGCAGATAGTGCTTATTCAGGGCGTGTCACCGTCCCTGTGCTATGGGATAAAAATACCAATAGCATTGTTTCCAATGAATCGGCGGACATTATGCGGATGTTTAATAGTGCTTTTGATGGCTTAGGTGCCATAGTTGGTGATTATTACCCTGAAGCGTTGCGCACAGAGATTAATGCATTAAATGCACGTATTTATGACACAGTAAATAATGGTGTGTACAAGGCTGGATTTGCAACCACTCAACAGGCTTATGAAGATGCAGTTGTCCCTTTATTTACAACACTCGATAGCCTGGAAAAACTGTTACGAAAGCAGCGTTATTTAACAGGTGCGCAAATTACTGAAGCGGATTGGCGTTTATTTACGACCTTGATCCGCTTTGATTCAGTGTATGTTGGGCATTTTAAATGTAACCTAAAACGTTTGGTCGATTATCCCAATTTATGGGCATATGCGCGCGATCTTTATCAACATCCAGGTATCGCAGAAACAGTTAATATGCAACATATCAAACAGCATTATTATGCTAGCCATCGCTTAATTAATCCCACAGGTATTGTGCCATTAGGGCCAAAGATCGATTATTATCAGGCTCATCACAGAGAATTACTTGTATGATAACAAGCATCCAGGTTTAGTCAGTTTTTTATGAACATACAAATACAAGTGCTTGAGCGCATTTAATACGCAGTTTTAACGACAGAGGGTAGACAGATGGACAATCCAATTATTGCAGATAATAAACCGGTCAAAGTATCACTGTCTAAAGGACAGGAATATCATTTTTGTACTTGCGGTAAATCTAAAAGTCAGCCATTTTGCGATGGCTCACATGTGGGCACATCTTTTAACCCCAGAGTCATTGTGTCCGATGAAGACGGCGAAGCCTATTTATGCGCGTGCAAACATACCGGTAATACGCCTTATTGTGATGGCACGCATAAACAGTTTGCTGCTGAAATGGTAGGTAAGGAAGGCCCTGGTATAGATAAAAACAAATCACATATACCTGTTGCCATACCCACGCCTGAAGAACCGACGGTTGCATTTATACATCAACTGGCTCGCGAAGGGCTTAGTCAGTTGGGTCATCATGGCGTAATGACCGCTATGGGGGTACCACGGCACAAACTACCTCGGTGGGATGATTTACAAATCATGGCCGCACAGATGGCTACAAAGCCGTTAATGGAAGATCAGCCTGTTGGTACTGAACTGATCATTGGGCCTGAAGCAAAAAAACCTTTAGTATTAGAGATCCCATTATTTGTTTCAGATATGAGTTTTGGTTCATTATCTGAAGAAGCCAAAATAGCCTTAGCAAAAGGTGCGCAATTGGCTAATACAGGAATATGTTCCGGTGAAGGAGGCATGTTACCAGAAGAACAGCAAAATAATTCACGTTATTTTTATGAGCTAGCTAGTGCTAAATTTGGGTTTAGGGAGGAATTATTAACTAAAGTGCAGGCATTTCACTTCAAAGGTGGACAAGGTGCTAAAACGGGAACAGGAGGACATTTACCCGGCAATAAAAATAAAGGTAAGATCTCTGTCGTAAGAGGTATACCAGAAGGTCAGCCCGCCATTTCACCACCCACCTTCAAAGACCTGGTAAGCGTAAATGATTTCAAAAAATTTGCTGAGCGTGTACGCGAAGTTTCTGGCGGGATCCCTATAGGGTTTAAATTAAGCGCCAACCATATTGAACAAGATATGCAATTCGCACTTGATGCAGGGGCAGACTATATTATTCTTGATGGCAGAGGTGGCGGCACCGGCGCGGCACCGGAAATGTTCCGCGACCATATTAGTGTCCCCACTATTCCGGCATTAGCCAGAGCAAGACGCTTGCTAGACGAACAAGGTGCCAGCGGGCGAGTCACTCTTATTATCACCGGCGGTCTGCGCTTACCGATAGACTTTGTTAAAGCGCTTGCACTGGGTGCAGATGGTATTGCCATCTCTAATAGTGCAATACAGGCAATAGGTTGTGTCGCGGCAAGAATATGTAACACAAACAATTGTCCTTCGGGTATTGCGACCCAAAACGAAGTGTTAAGAACGCGAATAAATATTGAAAAATCTTCCCGGCAACTTTTTAATTTTTTTCAGGCGTCAGTTGAATTAATGCAAGTGATGGCAAGAGCCTGTGGACACTCGCATCTTAATCAGTTTAATAAAAGCGACCTTGCTACCTGGCATTATGAGATGGCTAGACTATCAGGCGTTGCATTTTCGGGAGTGGACGATATGAAAGACATCTGAATGTAAACACGAATGAAACAGGTAAAACCTGTATCCAAAAAAATGCGCGAAAGTTACTCAGTTTCAGGGAGATTCAATGTATCTGCCAGTAATGCCGCCACCAGTCAGTTAAATCATCAGTAATTCAATAAGCTTGACCACCCTACTTGACTAATGAATATCCGTTTTAGGGGTATTATCCATCCTACATTATGCTGATAGCCTCAATATTTATCGGCATTCCATTGGGTGTTTTCTGTAATTCCCTGACACAGACCCGCTTCTGTCCCACTTTTCCAACCCTTGTCTTCAGCAAATCCTTCAGGTAAATCGGCTTCCGTAGGGCCAAATTTGCGGGTTTTACAGCCTTGCGAGTTTGGGGTTTCACAACAACATTTCATGGCAGCAACGTGTTTTTTATACATGGCCGAATTCACTCGAATTGGTGGCATCCAGTTATTGCGACTGCTAGTGGTCATCCAAGCGCTTAAGGTAGTGTTGGGGTGATTAGTCGCCGATTCAATAATATAACCGCAAGTGCCGGCGGTAGTCATTTTATGGCACTGAGTGCAAAGTTGGTCCAAGCCATCAATTGGCTCGGTAGTGACTTGCAGAAAATTGTGATCATAAAAGTAATCTTTAAACGGTTTGCCTACGGCTAAAAAAGGTAATTTAGTCATCGAATAAATATTAGGTAAGCCGTGTTTGGAATTAATATACGGACTGTATTTAAAACCGTGTGCATTATGGCAAGAAACACAACCCGCAGAAGCGGTAACTGCTGGTGATTTAAAGGCCTGATTGGCATCGCGATACCAAAGCTGTTCAGGAAAATCTTTTGGCGGTTTGGCTTGTTCAGGTTTAAATTTGGCTAAAAATTCAGCTTTTGAGGGCAATGGCGCATCTAAGGGCGGCAAAAAACCGGCTACCGCTTCACCGTATTGGGTCAGATAACAACTTTTACCGGTTTTGGTATTGCGGAGAATAACCCCTAAGTCATTGAAAGTATTGTATAAATAATAAAACTCCTTTTTCTCGGCGGTTGCCGCTTTGTCATAGCGTTTTTTGCGTTGTTCCTGATTCATGCCTAAATTGGTTTTGGTTTTCCGAAACCAGCCCTTATCCAGTTGATTACCTTTTTGGCGGCAGTTTAAGACCAAAATATTGTCATTTTCTAACTTTAGTACCTGTAGATGCGAATACGTCCAACAACCGTGATCGCCGCCTAACCAGTGCGGGTTGTCACATTTTTTGTCTTTTGATAACAGCGCCCAATTTTCCTGATTAATTTCTTCTTTATCGACATAAATCGGAATTTGTTTACCATCTAAACAGGATAAAACTGGTAAAGGCTGGGTAATTCCCATCTCCTTTTTACATTCTTGTACATAGTCATAAACATCGTAATCATCAGCCTTGTTTGGTGCGGAAGATAGGGAATCAAAATTAAAGAACAACCCGCCGCCAACCAGTCCAGCAAGCAGAGTTAATGCAAATATTATTTTTGTTTTCATAGCAATACTCCTTGATTTATCAGGAATTAAAGAGGGTTATTTCAATAAGCGAAACATATTGGAAAAATCATCAGTCCAAACAATCGCTTCTGTAGGGTTTGGATTGAGCGGAAAATCAGCAAAGACCGATTGTTGTAAAAAGGCTTGGTTTTTAGTCAGCAACGCCCATTGTGAACGAAACCGACCTAGATCTTGATTCGGCTGTGATTCTACAAATAAATACTGATAATCCGCACGCTGTGCCATGCCACTGACTAAGGGACGCAAATCTAAATAATGATTAGTGATATGAATTGCTAACACCCCATCAGGGCGCAAATGGCGTGCATAAACATCTAAAGCTTGTTCGGTCAATAAGTGCATTGGAATCGCATCGCCGCTAAACGCATCTAACACCAATAAATCAAATTGTTGCGGCTCTTCACGTTCCAAGGCTAAACGCGCATCAGCAATAATCACCTCGTACTTGGCTTTAGTATCTTGCAAATAGGTGAAGTATTTGTCGGCTAATTCAACCACAGTTGGGTTAATGTCATAAACCCGAAAATAATCATTGCTCTGACCGTAGGTTAATAAAATTCCAATCCCTAAACCGACTATCCCAATTCGACGACCATTGGCTTTAGGAAAGTTGGTTAAGGTCAAACCGACACCTGAATCATTCCCATAATAAGCGGTGGCTAAATGTTGTTTTTCTGGGGCTAAGAATTGAAAGCCATGATCAATCACGCCATGTCGTAATACGCGCTTGGTTAGTTTTGGATTTTCTGTGTCGCGGTCTTCCACACGGAGTACGCCGTAAAAATTGCGGCTAATATGGGTTTTGTCGCTGGCAGTTTGATAGGCTTGATTGCCTAAATTAACCCCTAACCAAATCAAAAAACCTGCCGCAACTAACCAAACCAGCGGTTTTTGGCGACTATGCTGTGATAATTGACTCTCAACAATCACTGCCGCTAAGGTTAATAAACAACAGGCAAATAAAGATAAATGAAATTCAAAATAAAGCGGAAACACTAACGGTGCAACCACTGCTACAAAAATACCGCCTAATGCGCCACCAGCAGACATGGCTAGATAATAAGCGGTTAAATGACTCGGCTGAGGTCGTAAACGATAAAGCTCGCCGTGACAAGTCATGCAGCAACAAAATACCCCAAAGCTGTAAATCCCTACTTGCGCTTCTAAGGTAAACTTACCGCCGCCGTATAAAACACCGACCAAGGCAATCGCGCCAATAAATAACGCGGGAATAAAAAACCAACGCTGATACCAGTTACGCTCTGCAAAGCAAAAAATAAACGACAATACATACAGACTTAGCGGCACTATCCATAAAAACGGCACACTGGCAACATCCTGACAAAGCTGGTTGGTTGCCGCTAATAACAGTGCTGAAGTTGCCGCAGGCAAAGCCAACCAAAAAAACCAAAGTAATTTAGGTGAAATTTTATCTGAAATCAGCACTTCATCGTCAATCACAACGGCAGTAGCAGCAATTACTTGCTGTTTGGCTAAACGATGAAAGTCAAACGCTATCAGTCCGCATAACAGCACATACACAATAAAACCTAACGACCAGCCTAAGGTTTGTTGTCCAAGCTTGAAATAAGGCTCAAACAGAAACGGATAGATGAATAAGGCCAACAGAGAGCCAAAATTAGACAGCGCATATAGCATATAAGGCGAGCGCTTCGGGTTGACCCGCGCAATCCATGCTTGTAATAACGGGCTGGTGGTTGAAAGTATGAAAAAAGGCAGACCGATACTGCTAGCCAATAACAACAAAATATTCAGAGTCGGCTGGTTGCTGTTATCGGGTTTAAAGGATTGTTCAGGGGTGACGGGCAAACTCAATAATGCAATCGTCAGCAAGCTTAAATGAATCAGGGTTTGGTGTCGGGCAGAAAAAAAACGTAAATTAAAATGCGCGTAAGCATAACCTGCTAACACAAATACCTGAAAAAATAACATACAGGTAATCCAGACCATCGGACTGCCCCCAAACCAGGGCAAAATAAATTTGCCTATCAACGGTTCTAGTTGAAACAGTAAGTAAGCCCCCCAAAAACTGATAAACGCATAAACGCTCCAGCGCAGGTTTGTAGCAGATAATGAACAAGTCACAATCGTCTCCCCAGAAAGAATTACCTAAAAAAAGAAAAAATCGCTGTTTAAATCTAGGCAAGAAAATAGCATAAAAACTAAAAATAATTAATTGCCTAAATGTAATTACTCAGTCTATGGGAAATAGATTATATTTTAAAGTATGAAAAATTTATAGGTTCCAGGGAGGGGGCAGCCAACTTGATCTTTAATTACTTAAATCAAAATCAAGCTGGCTGACCATTTGATCCTCTTTGATCTTTTTTTGATTCCCTGAAAATCGAAAACCAATGTTATCCAGCGCTAATTTTAGTCGTACTTCACTGAAAGTTTCTGCAGTTTCCATATATCCTGATTATATTCATTGATAGTCCGTTCAGATGAAAACTTACCGCTACAGGCGACATTCATGATACTCATCCGAGTCCAGTGTTCCTGATCCCGATAAGCATCTTCAACGCGTCTTTGCGTGTCAACATAGCTACGAAAATCGGCTATCGTCATCCATGGATCTGCAGGATCTTTAAGTGATGCAATCAAATCGTCAAAAATCCCTGGCTCTAATTGATTAAAATAACCACTTTCCAGAAGTTTCATAACGTCCTGTAGGTCTTCGTCCTGCTGAATAATAAACGCGGGGTCATAGTGCGTTCGTCTGGCAGCAACCTGCTTTTCTGTCAGGCCAAACAAAAAGAAATTTTCCTCGCCCACTTCCTGCAGGATTTCGATATTTGCACCGTCCAGTGTCCCTATAGTAACCGCACCATTCATCATCAGTTTCATATTCCCTGTACCTGACGCTTCCTTGCCTGCGGTTGAAATCTGTTGCGATAAATCAGCTCCGGGGGAAATCATTTCCATGGCAGTGACGTTATAATCGGCCAAAAATATCAGCTTTAATTTATCCCGCGTTTGTGGGTCTTGATTAATCACAGCTGCGACATTATTAATCAGCTTAATAATTCTTTTCGCTCTCACATAGCCTGGTGCTGCTTTGCCACCTATTAATACACACCGCGGCACGCAATGTGTTGCCTGTCCCTTTTTTATGCGTTGATACTGATAAATGACATGTAATACATTTAAAAGCTGGCGTTTATATTCATGGATGCGTTTAACCTGCACATCAAACAATGCATCAACATTAATTTCTATGTCATATTCCTGTTGTTTATGATCGGCTAGGCGCTGTTTTGACGCCCTTTTGACTGCACGCCAACGCGCTCTGAATGCAGCATCTTCAGCATAAGGAGCAAGCTGTTTTAGTAAAGACAAATCGGTTATCCAGCCGGAACCTATCGTCGCAGTAATTAATTCAGCTAATCCAGGATTACAGCCTACTAGCCAGCGACGCGGAGTTACACCATTTGTTTTATTATTAAATTTTTGCGGCCATAATTGATAGAAATCAGCAAATAAGCCCTGCTGGAGTAACTTAGAATGTAACTCGGCAACACCATTTACGGAAAAACTGCCGACAATAGCAAGATACGCCATACGCACTTGCTTCTGTGCGCCCTCTTCTATAATTGACATACTTTTTAAGCGTTCATTATCCCCTGGCCATTTAGCAGCGACCTCGGCTATGAAGCGCGCATTAATTTCAAAAATAATGTCCATTAAACGCGGTAAAAGCTTTTGCAGCAAGGCCACAGGCCACTTTTCCAAAGCTTCTGGCAAAAGTGTATGGTTAGTATAAGCCATGGTATGACAGGTAATTGCCCAAGCCTCATCCCATGACAAAGCATGTTGATCCATTAGCAAACGCATTAATTCAGCGACCGCAATACTCGGATGCGTGTCATTGAGTTGAAAGCAGTTTTTTTCAGCAAATAAACTAAAGTCTTCACCATACAGACCTACCCAGTGAGAAATGACATCCTGCAAACTTGCCGAGGCGAGAAAATATTGCTGGCGTAATCTTAATTGTTTGCCATTTTCATTGGCGTCATTGGGATACAAAACCATGGTAATATTTTCCGCGCCGATTTTATCAGCAACGGCCTCAGCATAATCACCGCTATTAAATTCATTCAGGTTAAATTCCTCGGTCGCCTCAGCCTTCCATAAGCGTAGCGTATTAACCGTATTATTTTGATAGCCAGGAACAGGGGTATCATAGGCGACCGCTAATACATCATCCGTAGCTGTCCAAAGATAACGTTTTATACCCTGCGTATCGGTCTGCACCTCAGTCCGTCCGCCAAATTTAATCACATGTGCATATTCAAGACGTCTTATTTCCCATATATTGCGCAGTCTTAACCAGTGATCGGGTTTTTCTTCCTGCTCGCCCTTAACAATAATCTGGGTAAACATGCCATATTCATAACGTAACCCATAGCCAATAACTGGCAATTGCAAAGTTGCACAACTATCCATAAAACAGGCAGCTAAACGGCCCAGACCACCATTCCCAAGGCCCGCATCAACTTCGCTGTCAATCAATTCTTCGAGCACAATACCCAGGTCATACATTGCCTGAGTCGCGGTATCATTAACGCCCAAATTAAGCATCGCATTACTTAATGATCTCCCCATCAGATATTCCATTGACAGATAAAAAGTGCGCCTACATCGTGCCTGTTTATAGGTCCGATGTGTCTCTTTCCAGCGCTCCATTAAACGATCTCTTAGTGTCAAACCAAGTGCTTCATAAGCGTAATGAATGTTTTGGCTATGTTCATCACGCCCAAGTAAATTGACATAGTATTCTTTAAAACTGGAAATAAAGTCCTGTTTTTTAAGTCCCTTATTAGGTAATTTGGTAATAGACTCACTCGGGTGACTTAAGATAAATTTTTTAATAGCCATAGTTTTTATACGAATATTTTTAAAAAATAAACTTATTATAATATAGTGTATTACTATGACAGCAAAATGACATGCTTAAAAGCATCAAAGCTAAAAATGACTTCATTATTCACTATCCTCAATCATTGTTAACTCAATTTCATCCAGTTAGGAACGAAAAGTTAATAATATCCGAAATCAGGCGTGATGAGTTTTATTAAAAAATAAATGCAAAGTCATAGGCCGGATTAGCTTTTTTAAAGCACAGCTTTAATAAACGTTATCCGGCAGGGGTATTAGCTCCCTGATCTGCCGGATAACTTTATCTACGCTAAGCTAGATAAGTGAATCCGACCTATAGAAATAAACTTTTTTTCGCCCCTGGTTTCGGGTTTTATTGATTCTTCATTCCTTATCTCAATTAATCTGTAAAGCTGTTAATATATTTTTTGTTAAACGTAACAAAAATTAACCAAAATGAACCCACTTTTGAATTGCATGAGATAAACAACTCATACAATCAAACTTGTCATACTAAATTTATTTGAAATGAGTTTTCAAAATCATGGCTGATATGATTAAACATTCTGAGCTATTGCGCCGAGGAATTTTCCCTCTATGGCTATTACTGACATTCAGTGTCTTCTGGCGCACTCCAACGCCAATTGATGAAACACGCTACCTTAGCGTTGCATGGGAAATGTGGTTACGTCAGGATTTTCTGGTCCCTTATCTTAACGGTGTGGCCTATAGTCACAAACCACCGTTGTTATTTTGGCTTATCCAATTAAGCTGGAGCCTGTTTGGTGTGAATGAATGGGCTGCACGCATGGTAGGGCCAGTCTGTGCATTATTCAACTTGTATCTGACGCGTTCATTAGCAACGCTATTATGGCCTGATAAAGAAAGAGTAGCCTTGCTTGCTCCGTGGGTTTTAATTGCGACACTGTTGTGGACATTATTCGCGACTGCGACCATGTTTGATATATTGCTCAGTAATTGTGTATTACTTGGTATGCTGGGTTTATTGAATGCTGCGCAAGGAAAGGACTTAAAAGGGTGGTCAATTTTTTCTTTAGCTATTGGGCTTGGGGTTTTGGCCAAAGGACCCGTTGTTCTTGTTCATTTGTTACCCATTACATTATTGATGCCCTTATGGGCTGAAAAATATCAGCCAGTCAATTATTTTCGTTGGTATAGCTATCTATTTATCGCTATTTTATGTGGTGCGCTGATCGCTTTAGCCTGGGCTATCCCTGCCGCAATACGAGGCGGTGAGACCTACGCAAATGCGATTTTTTGGAGTCAAACGGTTGATCGAACGGTCACAACGCATATCCATGCTCGTCCTTTCTGGTGGTATCTGCCCTTTTTACCCCTATTTATATTCCCTTGGGTGACATGGCCTCGTATGTGGTCGTGCCTAGTCAGTATGCCATGGAAACAGGATAACGGCGTTCGCTTTTGTAGTATTTGGTTTATCAGTTGCTTGTTGATTTTTTCTCTCATTCAGAGTAAACAAATACATTATCTTGTACCCTTATTACCAGCTTTTAGCCTACTCATTGCTCGCCTTATGGCGAATGCTGAGAAATCCACTACACTGCTCTCTGAATTGGTTTTACCACTTTGCTTTTGTGCTGTGGGAGTGTTCTTGATATTGATGCCTTCGATGGCAACTTTTGCCAAACTGTTCTGGGTGCAAGCCATGGATTATATTTGGGGCGGCAGTGTTTTGATTATTGGATTGGTTTTACTGGGTATAACACTTTACTTCCGTCAATTATCAATTTTCACTGTCAGTACAGCCGTTATTTTTTCAATTGTCATTGGTTTTTTCTGTTTTTTTAAATATACCGGACTTGCATACAATTTAACGCCTGCTGCTGAAAAAGTAAAAGCAATGCAGGAAAATAATATTTCAGTGACTTATGTGGATGACTATCAAGGGCAATTTAACTTTCTTGGGCGTTTAACTCAAGCTATTGAAGTGATCAACACCAGCCAAATCATTGATTGGGCGACTGCCCACCCTAACGGGTACTTAATTTCTGTAGAAAATAAAAAAGATAATAATATTAACTATATACAAAGACAACGTGAACGCTGGTTAATTTTTAGAAGCGGAGAACAAACGATGCAAGGACAAACAAAATAAAGCAGATAATTAAAATATTGCTTAGGAATGAAAATTTAATCACATCCGAAATCAGACATGATGAGCATTATTTAAAAAGCTACCGCAGTATGCCGGGATATCCGGCAGAGTTTCAGTTACCTCATATGCCCGATAACGTAATCTAAGCTAGATAAGCTAATCTGGCCTATAAAAATACTTTTTTCTTGGTTTGGGGTTTTATTAAGTATTCTCTCCTTAAGGGTATGCATCAAATAGCTTAATCAACTTATTTATTCAGGGCCCGGAATGCTCGCCAGTGTTTCGCAGGCAAGTTTTCTCTGCGTCTAAGATGAAGATATTATTTTATGCCCTTTCCTAATTTTCCATTAAGCCCTTTTTAGCGCGTAAAACAAAATATAAATTACGTGCGTAAATGAATAACCCTGACCCCTGTCCAACGATAAATACGGGGTCTTGTTTATGTATTGCATAAATCAACAAGGTCGTCCCCCCGAAAATACTAAAATACCAGAATAATACAGGTATAACGCTTCGTTTGGCCCGTTCACTTGCCAACCACTGTATTAAAAATCGGGCTGAAAATAGAGCCTGACCTAAAAAGCCAATAATTAACCAGCTTGTTTCTTTATCCACGAGTAACCTCAATTATCATGGGTAAACTATGGCGTTTCTTTAACCAAACTACACCCAGCAAATCGATAATGCCAGCTATTAATCGATCAAGCGTGCCATATTTAGATTGACCATGACTGCGTGGACGGTGATTCACTTTGACAGAAATGACCTGCCCGCCTGCTGCTAACATCATGGCAGGCAGAAAACGATGTATATGATCAAAATAAGGGAGTTGCAAAAATTTATCACGCAAAAAAAGCTTTAAACCACATCCAGTATCAGGTGTATTATCTTTTAGAATTTTCTGACGAATATGATTAGCAAAGCGCGACGAAAACCTACGCCAACCACTATCATTACGTTGATGACGGAACCCTGCTAACATCCAGAGTGATTCAGAGTTTTCATGCAATTGTACTTCAGCAAGTTTAGGGATATCGGCAGGGTCATTCTGCCCATCGCCATCAAGCGTAGCAATCCATGGATATTGCGCAGCAATGACTCCAGTATGTATTGCACGGCTTTGTCCACAACTAGTCAGATGCCGAAGTATGCGTAGTTGAGGATATATTAGTGCAGCAGTTTTTAATTTCGCTAATGTGGCATCATTACTGCCATCATCAACAAAGATCATTTCAAAAGCATAAGAAGGTTGAAGTGCTTCAGCAATTTCTGCAATCAGCATCTCGACATTATCTTCTTCATTATGCACAGGCACAATAACGGATATTTGCATATTTATGTTTCTATAATAATTCAGTCACTTTCTGTTTGTTTGAAGAAAATAAAAGTATTGAGAAGATTTTTATTTTTATATCAACTTCGTTAATATAATCGATTTTAAGCCAGTTTGTTAGTCATTATTTATCCGAAAAAAGCACGAGCGTTGATTCTCAAATAAACCCAGAAGAGAACTTAACTCCTAGTACCCAACTATTAAATAATCAAAAGTTACATTATTTACAGTTACATAAACTGTTTTTTCATCGCATGACACGTATATCATTATTCCATAAAAGTAACTTGTTCAGTGTTCATGTTATACATTCCACCCAAAATTTTGATCTCACCATCTTTTTCCATTGACACTAGATATTCTGTACTGCGACCATGTGAACAAACTCTTCATTCTGGCTGGTTTTGTTACCTTTATACCCAGTCAAATTAAAATCCCCGATCGCTGGGTTTATATTTTTCAGCATAGAGAGGTGATATTGCTAAGCTCGACACCGTCTATTGCACTCTTTACCGCACGACAATGTTCATGACCAAGAACTAATATGAGCTTTGAGCCTGAAGCTTTACAGGCATATTCCATATTGCCAAGAATATCTGTATTTTCAAAATTACCTGCTACTCGTGCGACGAAAATGTCTCCGATGCCTCGGTCAAACATATCCTCTCCTCTAAGGCACTCTTGAATCAACACACGACAAAATGATTGCCTTCGGAAACTAACCAGCCAAAGCATCAAGCACTTGCTTGGAATAATCTCTGCGGGTGATCGTCCCTGAAACAAATCTTTGATTGCCTTCCTTTAGTGTTTTAATAGTGATTTAAGCACGTCGTCTGGGTTTATTTTATCACGCTCTTCTTGCGCCAAACGCTCTCTACAAGTTGTCTGCTATCAGCAATAGTTAAGGGGAGGGCTTTGTGTAAAGTCAGGATCAAGCTGGGACAACAGGCATGCACTTAACCATTAGGCCAGAACGTCTATTATCATTATCGAAACCTCATCGACAAATTATATCAATTTATTGTAAAACAAAGCACACACTCCTTTTCAAGCAGCAATTCTCAATTTAGGATAAAAATTCTTTTATATTCAACATATTATAAAATATCATCAAAATTTATATTCCCCATATTATTAATGTATATAGGATATTTTTTAAAATTGTGAATCGCTACTTTTCGAGCGAGCAATGCAAAACACGCAGTAATTTTTCATTATGATGATATTCTTTTAGGATTGCTAATTAATATTTCTTATTCAGTGGACCAAATACCTATGATTTCTCAATAGTGGTGTAATTTTTGGCTTAACAGTTTGAATAAAACCAAGGTACCGGGCTTTAAGTGATGTTCTTGCACTATAAGCATGCGTAGCGTTGCTTATAAAAAAGGTGGCAGCTCCGAAAGATTGCCGCAGATGTATACTAGACAGCGGAATGATAGCCAAGGTGCCTTGCGTAGCTATCACAATGAAAACGAATAATAATCAGCAACAGCGTCACCTGAACTTTGTTGATCTTTTGTATTATTTTAACTATAGGCTTAGCGTATGAAATTTTTTTTTAATGATATTTTTAGCGAAATAGCTGCTTTATTATTTTTAGCTGCTCTTTTCGGAGCCATTGGTTTGCGCCTAAAGCAGCCACTTATTGTCTCTTTTATTGCACTGGGTATTTTTGTTGGTCCATCAGGTTTAGAGTTAGTCAGTGCTAATGATCAAATTGATCTATTAGCCAAGCTAGGGATTGCCTTATTGCTGTTTGTTGTAGGACTAAAACTGGATATGCATATTATCCGCACTATGGGTCCAGTAGCATTGGCAACGGGTTTAGGGCAGGTGTTTTTTACTTCGGTATTTGGGTATTTAATTGCACTTACCCTGGGCATGAGTCGCGTTGGTGCGGTCTATGTTGCAGTAGCACTTACCTTTTCCAGTACCATTATTATCGTCAAACTCTTATCCGATAAACGCGAAGTCGATGCATTGCATGGTCGTATCGCATTGGGTTTTTTGATTGTTCAGGATATTGTTGTCGTTCTGGTGATGATCGGCCTGACAGCTTTTGGTCAGGGCGGTGATTTTGAGTCACTGCAAAATGAAGCGCTGAAAGTCTTGATTAATGGCTCAGGGCTTTTATTTAGCATTATGGTTTTAATGCGCTACATACTCCCGTATGTTTTACGTTTATTGGCAAAATCTCAAGAGTTGTTATTGCTGTTTGCGATTGCCTGGGCGGTTTTGCTGGCAACTATCGGTGTTATGCTCGGCTTTAGCAAAGAAGTGGGGGCTTTTTTAGCAGGTATTTCGATAGCCTCTTCACCTTATAAAAATCTGATTGCCGCCCGCATGGTGGGTTTACGCGATTTTCTGTTACTGTTTTTCTTTATCGATCTGGGCGCACAAATGGATTTATCTATGATAGGACAGCAATTAATGCCAGCGCTCATTTTTTCAGCGTTTGTTTTGCTCGGAAATCCTCTAATAGTAATGACCATCATGGGCTATTTAGGCTATCGCAAGCGCACAGGGTTTCTAGCGGGGCTAACGGTCGCACAAATCAGCGAATTCTCATTAATTCTTGGCGCATTAGGGGTTAAGTTAGGGCATATTACACCGCAAACACTAGGCGTAATTACACTGGTCGGTGTGGTCACCATCAGTATTTCGACGTATATGATACTTTATTCTCATCAGTTGTATGCATCATTAGCACCATGGCTGGGGATTTTTGAGCGCAAAATTGCTTATAGAGAATTGCAGCAAGATACCGACACTGTGGATGAAAAGGCGAACGTTATTTTAATTGGACTAGGGCGGTTTGGTACTGGTATTGCTGATATTCTAAGAGCTAACCATTATCGACTGCATTGTATAGATTTTAATCCGGATCTAATACATAATGGGAGTGGCTCAGCCTATCCGATTCATTATGGCGATGCCGAGGATCCAGAGTTTATCAGCGCGTTATCATTAACCCAAGTCAAATGGATTATTAGCACGGCCGATGATCCTCATGTGAGTTTATCGTTGTTGCATGGTTTACATGAGCAAAATTTTCAGGGAAAAATAGCCGTAACAGCACATAACCATACGATTGCGGATAACCTCAAACAGGCGGGTGCTGACTTGGTATTAATTCCTTACGAAGATGCCGGCAAAGGCGCGGCAGCTCAAATCATGAGTATGTAGCTGTTGTATAGCCGAAATACTGAAGCAACCAATTGAGTATATAAAATGACGCAATGGCTTACTGACATAAATAATCTTTTTATTGCGCTTTATCAATGGCTATCTCTACCCTACGTTTGGCCGTGGCTGGTTATATTGATAGCGATATTTCTCGGCATTTTTTCTGCATGGATCACCTGGCATGTTTTGCAAAAGCAGCAAAGAGCACAGCCTGAAACGCAGACATCAACCGATAAAATTGCCTGGCACAGTTTGAGTGTTGAACAGGTGTTGGATAAATTACAGGTTGCTATTCATGGGCTTGCGCAAGCAGACATTAGTGAACGTCAACAGCGCTATGGCTTGAACCAATTACCGGAAATCAAACCGCGTAGCGTTTTTTTACGTTTTCTCAGTCAGTTTCATAATCTGATTATTTATGTACTGCTATGCACTGGCTTAGTTACCTTTGTGTTAGGGCATCTAGTCGATAGCGGTGTGATTTTCGGTGTGGTTATTATTAATGCGCTGATTGGCTTTATTCAGGAAGGTAAAGCAGAAGATGCCTTGCAAGCGATTCGTAATATGCTATCGCCGCAGGCTTCAGTATTACGTGATGGTATACAAATCGCTATACCTGCCGAACAATTGGTGCCCGGGGATATTGTGGCTCTACAATCTGGCGATAAAGTGCCCGCTGATTTACGCTTATTAAAATGTAAAAATTTCCGTGTTCAGGAGGCGGTATTAACTGGCGAGTCACTACCAGTGGAAAAACAGACGGAGCCTGTTGTACAAAGCTCAGAGCTGGGTGATCGCTTATCAATGGTGTATTCAGGTACTCTAATCAGTAGCGGTCAAGGCACAGGCGTGGTTATTGCAACCGGAATTAATACTGAAATTGGCCTGATCAGCGCGTTGGTCTCTAAAGTAGAAACGTTAGTCACGCCTTTGCTTAAACAAGTCGCGCAATTTGGTCGCTGGCTGACAAGCTCGATATTGATCTTGGCAACAGCCACGTTTTTCTTTGGTCATTATTATCGCGGCTATGATTTTACTGAAATGTTTATGGCCGCTGTAGGCTTGGCTATAGCCGCAATTCCGGAAGGTTTGCCCGCCATAATGTCGATTACCTTGGCAATTGGTGTACAGCGTATGGCTAAGCGTCATGCCATTATCCGGCGTTTACCCGCAGTGGAGACTTTAGGTTCGGTAACAGTTATTTGTTCTGATAAAACTGGCACGCTGACCTGTAACGAAATGACAGTAGCTTCAGTATTAACGACTGATTACCTATATAATGTTGATGGTATCGGTTATAACCCGCATGGCAATTTTCAGCTTGAACAGCAGGCCATTAATCCCGACGAACACCCTATTCTGGCTGAAGTAGCGCGTGCCGCGTTACTTTGTAATGATGCGGCTTTGCATGAAAAGCACGGTAACTGGTTGTTACATGGCGATCCTACCGAAGGCGCGTTATTGGCAATGGCGCTGAAAGCAGGGCTGGAGATTCATCTGGAACAGGAAAAATGGCCGCGCACCGATGTCATTCCCTTTGAGTCGGAACACCGTTTTATGGCAACTTTGCATCATGATCATACGGGGCATGGCTTTACTTATATTAAAGGTGCGCCAGAAAGATTATTGGCAATGTGTACTAAACAGCGTAACGGTGGCGAAGATAGCTTGCTCAATCGCGACTATTGGTTAGAACAAATGCGGTTGATGGCACAAAAAGGTCAGCGACTCTTAGCTATCGCGATGAAAACAGACGCTAATCAACAGCGAAATCTGACTTTTGCTGATCTGGAAACGGGTCTGACTTTATTGGGGATAGTGGGCATGATTGACCCGCCGCGCACTGAAGCTATTGCCGCTGTGCAGCAGTGCCAAACGGCAGGAATAGCAGTCAAAATGATTACCGGTGATCATGCCGATACCGCGGCTGCTATTGGTGTGCAATTGGGACTGTGTGCACAAGGCGACGAGGTGTTGGCCGGGCATGAAATTGAAATTTTATCGGATCAAGAATTACAGCAAGCAGTCAGTAAAATTAATATTTATGCCCGTTCCAGTCCAGAGCATAAATTGCGCTTGGTTAAAGCCATGCAAGCAAATGGCGACATTGTTGCGATGACCGGAGACGGCGTGAATGATGCACCGGCTTTAAAGCGCGCTGATGTCGGTACGGCAATGGGTAAAAAAGGCACCGAAGCCGCGAAGGAAGCAGCGGAAATGGTATTAGCGGATGATAATTTTGCTTCTTTGGCACATGCGGTAATGGAAGGGCGTACCGTTTACGATAATCTGAAAAAAGCGATTTTATTTATTCTGCCCACCAATGGCGGCGAGGCGCTGGTGATTATGGCGGCTATTATGATGGGTAGAATGTTGCCGATAACGCCTGTGCAGATTCTTTGGGTGAATATGATTACTGCTGTGACACTTGCGTTGACGCTGGCTTTTGAGCCCTCAGAAGCCGATGTGATGCAGCGACCGCCACGTAACGCAAAAGAACCATTACTAACAGGGCGGCTTATTTGGCGTATTGTGTTTGTTGCTTTGATCATTGTCATCGGTACTTTTGGTTTGTTTTTGTGGGAGCGGTTTCATGGCGAAACCATAGAACACGCACGCACTGTGGCGGTGAATACTTTGGTGATGTTTGAGATTTTTTATCTATTTAATTCTCGAAAAATTGAAGGGTCGATTATTAATTTTGAAGGTATTTTTGGCAATCGCTATGCTTTGTTAGCTGTCGTGTTGTTATTAATCTTTCAGCTTGCTTTTACTTATCTGCAAGTGATGCAGCGTTTATTTGGTACAGTGCCACTAAGTTTGGATCATTGGTTATTAATTACTTTGATTGCCTTTTCGGTATTGCCGCTGGTGGAAATTGAAAAATGGGTAATGCGCAAATTTAAATGATAAATTTAAACATAAGCTAAGCAGTGCGTACCCTACTATAGTACGCTGCCATTAAGTTAAGAGTTTATTTCTTTATAATCAGTCCATTACGCTGTAGGTTAGGTTAGATTTTTCTTGCAAAGCAATAAAAACGTAACCCAACATAGGTGCTATAGTCCTGCCTAGTACAGCAGGGTAAATAAAATCCTCTATGTTTCCCTATTTACATTAGTTTTTAGTTTCCCTGATTTTTTCGACCCTGATCGTCTTGATAGCGCGCGTACTCATGCTGTGTATGATAAACCGGTAGCCAAATTCATCAATGCTTTCTTCGGTTTTAGGTAAATGATGCAAATGCGACAACATAAAGCCACCTAATGAGTAAAATTCCGTCGCATTCAGATTAATATCCAAAATATCATTCACTTCAGCGATAGGTAGCTTGGCATCAATCATATAAGCCCCTCCACCTAACTCTTGAAATAGCATTTTCTGGTTATAGCGACGTCGTGAATTTTTTTCCGGACTACTTTCAAGATCACCCACGACTTCTTCATAAAGATCTTGTTTCTCAATAATTCCGATAGTAGATCCAAACTCATCCACCACTATCGCAGTATGACAATTTTGTTGATCAAATAAATAAAATAACTCCTCCAGATATTGGTTTTCGGTGACATATAAGGTTGGCTTAATAATTTGTAACAAGGTTTGTTTGCTCAAATCAAGTTCCATCACCTCCCAAGGCTCTAATGACAAAATACCGACTATATTACTGATATTATTCTGGTACACAGGGATATCATGAAACTGCATACTTTGTGCAAGGCGTACCGCGTTTTCTAAAGCAATGTTCTGCTCCAGGGCAACCATATCAGCAACCGGTGTCATCACCTGACCTACTGAAATTTGTGAAAAATTAATCGCACGCTTTATTCGATAACGATCAAAAGCATCCAGATGACTACCCATTTCTGCCATTTCAACGATTGAACGCATCTGTTCACGAGAAATAAACAAACTTGAATCTATGTTACCAGCACCGACCATTCGAGCGACAGTTCGTGCAATACGTGAAAAAATAAAAATAACCGGATAAAACAACCAGGTAAACATGCTTAATACACGGACAATTTTGGGTGCAATCGTATTCGCATTTTGCTGATAAATACTTTTCGGCACAATTTCGCCAAAAATAAGAAAAATAGGTGAATACACTAATAGCGCATATAAATCCCCTTTATCACCAAAATATTTTACCATCAGTAATGTGCCTAGCGTAGTCAGTGCAACAGTGGCAATATTAGTTCCCACCAAGGTTGTTCCTAATAATATATCAGGTGTTTTGAATAGATCTAAAATAATCTGCGCACCCTTGTGTCCCATTCGGGCGCGATGGCGCATTTTAATTTTATCTGAACTGACCAGCGCAATTTCAGAGCCGGAAAAAAAACCTTTTACCAATAGCAGAATCAGCATAATAATTAACGTTTCCAGTACACTCATAACGATTCACCATTGGAGGCGCTAAGCTCTAGGGACTGAGACTCCTGAATAGTTGCTCCTTTGAAAAGTTGCACGCGAGAAATTCTATGCCCATCCATTTCTAGCACAGAGACTAATAAGTCATCCATTTGCACCTGATCACCTGCTTTAGGCAAACGATCAAGGCGACGAAAAACCACCCCGCCTATGGTCGTCATGCGATTATCCTTGATAACAAAATGGGTTAAATCTTCCAGATGAATCAGTTTCATATCGCCCGGTACCTCATAGATATTCGTTGCGGGGTCATGGTTAACGCCTGGAAACGTTGTTTTAGGGCAAATTTCGCCAAAAATAAATTGCAAAACCTGATCCAGCGTAACCAGCCCTTCAACCCCCCCAAACTCATTCAAAACAATAGCGGACTTAACCTTATGTGTTTTAAAAAAATCAAACATCTCATTAACTTTTTTAGTTGGTGGTATTACGATAGGTTGATGCAATAGTTTTTCCAGACTAAAGTCCTCTAACTGCATACTCGTATCCAGGTAAACACCCGCTAGATCAGATGCATGAATAAAACCAATAAAATTATCACGATTATTTTTATAAACCGGAAGACGATGCAACTTATGTAGGCAGATAAACGGCTTTAATTTGTCCATATCCCAGTTGATATTGACAAAAGGAATCTGCGTATGTGGAATCATTATTTCCACTACTTCAGTTGCCCCCGCTTCTAGCAGATTAAAGATCATTAGCTTTTCAGCACTACCCAGTTCACCGTTAGTCACCACATCATCAACCAGGGTTCTAAATTCATCGACATGCAAAATATTATCCGGTGACTTTTCCTGTCCTACTAATAATGTTGTTACCCGATCGGAAATTTTCCAAACTATCCAGCGTAAAGGCGCTACTAACTTAACCCATACACGTATAACGGGAACGATAATACGCGTGCTAACCATCACCGGGTTTGATACGGCTATAGTTTTTGGTGTTACCTCGCCGAAAATTAGCAGTAAGGGTACCATGACTAATAACGTAATCCATCCAGCATCAGCCGGTCCATACAATTTAACCAAAATAACCGTCATATTTGCAGCCGCTGCTATATTAATCAGTTCATTGCCACATAATATAGAAATAATCAGGCGTCTTGGTTGTTCTAATAGGTTATGAATGGTTGGTGCTAGGGGATGATTTTGTTTTATAAGATTTTGTAAATCCATTCTGGAAAGCGAAAATAACGCAGTCTCAGAACTGGAAAAAAGTGCCGAACCGGTGAGTAAAACAACTTGTACCGCTAACCGAACTAGAATCTCCGAATCATCTAAAGGCGAACTGTTAGGGAGCAGGAAATCCCAAAAAACAGTAACTAGTCGAGTTATTTCATTGAAATAATATTCCATATTAATAGGCAAAATTTGCTGAATAGATTTAAAGTTAGGCTAGAAAAGCACGATGCCAAGATAGAAGCAGTCGCTTATCGCTCTGCTTTAGGTAATGATAGCCAATAGAAGACTCAAAAATGAAGCAAAAAGTCACTGATAACATCTTCACTATAGGGTGATGAGCCAGTTGCTGATGCCCTTTATAATGAGAAGTAGCACAACAAAAGTATGTATTCTCTCATTATAAAAATTCAACACCCGTTATTTTTATAAAAAATAGTGCCAAATTCTAAAAAAATACCGTATATTGCAAAAAAATTGACTGAAGCGCAAACTCTCCCTATTCCCCCTTCTTAACCAATCCCTAAGCCGTACACCGAGCAATTATGAATACTAATAAGCTTGATCCATTACAATTCTCTGCACTGAGCGACGACAAAAAACGTCAGACAGAGGCAGCCTGGTTGATTCACGCCTGTGCGTTGGCAAATGGCAGCGTAGCATTTGGATTAGCAAATACGCTGGCTGGCGATACAGCGTTAATCACAGGTGTCTCTTTGTATATGATTTACCGCCTTGGCCGTTTATATAAAGCGGAAGATGTCAATGGCAAACAAATTATTACGCAAATTGTCACTCACTATGCTGGACCGTTTATAGGCGCGAAATTATTATTTTGGTTACCGGGAATTGGTAACTGGGCCAACGCAGCCAGCATGAGTTTACTGACTGAAATGGTAGGCTGGAGCTGTATTATTTTATTTAGTCAGGGACGTTCTACTGATCAGCTTGAGAAAAGTGATTGGAAGGCATTACTAAGCGCAGCCAAACAACTTGCAAGCGATCATCAAAAAGCAAACAAAGTCATGCTGGCATCTATGACCGAACAGGAAAAAACACAGTTTGCAGCCTTAAATCAGAAATTAGCGAATAAAAACCTGACTGAGACTGAAAAAGACGCTGTATTTCAAAGCCTGCTAGACTTATACGCTACGGTCGCTCAACGGACTCAAACGGGGGATTCAGGATCTATATTAAACCACACTCATCATCAAAAATAATAACACAATGATAAAAGAGCCAAGGACCGCGTATGACACACTTAAGCAACTGTAAGGATGGGCACCTCAAAAGTCGTGTAGCGACTCGTATGCCAGATAACGTTATTGAATGCCGCGCAATAAAAAGCTAATTCGGCCTACGGTTCAGCATTTCCGAATAATACTCATTATGCCTGATCGCGGATATTATTCACAATCGTTCCTTAGAGACTTCTATGAGACATTAGTCTTTATTCAGCTGCTGACTCAACGCGGAACTGATAGATTGAAAATCATAACCTGACTTGGTTTTCATCAACCCTTTGTTTAACATCATGCTTCCCATGACAATCAGGATAACACCGGAAATTTGCGTAATCCGATGTGTCATTGCCCCCGAAAGCCAGCGGGTTGCCATGCCAAAGCCAAGCAATGCGGGTAAAGTGCCTAGCCCAAATGAGGCTAGCATTTTTGCACCTTCTAGCGGGTCTCCATTGCCAGCAGCCATAATATACATAGCTTGCAGTGGCCCGCAGCCTAAAAGAAAACCTGTGAAGAAACCAATAAAAAAAGGGCTGCGTGAATTACGCCTTTTTTTATTGGCATAACGCGCCATCGCCTCTGGCTGTTTAATCCGTATCCGTTTTAGTGCAGAAAATAAATTGAGCGTATTCAGGCCAAATATAATTAAAAAGATACCGGCTAATAAGATGCTCACACCACCGATAAAGGGGGTAATACTGACAACTGAGCCTATAAAACCAAAAATTGCCCCAAACATGGCATAAGACATTGTCTTTCCTATACCATATAAAATATGTGACAAATACGCGGTATTCCCCTGCTCAACATCTTTGATAGTGTACCCAAGTACAAAATTGCCACACATACCGATGCAATGCAAGCCGGTGATTAAACCCACTATAAAAATCATGCCATAACTTAGCTGAGCGCTAATATCAGGAACACTGAATTGATGCCATATCTTGCGCGCAAATACCATTAAGACGATAATACCAATCAGCGCAAGAATAGATAAGCTTATTTTAACAAACGCCTTTCCTTTACTCACTTCTGCTACATCAACCTGATAGCCTTTATCTTCGATAACTTTGTAAATATCCGCCAGGCTTACTTGCTCACTATCAAAAGTCACCTGACATTTACCGCTCGGGTAATCGGCTTTTACCTCAAAAACGCCTTCCCTCTCACTAAGAGCTTCTTCTATAATGGTCTCGCAACCACTACAGACCATTCCTTTTACAGCGATTTGCATATCAGTCTGCATATTTCTCTCCTTATAGTTATTTACTTTTTTAGGGGCACGCAGTTCACTCTCTTTACACTTATTCGAGGTAGACAATAAATTGTCCAAACTATAAAAAGGTGATTTTCTATATTTTCTATTGCACCAAAAGATCTCGCATCATGCCCATATCTTCATGTTCCAGATTATGACAGTGATACATAAAAATCCCTTTAAAATCATTAAAAGGTTTTAAAATGGTCACTTTTTCCCCTGGCATCACTAACACCGTATCTTTCCAGCCTTTATCCAGAAAGCCTGCAGAAACAGAAGTATAACCTTTTCCAGATTTATTTCTTACTTCACGTTTAATTATCTGGAATTGCTCACCATGTAAATGCATAGGGTGAGGCATTCTCATCCCCCCCATGCCGCCCATACCATGAAAACCATTATCAAATTCCATTAGCTGCAAGCTATTGACAGGCACAATTTCATCTTCTCTGATGTCATTCATTTTATAAGAACGTCCATTCAGTAATCCAGACATATGCCGCATTGACAAGGTGATACGCCGTGGTGATTGGGGATTTGCGGCATCAGCCAGGCGCAAAGCTTTAATATGACTCAATCGTTTCGGTAAGACATCATGACTGGAAACTTTTTTAGTTACCCTAATTTTAAGCACAGCAAAATCTTCTCCTGCATGTGCTTGTCCGCCTCCCATGCTCCCCATCATGCCACCACCACGCATACCACCTTTCATTCCTCCCATCATGCCCATACCACTAGAAGAAAATTCTAAGCTGCGCAATGTCAACAGAGTACCTACATTCTTATTGCTAAAATCAACCCAGATGTCTCTTCGCTCTGCCGGTGCAAGTGTTAGATAAGGAAGCGTTTCAGCCTGTTCTAATAGCCCACCATCTGTCGCTATCACTTTTATAGGCGTCCCATCATCCCAGGCTAATTTATAAATACGCGAATTAGAACCATTTAACAAGCGCATTCTATAGGCTCGTGTTGCAACAGCCAATTCAAATTCAGGCCGTCCATTCACAAGAATTTGCTCACCTAAAAATCCATGCATCTTCTGCATCATGCCGCCACTGTATTTAAGCTGGTTTTGCTGATCAAAATTACGGTCTTGAATAACCAGCGGTACATCAAATTCATTATCCGGTAATGGAAGTGCCTGCTCTTCATCATCACTGACGATGAAAAATCCTGCTAATCCTGAATAAACATGTTTGGCTGTTAAATTATGTGTATGTGCATGATACCAATAAGTCCCAGCTCTATTAAGTATTTCAAATTCATAGACAAAGGTTTCACCTTTCCCTATGGCATACTTAGGATTACCATCCATTTCAGCTGGCACATGCAAACCATGCCAGTGCAAGATCGTAGCGGCGGGTAAATCATTTTTTAAATAGATGCGCACTTTCTGACCTTTATGTAAGCGTATCGTCGGTGCAAGATAACTCTCTGCATCATTACTAATAGCCCTTTTATCCCCTTTTAACACGTCTCCTGTTACTTTCCAGACACGTGTTTGCGGGCCTTTAAATATCGGCACAGACTTAACGCTTCCTGTCAGGCGAATTTCTACATCCGGATTAAAATCAAGCGAAGCATGACTTCCCGCTCGCATAATTTTGGCATTTAACAGACCAGGAAATGATGCTAATGCGGCAGTTGCTGCAACACTAGCCCCTGCAAATTTTAAAAGATTGCGGCGCTGAATATTTACGTTGTTTTTCATGCTATACTCCTGATCAATAAATTGCATTAGTCTTTTATAATATACTTAACAAGCATTGTAAAGCTTTTATCCTTTTAATTGACTTGAAGCTTTGGCATAAAACATCATCTAAATTATTTGCAACTAGACCCTGATAAAGCTACTTAGACAATTTGCTAAACCGGAATTTTCGCACGTCTAACCCCTTGATCAAAAATTAAAATAATGTAAAAAACACGCGTTTTTTATGTCAACTATGATGCTATAAATCATGTTATATTTAACATTATCTCTATTTAATTTAAGGATTTGATTGATGAGTAACTCAGTTCATATAGTTTGCCCCTCTTGTTCTGCTATTAACAGAATCCCGTCTATGCGCCTGAGTGAAAAGCCAAAATGTGGCAAATGCCATGTCGCTCTTTTTTCCGCACATTCTATTGAATTAGGCGCTAATAATTTTGAGCAGCATATTAAACGCAACGATATTCCTTTGCTAATAGACTTCTGGGCACCCTGGTGTGGGCCATGCAAGGTAATGGCACCAGCATTTGAACAAGCCGCCGTTCAACTGGAACCAAAAGTTCGTCTGGCAAAACTTAATACCGAGAAAGAACAAGCTATCGCTTCACAGTTTGGCATACGAAGCATTCCGACCATGATATTATTCCAGAAAGGCCGAGAATTAGCCCGACAATCCGGCGCTATGAGTGCTCAGGATATTATGCATTGGGCTCAGGCGCATTTGTTGAAATCTGACTAAAAAATAAGCAAATAACGACATGTACGGCTATAGATTAAGACACAATAATTGTCTTTTCATTTTAACGAAAAGATAAAAAAGGTCATACTCATAATTGGCCGCTTATAAATTCACCTCGTTTTGCGCCTGATATCTTTTTTACTGACTGTCATATTTAAATTGACTTCTCATGCTAGAATCGGACTATTAAAGAAGGCATACCCTTAATATCAGGCCATCAATTTTACAAACCAGTAACTGATATACAGACTATTTGAACATACCTAAAGACCAAACAAGCATGACAGCAACACATTTGCACTTTGAGTTACCGGAAAATTTAACGGTGACAAAATTCCTGAAAAAATTAACTAGTAAGATCGATTTTGAAATAGTTTCTCAACAATACGCCATTAAATCGTTCTACGATAGTTTTGACTGGCGACTATACAATGCTGGTATGATATGCGAGCATAATCAGTCCCTATCATCAGCGCAGATCCGCCTTATGGATAGGCACACAGGCGAATGTCTGGCACTGCAAACTCAACAAGATATTCCACGCTTTAGCGGACAATTTCCTGAAGGTCTTTTAAAAGACAGACTCGCCTCAATAATTGAAATGCGTGCATTATTACCTATCTCACAATTGCCATATCAAGTCTATCGTATTAATGTATTAAATAAAGATCAAAAGACCATTTTGCGACTGGAGGTGGATGAATATGAATCCACAGCAACACATATTAGTTTGTACCCATTAAAAGGCTATGGCAAGGCTATAGATAAAGTCAATACTCTATTTGAAAAAACACTGCAGCTGAAACCAGCCCTCCCTTTATCGGTATTATCTAATGCGCTTAAACTACAAGGCAGGAAAGCCAAGGACTATAGCTCAAAGCTTGCTATCCAGCTGGATCCTGATATGCGTGCGGATAAAGCAACTCTCTTGATTTATCAACATTTATTGCGTGCAATAAAAATCAATGAAGGTAATACAATTGCTGATATTGATACTGAATTTTTACATGATTTCCGTGTCGCGATCAGACGCACACGAGCAGGTCTAAGCCAGTTAAAAAACACACTACCTGCTAACATAGTGGCGAAATACGCTAATTTTTTTTCCTGGCTGGGGCAAATTACCGGCCCCACGCGTGATCTGGATGTTTACCTGTTAAGTTACAAACACTATCAAGCGGCCTTACCTGAGTCTTTACAAGATGATCTGGCACCACTCTATACCTTTCTTAAACAGAAACAAGTCAGCGCTCAAAAGGAATTAGCGGCAAAACTTTCTGACCCGAATTACCAAAAACAGCTTGTTGCATGGGAACAATACCTCAAAGAGCCTTTACCCAAAAAAAGCATTGCCAATAGCGCAAACCTAACGATTAAAGAAGTTGCAGATCAACGCATCTGGAAAGTGTACACACGTCTACTCAAGGAAGGCAACGCTATAACAGAGACTTCACCCGCTGAAGCACTGCATGATTTAAGAAAAATCTGTAAAAAACTACGTTATTTAATGGAGTTCTTTCAAAGCTTATACCCGTCTAAAGAATTTAAAGTAGTCCTAAGAGCTTTAAAAGGCTTTCAATCTGTTTTAGGTGATTTTCAGGATTATGCTATTCAGGAAGAAAACCTTAAACACTTTAGTGAAGAAATGATAGCCAGTAAAGTACATGCAAATACCTTTTTGGCCATGGGGGTCTTAATTCAATATCTGGACACTATGCGCTGCACAGCACGAAAAGAGTTTGCCGAGCAATTTAATCTATTTAAGCAAGCTAAAAATCAACAAACATTTAAAAGCTTATTTGCGCATAAGGCATAAGGCATAAGAGAGAAGCATATGAAAATCATTGCAACCTATAATATAAAAGGCGGTGTAGGTAAAACCTCAACAGCTGTCAACCTCGCTTATATAGCAGCACAAAATGATTATAAAACTTTGGTCTGGGATTTAGATCCGCAAGGTGCAAGCACTTTTTATTTTAGAGTTAAACCTAAAATAAAAGGGGGCAGTAGAGAATTAATAGCTGGTGAACGCGAATTAGACGGCCTGATTAAAGCCACCGACTTTGAAAATCTCGACTTATTACCCGCTGATTTTTCATTCAGAAATCTAGACTTGGTGCTTAATGCACGTAAAAAACCAACACAACGCTTAAAAAAACTACTCGCTCCGCTGACTCAAGAATATGACTTTATTATTCTTGATTGCCCCCCGAATATTTCGCTTTTATCGGAGGCTATTTTTGCAGCATCGCACGTCTTATTATCACCGATTATCCCGACTACTTTATCGCTAAGGACTTTAGAACAGCTAAAAAAGTATATAAAAGACAATGACCTCAAGCACCTTCATCTGATTCCATTTTTCTCTATGGCGGATAGACGTAAAAAGATGCACCGGGAAATTATGCAATCACTTACGGAAAAGCATCCTGATATTCTGCACAGCGCAATACCTTACGCCAGTGATATAGAGCGCATGGGCTGGGAACGTAAGCCATTAGGTGCTTACATCCACAAGGGGCGTTCGGTCGAAGCGTATCAGACTCTTTGGCAAGAGATATTGAAGTCTATGTAAACATTCAATCCAGGAGACGCCTCTGCAAAGATTGCTCATAACCAACTATAAAGTATGACAACTATTCGGTCGTTATTCCAGAGGTTTGACATTTTTAATTGCCATTCCCTCTGCAGCCAATGTTAATTTTATGCCTTTCATTTCGGTGGTTACCAGTAAGATGACACCGTTGTTATTTCTCATAATCAGCGCAGAAACACCATTACCATAGCTAATGCCAATTTCAGCGACCCAATAATCGCCTTCGATATCTTTGGCCTCTACCAAGTCATAAACAGCGCCCTCTGCTTTAACCAGAGAAACACCCACATCTATCACTGAAATGCCATCAATATCAAAGCTATAAGTCGACCCATCATACAAGGTCAAAATACCTTGCCCCCATTCAACTCCAAGACCAATAGCAATAGAAGTAATATCGAAAGATACTGCTCCTAAACTTGCAGGTGCTGGACGCACATCAATCGCATACGATTCAATATAGATCGCTTCAACCTCATCTCCTACTGAGATTTTGGAAAGATCGACATTCTCGGATATACTCATTAGCAAAGTTTCTTCCATTCCTTTAAAGGTGACTACCCTGTTATTTTGATCAATATTCTCAATGTTACCTATCACAAGATTCTGACGTGTTATTTTAGCGTCGAGGGTGTCATCTTGTTTTGCTGTATCCCTTTCTAATGCGTCAAGATAGTCCTTTATCCCCGTATTTTTAGGCCCTAGAGCGATAGCAAACGCATTGAAATAACTAAGCAGAACACGGTCACCGCGTTTGATCTGTTCAAAATTTTGCACTTCAGGCCCGAGAAAGAAAATTGACTCCATGCCCTTCTTATTCGCAAGCGTCAAGATGCGATTTTGTTTGTCGATATTCACTACAGTATCAACAAAAAGCACTGCGTTCTCAATAACAAACGCCTGTTTTTCTTCAGCAGAAACGGCAGGCAATGGAATAATGAATAGTGCTGTTAAAAAGCCGATAGCGATACTTTTAAACATCGTTAAGTTCTCCATACTAAAGAGTGACGCATCCCCATTTTTAAAAATATCAAAGCTTCCTGATATTACCAGCAATAGCGATCAATGCAATACCATCAAACAGAAAACTGATACCAATTAACAGACCTACCATCCATGATGAGCTCAATGGCCAGCCGACTAATACGACAAGACCCAATAATAGTGATAACAAACCATTCAATAACATAAGCACCCATCCTCTGGCTGGTTTCATCTCGACTGATAACGCAATACCCGCAAAACCATCTATTAGAAAATAAATAGCGAGAATAATGCCCAGAGTAGAAATAATAACCGCTGGATGAAATAAGATTAATAAGGCAAGCACCAGCAGCGCAAAAGGCTTAAACCACATCACTAAGGTTTGCGTTCTACAGGCATAAGCAGAATAAGCCAGCACAATGGCACTCATTAAGAAAATACTGCTAATAAAAAAATTCAACGTTAAGCTTATCAAACTGGGAAAAACGATCCCAATTATGCCAATAATAATCATTGCTATGCCAGCAGGTTTAGCGCTTTGATTAAATTTTTCCAGACTTTGTTGGTCAAGACTTAAAAAGATACTCATGTTTTTTCCTTAATTATAATTATATCTCAGATATTATAAACTGAACGAGCAGTGGCTATAGCCACTTTAGTAGACGAAAGCCACAGTCCACAGCCTTAATCTTTGCTTCGTTTTACCTATAATCTCCAAGAAGCATACAGCATAGAATAAAACCAGGTTTGTCCACCAGCAGTATAATGTATGCGTTCACTACCCCTTTAGAATATTAGGAGTGAGGAAGTTTGTCTAATCAAACCTCCCCCTACCTCCTCTTTGCAAAGGAGGGACTGAATGATTACATATATATCAAGTTTAAAACAAGGTTTTGCAGCCTTTGTAGGGCGTGGTTTCAGACCACCGTTAGCATACCTGGTAGATCATGGCGTGCTGAAGTGATGCCCTGTGCAGACACCATAATAAATAAGACCCTATTCAGAAAACATTTCTGGAAGCAATAAAAGCTAAACGACTCGTAGTCAAAAGCAGATACAACTTACTATATCCGATGTCCAGATCAATATATCTTGCTGTACTCAATTCAAGTCGCTAAAAAAGACATTGCCAGTATTAAAATAAACATCACCATACCAATCAATTGCACCAGGCTCGCCATATAGCCACTGTGTTGTGGATGCCAGGCAAGCCATTGGAGACTATCCGGAAGACTTTCCTCTTTATATAAGCTGTCACTATCTCCAGCATTCACCGACTCCAACAACTGACAAAAGGCAGCCGAGGTAAAATAAAGTGAACCGATGAAAAATATCCCGTCTACTGTCAATGCCCGTTGTCAGTGATTTATGAACATCTTGTGGAAAGGTAATCGTATAGCCTCCGAGACTAAATAAGGCCGATCCGATAATAAATAGCACGACAGCCTCCAGGTAAAGCGTGCCGGTGCCCAGAAATGCAACCAGGGATATTTAAATACAGCAAATACAGCATGGACAAGTAAAGTACCACGCCCTTTACAGTGACGACGTGAAGTGGCAATTTTTTGCGAACTATCTTCTCATATATGAACCGTTTTTGTTACATACCCGGGGCCAGAAAATCTAATATTAGTGTGAGAATTTTTCATAAACCATTAATGATGGAAATTACCACCTTCTTTTTTTCCGATAAACCCTGGTTGAGATTTAAACCACTCTAGTGCACGACGCATATCTTGCAGCAGCATATCTGCCATATCATGGCTAAAACCTTCTTTTACAACGACCCGTTGTACGACAAGATCCTGACGGTTTGGTGGCATAGGGTATGCTGGCACTAACCAACCGCGCTCACGTAATTTATCAGCCATATCAAAGAGCGTGTAATTAGTATTATCAGCCACTTCATCTTTTAATTTCCAGCAAAACACAGGAATATCACTACCATCGGTAATTAATTCAAACGGCCCCAACTTGGCAATTTCACCAGATAAATACAGCGCAACATCCTGACATGCCTGTTGTATTCGCTGATAACCGTCCATACCTAAGCGTAGAAAATTATAGTATTGCGCCACCACCTGATTGCCTGGTCGTGAAAAATTGATCGAAAAATCAATCATATCTCCACCCAGATAAGTCACATGAAAGACTAAATCTTCAGGTAAGTGTTTTTTATCACGCCAGAGTGCCCAGCCAACCCCCGGATAAACAAGACCGTATTTGTGCCCGGAAGCATTGATCGAAACCACACGTGGTACACGAAAGTCCCATTCCAGATCAGGCTGAATAAAAGGGGCAATAAATCCCCCGCTCGCACCATCGACATGAATCGGAATATCAATGCCGGTTTGTTCTTGATAACGATCCAGTGCTTCAGCGACCTCTTTGACAGGTTCATACTTGCCATCCATGGTGCTCCCCATAATAACAACCACACCGATGGTATTTTCATCGACCAGTTTTAAGGCTTCTTCAGCATTCAGGGTAAAACGATTACCCTCAGCTTTCACTTCGCGCGCCTCAATATCCCAGTATTTACAGAATTTATGCCAGCAAATTTGCGTATTAGCTCCCATAACGATATTGGGTTTGTCAGTGGGTTTACCCGCTTTTTGCATTTTTTCACGCCAGTTCCACTTCATCACCATGCCACCCAGCATAGCGGCTTCACTTGAACCTATAGTAGAAGTACCGGTTGCCTTTTCGTGATCTGGCGAATTCCACAAATGAGCTAACATATTGATACAGCGGCTTTCAATTTCCGCTGTTTGTGGATATTCGTCTTTATCAATCATATTTTTGTCGAAACATTCCGACATCAGTTTCACCGCCTCAGGTTCCATCCAGGTGGTCACAAAAGTCGCCAGATTTTGTCGCGAATTACCATCCATGATCAATTCATCATGAATCAGGTTATACACTGTTTCGGGTGCGGTACTTTGCTCCGGGATAGTATGCTTTGGAATGTATCCCGTCATTTCTCTGGAAGCATAGGTGGGGGTTAATACCGATTCTTCTGCCAATGGGTCTTTGACTTTTTTTTCATGCATTGGTTTTTCTCCTGATAGTATTTAAATTTTGGCGCTCACATAAGACGTGCTTTATATTTTTTCAAAACTCTGGGAGCGCGGGCAATTTGCCCGCTTTTATTAACCCTATGCCAGCGAACCGCCCGCGCGCTCCCAGATAAAAAACAACAAAAGTGTTAACTGGAAAATGAAAGGCGCCGAGAATTTCAAATAAAACTTCTCCTGACACCTCATTATTAAGGACGGGATTGAACAGTTACACACAAACTATTATCATAATAGATACTAAATTATTTATGGTTTTTAAAAAAATGAAGCGGCAAATAAATTGGCGCTTCATTTTAACTTTCCCAACGTGTCATGAACTGTCGTTTACTTCAAATTAAGCAAGCAATTTCGCTTTATGGGCTTTGAACTCTTCTTCAGTAAGTATACCTTTATCCCTCAGATCGGCTAGTTTAGTAAGCTCATCAGCGGTAGAAATACCCGCCGCTTCCTTGATATAAGCACGCTGCATCTTTTCAGCATCAGCTATAGTATGCAGGGTGCGTTCTTGCATACTTTCTCCTCTAATGACCAGATAGCTCAACACACCTAACCAGGGAATGATAATAATAAACAGTGCCCAAAGCCCCTTGCCCCATCCACCTAAATCTTTACTGCGAAAAATATCACTAATAACCCCTACTATCACCCATATCCAGGCAATCATAAGGAAAAACAAAAACATTAACCATAACATATGTAATAAAGGCATTTTTTTACTCCTAATTTGGTGCTGTTAAAAACGTTACAGCAATTGATGATTATATGGATTATATTTTAGCACTGCAACTACACTATAATCATGCCATACTCAAACCATCTTATCTGGAGCAAAATAATAATGAGTGACTTTTATGAATAATACTGCATTCATCGTGTTAACCATATTCGAGTTAGCTTTTATTGTCCGAGTGATGCTTAGGCCGCACCGTGAGCCCGCTTCTAGAATTGCCTGGATTACAGTGATAACTGCAGTACCGGTTGCTGGAATTCTGGTATATATGTTATTCGGCGAAACCAACATTGGTCGTCGACGAATAATTCGCGAGCGTAAGGTATTTCAGAGTATGCCCGAATTAGTATGCACCAGCGTGACGGGTGAATCACTGCTTGATACCTCACTGCCTGAAAAATATCAACACCTTTTTAAAGCAGCTCATTCAATCAGTGGCTTCCAGACATTTTCAGGAAATTCAGCTCGATTGTATACAAATTCTAACGAAACAATTAATGCAATGGTGGCTGATATTGATTCTGCTACGCAACATGTGCATATCTTGTTTTATATCTGGCTCACAGACATCAATGGCAGCAAAATCATTGAAGCTTTAAAGCGCGCAGCTATCCGTGGAGTGGAGTGTCGCGCCATGGTTGATGCTCTTGGTTCCCGTATGTTAATCAAGTCTTCTCAATGGAAAGAGTTGCAAAGTGCAGGGGTTAGCGTCGCTGTGTGCTTATCTATCGATAATCCATTGTTGCGCGTGCTCAGCGGTCGTATCGATTTGCGCAATCACCGCAAGATCGTCGTTATAGATGATCATATTACTTATTGTGGGAGTCAAAACTGTGCCGATGCCGAGTTTCGAGTTAAATCCAAATATGCACCGTGGGTAGATGCGGTTATGCGCTTTCAGGGTCCAATTGCACGCCAAAACCAGCATTTGTTTGCGAGCGACTGGATGGAATGCGTTGATGAAAACCTGGACTCGCTACTTAACTCAGCATTGCCTGCTAAACAACAAGGATTTCCTGCACAGGCTTTCGGTACTGGTCCGACGGTACGTTGCTCGGCCATGCCGGAAATGTTTGAGTTATTGATGTACACAGCACGATATAAAATCGTTATTACCACGCCATATTATGTGCCAGATGAAGCTATGCAGAACAGTTTATGTGCTGCGGCACTTCGAGGAGTTGATACTACTATTATTTTTCCAGCCCGAAATGACTCCTTTATTGTCGCTGCAGCAAGTCACAGTTATTATGCTGAGTTGTTGGCTGCCGGTGTCAAAATATTCGAATATGTGGGTGGCTTATTACACACTAAATCGTTCACCATAGACGGTGACATCACTTTGATCGGTTCTGCGAATATGGATCGACGTAGCTTCGATCTAAATTATGAAAATAATATACTTTTGTATGATCAAAAACTTACTGCAGACATGCTGCACTTACAAACACATTACATTACAAAATCGCAACAGATCACCAGTGATAAAGTAGCAGCCTGGTCTATTACACAGCGCTTATGGAATAACACTATTGCAATACTTGGACCAATACTTTAACAGCTTGGACGAAGGTATCAGAGTAAAATCATTTTAATCCGCCATCAGCAGTTCATTTTTTAGAACCAAGCACGTTAATTTTTGCCACTGATATATGCTCAAAACATGACAGAATTCAGATACAAAACGTTAATCCCACCAAACACATCACGCTTTACCTAGGTTATTTTTTTAGAAACCAATTCCGCCTGCCCCATTAGACGATGCATAATTGCCGAACTGTCTTCTTTCTCACCCTTTAGTAGAGCCATGGTCATTTATTTTCATTGACCCTGCGACTTTTACAGGTTTTTCAGATTCTTCTAATTGCAAAGTCAATACTGAACCCGATTTCTTAATTGCATCTACTTTCTCGGTACATCTTTTAATTCTTTAGTTCTTCACTATCGAGCACTTGTGGTTCAATCACAAATGAAGGATGTACCTTACGAATTCGGTTCATATTTTTTACATCATTGACCGCTGCGACCGTTTTTACAGGTTTTTCAAGTTCTTTTGTGGCAAGAATTACAAAGGCATTTTCGGAATCGTCATTTAATAGTGGCAGAATGGCTTTTGCCTCCTCGCCCGAGCTAATTTAACCCATCTACGCAGCTTTTAATTCTATAAGTGATTGATTTATTGTTGATGGCTCTTTTTTAAAAATCCTTGATAATAAAACATGATATTGATGTTAAGAAAATATTTTCCTAAATTCAACGACTTGTTAAAAAATAAAAAATTATAGTGCATACTAGACGCTTTTTAAAAATTCAAGATATTGATTTATAAGGATAGTGGTTCTAAAAGTGACGAAGATGGGTAAAATCAACTCTCCCGTATTAACGAATTAATAAATCGGTACCAAACCAATCCAAAAGAACTTGTCGGTAATATTCAGCTTTACGAGTTTGCAGGTGTTCTAAAGGATTAAAATTATCGGTTAAAACCACGCCTTGAGTCTCATCAATAGTGATTACACGATTACTTAGCCAAAGTTGTTGTTTTTTTGCCAGCATTTTTGATTCAATATTTATCGGATCTTTTGAAGCGAGAAAGATAAAATCGTTGAAGTCATCACCTGGCTCAGAAATGAATAGCGAATAATGTGGAAATACTTGTAACAGAGTGCGAGCGACAGAAGCTAAGGCTTGATTATTGCCCTCCTGTAAAAAGGAAACAAAATTAAGCGCAAGAATACCTTTTTCAGTCATTAATGCGCGTAACTGTTGCAGAGTTTCGACCGTCAACAAATGTGCAGGCTCTGACCCGCCCGTAAAACAATCGTGAATAATCAAATCATATGGCCCGGTAAGATGCCTGATTTCATAACGTGCATCGCCTACTATCGCGCGGCCTGTGGGCTGATAATTAAAAAAATCGACGGCTGCTTCAGAAACAGCAGGATCAATTTCCAAAGTATCGGTTGTGAGTTGATAATGCTTATATAGCATATTTGCCATATGCCCCGCACCAAGCCCGACGATCAAACCATGCTGCATCGGGGGAGCTAAGGCAGGGATCAAATTAACAATTTGCTGATAGGCCAACAATGTTTGTCCTTTGGATAGGCTAGAAGCACCAATCATAGATGCGTCAGATGTTAAAAAGCGTAGATCTTTTTTAGCTTCGTCAATCACTCGCACCCAGCCATAAAGACTTTCTTGTTCTGATTGGATTTTAAATCGATCGCTATCTATTTTCCCATAGCCTGCCCCGACGATTTGAGGTGTCAGAATTAAGCTAATAGCCAGTAAAGATATAACTGGTAAAATTGTTTTTTGAAGCGCTAAATATTTTCGTTCATAATAAGTGGCAGCTAATGCCAATAGCATTAAGCAACATGCAGTGCCAATTAAAATTTCGCGAGAGCCAACCGCAGGAAATAAAAAAAAGCCTAATAATAATGTGCCGATGACACTGCCCACGGTGCTGACCGCGTAGATTGAACCAGCGCTTGTACCCACTCCATCCATCCCTTTAGTTGTCAGTTTGATAGCAAAAGGGCTAACCATACCTAAAAATGTCAGGCTGGGTGAAAATAATAATAAAGCGCTCATGAAAGCGCCTGCTCTAAGCCCTAATGAATCGGTTGCCATTAGGATTGGACGGGTTAGCCAAGGAATGAGTAAAGTTAATAGAGCCGCAAGAGCGATGATAAGCGAGAGCCCAGTTCGTTTTGCACTATCGGCCCAACGCCCACCCACAAAATAACCTAATGAGAGTGCAATCATAGTGACCGAAATAAGCGATGACCATACATAAATACTGGCACCATAAAAGGGAGCAATCATTCGAGTTCCAAGCAACTCAATGACCATAACACTGGCTCCGGTTATAAAAACGGTTAGGTATAAACCGCTTCGTTCAATAAATGACGCTGAGTTATTAGTGTTCATAAGTCTATTTTGTTAACAGATGTAATACGTATTTTTGTAGGTCGGATTAGCTTATCTAGCGCAGCATAGATAAGCTAATCCGGCATATGAGGCAACTGATACTTCGCCGATTAAGGTTTTGCATTTCTGAATAATACTTATCATGCCTGAATTCAGATATTATTAAATTTTTGCTGCTAAGAAACGTACACTAAATAACGTAGTGCACTTATGCCATTTTGTAGATACACAATTAAAACGCAAGCGCTAATTTACAAATATTCATATTTTTATGAATTTATAGCGATAGGTTGGGTTAGATTTTTGTTGCAAAGCAATAAAAATCTAACCCAACATAAATGTCAAACGAGGCATTGTCGGGTACTGTACTATTCTGTTTGGTATGATTTAATTTCTTAACTTAATGGCAGTGAGATAATTCTCTACATGTATTGACTCAGGGTTTTTAGCAAAATAACTCCATGCACGTCTTGAATAATAAGACGCCACAATGTTTAGCCCGGTAAAATCTTCTTATGCGTATGTATGGACATCATCATGCCAAAACCTGCAAAGAGCGTTACCATGGACGTTCCGCCATAACTTATTAACGGCAAGGGAACGCCTACGACCGGCAAAACGCCAATAACCATGCCGATATTAACAAACGCATAAACAAAAAAGGTACAAACCAGACTTCCAGCAAGCAAGCGACCATAAGTATCTTGGGCTTGCACGGCAATGTACAAACCGCGAGCAATAATAAATAGGTAAACAGCCAGTAGGCCAAGACAGCCTAGCAAACCGAACTCTTCAGCAAAAACAGCAAAAATAAAGTCGGTTGAACTTTCGGGTAAAAAATCTAATTGCGATTGCGTGTTTTCTTGCCAGCCTTTGCCATAAATGCCACCAGATCCTATTGCTATTTTTGACTGAATAATATGATAGCCCTTACCCATAGGATCTGCTTCAGGGTTTAAAAAAGTCAGCACCCTATCCTTCTGATAGTCACGCATATAAAAATTCCAGTATACAGGTGCTATTGCAGCTAACCCAAAAAAACTGCTAAATAAGAATCGCCAGGAAAGGCCTGCAAAATACAGCACAGATGCGCCAGAACTGGCTACTAACAGTGCAGTCCCTAAGTCCGGCTGACGCACAATTAATAAGGTGGGAATTAAAATAAACCCTGCCGCAACCACAATATGCCGCGACTTAGGTGGAATAACATGCCCAGATAAATACCAGGCAAGCATCATGGGTGTGGTTATTTTAATCATCTCAGAAGGTTGAAAACGAAACACACCTAGATCCAACCAGCGCTGTGCTCCCTTACCAACATCACCGACCACTAGCACTGCAAATAGCAACACCACACCAATAGTGTAGAGTAGAATTGAAAAGCGTTGAAACTGCCGAGGATCTATATGCGCTAGAGCTAACATCAGCATCCCAGCAATCCCTAGACGTGAGGCTTGACGGATAATCAGCGCGGCTTCTTTATTTCCTGTGCTGTACAGCATCATAAAACTCAATATTAGTAAGACCAGCAAGCCTATAAGCAAAGGTATGTCGATATGCAACTTCCGCAATATACTGCCAATAACAGTATGCTTTTTAAATTGTTCGGCTCTATATTCCACCTTCATTTTTAGTTTTTCTCATTATTTTGATCTGGATTGCTGACGTAGAAAGTGTTGATACTTTCCTATAATAAATAACGCGGATCGACTTCGGATTGACAAAGTAAGCAGCGCAATACCATGCTAATCTGGGTGTTTTAACATATATTGCTTAATAACTTCTGCCGCTATCGGAGCAGCGACTGAACTCCCATGGCTACCATGTTCAGCAATTACCGCTATGGCAATTCTGGGGTTATCCGCTGGAGCAAAGGCAATAAATAAAGCGTGATCACGCTGGTTAAACTCAATTTCCTTCTCGTCATATTCTTCATCTTGCTTAACTGTATATACCTGAGCAGTCCCTGTTTTACCAGCAATCTGAAAATCCAGATCTTTTGCGATTCGTTTTGCCGTTCCTCGTGGAGAGTGCACCACATGTATCATGGCATCAATAATATCTTGTACATTCGCAGGCTTAAGCTCTATTTGGCTAGGCTCCGTTCGCTGTATGACTATTTCTCTACCTTGCTCTATAATGCGTTCTGCTAGATATGGTGTGACCACATGTCCTTTATTTGCCAAAGTCGCCGTAGCACGCGCTAGCTGCATCGGTGTCACTTGCGTAAAACCTTGTCCTATCCCGGTAATCAGGGTTTCTCCCGGAAACCATGCTTGCTCACGGTAGATGCGCTTCCATTCCCTGGAGGGCAACAGCCCAGATTTTTCGCCCAGCAAATCAATGCCGGTTTTTTGCCCAAAGCCAAACTGCTGAAAAAACTCGGATATTTTGTCTATACCCAAGGCTAAAGATAAGTCATAGAAATAGACGTCACAGGATTGCGTAATCGCAATATCCAGATCAACCTTACCATGCCCCCATTTTTTCCAGTCCCTGTATTTATGCGACTTTCCTGGTAGCTGATAATATCCTGGACAAAATAAGGTTTCATGCTTGTGTTTAATATTATTTTCTAGTCCTGCCAACCCCATAAAAGGCTTAAATGTCGAGCCAGGAGGATATTGCCCACGCAGTACGCGGTCAAAAAGTGGCTTATTTTTGGATGTATTCAGCGCTTTATAATCAGCGTGGCTAATACCGGAAACAAAAAGATTTGGGTCAAAACTTTGCTTGCTCACCTGCACCAGTACCTGACCAGCTTGCAGATCAATTGCCACAACGCCGCCATTAAAATCCCCCAAAGCATCATAAGCAGTTTTCTGCAAATCAACATCCAGAGTCAAATAAATATCCGCGCCAGGTACCGGAGCAATTTGTGCCAATTCATTAATAGGCTTACCTTGTGCATTGGTTTCTATTTCTGCATAACCCGCATGACCGCGTAATAAATCCTCATAAGAACGCTCGATACCAATTTTACCTATCGAATGTATTGAGCGGTACTCTGCGACATCTAAGGTTTTTAGTTCCTGTTCATTAATACGCCCGACATAACCTACTACATGCGCCGTCAATTCCGCATACGGGTAATGACGCATTAAACGTGCATGTATATCAACCCCGGGAAACGTATGTCTAAGTACAGCGAATTTGGCAACTTCTGTATCGCTAAGCTGTAATAACAGGGGAATACTATCGAAATGCTTATAATTTATACGCTGCTTGTTAAACGCGTCTATTTTTTCTTGTGGAATCGCCAGTTCATGCTGTAAACGGAATAAAGTATCTTCCATATCAGATACTTGCTCAGGGACAATTTCCAGGCTATAAGTCGGCAAATTTTGCGCCAGGATATGTCCAGAAGCATCATAAATAATGCCTCGTGTTGGCGGTATTGATGTCACTCTAATACGGTTGTGGGTTGCCATATTTCCATAGTGGCTATAGCCTACCACTTGCAAATACATAAGCCGAACAATCAAGCCAAACACCAGGCATAGCATCAGGATAAATAATATAACCGTTCTACTTAAGAAAATACGTTTTTCTAGAAATCTGTCCTTTATAGTTTGATGACGATGCATATTCCAACTCAAATTCAGATGCTTTAAAACAATCGTATCTTGCGCAAAACAATAAATACCAACGGCCATACTAAACTACCAGTAAAAACAGGTAGCCAAAATGAAAGTGGCATCACTTGATGATCAATATTTTCTATCCAGAAAACAAGAATGCGCGCAAGCAATAAAATCGCAAAAACGATAAGGCTTTGCTGCATAACAGGATAATGCCTGATCCGTTTGTGTTGTTTTACACTAAGATAAACAGCCACGGCATAAGCAAGCGCATATTCACCTAGCAATTGCCCAGTAAGCACATCTACCAGTAAACCGACCAGCCAGGCCTTTCCTACGCTTGCTGTCTCAGGGGTTGCTAAGCCCCAATAAAGCAAGGTTAATAGTACCCAGTCAGGTGCTGCTATGGCGAAAGAACCAGGCCAGGAAATAATAGTCATAGCCATGGCCATGATGATCGTCAGCCAATAGGCTAAAGTACTAGATTTAGTTACCTGTACCATGCGCTTCGTCACTGGCGGGTTGATTTAAAGGAATCACCTGATCATTACTCCAAACTATCAGTAATTCTCTATTGGTATTAAGGTCAGCGGTCGGCGTTGCCTGTATGATGGCAAAAGGCTTGTCAGGCTGTTGTACAAAAGACTCCACAACGGCCACTGGATAACCCTGGGGAAAGACACCACCTAATCCAGAAGTCACTAATAAATCTCCGGGGGCTATGTCCGCGTTATTGGGCAAAAAAGGCAAAGAAAGCTTATTTAGTTGGCCACTGCCGATAGCAATAGTACGTAAACCATTTCGATTGACCTGCACAGGAATAGCGTGATTTGGATCTGTTATTAAGATAATTTCTGAACTGAGTGGCAAGGCCTTACTAACTTGCCCTACAATACCGTGATCATCCAAAACAGTCTGGCCTTGATGCACGCCAAACTGACTGCCCTTATTCACCACTACGATATGTTCATAAGGTGCAAGATTCACAGCTATTAATTCTGCCACGAGCACTTGCTCACCCAGTTTGAAAGAACTATCCAGCAAAGAACGTAAACGAATATTTTCTTTTTCTAGCGCAGCAAGTTTTAATAGCCTTACATTATTAAGTAACTGCTGCTCTTTTAGTTGTTTATTTTCACTGACCAAATCCTGATAACTATCCACAGATTCGACGGTATTATAGAAAATTCGGGAAGGCATATTTACAACATACTGCACAGGATAAACCAATACAGATAATGCATCACGAAATGGCTTTAATTTCGTGGTTTTTTGATCAACTAAAATCAGAATGATTGATAGTATGACTAAAATAAATAAGCGCGTATTAATTAACGACCCAGTGGCAAATAAAAGTTTAATAGTTGTTTACCCTAGTAAATAGTGAATGATGTTGTTATAAAAAGATAAACCAGACATTGTGGAACTCATTCCACAGGCGACAGAGCCTAAAAAACCGCTTATCCCCCACCTTGACAAGGAAAATGATTGAGCGCTTACCAATAAACTATCTCATATCCCTCTAAATTTAAAAAAGCCAGTTCTAAATAACTAAGTACAGAGGGTAAAAGCTAATGCAAAGTACCAAAATTAACTTGCAACAAAAAAACGACCACCTGATCCTCAACCCTGCATCACGACAGGCGGTGCATTGACACAAAAAGTCCCAAGAAGAGCCTGGAAACCAGAAAGCATATATTTTTTGGAGTTAACTAAATCATATGCTTTATTCTAAAGAAAAGGCCGCAATCCCTTTTTCATCCAGCATATCCAGAACCATGCCCCCCCCACGAGCAACACACGTCAAGGGATCGTCCGCAATATGAACCGGCAAACCAGTTTCTTCAGCAATCAGTCGGTCTATATCTTTCAATAAAGCACCGCCCCCTGTTATAACAATGCCACGAGTGGCAACATCTGCACCAAGTTCAGGTGGTGTCTGTTCCAGGGCAACCTTGACAGCTCCCACAATACCCGACAATGGCTCTTGTAAAGCCTCTAATATTTCATTACTGTTCAATATAAAACCGCGTGGCACACCTTCAGCCAAATTACGTCCTTTTACCTCTATTTCCATCAACTCGCTACCCGGATAAGCGGAGCCGATTTCCTTTTTAATTTTTTCCGCAGTAGCCTCACCAATCAAGGTCCCATAATTCCTGCGCACATAATTTATAATCGCTTCATCGAAACGGTCGCCTCCTATTCTTACCGAAGAAGAATAGACAATACCGCTAAGTGAAATAATGGCCACTTCCGAGGTGCCACCACCGATGTCCAGCACCATCGAACCACAGGCTTCGTCAACCGGCATCCCTGCACCAATAGCCGCTGACATAGGCTCTTCAATTAAATATACTTCACGCGCGCCTGCCATTGCTGCAGACTCTCTAATCGCGCGTCTCTCTACCTGTGTAGATCCGCAAGGCACACAAATTAAAATGCGCGGACTAGGGCGAAAGAACTTATGCTCATGCACTTTTTTGATAAATTCCCGTAACATCCGTTCCGTGACCGCAAAGTCAGCAATCACACCGTCTTTTAGCGGTCGAATAGCGGTAATATTTCCAGGTGTTCGTCCTAACATTAATTTAGCCTCGACGCCGACAGCCGCAACAACTTTAGTGCCGCGAATGCGATCTTCTTTGATGGCAACAACAGAGGGCTCATTTAACACAATGCCTTGCCCGGGCATATAAATAAGGGTATTAGCGGTTCCTAAATCAATAGATAGATCATTAGAAAACATGCCACGAACTCTTTTAAACAACATTAATTCTTATTCCTGAACACATATAAAATCCCACTACTTTAACAATCAATAAGGTATTTGGGCAAGATATAAAGTATCATATTATGCTATTCGCTTTTATTTGTCGCTTCAATCGACAATATGAAAGCAGAAAAACTACTTGAAAACCCTATTATTTAATGGAGTTAAGATGTCGTTAACAGCTGATGATGTTAATAAAATAGCGTATTTAGCGCGTTTAGGAATTAATACCCAGGACACCGAGTCTTATGCTAAAGATTTATCGGGTATGCTAGATCTAGTTGCCCAAATGAGTACCGTGAATACCGATGATGTTGTCCCCATGGCGCACCCTTTGGATCAGGTTCAGCGTTTACGTCCTGATCAGGTAAGCGAAGTAAATCAACGCACTGCCTTTCAAGTGATTGCCCCGCAGGTGGAAGCGGGCTTATATCTTGTGCCCAAAGTTATTGAATAAGGTAAAAATATATGCACAATAAAACGATTGCACAACTTGTCCAAGGCTTACGTGCTGGTGACTACTCAAGCTCAGAACTCACCCAGCACTATCTGCAACGCATTCAACAACATCAGAATTTGAATAGTTTTATTAGCGTCACTGCTGAACAAGCGCTGAGCAGTGCAAAGCAGGCAGACTTAATGCTTGCTGCAGGTAATGCCCCTTTATTAGCCGGTATTCCGATCGCTCATAAAGATATTTTTTGTACACAGGGCATTAAAACTAGTTGTGGTTCAAAAATGCTGGATAATTTTATCGCGCCCTATAATGCAACTGTCGTAAATAAATTTAATGCGGCAGGCGCAGTCACACTGGGCAAATTAAATATGGATGAGTTTGCCATGGGCTCGTCCAATGAAACCAGTTTTTACGGTAGTGTACTTAACCCCTGGGCAACAGACAGCGTACCCGGTGGCTCTTCCGGTGGTTCAGCTGCCGCAATTGCTGCGCGCTTAATTCCGGGTGCAACTGGCACGGATACTGGCGGCTCTATCCGTCAGCCTGCCGCTTTATGTGGCATTACCGGCCTCAAACCAACCTATGGTCGTGTTTCACGTTACGGTATGATTGCTTACGCCTCCAGCCTTGACCAGGGCGGTCCGATGACACAAACTGCCAAAGATGCAGCACTGATGCTGCAGACTATGGCAGGATTTGACCCTAAAGATTCCACTAGTGTGCAACATGAGGTTCCTGATTATAGTGCGACGCTAGACAGCAGCCTTGCAGGTTTAAAAATCGGCTTACCTAAAGAATTCTTTGACGAAGCGCTAAACAGTGATATGGCGGCACGCATTGAGGCTGCGATTAATGAATATAAAAAATTGGGTGCAGAAGTCATCCAGGTTGCGATGCCTAATTTAAAACTGGCAATCCCTGCTTATTATGTTATCGCACCAGCAGAATGTTCAGCGAACCTTTCGCGTATGGATGGCGTTCGTTTTGGTCATCGCTGCAGCAATCCAGCCGACCTGAATGACCTGTATATACGTTCACGCGGTGAAGGCTTCGGCACCGAAGTTAAGCGGCGTATTTTAGTAGGCACCTATGCTTTATCTGAAGGTTATTACGATGCCTATTACATCAAGGCGCAAAAAATTCGCCGGTTAATCAGTGATGATTTTAATCAAGCCTTGGCGCAAGTCGATGTTATTATGGGTCCTGTATCGCCAACCCCGGCCTTCGGTATCGGCGAAAAAACCAGCGATCCTATCGAAATGTATCTGGCAGATATCTATACTATTGCCATTAATCTGGCTGGTCTGCCCGCTATGTCTATTCCTGCAGGCTTTATAGATAACAAGCCTGTAGGACTACAGATTATCGGTAATTACTTTGCTGAAGCAAAACTACTTAATGTGGCGCACCAATATCAGCAAGTCACCGACTGGCATCAACAAACACCGCAAGGTTTTGCGTAAGGAGTCATAGTATGCAATGGGAAACTGTTATCGGGCTGGAAATACATGCCCAACTCGCAACAAAATCAAAAATATTTTCGGGTGCATCGACAGCTTACGGCGCAGAACCGAATACCCAGGCTTGTGCCATTGATTTAGGCTTTCCTGGCGTATTACCGGTATTGAATCAGGAAGTCGTACGCATGGCGGTTAAATTTGGTATGGCAATTGAGGCTAATATTGCGGACTACTCGGTGTTTGCCAGAAAAAACTACTTTTATCCTGACTTACCCAAAGGCTACCAGATCAGCCAAATGGATGACCCTATCGTAGGCACCGGTCATATGGATATTGAAGTCGATGGCGAAACTAAACGCGTAGGCGTTACGCGTGCGCATTTAGAAGAAGATGCGGGAAAATCATTACATGAAGACTTTCACGGCCTGACCGGAATAGACTTAAATCGTGCGGGCACGCCTTTGCTGGAAATTGTTTCAGAACCGGACATGCGTTCGGCCAAAGAAGCGGTCGCCTATATGCGTAAAATTCACGAGTTGGTGCAATATCTGGATATTTGTGATGGTAATATGCAGGAAGGCTCCTTCCGTTGCGATGCTAATGTTTCCGTGCGCCCTAAAGGTCAGGCTGAATTTGGTACCCGTACCGAATTAAAAAATATCAATTCATTTAAATTTGTTGAAAAAGCGATTAATATCGAAGTCGAACGTCAAATCGAGATTATCGAAGCAGGTGGCAAGATCACTCAGGAAACGCGCCTATATGATGCAGATAAAAATGAAACCCGTTCCATGCGTAGCAAAGAAGAAGCAAACGATTACCGCTATTTTCCAGATCCGGATTTATTGCCAGTCTATATCAGCAAAGAATTACGTGAAGATGTTAAAGCAGGTTTACCTGAACTACCCCATGTTAAAAGACAACGTTTTGTCGAGGAGTATAAGCTAGACGCAGAAACGGCTATGCAATTAGCCAGTTCAAAACAACTCGCCAACTATTTTGAAGCGTTAATCAGTGAATCCGGTTGTGACGCAAAAATTTGCAGTAACTGGGTAACCGTTGAGTTATCAGGTGCACTGAACAAACAAGGCATAGATATAGCCCAAAGCCCTGTGAACTATCAACGACTCGCGGGCTTATTAAAACGTATTGCTGACAACACCATCTCTGGAAAAATTGCCAAGCAGGTATTTGAGTCCATGTGGAGTAATGCACACAGCGCCGATGAAATTATTGCCACACAAGGTCTGAAGCAAATCACCGATAGCGGTGCGATTGAGACAATTATTGATAAAATTATTGCGGATAACCCCGGACAGGTTGAGCAATATTTAAGTGGCAAAGATAAAGTCTTTGGTTTCTTTGTTGGGCAAACCATGAAAGCATCGCAAGGGAAAGCTAACCCCGGCGAAGTGAATAAAATTTTGCAAGCGAAACTAAAACGTCAGTGAACAAGGTATGCGATGCATACCTTGCCAATACGTGTCCACTTTAAGAGTGATATTAATAATCGGCTATGCACTTAAGGCAGGACAAGTATCATGCGATTCTAGTTCCAATGCGCTGCGTTACAAAACTCAGAGCATTCCTCCATGGAGCGTCACGCGATTAAGCATTTATGTTGGGTTAAGTTTTTATTGCTTTGCAACAAAATCTAACCCAACCTGCACGTGACAGTGATTATAAATCAATAAATGCTTAACTGAAGGCAGTGATGCGGAGCCTGGGAACAAGAAACTACAAGGGTTGTCTGGCCTTAAGTTTGTAGCTTAAATCAGCTACTTCCCCAACACATCTTGACGCGTACTTTCCGCTATGGCAGCCGCTTTGGCAATAAGTTCATCAGGGACATTCAGCTCTTTCATGGATGCACCTAAATGTTCCATAACAGCATCAAAGTGAGAATCATTTAAACCCATTTTCACTAAACGGGCATGTGCTGTGCGCATATCTTCACCAGTATAATTTACTGGCCCACCAAATGCCATAGTTAAAAAGGCTTTTTGTTTGGCTATTTGTGTTTCCATGTCGGTATTATCAAAAAACCGATTGATACGGTAATCACTTAAAACTTTACGATAAAACAGTTCAACTGCCGCATCAACTGCCGCTTCCCCGCCAATCTGATCATACAGACTTAACTCTTCAGTTTCACTCATAATCCTTCCTCTATTATTATAATTATTTTTTGCTTCCAACTTAAGAGGGGGTATATAACATCTGTAGTAGGCGGATTTAAGTCAGCCATTGCTAAAAAAGCGCACTGAAGTCTGCTCTACAAATAAAATTAACTTCCCGCCTTATGTTTGTCGCCATTTTTTTATACTGCAGCTTGATGTTAGCAAGAATGCCGCTATAGTGCAATATCAACAAACTTTGAAAATTATCATATACTCGCTCTTACACAAGCGAGTAAACCGTAGCTATATTGCTCATTAAATGCTTCAAAAACAGGCTTTAAACTGTCTTTCTGCTCTTCAGGCAAAGCCAGCAATTCATCCTGTATACTTTTGATCTCATCTAAGCTAAGTTCTACGGCATCGCTTAGCGTAATCACACCCTGCTCTATCGCTTTGGCAAGGTGAGTATAAATTGTCGTTTCTTTCAATTCGCGTTGTACAGCGATTTTCTCGACAGAAAAGCCCACTTTAAACAAAGCAACGGTTTCTTCCACCGTTGCTGTAAAGTCAGATGATTGTTCAAGTCTATGTCCGAGATCACAAATGATTTTTATAAAATCATCTGCATATAACACTAACTTACGTTCACCCACACCAGAAATCTGGGCAAACTGCTGATGATTCACAGGTGCTCGTTCTACCATTTCCATCAAAGTTGCATCATTAAAAATGATATACGGTGGCACATCTTGCTCATCCGCCAACTCACGCCGCTTTGCACGCAAAGCATCCCACAACACATTATCACTATGTCTTGCAAAATCTCCTTTGCTTACTTTTGCTTTTTTACCCTTCGCTTTCACCAAATCTTTACGAAACATTATTTGTGCTTCACCCCGTAATAAAGGCCGACAGCTGGTATTAAGTTTTAAGGCGCCATAGCCTTCATAATCAATATCCACTAAACCATTGACGACTAATTGCCTGAAAACTGAACGCCACTGGCTTTCATCTAGCTGTTTACCAATACCAAAAGTGCTTTGTTTATCATGCCCAAAACTTTTAATCCGCTCATTATCTTTGCCCAGCAATACATCCAGTAGATAATTCACGCCAAAGCGTTGTTCAGTACGGTAAATACAGGATAAGGCCTGCTGGGCCGCAATTGTTCCATTCCAGGTTTCTACTGGCTCCAGGCAGGTATCACAGTTTCCACACGGCTGAGTCTCTGTTTCACCAAAATACTTTAATAAAACCTCGCGTCGGCAGGATACCTGTTCACATAAACCCAGCATAGCGTCGAGTTTGTGCAATTCAACCCGTTTATGCGTTTCATCGGCATCCGACCCTTGCAACATCTGACGCAGCATAATCACATCTTGCAATCCATACGCCATCCAGGCATTAGCCGGCTCACCATCACGCCCAGCTCGTCCGGTTTCCTGATAATAACCTTCAATACTTTTAGGCAAATCCAGGTGCGCAACAAAACGCACATTTGGCTTATCTATTCCCATACCGAATGCCACCGTGGCAACAATCACAATACCTTCGGACATTAAAAAATGATGCTGATTTTGGCTTCTTATTTCATTTGATAACCCTGCATGATAGGGATAGGCATCGACACCTTTTTCCTGCAACCATTTTGCGGTTGCTTCTACTTTTTTACGCGATAAACAATAGACTATGCCGGCATCGCCATGATGTTCTCCCCTGATAAAATCTAATAATTGTTGTCGGGCATTCTGCTTTTGTACAATACGATACCTGATATTAGGGCGATCAAAGCCACTAATAAATAACCGTGATTGCATTAATGCCAAACGCTGTATGATTTCTTCACGCGTTCGCTGATCAGCCGTCGCTGTCAGGGCAATTCTGGGTATTTCTGGAAAACGTTCTGCTAATAAAGAAAGTTGTAAATAATCAACCCGGAAGTCATGTCCCCATTGAGACACACAATGCGCTTCATCTATGGCAAACAAAGCGATATTCAAACGGCCAAAAAACTGCAAAGTGCGCTCTAAAGTCAAACGCTCAGGAGCGACATACAGCAAATCCAGCTCACCACGCAATAGCTGTTGTTCGGTAGCCTGAACCTGCTCATAGCTTAAAGTAGAATTTAAAAAAGCGGCTTTCACACCGAGAAGATGCAAAGCATTGACCTGATCTGCCATTAAAGCAATCAAAGGAGAAATAACAATGCCTACCCCTTCGCGGACCATCGCTGGAATCTGATAACAAAGCGATTTTCCCCCCCCGGTTGGCATTAACACTACTGCACTATTACCTGCTATTAACTGTTCAATAATTTCAGCCTGTTGTCCACGAAAATCCTCATAGCCAAACACAGCCTGCAAAACTGCTTTTGCAGGACTTCCTTTATATTCAGATGCGTTCACACTTTTATTCCTTTGCATTTCAACCGACATATGCTCGGCTTTAATTTAACTTGCTCTAAATTCCATCACCGTAGGCTGACGAAATCTATATAATACACCTATTATAAATTAAGCATTCCGACGTTCATCAGGATTTTTAGCATATTGAGTATGACTAGTAAAAATCGTTTACAGCTATTATTACAACACAATCAACAATCGCTGATTAAAAAGGGTCTTAAAGGTATAGAAAAAGAAAGCCTTCGATTATCCAGTTCCGGCTTTATTGCACAGACGGCACATCCGCAACAATTAGGATCTGCACTGACACATCCGCAAATTACTACCGATTATTCTGAAGCCTTACTGGAATTTATTACGCCTCCCTTTGCTGATATTAATGACACCTTAGATTCCATGCAGGCGATTCACCAATTTGTGTATGACAAACTGGATAATGAATATCTATTGGCAACCAGTATGCCCTGTGGCATCAACGGTGATGAAAGCATTCCGCTTGCTCACTATGGCAGCTCGAATATCGGCAAGATGAAGTATATCTACCGTAAAGGCCTAGGGCATCGCTATGGGCGAACTATGCAAGCGATAGCGGGCATTCATTTTAATTACTCGGTAGCAGAGGCGTTATGGCCCGTATTGCATCAACTCGAAGGCTCGCGGGGCACGCTTGAGGACTTTAAGTCAGCTGCTTATTTTGACCTGATTCGCAATTTTCAGCATCGCGGCTGGCTACTACTATACTTATTTGGTGCTTCACCCGCTATCTGCAAAAATTTCTTCAATAGCCGTCCTGAGTTGATGGAGCAGTTTGAGGAATTTGATAACGGCACACTGTATCACCCTTATGCCACCTCCCTGCGCATGAGTGATATAGGCTACAAAAGCAATAATCAGGCTAACCTGGATATAGACTACAATTCGCTTAATGGCTATGTAGCCAGTTTATCTCGAGCGATTAATACACCCTACCCTGACTATGAAAAAATTGGGGTAAAAGTGCAAGGTGAATATCAGCAATTGAACAGTAATATTCTACAAATCGAAAACGAATATTACAGCACAGTTCGCCCAAAGCAAATCATCAACCCCTGTGAAAAGCCAACACTTGCACTTAAACGTCGTGGTGTACGTTATGTAGAAATTCGTTCTTTGGATATAGACCTGTTTAATCCCATAGGCATAGATGCCAACCGTGCGCGCTTTATTGAAGCGTTCCTGCTCTGCTGTTTACTGCACGAGAGTCCAGAAATCAGTAGCGATGATTTTAAAATCAACAATAGCAACCAATTGATTGTAGCAAATCAAGGACGCAAACCTGATATTGAATTGATGAATAAACAACAATCTGTTCGCTTGCAAGACTGGGCAACAATGATTCTGGATAATATGCAGGCTATTTGCGATATTCTGGATAAAGATGAAAGCGATGATTTTTATAATCAAGCATTAGCAGAGCAACGCAAACTGGTTGAAGATCCTGATTTAACACCCTCTGCGCGTATATTAGAAAAAATGCAAGAAACGCATCAGCCCTTTGCTCGTTTTGCGAACGCGCTGTCCCTGCAATATGCGCAGTGCTTTCGATCAAAAGCCTTAAGTGCTTCTGAGACGCTTAAATTTGAAAAAATGGCCACAGAATCGCATATCAAACAGACTGAACTTGAAAACAGTGACCGCCTGAGCTTAGACGAGTTTTTAAGCAGGTATTTCGCGCAACACTAAATACGCCGTTTCAAGCACACATTATTTCACAACATTTACTACACAATGTCTATTCATTTGTGGTTCCAATAAACCTGACAATACTATGAACACTATCGAAGAAAAACAAACTGAATTATACGGAAAAAACCCACGCAAGATACTGCGCCATGCACTGGAAAATTATGACCGGGTGGCTATTTCTTTCAGTGGTGCAGAAGATGTCATTCTAATAGATATGGCATTGAAAATTCGTCAGGATGTGCAAATTTTTTCACTCGACACAGGGCGTTTACATCCTGAAACCTATCAGTTTATAGAACATGTTAGGAAACATTACCAAATTCAAATTGAACTACTCAGCCCCGATTATCAACATCTGGAAGTCTTTGTAAAACAAAAAGGACTGTTTAGTTTTTATGAGGATGGGCATAAGGAATGTTGCGCCATTCGCAAAGTAGAGCCATTAAAACGCAAGCTCGCACATGTAGATGCATGGATTACAGGACAGCGCAAAGATCAGAGCGTAGATACACGGCAACATATTCCTGAAATTCAAATGGACCCTGCTTTCTCAACAGAGACTCATCCACTGGTTAAATTTAATCCTTTGGTCAACCAGAGTTCAGCACAGGTATGGGATTACATAGAAGCCTTTCAAGTACCGTTTAATAGTTTGCATCAGCAAGGTTTTATTAGCATTGGCTGCGAACCTTGTACCCGCGCCGTATTACCCAATCAACATGAGCGCGCTGGGCGCTGGTGGTGGGAAGAGGCAACGAAAAAAGAATGTGGGCTGCATATCGCAAAAACATAATACCAACACACCGCTGAACATACGGAGAGCCTTTCTGCATTGCTAAGATATTTGATGTAACCCCCTTAACAACACTCATTTTAAAAACTTAATAGATGAAAATCCAATGGTTCCCGGGACATATGCACAAAGCAGGCAAAGAGATAAAAGAAAGCCTGCCCGACATTGACTTACTGATAGAAGTGCTGGATGCTCGCCTACCTTTTAGCAGTGCCAACCCACTGTTAGCAAAGCTACGCGGTGACAAACCCTGCATCAAAATACTGAACAAAGCCGATTTGGCTGACCCCGAAAAAACCGAGTTATGGCAAAACTATCTGGAACAGGAAGAAGGTGTTAAAACGCTTGCATTAACAGCCTTGCAAACTGATAAAGCACAAAAAGTTATTGATCTCTGCCGTAAATTAATACCGCATAAAGCAGAAAGCACTAAAGTTATTCATGCGCTTATCATGGGGATTCCCAATGTCGGAAAATCAACCTTAATTAATGCTCTGGCAGGGCGCACTATTGCCAAAACAGGCAACGAACCCGCCGTTACCAAGCGCCAACAACGCATTGATCTGCATAACGGCATTTTCCTACACGACACTCCGGGTATGCTATGGCCGAATCTGGAAAACCAGAATACTGGCTATCGCCTTGCGACCACCGGTGCTATTAAAGACACCGCGCTAAAACACGACGATGTTGCATCCTTTGCCGGTGAATTTTTTTTACAACATTACCCGGAAGCACTACAAAAACGCTACCAAATCAATCTGCTACCCGACACAGACTATGAGCTTTTATTGCTGATTGGAAAAAAACGCGGTTGTTTACGTTCAGGAGGACATATTGAAATCGATAAAGTTGCCAAAATTTTGCTGGCAGAAATCAGAGATGGCTCATTAGGCAGGATTACACTAGAAACCCCGGACATCATGCAAAAAGAATTGGCTGAACTGGCTATTATTCGTGAGCAAAAAGCCATCAAAAATGTAGCACGCAAGAATAAACAACAAGCAAAGCAGAGATAGGCGATACTGTAACTGTTTACTTCATTCTATGAAAACCAGGAGATTGAAAAGAGCTTTTATAATAAAACCTCCCCTAACCCCTCCTTGTTAAGGAGGGGGACTGAACGGTTATTCGATACTTATAAATTGCTGACTATGGTCGCTAAAGATTCAAGGTTTTCATATTTAAACGAAATGCCCAGACATTAAACGGTGTATGTTTATCACCTGTCACTAACAAAAACAAGCGGTGGTAAGGGTCGTATGCCATCATATAATTCATACCATTAGCAGACATTTGCGCCCCTTTAACGCGTATATATTTATTGGTGTCAGGTGAATAGACTAAAGTGGCACTTGTCGTGTCACTTTCATCAGGCATCAGTAAAAAAACGCCTTGCTGCTTATCGTAGGCCACAGGAAAATGCTGATCCTTTGGACAAGTATCACCGCCCGGCTGCTTCTCTTCCCAGGTTCCTTCCTGATCAGGCCATAACCCAGGCGTATAAACCCAGATACTGGCGGATTTATTGGAGTTACAAAAAAACACCAGTTGATGACGATGTATATCAGTCGTCATTGTAAAGTGCATAGCTAAATCAGTCTTATGCTCTCCGGGCACCTTGCGCCATAACTGCTCCCTAATATTAAACTGCCATAAACTGCCTTTTTTATAAGCCCATAGACTGGAACTTATAGGGTCATAAGTTGAACCACTAGCAAAAAATGAAGGTGTATGCTCTTGTTCAAGAATCGTCCAATTCCTTGTATTTAAATCATATATCCAGGTAGGACTTAATTTGGCTTGGGTAGCCTGCCTTGTGGGCTGAGGCGTGTGATTAAAATCTGCGGTCACCACAAGCGCATCCATTTCAGGTATATAGGCAATATTGTCATAACTATGCATCGCCCAGGGAAATAAACCATCTTCCCCGGCTATCGCATTTTTTTTCGTGTCAGCACGATAGCTTTCTTTTGCCGAAGCGGTATAGTGTTCAACCCATTTTAGGCTAAGCAAATTAAATTCATGTACCCTATTATCCCAATCTTCACCGTGAGTATTTGAACCAAAGATTAGCAGTGACTTGGCTTTAGCATCAAAAGCCAAACCTGCATGTTCTTGTCTGTGCCAATCTAATTCAGTATCAGCAGGCGTCATAAATAATAATGTTTGCAACAGCTTAGTCTCCTGAGGATAAATCTTAACCCAGTGATTTTCATCAATAGCCAGTAGTTTTCGATTTAACAGTTGCCCATTCACATTTTCAATACGTTCTAAGGGCTCAATCGAATCAGTCAGTATCAGTCTATAACTAATGACAAACAAAACAACCATTAGAACTATGAGAAACCAGCGCTTAATTCTGCTTTTACGTAGATTAATTGGCTTAGAAGGACATCGGTTCATAATTAATCTCTCATAATCTACTTCGTTAACGCCAGGCTTTAGCACATTGCAGCACTACTTTCTAAGGCGATTCGTTTTATAGACAGATTGATTTGCGTCCCAAACCTATCCGTCTGATAAGTAAACCCAGTCAATATAAACACTCAGCTATATAATCTTCAGCCACCCGTGTCTCAACTACCGGCTGCTCAAACCAAAATGAAACAGGATATTCAAAACCCATATTGTGCATGTAGTTATACAAAGCTTTTTTTAATCCCTGCCCCAGCATTGTATGATCTATCTGTACCGCATCAACATAATCCACATCATTTTCTGCAAATAACACATGTTCCCTGGCAATCAGTTCTATGCCATATTCTTCCGGATTCAGTCCAACCGGACTATGCACTGTGGCTGCAAAACGATGCCAATACGCTGAATGAATACAGCCATGAAACATTAACTGCCTGACGTACTCCAGCGCATCGACGGTTTCTTGTTCGGTCTGGCTGGGAAAACCATACATTAAATAGGCATGAACTAAAATACCCGTATCAGTAAAGGCTTTAGTAATTTTGGCTACCTGAGCAACACTGACGCCTTTTTTCATTAAGGCAAGAAGTCGATCTGACGCAACTTCCAGGCCACCGCTAACGGCAATGCATCCAGAATCGGCAAGCAGTTGACACTTTTGCGCACTAAAGGTTTTTTCAAAGCGAATATTTCCCCACCAGGTAATAACAATATTCTGCTCTATCAATTTTTTGGCCAGCGCAAATAAAGCTTTAGGAGGTGCTGCTTCATCTACAAAATGAAATCCCGTTTGACCTGTTTCTGCAATCAAGGTTTTAATTCGCTGCACAGTAATCTCAGCACCCGCCTCATCATATTGCCCAATATAATCGAGACTAATATCACAAAAACTGCATTTTGCCCAATAACACCCGTGTGCAATAGTGAGTTTATTCCAGCGGCCATCACTCCATATGCGATGCATGGGATTAAGCATTTCACATAAAGATAAATAATTATCAAGGACTATCCCAGCATAACTTGGTGTTCCAACGTCTTTTTGTGCAATATCCTGTAAATCAGAACACTGATTGAAGACAACCATACCGGCTTGTAGCGTATAAGTTCTGAATAATGTTGTGCGCTGTCCCTGAAGGTACTCCAATACTGTTAATAGCGGACGCTCGCCATCATCCAGGCAAATAAAATCAATATACTCAAAAAGTCGTGGCTCTTTTAAAGCCCTTAGTTCGGTATTAACAAAACCGCCACCGAGTATAACCTTACTATCAGGTGCATACTGTTTGCAATATTTTGCTGCTTGCAATGCGCCGAGCATATTCCCCGGAAACGGCACACTGATACCGATAACATCGGGATTTTCAAGATCCAGATACTGACTTATCAAGCATGCGATAAGGCGCTCTGTATAACTAGATTCAGAGCGATGCAATGCGTTAAATAAGTCATCAAACCGGGGATTCGATGCCGCGAGCCTTTCAGCATAGCGCGAGATCTCAAAGTGTGGATCAACGCCTTGCTGGATAGCGGAGATAATATCGTTAATAAATAAAGTAGCTAAATATTTTGCCTTATCCTGTATACCGAGTAAACCAAAAGCCTGCGCTAAGACATCATCACAGTATACACCCTGCATGTCTTGCAGCATTTCAAACTGAGGTCCCTCAGGCAAAAATTGGCGTGTTGCAATGCGTAAAGCCAGACTTGGATCTTTTCCTTGTAAAAATCGAATAACCGCATCTATACAATGCTCATATTGCTGATAATTATCTAAAAAATGATAAATACTCTCGGGTAACTCATCATCGTCATAGGCTGCATAGTTACTCTCTATCTGCTGATATAATTGTTCTAGCCCTGATCTGGATAACATATCAAGCACAAGATCGATCGCTAAATCACGCTGACTAACCGCATACCCTTGCTGCTGTAAAAAACCAGTTAAATAGGCCGTGGCCGGATACGGCGTATTTAATTGAGTCATAGGAGGCGTTATTAATAAAACTTTCATCTTAGCTGGCATACACGGTAAGGCTCCAGCTGGCACCTAAAATCACCACAATTTTCTCTAACTGCACAGTGACATCCGCTTCTGCCGAATTTATCAAGGTCATATAGCGCTCAAAAGCGGCTTTGTTTCTAGCCTGCCAAGCCTCTAGTTTAGTACTGATAACTTCACCCTCTTCTTCAAGCACACTTTGCAATAACACACAGACCACCTGATTATATTCATCGATCATCGCTCGCCGGGACAAAGCTTCCCAGTTGGATTCCTTGGGTAATTTCAGTATTTGTGTTAACAACCAGTCTAAATTGAGTGCGCTCGCTTGATAGAACAAACCTTTAGTGACATCTGCCAATGAATATTGGCTTTTCCGTTGCACTTTAATGACATTCAAACAGGCAAATAAGGCATTGCTTTGAGCTATTTTTAGCGCTAATGGGGCGCTAACCCCAGAATTAATTAACTCATCAACTTTATAGTCGATGTCCTTCTGCTCAGTCTTGGTAACTAAACTGCTTAAATTTTCGCTAAGTTCCTGAATGCTTGCAACATAATGCTCTGCCGCTTCAGCCAAAGGCTCATTACGTGCAAACCAGTACATCGCACGTTCAACCCATTTGCGAATTAATACTCTAATGTCTTCTTGCACTTCCCTGGTTGAAGGCGAATTTAATTGACTCTGCATTTTCCATATTGCATCTATTTCAAAAACACGACAAACAAGATAATAAGTATTAACCAGTTCAGCGACGGTAGCATTTAACTCCTGCATAAAACGATGTGGAAACACGATACCCAATCGGTTGACCAGACTGTTAATCAATTGATTGCTGACAATTTCTTTACCTAAACGATGTTGCTGTATTTCATTGATATAAGCAGTGCGAAGTTGCTGAGGAAAATAGTCAACTAAAGTGTAGTGATAAAGTTGCAAATTAATCGATGTCGATTCTGACAATAACTCTGTTTTTAAAAGTTGCTTGGTATAAGCCAGTAATACCGATATTTCAGGACGCGTCAGGCCTGTACCTGAAATCTTGCGTGCTTGCATCCTCTTTTCATCTGGTAGCCTTTCTAATGCAGTATCTAAATGGGCTTTACTTTCCAGTGTTTGAATTAATTTCTTGATACCTTGAAGTTCTGTGGCTGACTCATGCTGAATCATACTGATAGCAAAATTTTGCTGGTAATTATTTTTCAATACCAGAGCAGCAACCTGATCCGTCATGCTTTCAAGCAAAGTATCTCTCTGTTTTGCGGTCATATCGCCTTGTAACATCAGGCTGTTTAATAATATCTTTATATTGACTTCATGATCAGAACAATCCACGCCGGCTGAATTATCAATTGAATCGGTATTAATACAACCTCCCTGTAAGGCATATTCAATACGCCCTCGTTGCGTGAAACCAAGATTCCCTCCTTCACCGACTACCTTACAACGCAATTGCTCACCATTAATACGCACGGCATCATTTGCTCTATCGCCTACTTCAGTATTGCTTTCAGTATGCGCTTTTATATAAGTGCCAATACCACCATTCCAGAGTAAATCGACAGGTGCCGATAAAATCGCACTAATCAGTTCATTTGGTGATAGTTTCTGTGTATCAATGGCCAGAACTTGTTTTATATTATCACTTAACGTGATGACTTTATCCTGACGCGAATAAACACCGCCACCCTCAGAAATTAAGCCAGCATCATAATCAGCCCACGCAGATTTAGGCAATTGAAATAAGCGTTCCCGTTCGTGAAAACTTGCTTCTGCATTGGGATTCGGGTCCAGAAAAATTGACTCATGATCAAAGGCAGCGATCAACTTAATCTTATTAGATAACAGCATTCCGTTACCAAAAACATCCCCAGCCATTCCCCCTATACCAATAACAGTAAAGCTATTTTTTTCAATATCTATGCATAAGGATTCAAAATGGTGCTGTACTGATAACCAGGCACCACGGGCTGTAATTCCCATTGCTTTATGGTCATAACCCGCAGATCCTCCGGAAGCAAAGGCATCATCCAGCCAGAACTGGTACTTTTGTGACAATGCATTGGCATAATCAGAGAAGCGTGCCGTCCCTTTATCCGCAGCAACCACTAAGTAGGGGTCATCACCATCATAGCAAATTACCTGTTTAGGCTTAATGACATCATTAGCGGAATAATTATCAGTAAGATCCAATAAGCCGCTAATTAAAAGCCGGTAGCAAGCAATCCCTTCATCCAGGAAAGCTTCTTTTGTAGTCACAGTTTTTACAATAAACCCCCCTTTTGCGCCTGTTGGCACGATCACTGAATTTTTAGTCATCTGTGCCTTCATGAGTCCTAGAATTTCCGTCCTGAAATCTTCGCGCCTGTCCGACCAGCGTAAGCCACCTCTAGCCACAGGCCCTCCTCTTAGGTGAATGCCTTCCATACGCGGAGAATAAACAAAAATCTCATAATAAGGAACTGGAAAGGGTATATCATCAACTTTTGCAGAATTAAATTTTATAGCAAAATAAGGAATACCCAATTCATCCAGCGGTTGCTGAAAAAAGTTAGTTCTGTCAGCGGCCAGGATTAAATTTAAATAGCGTCTAAGAATTCGATCTTCATCTAAAGATTTAACCTGCTCAATCCGTTGCTCAATCTCAGCAAGACAAGCCACCACTTGTTCTGGGTGATTACTATTAAAACGCTGGTGAAAGAGTTTAATCAGCAATGTAACCACACCCGGATTATGAATTAATGTTTGTTCTACATAAGTCTGGCTAAACGCAATACCAATTTGTCTAAGATAAAAATAAAACGCTCGGAGTATGTTGATATCTTGCCATATCAGCCCGGCACTGATAACTAAAGCATTAAAACGATCATTTTCAATTCTACCCATCCAGCATTGCTCAAATGCCTCTTGAAAGCGGGGTTTGAGTTCGCTAATATCTAGTTCTGAAGCCTGCTCATAAGCCAAACCGAAGTCATGAATCCAAAACGGCTTATCTAGTCCCTGCTTATTAATTTCATAGGGATGTTCACTACATACTTTTACCCCCATATTTTCCAGCATTGGCAAACTTCGAGAAAGTGAGGCCACTTTACCAAAACAGTACAATTTGAAATACAGTTGTTTTCTTTCCGTCGCGGTTAACGGGCTATATAAAACCCCGCGCACTGATAGCCCACCTTGCTCAAGCTCCTTAAAGCGTTTTAGATCCAGCAAAGCCGTTCGTGCTGAAACGGCTTCTCTATAGGCAGCGGAAAAACCTTCTTTATATGCCTGGAAATATTCATTTGCTTCGGCTTCACCATAAGCAAAGTGTAACTCTGTCTCCAGTTCATCGTGCCAATCCGATAATGCATTAATAATACGTTGTTCTATCTCTTTAACATCATACGCAATACAACACTTCTCTTTACTATGAATAATAAAGTGTATTCTCGCTAAAATTGACTCGGTTAAGTTGACGTTAAAATCCAGATCACTGCCTTTAAAAACGTCTAATAAAATCAATTGAATTTTTTTGCGCGATTCAGTGTTATATCTTTCTCTAGGAACAAACACGAGTAATGAAACAAAATGACCGTATATGTCAGACCTTACAAAAACACGTACCCTTTGCCTTTCTTGCAACTGCAGCACACCGGTGGTACATTCTGATAAGTTTTCGAAACTTGCTTGAAATAATTCATCTCTGGGCAGCGAGTTTAAAACATACAATAATGATCTCTTACTATTTGAACTGGTAACAAACTCTGATTTTTGTAACAGCGCTTTGATTTTACTGCGCACCAAAGGAATACTGTTAAGTTCGCACGAATAGGCGGATGATGCGTATAAACCTAAAAAGCGTTTTTCACCTGTCACTTTTCCCGCTGTATCATATTGTTTAATACCGATATAATCCATAAACACAGAGCGATGTACGGTTGCTTTGCTCGTCGCTTTAGTTATCATTAAAGGATAAGTCGTATTCAGCAACTTATAAGCATCAGCACTAAGCGGTAAAAAATTATTTTGTGGGATAGGCGCTATACTATCGCGTAAAACACCTAAACCTGTGTTGTTAACCACACTAAAACCATAATTGCCATCCTGTTCTAAAATATGGTATTCACGATAAGCTAAAAACACAAAATGATTAGATGCCAGCCAATTTAAAAACTCAATTGACTCGTGCAATTCTGGCTGATTCAAAGTAACTAAAGCGCTAATTTCCTGCTGTAATTTATCTAGACAGGCAAGCCAGTCTTCAGTTGCCGCACGTACATCCAGCAAAACCCTCTGTAGACTTTGTTTGAGTTGTTTAATTTTTTCTTTATCACTTTGCCTATTGATCTCTATATGCAGCACGCTTTCCTGTATTGCCCCTTCTTGCTCCCCTTGAACGAGATCTATCAGCTTACCATTGCTATCTCTTTGCACCCAATATAACGGGTGTAATACTAGTTGATTAACCAGACCATAACGATTGATTTCCATCGTCACCGATTGCAAAATAAACGCTCTATCAGGCAAGACTATTTCAATAACCGTATGCGTGCTTTGCCATCCATGTTCTTCAACTGTAGGATTATAAATATTTATTTTTTCATGTTCAGCGGGCAGGTCCAGAAATAAGTTCCAATGCGATAAGACAGCGCAATACAAATCTTCTACAGCCCTATCGGCAATCTCCTCAAAAGCACTAAATTTAAAATAATGCTGCGCAAAAAAAACCAGCTGCTCAGCACTTTCATCCTGAATTTGACTACGAATATAGACGGCCAATTCTTCCTGCATATTTTCAGTGTTCTTATACGCCATGATTATGCTCCTGATGCTTGATAACGGCTTAAATTTTTATTAGAGCACAGGGCTTATGGAGTTTACAACGCTTTTCATATAATCGTTGTATACAGAGAAACGAGCTATAAATTAGCTGTTTAACGAATTGAGGAATATACCCCATTTAGGAACGAAGGCGGCCTGCCTGCGCATTATTCAAGCTCTAGCTGAATAGAGAGACAAAGCACTTGCGCTTGCTTTGTCGATAAAACTAGTTAAGCCCTTTTACATGGCTGAGATCAAAAGGATCTCTTAGTGGCGTGCTAATATAATAACCTTGTGCATAATCAACCCCTAATTCTTCTAATAATGTGAGAATATTAGGGTTTTCGACAAACTCAGCGATGATTTTTTTACCAAATGCTTGTGAAATCTCAGTCAGCACTTTAACAAAAATTTTATCTTCTTCATTTATATCCATTTGCCTGACAAAAGATCCATCTATTTTTACATAATCTACAGGCAAGGAACGTAAATAATAAAAAGAAGAAAAACCAACGCCGAAATCATCTAAAGCAAAATGACAGCCTAATTCAGTTAACTCAGAAATGAGTGTCTTAGCCGATAAAAAATTAGACACTGCGGATGTTTCGGTTATTTCAAAAATAAGTAATTCTGGATTGACGCCAGGCAATGCCAATAATTCAGTAATATAAGGAAGAATTTCCAGGCTATTCATTGAATTACCCGATAAATTGATCGACAGTCGAGCATCACTGCCGATACGCTGAAAAGCCAAATGCTGGTCTATAGCCATTTTCAAAACCGCACGATCAAGCCGCTCTATAACCCCTGTTTCTTCTGCATGGCCGATGAAATCAGCCGGCATTAAAATCTTTCCATCGCCTTTGTCTATTCTGAGTAGACATTCATAATGGCTAATTTTTCGATGCCTGATATCCAGAATGGGCTGATAAAATAAAACCAGTTCGTTTTCTTCAAGGGCTTGTTCAATAACATGTTTCCAGCGTAGTTGCTCTGTAAGCACTGCCTGATATTCGAATTCTGGAGAATAAATATGATAGCGTGAGCGCCCTGTTTTTTTTGCATGGTACATCGCCAAATCGGCATTTGCCAATAACTCTTGCTGAGTTCGACCGTGCTGAGGATAAATTGCAACACCAATACTAAAACTTATAGGGTGTGATTGTTCATTTATACGATAGTCAATCACCCTTAAAGCCGATAACAATTTATTAGCTAATTGCACTACCCCTTCTATCGTTGCAGAAGGGATAACCAATGCAAATTCATCGCCACCAATACGACTTAAAAGATCTGTTTCTCGGGTTTCCTTAGTTAAAATGCGGGTAATTAATTGTAATAACTCATCCCCTGCATGATGACCATGGGTATCATTAATCACCTTAAATTGATCTAAATCCAAATAAAATAGAGCAACTTGCTCATGATAGCGTTCTGCAATGGCTAACATGCTATCTAATTCCTTTTGAAAATGCCTACGATTACTTAATCCTGTTAACTGATCATGGGTAGCCATCCAGACTAATTGTTCATCAGCCAAATGCCGTTCAGTGACATTAACACCTAAACTCAATACTACCGCTTGCTGTTCAGGATTACTTGTTCGAAAAGTAGTATGAATCCAGTCTATATAAGTAGCGGCTTCTGATTTTACGGCTAAACGACCGCTAAAATTGACTTCCTGCTGTTTTCCCTGAGTCCTTAATTGTTTCAATCTTTGTAGATGCTCTGTCTCACTTTCAGGAATCAAGGCAGAAAACTGCTTGCCAATAATCTCCTCTATAGGCAAATGTAATTCTCTTAAACCTTCCTGGTTCATTGAGAGTACCTGGCCTTCCGCATTTTGCGTGATAACAATAATAGGTGCAGTATCAATTAATTGCGTACTAAAATCACGTTCTTTTTGTAATTCTGCGGTTTTCTTGAGCAATAAAGCGGTATTTTTTTGCATATCATCTTGCAAATCTTCAAGTTGAGTGACAACCTGAACCGCTGTTAGCGATAACTGCTCTATCTCATCCGCAAAATATAGCTTGCGTGGATTTTTAATTATTTTTCGAAATAACTGATATTGATGTTGAACCAATAAAGGCAGCGCCCTGGATAATTGGGTCACCCTGGCCAACGCAAAATGAATATAAATAATTAACACTAAAATCGCAGCCAAAAGGCCAATAAACCCGGTCACAACCAGTGAAGAAAATTTCCTCCGTAAGCGCTTATTCTCCTCAGTAACATTATTAATAATCACATAATACGGCGCCTCATGCGGTTTACTGACAGAAAAAGCGCGTATTTCATAATGTTGATTGCTGCTGGCATCATGATGTTTTACACCCGTTTCTATCAGTGTTTGTAAATCATAGCGGGTACGTACCTGGTTCCATATTGGGTTATTTACGTCAGGATTAGTGACCGCAGAAAATGCCTTATTGTGTTCGTCATTAATCACACCTATATCACTATGCATTGAATTTTGATAATTCAACAAGACATCTGATAATAACAGCGAGACACTTAAAACCCCCACCATTTCTGAATCAGACAAAATAGGTGTCACCACTTGCTGATAACACTCTTGCAAACATACAACCTGATACTCGGGTTGTTCATCAGACAACACACGCGCAATAATAGCAGGGTTTTCCACGCCATCCCTACCCCAGCGTTTAACCATAACACCCTGCTGATTGTAAAAAACGGCATTTTGCAAGCCCCAGATCACTTGCCAATGTAGCCAGTGTTCATCAAATAATTGCACTATTGGAGATTCTTTAAATTCCAGTCTTGCCGGCCCTTCGCTGTTTAATGTTGAAGCATCAACATCAGCGGAGATTTTCAGTTCAGGTATTTTATGCAACATAACAACCGACTCAATGAATCGCTCTAAAACAGAGAACGATTCTTCAGTTAAAGCCTGTGCAATATTAATCTGGTTCTCCAGAGCAACCATACGACTACGTGCAAAATTACTTTTGGCTTCATAATAAGCAAAATAGGAATAGAGACTAAAAAGCGCGATTAATATCACACCAAAGCGTAAGGCAAATTTCCACTTTAAACTTAAAAATCGCTTGGTTTTATGCATTATTAAAAGCGATACGCCACTTGTAAAGCATAAATATCCCACTCATCTGCAACCTGAGTGAAGTCATTATCTAATACGCTTACAGCCGCTGCGCCCCACACATGAGTATAATCGAAGCGCACCATCCAGGAGGGTGTGATATCCCAGCGTAACCCAGCCACAACATCTCGTGTATACCTTAAGTGAGCAGGCAAACCGTATGTTTGTTCGAATATTCTCCCTGATCTATCATTTATATCCTGAACAGCTGAATCATAGCGAATGGTGGTCTGTAAATTATCCAGAATGCGATAACCTGCTTGTACATACCAATATTCACTGAGTGGAGAAGTATCTATTAGTCCATCTGGAGTTGGGATACCTGAAAATTTATTCCACTGCATATTATACTCAGCCACCAAACTAAACTTTTCTCCACTGTATTGCGCTGAAAGCATAAAAGAATCAAAACCGGCCTCTAGTTCTGCATAAGGGTCAGGATTTTCGCTTGTTGCAGTATAACTCATATCCAGATGCGCATAACTGATTGCAAAAGCATACTGCCCCCCCATGAGCTCATAATTTAACTGCGTGACCACACTGGGCTCGGCTTTTAAATAACCACTTACACCAGGATCAAGAGTAATAGCTGTGAGCAGCTCTTGATCATTTGCATTCATTAAACCAAAATTAAGCTTGAAACTCAGATCACCCATTGAGCCATTATAATCAGCATAAACTTGCCCGCCATCTAATGCCAGAAATAAGGTTCTGGAACGGTCAAAATAAACCACAGGCAAGAAAATAGTAGGGTGCGTTGAGGCGACATCTCGGGTTTCATTATAAAATCCCCAGGGATTTTTAACCCGCCCACCGCGTAATCCCATACGTCCGTCGTTAAAATTTAAAAAAGTATAATCGAAAAATGCATAATCCAGTGTCGCCTCACCGCCCTCTCCCGTACTTGCTCCTGCACGTCTGTAGAGCCCTTGGGCCGCAAAGCTAAGATTCTGTAATGCCTGATAAGATACATTCAACCCCAGCTCAGTTAAACCAGCAGAAACACTATTTTTACTGTTTCCATAAACATTATTACCATTAGTATTAAATAAAGCCTGACTGAAAAACCCATGAAACTGAATATCATCGTCCCAAACCTTTTTCAGAGTAGACCAATCAAAACCTTCTTGTTGCACAGGTTCCTGCGCAACTGTATTCAAATCTCCGTCCTGAGCACTCGCAGTAAAAGCAAAAAGACATAGCAAACATGCTAGCTTACTGAGCACTAAAGTAATGAATCGCTTCATCATCAACCCTCCTGTCGATATATCCAATAGAGTATTTTGTGCTTTTTATTTTTTCTAGCATTTCTGCCATAGAGTCAACTGTAACTGGGGGTTGCCCGGTTCCTGTGTAAGTCATCCTGTTCCATGTTCTGCGCAATTGGTGGGGGAACATTTGTAATTTTTGTTTAACAAATGTTTTATGCACAGGGTTATTATCAGGCAGCACAAAGACGCGAATTTTTTCTCCATTTGCCCAATATCGCGTACGCATACTGAAAATAGAGCGTAAATCCACCGACTCTTCCAGGAGCTCATTGCTATTGCCTGGGTTCATAATAACGTCTATAGCCTGTGCCGAAGAAAACGTACAGACGCTTAAAGCAAGGCATAGTAAGCATTGCCGCAATTTGACAACTAGCAAAAATATAAAGTCCACACGATAGTTGTGAGACATAAATATTCCTAAATAAAACTACAAAACATGATATGCACTACTCATTCAAAAACTCTTAATGTGTTATTTTAAAATGCTGTTAGTATATTCACTCAATACTTATGTGTACTTCTATCAGAGAAAAAAGAGAGATTTTTTGAGATTAATCCTTTCAACGTATACAGGATTTTTTTATTTTTTACCACATTCACCTTAAGTAGTAACTCTTCATATCTCATTTCAGCTAATATTAACCCTCAAACAAAAACAAGTTAACTCACAATCCTGATCTTCAGAATTTATTTAATCGCCACAGCGTACTTATTTATATGCTTATAGATCTTTTTTGAAAAAGCACGCTTATAACTAGACGCACATTCAGATTTATTACCTAAAACGGAAAGGAAAGCGACTCTTTTTTCGCTTAAACAATACCAGCAAACGCAACACCCTCTTTTAACGCAAGAGAAAAATAGCGCAATTGTTCTTGTATCTCTATTGATAGGCGCATACTAGACTTTTACATTCGATTCTATCTTAAGTTCTTTAGTAGCTTTATCAATAATAATAGCTTAATTTTTCAAAGCGACTCTAATAAATTAAAATATTAACGGACAGACAATCGTAAGTTATTGAACAAATAATCCAAGAATACATTCGTAACAAAGTTTTTACCGAAAGTATTCAGCTAACGATTTAAACTAATAATCTCCTTCAACAAAGCCGTCGCATAGCACCCTGCATTTAAAGTAAAACTTAACTCTAAACTTGTATTGTCAATAAACTGCCACTGTAATTGGTGTATATGACAGCGTAAAGCTCTACGATCTTGCTCCATACCAACGGCACAGAGTCCTTGCGCTAAATCGTTATATTGCTTGATAATTTGCTGCTCCCATAGAGCAACATCAGCGTTAACCTGAGTCTCACCTTTCCCCCACAAAGCGGCCGTTGGGTGAGCATCTAGAGAGTCTACTCTTTGCAAGATCGACGCATCCAGCGCCTCGACTTTAAAAAAACTATGCGAATTATCAAACATTAACACATCACCGACTAGCGCTTGATTCCAGGTGTTATTGTTCACTCTATGACTGAGCATATGATTAAACAAATAAGAACGGGCAGCCGATAAATAGATGCTACGCCGATTACGCGATACTTTTTCACCAGCAAATAAAGCGAGAGCTTTAGCTATATTTGCTCCCTCGCGCCCAAACCGTTGCTCGCCGAAATAATTAGGCACGCCTTGTATCTTTATTGTTTGTAGTTGTCGTTCCAGAATTTCTTGATCACCCACCCAATCACGAATACGTAAAATAAATTCATTAGCTGCCAATGAGCCTCGTTTAAGCTTTTTGCTGTGCCGTACTGCTTGTAATACTTTGATACTTTCTGAATTAAAGTCTTGCCAATCAGGGTCGGGTTTACCGGGCAACCAGACACTAAACCATTGTATGGTGCGTGCATAGCGGTCTTTTAGACCGGCATAACTCACGTCCCGCTGCCTGACACCTGCAAATCGTGCCAGCAATCTGGCCACATAGTCAGTATTTTCAGAGCTTTTTTCGATCTGTAAAAAAGCGTGCTCGCCAACGCCTGAGGGTTCAAAAGACTGGATTTCATTGACAAAAAAATCATCAGCAATCGTGCGGATAGTACCAGAACTTTGCGCCCCGCCATAAGCGTTATGCCAGTCAGGTAAAGGTGTTGGTGTATTCAATGGCGAGATTTAAAAATAAACATACGTGGAAGTGTCTTTCTCAATAAGGTGAATTAAAGCCCACCCTGATTTAATCAGTGATAAGCACTACTGCCTGTACGGCAATACCTTCTTTACGTCCCTCGAACCCCAGCTTTTCAGTGGTGGTCGCTTTGACATTAATACTGCTCACATCCACTAATAAATCTGCAGCAATATTCTTACACATCGCCATTATATAGGGCGCCATTTTAGGGGCTTGTGCGATGATTGTAATATCCGCATTGTTTAGTCTGTAGCCTTTTTCTTGCACAATTCTATAGACATGACGCAATAAAACGCGGCTATCAGCACCTTTGAATTCAGGGTCAGTATCGGGAAAGTGCTTACCTATATCACCGAGTGCAGCGGCGCCTAATAATGCATCGCATAGGGCATGCAAAACAACATCCCCATCGGAATGTGCTTCCAGACCTTGCTCATAGTCTATCTTGACACCGCCTAAAATGACATCACCGTGATCGACAAACCGATGTACATCATAACCCTGTCCAACTCGTATCATTGTTGTTGCTCCAAATAAAATTGTGCTAAAGCTAAATCTTCGGGACGGGTAATTTTCAAATTATCCGCCCGGCCTGCAATAATTTTAGGCTGCTTGCCTTGTAATTCCATAGCGCTAGCATCATCAGTCATAACCCAGCCTTTGTCTGCTGCTTCTTGTAAAGCATCTTTTAAGGCACGATAACGAAACATTTGCGGAGTAAGCGCACGCCAGATCTTACTTCTATCGACTGTCTCGTTAATAAGCAAATCTTCACTCACTGCTTTTAAGGTATCATGCGAAGCCAGCGCCAATATGCCTCCGACATCATGAGTTGCTAAAGTATGTATTAGTAATTCAACATCACTTTGTGTAATGCAAGGCCGAGCAGCATCATGCACCAGCACCCAGTCATCATCTGCTGCCCGATCAGCAAGCGCAGCTAACGCAGATAACACCGAATCAGCTCTTTCTTTGCCACCTGCGGCAGTATGTATACGTGGGTTTTTGGCTATTGTGAGTTGAGGCCAGTAAGGGTCTTCTTTTGAAATAGCAACAACGACTGCAGATAATTGCGAAACATGCAATAGGCGCGTTAAAGTTTGCTCTATCACTGTTACGCCATTTAATGCCAGATATTGTTTGGGTCGATCCGCCTGCATACGTTTACCAACGCCTGCAGCAGGAACAATTCCCCAGTATTTAATTGTTTCAGTCATAGATTTTTTGCAGGAGACTTACTCGATGATTTGAAAAAAAGTTTCATTTTGCTTAATCAAGCCCAAATCATGACGCGCAATTTCTTCGATAGCTTCTTTTCCTTTACGCAGATCCAAAACCTCAGCTTCAAGTAATTTATTGCGCTGTTGCTTGATAGCGACCTGTTGCTTTAATTTATCAAGCTGCTGTTGATATTTTTGCGTTTGCTGAACACCCCCATCCCCATACCATAAGCGGTACTGCAACAAGCCAATCAGTAGTAGAAGAAATAAAATAAGAACTTTGATAAGCCACCTATCAAGATAGCGCAAGGCAATATACGCCAGAAGAGTATCACGGAATATACGATAGCTTAAAGTAAATTCCGTGATATTTTTAGTTAATTACTTTTTGGCAACAAAATTAACACGCGGCGTTAACTTTATTTGTAGAGTGAACTTTAGTATGCCCTACGACAGAGCTTATACGTCTCGTATTAATCGAGTAGCCAATTTATGATAATTTCTTGAAGGCACTGCGCCCTGCATAGCTTGCAAGTGAACCTAGCTCTTCTTCAATTTTCATTAAACGATTATATTTTGCAACACGATCAGAACGACTTAATGAACCTGTTTTAATTTGTCCTGTGCCAGTTGCCACACACAAATCAGCAATTGTTGTATCTTCTGTTTCACCCGAACGATGTGAAACTACTGCCGTATAACCCGCTGCATGAGCCGTATTAATCGCCTCTAAAGTTTCAGTCAAGGTACCGATTTGATTCACTTTAATTAAAATAGAGTTGGCAACACCTTTTGCTATACCGTCCTTTAATGTGGCAGGATCGGTGACAAATAAATCATCACCCACTAACTGGATTTTGTCCCCCAAGCGATCAGTATGCTCTTTCCAGCCTGTCCAGTCATTTTCATACAAACCATCTTCAATAGAAATAATCGGATATTTTGCTACCCAGTCAGCGAATAAATCTGTCATTTCACCAGCTGTTAAGGTTTTACCTTCAGATGTTAATTCGTATTTACCTTCTTTATAAAATTCAGAAGCGGCCGCATCCATGCCTAAAAATATATCAACACCCGGCTTATAACCGGCATTAACAATAGCTTCTAAAATAACTTCAATCGCTTCTTCATTAGAAGATAAGTTCGGTGCAAAACCACCTTCATCTCCTACGGTAGTTGCCAGACCTTTTGCTTTTAATACTTTTGCTAAATTATGAAATACTTCGGCACCGTAACGAATCGCTTCGCGGAATGTAGGTGCTCCGACAGGTAAAATCATGAATTCTTGCAAATCAACACTATTATCTGCATGTGAACCACCGTTAATGATATTCATCATCGGCACCGGCATAATAAATTTACCGCTAGTATTCAGATAGCGGTACAAAGGTACTCCCGCGTCCAGTGCAGAAGCACGTGCAGCCGCCAGAGAAACACCTAATATTGCATTAGCGCCAATCCTGGCTTTGTTTTTTGTACCATCTAAATTCATCATCGCTTGATCAAGTGCTGCCTGATCAGTGGCATCCATACCGACAACCACTGCGCGAATTTCAGTATTAACAAATTCAACCGCTTTTAAAACACCTTTACCCAAATAACGAGATTTATCACCATCACGTAATTCAATCGCTTCACGCTCGCCTGTTGATGCCCCTGACGGCACCATTGCACTACCGACCACGCCAGATTCTAAAATAACATCTGCTTCAATCGTAGGGTTTCCACGTGAATCTAAAATTTCTCTTGCTTTGATATCAACTATTTTAGCCATTCTCTTTTAATCTCTCACTATATCTATAAGGTGTTTTCTATTAAGGCTTGCGCTTTAACAGCTTGGTCTATCATTACTAAAGTTTCTAATAATTCTTGCATACGATGTAACGGCCATGAATTGGGACCATCGCTTAATGCTTCGTCAGGGTTGGGGTGTGTTTCCATAAATAACCCTGAAATACCTGCGGCAACAGCGGCTCTAGCTAATACTGGCACATGCTGTCGCTGCCCTCCTGAACATGTTCCTTGTCCACCCGGTAATTGTACTGAATGGGTGGCATCATAAACAACCGGGCACCCGGTGTTACGCATTTCTGCAAGGCCACGCATATCGGAGACTAAATTATTGTAACCGAAAGATGCGCCACGCTCACACACCATAATTTGCTCATTACCCGTTGCTTTTGCTTTCTCAACCACATGCACCATATCCCATGGCGCAGAAAACTGACCTTTTTTAATATTTACCGGTTTGCCTTGCCTGGCAACCGCCTGTATAAAATTAGTTTGGCGACATAAAAAGGCAGGCGTCTGCAAGATATCAACCACACTAGCTACTTCAGCCAGGGGAGTATCCTCATGGACATCTGTGAGTACCGGGACATCAATTTGCTGTCTGACTTTCTCCAGTATTCTTAAGCCTTCTTCTATACCAGGCCCACGAAAGCTTTTATGTGATGAACGATTGGCTTTATCAAATGAAGACTTATAGATAAAAGGAATATTTAATTTTTGCGTTAATTCTTTAAGATAACCAGCGGTATCCAACGCCATTTGCTCACTTTCAATGACGCAAGTGCCCGCAATTAAAAATAAAGGCTGATCTAAACCCACTTCGAAATTACATAGTTTCATTGATTTTCGCTCTGTTTATGTTTTGCTGCTGCGGTAATAAATCCCGAAAATAAAGGATGTCCATTTCTGGGGGTAGACGTAAATTCAGGATGGAATTGGCAGGCTATAAACCAAGGATGATCGACTATCTCAACCACTTCCACTAAGCGTCCATCCATAGATTTTCCGGAAAAACGTAAACCAGCCTGTTCCAATATTTCCAGGTATTTATTATTAAACTCATATCGATGACGATGACGTTCAGTGATGACATCTTTCTGATACATATCAAAGACTAATGAACTGGTCTGCAACCTGCATTTTTGCGCGCCCAGACGCATCGTCCCGCCTAGATCTGACTCTTCATTACGTACTTCAAGTTGTCCGGCATGATCCTGCCATTCAGTTATCAAGCCTATAACCGGATGCGGACTTTCAGGCAAAAACTCAGTACTATGTGCACCTTCCAATCCTGCAACATTACGCGCAAATTCAATCACCGCGGATTGCATACCCAGGCAAATGCCTAGATAAGGAATTCTATTCTCTCTGGCGAATCGTACGGCGGCAATTTTACCTTCTACCCCCCGCTCTCCAAATCCCCCCGGCACTAAAATGGCATCAACACCTTTTAATGAATGATTACCTTCATGCTCGATAATTTCAGAATCTACATATTTGATTTTAACAACATTACGCGTTTTAATGCCGGCATGAGTTAATGCTTCACTTAATGATTTATAGGCATCAGTATGTCCCACATATTTACCTACAATGGCAATCGTTACCGAATCTTGCGGATGGGTTAAACCCTCAACCACCGCCTCCCACTCGGAAAGGTCGGCAGGCGGCACATCCAGGCGCAACTGATTTACCACAATATCATCCAGCCCTTGTTCATTTAAAATCAAGGGAATGCGATAAATGGTATCAGCATCTACAGCAGAAATAACCGCTTTTTCAGCCACATTGGTAAATAAGGCTATTTTTCGTCTCTCAGCTGCAGGAATACGCATCTCAGAGCGACAAATGAGGATATCCGGTTGAATACCAATGGTGCGTAATTCCTTAACCGAATGTTGCGTTGGTTTAGTTTTAATTTCGCCGGCCGTTTTAATATAAGGCACCAAAGTAAGATGAATAAAAAGCGCTCGTTCACGCCCTAACTCAATACCAATTTGACGAATAGTCTCCAAAAAAGGTAAAGACTCAATATCACCAACCGTGCCACCCACTTCAATAATAGCAACATCCATTCCCTCAGCACTGGCATAAATGCGTTGCTTCATTTCATTAGTGATGTGCGGGATAACCTGAACAGTTGCGCCTAAATACTCGCCTTTACGCTCTTTACGTAAAACACTCTCGTAAACCTGTCCGGTCGTAAAATTATTTTTCTTGGTCAGTCGGGTTTTTAAAAAACGCTCATAGTGTCCCAAGTCTAGATCAGTTTCTGCGCCATCCTGAGTCACAAATACTTCACCATGCTGGAAAGGACTCATTGTTCCTGGGTCAACATTGATATAAGGGTCTAATTTGGTCATGGTTACTTTTAAACCACGAGCCTCTAAAATAGCTGCTAAAGAAGAAGCTGCAATCCCTTTACCAAGAGAAGAAACTACACCACCAGTAATAAATATAAATTTTGTCATTAAAAAATCTGCAAACCAAGGAATGTGTTTTGCTAAAAACCAGCTTATTGTAGTTTTAACTTATTGAAACTATGAGCACAGAGGCATTAAAAGATAAATTTTTCGTATTTATCCTAATTTTCCCTCTACAAAAAGAAGCCACGCAATGAAATTAGGTGACTATTTTAATCGACATTAAGCAATTCGTCATTGCCTTTGCCAATTTAATTTACGCAAATCAAATAAAATCATAACCAGTTACTGCATTGCTTGTTAATCCTTTGTAAAACTTAAATGTGCTACAAAATAATGCAGAAAGGCGCTTTAATTTGTTAGTCATACATTCACATAAAGCGGGTTGTTAGTCTATACTACGAACTATTACGACTTTATTTTAAGTATATAAATGCCATCCCATGAAATCATTTTTTTCAAGGGCAGATTATATCTAGGCAACCTTTCATATCTCTTCTTACGCGACTATGTCTTCTTATTCTATTATTTTAAACTCCCCCCCTCTACTCTGTCTTTTTGTCGGAATAATAGGCTTAATGGTGGGTAGTTTTCTTAATGTTGTCATTTACCGACTCCCTGTGATGATGCAGCGTGCATGGAAACAAGAGTGCCAGGAGTTTCTTGAGTTACCTGTGACCAATCAAACGCCTGGCACGTTCAATCTGGCACTCCCCGCCTCTCATTGCCCTAAATGCAATACAGAAATTAAAATCCATCAAAATATTCCAGTGCTTAGCTACCTGTTATTAAAAGGAAAATGTGCAAATTGCCAAACCAGTATTGCACTGCGCTACCCTTTTATTGAGGCCTTAACCGGCATATTATCCGTTGTTGTCGCCTACCAGCTAGGTGGCAATATAGAAACACTGTTTGCTTTACTACTGACCTGGACTCTCATAGCACTGAGCTGCATTGATTTTGATCATCAATTATTACCCGACACTATTACCCTGCCTATGCTATGGCTAGGGCTGTTGTTAAGTCTTTTCAATGTTTTTACCGATCCAGTCTCCAGTATTATCGGCGCTATAGCCGGGTATCTTGTTTTATGGACTCTTTACCAGTTATTTAAACTCTTCACAGGCAAAGAGGGCATGGGTTATGGTGATTTTAAACTGCTTGCATTATTTGGTGCCTGGCTAGGCTGGCAGTATTTACCCTTGATCGTCCTGTTATCCTCCTTAGTCGGCGCCATTATCGGGACATCCATGATCATTTTTGTAAAACGGGATAAAAATATTCCTATTCCTTTTGGCCCTTATCTTGCGATTGCCGGATGGGTTGCTCTACTATGGGGTGATCAAATCAACTCACTATACCTAAGTAGTGTTGGCCTAAGCTAACACATGATAGAAATAGCATACTATTGAATAATTATTAATATGGTAAATATTCAGATACCCGGTTTACGTAAGATGGGTAGAATGAAATACCTGCTTTTTAGGTTTAGACTGAAACTCATCAACCCTATGCAGAATGGTGGGTTTCGCAAAAAGATGCTCTACCCATTCTACAAAATATGTCCATTTTTTTGGGACGTGTCTGCATATTCACTTAATATGTTCTTATGTACAAAGTAGGGCTGACTGGTGGCATAGGCAGTGGGAAATCGACTGTTTCCGATTTGTTTAAACTTCATTGTGTTCCTGTTATTGATGCAGACGAGATTTCTCATGCCCTGGTTTCTCCTGAAAAACAAGCACTTATCCAGATTTCAGATTGCTTTGGAAAAGCGTGCATTAACCATGATGGCTCTCTTAACAGAGGGTATTTACGAGAACTTATTTTTAATGATGATAAAAAAAAGCTACAACTTGAAAGCATCATGCACCCTCTCATTTATCAGCAAATCAACCAGCAATTAAGCCTGTTAACAGCGCCTTATTGCATTATTGCCATCCCTTTGTTAATCGAAACAAAAATGCAGTCTCTGGTCGATCATATTTTAGTTATCGACTGTCCTATGGAAATGCAGATTAATAGAGTAAAATTACGCAATAAATTCAATCATGATCAGATTATGGTCATCATTAACAGTCAGGCCAGTCGGACTGAGCGCTTGGCTCAAGCAGACAGTATTATTGATAATACTAAAGACCAGTACTTTCTGCGCCAGCAAGTCAATAACCTACATAATCAATTTCTTAAACAAACAAAGTGACTACTGAAGACTACATCTGCTACGAATTCCCTCTGAATGAACGCATCCGTGTTTTTATGCGTCTGGAGCAACTTTTTTTACAACTTGACCATTTCTTAAACGTAACAAGTATCTGGGATAAACGCGAAGCCGTGAATTCACTTGTGGAAATACTGCAGGTTTTTAGTCGCCATGACTTAAAGGCAGACACCTTAAAAGAGCTAGAACGCCACACCAAGAAGTTCAAGCAACTCGCAAGTAATAAAGGTGTTGATACAAACAGGCTAGATGAAATCCAGAACGATTTAAGTGCAGCCAGTAAAGCACTTTATGCCAGCAATGGAAAAATTGACTTAGCCAGCATGAAGAGCGATTTATTTGAAACTATCACTCAACGTAGCAACATTCCAGGCGGGCTCAGTTCATTTGACTTACCTGCATATCATTATTGGCTAGAACAAAGCGAACAACGTCAAAACGACGATATACATAATTGGCTACAACACTTTACGCCGATTCGCACCGCTGTTGACTTAATACTCCAGTTCATACGTTTAAGTGGTGTCAATAGACCGACCATTGCGCCTAAGGGTTTTTACCAGGCAACACTTGACCGCTCACTGCCTTATCAAATTGTCATTGTCAAAACCGTGAAAACGGCACCTTATTTTGCTGAAATCAGTGGTGGAAAGCACCGTTTTACGACACGGTTTATGAGCCCGGCAAACGGCACTACCCGACCTCGACAAACAGATCAAGATGTTGATTTTCTCCTTAGGTATTGCATTTTTTAATCGTGAGTTATTGGCGATTAGCGCATCTCGACTCGCCAATAAAAAAACACACCAGAATACTAGCGCGCTTTGTAGATAATGCCCTTATGCACTATCCAGCCATCTAAATGCGTCCCTGCAGGATCATAATGTGTCCAGTGAATCCACACATACCCATCTATAGACTATCCTAAATCAACATCTTGAATTTTAAAACGTGGCAGATTTTTGTGCAAATTATTGATTTCGACAAAAAGTTATTGGAAAATTTCATAGATGATATTGAAGAAAAATTTCCTAAAAGTCAATAGTTTTATGGCAAAAAATGATAAAAATGGCACTACAAGGTATTTTAAAAAAAATGCCTTTTTGAGATTGGCGAAAAACGTCAGGAACTATGAATCAATGACTTGGAGCATTCCAAAGTGACGAAGATGGGTCACCAAAAAATTCAATATTATCGCCGACTGATAACATATTTACTTTAGGTGCCTAATCAATATTATGGGCAATCAACAATGTTTGTCCGGATTGTATAATTCAATAATAAACCGCTGATGCCGGCTACCTTGAAGATCATCAGCTAACATCACTGTCACAATACCTTCGCCCTGAACCTGAATATTAATGAGTTGCGCAGCAAATAATTCAACTAATAACGCACCCTCAACACTTTTTAATCGCCATGAAAAATCTTACCATAGACATAGACTTCGCCTTTTATAGTTCCTATATAGTTATGAGTGTCAGGGTAATAGCGAACTAAATAACCATCCAATTTAAAAGTGCGACGTCCTGCAGGATAGAAAAGTTCAACGTACTCAGTTTCAGCATAACCAAATAATATATTACTGTTACTAAGATCGCTTGTGTACGCGGCAAAAGGAAAAAACAACACCAGTAGCAAAGAAAATTTCATTATTTTACCTGTCAGATAGTCTATTTTGGCTCTATCTGAAAAATAATACCCTACAGCTAACGAGTAAAAAATATCAGTTCACAGACAGCAGGAAACTTCACATTTGCATACCGACAAATAACTTATGACGGAAAACGCAAGCAATCCAGCTCTACATATTTTTCAATCCCAACACATCCTGCATATCATAAAGTCCATTATGTTGCGTTTCCAACCAGACTGCGGCACGTATTGCACCCTTTGCAAACGTCATTCTGCTGGTCGCTTTATGCGTAATTTCTAAGCGTTCACCTTCGTCAGCGAACATCACGGTATGTTCACCCACAATATCACCAGCACGAATAGTAGAAAAGCCGATAGTTTTTCGGTCACGCGCACCGGTATCTCCTTCACGACCATAAATAGCACATTCTTTTAAATCACGCCCCAAAGCAGCAGCAACAACTTCTCCCATGCGTAAAGCCGTTCCTGAAGGCGCATCAACCTTGTGCCGATGATGTGCTTCTATCACTTCTATATCGGTATAATCACCCATCACTTTAGCCGTCATTTCCAACAACTTTAGCGACAAGTTAACGCCCACACTCATATTGGGCGCTAGTACAATTGCTATGTCTTCTGCCGCCTCTGCGATCTGCGTTTTTTGCTCATCGCTATAACCTGTCGTACCAATGACTATTTTTTTGCCCGCCTGACGACAAAGCTCTATATAGTGCATGGAAGGTGCCGGGCGAGTGAAATCAATCAGTACATCAAACTGATCCAGAGCAACTGCTAAATCATCCAGAACACTGACGGCTAAAAAACCTACACCCGCCAATTCACCGGCGTCTTTGCCTATTGATGAACTGCCCGTTCGTGAAACTGCAACGCTTAATGCGGTTTTTTCAGCCAGGACACTGGCTTTTATCAAACATAAACCCATCCGTCCAGACGCACCGACGACTGCAACTCTTATCATCATTGTTATCCTGTTAGTTTATCAAAAAAGCTTTTCACACCATCAATCCATGAATGCTCTTGCGGACTATGATGTTTTCCACCCGTCGATAAAGAATCACGCAATTTTTCAATTAAAGCACTTTGCTCTTTTGTTAAACGCACCGGTGTTTCCACCTGTACACGACACATTAAATCGCCGATAGCACCACCTCTAACAGGTTTAACCCCCTTACCGCGTAACCTGAATAATTTACCTGTCTGTGTTTCAGCCGGAATTTTTAATTTCACCTTACCACTGAGCGTAGGCACTTCGAGCTCTCCCCCCAGACAGGCTACAGGAAAACTAATAGGCACTTCGCAATATAGGTTAGCCCCATCGCGGGTAAAAATAGGATGATCCTTTACCTGTACCTGCACATATAAATCCCCTGAAGGTCCGCCGTTTGCACCTGCCTCGCCTTCACCACCCAACCGTATACGATCACCGGTATCGACGCCTGCAGGCACTTTAACGGATAAAGTTTTATTTTCCTGCACTCGTCCTTGCCCATGACAGTTGCGGCAAGGATCTTTGATTTGTTGGCCGCTGCCATGACAAGTAGGACATGCTTGCTGCACAGAAAAGAAGCCTTGTTGCATTCTAACCTGTCCGTGCCCCTGACAAGTTGAGCAGGTCACTGGACTAGAGCCTTTTTTCGCGCCAGAACCACTACATTCACCGCAAGTCGTTAATACAGGGACTCTGATTTTTGCTTCTGTACCGGCTACCGCTTCTTCAAGTGTTAGTTCCAGGTTATAACGTAAATCTGCGCCACGTTGCACATTAGTGCGCTGACGACCACCGCCACCACCAAAAATATCACCAAATACATCGCCAAAGATATCACCAAATCCTTCAGCTCCGCCACCAAAACCACCTCGACCACCGCCCATAGAACTATCCACACCCGCATGACCAAACTGATCATAGGCAGAACGTTTTTGTGGATCAGATAGAATCTCGTAGGCTTCTTTGATCTGTTTAAACTTTTTTTCAGCGTCTTCTGGCGTTTCTTTATTTCTATCTGGATGATATTTCATCGCCATCTTGCGATAGCTCTTTTTTATTTCCGCTTCACTTGCGTTTTTATCTACACCCAGTAGTTTATAAAAATCTTCTTTTGCCATTGTTCAGTTCACACCCTAACGTTGTCAGGGCTTAACCCCTGTTAAAATTCTATTTAAATAAGTTTGTAGCAAAAATAGATCGACTCGCGTCGAAATATATTTTTTTGCTTAATAACTAAAGCCAAATTACAAAACTAATATATATTTACACAACAACGCCCCGGCACAGAATTCTCCCGTGACGAGGCGTTTTTGCTCTTAAGTCATCGCAATAAAATTTATTTTTTATCGTCGTCTTTTACTTCTTCGAACTCTGCATCAACAACGCTATCGTCAGCGGCAGATTGCTCATCAGCATTAGGCGCACCTTCTGTACCAGCACCGGCCTGCTCAGCATAAGCACGTTCAGCGAGCTTACCTGATAATTCAGTTAAAGCAGTCGTCTTCGCCTCAATTGCTTCTTTATCATTGCCTTTAACTACTTCTTTTAATTCTTCAATGGCCTTTTCAATGGCAGATTTTTCTTCTGCAGTCACTTTATCACCAAGCTCTTCGATTGATTTTTCAGTCGCATTAATCATGCCTTCAGCGGTATTACGAGCAGAAACTAACTCAGTTACTTTACGATCTTCTTCAGCATGAGCTTCAGCATCTTTGACCATGCTTTCGACTTCTTCATCCGATAAACCACTAGAGGCTTTAATCACGATAGATTGCTCTTTGCCTGTTGCTTTATCTTTTGCAGAAACATTCAAAATACCATTGGCATCAATATCAAAAGTCACTTCAATCTGAGGTACACCACGACGTGCTGGTGGAATATCTGCCAGATCAAATCGACCTAATGATTTATTACCCGATGCGACTTCACGCTCACCTTGTAATACATGTACCGTTACTGCAGTTTGATTATTATCCGCAGTGGTAAATGTTTGTGATGCCTTGGTTGGAATCGTGGTATTTTTCTCAATAAGCTTAGTCATTACACCACCCATTGTTTCAATACCTAGAGACAAAGGAGTTACGTCCAGCAACAATACATCTTTAACATCACCACCCAATACACCACCTTGAATCGCTGCACCAACTGCTACTGCTTCATCAGGGTTTACATCTCTACGTGGCTCTTTGCCGAAGAAATCTGTTACCGCTTTCTGAACCATTGGCATACGTGTTTGACCACCAACCAAAATAACATCATTAATTTCTGAAGCAGATAAACCAGCATCTTTTAATGCCATTTCGCAAGGACCTTTAGTCCGCTCAATTAAATCATTAACTAAAGATTCTAATTTTGCTCGTGTTAATTTAACATTTAAATGCTTAGGCCCTGTAGCATCAGCGGTTACATACGGTAAGTTAACGTCTGTTTGCTCAGATGAAGAAAGCTCAATTTTCGCTTTTTCCGCTGCTTCTTTTAAACGTTGTAACGCTAATGGATCATTGTGTAAATCAACACCATTATCTTTTTTGAATTCTTCAGCTAAGATAATCAATAATACGCATATCGAAATCTTCACCACCAAGGAAAGTATCACCATTGGTTGCTAATACTTCAAATTGATGCTCGCCATCAACTTCTGCAATTTCAATCATAGAGACATCAAATGTACCACCACCTAAGTCATAGACCACGATCTTGGAATCACCTTTCTTCTTTATCCATACCATAAGCCAGAGCAGCTGCTGTCGGCTCATTGATAATACGTTTAACTTCAAGACCTGCAATACGGCCAGCATCTTTCGTTGCCTGGCGTTGTGAATCATTAAAGTAAGCAGGAACAGTAATAACGGCTTCTGTTACTTTTTCACCTAAATAATCTTCTGCATCTTTTTTAATTTCTTCAATACTCGAGCTGAAACTTCAGGTGGCGCCATTTTTTTACCATTGCACTCAACCCAGGCATCACCATTGTCCGCTTTAATGATTTTATAAGGCACCATTTTTATATCTTTTTGTACCACATCATCTTTAAAGCGACGACCGATAAGACGTTTAATGGCAAATAAAGTATTTTCCGGGTTAGTGACTGCCTGACGTTTAGCAGATTGACCTACCAATACTTCATCGTCTTTGGTAAACGCAATAATAGAAGGTGTTGTACGTGCGCCTTCGCTGTTTTCGATAACGCGCGCTTTACCATTTTCCAGAACGGCAACACAAGAGTTAGTTGTTCCTAAATCAATTCCAATCATTTTAGCCATTAAATGCTCCAAAAGGGGGTTATATTTGTAAAAGTTAAAACAGATATGTGGTTATAAATTATTTTTTCAAGCCTGCTATAGAAAAATCAATTACTTGATGTTGGAGCTTGAGCAACCACGACCATTGCAGGGCGAATCAAGCGGCCATTCAAAACATAGCCTTTTTGGAATACATTAATCACTGTATTCGGCTCTGCTTCATCTGTCGGTGCCATTGTCATTGCCTGATGAAATTCCGGATTAAAGGGCTGACCCAAGGGATCGATCGCTTCTATATTAAACTTGGCAAACACAGCTTCAAATTGCTTAACAGTCAACTCACTGCCTTCTTTTAACTTGACAACTTCAGGCACATCACTGGCTGCTGCCTGTATACCTAATTCCAGTGAATCAATAACGCTGAGTAATTCTTTGGCAAATTTTTCCAAACCATACTTATGCGCACTCTCCAAGTCTTTTTGTGTGCGTCTTTTCAGGTTTTCCATTTCCGCCTGAATGCGTAATACCTTATCCCAATTTTCAGCCGCTTTTTTCTCAGCCTTTGCAAGTTGCTTTTGCAACATCTGGACTGAGACTTCAGCCTCATCAGATTCCACTACTTCAGCTATTTCTTCATTTTCAGATTCAGCGATTTGCTCGGATTCGCTCTCAATTAATTCACTATCTGCTTGAGATTCAGGGGATGGCTGATCTTTACTCATTTATTTCTGCTCCAGAAAATATTGTTAATAAACAGTTGTGCATAGAAAAAAGTGGCGACAAACTTAAAGGGGCACATTAATTTTATGAGTAGAGCCGATTTCAGCCCACCCTACTATATATGTTATGCGCCCCGTGTTAAGTAGGTAGCCAAAAAAGTTTCTTTTATCATGGGGTTTGTTCCTTTGTATTCAAGGCAGCCCCTAATAATTTTGCCGTCACATCTACATAGGGGATTACCTTCTCGTAAGCCATGCGTGTAGGTCCTATAACACCTAATACACCAACCACTTCACCATTAACAGAATAGGATGAGGTCACCAGACTACAATGATCAAACACTTGATAACCAGATTCTTCACCTATATAAATTTGCACTCCTTCAGCCTGCAAGCACTTATCCAATAAATGAATAATCCCGCGTTTCTGACTAAAAGCATCAAACAGGCCTTTTAAGCGCTCCATATCTGATAACTCGGAAAACCCCATCAGATTAGTTTCCCCGGACAAAATATAGTCTTCCTTTTTATTATCACTAGTGAATGCCAATTGTGCCATGCTGACAGCATCCAACATACTTTGATTAGCGCGCTGTTGGTCATCTTGCATTTCCTTTACCACCGCCTCGCGTATCGCTGCCAAACTCTGTCCTGTGTATAATGACGTCAGATAATTTGCCGCTTGTTGCAATTCAGTAGCAGAAAACTTTTTTGAAGTATAAATAATCCGGTTATGCACTTCATGTTCATTGGTGACAAAAATAACCAATACACGCGTATTTGATAGAGGCAAAAACTCAATATGCCGTAAACAAACCAGTTCTTTACGCGGCAATGTAACCACGCCAGCCATATGCGTTGCTTCGGATAATAGTTTGGAAGCTTTACCTAGCACATCATTTTCTTCCTGGTTCGATAAACTCTCATTCAATAAATTCAGCTCGCTCTGCTGCAATGGTTTCACAGATAGCAAGGTGTCAACAAAAAAACGATAACCACTCACTGTAGGCACTCTACCAGCTGAAGTATGTGGCGAATGGATCAAGCCTAAATCTTCGAGATCCGCCATCACGTTACGGATAGTTGCAGGACTTAAGTTTAAATCAGAATCTTTTGATAAAACTCGCGAACCAACCGGTTGTCCATTATGAATATAGCGCTCTACAAGGATTTTTAGTAATTTCTGCGAGCGTTCATTTAATTCAGTTTTTATTGCCACACAAGCCTCGAGAAAAATATTTGTTAGCACTGTATTAGTACGAGTGACAAAGATCAAAATACCAGTTTATTGGCCAAGAAGCAATATTGATTAGTGTACTGAGTATACTTAGTCAGTATGACAAATGATATTAACAGTCAAAACACTAGATCAGGATAAGGCATCTATAGAGGAAAGCAAAAAAGAGCTAACGTCTCATTATTCTGTGAATAATGAGACGTTATAAAAAAGGTAGATTTGAACCTTCCTTATTTTCTTCTAATTTGCTGACTCTATTTATTCGTTATTTTTAATATAACCCGGCGGTTATTCGCTTGACCATTGGCGGTCGTATTGGATGAGATAGGATTTGCAAAACCAAAACTTTTAACTGTTAACCTTGCTGGATCAACGCCCTGAGAAACCAGATAGCCTTTAACGGATTGCGCCCTCTCCTTACCCAATTCTTCATTAAACTCGGCACTTCCTATATCATCAGTATACCCTTCAATATCCATCGTCATATTAACATTTGAATTGAGAGTCTTAACGACAGAGTCAAGTATTGCCTGAGCACCCATCCCAATCTTCGCAGAATTAAAGGCAAAACCGACACCCATTTCACTGAAACCATCCAGTCTTGCGCGAAGTTCATCCGCTTGTGTGTTAATACCTTTTCCTCTCACAAGAATATCGACAACACTAATCTCTCTTTCATAATATGCGTTATTCAACTTATCAAAAGGCGAGATAATAGCTCCCTCAGTCGCCACGCCGCCAAAAACGCCTGTATTACGCGAGAACTTAAGCACATCTGCTGTTGCTTTACCGGCTCCGCCGCCAATAGGTCCCATAGCAACACTCATATCAACCCCTAACTGCGCTTTCGTAGATAATAACGCATCCATGCCTTTTTCAGTCATAATTAACATCACCACCTCGACAGCCTGCACACCTACTTGTAAACCCAAAGTAGCTGCACCTGCGCCATAAAATGCAGGATAACTCCATTGCCCACTATCACCGTGATTTAATAAGACCCCCGTCCCACCGTAGCCGCCCAAAACAAAAGCGAGCTCAAGTTTTGCCGGTATGATTAGAATACCTTTAGCAGCGCCGATATTCTCACGAAACCAACCCATATCCGGATCATTAGAAAAATTTTCTAAGGTGATCAAGCTTTTATTAACATAGTCTTCTGCTGTCACTTTATCATCAGCAATAATAGAAAAACTGCTTATTATCAAGACTACAGATAATAGTAAAGAATGTAGATTTTTATTCATATTTAAAATTTTCCAGGTTCATATAACTAAGAAATACACATAACAAAAATGAGATTAAATACAAACACTCATCTGACAAAGAGTCTGTAATCTAATCATCATAGTTATACATCTAACGGTAAAGAGATGAAAGCTTATTTTTCCTGAACTTTCATACGTTAAAAAAGCACACTTCACAGTGCTATCTTCCCAATAAAATTTTAATCACTCTCCTGTAAAAAGAGATCATCCAAACCATTGTGAAATGTAGGGTTACGCTTTTTTGATGTCGTTTTTCTAAATTCTTAGGTATGATGTTAATGGATTCATTGATTTATCAACCAAGTCAGCAAATTGATATCTAATAAGCCAGCTGATGAGTTTTCTCTAGAACTTTTCGACGTCATTGCCCTGACATATATTCGTTAGCACACTATATTTTAGAAAGGATTTATTTTGTATTTTCTATATTGGCCTATTTTTCTAAAGCTAATGGCAAGGATGTTTACACCACGCTATTTCCGTCCAAAATTTGTTTTTTTTGTGGGTTTTATTATTATTCCAGCCATTTTATCCCTCAGGTGTATTAATATAATTTTTCAAGCGCTGGATTATATTTTTTTTCCCGGTTTTTGGCGTCAGGAAGTAAAACAACCCGTCTTTATACTGAGCAACCCACGCAGTGGCTCTACCTTTTTACATCGCATGCTGGAAAAAGACCCGCGCTTTACCTATTTATCCTTATGGCAGTCCCTTTTTAATTCAATTACTATTTACAAACTGGTCGCATTTTTCACCTGGATTGATATGCGCGTCGGCGATCCTATAGGACGCATCGTCGATTTTTTGGATGGTCATTTTTTCAAAGGCTGGGATGGCCTGCACAAAGCAGGTTTACGTTTTTCAGAAGAAGACGAATTTTTATTTGTCAGTTCTTTTCTGGCACCTGGCCTTATTCTTTTTTTTCCATATCTTCACGAAGTGCCTGATATTTTTTCAATAGACAATCTGCCCAAACAGGCACGGAAAAAAGTTATTAAAAATTTCCGCTTATCTGTCCAGCGTCACGTGTATGCATCAGGAGGGCAAACATTTCTGGCAAAAAATGCTGTCGCCGGGGGCAGGCTGGGACTCTATCAGGAGGCTTTTCCGGATATGAGGGCGATCTATATACACAGCGATATACTTAAATCGATAGCATCATCGTTAAGCGTGTTTACTAAGCCCTGGTCTTTGCACTCACCGGCCTGCTTTCAAAGAAAATATGAAAGTATGAGTGTCATAGAAATGGTGCGCACTAACCATGAAGGCATCATTAGTCATCGTCTCAACTTTGCGCCTGAAAATGCAGTTGATATCCAATATGACATTCTGGTATCCGATCCAGAAGCCACGGTTAATTCAATTTATCAACATTTTTCAATACCATTGACTGATGCATACAAAACTATTCTGCAACAGGATAGTGTCGCCGCAAAAGCGTATAAAAGCCCTCATTTTTATACAGTTGAAGATTACGGATTTACGCTTGATGAAATCGAAAAACACATCGACAACCTGTCCCCCGAAAACCAGAAACTTGCAAAAATATACAATACCCTGGAAATCGGGTAAATTCTTCTCCATTTATAGCCCGGTCTGCTCAATTATCGACATACCTGTTTAACTGAAGGACACTTTTATGACTGACTTCCCAATAAAGCCTAATTTTAAGCAACTGACTTTGCTAATGGCTTAAAATTAAACGTCTTTCATATTACCTTCAAATTAGTTTACACTTTTTTATTTTCAAAACGTTGGGAGCGTGGGCAGCTTGCCCGCTTTTATTAACCCTATGCGGTCGAGACGCCCGCGCGGCCAGATAAAAAACAACAAAAGTGTTAACTGGAAAATGAAAGATGTCCAAAATTAGGTGTTAAAACTTGCTTTTTTTTTAGCTAAGCGTATTAATAAGCGACACCGTTAAAGAAATCAGGAAACGCATTTATGCCCCAGTCATTATCTCCACCTAAAAACGCAAGCCATAAAGCCATTCAGTTCTTGCTAGCAATCATCACCCTGTTAATCATTGGCAAGCTTTTAACATTAGTACCTGTCATGAATCGCTTGCATTTGGCCGGCACTTATAAGGCAGCTGAGCTCGTCTGGTTCAGTGCTGAATTATCTGCTTTAGTGATCTTTTATTTTTTTGCACGCGCAATTATTGCTGCTACGCCAAACAATGGCAATATTTTATCTTTTTTACGCACTATTGCAGAACCATTGACCATTCTAATTATTGTTATTCTTGGTCAAGAACTGCTTTGGCAATTATTGGAGCCTTTCGTCAGGGCACCAGGTAAAAAAGTCTATTTTAGCGTCGCCATAATATCCATACTGGCTATCAGTATCTGGTTAATTGTAAGAGCCTATCATTCAGCATTTTATCTAGTTGCTGTCAGTGAAAAAATTGCAAAACATATCTCACAGTTTATGCCTCATCTGGATACAACATGTACAGCATGCGGGCATAAAGTGAAAAGTAATGCTCTTTTTTGTAGTCACTGTGGAGTCAAAATAACGGCACAAAAAAACTGTCCGGAGTGTAGTACAGAACTGCTTGCCAATGAAAAATTTTGTCAGCACTGCGGATTTGAAGTAAAACAAAGATCAGATTTGAATGCCTAATTCTTTCATCATCAACAGCGCAGATAAGCTATCTTGCACCCCTAACCAAACCACACTTTTCGATGACAGCACAACTCACTACATCTATCGTATTTAATCCACAACAGCACTACCATGCCACCCGCTTTTCTTGGTAATATAACGCTGATAGTCTAAAGATACTGCAACTTATACGCTAAACTGGATTTTTTATGAGTGATTTGCTTAAATTTTTTCAAGATACCTCTGCTTTATACGGAAGTAATGCACCTTATATAGAAGACTTGTACGAACAATTTCTGGATAACCCTGATTCTGTTGAAACCACCTGGCGCGAAAAATTCGCGCAACTACCCCAAACCCAATCGCAACGAGATATTGCACACAGCCCAGTTGTCGAACGATTTGCTTTGCTTGCCTCTTCAAATTCCTCGCGTATCGCTGAATTGCAGGGCTTTACTGAAGAAAGTGTTAAAAAACAATCTGCCGTTGCACGCCTGATTAATCATTTCCGCTCTCATGGACATGAAATGGCACGCAATAATCCATTAGGGAAAATCCACCGTAAAGTGCCAGATCTTGACCCTAATTATTATGGGTTATCAGAACCCGATATGGATACCTTGTTTGATACGGGGACACTTTATGGCGTTGATCGTTTACCTTTAAAAGATATTATTACTACGCTTAAAGAGATTTATTGCGGCAATATAGGCACAGAATATATGCATATATTTGATGCCGATATTAAGCGCTGGATCAAAAATCGTCTTGAAGGGTCTAGGCCCGGTGACAATATTGATGATAGTAAAAGAATCTGGCTGCTACAGCAATTAATAGCTGCTGAAGGCATAGAAAAATATTTACACCGCAATTTTGTTGGCCAAAAACGCTTTTCTTTAGAAGGTGGGGAGTCGCTTATTCCTATTCTGGATGAGTTGATTCAGCGCTCAGGGCATTATGGTAGCAAAGAAATCGTAATTGGTATGGCACATAGAGGTCGATTAAATGTACTAATTAACATTCTTGGTAAAAGTCCCGCGCAGCTTTTCAGTGAATTTAAAGGTACCGCAATATCTGATCGGGGAGTGATTACCGGTGATGTTAAGTACCATATGGGATTTTCCTCTAATATGCAAACAGATGGTGGTTTTGCTCATGTGACTATGGCCTTTAATCCGTCTCATCTGGAAATTATTAATCCGGTAGTAGAAGGTTCGGTAAAGGCACGTCAGGACAGATATGGTAATGACAATCAAAATACCGTCATTCCTATTCTTATTCATGGTGATGCTGCATTTGCAGGTCAAGGCATTGTCATGGAAACCTTGAACATGGCGCAAACACGAGCTTTTGCTACCGGAGGCACAATTCATATTGTCATTAATAACCAGATCGGTTTTACCACAAGTAATCCCTTTGACGCCCGTTCTACGTTGTATTGCACTGATGTTGCCAATATGATTCAAGCACCGGTGTTTCATGTCAATGGCGATAATCCTGAAGCCGTTCTTTTTGTGACGCAAATGGCGCTGGACTATCGCGCTACCTTTCAAAAAGATGTGGTTATTGATCTGATTTGCTACCGTCGCCGTGGTCATAATGAGGCAGATGAGCCTTCGACGACCCAGCCAATGATGTATAAAAAAATAAATGAACTACCCACGACCTGTACTCTCTATGCAAAAAAATTAGTAAAACAAGGTACCTTAACAACGGAGCAAGTGCATGCAATGGAGCAGTCCTACCAAGACTTGCTTGATGCTGGCCAACCCGTTTCGCGACCAACAATAGAATCGACTGGCTACTCCTACTCCCAGCAATGGGATAAATATATTGGGCAACATTGGGATATATCCTGTGAAACCAAAGTTCCTTTGGAGCGGATACGCTTTTGCAACAATCAGTCCCAACGCCTACCCCAAGGCTTTGAGTTACACCCCAGAGTCGCGAAGATTATGGAAAATCGCCGTAAAATGGCTGCGGGTGCAATGCCAATTGATTGGGGATTTGCAGAAAATATGGCCTATGCAACCTTACTTATGGATCAATATAATTTGCGTTTAGTAGGACAGGACGTCGGCCGAGGTACATTTTTTCATCGGCACATTATTTTGCATAATCAAATTAATGGTGACTCATACCTTCCGATTCAGCACCTTGATGTCAAGCAAGGTAAGCCGCAGGTATATGATTCGATTCTTTCAGAAGCAGGAGTTTTAGGTTTTGAATATGGTTATAGCTCTACTGTTCCAGATACCTTAACTATCTGGGAAGCTCAGTTTGGAGACTTTGCCAATGGTGCGCAAGTATTAATAGATCAGTTTATAAGTTCCGGAGAGAGCAAATGGGGGCGCTTATCAGGACTGGTAATGCTATTACCACACGGTATGGAAGGACAAGGCCCTGAACATTCTTCGGCAAGGCTGGAACGCTATTTACAACTCTGCGCTGATCAAAATATGCAGGTTTGTGTACCCTCTACACCAGCGCAAATATTTCATTTACTGCGCAGGCAAGTTATACGTCCTTACCGTAAACCTCTTATTGTGATGTCGCCTAAAAGCCTCTTGCGTCATAAAGCAGCCGTTTCTACGCTGGAAGACCTGGTTAATGGCCATTTTCAAACCATCATTCCCGAAATTGACGCTGATATAGATGCAAAAAAAGTCACTCGCTTAATACTTTGCTCAGGTAAAGTCTATTATGATTTACTCGAAGCACGTCACCATAATAATCCAGGGAATGTAGCGATTATCAGAATTGAGCAGTTATACCCTTTTCCAATTAGGGAATACACCGCAGAATTTATAAAATATCCCAATTTGCAAATTCTCGTCTGGTGTCAGGAAGAACCTCAAAATCAAGGAGCATGGTATCAATCTCGACATAATTTTGATATTTTTAAGCCCGATGATCTTGACTTAATTTATTGTGGACGCCCTGCATCCGCATCTCCGGCAGTTGGTAGCTTAGCTAAACATTTAGAACAACAAAAAGAAGTGGTAGAAACGGCTATATATGGTCAGTCTACTACCGTACAGGAAAAATAACATGAGCATTGAAATCCGCGTTCCTACCTTACCCGAATCTGTTGCAGATGCGACCTTAATCGCTTGGCATAAGCAGGTGGGCGACGCCATCACGAAAGATGAGAATCTGGTTGATCTGGAAACTGATAAAGTGGTCCTTGAAGTTCCAGCACCTGAATCAGGGGTGCTTAGTGAAATTTTAGTAGAAGATGGAAGTCTGGTGGTCAGTGGTGACTTACTGGCTAGGATTAACACTGCACCAGATGAAGGAACAGCAGAACCCGAAGTAGAAAAAAATGAACCGCTAAGTAATGATATTCCACTAAGCCCTGCTGTACGGCGCGTTATTTTTGAAAATAATCTCGATCCAAGTCTTATTACCGGAACGGGAAAAGGAGGACGCATTACTAAAAGTGATGTACAGGATTATATAGATAAGAGTGCGACTACCGAAGCTCCAATGGAGGCAAAAAAACAGCCTCCAGCCCCCCTACAAACGCAAGCTAGCACTACAAATGCGCCAGAAGACATAGCGATAAGCAATACCAATGCAAGGCCTGAACAACGGGTACCGATGACAAGACTGCGCGCTAAAGTAGCAGAACGATTACTACAAGCGCAACAAAATGCTGCTATGCTGACCACCTTTAACGAGGTGAATATGCAAACCGTCATGGACCTGCGCAAACAATATCAAGAGCGCTTTACTGCAAAACATGATGTTAAATTAGGTTTTATGTCTTTTTTTATTAAGGCTGCAATAGAAGCACTTAAGCGCTTTCCGGCTATTAATGCTTCTATTGACGGCCAGGACATTATTTACCACGGCTACTACGATATAGGTATAGCTGTATCTTCGCCTCGCGGCTTAATAGTCCCTGTGTTACGCGATGCTGATCAACTTGATTTTGCCGGAATAGAAAAAAATATTGTCGATTTTGGCAAAAAAGCCAAAACAGGAACGCTTACTTATGAAGAACTCAATGGCGGAACTTTTACCATCACTAATGGCGGTATTTTTGGCTCTATGTTATCCACACCGATTCTTAACCCGCCTCAGTGTGCCATATTAGGGATGCATGCCATTACCGAGCGTCCTGTTGTTGAAAAGGGTGAGATCGTAATTCGCCCGGTCATGTATCTTGCTTTATCCTATGATCATCGCTTGGTAGATGGAAAGGATGCCGTGCAATTTCTAGTTGCAATTAAAGAAGGCCTGGAGTCGCCTGCACATTTATTACTTAATATATAAGGTAGGATAGTCTCATGTCTCAACAAAAAAATGATTTCGATGTTATTGTCATCGGTGCTGGTCCGGCAGGTTATGTTGCCGCGACACGCGCCACTCAACTAGGTCTTAAAACGGCCTGTATTGATAACTGGGACACTATAAACACCTCGCCTTGTCTTGGGCTTGGAGGGAATTACGTCAATGGTGGCTGTATTTCTGCAGTTGCGCTATTAGAATCGGCAAAATTATATCATCTCATTAATCATCAGCTTGCCGATCATGGCATTAGTGTAGATAACATACAGCTAGATATTCCGCGTATGCAACAACGCAAAGAAACAGTTGTTGCCTCGTTAAACCAACAAGTCGCCAAGATATTTAGTGATAATAAGGTAGAAGTCATTAAAGCCCATGCACAGCTCATTAACCCAAACCGAGTAGAAATAATCCCACGCGATGGCTTACCCAAAGTTATTACCGCAAATAAAATAATTCTGGCGGCAGGCTCAAGCCCAATAGAACTAAGTTTTGCGCCTATAGATAAAGAATTTATTCTTGATGTACAGACTGCATTAGATTTAAAAACTGCACCTAAAACACTCGGCATTATTGGCGCAGGTGCCATAGGTATTGAGCTTGCCGGAATCTGGAACAAGTTGGGCTCAAAAGTCATTCTGCTTGAAGCGCAAGGATCGTTTATGACTATGGCTGATCAGGAAATTTCTGACGAAGCGTTTAAACTCTATAGCCAGCAAGGCTTAGATATCCGCCTAGGCGCGCGCGTTATATCCACGCACATTGAGCAAAACCAAGTTAGTGTAGACTATGAAGATAGCCAAGGGCGGCAACACATCATTTTTGACAAACTGGTCGTCGCTTCGGGTCGAAAACCGAATACCGAAACGCTCATAGCACCCTCCGCTGATTTGTTACTGGATGAAGAAGGCTTTGTTCATATTGACGGAAGTTGTTGCACTACACTTCCCGGGGTTTATGCGATTGGTGATTTAACGCTATCGGGTCCCATGCTGGCACATAAGGGGATTGAAGAAGGTATATTTGTCGCAGAGCATATCGCCGGACAACACTCACCAATAAATTACCATACAATTCCCAATGTCATTTACACTGATCCTGAAATTGCCTGGGTTGGGCAAACTGAACAAGACTTGCTTGCCATAGGCGAAAATATCAAAACCAACATCTTTCCTTTTAGCGCCACCAGTCGCTCGCAGATTATGGGCAATACGACTGGGATGGTAAAAATGATAATGCAAGCTGATACGGAAACAATTTTAGGCGTACATATCATCGGATCCAATGCTTCCGAACTCATTGCTGAAGCGGTATTGGCGATGGAATTTTCGGCAACCGCGGAAGACCTTGCACGCACCATCCATGCTCACCCGACGCTTGCTGAGGCAATCCATGAAAGCGCACTAACTCTTAATGGACGCTCATTACATCTTTCTGTTTAATGACAACTCATCAATCATCATCATCATTATTATTATTATTATTATTATTATTATTATGGCACAGCGTACAAAGCGTCTGCAGCATTGTTATTAATGATTCACTGTTTTTGAAAAAACATGAATCACCACCACTCCAGAAACAATGAGTACCATACCAATAATTGCAGGTAGATCGGGCATCTGTTTGTATAAAAACACTCCAAGGACTGACACTAACACGACACCTACACCTGACCATATGGCATAGGTAATCCCTACAGGCAGGGTTCTTAATACAAGCGTCATAAAATAGACCGCAAGCGCATAGCCAATAATCACAATCAGACTAGGCAACAACCGGCTAAACTCCGCTGAAGCCTTTAACGCACTTGTGGCAGCGACTTCGGCTACTATTGCTATCGCTAAATAGAGGTATACCATTTATGTATCTCTTCAAGGCTGATAATGTCGCTTTAAACAAAATAAGCTTGTTGCTCCCAAAAACCATTATCAGACAATCTGTACTTGCAAGCTTTTGACTGCAACTAAAAAATTAGTTATATAGCCTATCATTTAAAGCGTAAATATCATAACAGCTAAACTCAACAGTTTCACTTACCCCCCGCTTAAGCAGCGCTCAACATGCTCCCCCTTTAGTAAAAAAAATTTAATAATATCCGAGATCAGACATATTGAGTGTTATTTAAAAATGCAAAGCCGTAAGCCGGATAACATTATCTAAGTTAGGCTAGATAAGCTAACCAAGCCTACAAAAAAACGTATTTCTTGGTTTCGGGTTTTATTAAGTTTCACTCATCAGCCATCGAAAACGTTTACTCTTGAAACTGAATATAGTCAATCCCCTCACAATAGTAAACAAAGCCAAGCATGGTCTGATTAGTCAACGTTTTAGTTAATTTTTCATTTTTATTAAATTGTTGCTGTATATAAACGATGTTACCCCCCATTTCAACCGCTTTGTTTTTCATTAAATTAGAGGTATTGCGATGAATTTTAGCATCTGACATAAAATCACCCGAAACCATGCCGCCATCTGAGGCTGAAGTTTGTCCGATAAAGCGACAATTCCCTTTAACGGGCTTTGTGTAAACTAACTGCACAACCTCTGCACCCGGCTTTAAAGGGATGGTACAGCTCATCACAGCTAATACAATCAACGGTATAAAAATCTTGATTTTTAGAGTCATGGGTAACAACCTATATACTTGTATTCTTGAAAATTAAATTTTTGTTAAACATCTTATTTGCTGTCACTTGTAGCAAGAAAATCAGTAATAGTTTTTGTTAATAGCTCAGCTTGTGATGTTTTAAAAATATGTTGAGCATGAGCATTTCCCGGGATTAGCACCAGTTTTTTGGGTTCAGGTGCCTGTCTATATAATGCTTGCAAGGCATCCACCAGATATTCATCTTCACTGGCAATAAATAAGATCGCCCCCTTTAATTTTTCAGGCTGATAAATGCTTGCCGGGGATAATAAAATCAGTTGTTTAATATCACCGGGCTGAGCATAGACACTTGCTTTAGCAGCAGCAGCTCCGCCCATACTTGCGCCTAATACTGTTATTTGACTAATGCCTTGCTGTGCTTTTAAAAATTGTATAGCGGCCAATATATCCTTGTAAAATCCATGAGATTGTTTACCTGACGTCGACTTGCCATAACCTCTAAAATCAATCGCTAATAGCGAATAATTTTTATCGCTTAAAACGCGTCCGAATACTCCCCAGCTTTCTTTATTAAAGATCGCACCATGTGCTAAGACGATTGCATGCCCTCCCCGCTTTTGAAAATCGGCGTAGATCGTTGCTTGATCATCAGTTATAAAGCTAACTTCCGCAGCAGGTGCTTTTAAACTAAAACAAATAAAAATCATAAATATCAAAGAGTGCATAAAAACCACCTCTAAATTTCAATTTGGAATAAACCTGTTGAATAATTGACTAACTCATTGCAACGCTCAACGTTGGAATGCATAACGAGGTCAACCAGGGTATAACGCCTTAATTGCATAATAAACCATCTTATTCTATCACTCGTGCAGACCATTAAACCATGTAGTGGCTTATTTGATTAAATGAACTATCTATAGAAAGTAATACTATTTTCAAGCATAATGACAGTTTTTACTGATAATAACTCATCCGTCCTTTACTCTATTTAGCCTGGTTTTTTCTATGTTCGACTTTTTAATCAAATATCGTGGAATTTTTGTAGTGCTGTTTGTTCTCCCTGCATCACTGATTTTTAAGGCCTATATGGGCAGCAGAAACCGGCTGGTTTTTTGGTTAAATAGTGCACCGGAAAAGCATGCTGAAAAAGTAAAAAGAGTACAGCAACAAGTCAAAGAATGGCAACAAAAAACCGGCGGGGCTATTCCTATGTGTACAGCCAGACCAGGCTGGCAAGGAATGTCCCTAAAACAAGGGAATTATAAAAAAACCCACTATCAGGTTGATGTAAGCCTCATGGATGTTTTGGAAATTGACGAAAAAAAAGGCACGGTGCGCGTTGAGCCTATGGCAAATATGGGGCAAATTTCCGCCATGCTAAAGCCTTTAGGCTGGTCGTTAGCTGTTGTCCCTGAACTTGATGCATTAACTGTCGGTGGATTAATTAATGGCTTCGGCATTGAATCCAGCTCGCATAAATATGGGCTATTTCAACATATTTGTGAAAGCCTTGAAATTGTCACTGCTGATGGCGAATTAGTAAAGTGCTCTAAACAAGAAAATAGCGAACTTTATTATGCAATTCCCTGGTCATATGGTTCATTGGGCTTTTTAGTTTGCGCGGAAATTAAAATTGTACCGAGTAAAGACTTTGTACATATTACTTATATTCCCTATAAAGATAAGCAAGCCTTTATCGAACGCTTTAGCGAAGAGTCACTAAAACCCTTTGCTGAAGCTTATGATTTTATTGAAGGCCTAATGTATTCAGAGCATGAAGGCGTTTTAATGCTAGGAAACTTTGCCGGTAAAGCCCCTGCAGATAAAGCCAAAAATGCACTGAATAACTTCTGGAAACCCTGGTTTTATGAGCATGTACGCAGTATTTTAAAACAAAACAAAGAAGTAGAAGAATATGTCCCTTTACGGCATTATTACCATCGCCATACCCGTTCTTTTTTCTGGGAAATGGCACAAATCATCCCCTTTGGTAATAGTCCCTGGTTTCGCTATCTATTGGGCTGGATGTCACCTCCTGAAATTTCTTTGATAAAACTGACTGAAACTAAAGCGATTCATGAGCTCTATGATACTCATCACATGGACCAAGACTTTTTATTGCCAATCAGCGCGCTAGATAAATCGCTGAGCTTTTTTCATCAGGAAGTCGACTTTTACCCGTTATGGTTATGCCCTATGAGAATATTTGAGACGCCCATTCGAGGCATGGTTAATCCCATCAAGAATGAGCAAATGTTTGTGGATGTCGGGATTTATGGCGAGCCTAATGTCGCTAATTTCAATGCTAAAGAAACAACACGCAAACTAGAGGCCTTTATGCGCGAAATTGGAGGCTTTCAGGCTCTATATGCTGATACTTATCAAACACGTGAAGAATTAAGAGCAATGTTTGACCACCGTTTGCTAGATAAATTACGCGAACAAACGGGTGCATTAAATGCTTTTCCAGAACCTTTTGATAAGGTATCCCGAGCAGCAAGAACATAATTTGGATAAATCAGCACAATAAATCGATAATTTGTAACTTCACATTATCTACCGGGAAATTTTAACAATTTGCTTTACAATACATTCCATGAATTCACCTAAACGTGAATTGCCAGAGATTTAAGCGCGCCACCCACGCACCTGATGATACATTTTGGGACTCCATGTCATAAAAAACGATTCGCCATTCGGCGAATCATTATGGCTTCAGCGGATTACAATGAAAGCTAAGGCAATAAATGGTCTATTTATAAGCTATTACATATGTACTCACGTAAAATTATCTTAACACTTTTATTTTTAGGTTTCGTCCAGGATGATGATATGGACTCCTCTGGCTCCAAACAGTGTCATATAATGTAGCAGATATAAATAAAGAAAAATGAGGAGTCCATACAACCACCCTACAAAAATGTTAAATTAATTCTGCATGGGTATATAGTTCAATAAAAATATCAAAATTCGAGCTAAAACCCTATCAAGAACTTTTTTATTTATTTATGCTGAGTAGTTACAAATAAGTTTCATTTAGAATAGCTCGTGCTCTTGAAGTACTCTCTTATATATGTCATGATTACGCGGTTTTACTGATATTTTTAACCTTTTAAGAGGCTTTTCAATGGCTGGTCGTAACCACCTTTATATACCTGGTCCTACTAACTCTCCTCATGCAGTATTAAGTGCCATGCATCTTCCTATGGAAGACCACCGTGCTCCAACTTTTCCACTTTTATTAAAACCCATTTTAGAGGATCTGAAAAAAGTTTTTAGAACTGAGACCGGACAAGCCTTTGTTTTTCCAGCAACTGGGACAGCTGGCTGGGAAATAGCGCTAACAAATACCTTGTGTCCTGGCGATAAGGTCCTCATCTATCGTTTTGGTCAGTTCAGTCATTTATGGATGAATATGGCTCAGCGTCTCGGTTTAGATGTTGAAATGCATGAAGTTGAATGGGGCAAAGGCATTCCTTTAGATGCAATAGAGGCTCGTTTAAGAGAAGATACAACTCACGACATTAAAGCAGTTTTGGCTACACACAATGAAACAGCAACCGGAGTTACCAGTGATATTGCAGGTGTGCGTAAAGCAATGGACGCATCAAACCACCCCGCCCTGTTGTTTGTCGACGGAGTAAGCTCTATCGCAAGTCTTGATTTCCGCATGGATGAATGGGGTATTGATGGAGCAATCAGCGGCTCACAAAAAGGTTTTATGTTACCTGCTGGTTTAGCGATTGTTGCATTCAGTCAAAAAGCCTTAAAATGTACTGATACCGCCACCTTTCCACGGTGCTTCCTGGACCTGAAGGATCAAATGACTCAAAATGCATTAGGTTATACACCCTACACACCTTCAACACCTATGTTACACGGACTACGTGCAGCACTAGATATCTTATTGGAAGAAGGCATGGAAAATGTTTACGCACGTCACCATCGCTTAGCAGAGGGCACACGTAAAGCTATTGCCGCCTGGGGCCTGAAGCTTTGCGCTCAACCCGGCTTTGAGTCTGATACCGTTTCGGCAATTGTTGTTCCTGAAGGCAAAGATGCTCGTGACGTTATTTCTGTCGCTTTTAACAAATATGATATTTCTTTAGGCGGTGGCTTATCAGAAGTGATGGGCAAAGTTTTCCGTATCGGCCATATAGGTGATATGAATGATGTATCTATGCTGGGCGCAATTGCTGGTGTAGAAATGGCACTACTCGACTGCGGCATTGATATTGTCCCTGGGAGTGGCGTTGCTGCAGCAATTGAATATTATCGCTCAACTGTCGCTTAAGTCGCTTAAATATTCATAAGCGAGGCATCTCTGTTTATTGCAGTGGTGCCTTTTTTATTTTGCAATTCTTAGGTTGAATTAACCAGTCAGACTTGCTTATGTTTGTTGCATTACCAATACTTAATGAAGTTTTAAGTCTTGATATACCTCAGAGCTATCCTTCTTACTTGTTTCTATGAGCAAACCCAAAGTACTTATCACTCGTAAATGGCCTGCCTCTATCGAGGCGCAATTAAAAGCACGATATGATGTCACCTTAAATACGCACGATCGCGAGATGACTTCCGAAGAACTTAAACAAGCACTACAAGAATATGATGCCGTCTGTCCGACCGTCAGTGACGCCTTGCCGGCTGATGTGTTAAATGTCGCTGGCAGGCGTTGTAAAATTCTGGCTAATTTTGGTGTTGGTTATAATCATATTGATATACTGGCCGCTAAACAACAAAACATAGTCGTAACTAATACACCGGGAGTATTAACACACAGTACCGCTGATATTGCCATGATGTTATTACTCATGTCCGCACGTCGCGCTAGTGAAGGCGATAGATTAGTCCGCAGCAAACATTGGCAGGGCTGGTGCCCCACCCATATGCTAGGTAGTAATGTCACCGGGGCTACACTAGGTCTGATTGGTTTCGGACGTATCGCACAAGCTATGGCTAGAAAAGCCCATCATGGCTTTGATATGAATATCCTTTATTTCAACCCAAGTCCTGCTGACAAATATGTGGTGAATGATTTGCACGCAACTCGCTGTACTTCAATTGAAGAATTAATGACACACGCAGACTTTGTCTCATTACATTGCCCAGGGAACACAGACACAAAGCACTTGATTAATTTAAACACGCTTAAATTTATGAAAAGCACGGCATATCTGATTAACACTGCGCGTGGCGATGTTGTTGATACACAAGCACTGATTTATGCCTTAAAAAACCAACGTATTGCAGGCGCTGGACTTGACGTGTATGAGGATGAACCTAATGTGCCCGAAGAGCTACTTACACTTGATAATGTGTCTCTTTTGCCTCATTTAGGTAGCGCAACACTTTCTACAAGAACAGCTATGGGCGAAAAAGTCTTGAGTAATTTAGCTGCTTTTTTTGCAGGTTCTCCACTGCCCGACCCCGTTATTTAAAGAGTATATAATGAGTTTACAAAGCTATCAGAATGTTGATAGAGTAGCGCTGGCTAAAGACCTTGATGCTATTCACACAGAAGTTTTATTGCGCCTTGGCGAGCATGATTTCCAGCACCTTAAAAAGGTGGAACGCTGGGGTCAAGTTTGTTCATTCCTTGGCTATGCAAGCGCATGGGTTTTTCCTAACCCGATTTCAGCCTTATTTATTAGTCAAGGTAGCTTTACTCGATGGACATTACTGACTCACCCTATCGTACACAAAGGTTATGACAAAATTACAAATATTCCTGAGAGTTACACCAGTAAAAAATTTGCCCAGGGATGGCGGCGTTTTATAGATTGGCCGGATTGGATAACACCCGCGGGTTGGCATCAGGAGCACGATATATTACACCACTATAATCTTGGAGAGAAGTTAGATCCCGATCATTTACAGCACAATATGGAATGGTTGCGCGAATCAAAAATACCTATGGGATTGCGATTTGGTCTCGTCGGGCTATTTACTGCTGTCTGGAAAATATTGTACTACACACCTAGAACGCACAAAGAGCTTCGCATCAGTCAAGCTCGCCAAAAAGGTGATGCAACTTCAACGATGACGCGCAGAAGTGCCTGGAGCCTTTTTACCAAACAAGGCCGAGCATTATGGCTGGAAAGTATTTTACCTTATTTTATTTTTCGTTTTGTATTGCTACCTGCTTTATTTTTGCCGCTAGGTATATTTGCCGCTATTAGCGTACTCTTGACTTCAATTTTGGCGGAAATATTTACTAATATGCACACATTTCTGGTTATTGTGCCTAATCACGCAGGTGATGATGTCATGATGTTTGAAGAAAAAGGCAAGGGGCGGGGTGAATTTTATCTACGCCAAATTCTTGGTTCAGTGAATTATCCAACAGGCTCTGATTTTAATGATTTTTTTTACGGCTGGTTAAACTATCAGGTAGAGCATCATTTATGGCCGGATCTCCCGCTAAGTCAATACCAATCTGTACAACCAAAAGTGGCAGAGGTATGTAAAAAACATGGCATACTCTATCGTCAAGACTCGGTATTCAAAAGATTACTTAAAGCAATCGATATAATGGTAGGGCGTACCTCAATGCTTAAACCAGAAATAGCAACTACTGGCTAACAGTAAGTATTGAACAATATGAAATTAGTACACAGTGTTTTATAAAACTTTACATAAATAACAACTACCAGCGATGTATTTAACTGGTAGTTGTTGAAATATAATAAAATTAAAAGCCGCGTTTAACAATTTTGCATTGCACTGTGACGTCCTTCATATAGCAGCGGTATTTTTCCATACCTTCATATTCTCCCTCACAAGCCTCGCAAACCATTTTACCATTATCTTCAACTTTCATCTTTCCCCAGCCGTAACCTTTGCTATTACACAATTCAGTTGTATATTTATTAAAACGATAACTACCAGGAGCTGTCTGTTTTTCAGCCTTAGCACGATCTTTACAGCCCGCAGTTGGCTTTAGGTCTCCGGTAATATTCTCTGTATCCCAAGCATCCTCGCTTGCAGCAAAAGAATGACTAGAAAAAACAAAGAGCGCAGTCAATAACAAAAATACATTAAATTTCATAATTTCACCTCTTATAATCATTATTATTAATAAGTTTTATACTTTAACACTGTAGCAACAAGAATGAAATATGCAAGTCAACTAATATTGCTATTTATTCCGCTAGGCTAAAATTATAAATTGCATCATGCTATAATCAAAATCCAATTTTATTTTAAATACAGACTGGAGATAAAAAAATGAAAAAAATAATTAAGCTCTTAACTCTAGCCCTTACTTTGTTTACGCCTTTAGCTTATGCTGAAAAGACCATTCCGTTAGAAGATAATTCAGTCATTCTTGGCGAATGGAAGATTTATGCTGAAACTGCAGCTTTACATAAAGAAAAAAAAATGGTGCAAAATGAATGGAACTTTAGAGATAACGGTATTTTAACGTCTATTGCATTTGACCCAAGACTGGATGGAAAAAAAGCGGTTGATGTCAAATACTCAGTTGAAGATGGCGTGATTAAAAAACAAATCCAACCTGGTAGGGAAAAATATGAATCATGCAAAGTTGTTAAACTAGAAGGCGATGATATGATTCTACACTGCAGGTTTCTATACTATTTAATGCAAAGAAAATAATATCTGAACTTTTATTAACGTAGCCTGAGCAAAATACTATTTAAAAAATAGCATATCAGGCTACTCCTTATACTGCCGCGTGTTAAGCACTTAATTCTCCAGCCATTGCAAGCTCATGCTCATCTAAACTAAAGGGCTCTCTATCCTGAGTTAGCTCATGTTGTTTAGTTTTCATTTCCAGTTGGGCCGCAAAAAAATCCATCACATCCGGGTTTAGTTCAGCCTCTAAACCAAGACACTCAGTATCTGCTTTCGATAAGATCATTTTTTGTAAATAATTACTGAAAATTTTTGCTTGCATAACGGTTTCTCATTGTCTAAAAGAACATTATCTGCAATTAATGTTAAACAATGATGACACTTATCCCACAATGTTTTCCTCTCGCTAAAATTATTTTATCCGTCTCATTTAACAGACAGCTTAACAACCCGAAAACCAAACAAATATTTTGAGCATGTCAGCCTTTGCAGAATAAGCCTCAGCCATATCAGTCAACTATTTAAACATCTAGCATTATCTAAACGTTCCTCTGTAAAGGATTAATCGTCGTTAAATCACGACTATTTACTCAATTTCCTATATTAAGCAATGTGCATCAAATCCCGATTAGCAAGTTTTTCAGCTCAAATAAAGACAACGTTTTGTAGTGAACAATTATGCTACCAAGTTATCGCGACTTTTAGAACAATACCTTAAACCCATCAATAACAAGGCAACCATGTTAAACGAATACTAAGCTTGCTCTATGGAAATTAATAAATCTTCTTAAGCTAATTGCTAACAACCCTGAAATTTATTTTATTAAGACAGGGGAGCTTATATCAAATTGGCATAAAAACTGCAACATTATTTAAGATGTTAATTAACGACATCTTATTTGGCCCGTGATTCAAGAACTGATTCTGTCCGGACTCATTAGGTTCAGTTAATTAATATCATACTAGATACCATATATTTCTTTATATTCAACTACTTATTTTCGTAAGGAAGAAAAATGTTAAACAAAATAATTGCTGTAAGCCTATTTATTTTTTGTACTCAAAATGCAGTGGCACTCAGCCTAGACGATGTGAATAATGCAGCTAACAGCGCCAATGAAGCAAGCGCAACGACGCAACAACAAGCATCTGAAACAGCAGAAAAAGCCAGTACTGACTCAGCTTCTGTTTCAGATATGACCAAGCAAGTTGCTACTGATAGCGCTAAAGGGGGTGTTAATGGAGCAGTGGAGGGAGCGACAAATGGTTCGATCGTCGATGGTGGAACTAAGGGTGCGGTTGATGGTGCAAAATCGAGCATAAATAAATTAGACTTTTGATTTAAATAATAACGCTCCAGAAACCAAATAGTTCCGGGGCGTTTTTATACTTGCAATCAATTACTCAGACCTGAACTTATGCAGGTAAAACGATAGAAAAACTAAGTTTATTGGCAAATTATTATTTTTATTGCCAATCTATAAAAGTTGAAAACATCTAAGCATGACGCCCCGGAAAACCAGTCAATTTTCGCAGCTTGATGGAGAGTCTTTTTTTACGATCCGTCAGAGTGCATAACTAATCAGTGTCTTGTAATTTAAAATCAGTTAGCTTCAACTGATGCCGCTCTAGTAATTTGTAAAATTCAGTCCTATTACGCTTGGCCAGACGGGCTGCCTGACTCACATTACCATTAACAGAACCCAGCAGTTTGATGAGATACTCTTTTTCAAATTGGTTTTTTGCGTCTTTTAAACCCTGCAAAGTATTATTTTTTTCCTGCAACACTTTTTCAACCAAATTAGCTGGAACAATGGGGGTAGTTGCCAGTGCTGATACATGTTCAACTACATTTTTCAACTGCCTAACATTACCCGGCCAATCATAGGCAAGCATAAGCTCCAGAGCCTGATTAGAAAAACCTTTTGCAACATAAGCATAGGTGCTTTCAGGATGACTAATAAAATGATTAGCTAATAGAGGTATATCTTCACGACGTTCAGATAATTTAGGTAAGCTTAGTGTAGCAACATTCAAGCGATAATACAGATCCATCCTGAAGTTACCTTCATCTGCATTTTTTTCCAGATCATGATGACTCGCTGAAACAATGCGAACATCAACGGGAATATTAGTGCTTGAACCTACCGGCCTGATTTGGCGCTCTTGCAAAGCTCTTAACAATTTGACTTGAAATGCTGGTGACATATCGCCTATTTCATCCAGAAACAATGTCCCTGTATCTGCCGCCTGAAATAACCCTTGACGATTTTCAAAAGCACCAGAAAAAGCGCCTTTACGGTGACCGAAAAGCTCTGATTCAAGCAACTCTTCGGGTATAGCACTACAGTTCACTGCTACAAAAGGACCATGACGTCGAGGACTGGCTTTATGTATCGCTTGAGCAATCAACTCTTTTCCAGTCCCACTCTCACCATGTATGAATAAACTGGCATCACCTTGTGCAAGACGTTCGACTTGACTAAGAAGGTTTTCCATTAACTGACTTCGCGTTAAAATATCTGCTCGCCAATTTTGCGGCTCTTCACTGTATAAATGACCAGAACTAAGCGCAAAAACCTGCTCGATTTTATCTTTTAACTCGTTAATATCTAGCGGCTTGGTTATAAAACCAAAAACACCCTCACTGGTCGCATCAACGGCTTCTTTAATCGTGCCATGCGCAGTAATGATGATAACAGGAAGCGTTGGGTATGCTTGTTGTATCAGGCGACATAACTGCATACCATCCATATCATCCATGCGCAAATCGGTAATGACAAGTTGAGGTTTGCATTGCGGAATAACACTTAACGCCTGGGTACCACTCGATGCCGTTTTAACTGTCAGACCGATAGCCTTTAAGCGTAAAGAAAGCAACTCAAGTAAACTGGGATCATCATCAACTAATAAGACGCTTTGTTCTGCAAATTGCTTTGGTTTTTCTTGGTTCATTGTTTAATTATTCATGAATACTGGTTTCTATCGCTTTTAATGCCTCAAGCTTTTCAGTCAAGTCTTGATTTTTGGCTTCTAAATCGACCAATTTTTGCTTATTATTTCGCAGCAAAGCATTTAACTGATTAAGTTTTATGGTTTCTTGTTGGAGCTTTTGTAGTAGTAGTAAGTGGTTTTGGTTAAGCCAGATTAAATCGGGATCTATTCTTTTTTCAGATTCCAAAGTAGTTAACATTTTCACCGTTTGGTTAATATTCAGACACTGATTTTTTGCATTTTCACTTACCTGCAATGCCAAAACCCAGCCAGCACGCCAATCGCCTTGTTGAAAAGCCTTATTATATTTTTTGCAAGTCTCTTCAGGAGCCTTATCATAAACTTCAGCAAATTTCGCACCATATTCAATAATTTGTTCGTGTTTATGCACAATTGGCTTCGGTTTTATGATCTCCTTTTCCTTTTCAGCAAAAGGAAAGAACGAAGAGGCGCTCTGGCAGCCTATGAGACTAACGGTAACAACACAGAATAAAACAACTGTCCACTTCATATTTGTCAATACTACTTGATAATTTTTTTAGGTTTTAAAGGCAATATAATTAAAAAGTGCACACCACAATACTGTGCGGTAGGCGCTAATAATTTAATCTGTCCCTCGTGAGCTGCAACATAATCTTTAACTAGACTAAGCCCCAAGCCTGAACCTTTTATCTTCCAGCTTTCTGGTGTAGGCTGTTTATAAAATTCAGTAAAAATATGCGGCAATTGCTTTACATCGATACCCGGTCCTTGGTCAGCAATTAACATTTGCACATGCTTACCTCTGTTTTCTAGCCTAAACAGAATTTGACTACCTTCAGGAGAAAACTTAAGTGCATTAGAAAATAAATTACTAACGACTATTCTTATTTTATCTCTATCAGCGACCATATCAATGGGGGTGATTACATCAAATTCAACGCTTACTTTCTTGCTTTCAAGTATTAATTGATAATCCTCACAAATTTGATCGACCAGATGGTTAAGATTAAATTTTGAATAATTAACTTTGGCTAAGGTAGATGTTGATTTTTGATATTCGATTAAATTCTCAATTAAACCATTCAGCCTGATATTAGCAATCTGTAACAGTCCAGTAATATTATGCTGCTCCGCATTAAGTTCGCCAACGACTTCGTCTTGAAGTAGATCAACACCCTCCATTAAAGTTGCTAAAGGTGTTTTCAATTCGTGTGAGATTGTTTTAATAAAAAACTGCTTGCTATTTTCTAATTGATTAAGCCTTGCTCTAAGCCATTCTAGATGCTCGCCTACTTCACGAACATCACGCGGTCCTTGTATAGCTATAGGCTTGTTAAATTGTGCGTGACCCAAAACACGAATTGCACGCTGAATGCGTTTAATCGGCTTATTAATTAAGTACAGCAATAGCACACCTAGAAAAAAAGCCAATAGAACTGAAATTAAGGCCGCCTTAGTAATCTGCTGTTGAACAACTGTTGCCAATTCAGACAATGCTAGTGTATCAACAAATATTTGCTTGTTTCCTTGAATTACCAACTCGACAGCTGCAGTGCGTAGTAGTAAATAGTCCTTAAAATCATCTACAATAAGACTAGTGTTATCCGTTGCTATTTTATCCATTAAACGATTATACAACTCCAGTTCATTGTCTAAAAGCTTAGTAAACATGTGTTGTAATTTTTCAGGTAAGATGAAAAAATTTGTCTGCGTAGCGGTCGTAACAAACTTTTCATGATGCAGTTTATATTCTGTAAGGTAATCGGAATCTTCCAGAACCTGATATTTCCTGATATTACGATCCATGTCGAGCAACTCATCCACTAAGGTCTGATTATTATTTGATACGCCAATCGTCAAAAACAGCTCCGTGCCTTGAGCAGTATATTCCTGAATACTCCAGAGACTA
>CALOCH010000009.1:0-58333 GCA_942491615.1 uncultured Gammaproteobacteria bacterium
TACTATTGATAAACAACGAACGGTTGCCATTCATAATGGTTAATATTGAGTAATTCGTTCTGTACTGGCTATTAGGCTAGCAAATTCTCAATAAACGATAGGAAAGGGATGGGCAGCAAAAATTATTGATAGTTTATCCCATGATTTAAAAAAGCAGTTTCCTGCCTTATCTGGATTTAGTCCAAGAAATTTAAAATACATGGCAAAATTTGGATGTCTTTCATATTGCCTTTAAAGTAGTTTACACTTTTTTTTTCAAAACGCTGGGAGCGCGGGCAGCTTGCCCGCTGTTATTGACCCTATGCAGGCGAGCCGCCCGCGCTCCCAGATAAAAAACAACAAAAGTGAGTAACTGGAAAATGAAACTCGATGTTCAAGTTTTTAAGCCTGGAAAAAGAACGATAAAAAAGCAGATAAGCTAAATAACAGTTAAAATCTGTCGTATTTCAGCAAGATGTTGATTCAGGCACCCGCAGATTTTATAAAAACCTTTGTAACCGATTTGAACAGCGCCTTAGGAGGAGAACTCAAACCTAATGCTAAGCTAACGTCGTTGCAACAGCATTGGTTAGGATTTTGTTTGACGGCTATCTTGTTAACCAACGCTGTATGTTGGGCAAAGTTTGAGCGGGCAAGTATAGGCAGTTATAAATTAGCGGCATTATCTTGGATGTTTCGTAAAAGCAAGATTTCATGGGACTTTTTACTCTTTGCAAGCGTTAAGCTTATTTTTAAAAAATTTGGTATTACAGGCGGAGTTCTTGTTTTTGATGAGTCTGACCGTGCCCGCTCTAAGACTACAAAACGAATATATAAGACACACAAACAAAAACACAAAGCAAGCGGGGGGTATGTTAATGGTCAGACCGTTGTTTTATTGCTCTTGGTGACTGATTCTATAACAGTACCCGTTGGTTTTAAGTTTTATATGCCGGATCCAGTGGTTAGTGCCTGGAACAAAGAGGAAGAGAGGTTGAAAAAAAAGGGGATTCCCAAGAGGAAACGGCCAGTCAAGCCGGCATTGAACCCTGAGTATCCCAAAAAAATTCAATTAGCGCTACTCTTGCTCGAGAATTTTAAAGAAAATTATCCTGAAATTACAGTTAAATGCATATTGCGTGATGCGCTATACGGCCCTGATGGATTTATGAGTGGAGCCTCGGAAATTTTTGACGGCAGACAAGTTATCAGCCAGTTAAAATCAAACCAAAACATACAGTTCAGAGGCAAAAAGAAGACAGTTAAAGATTATTTTGATGTCACGAATAAAGGTGTAAAAGCGACTATTCGTGTACGAGGCGGTGAGGAACAAAATGTAACAATCAGCAGCGCTCGCCTGAAGATTGATGCTCACGGCGGCAAAAAACGTTTTGTAATCGCCCTTAAATATGACGGAGAAAAAGACTATCGTTACCTAGTTGCTACTGATGTGAGTTGGCGCACTATTGACATTATCCAAGCATATTCTTTAAGATGGCTTGTGGAGGTTTTCTTTGAAGACTGGAAGCTTTATGAAGGCTGGGGGCAAGAGGCCAAACAATATGACGAAGAAGGATCAAGCCGAGGCCTGATCCTGAGTCTGTTGATAGACCATTGCCTCCTCCTTCACCCTGAGCAGAAGGCCTGCATAGAAAACAAACTACCTGTGTTTACCGTGGGTAGCCTACAACGAAGAGCTCAAATGGATCTTTTGCCCGGATTTATCAAAGCTATGCTGGAGCAGCACAATCCAGCGGATAAATTAAAAGAGTTAGCGGAATTGATGGATGAAGTTTTCAATTATTGCCGTCTGGGAAGCATATGCTTGGGGGAGGAAGCTGGGTGCTTTAGAGCCGACGGCTTCTTTACAGTACCGATCTGAAGGCTGATTTTTTAGGCATCAGTGCGCCTAAAATTAAAAAACTTGAACATCGAGTGAAAGATGCCAAAATTTGCAGCAAATTGGCCAGATTTAGAATTTGTGCAACTCACCATTGCACAATTGCCGTGGCGGAGTAATTGCGCCTTATTTCAGGTAGAACTTACCGCTTTTGTTTAGGAGTCAAAACATGATTAGCCCCAAAATAATTTCACACCTGAAAACTATGCAAACATTTTTTAAGGCGGAAATGTAAGCTTATTTAAAAGAGTTAGGTTATGCCAACCATTAGCAGTTTTTACGGTATTATTATTCGTATGTTTTTCAACGAACATGCACCACCTCATTTTTACGCACAATATGCTGAATATAAAGCTTGTATTGATATTCAAGCATTAAGGTGAATTACCTCGCCGCGCTTTAAACTTAGTGCTGGATTGGGCGGAATTACATCAAGCTGAATTAATGCGCGATTGGGAATTATGCGAGCAACACCAGCAACCTTTAAAAATTAATCCATTGAGGTAAACCATGTATTTTGATGTAATTTCAGCACAGATAACACAGCATCTTGAATTTACTGTCACCTTTGCCGACGGGCTAACAGGAAAAGTTAAATTATTACCCAGCCATTGTTATGGGGTTTTCGAGGCATTAAAAGAACCTGATTTTTTTAAGCAACTCAGCGTGACCGATGGCTTTGTCAGTTGGCCAAATGAAATTGATCTTGCGCCTGATGCCATGTATCAGGCAATAAAACGTGATGGTGAATGGGTGTTGCAATGACCTGTTATTTACTCGTAAATCGTAAGTTCTGCCCAACTTGACTTTTAACTACCAATCATGAATTTTGCTCTAAACTTAACAGGAAAAAGTCATGCAAAAGTATATTGATCAAGCTTTAAAGGGCTTTTCAGAGCGATTTTTCAAGGCACAGCAGCTGGTTGTTATTTTGTGCCATTGTGATTGGCTTTATGGGCGCAACTGAAATGATCGGCGTTACGTCGCTGTGCCGTTTCTGGATGCTTGATGAGGCAGGTTACCACTGACTGTTTCATTTTTTTAGATCGAAAGGTTATTTTAGGCGATCATATACCTTGGTCGTTAAGGACGGCCGCAAGATATCTGGCGTAGTGTCGCTGCATGAAGCATCCGAGACGCAGAGTAAACCGGATTATTTTCGTGGTCAATGCTGGGGAGCCATTGGGCTATTGGTGGGATCATTTTCCGCCTGTTTTTGTTGCCCGTTACAGCTACAAATCCAACAAGGCTGGCAGCACTTAGGCTTAACGGAAGGGGGTGGTAAAAAGACCCCGTCAAGCTGGCAGAGCGTTTGGTCCTTATGGCGATTCTGTTTGCCGCTCGCCATAACTGCTGCGGTTACTTGGTGCTGGATGCTTTTTTCGGTAGACAGTGTCTTTCGAGTATGCCAATATTTCTCTATCGAGCATAAAAAACCATGGGTTAAAGTGCTGGTCAAGGCGAAGAATAATTATGTCGGTTATTTTTTCGCACCACCAAACCCGTGGGTCGTCGAGGCCGACAGGCGCTCTACGGCGAGAAAGTGCATTTGAAAGAATGTTTCGATCAACTGCATTTGTTCGAGACGGTTGAGTGCAGTGTCTCTGGCAAAACCGAGACCATCCAGGTGATGCGTTTGACTTTGTTGTGGAGGCCGACCGCCGATTATGTGCTGTTTGTTTTGGCTGTCACGCCCAAAGGACCTATCATTTTGATGAACTCTGATTTGACATTGTCCGCTGCCCATACCATTGAACTCTACTATACCTGCACAGCTACACATACTGCCCCGCGCACCAACCCGATGCCCAGGCCCACTGAAAATTATAACCGCCCAGCCAGCCAGAAATATCCAGCACTTCACCAACAAAATACAGTCCCGGGACCTGTTTAGCTTCTAGGGTTTTAGATGACACGCTATTGCAATCCACCCCACCTAAAGTAACTTCGGCAGTGCGATAGCCTTCGGTGCCGTTGGGTTTAAGCTGCCAATGGTGCAGTTGTTTGGCAATAAATTCAATTTGCTTATGCGCTAAATCTGGCAGTGAGCATTCCAGTAAATCATGATCTAAAAACAGAGGAATCATGCGTTTAGCTAAAAATTGCGCCAGATAATTTTTTAGTTTAACTTTAGTTTTATCTTTTTGTGCGGCTAATAAGGCTTGCTGTAAGTCCATCGCAGGTAATAAATCAATCTCCAATGCTTCGCCTTCGCGCCAGTAAGATGACATTTGTAACGCCACTGGCCCACTTATACCACGATGGGTAAACAATAAATTCTCGGTAAAACTTTGCTGTGCATTACTGATCGTACAAGGCAATGCCAGACCTGATAAAGCAGCAAATTTTTCTTTATCATGCACATGTAGCGTAAACGGTACCAGTCCGGCGCGTGTAGTTTGCAGCTTAATGCCAAATTGCTCAGCGATTTTATAACCAAACGGTGTCGCACCCATTTTCGGAATCGATAAGCCGCCAGTCGCAACAACTAAAGATTGACAATGCATCGCCTGCTTTGCAGTTTTAAGCCTAAAACCTGAATCAGCATTTTGCTGAATAGACATAACACTGGTATTTAACTGAATCTGCACGCCTGCTTTATCACATTCGGTCAGTAACATATTTAAAATATCGCGTGCACTTTCATTGCAAAATAATTGCCCATGCTCACGTTCATGATACGGAATAGTATGCGCGTGAATCATTTCCAAAAAATCCCACTGAGTAAAGCGGCTTAGTGCCGATTTACAAAAATGCGCATTTTCAGACAGAAAATTATCTGCCTCGACCGTGTAATTTGTAAAATTACAGCGTCCACCACCGGACATTAAAATCTTCTTTCCGGCTTTATTGGCGTGATCTAACAGCAACACACTGCGTCCCACGCTTACCGGCATCTATCGCACACATTAAGTGGGATGCGCTAAGCGCCAATAATTATCACATCTACAGCTAACAAGTAAGCATTTATATAGGAAACCTCAAACTGTCGCCGCAGTTGCGACGATCAAACGCTACTTAAACATATAGCATTCACTATTAAACACCTTGTAGTGAACAATAACATTATGTAACTTAAGCTTATCGCCGCTGGCATTCCCGTTTATTATCAATTGCTGAACTTCCCATAACAGAACCGCTCGCTTCTATAGACTGAGCCTCATCTTCAACATCCTCACTGTTCAACTCTAATACCGTATTTTTTATTGCCTGTGGCAGTGATAGTATGCAATTCCGCGTCTATATAGCCGCTGCCTAATTCTTTAAGTTGAACACCATCATCGCTGTTTATAGCGACAATGTTATTAAGCTTTGCGGTGATATTGCCGGCATCTTCCTCATCAATTTTAATTGCGTCATCTTTGTTATCGCTTGCAGTAACGCGCGTAAGCATGACTTCGATATTACCTTCACCTTGCTCACTAAAGTCCAGACCTTCATTCATATTATAATTTGCCTGCACATCAGACAATATTACGTTGACATGACCCGCACCTGTTTCATCAATATCAAAACCATCATCAAAATCCTGCTCATGATAAAAGCCATTCTGGTTGAGCGTTACCTGCTTCATCACTGCGTTTACGCTTCCCTCGCCTCCCTCATCTAACTCAAGTCCATCAGCTCCATTACCTTCAATATACGTATTGACAATATAAGCACTGATATCACCCACTCCTCGCTCATCAACACGGATACCATCGAAATCAAAGGCTCCCGTACCATTAGCAATAAAACTGGAATCCGAGATATTTAGTTCGATGCCAATAGCCGATCCCTTGTGACCTTCATCATAGTCATTGAGGTTATCATCTATGTGTACACCATATAATGCTGAACCAGACACATGAACCTGATGCAAGGATACACGAATATCGTCGCCTTGCGACTCATGTGGAATATTGATGACAATACCTCGTGTTGCACTATTTACCAATGTCAACTGTTTAATTGTAATATCAGCCCTGGTGTTAAAAATCAAGGAGCCACCTTGTGGTATAACCATTAAACCGCCATCCAAAACAAAACTACCCGTTGCCGATCCATCAAGAGTTACACCATTACCTAATAATGTTAAATCTTGACTACCGGTATAAATAACTGAACTCGTCAGACTGATTTGCGCATTTTCCTCAAACACTATCCTGTTTTTTCGGCTATCACTATTCGCATTCGCTATTGCATTTTTTAGGGACACTTCGTCAAAGACTTTAATATCGACTTCTGCACTAGCTACAATCAATGTAAACCATAAACAAAAAAGCAAAAACGCTTGTTTTATATTCATTAGGGATTATTTTCCGGGAATTTTTTATAAACTTAGAGTAAAGTATTATCTATTAGTTGCATTATCTATTGGAATTGTTTACTTTATTAAACGCATTCTTGGCTTGGCAGCTTCCATCCTACATAATTACACCTTATGATAAACCTCAGCGCCTTCTTCAAGAAACTGCTGCGATTTTTCTTCCATTCCTTTTTTGTAAAGCTTCTTCACCGTCTTTATGCCTTTTTGGTTGTTTTTTTTGCCCGTTCTTTGGTGTCTCTTCCCTTTTTGGATTTTTTGTTTTTATCCTTTGTGCACTTTTGGGTGGTGTGCTTGGCTTACGTTTTTGGATTTTTTTGGCCGGGATGACCTTTCGCTAAATCCAGCCGCATGTGCCGCGATTTTATAAGTAACGATACCTTCACGCACATCTTCTTTATTCGGTAAACCTAAATGCTCTTTTTGCGTTACATAACACAACATCGCACAACCGTACCAGCCGATATTCGCGGCACCAATTGCCGAAGTAATATGATCATAACCCGGTGCAATATCAGTTGTTAATGGCCCTAATGTGTAAAATGGTGCTTCACCACAAGCTTCTAATTGCTTGTCCATATTTTCTTTAATCATATGCATTGGTACATGACCTGGACCTTCAATCATGGTTTGTACATCATGTTTCCAAGCAATTTTGGTTAATTCACCTAAAGTTTCTAATTCAGCAAATTGTGCTTCATCATTGGCATCTGCAATGGAGCCAGGACGTAAGCCGTCGCCTAAAGAAAATGACACATCATAAGCTTTCATGATTTCACAAATTTCTTCAAAATGAGTATATAAAAAGCTTTCTTTGATGATGAGCCAAACACCATTTAGCCATAATTGAACCGCCACGAGAAACAATACCTGTTACTCGTTTTAGCAGTTAATGGCACATATCGCAGTAAAAACACCTGCATGAATAGTAAAATAATCCACCCCTTGTTCTGCTTGTTCAATCAAGTGTATCTCGGAAAATTTCCCAAGTTAAATCTTCTGCTTTACCATTTACTTTTTCTAAAGCTTGATAAATTGGCACTGTACCAATTGGAACAGGCGAATTACGAATAATCCACTCACGGGTTTCATGAATATTTTTCCCTGTAGATAAGATCCATAAGGTATCACCTCCCCAACGAATAGCCCAAACCATTTTTTCTACTTCTTCTTCAATCGAAGATGTGACCGCGGAGTTACCTAAGTTACCATTAATTTTTACTAAGAAGTTACGCCCAATAATCATTGGTTCTACTTCTGGGTGATTAATATTTAATGGGATAATTGCGCGCCCACGCGCGACTTCATCACGGACAAATTCAGGTGTAATTTCTTCTGGAATGTTCGCGCCAAAATTTTGCCCTGTATGCTGATCTTTATATGAAGCTGTCATTTCGTTGCATATGCTGATTTTCTCGAATAGCAATATATTCCATTTCAGGAGTAATAATCCCTTGACGCGCATAATGCATTTGAGTCACATTTTTACCGGCTTTTGCACGACGTGGCGTACGAATATGTTCAAAACGCATTTCAGCTGTTGCAGGATCCTTTAGACGCTCTTGACCAAACTCTGACGTAGGCCCCTCTAATTCTTCGGTATCATCACGCTCAGAAATCCAGGTATCACGAATGCCTGATAAACCTTTTTGTAAATCAACTTCCACATCAGGATCGGTATAGACACCTGAAGTATCATAAACAAATAAGGGGGTATTTTTTTCAGCGCCAAAATGAGCTGGCGTATCGGACAGGCTGATCTTGCGCATAGGTACGCGTATATCAGGACGACTACCCTGGATATAAACTTTCTCTGACGCGGGGTAAGAGTCAATTTTTACACCGCCCTCGTTGCTTGCGGTAATATCTTTAGGGACTGCGCTCATGGTTTTATCTCCAATTTCAAAAAAAAAAATCAAGGCGCAGACAGCAAGCTGGTGGGCTTTCCTACGCCAGTATTAGCTGGTCTCAGGTTCAAAGGGTGTTATCTCAGCTTCATAAATTGAAGCACCCCTAGCCTTTTTATTAACACGGTACAACATAATGGATATTAGTAACTATTGCAAATTTAATGTACTGACTTGAGATTATTTAAAAATCTCCTCATGTATTATGGCTATCTGCGTTAAAATTTCCCGCGATAATAATAAAAAAACTAACCTTTAAGAAGGCCATATGGAATTAAAAAATCTGAATCAAATTGAAGATAAAGGTGCTGAAATGCGCCTCGAACTCCTTAGAATTGGCGGTGCAGTACTATTTTTGATTGGCATTATGCTGTTTATCGGTATAACAAGAGCGAATATCCCTAATCATACCTTCCTGCTTGTTTCCGCGGTTATTGGCGGCTATATGGCACTGAATATTGGCGCGAATGATGTTGCCAATAATGTTGGTCCTGCCGTCGGTTCTCATGCTTTAAGTTTAACCGGCGCCATTCTGATTGCGATGATTTTTGAATCCGCAGGTGCATTGATTGCCGGTGGAGAAGTCGTCAGTACGATTAAAAAAGGCATTATTGACCCTTCCCTTATTAATGATACTGATACTTTTGTCTGGCTTATGCTTGCCGCGCTACTCGCTGCGGCTATCTGGCTCAATACCGCTACATATTTAGGCGCGCCGGTATCAACCACTCATTCCATTGTAGGTGGTGTTCTGGGAGCAGGTATTGCTGCCGGTGGCTGGAGCATTGCCAACTGGGCTGTATTTGGCAAAATCGCGGCAAGTTGGGTTATCTCACCGGTATTAGGCGGCGTCATTGCAGCCATTTTCTTATATTTTATAAAACGTAGTATGACTTATAAGGAGGATATGCTTGCTGCTGCAAAGAAAGTCGTGCCGTTATTAATTGCCTTAATGGCCTGGGCATTTTCTACCTACTTAATTTTAAAAGGCCTAAAACACATCTGGAAAGTTGATTTTCTGACGGCCGCTTTCGCTGCTTTTGGCCTTGCAGTCATCATGTATTTTATCGTTCGCCCTTTAATCAGCACAGCGGCCAAATCCTTAGAAAATTCAAAAAGGGGGGTAAATTCTTTATTTACCATTCCACTGATTTTCGCCGCAGCCTTACTCAGCTTTGCCCATGGTGCAAATGATGTTGCCAATGCAGTGGGTCCTTTGGCCGCAATTAACGATGCTTTAAGTAGCGGTGGTATCGCTAAAAAAGCCGCCATTCCCATCTGGGTTATGTTAATTGGCGCTTTGGGTTTATCAATAGGCCTAGCCTTATATGGTGCAAAATTAATTAAAACCGTCGGCACAGAAATTACTGAGCTGGATAAAATGCGTGCATTCTGTATTTCCATGGCGGCAGCTATTACCGTAATTATCGCTAGCCAGCTAGGCTTACCCGTCAGCTCAACACATATAGCAGTTGGTGCCATTTTTGGTGTGGGATTTTTACGTGAATATTTAAAGCACACTGATGCCAAGCGCCTGGCAGAAATCAGAATCCACCACGAAAACCTGGACCCTGAAAAAACTGAAGCCTTTTTATATACCTTCAAAAAAGCCAATATCGCCACAAAATCAAAAATGCTGGCCGAACTAAAAGAACAAGCCAAGCATAGTCAAACGGATTTTACTAAACGTGAAAGAAAATCGCTGAAAAGAGTATACAAAGAGGAATTGGTAAAACGCTCACATATTTATAAAATTGCCGCCGCCTGGGTGATTACTGTCCCGTTGTCCGCATTGTTAGCTGCCATGCTCTATTTTATGATTCGCGGCATGCTAATTCCTTAACATCCCGCCCTGCTTTTAACAAAAAGCAGAAGGTTATCTGAAATAAGCTGTCAACAAATTTTTTAATAATTTTTTACTTTACACACAATTATGATTTCTGCTTATATTTTCATCTTCAGCGATTTCCTGCAGCTAGAAAAATCAATGATTGACATATATAAGTTATTGTTTAATATAAAATTAATATAACTGTCACAATTTTGTACGATTTAACAAGCAGACAATAAAATCAAGGTGCGAGCTTACTTTTCCTGCTCTTATCCACAAAGTTATCCACAGGTTTTGTGGGTAACTTTATTTTTCTTTTTGGCATAATGACTTAGCGTTTTTATATCGAATCTTCATCAAGTAATAGGTCATCTGTGTGCAACTCAAAAGACATTATTTTAAGTGTCGCCGTCCCCATTCCCCTGAATCGCTTATTTGATTATTTACCTCCTGACAACTGTGACCTGCAGCAATTAAAAGTAGGGATGCGTGTTAAAGTCCCTTTTGGCAGGCAGACTAAAATAGCCGTATTAATTGCCATCAAAACAGCGGGGGAAGATCAGCTAAGCAAACTGAAACACATAGAAACGATTTTAGACACAGAACCTTTACTTTCTGCCAATGACATACAGCTTTTACATTGGGCACAACATTATTATCACCACCCTATCGGCGATGTGTTTATCAATGCCTTTCCAACTGCCTTACGTAAAGGAAAGCCCTCGGAACTTAAATCTTCCGTATATTATCTTCCCACGACTACGGGCAATACGCTGGATGATGCATTACTTAAAAATGCACCTAAACAACACGCGCTGCTAAACCTGCTTAAATCCCACGCAACTGCGCTTAGTGCAAAGGAAATCGCGACACACTTTAAACTCTGGCGCGCCCCCTTAAATGCACTGCTGGAAAAAAATTACGTGCGCACAACTGATGCCTCTGCCATTAGCCAGCAACAGACCATAACCCAGCAACCGCCACTTATTGCCAATACTCAGCAACAAACGGCTATAGACAGTATCGCAGGTCATCTGGATACATTTGCCGCCTTTTTACTCGAAGGGGTCACTGGCAGCGGTAAAACCGAGGTGTATTTGCAGCTGATCGAACAAGTTTTGGCGCAGCAATTACAAGTCCTGGTATTGCTCCCCGAAATTACTCTAACTCCACAATTAGAGGCACGCTTTAAGCAACGCTTTAACGTTCCTATAGAAACCTATCATTCACGAAATAACGAAAGCCAGCGACAAGCTGCCTGGCTGGCAATGCAAAAGGGCCATAGTGCTATTCTACTGGGAACCCGCTCTGCCTTATTTACACCTATACCCAGACTAGGCCTGATTATTCTGGATGAAGAACATGATGCTTCATTTAAGCAGCAGGAAGGATTTCGTTTCTCTGCCAGAGATGTCGCCATTGTGCGCGCCAAGAGGCTCAATATTCCGATTATATTAGGCTCTGCAACCCCGTCACTGGAAAGCTTGTACAATGTTGATAAAAAGCGTTTTCAGCTACTGCGCCTGCCCCATCGCGCCGGAAATGCAACGCCTCCGCACATGTCACTGCTGGACATCAGAAATCAAAGCCTACAGGAGGGACTCTCCCCACCGCTTATCAGAGAGATCCACAAAACGCTGGGCAAAAAAGAACAAGTGCTGCTGTTTTTAAATCGTCGTGGCTTTGCACCCACTCTGATCTGTCATAGCTGTGGCTGGGTTGCGCAATGCTCACGCTGTGATGCAAATTTAGTCATACATTACAAACAACAAAAATTACGCTGCCATCACTGCGCAGATGAGCAGAGATTGCCGAGTGAATGTAAAGTATGCCGCTCACAGGAATTAAAACCCTTAGGCTTAGGCACGGAGCGTGTGGAAACAGCATTGCAGCGTATATTTCCTGAGCACACAAGTATTCGTCTGGATAGAGACAGCACTCAGCGCAAAGGCTCACTAGAACAGCATTTGGCTGCGATTAATCAGGGGCAGGTTGATATTATTCTAGGCACCCAGATGCTGGCTAAAGGCCACCATTTTCCCAATGTCACTTTAGTTGTGTTATTAGATGTCGATAGCGGCTTATTTAGTATTGACTTTCATGCGCCAGAAAGGTTAGCACAATTAATCATTCAGGTTTCAGGGCGTGCAGGGCGTGCTGAAAAACAAGGGCGGGTGATTATGCAAACCAGGCAGCCCGAGCACCCTTTATTAAACACCTTGATTCATCAGGGCTATCAGGCTTTTGCTCAGGCCGCACTGGCTGAACGCAAAAGTGCCGGACTCCCCCCGTACAGCTATCAGGCTTTATTACGCGCTACAGCACATGAACAAGAGCATGCCTTAGCATTTTTGTTGGCAGTTGCGGAATTAACCAAGCAGCATCCATCACATGGGCTTTCAATACTAGGACCTGTCGCCGCACCAATGGCAAAGCGTGCAGGGCAATTTCGTTATCAGTTATTATTGCAACACACTACACGTAAACAACTGCATTTGCTATTAAACTGGCTAATGCCAGAAATCCAAAAACTTAAACAGGCTCGAAAAATTCGCTGGTCTTTAGATGTTGATCCAATTGACTTATATTAAAGGCATACAGTTCAGGTCTTTATTTTTGCTTTTCATCAGCAACGAAAATTTAATAGTATCCGAAATCAGGCATGATGAGTCTTATGCTAAAATTCAAAGCCGTAGGCCCGATTCGCTTTTTTAATGCGCAGCATTAAAAAACGTTATCCGACGGCAAGCTATTAATTGCTTTATCTGCTAGATAACGTTATCTAAGCTACACTAGATAAGCTAATCCGACCTACAAAAAACGTTTTTCCTGGTTTCAGATTTTAAAGATAAGTGCGAAGGGCGTGGTTTTAACTCGCCTTTTATGCGACAAAAAGTCGGCTAAAGCCATGCCCTACAAACTGCGAAAACGAATTCATTACAAAAAAATGCACATCGGATGATACTCTTTTAAATCGTGACGTGCTTTTATACACCTGCTTCAGTAGAAAGCACGTTAAGCTCTTCTTCTACCCCTGCTGCATGTGTCAGTTCAGCGACATTGTCTTTGGTAAAAAAACCGTCAAAATCGCCAAAGCGCTGTACATACTCGATAATCAGCGAGGAATGTTCGGATGCACTGGAAAAAATCTGTTTTAACCCTTCTTCTTTGGATCCAATCACATCTAATAGAAAGCCTTTGCCTTGTGCTGCAATCTGACTCACAACCCAATTGATATTTTCCATCTGATTTCGTTCACCATCGAGCACAGCCATTGCAATATGGTGCAAGCGCGGTCCATAATTGCGCACAAAAGTTTCTGTGGGCGATGGTAAATTAACCAGGTGATTGACAAAATATGGCGTATTATTTGCCGTAAATACTTTAGCAGGACTTTTAAGTTCATTGGCGTGATGCACGCTTTTAGTTACATTAGTCGATGAATTCTGATCTTTAATATTATAAGAACCCCAGTAATGATAACTGGACAAAGAGAGCCACTCAAGAATGGCAACTTCCCGATTCTGACTATAAATACGTGTTGCCAAATGATCAATTGGCAGTATCAAGTCATCTATCTGCAGGTGTTTCTGCAATTCTTTTGCAGCGTAATAAGCATCCTGCACATCAGATCTGATACTACTGACACCCAAAGCATAAATACGTAAATGCTCTTCAGGTCGCTCTATATAGGCGACAATATTATGTGTATATGGCGAAGGCTTACTAACCCCCAGATTACCCGGAAGTTCTAGCTTGCGAATCTGATTCTGAGAGAAAAAGCGGAAATTACGTTCCTGCTGAAGTTGGACCACACCATGCAGGTCATTGACTCTTAGAATCTCGCCCATATACCGACTATTCGGCTTATGTGAGCCTATCGGATAAATTTCATTCAAGCTGCGAAAAATCCCTTGAATATTAGAGTCTTTAACTTCACGAACCAGTAGGTCTGGCGAATTCATATCTATGCGCAAAATATGCGTCCAATGATTTTCACTTTCCAATGTCACCAGATAATGATAAGGCGACATCAGAGCTAATTCCGCGATATATCGAGTGGAATGTCCTGGATCGACAGTAATCATAATGGCGTCAATCTCATGAATCATAGAAGTTAGGCCGATGGAATCTCTTTCTTGTAGCAATCTAACGAGGTATTCCTCAAAGAAATCAGAGTTCTGCTTGTCGCCATGACGTGCGAAAGAGAGTGAATTAATCATATTGCCGCTCCGAGCATTAAATAAAAAAGTTTACGCAAACCGCGTGTAAAATAGACACAATCGATAAAAAGCAAATTTCATGCCAGATATAGCTAAATCAGCCACATTATTCACCGCTCCACTGAGTCAACACAGATTGCAACGCATCTTTATCCAATACAGCATTATCCACTTTCAAATACATTACATTTTCACTACGCTGCAAGCTTGCGCTGGCAACCCCATTAATCGACATAATCGCCCCTAAAAAGGGTTCCAGCGCATCTGATGCAATATTTTCAGTAGAAATTAATAGATTTGCCAAATATTGCGGAGCATTCATAAATAACGCGACCAATAACCAGCTCGCTGCCGCACAGGCGCAAAATAAAAATACATAACTTGCACCAAATTGGCCATAAATCCATCCACCCGTAGTGCCTCCGATAAAAGCACCCATAAACTGAGCACTTGAGTATGCACCCATTGCAGTACCCTTTAAATCACCGGGAGCGGTTTTAGAAATCAGTGATGGCAACGTTGCTTCAAGTAAATTAAAACCACAGAAAAACACCCATAAAAAGGCAATTAATGGCAACAAACTATCATTAAAGAAAAAAAGCCCCAAATCGGCAAGCATCAGAACCGCTACTGCACCAATAAACACCGGTTTCATTTTGCGCTTTTTTTCTGCCAATATCACAAAGGGAATAATCACAGCCATAGATGTGGATAAAACAGGTAAATAGACTTTCCAGTGCTCGGCAGATACCAGCCCTGCATCACGCATTAATAAAGGCACAATAACAAAGCTTGCCGTTAAAATTAAATGTAGAATAAAAATGCCATAGTCCAGACGCAATAAATTCTTGTCTTTTAAAGCAGTTGTGAATTGCGCAGGATCGAGTTCGGCATCACGATGTACTTTAGTTTGCGCGGGATTAGGTACAATAAATAAAACCACGAATACCGCTAAAAACGACAAGATGGCAATCAACCAGAATATACCCTGAATACCTGCAAAACCCGCAATAACAGGCCCCATAGTCACCGCAACACCAAACGAAATGCCAATACTGGCACCGATTATCGCCATTGCCTTAGTACGCTGTACCTCCCGTGTTAAGTCAGCAACCAGCGCCATAATTGCCGCAGCAATGGCACCACTGCCTTGCAGGGCACGACCGATTAAGACTCCATGAATCGTAGTAGACATCGCGGCAACGATACTACCTGAAGCAAATAATAATAAGCCAATAACAATGATCTTTTTACGCCCAAATCGATCAGACATTAATCCGAAAGGAATTTGCAATAGTGCCTGAGTTAATCCATATATACTAATCGCCAGACCTATTAATAAGGGCGTTGAACCTTCTAGAGATTCTGCGAATAATGATAATACCGGTAAAATCATAAACAATCCCAGCATACGTAAGGCGTATATACCGGATAATGATAAAATAGCGCGTCGCTCCATCGACGACATTGGGCTCGTTATATCCTGAACGTGTGTCAAAACTGTAAACTCCTCTAGGGTAAAATCAATAACTGTTGCGACATTACGCGCAACGGGTAAATTTCATGCACATTTTACCAGCTTTAATTGGGTAATTGATGTTTATTCAAGGCCAACCACTGTATAGCAATAATGGGTATAGCCGACTCAATCCGACCATCCTGTATCATTTTGTATGCCTCTGAAAAACTGACTGTAGACACCAGAATATCTTCGTGCTCATGATCCAAACCATGTATTCCTCCGACATCATCGGCATTAACGCGGCCATAAAACAAAGAAATACGTTCCGAAGTTCCTCCCGGCGAGGTGTAAAATTCGTTTATCAGATGCATTTCTTGTACCACACACCCTGCCTCTTCTTGCGCTTCACGATAAGCAACCTCCTCAGCCGACTCACCCTCTTCTATCGCACCTGCAACGATTTCCAGCAGCCAGGCACGCTCACCCACTTCTGGCTGAGACATAGACCCCATACGGAATTGCTCAATAATAACTACTTTATCAGCATCCGGGTCATATAATAAGACCGCAACACATGAGCCTCGCTGAAATAATTCGCGCGTTAAGACCTCACTCCAGCCGCCAGCAAAAAGTGTATGTTTAACCTGATAACGGTTTAAACTAAAAAAGCCTTGATACATAACCTCTTTCTGCATCACCTTAAATTCTTTTTTCATATCCTAATCCTTTTATATTGCATTTTCACAGCATTAACACCAATATATACTAAACCTATTATTTTTTTCTTGGGAGTATACATATCATGCTGCGAATTTTTCTTTTTTTAGCGACTAATATTGCCATTATGGTCGTCATTAGTCTTGTTTTTAGCCTTTTAGGTTTAAGTGGCACACTTGATGCTAATGGTGTCGATTTAAACTTAAACGCCTTATTAATTATGTCCGGTGTTATCGGTATGACTGGCTCGTTTATTTCTTTAGCCATGTCAAAATGGTCCGCAAAGCGGGGTATGGGCGTACATGTTATTGAACACCCACAAAATCAGACAGAACGCTGGCTAATGGATGTTGTCGCACGTCAGGCTAAAATCGCCGGCATAGACATGCCAGAAGTGGGCATGTTTCAGACGTCAGACCCCAATGCATTTGCCACTGGTATGACTAAAAACAGCTCTCTGGTTGCTGTTAGTAGCGGGCTATTACAAAGTATGTCGCCTGATGAAGTTGAAGCGGTCATCGGTCATGAAATCTCCCATGTTGCGAATGGAGATATGGTCACAATGGCGCTTATGCAAGGCGTAGTGAATACTTTTGTCTACTTCTTCGCCAGCGTCATTGGCCATGTGGTTGATCGCGTTGTCTTCAAAACAGAAGAAGGACACGGTATGGGTTATTTTATTGTGCAAATGATTGCTCAAATCGCCTTATCGTTTCTGGCAACAATGCTGGTTATGTGGTTCTCACGTTACCGCGAATTTAAGGCCGATGCAGGGGGCGCAAAACTCGCTGGCAGAGAAAAAATGATTGCGGCATTACGCGCCTTACAACGAGCGCATGAGCCTGAAGACTTACCAGGTCAATTTGCTGCCTTTGCGATTAATGGTGGCCGTGTTAAAAAATTATTTATGAGCCATCCTCCGTTAGAAGAACGTATCGCTGCCTTACAACATCAACGTTAATATGTCTAAGTTAGCCCCTCTTTGAGTTGAGGGGCTACTACCTATATCGATGCTAAGCATTGTCAATAGCATCAAACTCGACATTCTGCGCACCGTGCAAAACCATAAAGTGTTTACCACGTGATCTGGAAATCAACGTAACACCCGACAAGGCAGCCATTTCCATACCCATTTGCGTTGCGCCTGAACGTGAAAGCAAAACAGGAATACCCATTTGCGATACTTTAATCACCATTTCTGACGTTAAACGTCCCGTGGTATAAAAAATCTTATTATCGCCAGTGACATCATTCAACCACATATATCCGGCAATCACATCCACAGCATTATGCCTGCCAACATCTTCGACAAATAATTCTAGTTGGTCACCACTATACAAAGCACAGCCATGCACTGCACCCGCTTTTTTATAGATTTCATTATGTGACCGGACAGAATCGAGCAAGGCATATAAAGTCGATTGGCACACCCGATTTTCCGGCACACGGATTTCTTTCAATTTATCCATTAGGCGGCCAAACACAGTGCCTTGGCCACATCCTGTAGTCACTGTATGGCGTTGCATTTGAGCAGAAAAATCGCTAGATTCCCTTGCGGTTACCACAGCAACTGATTCTGTTTCCCAATCGACCTGCACCACTTTTATGTCATTAATACTTGCAAAAAAACCCTGATTTTTTAAGTAGCCCAACGTTAATAACTCAGGGTGAGAGCCAATAGTCATTAAAGTAACAATCTCCTGTTTATCAACATAGACAGTCATCGCTCTCTCAGCCACCAATTGAACCTCTCTTTCCGAGCCAGTTTCGTCAATTGCGGTAACAGATTTTGATACACTTAAACCGGCATTAGTCATCTTGGGTGGCATTATCACTCCTTAATCTTTAATTCGGCTAATTGCTGAGGCGTATTAATATTAGCAAAATAGTCGGGATAATCACTGAAATCGACTTTTACCCAATGATGCAGATCAAACCAGCGATCAATTTTACGCGCGCCCTGAGCAAGATAATCTTGCAGGCTGCTCTTAAGTGAACTTTTGAGTACCATAAAAACCGGATGAACACGCTCACCATCAAATGCTACGGCAATATCAGCATGACTGCGCTCATGCTCAGCGATTAAATCCTGCAAACCTCGCGATGTCATAAAAGGCGAATCGCAAGGTGCTACTAGCAAGACATCATGCTGACAAACATGCAAAGCCGCCAGAACACCCGCTAATGGACCTGCAAAATCCTCAGTCACATCACTGATCACCGGAAAACCAAATTGCTGGTATTGCTCAATATTGCGATTGGCATTAATAAATAGTTCATTCACCACGGGTTGCATGGCGTGAATAGTATAACTAATCATCGCGCTATTATTGAAAGGTATCAAACCTTTATCTTGATTATGCATACGCCTGGCCAATCCACCAGCGAGAATGACGCCGGAAACACTTGATTGTTTACTCATATTTTAATTCCGTTACTCTGAAAAACATTAAATCGCCTACCACTTGATTCATGGATTCAACTTACAAGTGCAATTCATTTTAAGACAAGCCTCAGATTACTTGCCTATACAAAAAGAACTAAAAATCTTGCCTAACAGATCATCTGAAGTGAACTCGCCTGTAATTTCAGACAGTTGGTTTTGTGCCTGGCGTAAATCTTCAGCCACCAACTCGCCTGCTTGGTTGTCCTGTAACTGCTCCAAGGCGCTTTGCACAAATATCATTGCTTTAGATAACGCCTCAATATGCCGACGCCTGGCTATAAATACATTATCCGCTGCGGCATCATAACCTACACTTTGCTTTAAGTGTTGCATTAACAATTCCATGCCGATATTCTTTTTTATCGATAGGTAAATGTCGGTACCGCTGTCAGTTGTGACAATATTCGGCGACATATCTAGCAAATCAATCTTGTTATAAATCTTAGTCAAGCTGATATGCGCAGGCAGGCTTTTTATAATAAGATCCGGTTCCGGATCATTCACATCAATCAGTAATAAGATTTTATCGGCTTTTTGTATTTCAATATGTGCGCGCCTTATGCCTTCTTGTTCTACGACATTATCGCTCTCGCGCAAACCCGCAGTATCAATAATATGTAAGGGCATGCCTTCTATCTGTATGCGCTCTTTCAATATATCGCGCGTTGTCCCCGCTATATCCGTAACGATCGCTGCATCATGACCTGCGAGCGCATTCAGCAGGCTGGACTTGCCGGCGTTTGGTTTTCCAGCTAAAACAACTGTCATTCCATCGCGCAGCAGGCGTCCTTGTTGTGCGGTGGATTGAATAGCCTGAAGGGCATTTAGCAAACAAATGATGCGATTTTCTACAACGCCATCCGTTAAAAAATCTATTTCCTCATCGACAAAATCAATCGCTGCTTCAACATAGGTTCTTAATTCAATAAGTTCATCAAGCAGTTCATTGATTTGCTTAGAAAAAAGACCTTGCAATGATTTTTGCGCCGAACGCGCCGACTGCTCTGTGCTACTCTCTATCAAATCAGCAATCGCTTCAGCCTGCGCCAGGTCGAGCTTATTATTTAAAAAAGCGCGCTCTGAAAACTCCCCAGGCCTGGCGATACGTGCACCTAAGGATAAAATCCGCCGTAACAACATATCCATAATGACACTACCACCATGCCCCTGAACTTCCACACTGTCTTCGCCAGTAAATGAAGCCGGATTCGGAAAAAAGAGAGCGACCCCCGAATCAATGACACTACCATCTGCATCATAAAAGGCAGAGTAATGTACATAACGTGCTTGCAGTTCCTTATTAACCAATTGCTGGGCAATCGGTTTTGCTTGTGTTCCTGAAATTCTAATAATACCTACCCCACCATTACCTGGGGGGGTGGCAATTGCCGCAATGGTGTCTTGATGACTAATATTCATGTTTAAACTCAAAAATTGAAGATCAACTGACTGAGTAGGAAAATGTCGCTTTGCATTATACTGATATTAAAACAAAAAAAGCCGAATCGCTCACGCTGATTCGGCTTTTCATCTTACCAGAAAACCAATGCTTACTCTTTACCAACAATTTTATTGGTGATATACCATTGTTGAATAATTGATAAGGTGTTGTTTGTTACCCAGTATAAAACTAAACCTGCAGGGAAAAACAGGAAGAATACTGTAAATACGATAGGGAACATGCGCATGATTTTCGCTTGCAATGGATCGACCGGTGCAGGGTTTAACCTTTGCTGCAGAAACATGGTAATACCCATAACCACAGGTAGTACAAAGTACGGATCTTTAACTGATAAATCTTGAACCCAGAGTATAAAAGGTGCCTGTCTTAATTCAACCGTTTCAATCAGAACCCAGTAAAGCGAAATAAACACCGGAATCTGAACCATAATAGGTAAGCACCCTCCCATAGGATTGACTTTTTCCTTGCGATATAAGTCCATCATTTCCTGGTTAAAGCGCTGTCTGTCATCACCGTAACTTTCTTTTAACTGCGCTAAGCGTGGCTGTAATTTACGCATCTTGGCCATAGATTTATAGCTAGCAGCTGATAATGGAAAAAACAATAACTTAATACAAAATGTAACGCCCATAATGGCGAAACCCCAGTTCCCAATATAGTTATGGATAAAATTAAGTAGCGCATAGATCGGTTTTCCAATCACGGTCAGCCAGCTATAATCAACTGTTAATTCCAAGCCAGGCGCAACGGCCTCCATAACGGGCTGGATTTTAGGACCAATAAATAACTTACTTTTAAATACCGCAGTGCTATTAGGCATTACAGTTGCAGGTTCTGAATAAGAGCCTATCACAAAACGCGAATTACTTAGCGCCTTAGTAAAGTAATGCTCCTCATCTTCAGCGGGGGGCACCCAGGCCGCAGCAAAATAATGTTGAATCATTGCAGACCAGCCACCAGCAGACTTAGTTTTTAAGTTAGTCGTGGCCATATCTTCAAAGTCTATTTTTTGATATTTATCCTCTTCAGTATAAACCACACCTCCTGAATAGGTACGAATAAACGTATTACCTTTTTCATCAGTATGCGGCACACGCAGTAACTGAGTATATTGTCTACCAGTCCAATCTTTATCAGAATTGTTTGTTACTTCTTGCGCTAATTTAATAACATAACTACCACGCTCAAACGTATAGGTTTTGGTATAGTTCAAGCCATTATTATCGGTCCAGGTAAAGGGAACGATTAAGGTATTTTGACCATTTTTTAGCTCATAGAGCACTTTTTCTGAGTGCAATTCAACGTTATGACTTGGTAGTTTCGTTGATTTGCCTGCACTTAAAAGTCCGCTTTGCCCTAAAAATAGTTTTTCAGGACTGCTATCAAGTAAGCGTATTTTTTGCTCTTCACCTTTAACAACAGAGTAATCCAATAAATCAAGATTAGTCAATGTTCCACCTTGTATATCAATTTCTAGTCGATAAACATCGGTTATAACAGTGACAATATTGTTTGCTGTTGCTTCAGAAAAAGGCAGTTCAGCATTATCCTGATTATTTGCCGTACCTATATTAATGGGATTGCCATTCGCATCAATAGCTGTTTGTGCTGGAAGCTCTGGCTTTGGACCATAGTCTGCTTGCCATGCCTCCCATAACATTAATGAAATCATCGAAAGAACAACGATGAGTACAAACCTTATATTCTCCATTTTTACTTACCAATTTTTTTGGGTACAGGATCATCAATATCACCATGATAAAAAGGGTGACACCGAAGTAATCGTTTTATTGTGAGATAGCTGCCGACTATTGCACCATGCAGTGAAATAGCCTGCATGGCATAACTCGAGCAAGAGGGATGAAAGCGGCAGTGGTTTCCCAGTAAAGGACTTATAAAATACTTATAGAACCGAAGTAAAGCTATGAGGAGAGTACGCATTGCTTAGTTAGCTTAAGCCAGTGCTTATCTAATGAGGCCTGTAGTGTTTTTGAATTAGCTATTGCCGCCTCCCTGCGCGCCATAACAACAAAATCAAGATTGCTTATATCATGCTGTCGTAATCTGAAGCTTTCCCGGGCAGATCGTTTGATTTTATTTCTATCAACCGCACGCCGGATATTTTTTTTTGCAATTGCAAGGCCTAAACGTGGATGGTCCAGTTCGTTAACAATTGCAAGTACTGTAAAATATTTATCGCTTGATCTTTCCGGCTTAGCAAAAACACGTTTAAATTCTGCGGGCTCTCTTAACCGTACTTGCAGAGGAAAACAAGTAGCTTTCTGTGTCAACTTTTAAAGAGCGAGTGTATGACGACCTTTTGCTCTACGTGCATTAATCACTTTACGACCGCCTTTAGTGGCCATTCGTGCACGGAAGCCATGAGTACGCGCACGCTTTAATTTACTGGGTTGGTAAGTTCTTTTCATTATAGGATTCCTAACGGTTAAAAATTGGATGAAAAAGAGCTGGAATCATAGCCTAATAAGTAGTGTTTTGTCAAAAATACTTGCAAAAAACTAAGCGATAAAAATATCTATAACTTATTGATGTTAGTCAAACTCTTGGAGCAACATAAAAATCCTATTCTGCCAACCAATCACTTGCATGCAAATAATCACTATACAATAACATTTCCGGGCTCCCTGCTTCTGGACTCCAGTTATATTGCCAGTGTGCCACTGGCGGCAGAGACATCAATATCGACTCGGTACGCCCACCTGATTGTAAGCCGAATAAAGTGCCACGATCATAAACCAGGTTAAATTCCACATACCGTCCACGCCTATAGAGCTGAAAATTACGCTCACGCTCACCGTATTCGGTTGTTTTGCGCTTCTGAACTATAGGTAAATAGGCTTTTAAATAATGATCACCCACACTTTGCATAAAGGCGAAACTTTGCTCAAACCCCGGTTCATTCAAATCATCAAAAAACAACCCACCAACGCCACGTGTTTCGTCGCGATGCTTCAGATAAAAGTACTCATCACACCATTTTTTATATTTTGCATATACATCTGCACCAAAAGGGTCGCATGCGGATCTTGCTATTTTATGCCAGGCAACAACATCTTCTTTAAAAGGGTAAAACGGCGTTAAGTCAAATCCACCGCCAAACCACCAGATAGGCTCTTCTCCTTCTTTTTCAGCAATAAAAAAACGCACATTAGCATGAGAAGTAGGCACATAAGGGTTATGTGGATGAATAACCAATGACACACCCATCGCCTGAAAATCACGCCCTTCCAGTTCAGGTCGTTTCGCTGTCGCAGAAGGAGGTAGCTTTTGCCCAAAGACATGAGAAAAATTAACCCCTGCTTGTTCGAAGATATCACCGTTAGTTAATACTCGTGAGCGCCCGCCCCCGCCTTCCGCTCTTTCCCAGGTTTCTTCAACAAAGACAGTCCCTCCGTCTTCTTGTTGTAAGCTTGCACAGATAGTATCTTGTAAACTTAATAAATAGGCTTTAACTTGCTCAATTTGATTCTGACTAATATGTGTCATTTTTGATTTTCTCCATATTATATATTTCTGCGTACAGACGGACTTTTTTTAAGTAAAATTAACTTTCCATTTTCATGATAAATAAAATGAATTCACAAAAAGACACTTTATATGCCAGTCCTCTGGGCGAAGTCGGCAGCTTTAAGTTTGATAGCAGCGTCGTCGATGTTTTCCCTGATATGATACAGCGTTCTGTACCGGGTTACAGTGCTATTATTTCTGCTATTGGTCTGCTGGCCAGTCGTTTTGCTCAGGCAGATAGCGTTTGCTATGATCTGGGTTGCTCTTTAGGCGCAGCCACACTATCCATGCGGCATAAAATCTCTGTGGCCAACTGCAAAATTATTGCTGTTGATAATTCAGCTGCTATGTTGACTCGCTGCGAGAAAATTATCGCCAGAGATACTGCAAGCATTGCTGTTGAGCTGGTTTGTAGTGATATTCAAGACATACCCATCGACAATGCTTCGGTTGTTGTGCTTAACTTTACTTTGCAGTTCATTCCTTTAGCAGAACGTGATGCGTTTATAAAAAAAATATATCAAGGACTACGTCCCGGTGGTTTGCTTATTCTATCAGAAAAGCTCATGTTTACCGATGCTCGCCAACAGGCCATGCAGACCGATATGCATCATGCGTTTAAAAAAGCCCATGGCTATAGCGATATGGAAATTAGCCAGAAACGCGCCTCACTAGAAGATGTCTTAATTCCTGAGACATTCGCGCAACATAAACATCGGTTACAACAATCCGGTTTTGATAGTGCTGAAGTGTGGTTCCAGTATTTCAATTTTGCCTCCCTGATTGCCCTTAAATGATTGATTATCAACCGCTCTATGAACTACTCATTGAACGAAATGCAGCGCATTGGAGTGCGATTTTGGCTGCACAAATTCAGCAAAAACTTACCCCCGAAGCGCACGGTAATTTCACTAAATGGATGACTGCCGTTGAGCAACTACCGACCCCTAAAAACTCAACACTACAACTTGACGACCAGATGTTTAGCATTGGACAGCGTAACGAACTTTCTAATGCGGAGTGGCTACAGCTGGATCAAGGACTAAAAAACCTGTTCCCCTGGCGCAAAGGTCCCTATGATTTATTTGGCTTGCACCTTGATACAGAGTGGCGCTCAGACTGGAAATGGGAGCGTATAAAAGAGCATATTACGCCGCTGGACAATCGTTTTGTGCTAGATGTGGGTTGTGGCAATGGCTATCACTGCTGGCGCATGCTAGGTGCTGGCGCACAAATGGTCGTCGGCGTTGATCCGGTTCAATTACATGTATTACAGTTTCAGGCAATACGCCGGCTATATGGCGAGGCACCCATTTATGTTCTACCACTAACATTGGAGGAAATTCCTGAAAAAACCAGTATTTTTGACACCGTGTTTTCAATGGGGGTGCTGTATCACCGTCGTTCGCCCATTGACCACTTAATGGACTTGCGCAACTGTCTGCGCCACGGTGGAGAATTAGTTCTGGAAACACTAATTATTGACGGCAAACCTGGCGAAGTATTAGTTCCCGAAGGGCGCTATGCACGCATGAGGAATGCCTGGTTTTTACCAACATGCGGCACTTTAGTGAGCTGGATGAAACGCTGTGGCTATAAGAACATACGCGTTGTCGATGTGAACCAAACCAGCACCCAAGAACAGCGTTCTACACCCTGGATGACATTTAATTCACTGCAAGACTTTTTAGACCCTGATAATCCAGAACTCACTATCGAAGGTCACCCAGCGCCTAAAAGAGCTACTTTTATTGCAACTATTGAATAACTCACTACTTGATATGTGGCTTGCTACTTTACTAAATACGCGGTTTCAGCAATTCATCACGCGCCGCAAGATAGCGTTATTGATTACATTGCTTCAGCATAGCTAACCACATGTGATGATGCGAGTTCAAGACCTAGCTTATAACATTCACTCGCGCGCTCCTGATCGCCTTCTTCAGCTAAATAATTGCCCAGAATTCGATATGCTTCAACAGTTGGTTCAATACCAATACTTTTAGCCAGATATTTTTTTGCTTTATCAGCAAACCCACACTTAATCGCTATTTTTCCTAGTACACGCAATAAAATAGGATCTTCACCATGCTGCAACAACCATTTTTCACCTAATTCTAACTGAGCTCTAAAATCAATGGATTGCACACTGCCAAATAAAGATAATAAAGTCATATCCCATTTATTACTGAGTGACTTCACCAGATCTTTTTCTATCTTAGCTCCCGCACCTGCATTAATCATTGCAGCATAGTAGATAGCTGGAACACCGGGCATAACTTTTACGTGCTCTGGGACACTTTGCCATAACTCCTGAATTTCACGCTCGTCTGCATGTTCAGCAGCTTCTTTTAATAATACGCTATATGTCTCTACTTCTAAGAGCTTAACCTCTGCTTCGAGAAACACTTTATGCTGATAAAAGGCAGGTAATAAACCACGGATAGCTTTCCAGTCACCCAATTGGCGATAAGTTTGATGTAGCATTTTTAAGACACTCGCGTGCGAAGAGTCAATTGATTGCAGTTTTGTCAATGTCTCCAATGCTCTATCAAATTGTTTTTGTGACAAATGTAGTTCTGCCTGTGTCAAACCAACAGCGACTTCCGAACCTGGTGAATTTTTTGTAGCACGTTGCAAGTATTCATCACGTTTATCCAATGCACCACGTGAATGCGCTGCACGCGCAGCTGTCAGATAATGAATTAAAGGAGCACCACTATTAGACGCGTGTTTAATTAAGGTTTTTTCTGCCCGTTCCCAATTACCCTCTGCAGAGTCAACTAGGCCAGCAATCAAAGCCTCCTGAGAACGATTGAATTTAACTGATTTACCGCGCATTCTGATTTTTCCAGGAAGACGGATAAACCAGCCTAATAACCTGAAGACAATATAGAAAATAAAGAAACTGACAATTAATGCAACTATAAAAACAATTAACGATGTTTCCAGTGCCCAATGGCCAATACCAATCAGTACATAACCAGGGTCGTTATATTGCGAAAGCCACCCATGAACCAGATAAGCAAAACCAAGAGCCGCAATCAATGCTGCCAGAAAAAACAAAATATTTTTCATACTCAACTGTCCCCTTTATTATTTACCCTGAATCTCAGGCTGCATTAAGGACTCAGCTTGATTTTTAGAATTCGCTGAGGAGTCTATTTCTGTGTCTGGCTGCAAGGACTTATCTGTTTCAAGTCGTAGCTTCGCAATATCTCTTAACATTTTAAGTGATTGGCTTATATCAGGAAAATTACTCCTAATCTGTATTGTTTTAAGCGCGTCTAATTCACTCTGAAAGCTATTAAAAGCAGCATCTTTGGTAAAATTATTGTGTAACCATTGTGTAACATCATTAAGTGCCACTTGATAAAGCGCATCATCATGCTGCACCAGAGCAAGCTTTACAATCACCAGCTTGGTACTTAACTGTTCAGTGATAAAGGCTTTTTGCTCCGGTGTAATAATAGAAGTAACAGGATTATCCAGTCGCCTAATACTTACAATCCCCTCAATTTCAACTAAGGCTTTATCTAATTGCGCATTGATATCGGTACCTGGTTTAACTGGTTGTTTGCGTGCATTTTCCTGATCTTGTGCCTTCCCGGAATAAGGTAGAAAGACGCTGAGCTTAGGTACTTCTTCTTCCAACATTTCTATGGTCGAGTAAATACCCACTACATCCGGTAGTTGCACTTTCTTTACTGCAGCAATTTCTTTAGTTATTTGCGCACGCACTTTGTATGCCGCAGTATCTCCGCTTTCACGCAGACGATTATCGGCGGCTGTTAGTGCTTCCACCGTAGTATCCACGTCGCCCATTAAATGCAGACGTCGGCTGGCAACACTTAATAAATATTCAGCATCAGCGACCAGCCAGTCACCACGCGTTTTACCTAATTGCCTTTGTATACGCAAAATTGAATCTTTAAGATGCGCCGAGGTATTATCCAAACGCTCATTATGTAAATTGCTGAGTTCATTCAATTTATGCTCAAAATTACTTTCTTTGCTCCCTACTTCATTGCTTAAACTGGTTAATTGACGCTGTATCTCAACTAATTGCTGCTGATAACCCGAAATTTGCTTGGTTAACTCCTGCATCTGCTGAGTATCTTTACTCAACTCACCACCTAAATCCTGCTGCTTATCACGCAATTGCTGCAGTACCAGATATCCAGCACCTGCTAGTCCAATTATGATTAATAATATTACCAGCCCAAACCACGCCCCATTCCGAGATTTTTTTATTTCTGGTGCTGGCGCTACCTTAGCTTGATTTTGTTCTTCACTTACTTCAGCCACATTCTACCTCATTCAGTAATGCATTTATCATCGCGGTATCTGATGCTTGCTCAGCGACAATAATACTCTTAAACCCAATTTTTTTTGCTAGCGTATATACTCGATCACTGATAACCACTAAAGGTACATTCAGCAAGTTAATTTTTATTTCCTGTTTGTCCAGCATTTGCACAAGATGATGCAATGCATCACCACTATAAATAAGCACAGCAGCTAATAAATTATTTAGTAAACACGCTTCTACTTCCTTACTATCAAAGCACGGTATAATTCGTCTATAGACTTCGAGATAATCTACCTTCGCACCCCTATCACGCAAAGATTCTGCTAAAAGTTCTCGCCCACCTTGCCCTCTAATAATCAAACAGCGCTGCCCTGTTAAAGTTTGCAATTCTGGCAGCGCCAAGAGGGCCTCAGTGTTAAACCCGTCTATTGGGCTTAGCGCTGAATGTATGCGATGCTTTGCCAAAGCAAGCAACGTTGCTTTTCCCACTGCAATACAGGATATTTTTTTAGTTGTTTGCAAGTAGTTTTTTTTATCATCTAGCAACGGCAGACCAAAATTAACAGCATTCACACTGACAAAAAATACATACCGATATAACTCTATATGCTGTATAAGCTGAATATCCTGCTCAGTTAATACCTTAGCTTGAATATCCAGCACAGGAAAGCGCAACGCTTGCCAACCTTGTTGCTCAATTAAATAACACAGATTATGCGCTTGATGCTCAGGCCGTGTGACTAATATTTTTTTTTTAATCTGCATGGTCGTGCTCACTAACATTTGTTAGCCGCTAACTATAAAGCTCCCTTAATACATCACCTGCACCACTGGCAAGCAATTCATCTGCCACAAATCGTCCGATTTCTTCTGCTTGCTCTATAGGCCCAGTCTTTTGGGCACGATAGATTACACTGCCATCTGGTTTACCCACTAATCCTCGCATAAATAACTGTCCATCTTGTAGCTCGGCAAAACCAGCAATAGGGACTTGACATCCTCCGTTCAGTCTCGCGTTCATGGCGCGTTCAGCACGTACTCGAATAGTACTTTGCTCATCATGCAAAGGCTGTAACAACTGGTTCATTTCAGCATCATTTACTCGACATTCAATACCAACAGCACCCTGTCCTATTGCAGGTAAACTAACGGAACTATCTAATTGCTGAGTAATTCTATCTGCAAAATCTAAGCGCTTAAGTCCAGCGGCAGCCAAAATGATCGCATCATATTCACCTGCATCCAGTTTAGCTAAACGTGTATTTACATTCCCTCGTAAAGATAATATCTGCATAGCTGGATAGCGTTCAGCAATTTGACATTGACGACGCAAACTTGACGTACCAATTTTCGCATTTGCCGGCAATTCCTCTAAACTTTTGTAATGATTAGATACAAATGCATCACATGGGTCTTCGCGAGGAAGAATAACAGCCAAATGTAACCCTGAAGGAAACTCAACCGGAACATCCTTCATAGAATGCACCGCTATATCAGCTATGCCCTCAAGCATGCCTTGCTCAAGCTCTTTTACAAACAAACCTTTGCCCCCTATTTTTGCTAATGGCGCATCTAGTATTTTATCTCCCTTCGTTACCATCTTTACTAATTCAGTTCTAATGCCTGGATGAGCTTGTTGTAAGCGTTCAGCCACGTAATCAGCCTGCCATAATGCTAATGGACTTTGTCGTGTTGCAATTTTGATAATTCGCTGTGTCACAAGTGTACTCGGTTTACATTTACTAAAACTGTTCTATTGTACCTTTTTTATTCAGTTTTATTAGTACATTTATCAAGGATTTTATCAACCGCCTTGACAATAAGAAAAAAGTAGACGAAAAGCATTTATTTAACCTATATTATGAAAAAAGCCAGTATCTTTAAATTAGTTTTGTCGCAAATTTTAGAAAAATCAGAGATAAGACCCTACTTTTTCCAAGAAAGATACCCCGTGCGGGAGGCAAACAAAATACTGACCCTACAAGGTCATTAAGAAATAATATACACAGACTATGCTGTTATATAGCCATACTGTTTTAGTTTTTTTATCCAGCGCAGTGTATTGCACTGAACAGAAAGTGCTTCATAATAAATATTAGCATCCCGGTAATATTCGCCTCTATCAATTAACAAGTACGCGATCTTTAACATCTTATGAGCAATGGCAAAAATTGCTTGCTTTCGGCCTAGTCGTATACCGAGCCTTTTATACTTGTCTTGTAAACTGCATAAGGATGGTGGTTCTAGTAAGTGACAAAAATCGGTCAACTGTTCACCTCACTGCCCCCCCGACCGGTCGATGCTAAGGAGGGGGTGTACGGTCACCTATACTCACGCTTATATAATGGATTGTAAGCGCCAAGAAAGTGACTTTAGCCAACGCTTAGCCAACTCAAAACTCATGAGTATAGTCATTCACAACGCCTGCAGAGATCAACACAGAAAACAGGACGTCTAGTCACTAATTCGAAAACAGAATTTAGGAGCGAAAAAACAGCATATCAATCATAAATAGAATTCGTAAATTTGCCATCCAAATTTAGCCAATGCTTCTTATCATGCGCTTTTAATAATTTTAGGCGCTTACTTTCATGAAGATAATGCAAATGTTGACGCTGAATAAGATAAACACGTTTCAATTGTGCTTGTCTGTTTTGCTTAAACAATAACTTACGCTCAGCACTAGACGCTGCATTAAAGTAACCTTGTAAGTGCCTCGCTATTATCTTCACTAACAAGTACATCGCCTGTAAAATGATTATAAAATGCGCGCAAAACCAGCTAAAAAGCGCAAAACGACCAGTAACAGAACTTAGCATATCAATTGCTAAGGTATTCAGTAGATAAGAGATTAATAAGCTAACAATAGAAAAACCAATAAGTGCCAAAAAAAATTTAAAAATAAGAGCCATGCCCTGTAATTTCCGCAATAAATAACAAAATAAAGCCGCTTGAACTTAACACTACACCCCTATTTGCCTGCATTTTTAGAATAAAATATAACGCTTGCTTTGAAAATAATTGAAAATTTTCTATTTCAAGCTTATTTATTTCCACTAAAAAAATATTTTCTATTATCTGTACATACAATTGAGTCAAAAAAAATTCTGATAAAAAAGTCCCTTTAGTTTTCGTAGTATCGTTTGAATAAATTATAATCTAAACCTCACTCTGCCTCAAAAAATGCCTCAACCTCTTTAATATCACGAGTCCTGCGCATTGCCGGTACGCTGTTTAAAAACATATGCCCATAGGATTTTTTCAACAGGCGCGGATCACAAAGCATCAATACACCACGGTCATTCACATCTCGAATCAAACGCCCTACGCCTTGTCTCAAAGCAATCACAGCCGTTGGTAATTGATACTCTATAAAAGGTTTGCGGCCTTGCTTTTCCATGGCATCTAAACGTGCTTTTAATACTGGATCACCGGGCGAGGCAAACGGTAATTTATCAATAATTACCGTTGATAAAGCCTCACCGCGCACATCAACCCCTTCCCAAAAACTGGAGGTGCCAAGTAACACGGCATTACCCTTTTGCTTGAAATCATCCAATAAAATCGCTTTGGGTTTATCGCCCTGAATTAATAACGGGTATTTAATTTGTTTTTCTAAAATTTTACCCGCAAATTGTAAAGCTCTATGACTGGTAAATAAGAAAAAAGTACGACCTTTACTGGCATTAATCACCGGAATGGCGAATTTAACAATTTCTTCGACAAAATCCGGCGCATTCGGCTGAGGTAAGCCTTTGGGATGATAAAACAAGGATTGATTAGGGAAATCAAACGGGCTTTCCCAGCTATAGTTTTTGGCATTACTGATGCCTAAATTACGTGAGAAATGATCAAATTTGTGGTCTACGCTCAAGGTGGCCGAGGTAAAGACCCATGAGGCACTTTGTTGCGCCATAAAGGTTTGAAATTCAGCCGCAATATTTAATGGCGTCAGGCTTAAAGTAAATGATTTTTTGTGAGTTTCATACCAGCGCACCCATTTGCCGCTGGCGTCCTGCAAGATATTTTTAAACTGATCTTCTAATTCTTCTGCGCGTTTAAAACAGGTTTCCAGTCCTTTACTGCGCACGGAAGCCAGTTCTAATTGATCCGCCAAGGCCTCCAGGTGCTCTTGCAAACGTACCATACCATCCATAATTTTGGGATTATTTTCTATATCCTTCCAGTCGCCGCGCCTCATATCGGTACCAAAAGCCAGTCGCATATCCTTGATTTCATGTTCCAGGTTTTCGCTGGCAACACGTAGATCGGGCATATCTTTAGCATCCTGAAAATATTCCATTAGCGCATCCTGGGCTAAATCACTGAGCTGCTTTGATCCTAGCGACATACCTAAGAAATTAGACGCAGTATCAGCTAATTGATGCGCTTCATCTATAATGACTACCTCTGCGTTAGGTAATAATTCACCAAAACCAATTTCTCTGATCGACCAATCGGCGCAGAGTAAGTGGTGATTAACAACGATTAAATGCGCATCCTGGGCTCTTTTGCGCGCTTTCATTAAAAAGCATTCGCTGTATTCGGGACACTCCTGCCCTAAACAGTTTTCCCGTGTTGATGTGGCTTGCATCCAAATGGGATTAGATTCCATGACATCGGGCATATCGGCAATATCGCCGGTACGCGTACTCTTGGACCACTTTTTAATGCTTGCCAGGTTAGCCGCTTCTTCACGGCTTACTCCCAAATTAGAATGTACTGCAAGCTCTAATCGATAGGTGCACAAATAGTTTGCCCGGCCTTTAAGTAGGGCTGCAGCAAAAGGAACGGTCATCGCCTGACGAATCAAGGGGACATCTTTATTGAACAACTGATCTTGCAGATTTTTGGTACCGGTTGAAACAATGACTTTTTTGCCTGATAAAATCGCAGGCACCAGATAAGCGAAGGTTTTCCCTGTGCCGGTTCCGGCTTCGACTATCACATGTTCTTTATCTGCGATACTTTGAGCAACTGCTTCAGCCATTTCTATTTGCGCTGCTCGTGGCAAATAGCCGGGTATGACTTTTGCTAATTGTCCATCGCAGGCAAAAAAAGCCTGTATTTGTTTTTGATTATCCATTATTTTTTAATAATCCATTCTGTTGTAAACGTTCTGCTAATGCATCACTTTCTGCAGCAAAGCGTAATATATCCTTAGCACTTAAACGTAAACAAGTAACATAGGTTTTCGCTACGACTGTCGCCGATCTATTGCTATTCTTTCTTAAAGCACGAATACCAATAAGCTCGCCCTCGCCTCTTTCTGCTACCAGAGTATTTTCTCCAGCCTCATTGAGAATATACACGGCAACTTTACCGCTTAATAGTATATATAACGAATCTCCAACATCACCTTGATAAAAAATGCTATCTCCAGGCAGATAATTCACATATTTTGCTTCATTCGCCATTTGTTTTAAAAAAGGAACAGGGAGATTTTCAAACAACGGCACATGATTAAGCCATGCATGGCGATTGACTATGGGTAGAGACATTTTAAAAGAGGCAAGCTGCTCTAATGAGTCTGTTAGTTTATGATTTATAAGTTGCCATACTTTGGCACTTATCATACCTTTTTCATAATTTTTCTGCGCCAATTGCAATGAATAACGCAAAGCTACTTTTTGAAACACAAAAGCTTCGTATTGACGAAAAAACATCGGATAATTTTCGCTAAAGTAATGTAGACGATTTTGCCGACGCTTGAGACGTTTTTGATAGATTTGTTGTATGGGCTTGATTAAATCTGCATCCAAACCTTCGTCAATCATCTTATGTATCGTCTTAATCCCCTTATGCGCCATCAATATACCAGCCATATCATGGAGAATTTTATTGGCGAAGCGACGCGTTTGATACGCTGTCAATAACCCTTGCGCCCAGTTTTTTTCACTTAAGATATGAATTATCATACGTTCTAAATCTACTACCGGATTGGGCTGTACCCAGCCTTCGCCCATAGCTTTTAAATAATCAATACTATGACGCTGATCAACGCGTAAAATATCCTTAAAGCTTACCAAGGTATAATAATTTACTAAGCCTATTTCATATAGGTATTCAATTTCCATTGTTTCTGCATGCAAAGCCTGTAAATGGGCATATCTGACCAGTTGATCATTCGTCAGGCTAATTTGCGCAACATCTAAAGTACTATGTAATTTAGATTCTACAGAAAATTCCAGGGCATTATCCAGTAAATGCAAGGTTGCAAATTGATGTAATGCGGTATCCACGGAGTGATTGACTTGTTGCATACTTTGTTTTAACTCAGCCTGCTCGCTTTTGCTTAATAAGTCCATTTTCAAAAAATGCATTAACCAGCGTATGGTAGAGGCATTCAATAGCAAAGAGACCAATACAACCCCCAGAGTAAGGCTCTCTAATAGTGGTTTTTCAGGCAGAGTATCCGGAATGGACATGACAATGGCAATCGCCAGCCCTCCTTTTAACCCCCCCCACCACATGATATGTTGCTCTGCCAAACTGATGTCTGCCAGGGAAAAGCTGCGCGTAGTTAAGGGAATTAAAACATACACACTAACCGCACGGGCAATATACACTGCAAGTACTGCCCATACGATCGCTTGCCAATTATTTGCTAACTGGACCAGATCTGCCGACAAACCGATCATCACGAACAGCAGGGAATTACAGATTAAAACCATAAATTCCCAGGTAATATGAATACTATCGATGGCCGGCCTGGACAAACGACTCAATCCCACACGATTAAAGCTAATAGCTGCTGATAATACGGCCATAACACCTGAAACATGTAATTCATGCTCGGCAAGAATAAAACTGAAATAAGCAAGTACCAGCGATAAAACCACAGGGATACTTTGGTTACCATGATAGAGTCGCACCAAGAGTTCACTGACGAATATCCCGGTACATACGCCAACAACGATACCGCCAAAAAAAACTTTAAAAAATTGTCCTGCCGCCTGAACACCATTGGCAAACGAAAAATGATCTGCCACCAACAACATTAGTAATATATTGAATAATACGATAGCGGTCGCATCATTCATGAGCGATTCACCTTCTACCAAAACATTTAAGCGTTTGGCAACACCTAATTCCTTAAATAAAGCAACCACGGCCACAGGATCTGTAGCTGAAATCAAACTACCAAACAAAAAAGCAATAATCAGCGGCAACCCTAAAGACCAACCTACGCCCAGCCCGACAAGTAGCACAGATACCAGCATACCAAAAATGGCTAACATCAATATTGGTACAATATTTTTTAATAAGGCTCGTGCATCTAATGAGAGCGCTGATTCAAACACCAAAGCCGGGAGAAAAATAAACAGTACTAATTCGGGGGTTAAACGAAACTGCTTGAAATGATGTAAATTCAGAATGGGCACATCGTTGGAAAAAAAATTAACCATCAAACCTAAAATTACTAGCAGCACCGTATACGGGATCGCTAAATGACGACAAAGACTCGCAGCTATCATAGATAGCACCAGTAATCCTGACATAATTAATATAATGTCCGGTAAGGTCATATTTTAAAATCCCAAGGCTGTGTCATACTATTATCCTTATACAAAATCGCAGAATTTAAAATTATCCCTTAATAATTTACGTTTTACCAATAAGTTACATTGTTTTAAGAAACATTTAATCATTTTGTTTAACGCGTCATATACGTTAAAAGTTGACTTTTACTTCAAAATCATTAAATTTACTTAGTTGAAGTGATTGGAATAACCCGTAGCTCGGGATCAAAAATAACATTCAACTTCACTAAAGCTTAAAACTAATATTAGTCTTAACAACAACAAACACGGATCTATTTTTTAAATAGAATCTTTGGAGGAATTATATGAAGAAGCCTTTAAAACGTTTACTACTTGCTTCATCTGTAGCAGCTTTACTTGCAACACCTGCTATTTCATCAGCAAATAGCGGCGTAGAAAAACTAACCAAAAACCCTGCTAACTGGGCTATTTGGGGTGGTAACTATGCTGGTAACCGCTATAGTAAACTCGATCAAATTAATGCAAAAAATGTTAAGAACCTGCAACCTGCATGGTCTTTTTCTACAGGCGTATTACGTGGACACGAAGGTGGACCATTAGTTGTTGACGATGTTATCTACATTCACACGCCTTTCCCAAATACTGTTTATGCGATTGACCAGGCAACACAATCTGTTATCTGGGAATACACACCAACTATGGATGCTGACGTAACAATCCCTGTTATGTGTTGTGACACGGTTAACCGTGGTTTGGCTTATGGTGACGGAAAAATCTTCCTGCAACAATCGGATACTGTTTTAACCGCATTAGATGCTAAAACAGGTAAGCGTATCTGGAGTGTACAAAACGGTGATCCTAAATTAGGTATGACTAACACTCAAGCGCCTTTAGTTGTTAAAGATAAAGTGATTACTGGTATTTCTGGTGGTGAGTTTGGTGTACGTGGCTTCTTAGCGGCTTACGACATGAAAACAGGTCAGTTAGTATGGAAAGGTTACAGCATGGGACCAGACGGTGACACGCTAATCAAACCAGGCATTGCTACAACTTGGGAAAATGGTAAAGTCACTAAATTGGGCAAAAACTCAGGTACTGCTACTTGGGAAGGCGACCAGTGGAAAATTGGTGGTGGCACAACGTGGGGCTGGTTTTCTTATGATCCAGAACTAAACCTAGTGTACTACGGCTCAGGTAACCCTTCTACCTGGAACCCTGTTCAACGTCCTGGCGATAACAAATGGTCTATGTCTCTATGGGCTCGTGATGCTGACACAGGTGAAGTTAAATGGGTCTACCAAATGACGCCACACGATGAGTGGGATTATGATGGTATCAATGAAGTTTCTTTAGTTGATCAGAAAATCGACGGAAAAATGCGCAAAACTGCTGTGCATTTCGACCGTAATGGCTTTGGTTATACTTTAGACCGCGTTACCGGTGAGCTTTTGGTTGCTGAGAAATTTGATAAATCAGTTAACTGGGCAACGCACATTGATATGAAATCAGGTCGTCCTGTATTAGATATGAAGTACAGTACAGAAGCGAATGGTGAAGATGTTAATACTGTAGGCACATGTCCTGCAGCATTAGGCTCTAAAAACCAGCAGCCTGTATCTTACTCGCCAGAAACTGGTTTATTCTATATCTCAGGTAATCACCTATGTATGGAATACGAACCATTTGAAGTTTCATATACTGCGGGTCAACCCTATGTAGGTGCTACTTTAAGCATGATGCCAGCAGGTGCTGACGTTCTGACAGGTAAACCAGATGGGACATCTAACCTAGGTCAGTTCACTGCTTTTGATGCAACGACTGGTAAAATTGCCTGGTCTAACAAAGAGCAATTCTCTGTTTGGTCTGGCTCTGTTGCAACAGCGGGTGGCGTAGTGTTCTACGGCACTCTAGAAGGTTACCTAAAAGCAGTTGATGCAAAAACAGGTAAAGAATTATATAAATTCAAAACACCTTCTGGCATCATCGGTAACGTCAACACTTGGTCTTACAAAGGCAAGCAATACGTGGGTGTACTTTCTGGTATCGGCGGATGGGCTGGTATCGGTATCGCTGCAGGACTTGATTCAGGCGAATCTGATTCAAACTCTGAAGGTCTAGGTGCGGTAGGAGCATACAGAAGCTTGAGCTCTTTCACTAAATTAGGTGGCACATTCACTGTATTTGCATTACCTAACTAAGCTGATTTTTTTAGATTAACTTAAACCTTAAAAACCCCGACCGAATTTATTTGGTCGGGGTTTTTTGTTTTTACTTTAGATTTAACAAATGCGTGATATAACCTTAAAATATCACGCATTTGATAAATCTATTGCTACCCATATTTTTTCACTCTGGGCATCAATACCCTTGACTGAAGATTTTATTAATTTTGTTGCTATAAAATACACTGTAGATCACGTTAGATTTATCTGAGAACAAAATCTTTTAATCAAAAGGCCTCTATACATGTCAATCGCACTTCCTACAAAATCGCTGTTATCTGCTTTATTATTAAGCGCTGTGACATTTTCAACATATGCAACCGAAAAATTCAGAGTATGCGCTGACCCCCTCAACCCGCCGTACTCCAGTAAAAAGCAGGACGGCTACGAAAATAAAATTGCTGACCTGTTTGCCAAACAATTAGGACAGGATCTTGAATATTTCTGGTTCCCGCAACGCATCGGCTTTGTGCGCAACACCTTAAAAGCAACGATCGGTGATACTGAGCAGTATCAGTGCGATATTATTATGGGTGTTCCAGCAGGGTTCGACTTTACCGCAACCACAGACGCATACTATCACTCGAGTTATGTCTTATTAATTGCTAAAGGTCGTGGATGGGATCATATTACTATCCCCGAACAACTAAGATCGCTTCCGCTTGCCAAGCAGGCAAACCTAAAGATAGCAATGTTTGACCGTGGCCCAGGTACAGCTTGGTTACAACAAAATGGCTTGCTGGGACAAGGCGTTCCTTATCAAAGCATGAGCGGTGATGATAAAAACAACACCGCAATGATGATAGAAAAGGAACTACAAGCAGGCAATATTGATATGGTAGTTTTATGGGGTCCCATGGCAGCTTATATTATTTCTCAGCAGCCTGACGCCTACAAAATGCTGATGATGAAATCATCCTTAAATATTAAATTTGATTATTCAATGGCGATGGGTGTTCGTTATGGAGACGATGCTCGCAAAGCGCAGCTAAACCAGCTTATCCGCGACAACCAGCAGGAAATTAACAGCATTTTACAAAGCTACCATGTCCCTCTGCTACCGATTCCAGCTAAGAAAGTACACAAGGATGATGATTAAAGCAATCGCACGCACCTTCTCTCCTCTGGCAAGGATATGCACTCAACAGCGCCTTAATAGATTAACCTCGGGGCTTTTAGCCTAGGGTTGACTGAGCCAGCCTATCGTCAAGCCCCTTGAATTAAATTATTACTGGGCTTGACCTTACACCTCAAGTACCACCAACTATAACCATAAAAATCAGCTATTTTTCCTTACATAAAAAACTTGCTGATCATCCTCTCTGATGTACTCAATAATTTCATGACCCGTTTGTTCGCTATATACACCGATATCCAAATGCGCAGCGGGATCGGTTGCAATAACGCGCACAACTTCACCCGTTCGCATCTCTTTCAAAGCCTTTTTTAAGCGCAACAAAGGCAATGGACAATGCAAACCAACGGCATCCACTTCTATATTATATTCAATCATATTGATAAGAATTTTTGCAGCATACTCAATTAAAGAGCGCATATAATAGCACTACAGATACAGTCTATGCAGCGAATTTAAGAGATAAAACAGTTTTGCAGTATTCAATAGTCATCTATTATTGATAATGAGATAAAATAGCTGAGACCATTAGCATCGTCTGTAATTCTTAACACAGCGTTGACCACAGTTATCCGGTTTAAGTACCCACGTAAAATTATCTTAACACTTTTATTTTTAGGTTTCATATAGATAGGTAGAGCGTCTTTTTGTGACTTGTTAAAGCATGTAGTGAAACCCATCATTCTTTGCACGATTGATGGATTTGGCTACGCACCCTCTCACCAGTCGATACAAGCTCTCACAAGACATTACGCGTCAAAAAACAGGCACTACATTCTACCCATCCTACAAAAAATGTTAAATTAGTCCTGCATGGGTACTTAGTTAAAAGTAAACACCTCTAATAAACATTATTTACTCTCGCATGGAATATTTTCCCATTTTCATTGATTTAAAAAACCAAAGCTGTCTCGTTGTCGGCGCTGGCGAAGTCGCTGCTCGAAAAATCGAGTTACTTGTTAAAGCAGGTGCCAATATTACAGTTATTGCCCCGGAAATAAGCAGTAGTGTCGCACAATTGACAGCAAGCTATGCCAACCTGAACATTTTAAAAAAAGAATTTGCTTGTAGCGATATAAACTTGCAACGGCTGATTATTTCAGCGACCAATCAATCGACTATTAATCATTTAGTTGCACAAACGGCTAAACAACATAATATCCCCGTTAATGTTGTCGACAACCCTAAACTTTGCAGTTTTATTGTACCCGCTATTATTGACCGCTCACCTGTTGTCGCGGCGATTTCATCGGGTGGCAGTTCGCCCGTTTTAGCTCGTTTACTGCGCTCCAAACTTGAAAGCCTAATCCCGCCTGCTTTAGGTCGCTTGGCTAAATTAGCTGAAAAATACAGACCCCTGGTTAAACAAGAAATAAACCCGCCTGCGCAACGCCGTATTTTCTGGGAAAAAGTGTTACACGGTTCTATTGCCGAATTATTTTATTCCGGCAAGGAAATTGAAGCCGAGACACTCTTAAAAGAAGCCATACTTAATAATGCGGTAAATCAAGAAACTAGCGGGGAAGTATATTTAGTAGGTGCCGGCCCTGGGGATCCTGATCTTCTGACCTTTCGCGCGCTACGCCTAATGCAGCAAGCTGATGTTGTGGTATACGATCGTTTGGTGTCTGAAGAAATTCTTGAATTAGCGCGACGCGACGCAGAAAAAATTTACGTAGGCAAACAACGTAGTCATCACAGTCTGGATCAGGAATCTATTAATGAATTACTGGCTCGCCTGGCAAAAGCAGGAAAACGAGTGGTCCGTTTAAAAGGCGGTGACCCCTTTATTTTTGGTCGCGGCGGCGAAGAAATCGAAACCTTAGTACAAGAGGGCATTAATTTTCAGGTTGTACCCGGCATAACGGCCGCCTCAGGCTGCGCAACTTATGCAGGCATACCGCTCACTCACCGAGACCACGCCCAATCGTGCACCTTCATTACCGGTCATTTAAAGAACAATTCCGTTAATCTTAACTGGGAACAACTCGTTGCCCCCAACCAGACCATCGTTATCTATATGGGACTGGTCGGTCTGCCCATCATTTGTCAATCAATGCTTGCATATGGCGCACCTAATGACCTGCCTATCGCGCTTATACAGCAAGGCACGACACACTCGCAACGAGTCATTACCGGGACAATAAGCACCCTACCCGAGCAACTTAAAGATATGCATATTCAACCGCCTACTTTATTTATTATCGGCACAGTCGTCTTGTTGCATGATAAATTACAGTGGTTTCAAGCTAAAAAAAGCAAAGTCAATAATCTACGTGCTAAGGTGATGACGCAAGAAAAATAAGTATTTAATAATAAACCAATCACCAAACTAACGATAATAGTTGAAATAAATGCTTAAATTATCTATCATTTACCAATTGGAATTTTTTCGAGACCCTAATTCACTCAAACAAACATCAAGAGTGAGGAGGGTCGTTTTATTATTACAACTAGAGGAATACGTCAAAATGAAAAAAATATTATTAGCTGTTTCAACAGTGGCTCTACTCGGTTTAAGCGCACAAGCATCTGCGAGCGAAGACATTGAAGTGGGTAAAAAAATCTATGATCGCGCATTCGGACGCGGCTGCGGAGCTTGTCATGATATTTCTTCAAACCCACAATTATCAGCACTTATCAAATCTGGCGACCTGGATAAAGCAAGTTTTACAACTACTTTAAAAGAAGGTAAAAACGGCATGCCTAAAGCAATGGATGCTATTATGGCAGTGGGTCCTGTTAAGAAAGCAGGTTATACACAAGAACAGGCAATTGATGCTATCTGGAATTACCTAGCTCAATAAGCTATTAAATAGTCACATAAAAAAGCCGTTCTTGCTTAAAGCATAGAACGGCTTTTTTATATTAGTAACGCACTCAATTCAGTAATTAAACAAGCTTTTGCAGTTGAGATAATCTATAAAATTCTTTTTTGTTCTTCTTTAAGGTCAGCTGTTAAAACATATCGGTTACGGACCCAGACGCCTCCCACAGCAGCAAACATCAGGCTGCATGAAGTAATCAAAAACTGCACCAACCCCCTAAGCTGAGAAACTTCTTCAGCCAATGCAGTTGCCTTCTTATTAGCTTGCTGTGCATATTTCTCCACAATAAGTCGCCCCGCACCTGTCTCAGAATAGGTTTTTAACACCACTAAATCCGCCTGTAACGCATGTATTGTATCTAGACCCGTTTCGGAAATAGTACCCGTACGCAAGCCCTCTTCAAGCGTTTTCAATTTACTTTCAATAGAGCCACTAACTAAAGCTACAAGCTGAGACTTTAATGCATCCACTTCAGCAGAGATAACCGGATTCATCTGCATTTCATATAGTTCTACGGTTTTATGTGCTTGCACTACGGCAGGTTTTAGTGCTGAATAATTCACAGGCACCAGCAAAAGTCCCATATAAACCACCAAGCCCATCAAAGCAATGATAATCGCTAATACAATTCGGTTCATTTTCAGCACACTTATTTGTGTTGCCGAATTTAGAACAGCTATATTACGCACATTATTATTTTCATTCTTCTTGCGTAAGTTACCCATTTAAAACACCCTTCCTCAAAAAAACTTCATATTGCATTATACAAGTTTGATAAAAAAAATCCCGTTCACTTTGTCAGCAAACGGGATATATTACAAAACTATTTTAATTTTTTTGCTGCAATACGCATTCTCAAAGCATTTAGCTTAATAAAGCCTTCAGCATCTTTTTGATTATATGCGCCCTCATCATCCTCAAAGGTTGCAATAGCCTCATCAAAGAGACTGTCCGTCTCAGAAACTCTGCCAACAACGCTAACATTCCCTTTATAGAGCTTTAAGCGTACTTTACCGTTTACGGTCAACTGCGACTGATCTATCATGGTCTGTAACATTTTCCGTTCAGGGCTCCACCAATAACCATTATATACAAGCGTTGCATACCGTGGCATTAACTCATCTTTCAAATGCGCTACCTCCCGATCCAGTGTCAAAGACTCAATAGCTCGGTGCGCTCGCATCATAATGGTTCCACCGGGTGTTTCATAACACCCCCGTGACTTCATGCCGACATAGCGATTTTCTACAATATCTAAACGCCCAATACCATTATCACCACCCAACTTATTTAACTTAGCTAAAACCTCAGCTGGTGAATGCGCAACACCATCAATAGCAATAATATCGCCTTTAGCATACGTTAGCTCAATATACGTTGCCTTGTCTGGCGCAACTTCAGGCGACACACTCCAGCGCCACATATCCTCTTCAGGCTCACTCCAGGGGTCTTCTAAAATACCGCCTTCATAGGAAATATGTAACAAATTAGCATCCATAGAATAAGGCGACGCTTTTCCTTTTTTCATTTCTACAGGAATACCATGCGTCTCAGCATAAGCTAACAACTTCTGTCTGGAATTCAAATCCCACTCACGCCACGGTGCAATCACCTTGATATCAGGACGCAAAGCATAAGCACCTAGCTCAAAACGCACCTGATCATTACCTTTACCAGTAGCACCATGAGAAATCGTATCAGCACCTGTTTCGTTAGCAATTTCAATAAGACGTTTAGAAATCAGTGGACGTGCAATAGAGGTACCTAATAGATATTCACCTTCATAAATGGTATTTGCACGAAACATAGGGAAGACAAAGTCCCTTACAAACTCTTCCCGCAAATCATCGATATAAATTTCTTTGATACCCAGAGATTTTGCTTTTTCCCGTGCCGGCTCTACCTCTTCACCCTGCCCTAAATCCGCAGTAAATGTCACTACTTCACAAGAATACTCATCCTGCAACCACTTCAATATGACGGATGTATCTAATCCGCCCGAATAAGCTAAAACAACTTTTTTAATATCTGACATAGTGTCCAAACTCTGAATTAAATAAAATTTTCGTGATTATACTATAAATAGTATCCGTTTCATTTCCATGTTCCGTTTTTAATATAAATATCCCGGCAATTCCTATACTATCAATGGACGTTCATCAGTGTGTGTAGATTATAAAAAAATTTAAAATAGAGTTAAATCAGTTTATTATAAACTTGATTTAAATTTTATCACCAAAAATAGTTGACGCGTAAATGGATAGCTTTTTTAAAGCTAGCGAAAATTGGTTTTTTTTTTGAGTGTGAAATTTGTTCAGATTTTTTCTTTATTAGTAGTTTTTTAGCAAGTGCTCACCTGAATAAATAAAGATTGTGGAGTATTTTTGTTTAACCCTTTTTTTCTAACAGATTTGACACAATTCTGTGCAATACATGAATTTTTAGCATGTTTTGGATGTGCCAGCTTGCCCATGTATGGCGTAAATCATGCCAACGAAAGTCTTTTGTACGTTTAAGGCGTTATATTTTACCAATTTGCTCTAACACTATTTTACAATAGTAGTTAAGAGACCTGCAATGGTTTATTTAGCTTGCTTACATATAAAAAACAGGTTTTTTGACGCTGCATATCTAATTGCCCCACAACAAGCCCAGGTAGCTCAGTCGGTAGAGCAGAGGACTGAAAATCCTCGTCCGTAGCATTCATCACCCCAGTTTCAAGCTTTGCATGTTTCAATTCATCAATAATATTTTTATTAATTTCAATAAGTGCTTTATCATGCAAATAAGTGTTTAGCCACCTAAGATGTTTTTTATCATCTCTGATGCTTTTTTTATGTGACTGCTCACTTAACCATCTGATTACTGATGTGGTTACACTATTTAGGACACAAAAACTAAAATTTAACGCCTAATATAGAGCCCCTAAAAATGACTAAGAAAAAGCCAAATACATACACATCAGAGTTTAAAGAATCTGCCGTTAACACGCGTTAGATTCTGATGAACCTAAAAACGGCAGTCAAGCAGGTACCTGCTCCAAAAATTAGAGCATAATCTTGACAAGAATTGTTTGTTTATGTTGCTTCTAAATTGCTTATGTTATCAATTCTGGTGGTTGTAATAGTCGACCTCCAAGATACTTCTTCATTGCCTCGCTCAAAATTCGGTGCCAGCATTGAATCGAAGTCAACTGCGGCGCAATAGCTTTCAGTTGGTTAAAAAACAGTGTAATTCTCTCGTAGGCCTCTCTAACACGCGATTCTTTGCCATGAGTGCTGGTGATTGTTAGAGTCTTCTGGGATGCATGATTGGTCTGTTTACCCACTCCATGCAAGAGTAAAGGTCTGGAAACGACGGCCTCCAGGTGCTTGTCGGGTTCAGCAAGCCGCACAAAGAGCGACCACCAGTTATATATAAGCGCAATCATTCGAGCTACTAACCGGCACGGTTCTAATTTTTGGGTAACAAAGCCACCCCAGCCCCAGTGGTTTTTGATTTCATCGAAGTTATTTTCACAATCTGCTCTATCTCGGTAGTGCTGTACAACAGTTAACACTTCGTCAGTTAATGAGGTGACCAAGACCGCATATTCATAGGCACCAATCTCTTCAGGCGGTTCCCAGATTGAACACTGCTGAGGAACCGACAATGCCTTAGGACTTTCGGGTGGGGTGTCTTCTTTTTTGATAGGCGTCGTCGCGTAAGGATAACTCGTCGGCTACGTTTCCAGCTGGCTAACTGTAATTCGGTTTCTAACGCCTCCCACCCCGGCTGGGTTGAGATCCAACCGGGTCGGCAATGATTGGATAATATCAGTTTTTTTACATTTTTGGATTGGCGTAGTTTAAACAGATAATGGATGTTCCGTTGTTCGGCTTCGGTCATAATTCCATCACTTCCCCAGTCACTGTCTCCTCGAATAAAGGCAGGCCAATGTACTCGTGGAATACGTTCTAATAATGCCCATAAACCGGGGGCGGAATACTTGGCTGCACTTTGGTTGCCTGCTTGCACTTCCACCTCCAGAATTAATCGCAAGTTAGCTATCATATAGGTGTGAAACGTATGTGAAGGCCGTCCGGGTTTATGGGGGTTATAGCCAATCACTGCACCTTCCTGCTTACCGTACAAAGGCTTTACAGTCACATCTGTATCCAATATCCAGGGCTGACTGAGGAGTGGGCTGTAGCAGTAATAGAGGTGATCCTGCAACCATTGGATACCTTCATTCACTTCGATTCTTTTCATCGCTCTTCGGGCTGAATCTTCACTGACGACTTTCGCCATACCTAACAGGTTGGCATTGACGCTATCCCCTATTAAACTGGTTAGGTGCCGATAGCGACTATGACCTGATAAAATGGATAATAAATAAGACCCCAGTACATCAACTTTCTCGGGTGCATTATTGCTGGAGTAAGTTAAAGGACACTCTTCAACCCAGGGTTCAAATAAGTTGCCGACTTTCAAGAATTGAATAAAGAAAGGGAGCTGTCCCAGCGTAGTGACTTGTGCCTGTGGGTCCCACTCGATGTGTATTTTTCCGGCAAAAGTATCGGCAACTAATGCCGGTATTTCTCGCATTTTTAATTGAATTTCTTGTTCACCTATTGGGTGAGTGACTTTGGGTGGTAAAACCATTGGAATTCCTTATGTTGTCTGACTTTGACATTATAAGGATATTTTTTACTGCCGTTTTTAGGATCAAGCGATCCCTCAAATCGCTAAAAATTTGGGTGTGAACCCTAACACTCTTTATACTTGGGTTCATAACGCCTCAAAATCCAAGGAAAATAACAGCGTGACTAAAAAATAAAATAGTGATGATGAAATAAAACGCCTGAAAAAACAAGTTATTAGATTGACTCAGGAGCGTGATATTTTAAAAAAGGCCGCGGCGTACTTTGCGCAGGAAATCGTGTGAAGTACGCCTGGATTGATCAACATAGCGCTGATTTTTCTGTGCATTTAATGTGTCAAACCCTGGAGGTTTGTCGTAGTGCTTTCTATGCGTGGAAAAAAAGCCCCGATGACAGCCAAGGAACAGGAAGACAAAGCCTTAACAGACGCGATCAAAACGAGCTTTGATGAAGGGCGTGGATGCTATGGTACGCGTCGCATACAGCAAGACTTAATAGAGCAAGATCTGACTGTGAGTCGCCGTCGTATTGGTCGATTAATGAAGGCGGAAGGACTGCACGTTAAAACAAAGCGAAAATTCAAAGCAACCTCCTATTCTGATCATGACGATCCTATTGCACCTAACCTGCTAAATCGGGAATTTACGGTCGATAAGCCTGATACTTGCTATGTAGGTGACATTACTTATATCGCGACGAAAGAAGGCTGGCTATACCTTGCTACCGTCATCGATTTATATTCACGTCGAGTGGTTGGCTGGTCAATGGCAGATAATATGAGAGTATCCCTTGTAAACGATGCATTATCTATGGCGCTTAGCCAAAGAAAACCCGAAAATAACCTACTCTGGCACAGTGACAGAGGCAGCCAATATGCTTCAGAAAGTCACCGTTAGCTACTCGCCGCTCATGGCATTACACAAAGTATGAGTCGTAAAGGGACTTGTTGGGATAATGCTGTTGCTGAAAGTTTTTTCCATAGCCTCAAGACAGAGCTGGTACATCATTGTGACTTTTCAACACGCGCAGAAGCGAAGCAAGAAATCTTTGAATATATCGAGGTTTTTTATAACCGTAAACGACGTCATTCAGCTAATAATTATAGGTCACCTGCTGATTACGAAAGGTTGCCAAAAGTTGCATAATTTTGTGTCCATAAAAGTGTTGACACATCACTTCGCTTGTCGCACTGTATCAGAACTGTATAGTTTACTCTCTAGCGCCTAACTTCTGTTAAAGGAGAGGCTAATCTGAAAACTTTTTTGCAACAAATAGATTAGCATTTTTCTTTTCTTAGCGCATTCCTTGAGGCTCTATCTACCAGTGTAAAAAGCCTATCAATTTCATCTTTGTGCCTGGTCGCTTGATGTCCACGTACTTTTACCAGTTGAACATCAATTTGATCGGTTATTCTGTAAAAATCCTGATACAACTCATAATTGTTAAGACGCTTATTTTTCTTTGAATGATAATCACTTTTCTCTAAGCGCTCCCGCCTATCCGGTAATCTAATAATGTTTTGCGAGTCCGTATAGACAAGCACATTACTTCCTGTATTCTGGATATCGCTTAACGCCCAGAGTAAAGTTTGTAATTCCAGTTTCGTTGAAGACGTATTTTCAAATCGCTGCACTTTTATGTTTTTCCGCAACGATTCCAGTGCTAAATCTCGATCAAACACGGCGAGGTAAGCTCCATAACCAATTTTTGATAGGGGTATTCACACTTCCATCTGTAAATAACATGAGTTTATCCATAAATAACTAAGCCTTAAGCTGGCCAACAAGATGTTTGCTGGTCAATATTCGGTATCGACTGGAATACCTTATTAGCGATTGAATCGGCATTTACCAATTCTGCAGGAAGTTGTGTACATTCTTTTTAGGTGTTTTAGCCAGCTTCTGGAGCAAATTAAACGGAATATCATGTATATCATAATGTTGATTTATATTCCCTAGCATTGCCATCCATAGTTTTGTGGTCATTTGGGAGTCGTATAATGCTCTATGAAAAACGCCATCGGCGGGAATATTTGCATGTTTTATCAAGGTTCCTAACTTATGATTAGGCGCATCTTGATAAATCCTTCGTGACACAAGCATTGAACAGGCGAATTTACCTGAGTATGGTCTTGATATTCTGGCTAACTCTGCATCCAGAAAGCGCTTATCAAATGAAGCGTTGTGTGCCACAAGGTTATAGTCACCCATGAAGTCAGCAAATTCATGCATGACTTCCTCGCAGGGTGGAGCGTCTGCCAGCATTTCGTTAGTGATCCCTGTATATCCTTCAATGAAACTGTCAATATACTGACCTGGGTTCATCAGCGCCTGGAAGTGATCTTTTATTTCGCCATTCTCAATACACACCGCACCAATTTCAATAGCACGATCTCCCATATTCGGTGACAGCCCAGTGGTTTCAAAATCCAGAATTATTACTGTATTAGCCATCGACATAAATAGTTGTCCCTCATTCCTTTTCAGATTGATAAGGATGTATGAATCAATAGATTTTAAAGGAACGACCTCACTCACACAATGTTAGATGCATTCACACTGGCTATTCATTCAAGACAGGATAAGTGATGCTTAAGTCCTTTGGTGGAGTGGAGTACAATAGTTTCAGTTATTGCTGTTTCGGAAATAGCTAAAGCGTGTCACTCCTGTCACTATGTACCCTCTTAAGTCGCTAGCCCTATAATGAATACCATTACTGAAGTTCTGACAGGGATTGTAAACAGAGTCACTTATCACAACCCGACGACGGGCTGGTCTGTTTTGCGTGTGCAACCCTTTCAGTCGCCCCAGCAGCAAGAAACAGTCACCGTTCATCAGACCAAAGTCTTTGCCGGTGCGACCATGGAATTTCGGGGTGCCTGGACGATTGATCATAAATATGGCCGTCAGTTCAAGGCCACTGAAGCCATCGAGAAAAAACCCGCAACAACTGCAGCCATTGAAAAATATTTAGGCTCTGGCCTTATTAAGGGTGTGGGGCCTCAGACAGCAAAGAAAATCGTTAAATACTTTAAGACAGAGACGCTGGATATTTTCGAGAACGAGATACAACGATTAACTGAAGTCCCTGGTATTGCCACAAAAAAACTGAAGACTATTGAAGATGCCTGGACTGAGCATCGTGCTATCCGCGAAGTCATGATGTTTCTTCAAGGCCATGGAATCAGCACCTTGTTTGCTGTGCGCATCTATAAACAATATGGTGATAAAGCAATCGCGATGGTAACAGAAGATCCCTATCGTCTGGCTAATGATTTTTACGGGATTGGCTTTTTTTCTGCGGATAAAGTGGCGCTGAGTATCGGCCTGTCTAAAGACAGTCAGCAACGTATGATCGCGGCAATTAAACATGTGTTAGCGGCTAGTCGTGAGCAAGGACATTGTTATCTGACTGAGCAACAGATTAACCAGGGTATCGTCGATCTGATTGAAATGAATCTGGGTGAGCTGTTAGATAATTATCTTGGCTTAATGAAACAAGAGGGGCAACTTTGTACCCGACTGCTTAGCAAAGCGGGGGTTGAAACGACGGGTTATTATTCAAAGACCCTTTATTATGACGAGACAACGGTCGCAACGATTCTACGCAGAATGAAAGGTTCTATCGCAAGTGAGCCAGAGAGAATTGCAAACTGGATCAGTCACTATTGTCAAAGCAAGTCTGTTGCTTTAAGTGATGAACAGGCCGATGCAGTTAAAGGTGTTGTGCAACACCGTTTCTCGGTACTGACCGGAGGACCAGGTTGCGGTAAAACCACGACGACATTGGTAATTGTTCGCCTGTTAGAAGCCATGAAAAAATCAGTTTTACTAGCAGCTCCCACCGGACGAGCTTCACAAAGAATGAGCGAGGTGATTGGGCGAGAAGCCAAAACCATTCATCGATTACTGGAGTGGAAAGGTGGCGAATTCCAGATGAATGAAGAATCCAGGCTGAAGACTGATTTTTTAATTGTTGATGAATGCTCGATGCTGGATATCAGTTTAACCGCCTCTTTATTGAAAGCAGTACCCGATAACTGTCAGGTGCTGTTTATTGGTGACCCTGATCAATTACCTTCAGTAGGGGCTGGCAATGTGCTTAAGGATATTATTTCCTCTGAGATTATCCCTTGTTTTCGGCTAACTCAGGTCTTTCGTCAGGCTAAAGAATCTTTGATTATCCAGTACGCGCATCAGATTAATAAAGGTGAAACACCTTATATTGCCTCCCCTTTTAAAACACCCGCTATCTGGAAAAATGGAGCCGATTGTCTGTTTATTGATTCAGATGAAGCGACTCAGGAACAGCTTGGATTTATTAGCCGTGTAAAACGTCATTTTGACTGGCATACTGAAGAATTAGAGAATCTTGGTGCAGAGAAAGTCAATCACTCCCCTTTTGAATTCAGAATTGAAGAAGCCATTACTTCAGCTTATGAAGTCAGTTTTGTTGTCCCTGATAAATTCAAACATGTGGATCTTGAGCAATTAACTCAAACTGATGCTCAGGTTGATGCCTTAAAGTCCGTGGTCAAGAAAATACACCCTCTGGTCTTCATTGCATTATGGCCTGTCTGCTGTTGATAGCGTGGTTAAACTCTATCTTGAGTGGATTCCTAAATATCATGGAGCAGACACGGAAATACAGATTTTAACGCCTATGACACGTGGCAGTCTGGGGTCTGCTAATCTCAATAAGGTGATCCAGGAAAAAGCTAACCCACCCCATCAAAACAAGTGCCAGTTGAAAGTAGGTGAACGGATATTTCGAGAAGGTGATCGCGTGATTCACCGGCGTAATAATTACGACCTTAATGTGTTTAATGGCGATATAGGAAAAATCATCACCATCAACAATGAGGAACTGACGGCTATGGTGTCTTTTTACCCAGATAACCGGGAAGTGCATTATAAGAAAGAAGATATTATGGAGCTCGATCTGGCTTATGCGATTACGATTCATAAGTCTCAGGGCAGTGAATTTAAGGCCGTTATTATTCCTATCCTTACCCAGCATTTCAAGATGCTGTATCGTAATCTGATTTATACGGGATTAACCCGGGCAAAAGATCTGGCGGTTTTTGTGGGTACTAGAAGAGCACTATCCATGGCCATACAACAACAGGATGTGAGTCAGAGACAGACTGCTTTAGAACTCTTGATTAGGGCATAAAGCCAGCAACCCTTGGTAATACAGGTAAAATTACGCATTGACAAAGTTCCGGTTAACGTTCTACTGCAGATAACAAAACATGAGCTCTATTTTTAATATTACCTGATTACATACCCAAACTTTCTGAGCCAGCGCCCTAGTTTTACATAAAGTTCAATCAAATTTTCGGCTTTAATTGTATGCTTTTCAGGCGGCATTGGGCCAAATGGCGGAATACCAGCAAATTCCAATTGAATTGTAACTGGTTCCTTACCTGAATCTTTAATGTGAATAATAGACTTATATTCTATGTAGTCTTCTGATTGAGGATGATCAAACTTTGCATAAACAATAGGTCTATCTTCGTATATTATTTTTGATTTTGCCATATTACCTTGATTTTCTGACACACTGTTTTGATCCCTCTCATGTATCTCTTCCTTCTGGATGAAAACTTAAATCTAACAGGAGTTGAAAGGACCACCACCTTGGCCAATATAATAAAAGTTGCAATCATGGCATGGTTTATATAAACTAAAATTCATTTTATATAAAACAAAGGCAGATTATGAAATCAATTGGAATAGGTGATATTCAAAAAAACACCTCTATTTTTAACAACCTGACCGAAGCAATCGAAATTATAGATAAACGCAAAAAAAAAGTTGTCGCTGTTGTCTATCCCGTCAGAAAAGAAGGTATTGTACACAAACTTGCGGGTAAGTATAAAGATAGAATTTTAAGATCGAGCACGACTGATATGAGGCTTATAAAGGAAGCAGCAATGACAAAGGCTATGGAAGAGAAATATGGCAACTCTGATTGACACCAATATCATTATCCGGTTTCTGGTTGGAGATCACAAAGAACACCTTATTGAGAGCACTCGAATCTTCGAAGAAATCGAATCAGGAAATCTGGAAGTGGAAATTCTAGATGTGGTACTCATGGAGGTGTTATTTGTTTTAACCAAGTTCTATGATTTACCGAAAGCCGAGGTGGTCACCGACCTTAAGTCAATATTAGCAATGGAAGGTGTCATCAATAGTAATAAGGTCATTCTATTCGAAGCACTATCTTTGTTTGTTGATAAAAATGTGGATTTTGTTGATGCTCTTATTTGCACTAAAAGCAAGTTACAAGGATATGAGTGGCTAAGTTTTGATCAAGATGTAATTAAAAACTGTCGGTAGTCAGAGGCAAACTGCTTTAGAACTCTTGATTAAAGGCTAGGCCACGCATAAAACCGGCAGTCTGGAAAATGACTGCAGCCTATATAATTTCTGGCCAATTTTCTTGCCTCGGAATAGCAGTACGAAAAACTTCAAGCTGTATGATTGCATTCTGGAGCAAGGGTCACCTGCCTGGTATTGTTTGGCTGGATGAGCGCTTGGATTTGTTACGCTGTTAGAAGAAACAGGCGTTGCTTGATACTTTGTTTGTGGCGTTTTAACCTGCGTAACTATGGCATTAAGCAACAAAATTTGTTGCTGTAAGAAGCCATTGATATCCTGCCCTGTTGTTATTGGCAATATCATCCAGTTGTTGTTCCCATTGTGCGGTTAATAGTGGATCTTTGATGGTGTCAGGCACTGCATCAATCAAGTTAAATCCCAGCGTTGTTGCTTTGAGCAATTTCTTATCTTTTCGCATTAATAAATTCACGTTGAAACAGTGTTTGAATAATATTAGCTCGGGTGGCCTGCGTACCAAATCCGGCTGTTTCTCTCAATATCTTTTTCATGACCTTATCGGTCACCTGAGTACCAATGGTTTCCATGGCTTTGATCAACGTACCTTCAGTGTAATGTTTGGGTGGCTTGGTTAATTTATCTAACAGTTTGAGATGATCACAGAGTAGTGATTCACCTTTTTTTACAGCAGGAAGTTCCTGCCCACTATTATCTTCACCAGCTGGTTTAGAAAACTCTGTCTGCTCTCTGTTTCAATTGCTTGTTTCCAGCCTTTGACACGGGAAATACGCCCACTGGCTTTAAATTGGTCTGTATTAATCGTGACGATGATAGTGCTTTGATCATATTCATAATCAGGGAAAAACTGGGCAATATAACGGCGTCGAATTAAATTGTAGATATTCAGCTCTTTAACATTGAAACGAGTAATTCCAGGAGTTGCCTGAGTAGGAATAATGGCATGGTGAGCCGTGACTTTTTTATCATTCCAGACTCGGGATTTCTGTGCTTTATTAGCCTGAGCAATGAGATCACAAAGACTCGGATCATTTTTACATAGTGCTTGCAGTATTGTACTGACATCGTTAAATTGACTCAGCGGCAAATATTCACAATCACTTCTTGGGTATGAAGTCAGTTTATGGGTTTCATAAAGAGATTGCGCTAGATTCAGTACTTCCTGGGCACCATACCCCAGCGCCGTGAAGCTTCTTGCTGCAACCCTGACAAATTATAAAGTAAGGGGTGGTGGTTGTTTTTTTCTTGCGGTTGTTGCTGTTGTGACAAGACCTTGTTGATTTTGACATCGATCAATGACTGACTGTGCAACCTGCTTGTCCAGACATCTTTTTTGCTCGTCGCCCTGCCCTGTTGATATTTGTTCAGGAAGTTGCCATTTTGTTTCCAGCAATTCACCCGCTATCCCATTATGGGTTTTAAAATAAGCCAAAATTTCATAGTAAGGGACTGGTTTGAAATTTGAGATTTCACGATCCCGATTGACTATCAATGCTAATGTAGGCGTTTGCACTCGACCTACTGAGCGCACTTGTCGATCATTCGCTAACAGCGTAAAAGCGCGAGTGAGATTCATGCCGATTAACCAGTCAGCTCGCCCACGCGCTAATCCTGAATGATACAGAGGTTCGGTTTCTATACTCGGTCTGATCGCTTTCAGTGCACGTTGGACACTCACCGTATCCAGAGCTGATAACCATAAGCGACGCGTTGCACCGGTATATTTAAAATAGTCCAGGACCTCCCGGGCAATCGTTTCCCCTTCACGATCCGCATCGGTTGCAATCACCACACTATGGCAGCGTTTTAATAGCTTTTTTAAAACCGTTAATTGTTTGCTTGTCGACTTTTTTGCCGACATTTTCCAGTCCTGAGGCAAAATCGGCAAATCTGTTAATGACCAACGCTTATATTTGGGATCGTATTCATCGGGTGGAATCATTTCCAGCAAATGTCCAATACACCAGCTAACAACCACTTTATCGCCCTGAAGATAGCCATCATTACGTTGATTAGCACCCAGAATACGAGCGATATCACGCCCTTGTGATGGTTTTTCACAAAGGTAAAGTTCAAATGTGTTGTTTGCTCTTTTAACCAAGGTAGAATGATCTCAGAAAGTGATCAAGGCTGACTCGCCTTGAGGTGTTTATTTAGAGCGTTATTATACCTTTTGTACGAAGTCCTTCTGTGATACTACAGCTCCTCTACCCCTAGATCGAAACAATTAATTGCCTATTATGATTTACGCCTGTAATTCTCAATATTGGATAATCTGAATACGCTTGCATTGGTGCGGAAACATAAAGATCAGAAACGAGTTCACTCTTAGGCTGAAAATAACTACCATTGCACACAAATACTCAAAGAAAATAATTGATGTTGATACTACTTAATGTAAGCTGAGCGTTATCAACCCAAACCGGCCCTTGAATTTTTAATTTTTCAAGTAATTTTTAGCCATATAGTTCTTTATAAAAACGTTTGCGAAATTTTCTTGCACTCGTGTAGAGTTATTAATTTGAGTCAAATGAAACTTTTGCAAGATATTGATACATCACTATGATAATACCTTAACTCATGAGTGTTAATAGTTGTTATAAAATTCAGATAGTGACTTTCACTTCTTTTTCAAGCTAACATATTTTATGTTTCAGTAAAAAAAGCGATCAACTCTGTGTTTAGTTATTTATATAGGCAGAATTTCGACAAATACAAGTTTCAGTTTTTGGAGGTATGAACAGATAGGTATTTTTTTAATGAAGGTTACACATTACACTCAAATCCTAAACAAGAACAGCCCCATATATTGCTTTAATTGTTATCTTCTCAGTATTAGAGCTTGATCTGACAAATAATATGGTAAACTTTTCGAACTGAGAGGATTTGTAACATACAAAATTTTAATAAAGCCATTAAAAATGGCTTAGCTCATACTAACTGTAAAAATGTTTGTAGTGAATAACCCGCTCCATTATTATGGATAATTAGGAGCAGTGTAGATAAATTTTCCATAAACGATTGCAGGTGATAAACGTCTTTAGTGTTAAATGAACTCATAGGTATTTTTCTGAGGAGCTTATATCGTATTCATAAACAATAATTTCGTTGATTCTGGTTACTTGTCGTCCCATGCAAAAATTAAATGAAGCTTGAGCGGCGCAAAAAATATGCACTCGTTTTGTTCCATCATGGCCTAATCGTTTCATGTTCTAGCTCTTTTTCAAGTGATTGTTTTTAATGCCATATGTGTCATATTGGTACAAAGTTTAACTTCCAAGCATACGAAGAGCAAGCAACTTTTAACGACTTGTTCAACCGTGACTGGATAGGTAATGGACATTAACAGGCATACGTCTTTATCTTGTACATAATTATCCCAATTAATGATTGGTCTATTTGCATCTGCAAATCCATCAACTTTTTAACCTTGTTCTTCCATCATTAACATTGCGGTTATAGTCCATACTTCAACGGTAGGTTCAATATTCGACATTAAATAACCTGCTAAAAATCCTAAACCAACAGGTGGCATACCACCCATAAACGATGGTTGCTTCTTTATTTCCAATTTCTACTGCTTTTAGTTTTGTTCTTCAATACCAAGCCTTGTTAAACCAAGGGCTTTCTCAGGATTAGATACTTTGTCCATTCACATAGCAAACAGTTAAATCAATTGGAATCGTTTCTGCTTTACCAAAAATGCTGAAAGTGGTGTCAAAGTGCTGCAAGACTGTATGCTCAATCCCTATGACTAAGGTCTTTGATCTACCAGATGAAATGCAGATTATTTCAGTAATTAATATTAAAGCACCTATAAAAACCCAGTGACAAAAGTCATGTTGAATCAAGTATGGAACCTGATCAGAAGAAAAAGTCAATTGCTATATTCATACCATTATCAGATGAGTGCTTTATAGAAAAATTGTTAAATAATGCTCCTCCTGCAAAACCAACAACTAAAAACAACCTTCCTGCTTGTAAAATAATATTCTTAGCTGGTAAGCCATGAGATTAATTCCAGCTAATTGACTTGAAAAATGCGAATTTATCCGACATATTTATATTCCTTTAATTTTTATAAATGATTACCTATACGAGCCTTCCAACAAGCGATCTCATGAAGTACAACAATGACAAAATAAAGATAATCACCTTCATAGATATCGTTTTTAAACGTTTAACAATGTTAAATCTGGTTGTGATAGGGCAGGATGAGGTTCTGGATGAGTATACCAAGCCACCTAAATATGTACATGTGTATCTTGTGATCCAATGTTATGAGCTACTTTCTGATGACCTTTTTCCTCTAAAAAAACCATAACGAGATCTTTTATCACCTCTCTGTGGAGTAGATATATGGTCAACAGCTAGATGAGAACAATTAATTAAATACCTACCTAATAGAAGCCTCCCATATCATAATCACTGGATTTATTTTGTTGATAGCGATTAAATTCATTTACTGGGCTATCGATAATTAGTCGACTACCATCTGTTTTAACAAAATCTAATTGTTTTCCGCGAATTGGGCAGTTGGGGGCAATATAGTTTTCTTGGTCTTGGATGAAATGTTCAGGGCTTTTTTTATACCAGTTAGATGCAGAATAGCCTTCTGCTTTAAGTTGTTCATCACTGCCTTTCCAGCTTCTAATTTCATTTTTGCTTTTCCTTGCAGAGCTTCAAAGTCATTCTTGTTGCCAATAATGCTGTTTTGGCCAGTGCATCTAAAAAAGAAAATGGCGTAAACACACTGAACATCCTCCCAGATGTTTGCTGATTGTTTGACCATATTCAATAAAGCTAGTTTTTTTGCATGAGGTTCAAAACCAGAAGACTTGGTATATAGGCATTCTAAACATCGACCCTTCATCATTTACAACTGTAATTGAATGCCCCCGACACTAAACCATCTTGCCAAGCATAGATAACTGGTGTTAATTCAGCAGTTTTTTTATGAACCGTGTTGAAATATAATTCACTGGTAAAATCATAGTAGCAATAACAATTGCATCGTATTGTTAAAAATTACTTCCATATTTGCAATGCTAAATAAAATGCCATCAAATGGTTTTACAATTGTGTAAGGGATATTTGCTTCAATTTCATGACTAACATCACTGCCTTTTAGAATTCCTCGTTTACGAGTACCTAGATAAGCTCTTAAAAGTATGTCGATAGATATTCTCAACATTCATTACATCAAAATCGATTAGGTGTAATTCTCCAACTCCTGCTTTTGCAAGTTGTTGTGCAATACCGCCACCAGCTGAACCACAACCAACAATAGCAACTTTCTTATTATCTAAAATAAATTGAGCGCCAGATCTCTCAAGTAAATATTCTTCACTATGAGTCCTAAGTATGGAGAAATTTTCCAGTTATCCTTTGGATCAGACAAGGGTGTTTAGCCGTATCTTTTCTATGAAACTCCACACCCCATACGCAATGACTTAAATCAGGTTTGGGGGTGAGAAAAATAATGTCATCAATTTGACCATTTATGCTTTTCAAGTATTTTATTAACGACTTTCTTTACTTCACTATTGGCTAGGTTTTCAA
>CALOCH010000010.1:0-18636 GCA_942491615.1 uncultured Gammaproteobacteria bacterium
TCACAATCTGCTCTATCTCGGTAGTGCTGTACAACAGTTAACACTTCGTCAGTTAATGAGGTGACTAAGACCGCATATTCATAGGCACCAATCTCTTCAGGCGGTTCCCAGATTGAACACTGCTGAGGAACCGACAGTATGCCCTTAGGACTTTCGGGTGGGGTGTCTTCTTTTTTTGATAGGCGTCGTCGCGTAAGGGATAACTCGTCGGCTACGTTTCCAGCTGGCGAACTGTAATTCGGTTTCTAACGCCTCCCACCCCGGCTGGGATTGATATCCAACCGGGTCGGCAATGATTTTGATAATATCAGTTTTTTTACATTTTTGGATTGGCGTAGTTTAAACAGATAATGGATGTTCCGTTGTTCGGCTTCGGTCACAATTCCATCACTTCCCCAAGTCACTGTCTCCTCCAGATATAGCGCAGGCCAATGTACTCGTGGAATACGTTCTAATAATGCCCATAAACCGGGGCATGGGCGGAATACTTGGCAGCACTTTGGTTGCCTGCTTCACTTCCACCTCCAGAATTAATCGCAAGTTAGCTATCATATAGGTGTGAAACGTATGTGAAGGCCGTCCGGGTTTATGGGGGTTATAGCCAATCACTGCACCTTCCTGCTTACCGTACAAAGGCTTTACAGTCACATCTGTATCAATATCCAGGGCTGACTGAGGAGTGGGCTGTAGCTGTAATAGAGGTGATCCTGCAACCATTGGATACCTTCATTCACTTCGATTCTTTTCATCGCTCTTCGGGCTGAATCTTCACTGACGACTTTCGCCATACCTAACAGGTTGGCATTGACGCTATCCCCTATTAAACTGGTTAGGTGCCGATAGCGACTATGACCTGATAAAATGGATAATAAATAAGACCCCAGTACATCAACTTTCTCAGGTGCATTATTGCTGGAGTAAGTTAAAGGACACTCTTCAACCCAGGGTTCAAATAAGTTGCCGACTTTCAAGAATTGAATAAAGAAAGGGAGCTGTCCCAGCGTAGTGACTTGTGCCTGTGGGTCCCACTCGATGTGTATTTTTCCGGCAAAAGTATCGGCAACTAATGCCGGTATTTCTCGCATTTTTAATTGAATTTCTTGTTCACCTATTGGGTGAGTGACTTTGGGTGGTAAAACCATTGGAATTCCTTATGTTGTCTGACTTTGACATTATAAGGATATTTTTTACTGCCGTTTTTAGGATAATGAGCCGGAAACCCGGTGGGGGATCTTAACCCACTTTTTCTGTAAGTTGAACCCTCGACCCTTGAGATCTGAAAAAGAGTTTCTGTACGAAAGCGCTTTCGATACCAGTTAAAAGCCTTACCACCTGTAGGAAAATTAGTCACCAAGTAAATGGAGTCGTTATATTTCCCTCCCCCAATAAACAACAGCCCTGACACGATGTTGCGTTTACGCGTAAATTCAACCGCTGATATTTCAGTCATGCTCCCCTGTTCAGGACAAATATCTTTAAAGCTAAATTCATCACCATTTTCATACAATAGAGTGTACGGTAGTGAAAAGTATGATAGTAGTTTTAATAGTATGAGTCTTTAATTTTAATACGACAGCATTACCTTAAAAATCGGCCATTTCTACTCAACTGTCACTGATTTAGCCAGATTTCGTGGTTGATCTACATCAGTCCCTTTAAGAATGGCGACATGATAGGAAAGTAATTGTAGTGGAATCACGTAAACAATAGGGGCGATCAGGTTATTTACCATGGGTATTCTTACTATTTGTACATTTTCGTCAGGCTCATTAACGATAGATTCATCCAGAAAAACAATCAACTGCCCGCCACGCGCACTTACTTCCTGAATATTTGACTTCAATTTTTCGAGTAAGCTATTGTTGGGAGCAATCGTAATGACCGGCATTTCTGCATCTATTAACGCTAATGGCCCATGCTTTAATTCACCGGCAGGGTATGCTTCCGCGTGTATATAGGATATTTCCTTTAACTTTAAAGCGCCCTCCATAGCGATAGGATAATGCGTCCCTCTGCCTAGAAATAAAGCATGTTGTTTTTCGGCAAATTGCTCCGATAAAGTTTTAATCTCACCATCTATCTGCAGAACATCTTCTATAATGCGGGGTAATTGAAATAATTCAGAGCTTATTTCTGCTTCTTTTTCCTTGCTTAGAGCAAAGCGCTTTCCGACTGCCATGACCAGTAACATTAAAGCAACTAGCTGAGTTGTAAACGCTTTTGTAGATGCAACGCCAATTTCAGGACCTGCTCTTGTCATTAACACCAGGTCGGACTCTCTTACCAGGGAGCTTTCAGGCACATTGCAAATAGCTAATGAGTACAATGCGCCTAATCTTTTGGCCTCAAGCAATGCAGCCAGTGTATCTGCTGTTTCCCCTGATTGTGAAATAGTGACCACTAAGGTACCGTCAGCGAGCACTGGTTCTCGATAGCGATATTCGCTAGCCACATCGATATTACAGGGAACACGGGCTAATTTTTCAAACCAGTATTTTGCAACTAGTCCGGAATGATAACTGGTACCACAGGCCAATATTTGTACCGATTTAATCTTGTCAAATACCTCAGCCGCATTATGTCCAAAAGCAGTATCTTGTAGTTTATTATCAATAAACCGGCCTTCTAATGTCTCTGCTATTGCATTTGGCTGCTCATAAATTTCCTTGAGCATATAGTGTCGATAACCGGCTTTATCAACTGCATCTGCTTTTAGGCTACTTTCTTTAATCGGCCTTTGCACAAGTTGATCATCTTTGTCATAAATAGTCAGACTGTCTGTTTTTAGTTCGGCTACATCACCTTCCTCTAAAAAGATAAAACGCTGTGTCACTGGCAAAAGAGCGGCGACATCGGAAGCTATAAAATATTCGCCTATCCCAACCCCAATAACTAATGGGCTTCCCTTACGGCAAGTGACTAAAGTATTTTCATCGGTATTACTGATAACACCTAATGCGTAGGCACCTTCTAAGTGTTTAATCGTATTTTTTACGGCTTGTAACAAGCTAGATGCACTCTCAAGTTCATGATAGACTTGGTGGGCAATGACTTCGGTATCGGTTTCAGTGGTAAAATTATAACCCTGCGCTTTTTGGGTATCGCGTAGTGTCTGATGATTCTCAATAATACCATTATGTACAATCGCAATTTTATTGTTACAGATATGCGGATGAGCATTTTGGGTGCTTGGTTTGCCGTGGGTTGCCCATCGTGTATGTGCTATACCGATATTACCTGCAAAGGGTGCTGCTGCAAGCAAATCTTCCAATGCTTTAACTTTACCAATCTCTCTTTGCCTGTGAATCTTACTATCTGCAACAACCGCAAGCCCAGCCGAGTCATAGCCGCGGTACTCTAGTCTTTTTAAGCCTTCAATTAAAATCGGGACAACATTTCTTTGCGCGATTCCGCCGACTATTCCACACATGTTATTGCTCCTTTTCTACTGGACGCTGCCAGCTTTGTATAGTGATTTGTTTAGCTCTTGACAAGGTCAATTTTTCATCCGGTGTATTTTTAGTAATCGTTGAACCCGCTCCAATGGTGGCATTTCTTCCTACTGTTACTGGCGCAATCAGTTGCGTATCAGAGCCAATAAATGCGCCGTCTTCAATAATTGTACGGAACTTATTCACACCATCGTAATTACAGGTAATTGTTCCAGCGCCAATATTAACCTGACTCCCTATTGTTGCATCGCCAATATAGCTCAGGTGATTAATTTTACTACCTTTAGCTACCGTCGCTTTCTTGATTTCTACAAAATTCCCTATATGTACCTGCTCGGATAGTTCTGCTTGTGGGCGCAACCTTGCAAAAGGTCCTATTCTGCTAGCATTACCAACTTTGGCATTGTCAATAATACAATTAGCTAAAATAGCTACATTATCGCCAATGACTGAATTATTAATAATGGTATTCGCTCCAATGGTAACATTATTACCTATCGTATTATTTCCTTCAAAAATAACATTAATATCAACTAAAATATCTCGCCCTAAAAACTCAAACGTTCCTCGGCAATCAACCCTTGCCGGATCCAGCAAAGTCACTCCATGCGCCATCAATTTATCTGCCTGAAAGGATTGATAAACCCTTTCAAGGTGGCTCAATTGCTTGCGATTGTTAACCCCTAATACTTCATCTATAAATTCTGGCTGGCTGGTTTTTATGCTCACACCCTCTTTAACTGCCATTTCTATCACATCGGTTAAATAGAACTCCTGCTGGGCATTATTATTATCTAGTTGGGCTACCCATTTTTTAAGTTTGTCGCCCGTTACTGCTAAAATGCCAGTATTGACTTCTTTAATTTGCCGCTCTTTTTCAGTGGCATCTTTTTGCTCAACAATTTTAAGTACGTTCCCCGAGGCATCTCGCACAATTCGACCATAGCCAGCAGGGTCTGCTAGATTGACAGTTAATAAGGCCATTTGCGTTGCTGAAACATTCGCTAACAAACTGTCAATTGACTGTTTTGATAATAATGGGACATCACCATATAAAATCAATACAGTGTCCTCACTATTTATTAGTTCCTGGGCTTGCATTACTGCGTGACCCGTGCCTAACTGCTCTTTTTGCTCAAGCCACTGCGCATCAAGCTTAGCTAAAGTCTCTCTAACTAACTCCCCGCCATGCCCATATATGATAATAACTTCATTTTCATCAATTAATTTACTCGTATCATATACATGCTGTAACAGACTACGATGAGCAATCTTGTGTAAGACTTTTGGAAGATCTGAGCGCATACGAGTGCCTTGCCCAGCAGCTAATATAATCGTTTTTACCGTCATGCATGATGTCCTTTATTTATCCAGAATTACTTACTACTAAAGTTTAAGTCAGCTTAATTAAAGTATTATGAAATATTTTACGCCTAACCTTTTTTTAAATTATAGTGCTTATTTCCAAGTCTACAATGAAATCATAGTGGCTTATTAAACCGTAGACAAAAACAAAAAAAGCCCGATAACGCTTCCGTTATCGGGCTTTTTTGCTAATATCGCAGTGAATTAAGCGCCGCGCTTTCTGAGCCTATCCAAGGTTCGTAATTGCATCATTGCTTCAGCCAAACGCGCTTGAGCTGTTGCGTAATCAATCTTACCAGATTTGTCATTCAGTGCTTCTTCCGCTTCAGCTTTTGCTTGTAAAGCGGCCGCCTCATCAATATCTTTTGCTCTGATTGCAGTATCAGCGAGCACAGTCACTAAGTGTGGCTGTACCTCTAATATTCCACCCGAAACATAATAAGCCTGAGTTTCTTTATCGTTCACTTTGACACGAACTTCACCCGGGTTTAACTTTGATATTAATTGCGCATGACGCGGTGTAATACCAACTTCGCCAAGCTCAGCAGGAGCAAATACCATTTCCGCCATTCCGGAAAATATCTCCTGCTCTGCACTAACGATGTCTACATGTACTGTCATGGTCATAATATTACCTTAATAAGTAAATAACTTACATTTTCTTCGCTTTTTCAACCGCTTCATCTATGGAACCAACCATATAAAACGCTTGTTCAGGAAGATCGTCATATTCACCATCAATAATGCCCTGGAAACCAGCGATAGTATCTTTTAGTGAAACATATTTTCCTGGAGAACCTGTAAATACTTCAGCAACAAAGAAAGGCTGTGACAAGAAACGTTGAATTTTACGTGCTCTTGTTACAGTCAATTTATCTTCTTCAGATAACTCGTCCATTCCTAGAATCGCAATAATATCACGTAACTCTTTATAACGTTGCAAGATACCTTGAACACCACGGGCAACATTATAATGCGCGTGGCCAATGACTAAAGGATCTAACTGACGACTACTTGAATCCAATGGATCAATCGCAGGATAAATACCTAACTCAGCAATTTGCCGCGACAATACAACTGTTGCATCTAAGTGAGCAAAGGTAGTAGCAGGAGATGGATCCGTTAAATCATCGGCTGGTACATATACCGCCTGGATTGAAGTAATTGAACCGGTCTTGGTTGAGGTAATGCGCTCTTGTAATACACCCATTTCTTCTGCCAATGTAGGTTGATAACCTACCGCTGATGGCATACGACCCAATAGCGCTGATACTTCCGTACCCGCCAAGGTATAACGATAAATATTATCAACGAAGAATAAAACATCACGTCCCTCTTCACGAAAATATTCTGCCATCGATAAACCTGTTAACGCAACGCGTAATCTGTTTCCTGGTGGCTCATTCATTTGACCGTAAACTAACGATACCTTATCAATAACGTTTGAATCCGTCATTTCGTGGTAGAAATCATTACCCTCACGAGTACGTTCACCCACTCCGGCAAATACTGAGAAACCACTATGCTCAATCGCGATATTACGAATCAGCTCCATCATGTTGACGGTTTTACCTACACCCGCACCACCGAACAAACCAACCTTACCCCCTTTAGCAAACGGGCAAACCAAGTCAATAACTTTAATGCCTGTTTCTAAAAGCTCGTTAGCAGGCGCTTGCTCATCATAAGAAGGTGCATCACGATGAATAACCCACTTTTCTTCTTCACCAATTGGACCTTTTTCATCAATTGGATTCCCTAGAACGTCCATAATACGGCCTAAGGTTTTTTGTCCAACGGGTACTTTAATAGCATCGCCTGTGTTACTTACTTCTAAGCCTCGGCTAACACCATCGGTCGTTCCCATTGCAATTGCGCGTACCACGCCATCACCTAATTGCTGTTGAACCTCTAAGGTCAGTCCAACACTATCTACTTTAAGTGCATCATATACTTTTGGTAGTGCTTCACGTGGAAATTCCACATCTACAACCGCACCAATAATCTGAACGATTTTACCCGAACTCATTGTGTCGTCCTCTTAATTACTTAAATTGCTCTACAAGCCCTATACAGCTGCCGCACCGGCAACAATTTCTGAAATTTCCTGTGTAATGGCTGCTTGTCTTGCTTTATTATAAACAAGTTGCAATTCATCAATAAGATTTCCAGCATTGTCTGAAGCGCTTTTCATGGCGACCATTCTTGCTGCTTGCTCACAGGCATTATTTTCTACTACACCTTGATAAACAATCGATTCAATATAGCGAGTCAGTAAATTATCCAGAACTTCTTTGGCATCAGGCTCATATAAATAATCCCAATGTCCACCCAGCTCTTCATTTTCCAGCTCATTTGCTATAACAGGAACCAGCTTTTCTATAGTAGGTGCTTGAGTCATGGTATTTACAAAATGATTATACATTACGTACAGCTCATCAATCGTACCCGCCTCATAAGCGTCTAACATGATCTTGATAATCCCCACAATATCATTTAAATGTGGAGTATCACCTAGTTTAGAAACCTGACCTAATTTGTTTATCTTTAAACTACCAAAATAGCTTGCACCTTTGCCACCAATAGTACAAACATCGACTTCAGTATTTTCGCCATCCCAGTGCGTTAGTTGTTTCAGCGTTTTTCTGAATAAATTTGAATTCAGACCACCGCACAAACCTCTATCAGAACTGATAACAATAATACCTACTCGCTTTATTTCACGTTCTACGAGAAAAGAATGTTTGTACTCCGGGTTTGCATACGCCAGATGTTTGATTATCTGACTAATCTTTTTTGAGTAGGGGCGAGTAGCCTCCATTCTGTCTTTTGTTTTACGCATTTTACTCGCGGCTACCATTTCCATGGCACGCGTGATTTTCTGAGTATTTTTAATACTTGAAATCTGGGTACGTATTTCTTTTCCAACAGCCATCAGGAGGCCCCTTTACCAGCTACTTGTTTTAATGAAACTCTCAATCGCAGCGTGTAAACCCTGCTTTATCTCATCGCTAAAATCGCCTTTCTCATTAATTCTGGCCATTAAACCAGATTGCTCAGATGCCATGTATGATTGTAAGGCGTCTTCAAAATCAAGGACTTTAGCAACTTCTAAATCATCTAAAAACCCTTCATTTGCTGCATATAATGAAACTGCCATTTGGGCGACCGACATCGGTGAATATTGATTTTGTTTCATCAACTCTGTTACACGCTGTCCACGCTCAATCTGTTTACGAGTGCTTTCATCCAAATCAGATGCAAACTGGGCAAAAGCTGCCAATTCACGGTATTGCGCCAAATCCAGACGCGTTCCACCACCTAATTTTTTAATAATTTTTGTTTGCGCTGCACCACCCACACGCGATACAGATAAACCTGCATTTACCGCTGGACGTATACCAGCGTTAAACAGATCAGACTCAAGGAAAATCTGTCCATCAGTAATTGAAATAACGTTAGTTGGTACGAAAGCAGAAACGTCACCACCCTGGGTTTCAATAATAGGCAATGCAGTTAATGAACCTGTTTTGCCTTTTACTTTACCGCCGGTTAATTTTTCTACCTCATCCGCATTAATACGTGATGCTCTTTCCAATAAACGAGAATGAATATAGAAAACATCTCCTGGATACGCTTCACGACCCGGTGGACGACGCAATAACAATGACATTTGACGATAAGCCCATGCCTGTTTAGTCAAATCATCATAGATAATAAGCGCATCTTCACCCTTATCTCTAAAAAACTCACCCATTGAACACCCTGTATAAGGGGCAATGAATTGTAATGCAGCAGATTCAGAAGCAGAAGCAACAACAATAATGGTATGACCCAATGCACCGTGCTCTTCTAGCTTACGCACTACATTAGCAACAGACGAACGTTTTTGTCCGATAGCAACGTAGATACACTTAACACCGGTACCTTTTTGATTGATAATCGCATCAACCGCAATCGCTGTCTTACCTGTCTGACGGTCACCAATAATTAATTCACGCTGACCTCGACCTACCGGAACCATGGCATCAATTGATTTCAAACCCAATTGCACAGGTTGATCAACTGATTGTCTGGCAATTACGCCTGGAGCAATCTTTTCAACAGGTGCCATTTCATTGGTATCTATTTCGCCTTTACCATCGATTGGATTACCTAACGCATCGACAACACGCCCCAGTAATGCTTCACCCACTGGCACTTCTAAAATTTTACCTGTACATTTTACAGTATCGCCTTCTGTGATATGTTGGTAAGCACCTAACATTACCACACCGACAGAATCTCGCTCTAGGTTAAGAGCCATACCGTAGGAATTGCCTGGAAACTCAAGCATTTCACCCTGCATTGCTTGTGATAAACCGTGTACCCTGATAATACCGTCTGTCACACTGACAACGGTACCTTCGGTATGCGCTTCGACATTTACGTCAAAATTTTCGATCCGTTTCTTAATCAGATCACTTATTTCAGATGGATTTAATTGCATATTTTTTCTCAGTCTAAGCTGTTAGATCCTTTTAGCTAGTTGTTGAAGTTGACCACTAATAGATCCGTCGATTACGCTGTCCCCTGCTCTCACTAAATAACCACCGATAATGGAACTGTCAACAATTGAGTTAATGTTAATAGTTTTATTCAGTTTCTTTTTTAGCGATGAAGCAAAACTCTGTTCTTCAGCTTTAGTTAAAGCATAAGCTGTTATTACATCAACATCGACATAGCCTTCATCTTCAGCTTTATAGCTTTCAAATAATTCCGCAATTTGAGGTGCCAGATTCAGTCTGCTATTTTCAACCAATAATTTAAGAAAATTTACACCTTCTTGTATTATTTGATCTTTGCTAATATCCAGCATTAGTTCAACTTTTTTTGCCTCACTAATTTTAGGGTTATTTACAATTGCAACTAAATCTTTATCTTGCATTACGGCTGAAAGAAACGCTAAAGATTCAGACCACTGCTGCGCGCTCTGTGTCTCTTTTGCCCTTTTAAATACGGCTTCTGCGTAAGGTCTTGCCAAAGTTGCTAATTCACTCATTACGCTTGACCTAGCTGCTCAGATACTTTACTGAGAAGATCTTTGTGTTTAGCCTTATCAATTTCTTGCTGCAAAATCTGTGAAGCAGCTTTCAAAGCTAATACAGAAACTTCTTTACGCATTGCTTCTTGAGCTTTTTGCATTTCTTGTTCAATTTGAGCCTGAGCCGCTTCAATCAACCGTTCACCTTCTTTCCTGGCGTTACCTTTTGATTCTTCAACGATCTCGTTCGCACGTTTTTGTGCAAGATTTACAATATCAGCTGATTGTTGTTTAGCTTCCCTAAGAACAAGCGCAGCTTTTTTCGCTGCCAATTCCATATCATTCTGGCCTTTTTCAGCCGCCGCCAATCCTTCAGCGATTTTTGCTTTGCGTTCTTCGATAGCGCCAATTAGTGGTGGCCAAATATACTTCATAGTAAACCATACTAGAAGTGTAAACGTTATCATTTGACCGATTAGCGTAGCATTAATACTCACTAGCCTTCCTCATGTTGCTGTTAAAATAACTGACGAGTGTCTTATCCTGCAACCGCTTCAACAGCAGATAGGAATGGATTAGCGAATGTAAAGAATAACGCCATACCAACACCAATCATAGTTACCGCATCAAGTAGACCTGCAACAACAAACATTTTAACTTGTAGCATAGGAACCATTTCTGGCTGACGTGCTGCGCCTTCCAGGAACTTACCACCTAACAGACCAAAGCCTATCGCAGTACCCAGTGCACCCATACCCAAAACCAGACCTACTGCAATAGCAGTCATACCTTGTACATCAGCAATCAACGCTGCAAGTTCCATAATACCTCCAAAAGTATTGTTATATTAAAAGTTTAAATAGTTAGTGAAGCTTAATTAATGGTCTTCGTGCGCCATGCTTAAATATACGATGGTTAACACCATAAAGATAAACGCTTGAAGGGTAATAATAAGAATATGGAAAACAGCCCATGGAAAACTTAACAACGGCTGTATGTACCAAGGCAGCAGAGCAATCAAAATAAAAATTAGCTCGCCTGCATATAAGTTACCGAAGAGTCGCAATGCCAGTGAAATCGGTTTTGCTATTTCTTCAACAAGTTTTAATAGTAGATTAAATGGCATCATCCAGGGGCCAAAAGGAGAGCATGTTAACTCTTTGGCAAAGCCAAATACACCTTTGATTTTGATGCTATAAAAAATAATTAAAATAAAGACACTAAAAGATAGCGCAAAGGTCGCATTCAAATCAGTACTAGGAACAACACGCAAGTATTCCATTCCCATCATGCCGGCAACCGCTGGCAGGATATCCACTGGAAATAAGTCCATGAAATTCCACATGAACACCCAGATAAAAATAGTCAGTCCCAGCGGAGCAATAAGCGCACTTCTACCATGAAAGGTATCTTTGACTTGTTGATCAACAAACTCAATAATCATTTCCACAAAGGCCTGCCCAGTTCCTGGCACACCTATAGTGGCCTTCTCGGCAGCCATCTTGAAAAACCAGACAAATAAAGCACCCAAAATTCCTGAGAAAAACAAGGTATCTAAATGTAAAGTCCAAAAACCTTCACCTACTGATAACGGTGTTAGATGGTGAACGATATACCCTGTTGCGCCTTCCGCCGCATGTGCTTCAGTAGCCATTTTTCCTCGCTTTCTAAATAAATTAATATTTACGTATTAATAACGCAAACCAAAAAACTGTGAGTGCTGCAATATAGGTCGTCAACACTGCCATAATATCAATAATGGGATCCTGAAAAATAAGCGCAAAAATAATTGCAGTTATGAATAATTTTCCTGACTCACCTGCATAAAATGATCGTAGTATTTTTTTTGCTTCCTGCCCTTTGTGCTTAATAATTTTTCGAGCAAAATACCAATTAGGAATTAATGCGGCGAGACCTCCATAACATGCTGATTTCGCATTTATTTCATTCCCCAGAAAATAAAACGCCACAATGACAATAGAGACTATAAATGTCTGAGCTAGCAGAATTTTGTGTACAACTGAGATCTGGTGAATTTTTCGCACATAAAACCCAATAAAATAATGCATGAATTATATCCATAGGAATAGATTTAAGCAAGGATGGATTTTCTGGTGTTTGCTTTATATAGGGTATTCCGCTTATTTGCTACAGCCCTGAATAATCATAATTTACCGGTCTCCAGAACGCCCAGTAAGCAACACACATGCAAATTCACGGCCATACACTCTATGCAGCCTGAATTTGACAAGGCGCATTCCTACTCTTTCACTTCATTGTGTATTTCAAATCGCGAAACAATACCCTCTAGTTCATCAAGGCTATTGTAATTTATCACTACTGTTCCCTGGCCATTTTCTTTGTGTTTAATCGTTGTTTTAGCCCCAATATAATGCGTCATTGCCTCCTGAAGGCGCAACGTATCCCTATCTATTAACCTCACATGTGCTTGCACAACAATATGCTCTTTATCTTCTTGCTTATCCTTTTGTAAGTCCTGAACTAGTTTCTCAGTAGCGCGCACTGACAATCCTTCATTTGCGACTTTATTAGCAAGAGCAATCTGCTTTTCGGCATCTAAACTCAATAAAGCACGCGCATGCCCCATACCCAAAGCTGCTTTTGCCAATAATGTTTTAACTTCACTCTGCAATTCATTGAGCCTCAGTAAATTTGTCACCGCCGTTCTTGACTTGCCAACAGCCTCAGCTATTTGCTGGTGCGTTAGATCAAATTCTTCTATTAATCGTTGAAATGCCTCTGACTCTTCCAAAGGATTCAAATCTTCACGCTGGATATTTTCAATAAGAGAAATAGCCAATGCTGCCCGATCATCTATATCTTTTATTAGTACTGGCACATCTGCTAATCCAGCTAACTGGGCAGCGCGCCAGCGACGCTCACCTGCTACAATTTCATAGCGGTTATAGCCGACCTCTCTAACGATAATTGGCTGCACAATACCCTGTACCTTTATCGATTCAGCTAGTTCTTGTAATCGCTCAGGATCTATATCTTTTCTCGGCTGATATTTTCCACGCTGCAAATACTCTACCGGTAAGGAGTGAATATTTTTTTTTATTTGCTCATTCCCTCCCATATCACCCATCAATGCGCCCAAGCCTTTCCCTAAACCTCTTTTCTTTTCTGCCATATGCTTATTTATTTTCTTTTCTAATTAACTCACCGGCCAAAGCAATATAAGCAACTGCTCCACGAGAATTTTTATCATATTGCAAAACAGGCATACCATGGCTCGGTGCTTCAGCCAACCTGATATTTCGCGGCACACAGGTACGAAATACTCTATCTGCAAAATATTCTATTAGCTGATCTGAGACATCTTTTGTCAATCTGCTACGCGTATCATACATAGTGCGCAAAATCCCTTCGAGATACAAAGCAGGGTTTGCAGTTTCCTGAATATTACGCAAAGTATCCATTAATGCGGATAAGCCCTCCAAAGCGTAATATTCACATTGCATAGGAACCAACACACTGTCAGCAGCAACCATCGCATTGACGGTAAGCATATTCAGCGATGGCGGACAGTCTATTAGCACATAATCATATAGACCTTTTACTTGCTGTAAAGCGTTTGCCAAGCGTCGCTCGCGTTGCGTCATTTTCATTAACTGCACTTCAGCAATGGTTAAGTCAGAATTCCCTGCAATCACATCAAACCCTATCGATGTAACAGCAAGAATCATTTCAGAAACAGGTATATCTTCAATTAATAAATCACAACTAGAGTACAGTACATTTGATTTATTAACGCCACAGCCCATTGCCGCATTACCTTGCGGATCTAAATCGATTAATAATACTTTACGCTTAGCCGCTGCTAATGTAGCTGCCAAATTAACACAGGTTGTCGTTTTACCTACACCACCTTTTTGATTGGTGATTGCTATTACTTTTGTCATGTTTTATTTATCCGCACCACACACCGCTCTGCATCGACTCCCGGCACTACAACGGGATTTACCGAATAAGTCCGATCAATTTCATTTAGTTCTTGCTCAGGATCTTGCCCTTTCATAGCAATCAAAACACCATCTGGCCCAAGTAAATGCAATGTTAAGTTCAAAATATCTTTTAAACTTGCAAATGCACGACTCAAAACAGCATCATATAAGCCATCACGCAACAGTCGCTCAACTCGACCATGAACTACTTCAACATTTAGTAATTTTAATTCCAGTACCGCCTGCTGCACAAATCGGGTCTTCTTGGAATTACTATCTAACAGAGTAAACTTTACCTCAGGTAAAAAGATAGCCAGAGGAATTCCCGGCAAGCCAGCACCAGTACCTACATCAATAATACGCTGCCCACTCATAAAAGGTAATATGGCCAAACTGTCCAATATATGCAAGCGCAATATATCATCCCGGTGACGAATCGCGGTGAGGTTGTAGGCTTTATTCCATTTCTCAATCAGCCGCACAAAAGACAGCAAGCTATCAACCTGTGAATCCGTGGCAATCAATCCTAATTCGGCTATACCATCTTGCAAGATAAGCCGACTATTATCCATTTTTCTTTTTCATATAAATCAGCAACAACGAAATAGCAGCAGGCGTTACACCAGGAATTCTTGAGGCTAGCCCCAATGTTTCAGGTCGTTGCTTGCTAAATTTTTCGCGCATTTCATTAGACAAGCCTTTCACATCATTAAAATCTAAATCTTCAGGTATTCTATAATGATCATAGCGTTTTGCCTTATCAATATCCTGCTGTTGACGTTCAATATAACCTGCATATTTAGCTTGAATTTCAACTTGTTGTGCTACCTGCTCGGTCACATCTTTATTATCAATAAAATCCAACAAACGCAGGATATCAACCTCAGGACGACGCAACAAATCCATTAAATTTGCCTCCTTAACCAGTGTTTTCCCCCATACTTCAGCAACGCGGCCTGCCTCAACACTCTCTTTTCTTATCCATTTTGCACTTAATGCTGCTTGAGTGTGCGTAATACTTTCACGCTTCTCATTAAAAAATTGCCATTGCCGACCATCTACCAGCCCTAATTCATAACCTTTTTCTGTTAATCGCAAATCGGCATTATCTTCCCGGAGTAGTAATCGATATTCAGCGCGACTGGTAAACATTCGATACGGTTCTGTCGTGCCATTGCTAATTAAATCATCAATCATAACGCCGATATACGCTTCATCTCGCGCTGGACACCACCCTTCTTTATCTTGCGCTTTTCGCGCAGCATTTATACCAGCAATCAAGCCTTGCGCTGCAGCCTCTTCGTAGCCAGTCGTCCCATTAATCTGCCCGGCAAAAAACAAGCCTTTCATATATTTGGTTTCTAACGTTGTTTTCAAGTCTCTTGGATCGAAATAATCATATTCAATGGCATAACCAGGCCGGACAATTTCTGCCCGCTCAAAACCCACCATAGAACGCACAAACTGATACTGTACATCAAAAGGCAAACTGGTCGAAATTCCATTAGGATAATACTCATTAGTACTTAAACCCTCTGGCTCTATAAAAATCTGATGTGAAGTACGCTCAGCAAAACGCACTACTTTGTCCTCTATAGAGGGACAGTATCGCGGTCCAACACCTTCAATTTCTCCGGCATACATAGGCGAACGATCTAAGCCGCCACGAATAATATCATGAGTTTGCTCATTGGTTCGGGTGATATAGCAAGGAACTTGCTGCGGATGCTGACTAGCATCTCCCATAAAAGAAAATACAGGAACAGGTGTATCACCATGCTGCCGTTCTAATTGCGAAAAATCGATGGTACGTCCGTCAATCCGTGGCGGCGTGCCTGTTTTCAATCGATCAACCTTAAAAGGCAATTCTCGAAGCCTGGCTGCTAAATCAATAGATGCAGCATCTCCAGCACGCCCTCCTGTGTAGTTCTGCAGGCCAATATGAATCCTTCCGCCAAGAAAGGTACCGGTGGTTAAGACCACTGATTTGGCTCTAAACTCTAGGCCCATCTGGGTTTTTACACCAATAACGCATTGCCCGTCCACCATCAAATCAGAAACCAATTGTTGGAATAACATTAGATTTTGCTGATTTTCCAGCGCGCCTCTAATATATTTTTTATAAAGTTCACGGTCTGCCTGACCACGAGTAGCTCGCACTGCAGGCCCTTTACTGGCATTTAAAATACGAAAGTGTATACCTGCATGGTCAATGGCACGCGCCATAACACCTCCCAGTGCATCCACCTCTTTAACCAAATGTCCTTTACCTATGCCCCCCACAGCAGGATTGCAGCTCATTTGCCCCAAAGTATCTATACTTTGAGTCAAGAGCAATGTTTGCGCACCTGATCGCGCAGCGGCTAATGCGGCTTCAGTGCCCGCATGACCACCACCAATAACAATAACATCAAATTCTTTTGTAAATTGCACAGACTTATTTTAAATTTTAGACAAAATGTTATTTTAATTTGTTCAGGAGAGTTTTGCACAAAAGAAATAATATTATCGACAATCAATAAGGAGTTAATCTGTGAATAAACACTCAAAACAGTTGAAAAAAACCCCATTAGAGACCAGCAATCTGATCGAAAACACGCGCATTATTTTAACAAAACAATTATTCTCAAAGAGAATAGCAAATGCCAACACCAGGCGTTCTTAAAGTTAACATTTGATTCATATCCATAAAGACCATAAGCCTATCAACTGAATAACTTGCTCAATGAGCACCCAAGCAATCATTTGTTACCATGAAAGATGCCATACCGATTCGCTATAGGTGCAATATTTCTTTCTGTTATAAATAATTTTTTTCTTGTAATTCGCAATTGATCATATATAGCTCCTTGGTTTTTATTACTATAGTTAACTTATTATTGCATTCAAAAGGTAGCCATGATATAAATAAACCGTACTTATTTTAAGTATAAATTAATAATAATTTGGAGAAAATAATGAAAAAAATATTATCAGTTTTAGCTATCACATTGATGCTTATTGGTGGAACTGGTTGCATGGATGACCCTGATGGTAGCAAGCAGCGCACAATGCAGAATAGTTAAATGTAAAGGGAGGTTATTTAGGAAGTTACAGTATGTTTTGCCAGCAAACTGAAAACATAAACCTCTGGACAGAATTCACAAAAGCGGCATTTTTAAGCATTAGGCGCGCCATTTATGGATCGCCTAAAGTTTTAGGAAGATTCCAAGACCGGATGCCATCGCGCGACATAAATCTTTCTTTTTACGCACTATGATCAGTAACCCTTAGCCCACTGATTTTAAATATCTTATTTTACTGCGCCGCAACCGAACTTCTCACTACCCTAGTAACTAGTAAAAGCCTTTAATAAAAAATCAAATTCCAAAGCTTATGAGCGCCCCTCCCCCACAACTTAATTGATTTTTTAAGCTTAATCGGCACCAATAATTATGTATTTAAAGTTTACATCATATCGCTAAGGCATAAAAAATAGATAATGTTGATTTAAATCTAGTACCACGCCCTCTAAATAATTAATAAATTATCAATCCAACTTCTATTCTTGTAACCTTAACATCAGAACACCTGAATCCAGTCTAATAAAATCAAAAGTTTACTGACTTTTCAAGATAATGAGGTGAGACTTAAATGCGTAGGTTGGTGCTGAACTTGCGAAGCCCAACAGGATATTTCGCCGAATTTGTTGGGCTTCGTGCCTCAGCGCCAACCTACATTAGACTTGCAGGGTATCAAGTCATTTTCCGTGAGATCAGGTTGTCTGAACATAGTCTTTATCATTCAGTAACTAATCCACCAGCAAGGAGTCATGAGAAAACCAAAACTTCCAGTTACATTAGACGATGACGAACGCGAAGAGTTTGAAAAATTCACTCACTATCAGACAGTAAAATCGAGCACAGTATTACGAGCCAGGATTATCTTTTAGCAAACTAAGGCATGAAATATCAGAATATTGCGCAAAAACTTGATATACAGACAAATATCATTACCAACTGGACTGCCCGTTGGCATGAACCCCCTAAAGCGGGCCCGGGAGAGACTTCTGGATCTTCCACGCATTGCTGCGCCCGATACATTTACCCCCAAACAGTTATGTAAAATCATTGCACTTTCCAGTGAAAAGCCTGAGATGCGTGTTTTATAAGTCACGCAAATCTCTATCAAGCCGCCCCAGCATCAAATTTATCATTGCAATGCGAATAAAAGCCTTACTGGAGTCAGTTAGCACTTCGTCATCTCTACTCAATCGACGGTAGCGGTAAAGCCAGGAAAAAAGTTCTTTCAACAACCCAACGACGCGGTAATAATATAAATCCTTGTGTATCATCTGATCGCAAAATGGTTTGTAAAACAATATCAAAGCGCTACGCTACCCATTCCATCATATTAACCCCACGATAACTACCATCCACCCAAATATGACGTATTTTTTACAACTTCCCGTGAATGAGTTGAATAGGCGCTTTGCGCCATCCCGCTCTTGAACCTAAGCCACTATCACCACAACGACCATAATAAATCCAAGCGTATCAACAAGAATATGTCGCTTTCGTCTTTGAATTTTCTTTCTAGCATCAAAGCCTTTTATACCTGCTAGGGCAATTGTTTTAACACTTTGGCTATCAATAGAACTGGCTGTAGGATGCTTATCTCGCTCGGCTTTCTACCTAACTTTGGCACGCTACGTTTAGTGGATACATTGCCATGTATTATTCTTTGTCCCGCACCTATAATAGCCATATACAGTTTGCCATGCAGGGAGTTTATGTGTCAGCAATCGCCAAGCGCAACCACTACGCGTAATATAAAAGATAGCATTGAT
>CALOCH010000011.1:0-31467 GCA_942491615.1 uncultured Gammaproteobacteria bacterium
GCTTTATTAACATCTATAAAAGTGCCCGAATAGATCAGCTCTTTTGCCCGGTTTCGACCAATGTATTTTGGAAGTCTTTGGGTTCCACCAAAAGCAGGTAACACCCCCCATTTAACCTCAGGTTGTCCAAAAACTGCTTGCTTCGAAGCAAAAATGAAATCGCAAGACATTGCCATTTCACATCCACCGCCAAGTGCAAAGCCTTGAACACAGGCAATAAGAGGCAGGGCCAAGTCTTCCATGGCCAAGGTGACGGCCTGTCCTGTTTCGGCAAAGACTTGTGTTTCTTTCGGAGTCATTTGAGACATAGCAGTTATATCTGCACCTGCCATAAAAGCTTTTTCTCCAACACTTGTTAGAATAGCGCCTTTATATTTTGAAACATCGATGTTTTTTATAGCATCCAACATCTCATCTAACACCGTTTTATTAAGTGCATTCAGCTTGTCAGGTCTATTTATTTCTAAATAGAAAATATTATCTTTTTCAAATACATTGATTGTTTTATAACTAGTTTTCATATCTTTTTGTTTTTTTTATTATTTATCTAATTGTTTGTTTTTCTGCTGGCTTAAGCCCGTCTCAGATTTCCTCCAGGCTCATCTGCCTGGAGGTATATTACATTCATCCTCGTTGGGCGATTAATCGTAAGCCGTGATTTATGTCAAACTGGACACTTATTTAGCGTTTTTTCCGTCCAAACCATATTCGCGAAGTATCTCTTCGGTCTGCTCACCGAGCTGTGGCGACATTACTCTCACAGTAACAGGTGCGTCATGGAAATGAACGGGGCAACCGAGGGTCGTAATTTTGCCAAGAATCGGGTGATCTATATCTATTAACATATTGTTAATCTTCGTTTGCGGGTCATCCATTACGTCACTCAATTTACGGACCTCAGAACAAAGTACATCCTGCCCTTCAAAACGTGCCAAAGCTTCTTCCATTGTGTATTTGGCAATTTCCTTGCGGAGTGTGTCCTGTATAATCTTTTTGTTTATGATCTGAGAAGCCATATCTGGGTAAGGTATGGTAAGGTCATCTATTTCCAATGCAGCACACATAGCCTTTAAAGGGTTGGGCATAAACGCTCCAATCACCACAATTGGTCCATCCTTGGCCTCGAAGTGACCTGCAAGTGGCATTGCCGCCCAGTTCAGAACTTGTTTGTATTTGCTCCAGTAAGCTGCTTCCTGCAGTTGCGTATGAATCATCGAGTCATAAAGCGACACTTCAACTTTTCGACCAAGGCCGGTTTTGTCACGCCCAATCAACGCTGCCATAATCCCCTGACAGAGATGCATTCCGGTGGTATAATCACAAATAGCTGTTGGATAAATCGATTGTGGAATTGACGGGTCCGCGGTTTCATACATTAAGCCCGTAATAGCTTGGGCCACCATGTCCTGCCCAGGTCTGTCGGAATATGGTCCGACAGGTCCGTAACCTGTTCCGGCCGCAAATATAATGCGTGGATTAATCTCTTTAAGCTTCTCATAGCTAAAGCCGAGCTTCTCCATCACGCCGGCGCGATAATTGTTTACGACCACATCCATCTCTTTGACGAGTTCATAAATAATCTGCTTTCCGGCTTCGCTTTTCGTATCAATTTCCATCGAACGCTTGTTGCGATTCATGGCTACATATGTCGGATTGTTCGTCGCCTCTATAGAAGTCCCACCAACTGTATGCCTACTCAGGTCACCAACGCCAGGGCGCTCGACCTTGATTACATCGGCACCAAAATCAGCGAGCATTAGAGTGGAAATGGGGCCCATCTCGGCCTGTGTGAAATCCAAAATTTTAATTCCGTCTAACGGAAGTTTTGAAGTATCTGTCATGTACGTATCCTTAGATGATGGTTCAGTTTATGGTTCGCTCACCCTGTAATACCGGGTGAGCGAGCAGATTCGGCGGTAATCTTAGTCTTCGGTTTCGTAGTAAAGTATCCATTCGGCGTACAGTGCTGGCTTTTCCTCACCTTCAATTTCAACGGTCACAGCAGTCTTGAACTTGCAGTTGTCCTCATCCTTCCACGTGACATCCATAACCTCGCCGTGCACGCGTACCCGTTTACCTGAGTGTACAATACCCAGGAAACGAACCTTATCAAACCCATAGTTCAGCCCATGTGTCATATTCTCAGGTGCTGGAAAGTTGTTCATCAGATAAGGTAGGAACGACAGCGTCAACAAGCCGTGAGCAATGGTTCCACCCAAGTCAGTTTTTTTCGCTTTTTCTACATCAACATGTATAAAGTAGTCATCCCCTGTGCAGTGGGCAAATTCGTTGATGCGTTCCTGCGTAACTTCAATCCAATCGGTTGGTTCAATCTTGGTCCCGATTAAATTGACTAGCTCATCTTTAGGTACGATTTTCACCGTCATGTTGTTCTCCTCTTTTTTTAAGCGAAATCATCTTTCGATGAAAAGGTAAATCATCTTTCGCGATAAAGCAACTGTTTTTTCTGCAGCAATTCTCAATTTAGGATTCAGTGATAAAATAACCCCCATTCCTCATTCAAATAAAACCTAAATCCTGCAAGCCATACGTACAATAAATCCTAAAATACCTTATTAAACAATGATATAATGTCTTTTTATTGATTTCACTACCTCATCGTTTTAATGAAGTCCTCAAAAGCAAAAAATCCTCATCTCGTGTCCGAAATCGCACTCGATCCGTCAAAATTTCATCCACTGCACACGGATTGACTAGCCAGGCCGGACTGATTCCCGTCGTAAAATATTTAGACAGGATAGGTTTTGAAAAGACGGTAAAACGAAGCGTTCCACATCAGCGAGGTGATAATGCAGACTATCACTTATCTGATGTGGTTCTATTGACGTTGGTCGGCATGATGGGTGGAGCAACATCAATGGCAAAGGTGACGACGGTATGGGCAGACAGTGTACTGTGTAAAGTAGCGAGCTGGGTAAAGATTCCTGTTGAAACCACAATCTTGCGGATCTTTAAAGAAGTAAGTGATAGGCAGATAAGCCAGATTGAAACGCTCACGCATATCTTGCATGGTCAACACTGGCGGCGTTTACTTCGTTCCGGAAAGTCGAAAACCGGCATACAACCCGTCCAATGGATTGATGTCGATTCAACTGTGGACACCGTTTGTGGTCGACAAGAAGGAAGTGCCAAAGGTTACAACCCAAAAAAGAAAGGTGCCCGTTCATACCACCCACAAATCGCCTTTCTAGCGGAAACAAAGGAAATTTTACAAGCCTGGTTCAGGACAGGTAATGCTTTTACGAGCAATGGTGTTGTTGAATTTACCAAACAGCTGCTGGCACACTTACCCAATCGGATGCGTATTGTTTTTCGAGGTGACAGTGGTTATTTTGTGGGCGACTTACTTGAGTTGCTGGATACCAGGGGGCATGGCTATTTGATCAAGGTGAAGCTCAAGAATTTGGTCGCACGGTTGCCCGAACAGACCTGGGTCGCTATAAAAGGCCAGCCCGATTGGGAGCAATGCGAGTTTCAGTATCGTTGCATCGGCTGGTCTCGCTCTCGCTCATTCGTCGCGGTCAGGGTAAAATTACCCCAACAGGCAGCGGGTCCCCAGTCCGAGCTTTGGGACGCGACAGAGTATGACTATTTTTGTTATGTAACAACCGAAGCTTTAACTCCTTGGAAAACACACAAGAAGTATGGCGAAAGAGCCACTTGTGAAACATGGATCGAAGAAGCAAAAGGCCAGATGGGCTTAGGTAAAATCAGAACGGATCAATTCCTGGCCAATGCGGCCTTATTTCATTGCGCCGTCCTCGCATACAATACAGTGCGCTGGATGGCTCAATTAACGGGTAACAAAATCTTGTGCCAGTGGGAGCCAGAGACGCTCCGTACCTATCTGATTCGGACGGCCGGAAAATTACTCACAGGGAATCATCAATTAAGAGTCAAAACACCTGCCGATCCACTTTATCCTCAAGAATGGGATGACTGGGTTAAGGTTGGTTTATCGGCTTAGCTTTTTTAGTTCAATAAAGATTTTCTGATTTAAGGCCATTCTATTTGGCAGGGTATTTTATTAACCTGAATTTGAGAATGCCCCCAATATTAGGCATACCCTCTATTTATTTTAAAGCCGAATCCAGATTGTTTCCTCGATTGACGAAACAAACAAAAACAATTTCGATGGCTGGCTCTTTTTTGTCTAAAAAATAATTTTATTTTCTGTTAAACTCTGGGCTTGCAGGATTTAGGTAGTAAATTTTGCGCCGTTTTCACTTATTTGATCCTGCGCATTCTCCAGATAAATATTGACCACACCTTTTGCCGCAGCATGATTAAGTTGCCGGTCTATATAGACTGATTTGACCGGTGCATCATCCAAATCAGTCAATAATAGATAATCCCCCTCATTTTGACTTGCCAAATCAACCTGAATTATGATGTTATTAGCAGTTGCAGTTTCTGGGATAGCAAATCTATGTAAGGGATGATTGTTAAATCGGGTCTTGACTAATAGTTCAGTCGGGTTATTCGCTAAAGAAACATGATGATAAAACAGATTACTATATACTGGTTGTATCAGCGGTAGAAACCGTGTCTGAAACACTTAAACTCACTTCAGATCCGGTGCTATCGCTTATCTCGATTTCATTACTAACATTCAGATTATCAAAAAATAAATGTTTGGCGCTAGTATCATCCCGAGACACCGGAAACAGTCTCGCAAACTGGGAATCAAACGCATAAATGCCAAAATCAAATCGTGTCCGGCGAATTATTTTAGCTAAGAGTGGTTTTTCTGCTTCTGGGTTTAACTAGTAAAACACGGCAAATCCGGTTTCTCGCGGACGAAATAATAACTGATAGTCAAGCATACGTTGCTGACAAATTTTTGTTGGAGAAAAGGCCAGGCCTTTTAGTCTTTTTCTTGTCACACCATGCAACACTTCAAGTTGAAAAAGAGGTTTATATTGGCGTATAAAACTCATTATCTTCAGCTCAACCCAGTCGTTACTTTAACTGTCGTTATTTCAGGTGCTTCACTTGTTTAATCTTTTCTGATCGTAACGAGCCGAACCTTATAAAGTACCGAAGGATAGTAAGTGCCCCCTAATATTCCCCAAAGATGGTTCAATTTTTCAAAATTGATGCTATACATGTCAAACACCAGTTTTTCCAGTTTTGAAGGAAAACTATTGGTGTTTAGTTCATTTTCTGATTTAAAAACCGATTTATTCTGAAATAACTCTATCGTTTCTGATAAACGTAATAAACAAGTGCTGTATTGCGAGAAAGTAAATGAAAATAACAAGAATAAATTAAGATTTACAGGCGGTTCCTGATAATGACTACGATTGTTTTTCCGAATTGTATGAGATACATTTTTCAGAGTCCGCTCTTCTTCCAGATTAACCAAAGTGATATAAATACCCTGCTTAGTCTGATCTTTTAGCATATGCGCATTAACGGCTATCACATCTGCATCATCGACAGAAAGTGATTGACTGACTACTTTACGTATATAATCGACCGCATCATTAATCATTAAGCTAATTCCATGAAAGAATTGCTCACTCTTACGAGCAAGATTTAGATTAGGTGGAACGCATTAATGGCGTTTATCTTAAATTTAGGACTACATGGTAACTTTAACTTAAGCTTCAGAGGAATAGCGATTACCACAAAATGAAAATATTTGCCATTAATAATTTTAGAGTTTTTTAATTTGCGCACAAAAAAATTAATTGTCAACTCGTATTTAATAAAACAAAGTTTTATACTGATAAAGCTTAACTCCACTTAAACCAACTTGATTTGACTGCGTAAAAAACTAACTACCAGCATCTGTGGAGGTGTAAAGTGGTTATTAATTATTTGACCACTCGCTTAATTTTATGGCTTAATTCAATGTTGAGAAAAATGTAAAACAGGATATTGGTCTATGTCTAAAACCTTACGTTCAATTATTGGCTTATTATTATTAATCACTACTGTTAGCCTTGCTACCTGCCAATCTTTATATAAAGTGAGCCCGTTTGCCAGTTCTTCAAGCGATCAACAACAATAGAGCTAAGCGTACCCCTAATCAAACAGCCGCCATGAACAAAACTGAACAACTAAGAAAGCCCAAGCCATATCAGCAGCAAAATGCAAAAAGCGTGTTTTATAGTAGTCGTGGATTATTACTCTATCTACTCCCTCTTGCACTGATCCCCGCAGCTATACTTTCCTTTGTGTATGGTGATTTGCTACGCATAATTTCTAATATCAGTGGTTGTGCAGCCTATTTACTGGCTGCCAGTGTTTTACGTAAAGGGATTGCCGCTGAAAAAGAATATCAGGCTAAAAAAATCACACGGGCACCAAAATGGCCGCTAAAATCATTTGCCGCTTTTTTAGTTGCGCTGACAACTTCAGGAATTGCCTTTATCAGCGCAGGTAACTCCTTTTTCGTTTCTATCGCCTTTGGATTCGGTGCTTTGGCGGGCATGATTCTGTTATATGGGCTGGATCCACGTCAGGAAAAAATGATAAATGGTTCACATGGCTATACCGCAGAGGAAATATCAGCAACAATTGATGAAGCTGAAACACACATTCATGGTATTGAGCAGGCTAACAGGCACATTAATAACCGCGACTTTAACCAACGCATCGCCAAGATTTGTGAACATGCGAGTGAAATTGTGCAGATGCTTGAAGAGCAACCCGGTGATATACGTAGAGCAAGAAAATTTCTTAACGTTTATCTTGATGGCGCTTTAAAAGTCACTGAAGGTTATGCGACTATGCAACGCAAGCATCACTCCGAAAAACTGACTGATAACTTTGAAAATGTACTGCATACAATAGAATCTGTTTTTATAGAGCAGAAACAGAAATTACTGGAAGATGATGTACTGGATCTTGATGTACAAATAGAAGTTTTGGCAGCCCAGCTAAAACATGAAGGGGTTATTTAGACTCCGTTTTTCAACAATAATAAAAAGGCCCTAATATGAGCGAACAAAAGATGACCCAGACAACAGAGGAAGACCATTCCATCCCGGGGCTGGCTGTTTTTAATGATATCGTACCCGGTGTAAGCAAGGATTTTTTATCTTATGAAGAGTCAAGTGCAGAGAATAAAGCCTTAATTGAAAATAAATTGGCTGAAATAGATATTAATGACAGCAAATCTATTATTTATTTTGGCAGTAAAGCACAAGAGGAATTAACCACTATTTCTGACAAAATGCTGGAAGGCGTGAAAAACAAAGACATGGGTTCCGCAGGTAATGATTTGAATGAAATGGTAACAACTTTGCGAGGATTTGACATAGAGGCCTTGGACCCCAATAAAAAACCCGGTTTTTTTGCCAATTTACTGGGCAGAGCCAAACCTGTCGCCAAGTTTTTGCAAAAATATGAAGATGTACGTAAACAGATAGATACTATTACCGATAAACTGGATAGCCATAAAACCACACTGCTGACTGATATTACCATGTTAGACAGACTGTACGAGGCCAATCTAAACTATTTTCATAATCTTGAGTTGTATATTACTGCAGGAGATGAAAAATTAAAACAGTTGGATGAGCATGTAATTCCCGAAAAAGCACAAGCCGCAGAAAGCTCTGAAGCTATTATTGCGGCGCAGGAGTTACGCGATTTACGTGCCTCGAGAGACGACCTTGAGCGCCGTGTACATGATCTACGCTTGACTCGGCAAGTGGCGATGCAAAGTTTACCGGGTATCCGTCTGGTTCAGGATAATGACAAAGGATTGGTGAATAAAATTAATTCCACCATTGTTAATACCATCCCCCTTTGGCGACAACAATTAGCAACAGCAGTGGCTATTTATCGTTCTTCGGATGCAGCAAGTACCTTGCAATCAGCCACCGATTTGACTAATGATTTGCTGGAAGCTAATGCAGAAAATCTTAAGCAGGCGAATGCCGAAACAAGGAAACAGTTAGAGCGAGGTGTATTTGATATTGAATCGGTTAAAAAAGCCAACCAGACCTTAATAGATACCATTAACGAAAGTTTGCAAATTGCTAATGAAGGTAAAAAAATGCGCGCCGATGCTGTTTCTCAATTGCAGGAATGTGAGGCAGAATTACGCAAAACTTTAGCTTCTGCTGCCAGCAGAAGCTCGGAAAAAAAAGCCAATCAATCTGCTTAATTCAGTCAGCCGGAGAAAAAAAATGGGACTTTTTGACAAACTATTTGGTGAATTTGTTGATGTCATTGAATGGCTGGATAATTCAGGCAATACCATGGTCTATCGCTTTGAGCGCTATGGCAATGAAATCAAATACGGCGCGAAATTAACTGTACGAGAATCCCAGGTTGCTATTTTAGTTAATGAAGGCAAGGCAGCGGATTTTTTTGAACCAGGCATGTATGAGTTAACAACTAACAATATGCCAATAATGACCACACTAGAGAATTGGCCCCATGGTTTTCAGAGCCCTTTTAAAGCCGAAGTTTATTTCTTTAGTATGCGTCGTTTTGTCGATTTAAAATGGGGCACAAAAAACCCCATCATGCTACGTGATAAAGAATTTGGCGCTGTCAGACTCCGCGCTTTTGGCAGTTATGGTGTACGCATTAATGACCCGCTAACGTTTATTAAGGAAATTACCGGCACACATGGGCATTTTTCTACAGACGATATAAGCAATCAATTACGCAACCTGATTCTCTCGCGTTTTGCCAGCATTCTTGGTGAATCCAGCATCCCGGTGCTGGATCTGGCGGCAAATTATGATGATTTAAGTGATTACATTAGTACGCGTATCGCACCAGAATTTATGGCCTATGGACTGGAAATAACCAAGCTGTTAGTGGAAAACATTTCTTTACCTCCTGCTGTTGAAGAAGCGCTGGACAAACGCACCAGCATGGGCATCATTGGTAATCTAAAAGATTACAGTGAATTTCAGGCAGCTGAGGCCATGAAAGCCGCTGCCGAAAATCCTTCGGGGGGCGCTTCTGAAGGAATAGGTATGGGAATCGGTTTTGCTATGGCTAATAAAATGGCTGCCGCACAATCAAATAATGACGTTACTACCCCGCCCCCCATTCCGCAACACACCCAATACTATGTCGCCATCAACAATCAACAAGCGGGCCCTTTTGCCTTATCTGAACTGCAAAACAAAATTAAGACAGCAGCGATTACCCGGGAAACTTTAATCTGGAACCAAAGTCTGGTGGAATGGACTAAAGCTGGCGAAGTTTCTGAGTTAGCCTCTGCTTTTCCTGTAATGCCTCCGCCACTGCCTACGGGTAAGCCCTGAAATAGTAACCAATCGCTCTGCATCAATGCCATTAAGTTAAGACAATTATAAAGGCTGTGCTGATTATTGGACGCGCAACGCGTCGTGAATGATGCACTTCGTGCCTCAGCAAATCCTATACGTGTTGTCTTGACTTAATGAGTATTGCCAAGGAGAAGAACCGAAAGCTGACTTAATCACAGCGAGCCGTATAGGTTTAAACTAAAATCCTCTAGCAGATAACGTGAAAACACATAATAAAACCGAGTTTCATACTATTCAAAATCAGTTTCCCTGCTCCCAGTGTGGCGCAATGCTTAAATTTCAGCCTGGAACGAAACAGCTGATTTGCGAGTATTGTGGACATCAGAATGAGATAGTCGACAAACAGGAACGCATTCAAGAATACGATTTCCACCAGGCTCTGCAAGAGCTCGAACAGACACCGACTCACAATGTAACAAAGCAGGCGCATTGTGACTCATGCGGCGCAAGTTTTAAATTTTCTGGCAGTCTTAATGCTGGGCAATGTCCTTTTTGCGGCGCTGATACCGTCGTTAGCCCAGAAAAAAACAAACTGATAACACCAAAATCGCTACTCCCCTTTTTAATAACTGAGGTCGAAGCAAAGACTAAATTTCAACACTGGTTAACTGGATTATGGTTTGCCCCAAATAAAGTCAAAAAATTTGCTCGCAATGATAGCAAATTAATCGGCATCTACCTTCCCTACTGGACTTTCGACAGCAACACTGCAAGTGTCTATTCAGGAGCTAGAGGGGATACCTATTATGTCAACCAACAAGTGACTTATGTGCAAAATGGGCGTCAGGTTTCCAGAGTAAAACGCGTACCAAAAATACGCTGGACAAATGTTCGCGGTCAAGTGTCACGATTTTTTGATGATGTGCTGATTGGTGCCAGCCGATCCCTGCCACGACAAATCATTGACCATTTACACCCCTGGGACCTTGAAAACCTGGTGCCGTATGAAGAAAAATATATTAGTGGCTTTCAAAGTGAAATCTATCAAGTCGAACTTGATGAGGGGTTTGGTCACGCAAAACGAGTTATGGACAGCATTATTAATCAGGACATTGCTTATGATATCGGGGGCGATCATCAGCGTATCTATCAGGTCAATACTCAACATAGCAATATTACTTTCAAGCATTGCCTGCTCCCGATCTGGTCGGCGGCTTTTTTATATAAAAATAAATCCTATCGCTTTGTTATCAATGGGCGTAACGGACAAGTGCAAGGAGAACGCCCTTATAGTTTTTGGAAAATTGCCCTGGCAATAATTGCTGGATTAATCATTATTGGAGGTGGCATTAGCTACCTACAACAATCAGGTGCGCTGGAGCATGTTGAATATAGCAATTATTATGCTTATTGAGGCACCTCATTTAAGCTAAAAAGATACGCACAAAAAAGGGGCTAAACGCCCCTTTTATAATGCTAAAAAATGCTACATTACGCTTTAGGAATACGAATTTTTTGACCGACAAAAATCAAATCCGGATCTTGAATTACTTCTTTATTAGCTTCAAAAATCTTGTTATAAACGCTAGCATCACCATAAAATTGTTTAGCCAGCTTGGATAAAGTATCGCCGCTTTGTATCAAATAATACTCAACTGTATCACTTTCAGGTTCCAGTTGCTGATTCGTGTTATTCACCACTTCAGAGACACCTTCAATATTTCCAGCCATTAGAATAGCCTTTTCAACAGCGGCTGGATCATCACTCTCACCACTCAAAGTGACCACGCCCTCTTGAAATTCCGCCTTGATATTGTCAACACCTGGATTAACAGACTCGAGTTGTTCAGTAATCTTTGCTGATGCATCATCCTCACTACCAAAGATTTTCTTACCTATATTGCTTGCAAAATCAAATAATCCCATTTTAGTTCCTTAATTATCAATTTAAAGTTTTCTTGATCAGGCAGGTCTGTTAGCAAACAACTTACCCAGACCTGCCGCAATACCCTCTATTCCTCCGGCAGCACTCAATAAATCATTTAACTGTCCACCACTACTGCTTTTATCTACGATTTGTGGCACCAGTTCAGCTAACTGATCCTGAGCACTGTCCACATCCATGTTCATGGACGAAGCAAAATCGCTCACCTTGTCCTGACCCAATATATCCGTTATTTGTTGTCCCGATATTGCCTGATTTGCACCATCGCCCAGCCAGGAGCCGACAATATCAGATAAGCCAGAGCCCTGCATTTTTGCAACCAAACCACCTAAATCTATACCCCCTCCAGAGTTTAAAGATGTCCCGCTCGCAGCACTACCCGCAAATAAACGAGAAAAGACAGTGATGGCCTCATTCATATCAACCTGACCATCGTTATTGCTATCAGAAAATTGCGTTACTAATTGTTTCGCCAATTGCATTAGATCCATTACTTTTCCTTTTTCACTTTAACATACACGATGAAATTGCATTGAAACATATTAAATTATGAAAGTAAATTTCAAATTTTTTTTAAAAAAACTAACAATAATGATCTAATCCCACCTATTTCGGTCTTGTAAAAAATATAATAGATCAAGTATTTAGTGTAGTTTGCTGCCTCACAAACGCCAGTATTTCAAAGTGTGTTCTCTAGCCTGGCTGAAAATCAAGCTTACAAAGGGCTTTTGCTGCATGTAATTGCCCTGTCAATAACAGCTCTTTTAGTGTTTCTATGCGTTGCATATACACCTCGGTTAATTCGCCAAAGGCCTCTGGTAAATAATGCTTTTCCAAACGTGATAAATGCCCATCAAATGCGGCGGCAATACATAACAAATCCAGTAATAAATACTTTTCCTCGAGCGAAACTTCGCCTAATAAAAACAAAAACTCATCCCAATCGTCATAATTACTATCTTCGTGAATTTCCAGCGTCTCAGATAATTTAACCAATAATACCAGCATATTAGGATGGTAATTCTGCGCCAATACGACCATATTTGCCACCGCCCTGACCGCGCCTTCGCGCGTTTTATGGCTGAGCTTATCAATAAGCTCAGGCGTCATGATTTCATTGACTATATATTGTGCTAAACGATTACCAAATAAGCGCAATCTGGCCTCGCGTGTCACCTTATATAATGTAAAGGCATCCCATAGACCCGTTATCGGGATAGAAACCCAGATAAAGCCGAGACGCAAGCTACCCTTACCCAACATACGCACCAAAACGAACTTAACCGCTGCACTGGATAAAATCACCTTGGCTTTATACAGAACACCGACCAAAGCCAACTGTGATCTGGAAATATATTTCAGTGGGTCTATGCCCAGATAATGAATAACAGGATCAGGAACTTCCAATGCCGCACGCGCAAGAATATTGGGAACTGCATCATCACCAGGCAAAAAAGGATCATCACTGGCTCTATGATGCCCCGTCAGACAGGCAAGCCCATGCACGGTTTTTAATCCGAGCCAGAATAAAACCAACAACTCAACACCAAGCATAATCACTACAACACCTCCATATAAGGCATAGTAGGTATATTCATCTAATTGACCGGCAAATTTCCACTCAATCCATACAGAAACAACCGTGGTCAAAGCACCCACTGAAAAGGCGATAATTGCTGCGAGCAGAGTCATATTCTCGACAATAGAACGCAAAGCATCATCTGGCGGAAGATCATCAATGCTAAGTGCCGCCATTTTCTCAATGCCCGCATTTTTAGCTAAATGTCGATAATAATCTACCCCCGCCTTTTCTAAAAAACCTACTGGCTCTTCACGCGTATAAATACGTTTAATTTGATGGGTATTAGGCATAATCTCGCTCTCGGAAAAAGGACATAAGTACCTATGCAGAATTAATTTAACATTTATGCAGGATGGGTAGAATGGAACGCCTGCTTCATAGGCACGTAATGACTCGTAAGAACGCGTAGCGAAACCCATCAACTCCGTAGAATGATGGGTTTCGCAAAAAGACGCTCTACCCATCCTACACGAAACCTAAGAATAAAAGTGTTAAGATAATTTTACGTGAGTACTTATGAATTTATAAGTATCTCAGTGTAGCCTGAATAGCAGGTCGATTCAATAAATCGTCAATGCCTCAGTTACACAGATGGGTTTCATTAAGTATCTCAAAAGCAGTGACTCCATTTTGCCCATCCTGCAAAATGTTAGATTACAATGCAGTGATAGCTATATTTTTTATCAATCGTAAAAACCCCAAATATACCAGCAAATGACAATGAGATATCGGCCTGTTGACAGTTAGAATTTACGCCATTCTTTACGCCATTTAGTAGGTGTTTCACCTGACCATTTTTTGAATGCACGGGTGAAAGCACTGACATTAGAATAGCCAAGCGCTAAGCTGATATTGACCAATGATTCGTTTGTCGCAGTAAGTAACTGCTGACTGATGGCATAACGACAGTGCTCAAGCTCATGACGAAAACTTGTCCCCCGTGATTTTAGCTGGCGGTGAAATGTACGCTCATGCATGCCAAGTTGTTTAGCAATTTCTGTGGTCGTCATTTGCTTATTTGCCAGAGAGTGAACAAGTAGTTGTTGAAGTGGCTTGAGAAGATTCTCAGCCTGTCTAGCGTGCAACGCTTCGGCTTCGCGTATAAGATGATTTTGTAGCAATGCATCAGCAGTCGAAATAGTATAGCCGAGCCATTTCTTCGAAAATACCAAGGCACTCTCTGCGGAATTATAACGTACTGGCGCCTGAAAATATTTTTTATAAACCAATGGGTCACCTGGAGCGTTACGGGTTAAAAGCACTTCAGCAGGATTCCATCTTTCACCGCATAAAGATCGCATAATTTTACAAGCAATAACAATTGATAAATCGTATATTTGCCCAGTTGCCTCGACATCTGCCTGATGAATGGTGTAGCTCAGCAGTACTGTATTGTCAGTTATTGTCAAAGCGGGAAATCCTCCCTCATCATGCAAGTTCAGATAATTAATGAGACTTTTCAGAGCAGAGTTGACATTTGCTGCGCTCTGTAGCAGAAACCCTGCAATGCCAAGATGAGACGGATTAGCATATGTGCCAAGTAAAAGACCAAAGTTCTGGCAGCCTGTTACTGCAACACAATGCGCCAGAAGGTTACCTGCAGCTAAATATGGAATTCTGTTATCTGGATTTTCAAACTGAACTATCTTGAAGCTAACTTTAGTCAATATCGGCTCAGGGTCGTAGCCAAGAAAACGCAGGACAAAGGGTATATTCGCCAAAGGTCCAACTCTGACTGTCGCAGGATAATGCATAGATTCAGGTATTTAACACGATGACTTTAGTAAATCATTGATCCAGTTATGAGTAAGTTATTAAATTAAAAGGTATTTTTTTGCTTAAGACTAACAAAATCATTGATTATATAGTCGAATTTTTACGCCTAATTAACTAGGGCCAAGGGGCAGTTTCTACATAAAAACTTGCAGGCAATCGAGTATCCGTTCTGTGAACAAATAAGAGGCAATTTATATTTTCAGCAATTGTCTGTAATTGTAATTTTTTTGTCAACTAATGATTATCATGCCTACAAAATATATGGTACTTTGAATCAACAAACAGCTATTGAGGCAAAGACAAGGTTTTTTATAGCAATTAAGTCAATTAGTAACCCGTATTGAGGTTCATGGATGATCAAAAATATTGCAGCAATGTAAAAATGCTTCGAGTAAAAATAATTCATTATGAGGGACTTGCATAATTATGCGTTTTTGCCTCGAAAACCACTATATCTAGTCTTTTCCCATAAAAACGGACTACATCATGTGGTATTTTGCAAGTCCCTCATTATTAATTAAAATTGTTAATCTTTCGTAGACAGGTAAAAGGTAACCGTTCAATTCCCCCTTCTGAAAACCAATTGGTTGAAAAGAGGTTTTCTAATAAAACCTCCCCTAACCCCTCCTTGTTAAGGAGGGGCTGGTTACAATAAAAGAATAAAAAATAAAAACGATAATTACTTAAGAAAAAATTTAAATTATTACAGATAACCCAGATTTTTTGACTGATGAATCCAACCCATAAACAAGGAAAAAGCATGAAAAAGCAACTATTTAGTTATATGCTGATAGGATCGACGATGGTAGCCTGTTCTAGCGTAACGCCTCCTGAACTGGCAGAAAAATCCGTAGGTAAATCGAACGATCCAGCTATTTGGAAAATGCCTAATCAGGAAACCCAATTGGAAACTACCGGCACACTCGGCTCACCCAGTGCCACCACCACTATTCCCGGTAATCAACTGCCCGCGCCGGAGCCAAAATTCGACGGCATAATCAAGCACGACGCACTGAACTCGACACCTTGGTGGGCACCGCGCATCGTGCCGCCCAAAAATGCACCTAATGTGCTGCTCATTATTACTGATGATGCAGGCTTTGGTGTGCCGAGCACCTTTGGCGGTGTGATTCCGACACCTTCGATGGACCGTATCGCGAATAATGGCTTGCGCTACAATAATATTCACTCAACTGCACTATGCTCACCAACGCGTGCCGCGCTCATCACCGGGCGTAACCATCATTCGTCAGGTTTTGGTGTAATTTCCGAGCAGGCTACCGGTTTCCCCGGCTATAACAGTATCATCGCTGAAGACAAGGCTACTATCGGCCGGATTTTGCTCGATAACGGTTATGCTACTTCGTGGTTCGGCAAGGACCATAATACCCCAGCATTTGATGCCAGCCAGGTCGGACCGTTTGATCAATGGCCGACTGGTCTGGGTTTCGAATACTTTTATGGCTTCGTAGGCGGGGATGCAAACCAGTGGCAGCCTAATCTGTTCCGTAACACCACCCAGATCTATCCCTTTGAAGGCAAGCCAGAGTGGAACCTGGTCACAGGTATGGCCGATGATGCTATCGACTACCTGAGTCGCGTCAACCAGACGATGCCTGACAAGCCTTTCTTTATCAAATACGCACCTGGTGCCACACACGCACCACATCACCCTACGCAGGAATGGGTTGAGAAGATTAGTGCTATGCACCTTTTCGACAAGGGATGGAATAAGCTTCGCGAACAGATTTTCGAGAACCAGAAACGTCTTGGCGTAATCCCTCAGGACACCCAACTGGAACCCTGGCCGGAGGATGTTCTTAAGAACTGGGATGATTTAACCGCTGAGGAGAAAAAGCTTTTCATTAAGCAGGTGGATATTTTTGCAGCCTTTGCTGCATACAATGATCACGAGATCGGACGCGTTATCGATGCCATTGAGGAAATGGGCAAGCTTGACAACACGCTCATCATCTATATCAACGGTGACAACGGTACTAGTGCTGAGGGTGGACCACTGGGCACACCTAACGAGGTCGCTTTCTTCAACGGCGTGAATGAGATGCCGGTCGAAACTCAAATGAAGTGGTATGACGTTTGGGGCACCGAGCACACATATAATCATATGTCGGCTGGCTGGTCTTGGGCTTTTGACACACCATTCACCTGGTTCAAGCAGAATGCTTCCAAGCTCGGTGGCATCCGCCAGAATATGGCGGTTTCCTGGCCTGCACGCATTAAGGATAAAGGCGCTCTGCGCGAACAGTTCATGCACGTCATTGACGTAGTGCCGACTATTCTTGAAGTAGCCGGCATTTCGGCTCCCGAAACAGTAGATGGTATCAAACAGGCACCCATCGAGGGCACAAGTTTTGCTTACACTTTCGACAAGAAGAACGCCAAAGAGCCTTCACATCACAAAACTCAATATTTCGAGATGATGGGCCAGTGGGCACTGTATAACGAAGGCTGGCTGCTTAGCACCAAGGTGAACCGGGCTCCATGGGAAGCTTTTGGTATCGCCAATCCTGACCCACTCAATAATCAGGTGCTTGAGCTTTACAATCTGAATACCGACTTTAGCCAATCGCAAAACATTGCCGATCAGCATCCTGATAAAGTCAAAGAAATGAAGCAGCTGTTCATCGCGGAAGCCAAGAAATACCATGTCTTCCCGATGGATGCCTCAGTAGCTGCGCGTATCGTAGCACCGCGTCCCAACATCACTGCCGGTCGCACAGAATTCGTGTACACCCACCCAATGGTTGGCCTGCCACAAGGTGATTCGCCATTCTTACTCAACAGTTCCTACACCATCACTGCGGATATCACGGTGCCGAAAGGTGGTGCAGAGGGCATGATCTTGACATCGGGCGGACGCTTCGCAGGTTATGGCTTCTACTTGCTTAAAGGCAAGCCTGTGTTCCTTTGGAATTTAATTGACCTTAAACGTGTCAAGTGGGAAGGCAAGGATGCGCTCACGCCTGGCAAGCATATCGTTGAGTTTGACTTTAAATACGACGGACTCGGCGTTGGCACGCTCCTGTATAACAACATGAGCGGTCTGGGCAGATCCGGCACCGGTACGCTTAAGGTGGACGGCAAGACTGTGTCCACTCAAACGATGAAGCGTACGCTACCCATGATTTTGCAATGGGATGAGAGTTTTGATATCGGTTCTGACACACTGACTGGTGTTAATGATGCCGATTATAAACCGCCGTTCGTACTGACCGCCAAGCTTAACAAGCTGACACTTAAGTTGGATCGCCCGCAGCTTTCCGAGGAGGACATCAAAAATCTCGATAAAACGACAGCAATCGCGGTAGACGGCAAACCAATTCACCATCTACAGTCTGCGCCACACTAAGTCGCCTGACTAACTGACTTGATTCATGAGCCACCCGGGTCGCGTTACAATGAGCGACCCGTTTTTTCCATAGAAGCAAAATCGAACCCATGAAAATAATTAAACACATCCCTTTATCGGGTCTAACATGTGCTATTGCTATTAACTTGCTGATCGACTGCGCCACCTCCGCGCAGACGATCAAAAAATATAAGATATCCCTGGCATAGGCGATATCGTCCGTGACTCTATGAATGCATTTACCGAAATGAGGAAAATCTGAGTCAGCATTTAATTAACAAAGGAAAAATAAATGAGGATATTAACAATCTCGATAAACCGACAGGCGCATTGCAGTTCATCATCTAAAGCCTGCGCCACGATGAGTCGTACGATTAACACGTAGTATTTTTTAATGCCGCTAGCACTTTGGTTATCTCAGAGACTATCGGTTATACAATTTAAAGATGAATACAGCTATGAAAACAACACATCATTTTTTGCTCTCTACGGTACTGATGGCTGTGACCGTATCACTATCCTTCACTCTGTCCCAGGCCAGTGCAGAACAGACCAAACCCCAGCTAATGTTCGTGCAGACGGCTGAAGACCTGAAGGCTAATGATAAAACTTTGCGCTTAATTAATGTCAACCCGCTAACACTATATTTCTCAGACCGTCCAGTACGTATCGCCGGGCAGGTCACAATGTCTGCTTATATGCATGAATGGACGGCGAGTGCAGGTAGCGACAATTTCAAAAACGACCCACCGAATGCTACACTTTCAGTCTATGAGCCTGGGAATAATCAGGATGTGATAACTGTGGTCGAGATCACCAACCCGGTGATGGTAAAGACTTAGTCTATAACTACACACTTATCGAGGGTACTATGCCTAAATCAGGGGGTGTCACAGCACTGTTTATTGACTGGATCGGTGTAGGTGGAGGTATTGGGCGAGGTTATCACGGCATAGGAGTTGGTCTTCGCGGACCTGGCCGTTTTTTAAAGAAACACTAATAGCTTCAGTAAACATTAAAACCCGTGAAGATTATGATCGTTGCAGATATTGATATGCAGACTCTAGCACTGGAATAGATTATCACATCTGACTGGAACATTATTACGCGCACAGTCGTGCCAGTCGTCATTAACCCGTCGTTAGGGTCAGACGATAATGCTACAGCAGGGCTTGGCGATACAGTATTTACTTCGTTCCTGTCTCCGTCCAATCCGGGAAAATGGATATGGGGTGCGGGACCTGTACTTCGGATACCCACCCAGACCAAAGCTGAACTTGGTAACAAAAATTGGGGAATGGGGCCGTCGGCAGTCTTTTTACATATTGAACATGGAAACCCCTGGGTATATGGGGCATTGGTGAACAATATCTGGTCGGTTACCAGCCGTCACAGTGGCGGTGCGTACAATAATGGTCTGATCCAGCCGTTTCTTAATTACAACTTTAAGGGAGGACTCTACCTTACCAGCGCCCCGATTATGACCGTCAACTGGAAAGCCGAAAGCGGTCAGCAATGGACAGTGCCACTAGGTGGCGGCATCGATAAAATATTTCATTTCGGCAAGCTTCCGGTGAACACGCAGCTTAGCGGCTACTACAATGTGGTGCATCCAGACTAAGGCGCGGACTGGCAACTGCGTTTCCAGGTGCAACTGATGTTCCCGAAGAAGTAATCCTACTAAGGGCACTTCAGGCAGAGACAAACAGCGATGCGGTGTGACACGAAACTCCTGGCAGCTAAGGGAAGAACTGACTATCATAGTCTGCAGCTAAGCAAAGCTGAGTGATATAACCGGGATCAACCTATGATAAGAAGTTGCGTTCGACCACTATATAATGAAAGAAGGCGATCATTCCCGAATGCGATCATGGCTGCGCCAAGCTGTAGCAAAATCGAGACGAAGCGCGTTACCAATAAAGCAGTTTATCGGTACCGACAACCGGAGCACACCTTAGTTTATATGGTGGTGCAAGGTCATCTGGAAACTTGTCTGGCCGGTTGCAGGCAAACGGATAATAGCGCTACAAGTTTAAAACGGGACAAAACAAGTAGGATGGGCAGAAAAGATTGCCCACCTTACAGGTTATAGCTTGTCCTGTCTTAAGTGCATAGCGGATAATAGAAAAAGTAGACAAACAACTAACCTTGAGGAATAGAAATGAATATTTGGCAATCACCCTTTACTATTAAGCAAATAAAGCAGGCAGTGTGCTCACTGAGTATACTTACGTTGCTCGCATTACCCAGTGCAGCAGGCGCACAAAATTATACAATTGATCCGGAAGCAGAAAAACTACTTAAAACAACATTAGATTACCTTAGTAGTTTACAGAAATTTAGTGTACACACCCAGAACACTGTCGATGCAATAATAGGATCCGGGCAGAAATTACAGGATGATTTCTCTGTAAGCGTTACTGTACAGCGCCCTAACAAATTGTACACAGAACGCCAGGATGGCTTTGTTAGTCAATCTTTATATTATGATGGCAAAACTGTAACAGTGTTTAACGCCACGCAAAATTACTACGCCACTGTGGCAGCACCGGATACTATTGAGTCCATGCTGGAATTTATTCAAACGTCGCTAGGTTTTATTGCTCCCGCAAGTGACCTGCTTCATCGTGATGTTTTCCCGTTCCTGATGCAAAATGTCTACTCCGCGATTATTGCTGGAAAAACAAGCATCGGTGGTGTCCGTTGCATACATCTTGCCTTTAGTCGCCCTGATGTAGACTTTCAAATCTGGATTCCGGAAACTGGCGAACCGCTACCGAGCAAATATGTGGTCACCGATAAAACAAGTTTTGGTCAACCAAATACTGTCGCAGTCATGAGTAACTGGAACACCACGCCTGATACCAACAATGCCATGTTTAACTTTGTTCCGCCAACAGGTTCACATGCAGCGAATTTTACCAAAGTCGATACAAATATCTCTTTTATACAATAGCCCCATTGGAGTACTGCAATGAACAAAATGATAAAATCCGCAGTATTAAGTACTGCTTTAGTGCTAATGCTGTTCGGCGATTTACAATTATCCTCGACTAATCTGCGTGTTGGGTGGATATCTGAAGCACATGCAATCTTGGGCACCTGGCGTCGAGCGGCCCGAACTGCTGTGATGATAGGAGCCATAGATAACTCCCGTCATCCTGCTGCGGCAGCTGCACCAGCTCCTGCCTCCGCACCAGTTTACTATGCACCAGCACCCTATTATGCACCTCCTCCAGCACCCTCCAGTAATGTTTTGCCTCTAGGCACTGTGGTAAGTCAGTTACCCAATGGCTGTATCCCGCAACCAGTAAATGGCGTGGAATACTATAAATGTGGTGCAAACAGTTATCGCGCAGTATTTCAGGGCGGAAATCTGGTGTACGTAACTACACAACCTTAAAGTTCATGGTCAGACCAGCCCTGCAGAACTACAATCATTATTGGCTCGCATATGAATTGTATTTCTGCTGTGGATGGTCTTTTTTATATACAATTTTTCGGCGCCTTTCATATTGCCTTTAAAGTAGTTTACACTTTTTTTTTCAAAACGCTGGGAGCGCGGGCAGCTTGCCCTCTTTTTTATTGACCCTATGCAGGCGAGCCGCCCGCGCTCTCAGATAAAAAAACAACAAAAGTGTTAACTGGAAAATGAAAGATGCCAATTTTTCCTTAAAGAGCATGTCAATTTAGATTTTAAAAAAATAAATCAAACATGTAAAACAAGGAGTCATAAAATTGAAACTTAATCTTCGAGTCCAACAAGAACTGCCACGACTGTTAACAGGTGCGGTACTATTGTGTCAGGGAGTAGCTGCATCGGCGCTAGGGCCTGTCGATGTGCCTCCGACATACGGTGGCGAAATACTGTTACGCCCGCGCCTAAGCGGCGACTGGTTTGAACTTAGAGATAAAATGGCTAAAAAAGGCATCGTCTGGGAAGCCGATATGTTTTTGCTTCCGCAAGGCGTTGCGTCAGGCGGGACTGGGACGGGGGCTGCCTTTTGGGGCAATATTGACTACTCGTTAAACCTCGATACAAAAAAAATGGGGCTTTGGCCCGGTGGTTTCTTTAAGTTTGAAGCGATTACCAGTTTCGGACATACCATAGATGACAATGCAGGAACGATTATATCGGCGAACGTATCCTCTTTGTTTCCTGAAATACTGCAACCTGCCACTGGCTTAATGGAGGCGTCATATACGCAGTTTTTGAGCACTCATTTTGGTGTCACTATGGGTAAAATGAATTTATTCGACTTTACCACCACCGAGTTCTATGGTGATTACCACACTCAATTTCTGAACTCAGGGCTGAACTTCAATATGGCCTTGGCAATGGTGCCGATCTCAGCTTATGGCGGCGGTATTGTTATTCTGCCAACCAAAGATATCACCTTGATGTCTATCGCATTGGACCCCAGTGGTACACCGATGAATAACGACATTACTGAGGCATTCAAAGATGGCGTGATGCTTCTCAATGCTGCAAGTGTCACGATTAAACCTTTCGGGCTTGTCGGCCATCAAAGCCTGACCGGGACATGGAGTAACAAGACCCGTTTCTCATTGGATCAAAACCCATCCAACATCGGGAATATGCTTTTGCAAGAACGTTTCCCACGCTTGGCAAATCCTGGACGTTTCCTTTATCAGCTACTTGCAAAATATTATCCGGAACTGCTAGAGCCGACTGAACCAGCTAATACCAAAGATAATACCTGGTCCGTCGTTTATAGCTTTGATCAGTATCTCTGGCAACCTAAGGGGGATTCAAAAAGTGGCATAGGCATATTTTTTAGCTTTGGTGCGACTGATGGCAACCCTAACCCGATTCAATACACCTATACATTGGGAGTTGGAGGTAAAGGAGTAATACCAAAACGTCCTGATGATAGTTTTGGTATAGCCTGGGCACGCTCTCAGTTTAGCGATCAGTTTGTGCCTTTACTTCGCGATACTTTTGATCTGGGCCTGAATCATGAAGATGCCATTGAGTTTTATTATACGGTTGCAGTCACTCCCTGGTTTAAGGTCAGCCCCAATCTACAGATAATCAAATCAGGCTTGAATAAAGCACTTATAGATGATGAGTTAGTGAGTATTGATACCAGTGTCATACCAAGTATACGTATGAGTATTTTGTTTTAACTTTAAAATAAATGCCATTTAAAGTGACTTAAAAGCAATTTTTACTTAACAACCGATACTTCAACGCTTTGGGCAGAGTGTAAAACTATGCCCAAAGCAAAAAAAGTTAAGGAGCAACCCTATAGGATTGTGTATACGTCTTACCCGACTGACAAACACTGCGATTTACCGGGCTTTCACAGGAGGTATCGGTAAACTCGGCTTTTAACTCACCTTCTTCATTAGGTACGAAATAAAAGCGGAAATTTGGATCGCTGCTAATGGCAATATCTGTCTTAGCTGTCAGAATGGGTTTATCATTAAATGTCACATTGATATGCTTGATAAAATGCGCCCTTCTTTTAAAACGTGTGACCTGGTCCATTTGCATACCGGTAACATTAGGGTGGCTGATTAATAACTGCGCCATCGTCGGTTGACCATTTTTAATCTCTTCATCCAGTCTGAATTTCATCTTCCCCAAACGCTGCATCGCTGCATCATAATCAGCACCAATCGGTGCAGAACAACCACCACTGGCTTTTACAAACTTCTTGACCATAAATAAATCGCCATTATTCATTTCCGCAATAGCGCGAATATAACTATAAGTATTGACCCTGACGCGCATAGCAATATCTGCCTTACCGCTCTCCGGTGTAAACTCAAATTCGCCTATCATCGGCACCGGGTTATTATCAATCAGCAACAGCATCCGTTTAATATACTTATCTTTAGTCTGAGTAAAATTTGCTGTTACTTTAATAGGTACTAAGGCTGGATCTTCAGCACGGACAGGTGTTGTTAGCTGAATAACGCCTTCACCATCAGCAATCGACTTATCTGCAAAATACTGCTTCTGCAAAACTTGATTCCAGGTTTTTTCATCTTTTACAGCATACGATAAACCTGGCATCACCAGGCACAACATCACAAGTAATAATTTCTCTATTATCTTCATTAGGTATCCTCTGAACAATTATTGCTTTGTTATAGATAAGTTGTATATCTATAATCAACGCACCAAATTATAAGCATTTACTTATTTACCATCTCCTAAGATACCGCAATATGGGCTAGTTCTGCAAGTGTTGCAACATTGAGTTTTTTCTTTATCTGGGTACAATAATTTGCGACCGATTTATAACTTAAACAAAGTTCAGATGCCCCGTTAGACAGGCAAGCCTCCTTGCACGGTTTTTAATCCGAGCCAGAATAAAACCAACAACTCCACATCAAGCATAATCACTACAACACCTCTATATAAGGCATAGTAGGTATATTCATCTAATTGACCGGCAAATTTCCTCTCAATCCATACAGAAACAACCGTGGTCAAAACACCCACTGAAAAGGTAATAATTGCTGTGAGCAAAGTCATATTCTCAACAATAGAACGCAAGGCATGATCTGGCGGAAGATCATCAATGCTAAGCGCCGCCATTTTCTCAATGCTGAGTATAATCTCGATATTTGATGGTCTAATATTCACCTTATATGATGCTTACGATCAAAAAAAATTCAAGTTACCCTTCACGCGCCATTTTACTGAATAAATGAATTTAGGCTCTATTTGGCGGGTTTTTCGGGATATTGCTGGATAATCAGGGTAAAGTTTAAATTGTCAAAGGATAAAGAAAATCACCTATATTTCGAACTCAAACCAAGCAACATAGAAAAAGACACAGAAATCGATAGAAATAAGTATTTTCTAAATTAATAATGAAGTAATTATTTGTTTTTTAAATCATCAGCTTATAGAAAATAAGATTTTGTGACCATCAACTTTAGGCTATTTTAAGAAAAATCGGGCGTTATCAAAAAGTGTGACTGTTTTTTAAATATCTATTATTTCAAATGGTTATGTTGATGGACATCATTTAAGTTGGATCAAAAAATGAGCAAATTTACATCAAATATTTTGCTCATACTCAAATGCCCGCATCTTTAGCTAAATGTCGATAGGGGGTGGTAAATTAGCGCCTCTTGATACAAGATATAGTAATGGAAAATTTACTAGATCAAGGAAAACCAAACTACCTTTAGAAGCTGGGCGTGACTATCCTAAAATATATCGGGAATTTGTGGAATGGTTTCCAAACGATGATGCTTGTAAAATTTATTTAGAGAAACTACGTTAGCCAAATGGCTTTATCTGTCCAGCGTGTAATTCTAATTCTGAACCGTGGAAACCAACAAGGGGACGCTTAGTTTGCCCTTAATGTAAGCAGCAAACATCTGTAACTAGAGGAACAATTTGTCATAAGACACGAACTCCGCTTACTACATGGTTCGAAACAGCTTGGTATATGACGACATCAAAGAATGGTTTATTGGCAAAAACACTACAACGAACATTAGGCACAAGCTATCGCACTGCATGGAAGATGCAACAAAAGTATCGAATAGCTATGGTACGAAGTGAATGAGAACAATTGACAGGTATAGTCGAGATTGATGAGAGTCTTGTTGGAGGTATCGATCATGCTGGAAAACAAGGGCGCGAAAGTTATAAAAGCTATCATGGTTATAGCGGTTGAAATTTGAAAAGCCTATGGTTTTTAGCCGAGTGCGAATGCATTATATTTCAGATGCATCTGGTGATAATCTGGTTTCTTTTGTCTGTGATGCGGTGTCAGTGGGTACTACTGTATAAACAGATGGTTGGGGCGGCTACAATAATTTGAAAAATAGCGGATATCATTATCAAATGAAAATACTTTCATCTAATAATAATCCAGCACATGTTTCTATTCCTGGCGTTCATCGTATCGCAAGCCTACTTAAACAGTGGGTTCTTGGTACGCATCAGGATCAGTTCGGTTTGAACATTTACAACCTAAATCCTGCAAGCCATACGTACAATAAATCCTAAAATACCTTATTAAACAATGATATAATGTCATTTTATTGATTTCACTACCTCATCGTTTTAATGAAGTCCCTCAAAAGTCAAAATCCTCATCTCGTGTCCGAAATCGCACGATCCGTCAAAATTTCATCCACTGCACACGACTGATTGACAGCCGGACCGATTCCCGTCGTAAAATATTTAGACAGGATAGGTTTTGAAAAGACGGTAAACACAAGCGTTCCACATCAGCGAGGTGATAATGCAGACTATCACTTATCTGATGTGGTTCTATTGACGTTGGTCGGCATGATGGGTGGAGCAACATCAATGGCAAAGGTGACGAGGGTATGGGCAGACAGTGTACTGTGTAAAGTAGCGAGCTGGGTAAAGATTCCTGTTGAAACCACAATCTTGCGGATCTTTAAAGAAGTAAGTGATAGGCAGATAAGCCAGATTGAAAACGCTCACGCATATCTTGCGTGGTCAACACTGGCGGCGTTTACTTCGTTCCGGAAAGTCGAAAACCGGCATACAACCCGTCCAACGGATTGGATGTCGATTCAACTGCGGACACCGTTTGTGGCTCGACAAGAAGGAAGTGCCAAAGGTTACAACCCAAAAAAGAAAGGTGCCCGTTCATACCACCCACAAATCGCCTTTCTAGCGGAAACAAAGGAAATTTTACAAGCCTGGTTCAGACAGGTAATGCTTTTACGAGCAATGGTGTTGTTGAATTTACCAAACAGCTGCTGGCACACTTACCCAATCGGATGCGTATTGTTTTTCGAGGTGACAGTGGTTATTTTGTGGGCGACTTACTTGAGTTGCTGGATACCAGGGGGCATGGCTATTTGATCAAGGTGAAGCTCAAGAATTTGGTCGCACGGCTGGCCGAACAGACCTGGGTCGCTATAAAAGGCCAGCCCGATTGGGAGCAATGCGAGTTTCAGTATCGTTGCATCGGCTGGTCTCGCTCGCTCACTTGTCGCGGTCAGGGTAAAATTACCCCAACAGGCAGCGGGTCCTCAGTCCGAGCTTTGGGACGCGACAGAGTATGACTATTTTTGTTATGTAACAACCGAAGCTTTAACTCCTTGGAAAATACACAAGAAGTATGGCGAAAGAGCCACTTGTGAAACATGGATCGAAGTTAAGCCAGGCCAGATGGGCTTAGGTAAAATCAGAACGGATCAATTCCTGGCCAATGCGGCTTTATTTTACTGCGCCGTCCTCGCATACAATACAGTGCGCTGGATGGCTCAATTAACGGGTAACAAAATCTTGTGCCAGTGGAGCCAGAGAGACGTCTGTACTATCTGATTCGGACGGCCGGAAAATTACTCACAGGGAATCATCAATGTAAGAGTCAAAACACCTGCCGATCCACTTTATCCTCAAGAATGGGATGACTGGGTTAAGGTTGGTTTATCGGCTTAGCTTTTTTAGTTCAATAAAGATTTTCTGATTTAAGGCCATTCTATTTGGCAGGGTATCTATTGACTTGAATTTAAGAATGCTCCCAATATTAGGCATACCCTATTAATTTTAAAGCCGAATCCAGATTGTTTCCTCGATTGACGAAACAAACAAAACAATTTCGATGGCTGGCTCTTTTTTGTCTAAAAATAATTTCTGTCATTCAACTCTGGCTTGCAGGATTTAGGTACAATTATATCTGGAAGAATTTACATTCAGATTTAATCGTCGTACATCGACTAGTCGTGGACTGCTTTTTCGAAGACTACTCGAACAGTCGATATTTAGAGAGCCTATAATTGAGTCTAAAATTACTCATGGTTTTGATTGCAAGAACCACGATATATACTGGTAGAGGTGCTAACTGACCACCCCACATGTCGATAATAATCCAAAGTGATGACACTCAACATCTCAACACAATTTGTCAGGAGTTTGTCCGCTACTAAATAAGAGATCCTTTTATCAGGATTTTTAAACTGATCTATCTTGAAGCCAACTTTAGCAAATATCGGTCCGGGCTCGTAGCAGGATAAAAGGTATTTTCGCCTAAAGACCCAATCTAATAGTAGCAGAATAATTCATAGACTCTAGAATTTAACAGAATAACCTTAGTAAATCATTCATCTAGTGGGTAAATGAAATTAGCCTACAATGCATAATGATTTATATGAAGATACCAATTATGTTATGGAATTTTCTTCAATTGTCTGTAATTGTAATTTTTTTTCAAGAAATGATAATCATGTCTACACAATTAATGGTAATTTATTGAGAATACAGTTATTGACCATAGAGCAAGAGTGATAAAATTGAAGTGCTTCCTCTTGGTGGGGGGGGTAAGCAAATAATACAAAAAATATACAATATCGGATCGAATAATGAACCCATATACTCAAACTTTGCAGAAATAACTGCTTCCATCTTACAAGCTAGGTTGAGGAATTTTACAGCCACTAGCTAAAACTGAGTTAGAATAATTTATAACTTCAAGTGCGAAGCTCCACTTACAGGTGGCGGTGGAACTTTGCTGAGATTACTAAACTATTTTTCGCTTTAATAAATCTGGAGAAAAAAATGAACCCAAAAAATATGCTTAATAAATGCACTCCCTTCTTGTTTTCTGTCTTAACAGGTTTGTCAGGTGCTGTAAATGCAGAAGAGTTCAATCTTGACTCTTTTGCTCAAACGGTCCAGTCTGAGGAAAAAAGTGTGTCCGGCTTAAAACCAACCGAGGTGCAAGGTAGTTTGACTGAAACCCTAGTAAAAACACTGGGCATTACTAACGAACAGGCGCAAGGGGGAGCTGGCGCACTGTTTCAGCTAGCGAAAAGCCAGCTGGATGCCGGACAATTTGCAGAGTTAAGCAAAGCGGTACCTGGAATGGATAGCCTGTTAAGCAAAGTGCCCAAACAAGCAGAAATTTCAAGTAACTTGTTGGCTAGCGAGGTAGTATCCGTTTCTAGTGATAATGACGCTTATGGTAACCTTAGCGCGCTGGGTACAGTTTTTAAGGATTTAAATCTTTCTCCTGATATGGTTGATCAATTTGTTCCAATCGTAGTTGATTATGTCAGAACAAATGGTGGAGATCTTACTGCAAATAGGCTGCAATCAGCATTTTATAGTGGGTCATAAACTTATGTATGAATAAAAATCAATAACCTATTAAATACTAGGCCTCGCACATGACATTTTTAAAAAACAAACGTTTTATCCAAGAAGTTATTCTTTTTATCGTATTCGCCCTGTCGCTGATCGGCATGGGGATTACAGATTTTTCGCCTGCTGACAGCCATCTTTACTGGGTTGTAATGATTATCCTCTTAGCTATTACCGGTATCGGTCTGGGCTGGTCAAAAGAAGACTATCAGGGAAAGATATTTGAATTAATCGTCCGTGAGCTTATTCATTGGGGAGCGACCTTGATAACGGTGTTAGGTGTTTATCTATTGCTACAAACCGGACGTTTGAACTATGAAAGTACAGGACTGATTATCGAGCTTATTCTCGGTTTATCCTTATTCCTGGATGGCCGCAATCTGGGCTGGCGCATCAGTCTCTTGGGCATTTTGGTAGGATTTACTGCAATCGTAGCGGCCTATGTTGAAGAATATATATGGGTCGTCTTACTGGTCTCTTTGTGTCTTTGGGTCATGGTTTACTATTTGGAGAAACGTCGTCATAAACACCTTTGAGTCTATCCATGAAATCCGGATTAGAGAGGTTCGATAACTATCAGAACTCAGTGACTCATCACTCTTAGCTATGTAACCGGGCACTGATTTATCTTGTCCGGTAAATCCCGGACAATTCTGCTGTTTGTTTAAACTGACCCTACTGCTTATCCAAAAAATTATTCGTATAAAGTCATTATATCATCAGGTTTAGCGCAATCGACGCCGACACTGATTACGAAACTCGACACTTCTTCGATCGTCATATTCGACTTGATGATCTTGGATTTATCAACCATTACGGTGAAACCCGAGGTCGGGTTTGGCGAGGTGGGAATATACAAAATATAGCAATCTCCAATTCTATTGGTGACATAAGCAGGAACCCACATGCCGTCTTTTGGATATTCGACATAGACAATTTCGCGGACTTGCGACTCTTCGGTGGTCAGGAATAATCTTAACAGCTTGCGAGTGACGCGATAAATACTGCCTAAAATGGGAATACGCTGAATAAAGGCTTCCAAATAGTACAATAAGTGAGCCTTATCATCCTTGAGCAACCTGCCAAAATAGTATAACAAGCCTATGGCGGCGACAAATAAAGCTATCGTCACCAGCGGATTTTCGTATTTGCCATGCACAAGTAAAACAAAATCTTTCAAAAAATGTTCGATATAAATAATAATTTGAAATATTAGAGCAATAGGCAGAAAACCAATCACGCCAATGAGCACATAATTGATTATTGTTTTGAGTGTATTTTTCATACTTGTTTCCTCGTTAGGATTGATATGCATCTTCTCAAGACGTTCAAAGGCGATATTTCCTGCAAAATTACCTAGCTTGTCGCCCACCTTTTCGCCAATTTCACCGCCGACATCGTCAAATAAAGCATCACCAATCATGCCTCCGACTATTTTCCCTGCGTGGCTGCCTACTTTTGCGCTACCTTCTTTTTGCATGTCTTCTTTTAAGGGATGCTCAGGTCCTTCGGGTTGGTGGAGTAGCTTTTTTGCAATTTTGTCACCTTGACGAGCTCCAAAAACTTCACCGGCCAAGCCACCCAATTCGGCGCCAATTACCGTACCTTCCGGTCCGGAATACCGTTCCTATCGCTGGCGCCCACCATTTCTCCCACACCTTCTCCAGCCAGTGCCTTCCGCCGCTAATCCCTTGCTCGGCGCAGCGGTCAGGATGCTTAGCCGCAATCCAAAGCATTGCGCCAGCGTCTCGGTTTCTTTGCAATGTAGCAGAAATATGAACGAACTCTTTCATTTCACCGGCTTCGCTAGCGAAATCAGAGTCATGCGATTTAGCGTCCCGGTTGGCTGTTTTCCGCCAGTTTGATCAGCGCTCGCTAATGAGTCATTTTCCGTGGGCTGTTCCGCACTTTTTTTGTCTTCTTGAGTCATCGAGTAACCTGGCTTTTTTGAACAGAAGGTATTTAAAATAACTATATCGTTAATCGATAAGTACCTATGTAAAATAAATTTAACCTTTAAGAAAATGCCACTTTATGACTTACCCCAATATTTGCAAGTACATTAAATAGTTCCCGCTCCAGCGATTGATAAGATTCATAGGCAGAAAAAGGTAGCCATTCGTACTTTATTTTTACGCCAAATAATCTCAATGATATTTAACTCAGGTGAGTGATAGATAGGATAAATCGTTAAATTGGCTTCTTTTCCAGCATTCAATGTTTTCCTTGAATTCATTACTTGTATGAGTGGATGCATTATCAATAATCAGGACGGTTGGGATTTTTACGAAATGAAAAAATTCATCAATACAAAAGCCACCACGACTGAGGTATTAACCGTTCCCTCGAAGACAAATGAATCAAATTCACAATCTCTGTTTAACAAAGCCCAATACATTGAGCCGTTTACTTTTCGAGCTAGGAACTTCCTGATTGTTTGAT
>CALOCH010000012.1:0-384475 GCA_942491615.1 uncultured Gammaproteobacteria bacterium
GCAGCTTAAAATTTCACATCAGTCATTTTAAGGGGGAATTGACTCCTTCAATAACTCGTAATGTACGCTACCGAACGGACTGCGGCAAGTTTTACGAATATAGTTATCATAAGTTTTTGAGGCACTCATATTTTCGCCCAGAAACTTGACTTTTGGTGGTAATAACTTGCCAGTTATCAAAAAATGGCCGCTATTTAGCACCAGACGCGTAATCCGGTGGCGGGAAAGGCAGCTGAACGTTAATCATATTTTATACGGCTTGGTCTTTATATTTGAGTCTATCTCAGTAGACCGTTTGCCCTAAATTCTGCCGAAGGGTGAAGGAAGGATTTATTCAGCCTACCGGAGGATATTCGCTTAAGTGGAGACTTACTCATAAAACACCTTAATAGATTTTTTCACATTACTTGACATTTACTCATGAAATACCTTATTAGATTTTTTTCCGCCTTTTTTTTAGCTCTGATGATATTAACTGCCGTAGGCTGCGCATCTACGCAAAAGCAGACGAGCCCCGGGGAATATGTTGACGACAGTGCTATCACTACCAAGGTCAAAGCGATGTTATTCGATGAACCCAACCTGAGATCTGGTCAGATCAATGTTGAAACTTTCAAGGGAGTGGTTCAATTGAGTGGCTTCGTAAATTCCCAAGCTGATATAAACAGAGCAGTCGAAATTGCGCGCAGCATCAAGGGTGTGGAGTCGGTCAAGAATGACATGCGACTCAGATAGGCGAGGAAACAATTATGAATTGTCCTGATTTTTTATAGATTAACTACGCTTTTAAATTTGAGGTAACTAACAATGACTACTAACAAAAATGACAAAAAGCCTGAAACAGCGCTTATTGATAACCCAGCCCGTCAATATATTTCGGATGAGGATTATTATGACATGATCGCTAAATGCGCCTATTATAAAGCCGAACAACGAGATTTTGTCGCTGGTAATGAAGTTGAAGACTGGCTTGACGCAGAACAGGAAGTGAATAAACTAAACTTTTACCGGTTTTTAACTTAGGAATGAGCATGAAATAAAACCGACACTTTGGGGGAGCATTACTTAGTTCGGGTAATGATTGCAAATGAATCAAAGCTGTCATCCCGATGTTGGAGAAGATCTTGCTCTTTGTGCTCGCACTGATTGCAAGATTCCTCCTAAGGTCGTATTGACAAACCTGTTGGATAGTTACTGGTTAAAGCCAACCCCTAAGGGACTTATATAAATAAAATTTCCCTGCAATCGATAAGGCTTAAATATTATGAAACGGAATAAATTACTCGCCATGAGCCTTGATATTATCGAGATGTATAAAAGCGTATTACCTATCATGAAGCAGGACATGCTGTTGCGATTCTAGTTAATAGTGAACTTAAAAGACTTCCGCCGATTTTTTTTCGCATCAATATTCATGATGCCGCTTTCAACGTCACAAATGATACTAATGCAAGCCGACTGCAAGATCAAGATCAAATTTACAGCGTTGAAATAGCGGGCGGGGGTCTATTTAAAGACATACCTGAATCCTTCGATTATTTAGTGAACCAAATTGATAAGGATCAAAATAGACGCTCATTTTTTGCTGCTTTTTTTGCCGACATGTTAGGAGCAATGATAAATTGTCAAAGTTATTTTGTGCTTATTGCTTACTGGTGTGGATATGTCGCAAAGATACCCGAATGGATAAAGAATTACATGTTTTTCTCTTTAGCGATAAACCTATCGCTCATTTATAACCTTAGCTATTAATTAACAGGATAAACTAATGTACCGAATCGTACCTGATGTTGTTTTCAAAACACGTGTCCGTGATGAAAGTCTCGGTGGTGATAACCCTTTTCGCTGGCAGGATGTTAGCACGGATGATATTTTCAAAGGCAAAAAAATAGTTTTATTTGCTCTCCCTGGCGCATTTACTCCTACTTGTTCCAGTTTCCATTTGCCTGGCTTTGATACCAAATACCAGGAATTTATTGATCAGGGTATTGACGAAGTTTATTGTTTAGGCGTCAACGATGCTTTTACCATGTTCCAGTGGAGTAAGCACTTGGGTGTAAACCATGTAAAAATGTTGCCGGACGGAAACGCCGATTTTACCCGTGCGATGGGCATGTTGGTAAAAAAAGAAAACCTGGGTTTTGGTTATCGTTCCTGGCGTTACTCCATGTTGGTTGATGATAAACACATTGTACAAATGTTCAGTGAGCCTGGACAAAGTGATAATTGTCCAGATGATCCATTTGAAGTCAGTGATGCAGATACATTGCTTAATTATTTAAAACAACGCTGATTTTTTACCGCCCGTGGATCAATTTAATCAATTCACGGGCTATCAAGTACAAAAAGTGCTTGATTGACTAAGGAAAAACTGATGCCTCAATATGATTACGACTTATTTGTTATCGGTGCTGGTTCTGGCGGTGTTAGAGCCGCTAGAACAGCTGCGACTCTTGGCGCAAAAGTCGCTATTGCTGAATATAAATATCTTGGTGGCACCTGCGTGAACGTGGGCTGTGTGCCAAAAAAACTGTTTGTTTATGCATCACATTTTCATGAAGATTTTCAGGCCGCAAAAGGCTTTGGCTGGGATGCGCAACAGGCACAATTCAATTGGTCACTTTTGATGGCGCAGAAAAATCAGGAAATTGAGCGATTACAGAGTATTTATGGCGGCTTGCTGGATAATTCAGGCGTTACGCTAATTGAAGGTCAGGCAAGCTTAGTTGATGCACATACGCTAAAAGTAGATAACCAGCAATTTAGCAGCCAGCGTATTTTGATTGCTACTGGTGGCAAACCGTTTATACCTGATGTTAGCGGCAAACGCTATATCAAAACCTCAAATGATATTTTCGCCCTTGAGCAATTACCTGAGCGTATACTGATTGTAGGTGGTGGTTATATTGCGGTTGAATTTGCAGGCATTATGAATGGTTTTGGAGTAAAAACAACACTCTGTTATCGTGGCGAAAAACTACTCAGAGGTTTTGATGATGAGGTCAGGGAATTTGTTGCCGATGAAATGCGTAAAAAAGGCATAGCTATCCGCTACAACACCCATATTAAAGCGATCGAACCGTATAATAACAGTTTTATTGCCCATATTGATAATGAAAAAATACTTGAATCTGACTTGATTTTATATGCGACGGGTCGCACGCCAAACATTGAGGGCTTGGGGTTAGAAGCTATCGGTGTGTCGTTAAAAGACAACGGTGCGATTAACGTGAATAAGCATTATCAAACCAATATTCCCTCTATCTATGCTTTGGGTGATGTTACTGATCACATCAACCTGACGCCAGTTGCTACTGCTGAAGCTATGGCTTTGGTCAATGAACTGTATGGCGATCGACTCACACCTGTTGATTACGACCACATTCCAACAGCCGTATTCAGCCAGCCTAATATTGCAACGGTTGGACTAACAGAGACAGAACCGAGAAAACGCTATAGTGATATCGATAGTTATAAGTCCGTCTTTACACCAATGAAACACACTCTTTCAGGACTGAACGAGAAAACCTTGATGAAAATGCTGGTCAGACTCAATAACGATCAAGTTGTTGGTATTCATATGGTTGGTGCTGAGGTCGGTGAAATTATACAAGGAATGGCTGTTGCCCTGCGTGCAGGTGCAACTAAATCTGTGTTTGATTCGACCATTGGTATTCATCCTACGGCGGCAGAAGAGTTTGTGACGATGCGTAATCCACAGTGAATTGAAAGTTTAGCGCTTAAATATACAGCATTTACTTCATCTAATTTAAAGACAAGGATGCGGGGAGCTTGGAAATAATCAGCCTAACACTTTACATGAGTATCTTAGATGTCTATAGTCCAGTTAAAACAATTGATTATCTGTTTATACTGTTTCTTTTATTCCATAAAGGAGGTTCACATGCGCTTACAGGGTGCTTCAGAAATAGATCGGTTTTTTAGTTAACAGGAAAAAACAGAAAAACAACCTTGACTTCGTCAATGATGCGTTTTAGGAGGAAAGTTCATTTCCTTTAAACTCATTTGTCTGCGAATTCAATAGCTTATCAATGATAATAAACTACATAGGGAGAAGTTCTAATGCTAAAAAAATCAATACCTTTAGCCGCAGCGATTGCCATTACCTTGTCTTCAAGCGCTGCATTTGCTGACGCACAAGCTAAGTCACCCAAATTCTGGTGGCCTGACCAACTAAATCTGAGCCCTCTTCGCCAGAATGCGGCAGAATCGAACCCGATGGCAGCAAACTTTGATTATGCTACAGAATTTAAAACGCTTGATCTTGAAGCCGTTAAGAAAGACATCAAGCAAGTCATGAAAACATCACAAGACTGGTGGCCAGCAGATTACGGCAACTATGGACCTTTTTTCATTCGCATGGCCTGGCACGGTGCCGGTGTCTACCGTATTTTTGATGGCCGAGGTGGTGCAGATGGTGCTCAACAGCGATTCGACCCACTCAACAGCTGGCCTGACAATGTAAACCTGGACAAAGCACGTCGTTTGCTCTGGCCCATCAAACAAAAATATGGACATAAGATCTCATGGGGTGACCTGATGGTGCTAACAGGCACGGTTGCTATGGAATCCATGGGCTTTAAGACGTTCGGTTTTGGCGGTGGGCGTATAGATGACTGGGAGCCTGAAATGGTTAACTGGGGTGCAGAAAAAGAGTTTCTCTCTGATAAAATGCGTTACCACGGTGACAGAAAACTGGACAAGCCATTAGCTGCAGTTCAGATGGGACTGATTTACGTCAATCCAGAAGGTCCAGAAGGTAATCCTGATCCGCTATTGGCTGCGGCAGATATTCGCACAACTTTCGGCCGCATGGCGATGAATGATGAAGAAACCGTTGCCTTGATTGCTGGTGGACATACCTTCGGTAAAGCTCATGGAGCGCATCCTCCAAAAGGCTGTGTCGGCGCAGAACCGGCTGCTGCTGGACTAGAAGAACAAGGCTTAGGCTGGAAAAATAAATGTGGTACGGGCATGGGGGCAGATACTGTATCTAGTGGTCTGGAAGGTGCCTGGTCTATGTCTCCAACGGCCTGGAGCATTAATTATCTGCAAAACATCATATGACGCTCGAGTGGGTGAAAACAAAAGCCCTGCCGGAGCAGATTCAATGGACACCTAAAAATGCTAACGAAGTAAAATTCGTACCCGATGCGCATGATCCAACTAAGCGACATGCACCTATCATGTTTACAACAGATATTGCACTTAAAGTTGACTCTAAATATCGTGAGATTGTGCAGCGCTTCCTGAATAATTCAGAAGAGTTTGATCTTGCTTTTGCTAAAGCCTGGTTTAAGCTGACTCATCGTGATATGGGACCGAGAGCTCATTTACTTGGCTCTAATGTGCCAGAAGCACAGATATGGCAAGACCCTATTCCAGCAGTCGACTATCCTTTAGTTGACGCCGAGGACATCAACAAGCTGAAAGCAACAATTCTTGCTTCAGGCTTGACCGTACCTCAATTGGTTAGAACTGCCTGGGGATCAGCCGCCAGTTTCCGTGATACTGATTTTCGTGGCGGTGCCAATGGCGCAAGTATTCGTCTTGCTCCAGAAAAAAGATTGGCCTGTCAACAGTCCAGCTGAGTTAGCTGAAGTGTTGAAGATACTGGAAAGCATTCAAGCTGATTTCAACGCGAAATCTGGTAACAAGAAAGTATCACTTGCTGATCTTGTCGTATTGGGTGGTGCTGCAGCTCTTGAAAAAGCAGCTAAGGATGCGGGCTACGAGGTGAGCGTTCCTTTCACTCCAGGACGTGCAGATACAACACAAGAACTCACGGATGTGGACTCTTTTGCTGTGCTTGAACCCACTGCTGACGGATTTCGTAACTACTTCAGCCAGAACAACGCTCAATCACCTGCAGAAATGTTAGTCGAGAGAGCAAACTTCCTGAGCCTGACGGTACCTGAAATGACTGTTTTGGTGGGTGGTATGCGCGTATTGAATGCCAATACTGAAGGAGTTTCATATGGTGTATTAACTAATCATCCTGGAACATTGAGCAACGACTTTTTTGTTAATTTGCTAGATATGTCTACCAAATGGGCAAAATCATCTAAAGATGAAGGGATTTATGAAGGCATTGATCGTAAGACTGACAAGGCTAAATGGACGGCCACTCCAGTAGATCTGGTTTTTGGATCTAACAATGAGTTGCGCGCGGTAGCTGAAGTTTATGCAGCGGATGATGCACAAGCGAAGTTCGTTAATGACTTCGTTGATGCATGGGTTAAAGTGATGCGACTTGATCGCTTTGATCTACATTAATTAAAGAAGTTAATTATATGCTTATACTGTTTCTTTTATTCCGGATTTATAGGATCGAGCTACGCTAGATTTCTTTTTACTGCCAAATTCCAGCAGAAACATGTCAATACCAAGCTTAACCTGATCTTGTAGTTAAGTAACCTTGCCAAAGAGCACGCATTATTGATGGTGCCCCAGAACATACACAATCGAAGATGCTTTAAAATGAGAATAATTGATGAGTAAGCAAAAACGAGTCAGCCATCCCCTATACAACCTGCTTCCCACTGAAATCGAGGGCTTCGATTCCCTGGCTGAGCTGGCACTGGATATGGGCTGGTCATGGAATCATGCGACCGACGAAGTATGGCGGCAGCTTGATTCTGAACTCTGGGAAATCACCCACAACCCTTGGGTTGTGCTGCAGACGGTGTCGCGTGACCAGATTGAAAGCGTGTTGGGTGATCCGGTCTTTCGCAAGGATGTCGATGACTTGGTTCGGACGCGGCGAGAAACGGCGGAGCAACCAGCGTGGTTTCAGCAAGCATCATGCGAAGTCGCCCTGAACATGCGTCGCATACTTCAGCATGGAGTTCATGTTCAGCGAAGCGTTGCCGATCTACTCGGGTGGACTCGGCAATGTGGCCGGCGACCAACTGAAAGCCGCCAGCGATCTGGGCGTACCAGTCGTCGGTGTGGGGCTGCTGTACCAACGAGGTTACTTTCGCCAAGTGATCGACGAGGCCGGATCACAACAGGCACTGTTTCCCTTCAACGATCCCGGACAATTGCCGATCACGCCACTGCGTGAAGCCAATGGTGAATGGTTGCGGTTGAAAATCGAGCTTGCCGGGTTACTCGGTCTGGTTGCGCGCCTGGCAGGTCCAGGTCGGCCGGGTGAAGCTCTATCTGCTCGACAGCAACGACGCCGCGAACTTCCCCGCGCATCGCGGGATTACCAGCGAGCTGTATGGCGGCGGGCCAGAGTTACGCCTCAAGCAGGAAGCTGTTTCTGGGGATCGGCGGATGGCGACTGCTTGCTGCAGCTTGGCATCCAGCCGGAAGTCTGTCATCTGAATGAAGGACATGCTGCCTTTGCAGTGCTGGAACGTGCCCGCAGTTTCATGGAAGAATCTGGCCAACCTTCGAGGTCGCTCTGGCCGTGACGCGAGCCGGAAACCTGTTCACGACGCACACCGCTGTGGCTGCCGGTTTCGACCGCTTCGCCCCGCACCTGATTGAACAGTATCTCGGTCGATATGCCGAGCAGCGACTTGGCATCTCTGTTCACGATTTGCTTGCTCTCGGCCGACAGAATCCAGACGACGAGTCGGAACCTTTCAACATGGCCTATTTGGCAATCCACGGAAGCGGTGGCGTCAATGGTGTCAGTCGGTTGCATGGTCAAGTCAGCCGACGAATTCTCGAGCCACTTTTTCCCCATTGGCCCGAAGAAGAAGTGCCAGTCGGACATGTGACCAATGGCGTCCATATGCCGAGCTGGGATTCCGCGGCGGCCGACAATCTGTGGACGCACATCTGTGGCAAAGAACGTTGGCTTGGGAACAAGTGAAACTTTGGAGTGCGACATTTGCCGCGTTTCGGATGAACAGCTCTGGCAGTTTCGCATCGAGGCGACGCACTCGTTGATCGATTACGCTCGCGAGCGGTTTTCGCGACAACTGGCGGCGTCCGGTTCGTCCTCCGAAGAGGTCGAAGCCGCCAAGCATCTGTTTGATCCAAACACATTGACACTTGGTTTCGCCAGGCGATTTGCAACCTATAAACGCCCTAATCTGTTGCTGCATGATCCCGCGCGGTTGCTGCGACTGCTGACCGATCCGCTGAACGCCCGGTGCAACTCATCATCGCGGGGAAAGCTCATCCTGCAGACCAGGCCGGACAAGCCTTGATTCGCCAGTGGATCGAGTTCATCCGGCAACCGGAGGTACGAAGCATGTGATCTTCTTGAGCGACTACGACATGCGGTTGACCGAACAATTGGTGCAAGGTACGGACGTGTGGGTCAACACGCCGCGTCGGCCCTTGGGAAGCGAGCGGAACAAGCGGCATGAAGGTGCTGGTCAACGGCGGCATCAATCTGTCGGAACTGGACGGCTGGTGGGCGGAAGCCTACACGCCGGAAGTGGGGTGGGCATTGGGGGATGGTCAGGAACACCGCGACGAACCAGCTTGGGATGCGCGTGATGCCGAAGCCCTTTATGACCTGTTGGAATATGAGGTGATTCCTGAATTCTATACCCGCGACGAACAAGGAATCCCCACCGACTGGGTAGGGCGTATGCGGGAAAGTATGGCGCGGTTGACACCTCACTTCTCCAGCAATCGAGCGGTAAGGGAATACACGGAACAATACTACTTGCCGGCCGCCTCGGCATACCTTGCGCGGACTGCCGATAAAGGCGTAATCTGCATGGAGATGGTTAATTGGCGGCGAGATCTGCAGCAAAAGTGGAGCGCTCTTCACTTTGGTGAAGTGAAACTTGAAACCAATGGTGAACAGCATACATTTGAAGTTCAAGTGTATTTCGACGACCTCGACCCGGCTTCACTGCGAGTCGAGCTTTATGCCAACGGTGTTGATGGTGCACCTCCTGAATGCGTGGAGATGACGCAGGTGAGGCAGCTGGTGGGCGCCATAAACGGCTATGCCTACCGCGTACAAGTACCAGCGAGCCGCCCAGCGACGGACTATACCACGCGCGTAATTCCATATCACGATGAGCTGACGGTTCCTTTGGAAGCGGCTCACATCCTGTGGCAACGATGAACTGGGGGGGAACAGTTGAGAACCCTGATTGACTTTCGTTGCCAAACGATAACTAAAATATTTATTTGAGGAGTACTGTAATGCTAGTGACTTTTTCAACCAATACCCATGCAGATATTACTACCTGTTTGGAGATGTAGACTGACCCTGCTGAAAATGATGGGAACTGAACGTACCCGGAGACGTTTTGGCGGCGATGTCCCGAGAGCTGGTGGGCGCCATAAACGGCTATGCCTACCAAAAAGCTTTGCTGCCGTACAAGGTGAGGTGGAGGGGAATGATATCTGAGTTATATTCCCCGTTTGGATATCATTTTATGAAAAATTCTAGTACCGGCGAGCCGCCCGTATAGGGTATATTATGGGCCTCCACGGACTATACCATTGTGATGCATGGTTTAATGCGCGCGTAATTCCATATCCTGTCTGGGGTTGTTGTCTGATGAGCTTGGGGACTACGTTCAATAATATGTTTAAAATTACCAAAGAGCGATTCAATAATATCACTGCTAACCATTAAGGGTAAGGAGGTAATTTGTTTCTGAACATTAACACTTTCCTTTCCAGTCCTGTACGCGCTTCCACTTTGGTTTCGGGGCTGATAGCGGCTACACGGTTATGCGGCTGTGGCAGGGACAACCTATGATGACCTGGGGGAAACACTCATAAAACCGGTTTGGAGGCCAGAATGCGCCGTTTATCTAATGAACTTCCCTTTTAGCACTTCCTTTGACTGCAAAAACATCCAGCACATCTTCTCACCCCATTTCCCAGTTGCTGATGCTTGAAAACGCCCTTGCTACGCAATTTTGGGGGAATAATAAAGGCAAGCTCTGTTTGACGCAAGCACTTGGCTCCGTGACTGGTTAACGAGATAAAGCGCTGTAGGCGGTGGATTTCTCAAACTGGATTTTAGGGGATGCCATCGATGGCTAGCTGTGGTGGGGAGCCTGATTGACTTTCGTTGCCAAACCATAACTAAAATATTTATTTGAGGAGTACGTCTGTAATGCTAGTGACTTTTTCACCTGCTCAAGGTATTTTTTGCTCCCCATGCAGAATATTACCAATACATTGACAGTCTTTTGTGCCCCGGGGGAGGGGAATATAAAGAGATGTAGCACTGACCTGCTGAAAATGATGGGAAACCAACGGGAACGGGGAAAATGCGATTTGGCGGCCGATGTTCCCGATATTCAAGAATACAGGGAACTAGAGGCCGTCAGCAAAATGCATAAAAAGCGAGCGCTGAGTCGGTTCACAATAGGAACTTTTCTATCGCTATCGATCACCTCAGACAATGTTTTTTTAACCTCAATGGTAAAAAAGCTTTGCTGGCTATTTTTTCCAGATGGCGTTTTGGTTTCTGAGATTGAGGAAGACCACGCTAAAGGTTTTTTTTTCCATCGTGGGTTTAATATTTTTGACCGTTGTAACATCGTTTTCATGCGTCAGTAATTAAGATATGCCTTTTTATCACTATTATTCAATTAGTTCCAGTCCAATTTTAAGTCATTTCTAATCCTGCTGGGACTACAAAAAACGCGGTTAAATAGCTGGTAAGATGAATTAATTGATATTAACACGCAGTGATTGATTATTATTTGTTAAACAGTCAAGAGAGTTGATTACAGAGATGCATTTCGATTGGTTTATGCTGTAAAAAAACAACAAGCCATTGAGGAAACTATATAGTTATAATTCTGGACGTTTCGAAGGTGAGGATGGACCTGACGTGAGCATCGCTCATCGCGCGTTGCCGCTGATTGATCTTCTTGCCGCCGCAACAAAAGCCGAAGTTGACGTCATGTGGAAATGAAAGATGAGTCCGATAGAGAAATGCAATGAGAGAGGTTATATGATGAATGTTGCACACAGATGGATGAGCGCAGGATGTGACTTTAGTCGGTAATCAACGTGTTACTGATAGTCCTGCCGGTCATCGATATTATCAATCAATCCAAAAAATAAATAAGCGTTCGTCGCTGTTACAAACGAACTTTAATCCCTGAAAGGAGAACTACTATGCTGTTCAAATTAACTAGCAACAAAACGGTGAGTGACACTGCGACTGCATTGCAGGCTGCCGTCGAGGCAAATCACTTTGGTGTCATGCAAGTTCATAACCTGAAAGAAACCATGAATAAGAAAGGCGTGGAGTTCGTCCACGAATGTCTGATCTTTGAGGTGTGCCAACCGCAACAAGCAAAGAAGGTGCTCGATAAAAATATGGGTGTTTCCACCGCACTGCCATGCCGAATTTCTGTTTATGAGGAGGACGGTAAAACCACGCTAGCGACATTGAAGCCAAGCATGCTTCTGGCGATGTTCAACACACCTCAACTGGCAGGAGTTGCACAGGAAGTGGAAGATACAATCGTTAAAATCATGAATGAGGCGGCATTGTCCTGATGAACTGAGCAAAGACTAATCAAAGCATTTTGGAGGCTCTTATAAAAGAATCTATAGATGCAAGGAGACCGCTATGAAGGCACACGAACACGCAACTGAAAATAAATCCGAAACCAAAATGCCGCAGGCCGAAGCTGATCATCACGGCCACCATGCCCACATGGCGGCGGATTTCCGTAACCGGTTCTGGATTTCGCTAGCCCTGACCTTACCAATTATACTTCTCTCACCGATGCTTCAGAAGCTGGTAGGTCTGCGCGAAGCCATCAACTTTTCCGGCGACCTTTACGTGTTGTTTGGTTTTGCATCGGCAGTGTTTTGGTATGGCGGCTGGCCTTTTCTCAAGGGATTGTTCAATGAACTGAAATCCCGACAGCCCGGAATGATGACGCTAGTCGCCGTCGCCATCACCACTGCCTATCTATATAGCAGCGCGGTGGTGTTTGGTCTGACCGGCAAGATGTTCTTCTGGGAACTGGCCACCCTGGTTGACATCATGCTGGTGGGGCACTGGATCGAGATGAAATCAGTGATGGGCGCATCAAAGGCACTGGAGGCACTGGCTAAACTGATGCCTTCCGATGCCCATAAGCTCATGCCGGATGGCAGCGTGAAAGACGTGCCTCTCGGCGAGTTAGTAGTTGATGATAAGGTGCTAATCAAGCCGGGCGAGAAAATCCCTGCTGATGGTGTCATCCTCGAAGGCGAGAGTTCGGTTAATGAGGCCATGCTCACCGGGGAATCAAACCCCGTCAGCAAAAAAAACAGCGATAAGGTCATCGGCGGTGCCATCAACGGCGAAGGCTCATTGACCATCGAAGTCAAAAGTACCGGTAAGAATTCGTTCCTGTCGCAGGTCATAGACCTGGTCAAGCAGGCGCAGGAAAGCAAATCCAAAACCCAAAATCTGGCCGATACCGCTGCGATGTGGCTGACCCTCATTGCCCTCGGTAGTGGCGGCCTTACCTTTTTTATCTGGCTGGTTCTGATGAGTAAGGAATTTGCCTTTGCCATTGAACGTGCCGTGACGGTCATGGTGATTACCTGTCCGCACGCACTTGGCCTTGCCGTTCCATTGGTCGTGGCCGTTTCTACCGCGCTGGCCGCAAGCAATGGCCTGCTAATACGTAATCGTAGCGCTTTCGAAGCTGCCCGGAAGTTACAGGCGATTATTTTTGACAAGACCGGCACGCTGACCGAAGGCCGTTTTGGCGTGACAGACACACTGGTGTTTGCACAGGATATAGACGAACTAACGCTGCGCAAGTATGCGGCTTCAGTGGATGCAAATTCAGAACATCCTATCGCCAAGGCTATTACCGAATCTTCAGAGCAAAAGTCGCCGGTCGAAAACTTTAAAAGTATCCCCGGCAAAGGTGCGGAAGGTCGGATCGAGGGCAAAGATATCAAAGTGGTCAGCCCCGGCTACCTTCAAGAACAAGCTATCAACATGACCGATCAGCGGGTCGAGCCACTGCAAGCTCAGGGCAAGACTGTTGTGTTTGTTCTGGTTGACGGACAGTTGCAAGGCGCGATAGCTCTGGCCGATATCATCCGACCCGAGGCTAAGCAAGCCATAGATGCCCTCAAAGCCTTGGACATCCGCTGCATGATGCTAACCGGCGATAACAAAGCAACGGCTAAGTGGGTGTCGGACCAAATTGGACTGGATGAATACTTTGCCGAAGTTCTGCCCCAGGACAAAGCCGCCAAAGTGAAAGAGATCCAATCCCGAGGCATTTTGGTAGCCATGACTGGCGACGGTGTGAACGATGCACCGGCGCTGGCCAAGGCCGATGTCGGCATCGCCATTGGCGCCGGTTCGGATGTAGCGGTAGAAACCGCCGACGTGATTCTGGTACGCAGCAATCCGCTGGATGTCGTGGCTATCGTGCGGCTATCTCGCGCCACCTATGGCAAGATGATTCAAAACCTGATCTGGGCCACAGGCTACAACGTCGTTGCTATTCCCCTCGCGGCGGGTGTCCTTTATTCTTGGGGTGTGTTGCTGTCGCCCGCACTGGGCGCAGTGCTAATGGCGGCAAGCACGGTAATCGTAGCCATCAACGCTCGACTGTTAAAACTAAAGGCTGATCCTAAAAAATGACCAAGCACAGCAGGACTAAGCCCACCCGTGCCGAACAACCACCAAAAACCCAAACCTGGCACAGTCAGTCCTCCGAGGAAACGCTGGCACAGCTGGACTCCTCAGCGGCAGGATTGTCGACCCAAGAAGCGGCTGTTCGACTTGCCGCCAACGGCCCGAACGTGCTGAAGGAAGGCAAACGCATCAGTCCGCTAGGGATTTTCTTTGACCAGTTTAAGAGCCTGATCATCTGGATCCTGATCGTGGCTGGTGTCGTCTCCGGATTTCTGGGTGAAATGCTGGATGCCAGCGCTATCCTGGCCATTGTCGTGCTTAATGCCGTCATTGGCTTTTACCAAGAGTTCAACGCTGAGAAGTCGATTGAGGCGCTGAAGAAAATGACCGCACCCCAAGCCAAGGTGTGGCGCGATGGAAAAGTCACGTCAATTCTTGCCTCGGGAATTGTTATCGGTGACGTCCTGGCGCTGGAAGCCGGCGACCTGATAGCCGCCGATGCCCGCCTTCTGAAGGCCGCCTCGCTCAGATGCATCGAAGCGACGCTGACCGGCGAATCGTTAGCGCAGACCAAGCATTCTGAGACTTTGGAACAGATAGATGTCCCGCTGGCCGACCGCGATAACATGCTGTTCATGGGTACCAGCGTCGCGGCGGGTACCGGTTTGGCTGTGGTTGTGGCTACGGCGATGCAGACCGAGTTGGGCCGCATCGCCGGTCTGATCGCAGAGGCTGGTGAGGAGGAACAGACTCCATTGGAGAAAAAGCTCGAATCTTTTGGTCATATACTGGTCTGGGCAGCGTTGGGCATTGTTGCTTTTCTGTTCGGGTTAGGGTTTCTGCGCGGGACCGACCTGTTCGAGTTATTCATGACGTCGGTGAGTCTCGCTGTGGCTGCCGTGCCGGAAGGGCTACCGGCGGTCGTCACGGTAGCGCTCTCGCTCGGCGTATTGCGTATGTCCCGCCGCCATGCGCTGATGCGCAAACTGTCCGCCGTCGAGACACTGGGTTCGACTACCGTGATCTGCACCGACAAGACCGGCACTTTGACGGTTGGCCAAATGACCGTGCGCGCGTTTTTCGTGGCTGGTCAACGTTATCAGGTTAGTGGCGAAGGTTACGGACTGGAAGGTGACGTGCTGATTGCAGGCAAACAGATCGACGTCGAATATGCGGAGCCTTTGCTTGAACTGGCGACGGTCATACTCGCTTGCAATAACGCTCATCTTTCCCAGGAAAAAGGAGGCTGGCAAGTCGTGGGCGACCCCACCGAAGGTGCATTATTAGTGGCCGGGACTAAAGCGGGCGGCGACCGGAAACACATCGAGCGAGAGATGCCCAAACAGTATGAAATTCCGTTCGATTCCGATCGTAAACTGAGCACGGTGGTCCGCAAACTGCCGGATGGCCAATTACGCGCCTTCATCAATGGCGCGCCGGATGTGCTGTTGCAGCGCTGCACAAAACTCTACACCAGCGCTGGTGTCCGTCTCATGACGGACCAGGATCGTCAAGCCATCCTGGCGCAAAATACCGCGATGGCGCAGCAAGCCCTGCGCGTGCTCGGTTCGGCTTATCGCGACCTGGACAACGACTCATCCGCCGAGCTCGTCGCCGACGCCGTTGAAAAGGATCTGGTATTCGTGGGACTGTCGGGCATGTTTGATCCCCCGCGGCAGGAAGCCAAGGATGCCGTCACCAAATGTCGCGCAGCCGGCATTCGTGTGGTGATGATTACCGGCGATCATCCGCATACTGCGACTGCCATTGCCCGAGAAATCGGCATTGCCACCGCTGATGACACAGCTGTCTCAGGTATCGAATTGGACAAGCTGTCTGATGAAGAACTGCTGCAGCGTATAGCTAAAATCGCCGTGTACGCCCGCGTCACCGCCGAACACAAATTGCGCATCATCCGCGCCTGGAAAGCGAACGATGCCGTGGTGGCGATGACCGGTGACGGCGTCAACGATGCGCCGGCCATCAAGGGCGCCGACATCGGCATCGCCATGGGCAAAGCCGGTACGGAGGTCACCAAGCAGGCAGCGGACATGATCATCACCGATGATAACTTCGCTTCTATCGTCGCCGCCGTCGAAGAGGGGCGCGGTATCTATGACAATATTCGCAAGACCCTGCAATACCTCCTGGCCGGCAACACTGGTGAACTGCTGCTGATGACCGTCTGCGTGGTCATTGGTTTGCCGACGCCGCTGCTGCCCATTCATCTATTGTGGATCAATCTTGTGACCGACGGTCTGCCTGCGCTGTGCCTGGCCACCGACCCCATCGACCCGGACGTGATGAAGCGCCAACCTCGCCCACGCTCGGAGCGCATTACCACCCCTAACTTTCTCCGCACCATGGGTTTCACAGGCTTGCTTACGGCGAGTGTGGCATTCGCGGTTTACTTCTATATCCTGAAGACGGAAACCACGGAAATTGCTCGCACCTATGCTTTCGCAGTGTTGGTTTTCGCTGAGCTGTTGCGAGCCTTTGGTGCCCGTAGCGAAACCAAACCGGTCTGGTGCATTTCCCTTTTCACGAATATCAATCTCATGATCGTGGTAGCCGTTTCTTTCGGTCTCCAGGTCTGGAGTCAACATAACGTAACACTGGCACGCTTTCTGAAGACGTCATACCTGCCGTTCAGCGATTTCTTCGAGCTTGTCGCCTTAGGTGCCATTCCACTGCTGGTTCTGGAAGTGGTGAAGGTTTTACAGCATACTCGAGTACAATCTAAGACTGTGCCGGAAATAGCAGATAAATCGAAGACTGCGCTAAAAACAACCGTTAACCGGTTTTATCAGCACACAACCAGAGTTTGGGCCACATTCTGTCTTGCCCTGAAAAAGTTTTCCCGGATAGACGGAGCGCAATGGGCGGGGGCGTTCTCCTTCTATGCATTTTTCTCACTATTTCCTTTGATCGTCCTACTCGTCACCATTGCCTCAATCTTTATTGACCAGGACCGGGCTGCGACGGAGATCATTGCTTACGTAGAAACCTATGTTCCGATGAGAGGTGCAAGGCAAAGTTATATTTTTGACACCATGGCAGGTGTGGTCGACTCGCGAGGGCCGATGGGTGTGGTTGCATTTCTAATGCTCGGCTGGGCAGCTATGAAAATATTCACCACACTGATCTGTGCCACCAACCGGGCATGGGGTTGGGGCGCCGAGACATCTAATTGGTGGTGGCTACCACTCAAAAGCTTGGGTTTTCTCATCATCATGCTCTTAGTGATCCTCTTAAGCATCGCAGTACCGGTGCTGGAGAAAATATCAAAGGCTTGGCTGTTGCCAATGCATGATTTAAGTATCTGGGTTTATGACCTGGGGAGCTTTTTCATCCCCTCGTTGGTGGTGTTCCTCAGTCTGAGCATTTTTTACATGCTGGCTCCGGGCCGATCAACGCGCTTTGCCGAAGTCTGGGTAGCCGCTTTATGTGTCATGACATTATTGTTTGCAGCGGAAAGTCTATTCGCTATTTACCTCAAGGATTTCGCTACTTTGAACGCAGTCTATGGGGCATTCGGCGGGATCATGGCCTTACTGCTGTGGATTTATCTATCCGGGAGCATTTTCATTTTCGGCGCCTGCCTGTGTGCCGCTCATGCCAAAGGAAGTGAATAAGGTGGGAGTAGTTATTGCACGCTTAACCCAAGGAATTAAATAATGAATACAAAAACGTTTTCCCAGGAACTGCTCGACAAAATGGACACCTACCAGCGCGCTACCAACTATCTGTTTGCCGGCCAGATTTATCTTTACGACAATGTTGGCGGTATTGGTCGGTCAAATACTGCTGTTTCAAAAGAGTTGAATATTATTATCACAATAGGAGAACATCATGAAAATCCAAATTAATTCCGACCGCAATATCGAAGGTCACGAAGCACTGGCCGCTCATGTCAGTGGCATCGTAGAAAGTGCCTTGAGCCAAGTCAGCGATCACATCACGCGAGTGGAAGTCCACCTAAGCGATGAGAACAGCGACAAGAAGCACGGCAATGATGATATGCGTTGCATGATGGAAGCACGCCTCGAAGGTCACCAGCCGGTTGCGGTCACCCACCATGCTCAGACCTTGCATCAAGCCGTTGACGGCGCTGCTGATAAGTTGTGCAGATTGATCGATAGCACCTTAGGGCGCCTGCGCGATCAAAAGAGCCATAAAGACTGATTAGCTAGCACCGCAGATAGCCAATTTGTCGTCCGCAGCATGAAAGCCTTGTTAGGTAATAAATACTTTCCATGATCGTCATTCCGATATGGAAGCCGGTATGACGAACTTGCCCATTAATCCTACAAGGTAGTATTAACGCAGTTACAGCAAACACAAGGTAAGCAGATGAAAATTAATGTCAAAGATTTCAGGGTGCCGGAATGCGAAAAGGTCAACCTCAAAAAGTGGCCGACTCTGGTGGACCCAGTCTACAAGTCAAAGAAGAAGTACCACAAAATTCTCGAAGCACAGATTGAAGAGTTAAGCTCGCTGCAACGTCTTCACTATGCTTCAGACCGTTACTCGCTATTGCTGATTTTTCAGGCTATGGATGCCGCCGGCAAGGATGGCGCTATCCGGCACGTCATGTCCGGGGTCAATCCGCAAGGCTGTCAGGTATTCAGCTTTAAGCACCCCAGCGCCACTGAACTGGACCACGATTTCCTGTGGCGCAGCTCTCAGTGTTTGCCGGAACGCGGCCGGATCGGCATTTTCAATCGCTCCTACTATGAGGAGGTATTGATCGTTCGTGTGCATCCGGAGATATTGCGCAGTCAAAAGCTGCCGGATGATCTGCTCCAAGAAAAAACCATCTGGGAGGAGCGCTATCGATCTATCGTGGACCTGGAAAAGCATCTTTATCGTAACGGCACCCGCATCATCAAGTTCTTTCTTCATCTATCCGAGGAAGAACAGCGCAAGCGCTTTCTCGATCGCATCGACGAGCCGGAAAAAAACTGGAAATTCAGTGTTGCCGATCTTGAGGAGCGGAAATTCTGGAATCAGTACATGCAGGCCTATGAGGTGTGCCTGGGTGCAACCAGTACCAAAAACGCACCCTGGTATGTGGTGCCCGCCGACGACAAGAAGAACGCCCGGCTGATTATTTCCGAGATTATTCTGGATACTTTTAAGGCACTCAACATGAGCTATCCCGAAACTTCCTCAAAGCGCCAGAAAGAATTGTTGGTGATCCGTAAGCAACTTGAGCAGCAAGCTTGAGAAAGTGGTTGTGATTTTAAGGACCTGGTCGAAATTAACTTCCCGATTTTGCCCGGAGTCTAAAGGGCGGAGTGCAAGCTTTAGCTTGCAAACAGGTTGCCCTGCGCCAAGCTAAAGCTTGTGCACTCCAGGCGATGTCGGGAAGTTGTTTGCGTCATGTTTTAAATGATAAATTCAGCCTATCCACAACAGGTGTTTTATCTCATCCAATATCACCACAAGCCAGGCATTTCCGCTGGTCAAAGTGATCATTAGTAGCATTGTTTTATAAGGAGTCCAAAATGTCCATACAACTCAGTGAAGAGAACAACGGCAAGCTGCTGGTCGTTAAGGTCAGCGGTAAGCTGGTTAAAGCGGATTACGAATATTTTGTGCCCGAGTTCGAGCGACTCGTCTTGCAATACGGGGCGTTGCGACTGCTGTTCGATATGACTGACTTTCACGGTTGGGAGCTCAGCGCAGCTTGGGAGGATTTTAAGCTTGGCATCGAACACTTTGCCGACATCGAGCGACTGGCCATGGTCGGAGAAAAGCAGTGGCAGCATGGCATGGCGATATTCTGCAAACCGTTCACGAAAGCTATGGTCCGATACTTCGAACACGCCGATGCAGACGAGGCGCGAAGTTGGTTAGGTGAAGCGTAACGTAACTGCTTCGGGGCTGACTAAACCGAACTCAACTCTACGATAGCAAGTATAAAAGCAAGGCAACAACTATCTTGCCATTGACGAAGCCTGCGGCGCAGCAAAAACAGGAGAATAGCCATTATGAAACCTAATATCAATAAATCTAAGCAGGCGGAATCGATCCCCGGTACGAGTGACGACCTGAAATCCCTGCCCATGCCGGAACTGCAGACAAAATTGGGGTCGTCGCCGGACGGCCTCAGCCAGGCCGAGGCGAAGAACCGTCTGAGCCAATATGGGCCTAACGAGATCGAAGAAAAGAAAACCAATGCCTTCCTGAAATTCCTCAGTTATTTTTGGGGGCCGATCCCGTGGATGATCGAAGCGGCCGTAATCCTTTCGGCGGTAGCCCGGCATTGGCCGGACTTTGGCATCATCCTCACACTGCTGCTGGCCAACGCCGTGGTCGGATTCTGGGAAGAACACCAGGCGGGTAATGCCATTGCCGCACTGAAGGCCAAGCTGGCGGTCAAGACTCAGGTGAAACGAGATAGCATGTGGACCAACCCGGCGGCCCGTGAACTGGTGCCGGGCGACGTTATCCATCTGCGCTTGGGCGATATTGTTCCGGCGGATGCGCGCTTGCTCGAGGGCGACCAGGTCGAAGTGGATCAGTCCGCGCTGACGGGAGAGTCGTTGCCTGCCACGCGTAAAGCCGGCGAAGCGGTGTTCTCGGGTTCGATCATCCGCACCGGTGAAATCGACGCGCTGGTGTACGCTACGGGCAAGAATACCTACTTCGGCAAAACCGCAGAACTGGTGCAGGGGGTAGAAACCATCAGTCATTTCCAACGCGCGGTGTTGAAAATCGGCAATTACCTGATCATCCTTGCAGTAACCCTGGTGGTAGTGATTATTACTGTCGCACTCTTTCGCGGTGACCCAATACTAACCACGCTGCAGTTCGCCTTGGTGTTGACCGTGGCCGCGATTCCCGTGGCGATGCCCACGGTATTGTCAGTGACCATGGCGGTTGGTGCGCGCCTGCTGGCCAAAAAAGAGGCGATTGTGACCCGGTTGGCGGCTATTGAGGAATTAGCGGGCGTGGACATACTGTGCGCGGATAAGACCGGCACTTTGACCCAAAACAAGCTGACGCTGGGTGATCCGTTCAGCGTGAACGGCATCTCTCCAGAACAAATTATCCTCAACGCCGCGCTGGCGTCGCGCGCAGACAATAAAGACACTATCGATCTGGCCGTACTGGGCGGCCTGAAAAATGATCAGGCCTTGAAAGACTACCAGGTGCTTCATTTTCAGCCGTTCGACCCTGTACATAAACGCACGAAGCCTCTGTCAAGAGCACCGACGGAAAGAAATCCAAGGTAACCAAGGGCGCGCCCCAGGTGATCCTAGGGCTGGCGGCCAATGCCGGTGAGGTAAAGCCCACCGTCGAGAAAGCGGTCAATGAATTTGCGGCGCGTGGTTTTCGTTCATTGGGCGTGGCCCGGGCCGAGGGAGAAGGCGCATGGCAGTTTCTAGGCGTGTTGCCGCTTTTCGATCCGCCCCGGGACGAAGCCAAGGCAACCATCGCGACTGCGCACGAAATGGGCGTGAAGGTCAAAATGGTGACCGGTGATGCCCTGGCCATAGCCAGGGAGACTGCAGGGAAATTGGGGAGGGGCGGGAGGGGAGAGAAGAAAGAAAGAAAAAGCGGGGGGACGCAGGGGCAAGAAAGCGGAACAAGGAAAAAAAGGGAAAAACAAGAGGGGAGGCGGAGAGCCGGCGAGCGCGCGAGAAAGAAGAGGGGGAGCGGAGTAAGGGGGAGAGGGGGCGGAAGACAGGGACGAGAAGGGGGGGGGATACACGAAGGGAAAACGCACACCGCCCCCCGGGCCAGGGGGGGGGGGGGGTGGCGTGCGGGGGGGGTGGGGGCGGGCGGGGTGCCGGGAGTGGGGGGGGCGCGGGGGGGGATAGGAGGGCGGCGCGCCGCCGGGTAGTGGGGGGGGGCGCGGCGGGGGAGAGGAGACGGGGGGCCAGGGGGGGGGGGGGAGGAGGCGTGACAGAGAGGAGGGAGGCAGGGAGCGACGGAAGGGAGGGGACGGGGGCAGGGAAGGGAGAAGCGGAGGCTGAGGGTAGGGGTGGACGACGCCGCATGTCAGAGGGGGGGGGAGGAGGCGGGTGGGTGGGGTAGGGCGGGAGCCGGGGGGGGGGGGGGGGGGGGGGGGAAGGGGGAGGCGCAATCTGGGGGGGGTGGTCGGAGAGGGGTGGGGGGGGGGGCAAGGTGGGACTTGGGGTCAGCAGCGGGGGGGGGGGGGGGGGGGGGATGATGGGGTGGGGGGGGGGGAGAAAGGGTTGGAGTTCGGTGGGGTGGGCGAATGGGGGGAGCGGGGGAGAAGGGGGGGGGGGGGGGGTGGGTGGGGTGAGGGGAACGGCTGGCTACGCGGAGCCGAACCCGGGTGAAGGGGGACGGCGGGGGACGGGCAGGAGGGCGGCGAGGGTGGGGAGAGCCGCGCAGCGATCGGGAGGGCGTGAGGGGGGGCTGGAAGGTCGGGTGGGCGGGAGGGCGGCAGCCCGGAGGCATGGAGCTGGAGACGTGGGGGCATGGGGGCTGTGCGGGGGTGGCAGGGGGGAGGGGAGGGGCACCAGGGGGTCGGCAGGGGGGCGGGGGGCGTGGGCGGGGGGGGGGTGGCAGGGATGGCAGGATGGAACGCGGCGGGCGGAGGGGGGAGGGGGGGGGGGGGGGGGGGGAGGGGGCGGGGGGGGGGGGCGGGAGAGGGTTGCATGGTTGGGAGGGGAGCGGGGGGGATGAGGGCCGAGAGCCGGAGGCTATACTGATGTCACTGATAACTATACCACAAAAAAGGATATCACCGAAGATGCGATTACCGGGGGTGGGCCTAGAAATGAGCGGTCTATAAAGGCTGGTAGGAGGGGGGGGGGGATGGGTGCAAATATCCTCGATGCCGGCGGCTTCGGCAACACCAAACATCACGAGACAGCGCAGTTATCTGAATCCATCGAAAGAGCGGATGGATTCGCCCAGGTGTTCCCAGAACACAAGTTCCACATCATAGATGTTCTGCAGCAGCGCGGCCACATGGTCGGCATGACCGGCGATGGGGTGAACGACGCCCCCGCGCTTAAGAAGTCCAACTGCGGCATCGCCGTTTCCGGCGCGAACGACGCGGCGCGGGCTGCGGCCGACATCGTGCTGATGACGGAGGGACTGTCGGTGATCATCGATGCCATAAAGGAGAGCCGGAAAATTTTCCAGCGCATGAACAGCTATGCGATCTACCGCATCGCCGAGACGCTGCGCGTACTGTTGTTCATGACCTTGTCGATCCTGGTCTTTAACTTTTACCCGGTGACTGCGGTGATGATCGTGATGCTGACGTTGCTCAACGACGGCGCAATCCTGTCCATCGCTTATGACAACGTTCATTACAAAGACAAGCCCGAGTCCTGGAACATGCACATGGTGCTGGGGATATCCACAGTGCTGGGCATTATCGGGGTCGCCGCCGCCTTCGGCTTGTTTTATCTCGGCGAGCGCGTCTTTCATCTCGACCGTGCGCACATCCAGACGCTGATGTATTTGAAGCTGTCCGTGGCGGGACATCTGACGATTTTCCTGACGCGCACATGCGGTCCGTTCTGGTCGATACGCCCCGCGCCGATTTTATGGCTAGCCGTACTGGGTACGCAAATCGTGGCGACCTTGATCGCGGTGTTTGGGTTGTTTATGACTCCCATCAGCTGGGGCTGGGCTGCGTTCGTGTGGGGCTATGCGCTGGTCTGGTTCCTCGTGAATGATCGGGTGAAACTGCTTGCCTATCGGGTGTTCGATCCAACTGCTGCGCCGCTATTGTCCAAGAAACCGGCCGACACGAACCCGCAGATCGCCAAGCGCGCCTATGAACTCTATGAGCAGCGAGGCCGACAGGATGGTCAAGCGGATCAGGACTGGGTAAAGGCGGAGCAGGAGATTAGGAAAGATGAACCCCATAAATAAACAGACACGAACAACGCGGTGGGCAATGGAGGAAAGGATGAAGATAAAGGTCAATTCTACTCATTTCAGCAAACTTTTCTGCAAACAAAACCATGACTGTCCGGTTTAGTGTAGACACTTCAGTTATCTCATAAGCCGGATAACGGTATCTACGCTATGCTAGACAAGTTAATCCGGCCTAAAGAAATAGGCTTTTCTTTGGTTTCGGGGTTCATTGAGTATTCACTCCCAAGCTGCTCTGTTAGTAAACAGTCGGCTCACTTAAAAAACACGGATCACTGTAGCGTCTCCCATATAGGGTTGCAGGACCTCAGGAATCAAAATATTCCCTTCTGCTGTCTGATAATTTTCCAATATAGCAACTAAGGTACGTCCAGCAGCCAACCCTGAACCATTCAATGTGTGCACTAACTCCGGCTTTCCTGTCTCAGGATTACGCCAGCGTGCTTTTAATCGACGCGCCTGAAAATCTTTAAAATTACTACAAGAAGAGATTTCCCGATATTTTCCCTGCCCCGGTAACCAAACTTCCAGATCATAGGTTTTAGCTGATGAAAAACCGGTATCACCTGAACATAATAAAACCTTGCGATAAGGTAGCTTGAGTTTTTTCAGAATAGCCTCGGCATGACTGGTCAGTTCTTCATGCGCTTGTTCTGACTCACTGGCTTTAACAACCTGCACTAGTTCGACTTTTTCAAACTGATGCTGACGTATCAAGCCACGCACATCTTTACCGTAAGCGCCCGCCTCACTACGAAAACAAGGGGTGTGACAGACCATTTTCAGTGGCATATCGGCATTATCAATAATTTCATTACGCACAATGTTAGTGACCGGTACTTCCGCTGTAGGAATTAAATATAAATCCGGGTCACTGCTAACTTTGAACAAATCTTCAGCAAACTTTGGCAATTGTCCAGTCCCATATAAACTATCAGAATTCACTATATAAGGTACATAGGTTTCTGTATAGCCATGCTCCGTTCCATGCGTATCCAGCATAAACTGAATAATCGCTCTTTGCAGACGTGCAAAACTCCCTTTTAAAGCGACAAATCGTGCGCTGGTAATTTTTGCAGCGACTTCAAAATCCATCCCTTTGTGCAGTAGCCCTAGATCTACATGATCTTTTACTTCAAAATCAAACTCTGGCACCTCCCCCCAGCGACTGATTTCAATATTTTCATCCTCATCTTTACCTTCTGGAACAATTTCATCAAGAATATTAGGCAATCCTTCCATTAATTCCTGCATTTGCGCCTGAATTTCTGATAATTCTGACTCTGCTTCCTTTAATTGTTCACCTAGGCCTTGTACTTGATCTAACAAGGGCTGTACATCTTCGCCCTTAGCTTTAGCCTGACCTATCGATTTAGATCGTAAATTACGTTCATTTTGTAATTCCTGCGTTTTAACCTGTATTGCTTTACGTCTGTTTTCTAAATCAGTATAAAAATTTGCATCAAATTCACAGCGACGCCTTTTTAGTTGGGCCTTTACAAACTCAAGATCTGATCTAAATAAATGAGGATCTAACATAGTTGTTTAACTTACCTTTAATAAATTATCTCAAAAAGAAATAGTGTCAATATAACTTATTTTTGCCGAACGGATATTCATTTAACTTCGCATTAACTACGAACATGGGTAACTACTCAAGAAAGTAAGCAGCTACATTGTTGTCAGACAAGACAAAAAAAGCATCTAAAATTATCTGTTAAGTACTTTTTATTTAAACTTGTTTACCTAGCAGCAGTCCCACCCAAATAGCGGCTCCACACAATAACCCGTTACCCAGGAACACACTGAGCATCATATTCAATTCCTTATCAAACTGATACCCCTCTTCAATCAAGTATAAAACCACATACAAACTGGATAAGGTGACAAACATGCCGACAACGATAATAATAAGTGCCGCTCGATGTTCTTCAGGCAATGTTGATTTGTATACCAATAACGCGGCAAATAAACCAATTAAAAAAGCAATCAAGGCATTCACAACGACCATAGCATAAGGAAACACCCAACCCATCCAACGTATCACACCACCAGAATGATAAAACAAAGTGCGTCCCGCCAATAAACCCAACCAGACAGCCAAGACGCAAACACTCACACTGACTAATATATTCAAGGCGGCCTTAGTGAGATTGCCTTGCTCTATCAGATAAAGAGTTTCAAGTGAAAAAGTCGAAAAAGTCGTAAATGAACCAAAAAAACCGACTAAAATTGCCGATCGGTATTCAATGGTAATCGCTATACGCTGCAACACCAACGCTTCAGTTAACAAACCAATTAAAAACGACCCTAATAAATTCACCGCCAGAGTTCCATAAGGAAATCCGCGCCCTAACCATTGATAAACACCTGCGGAAACTAAAAAGCGCAAAACCGCTCCACAAGCGCCCCCAACAGCAATTGCAACTAATGGATTCATACTGTCACTACTCTAAATTTTTATAAAATGCTCACGATAATGCCTCAGTTCGTCTATAGACTCAATCACATCATCAAGTGCTTGATGGCTTTCTTTTTTCTGAAAAGTATCCAGCACAGCAGGTGCCCAACGCAATGCTAATTCTTTTAAGGTGGACACATCCAGATTACGATAGTGAAAATATTCTTCCAAGGGACGCATATAACGATATAAAAAACGCCTATCCTGACCAATACTATTACCACACATCGGCGACTTCCCCGCAGGAACCCATTGTTTTAAAAAGTCCAGTGTTATCTGCATCGCCTCATTATCATCAATCTTTGAAGCCTTCACCCGTTCTATCAATCCAGATTTACCGTGCTGTTGCTGATTCCAGTCATCCATTGCCGCCAGTGCTGCATCACTTTGATGCACTGCTATCACTGGCCCGGTTGCCAGAATATTTAAATGCTTATCAGTGACAACCGTCGCCATTTCAATGATCAGGTCATTATCAGGATCTAGTCCGGTCATCTCCAGATCAAGCCAGATTAAGTTCTCTGCATTTTGTGCCATTTATTCTATCCCTATTAACCGTTAAATTTGCATCAAATTGTAGCATTGGCTACTCTGTATAGCCATAGCACTGCATGAGGAGCTAGACTAGGCGTTCGGTTAATACTATATATAACAAAAAAGACAACAAAACCAGGACGAGATGTTAATCCCATTTGTAGAACGAATGTCACTGCGCTTTGTGAGTAATGGCGAACCAAAAACAGTTTTCTATCGCTAGTTCGCCATTCAGCAACTATCAATCCTTTATCGCTTCGACCTGTATCACTATTTTCACTTCATCAGCCAACATCGGTGTATATTTATCGATACCAAAATCAGAGCGCTTTAAGGTGGTAAAAGCATTCGCCCCACAAACAGTTTTTAGTGTTTTCAAATTACGCCCGCAATAAAAATGGTCTACCGTCAAATTAACAGGCTTGGTAATCCCATGCAAGGTTAAACGCCCTTCTACTGCTACAAGTTGCTCATTTTTAAAGTTTAAATTATCCGAAGTATAATAAATCTTCGGATAACGCGTTACATCAAAAAAATCCTCACCGCGTAAGTGGTTTTCCAACTCTTCCAGACCTGTATTGATAGATGCGGCCTCAACAATAATTTTCAGGCTTCCCTTGCCTGCTTCAGGATCCATGACCAAAGTACCACTGGTTTGATTAAAACGCCCACGTTGCATTGAAAATCCGAGATGGTTGATTTCAAATCCGGGAAATGTATGCCGGGGGTCAATCGTATAAGTATCCGTTGCCGATAAAGCCGTATCCGATAATGCGACTAGTATTACCATTAAAATAAAGCGTTGCATAAGATTCACCTGTATAAAACATCAATTTAAAAGCATAGTGTATCAAGTCATTGTTAATGAAGTAAGTCATATTCTAAGCATTAAGAATAGTGAAGCTTTTTTGATAAATCGCCAAATCATCACTGAACACAATTAAGACAAGGTACATAAACTTTAGAGCCTAAGTGCATAGGTCTATTGGCAAACTGCATCCTGGTCTCAACAGTTCCATGTAGAAAAAAAAGACTATTCAATCTGAAAAAATAACTCAGTCAGTTGCTCTGCAGTCACTGGACGACTTAGCAAATAGCCTTATATCAAATCTCAACTCTCTTCTACAGCCAATAATTTATTAGTTTACTGACAAACCTGTAGCTAATAGTGCAATACAAACTCCTCATTTATCAGTGCATCGCGCATATCGGAGATTAAATCAAGTCTGAGTCTAGCTGAATAAGTTAATTGTTTGCTATAAAACCTTGCACAATTCCGGGCTGATTTTTTTGCAGCATACATTCGCTATGTCTGCATTAAGCAATAAATCACCTGGTGTCTGTCCATCCTGTGGAAAAAAGCTTAAGCCGATACTGGTTGACAAGGAAAACTGAAAACCAACAACCACTATTTTTGGGTAAACAGAGCTAATATTGTGTCACAAATTAAATTAACAGCTAACGGATCTTCTAAGTATTCAAGCAGAATAGCAAATTCATCTCCACCTAAACGCGCGAGCATTTCAGAATCTTGCAACGCGGCCTGAACTTTATCCGCGACCCATTTTAAAACTTTATCGCCTACATAATTCCCCTAAGCATCATTAACATCTTTAAAGTCATCAAGATCCAAAATCAAAACGGTAAGTTGATTATTATGTTCGGCAGCTCGTTTAAGTGCTGCAGAAAGTTTTTTATTAAATAAAGCTCGGTTAGCGAGTGAGGTTAAACTATCTTGGTGTGCTAAATTCCAGAGTGATTGTTCTTATTGTTGACGTTAAAGAATAATGCCAGCTATATGAGCGCTGGTTTCTAATAATTGCTTATAAAATGGAGAAGGCGCTCTTTCTTCAAAACTTGATAAAGCAAATGGACCTATGGCCTTCCCATTTTGTGTTTTAATCGGGCATGACCAGCAGGCACCAATAGTAAAGTTTACAACAAAGTTTTTCAATTTCAAAACTTGCCGGATGTTGAGCACATACTGGGCTGAGTACTTGCCCGCTGTTCCGCAAGAATCCGAATTTTCACCTGGTATCATGCCATTTAAAACGGCTATCGCATGGAGGTATTGAAGGTGCAGCTAATACGCTTAATACTGATTCCCCCGTTTCATCATAGACCAAAATAGATGCCAGCGCATCTCTGATCATTCGCTCTGCGGCTTTATATAAGACATCTAAAATTTGACTGTAATCGACACCTAGCGCTATTTGCTCTAATATTTCACGCTTTTGCCTGAGCAATTTTTCAGCATGTTCGATGGTTACACAATACTCAGGTCTTAAAGAAATAACGTGTGATTCCATAGAATTTACCAGTATTCCAATATACCTTTTTATTAATAGCATATCTTCGAATAAAAGCTATGTAGAGAAACCCTGATAAACATAAAAATAGCATGGTTTAAAAAACTCATTAGCGTCTCTCTATAAACCGAACCTAGCTATCCGCTACTAAGGGGAATTAGCTTTTAAAAAAGCAGCGCATGACATCAATCATATAACGATGATCCAATACACCTGCACTTTCCCTAATACTATGCATCGCCCACATTGGATTTCCGACATCAACACTACGAATGCCTAATTTAGCTGAGCTTATAGGACCAATAGTACTACCACAAGGAATATCGGTTCTATGAGCATAGCTTTGATAAGGCACATTAGCCTGTTGACACCAGGTTATAAACATTGCTGCTGAAACACTTTCAGAACTATAACGCTGATTGGCATTTAATTTAATCACCGGGCCTTTATTAACATAGACTTTATGTTGCTCCTCGTAGGCCGCTGGAAAATTCGGCTGATAAGCATGTGCCATATCGACACTTAACATAAAACTATTGGCCAAAGACCGCTTATAATCTTCAGGTGTCATTTTACTAGCTAAAGCGATACGTTCTAATATGTCGGACAGAAAGCTACCATCTGCTCCCTTAGTGCTCTGACTACCCACTTCTTCATGATCAAAAAAAGCGCAAACTAAGGTATTACCGGAATTGAGGGCAGCGTCATCCAATAATGCAGTTAGTCCTGCATGGCAAGAAGCCAGATTATCCAGTTGACTGTCACTATAAAATTCCTCTGCAGCTCCCCAAAAGGCTCCTTTTTGAGTATCGTAAATATTTAATTCCCAGGATAAAATTTGTTCAGTAGTCAAGCCAATTTCTGATGTTAATAGTTCGGTGAAGACCGCATCAGGTAACTGCTTTTTACTACTCAAGGAAAATAACAACGGGAGTTCGTTCTGTTTATCCAGCTTCAAACCGTCTTCATTTACAGTTCGATTCATATGAATCGCAAGATTGGGTAAACGTAATAAAGATTTTTTAAAACAAACTAATTGGGTGGCTATTTTTCCTGCAGCAGTACGGTAGCTTATTCGACCTGCAAAACTTAAATCTCGATCAGTAAAGGTAGCAAGAATAGGCGCACCATAAACTTCAACGCCCATACAAAACAAGTCATCTGCTTTAAACAATGCCTGCGGTTTAATGCGTAGTCCAGGTGAATCTGTATGTGCGCCGATTATTTTATAGCCATTTTCAGCGAGTGATTTATGTCCTGCAACAAAAGCGATTATCGAAGAATCATCACGGATGACATAATAGCGCCCACCTGCGTCTATAGCCCATGCTGCTGTTTCTGATAAACGCTGAAAAGAGGCCTCAATTAATGCCTGCTCCATGGTTGTAACTGCATGCCATGGGCTAGGACTCGCATCAATAAAACCCAGTAAAGCCTCGACTCGCTGCTTGTCATTCATCGTGGTTTCAACTTTAGGGAGGCGGAATTAATACAATAACGCAGGCCTGTTGGCTGTGGACCATCAGTAAAAACATGGCCTAAATGAGCGTCACATTTAGCACAGACTACTTCAACCCGCTGCATACCGTGCGATGCGTCTGTTTTTTCCTGTATTGCATCAGCAGACAGCGGTGCAAAAAAACTAGGCCAGCCAGAGCCCGAATCATATTTAGCCTGCGAGTCAAATAAAGTTGTTGAACAACAGCTACAGCAATAAATACCATCATCCTTACAATCTGCATATTCCCCGGAAAATGGTGCCTCAGTGGCACTGCATCTGCATATTTGATACTGCTCAGGGGTTAATTTCTCACGCCATTGTTCATCGCTAAGATTAAGGTCAGCCATTTTATGTTCCTTGTTTGAGAGAATATCAAAAGCACTAAACGCCGTAGATTATTCAGTTGAAAGAATATCTTGTTACAAAAGAGGTTAGCTTATTTGTTTTTTTCAGTTATCTAAAAAATGTTTATACCCCGCATTAAACTTTCTCAAAGCTATAATTAAAAAAACGTATATCGTTTTTGTGCATATTCGCCACTATCTCCTTGGTTTGTTCATCATAGAACTCAGAGTAGTGATAGGCCTTGTCTCTAATACCGCCTTTTAGTCTAGGTAATTCAGAAGACGGCAGATCTAACTTATCACAGATTTCAGCGTAATCTTCTAATAAATTTTCATAACGGATGACTGCGTCAACACACAATTTATCATCAATAATATAAAACGGGTCATTACTCGGTAGCGTCGTGTTTTTAATAAATTCAGCAAATAACTTTCTCAACTGGCCTAGTTCATCAAATGGCACGCCTAAATAATTATAGAATTTTTTCTGTGGTTTAAGTTTAGGGTTATTACGTGTATACCAATAAAAATAAGATATTGCTCTATCCCATGGATTACGGGCAATACTGAATTTAAAGTAATTTTCCCACACCTCCGGCTCTACCATATCCTTGATAATTTGTGCTTCAACATGCTGAAGATTAGGCAGATTAAGTTTGATAAACGCTTCAGCATTCATTGACTTATGAATAAACTCACCTTTTTCATTTCGATTATGACTAAAGTCATTCATCGGCGTGACTATATCATCACCACTACAAAAAGTTGAAAGCGTAGAGTCTATACTAGTCCCTGCGGTCTTGAATGATTTGATAAAAATAAATTTATGACTATGCGATATTATCATTATTAAAATTCTCTAACTATAGGGCCACGTTATATTAAAAAAATTTGTCATTTATGTTGCTCAAGGTTGCTGAAGTACCAACAACTGGTCACCTTGAACATTGTCTAGTTGCTGTATATCCCCATCCGGCCATTGAACTTTGATTTGTGAGACAGTGTCATTTTTCCCAAGTCCAAAATACAACCTGTAATGTCCTTGGGAGAAAAAGGCCCCCTCGCTACTACCTACTTCTTGTAGTTGCTGACCTTCAGGTGTTATCAGTATTACTTGTGCTCCAATAGCCTGTTTATTACCTTCTGAACCTACTAGTTTAATTTGTAACCAGTGGTTTAAAGTTTTAGACGTGTTACGAAAAGAGTCAACATACCAGGTTGTTTGCAGCGTATGCTTATTCTTTAACTCCCACCAGTTTTTAAACTTCGGATTTTTATTTAAGGTCAGCATTAGATCCAGCTTGCCATCATTATCCATATCAAACCAATTAGAAACTGCGGCTTGATACTGATTATCATTAAAAGCAAATATCTTGGTTTCAATAAAGTTGCTGTTTTCACTTTGCTTAAAAATCCCTTGCGGCACAGTATGTAAATCAGGTAAACCGTCATTATCAAAATCAACCCAGCTAGCATTCAAGCTCTTTTCTGGCAAACCAACTGAGGATAGATTAATAGAACTAAAATAGCCCTTATCATTGGCAAATAGCCAGTTGCCTCGTTTAGACGAAGCAAATATATCCAGATCACCATCGGTATCATAATCGGCAATACTCAGCTTACCATCATATAACCAAACAGCTTCTGCTGAACTTCCAATTTGTGTACCATCCAACGAACGTTGTTGTATAACTTCCTCGGCAAGTACCCCATCATTGTTTCTATACAGATAAAAGCCGCTATTTTGTAATGTAACCAGATCTATGTCACCATCGTTATCCACATCAAACCAGGAAAAACTTCCAATCTGAAAGTCTGGCATATCCACCCCTGTCGTAGCTGCCATATCTGTAAAGCTACCATCGTTATTTTGTATATATAATTGTTTGGGATAATCCCCCGGAACATGATCTCGGTCATAACAATTGATATAAAGATCTAGTAGTCCATCATGATTAAAATCAAGCCAGCGAGCATGGCGTCCAGAACAATCGTTTTTATTAATGCCTACTTGCCTGGTAATATCTGAAAACTTACCACTTGCATTGCGCACCAATAATTCATCTTTAATATCTTTCTTGATATAGTCAGGGTAAGCTCGAAGCGTACCGCTCAACGCACCTCTATCAATAAAAACATCCATAGCGCCATCATTATTGTAATCGGCCCAGGCCATCGCATGACGATCCAGCATAGCTAAAGAGAACGTCAATGCTTGTGGAGATACCTTCCCTAATCCAACATACACCTGCTCAGGCGTTATATCACCGCCTAATTCAAATACCAAAGGAAGACCCTGGCCTTTGGGTGCCATTCTCAAATAGGCATCTTTATCTGCAGCAAAGTTCAGCACTGTTTTATAGATTGAGCGTTGCGCAATATTTTTTAATACTGACTCTTGCTTATCAATAACAAAGCCATCGTTTTTTGAAATTTTTACCGGATCAAGAACTGACATAGTGCCTTGCAAGTTACCAATTTCCGGCATCTTATGCGCTCTAAATAACAGCTTGGTACCATACCAGTAAATATATAAACCTGGTTTATCAAGCTTAGGAGCTTTGAAAGCGAGATCTGCCAAAGGAAATGCCTTACTTTGATCAAGACCCCATTCAGACAACATATCGAGATAAGTGTCTTGCTTGTCTGCGATCAGTAATACTTGTCTGAAATGATGATTTGAAGTATAGATATCGAGCTTATCATCATCGTTTGCATCGACAACACCAATATCATAAAACCTGTGAACTTCTGTCAAAGGTATGGCCTGATATTCCTCAAACCCTTTAGAAAAATGATAATTTTTTAGTACACTTATCAGAGCAACAAAAAGCGATGCTAGTAATACTACACTGATAATCGACTTAATAAAAATGTATACAAAACGTTTAAATGACTTTTTCACTGTATTTATACTACCGTTAAATTTATCTAAAATGCGTGTCTTTTCTGACTGTAATGCAGGGATATTGAATAGCAGAAAACTAACAAGATAACTTAATCCGCCCATAGCAACCATAAGGGCAAGGTAAAGCGCGGGTTGACTAGTTAGCAATGAGCCTGAAAGGTAATCCGTTACATACAATACCAGGAATAATAAACTATTTAATTGCAAACCTGGAACAATCGCCTTAAATAAGTCTTTAACTCGCGTAGGAATCGTTTGATACACCAGAATATAAAAATAAATCGCCGTAAATACCTGACTGAGCAAAAACGCCCAGCTTACACCTTGTAATCCCCACTGAAGTCCAATATAGCAAGCAATAAGCGTAAAGATCAGAATAACAGCTTGCGCAATAATTTCCTGAACCAGTTTATTTTGCGCCATTAGCAGCACGCCACTCGGACGTGAAATAATGTAAAAAAAGCCGGCGAGAGAGAGAATTCTGAGTGGTTCTGCAGCCAGCAGCCATTTTTCGCCGTAAACCACAGTAACAAAGGGCTCCGCCACCCACCACAGGCCAATATAGAACGGCAGTATATAGGCCATAAGCAGGGTAATAACACGGTAAAACATATATTTTGTTTGATCAAGATCATCCTGAATCTTGGACATGGCGCGGAAAACCGGCTGAGCAACTGGCTGTCCCAACATGAAATAGGGTAATCTGTGCAGGCTTTCTGCTTTATTAAATAAACCAAGAAAAGCAGGCCCAGCGAGTTTACTTAAAATAAGCTTGAGAGACTCTTTTCTTATATGGCTAAAAAAATCGTTCGCAACAATTTTTGAACCATAGCGGCCATGTTGCCGCATAATGGCTAAATCAAAATTGAGTTTTAACTTTAAGGGCGTAACCCATGAAAGTAAAATATTGCTAAATCCACCGCCAATCAAACCTGCAAGAGTCAGACTCCAGACCCCCATGCCGTACCAAGCCATAATAACGCTACTCAATCCAGTAATCACACCAGTGAAAATACTGATAACGGATTTCTTTTTGAATTGCATTTCTCGGGCTAACCAGGAACTATAAGCAGACGAAATAGGCCTCATCAGAAACATTAGGGCTGAAACAGGCATTAATTCTTTATAAAGAGGATTATCAAAGAACTCTGCAAACCAAGGCGCTATGAAATAAAAACCAAGATAGATAGGGATAGCAAAAACAAGTTGCAATGTAAACACCGCATTAAAATCATTCTCATCCGCTTGTTTGGCGCGGATCAGTGCTTGCCCCATACCACCACCAGCCAACATACCAACAAAGCCGGTAAATACCTGTATAGTGACAATCATTCCAAAGTCTGCTGGGACAAGCATTCTTGCCAGCATAATACCAAATACAAACTCCAGTACCCGCGAGCCGGTGTTACCGATAACCAGCCATTTGACTCCGGAGCGAATGTTTTTGCCTAAATCCATAAAAAAGTAAGAGTGCTGAATATAATGTGTAATTAAATTTTCTGAAAATAAAAAATTCTGTGTCACTTAATCAATCAACTAGCTTCAAAATAAATATAGTCAAAGATTAGCAACAAAAGTAATATTATCCCTTGAACAGGAGAAACACTCAGATGATAAAAAGACGACGTTCCCGATTAAGTCGCCTAAAAACTTAAGCTCGCATATAAAATAAACTACTAAAATTTTTTACAGAAAAAACGAGGATGATTATAACACTTGATTTGAAGCCTTAAGTGCATAACTAAATAAATATCATTTACTCAAGCTCTCTAACAGCTATATAGATTATGACACTTTGACATTTTCCCCCCTGACACACTCGCAACAGTATAAAAAAAAGAGATAATTACCTCAAATAATTTAAAAAACAATTGAAATCAAATTGATAGTTTAAATACCTTGTTGTAGAATCAAACAGAGGGATTAAAAAATTAAGTGGTTTATTTGCAAGCGTTAACAACAGTGTTAGTTAAGCTTTATCATGTATTTTTTTCAAGTGATAGGCACTTTCGTTACCCTAAACAGGGTCAAGCCAATTTATTGTAAAGTATCACCCATCTATGGCATGCAAAATGTTTAATTTTTTTCAATCACTACTAATCTTGGTATCTGCGTAATTTTTTCAGTTATTTTAGATAAAATGACAGAGAGATGATTTGTTGATTTGAATGCACTCTTCTACTGGTAAGTGCACGTTGTCAATTCAAGGCGTGAATATTTACATTATTTTTCAAACAAAAAAGAGGCCGAACTTATGAAAAGTTCATATTTTATCAATTTTATCTGTACAAGTATTATTGTACTTGCATCCGCTTCAGCCAGAGCTGAATTATTCGACCGAGGCGGAGGACTCATATATGACAGTGACCAGGATCTAACCTGGATGCAAAATGCCAATGTCAACGGAAAAATGTCCGTTGCCAATGCAACAATATGGGTAGAAAACCTTGAATATGGTGGCTTTAGCGATTGGCGTCTCCCTACCACAACGCAATTTGATGACCCAAGTTGCCTGGAAGACAATAGAGGAGATATTAGTTATGGCAGTATTGTTTTCTACGAACGTCATGCCGATTGTACTGGCGGAGAAATGGAATACCTGACTGCGGTAGCAGACCCTTATAACAACCCTATTTTTCAGAATGTTGCCAATTCAAGATACTGGACGTCCACGCCATACAGAGATGGCATTGATCCCTGCGTCGAAGGTGGCTATTGTACTAAATCTCCTGACAACGGAGTAAGAAAAGGATTTTACTGGCAATGGGACTTTAACAGATCAATCAAGGCAACTCTGGCGGGCGGAAATACACGCTATGTCTGGGCTGTACGTGACGGTGATGTAGATAGCGTAACAGAGCCACCTGTCGAACCACCTATAGAGCCGCCTACTGAAAACCCTGATATTGCTGTAGGACAAATGACAACTAATATTTATTTACCTGCGCTGGTTGATGGCAACAATAATATCTGGATAAATTTTGTTTATTATGGCACAACATCTGAAGGTGAAAATTTATGGGAACTAGAAGAAAGCGGCGTGAATTCACCAGCAATAGTGGATACCAATACAGGAACAGCGTCTGACAATAACATACACGCACCTTCCATTAATTATCGCGGTTTAATATCCAATCAAAATATATCAATGGATTTAGTCTACTTTGGAACCGGTGAAAATGGAGAGTCGCTATGGAAAATAGAAAGTTATGGCGTAAATCAATAAAATAACTTTCCCAAATAATTATCATACATCTGTATGAAGACTTGAAAGTTCGTATACAAGCATTGCCTGTTCTTTAATAGAACCGGCCATGCTTGTTGCTTTCTTATAGCAACTTTTAGCGCGATTCATATCTGAATTCACTAACATACCCCCTCATTTATACTTGCAGACAGGATGCTGCTCCTCTAAAAAGTAACACTTTAAAATTCACACATCTTTCTGCAATAAAAGAGCGGGCTTGTATCCTCCTCTCAGACTAGCTAATGTCTTAGCTATTTTCTGTACACTGTCAAAACTCAGGTAACTCATAAATCAAGAAGCGGATAAACATTCATCCGAGGACATATTTACTTTAATCCTTTAACAGTTACTTATATACTTAATCTATATTCACTCTAAACAGGATACTTTTTATGATGCGTCTACATTTTATAAATTCTTTATTATGTGCAAGCCTATTATTAGTTACACCTATTATGGCAAATGCTGAATTATTCGATCGCGGAGAAGGCCTTATCTATGATAGTGATCAGAATCTTACCTGGATGCAAAATGCGGATGTTAACGGAAAAATATCTGTTCATCAGGCGATGTCATGGGCTGAAAATCTAGTTTATGCGGGATACGATGACTGGCGACTGCCTACCACAACGCAATTTGATGATCCCAGCTGCCTGGAAGATGTACGCTCAGATCTTACTTACGGTAGCATTGTATTCTTTGAACGCCATGCTAATTGTTTATACGGCGAAATGGAGCGCCTAACCGCTAGTGCAGACCCCTACACCAACCCTATTTTTGAAAATGTTCGCAATTTAAGGTATTGGACTTCCACGCCCTATAGAGATGGCATTGACCCGTGTACCATTGGTGGTTTCTGCGTAAAATCGCCTGACAATGGCAAAAGAGTAGGATTCTATTGGCAGTGGGACTTTCAAAGGTCAGTTAAAGCCACCTTAAGTGGTGGAGCTTTACGTTATGCCTGGGCTGTACGCAATGGTTTTCCCGCTAGTGGCAAAACAGTGGTTGTGGAGCTCTACTATTTAACAGTGTTTGACAGAGTGCCGGATCAAGCAGGATTTGATTATTACGTTGAGCGCCTTATTACTAAAGATAAAATTTCAAGCAGTGAACTCGCTTTGGACTTATTTTTGAGCCCTGAATTTACTCAACGTAATTTATCTAATGAAGAATTCATTGCCACTGCATATGTGGCCCTGTTAGGCAGAGCACCCGAAGCTGCTGGTGCTGTATACTGGTTACAAAGACTTGAGGAAGGTATATCAAGACAAAATGTACTGATTGAAATAATGCTTGGCTCTAGCGAATTTACCGAGTACTCTGCAAGTTTAGGCGTTAGAGCCTTTTAATCAATCAACAAAGGATGAATTAATCATCTTGCGCTTTGTGCTATCAGGCTTAGCGCAAGATCAACATAAGCGATTTCCAAACCAGATACCAAGTCTCGGTTTCTTCAATAAATTATTTTCAATTTAATTTATTTCTAGGTGCTCACGATTTCAGCATTTAACGTCTCATGATTTACAACTAGGGTACCAAACAATCCGCCCTAATACGCTAAGGATAAAAATTGACTCGTCGTTGGCTCTTCAGATCAATTAAATATTGGGAAGCAAATTTTTGTTATTTTGCACTATAATTACCAGTCAACAAGCGAAATTCTGATTCCTAAACTAATCGAGCCATACTCCCCTGCATTGACTCAGGGAAGCACTTATATTCATTATAAAAGTTATACAAAAACCATGAAGATTTTTGGAATAGGTCTCTCAAAGACTGGTACATCAAGCTTAGCTTATGCCCTGGAACTATTGGGTTACAGTGTAAAAGACTGCCTTTGAGTCACTAAATACAGTAAAGGTGATTTGACCTCAATAGATCAGGATGCACTAACTGATTACGACGCTCTAACAGACACCCCTATCCCAAGCTTTTATCGGCAACTGGATAACGCTTACCCTGGATCCAAATTTATTCTCACCATACGCGATATGGAAGGATGGCTTAAATCCTGCAAAAAGCAGTTTAATCAAAAATCAGCGAACAAGCAGTCTGAAGCACATAATCAATTATTTTTAGATTTATACAGTACCACTGTATTTGATGAAGAAAAGTTCAAACAAAGTTATCTTGACTTTGTTCATGAAGTGAAAACTTATTTTAAAGACCGTCCAGAAGATCTACTGATACTTGATGTCATCGGTGGTGAAGGCTGGGAAAAACTCTGTCCTTTTTTGGATAAGGCAAAACCTGAAGCCCCTTTCCCTAAATCCAATGTCACCTCAATTAGATGGCTGAATATTCATGAACTTGCGCAAAGTGTTAGACATTCAGCACTCCCTATGTACCAACTCACGCAAAGTTTAACTGCAAATGAAACTAGCCCTATCAATAAAATAAAATACGCAATCCATTCTTTATTTGCGCATGATAACTGCCAAATGATTGAAAAATCAGCCAGTAAAACGCAAACATCATTAACAAAAGAATTGTTTCGTTTAAACGCTGATATCCCCGTTATGTCTAAAACTTTTCATGACATCCCTTTAGAAAGCAGACGCTCATGGAACCATTTCTGGCTCATCAGCACCTCTGAAGGCAATGCCCAATCTGAAAGAGGCGGCGTTGGGTATATTATTAACCTGGCCTTAATTGAAGATGGCTTACCCTTTTTAGGGATAATATATCTCCCCGAAATCGATGCCTTGTATTACGCAGCCTTAGACAAAGGCGCTTTTAAGACGCAAGGAGATAAAGAGCCTGTTAAGATCGATTCAGCCTCACTAAAGTCGCAGCATAGCGCAAAGCAAAATACAGCCAATACCGAACCTCCCTCTTCGCAAATGATTGCCTCATTCTTGTGTCAAAGCATAGAGACTGATACGGCACCACAATTATTGATTGACAGCAGCAAGGAATGGCAAACAGCAGCAGCTCACGCAGTCTTAAAAACCCTAGGCTACTCTCTGATAGACAAAACAAGCCAAATCGAACTCAAGTATAATAAACAATATTGGGATAATCCCGCTATTACACTTGAATCCAGCGTAAACTAAATCTTAGCCGCTTGCCTGAAGTCGAACTTAAAATGTTAGGGAAACATCATGAATAAAGAGAAATTACTTTTCGCAAACTTAAGCACGAAACAAACCTTTTTAGAATGGGGGCGTATCTTCTTTTCCGTTTTAAATACATTTACTGAATCAGGCTATAAAATATCATTATTAGACAATGAATCACTGCATAAACTGGATGTTTACGGCAAACCCGTATTTGATTTAAAAAATCTGACTATTGTCGATCAGCCGCCTGAAGATAGCGAAAAATACAGCTATCTTTATGATAAAAAGGACTCACAACTGAATGATAAGTCATGGAAAAAACAAATCTTTTTAAAGTATGATCTTTACTCAAAATACTGGTTTGAACAGCCTATGATCATGCCATTTCCTGTCCACCCTTTACAGGAAATATACGGTTATATTCCCCGTTTACCTGAACTGCGCAATAGAAAAAGAAATTTTCGGATTCTGTTTGCCGGTGATATCGACAAGTACAAACGAGTCTGGGTTAGGTATCCAAAAATCAAACTGCCAAGACAAGAAATCATCGAAACGATTAAGGAGCAACTTGCTGCCGATAAATTGCAACTCATTCATGATGAGCCATCATTTGCAACAGCAATGCAGGCTGACTATATTAATAAATTTGTTATTATTGATAATGATTCGCAACGTATTGATAATAAACTCTGGCTTGATACGCTGGCAAAATCAGATTTTTTCTTTAGTCCCCCCGGCATTGTCATGCCTATGTGCCATAATATTATCGAAGCAATGGCAATTGGCTGCATCCCCATTACTAATTATCCAGAATGGCTACACCCAAACCTGGAGCACGGTGTAAACTGTATCGTCTTCGATGAAAAACAAGACTTGCTTGAGCAAATTGAGGCAGTGCTTGCCATGGGTGAAGCGAGTATAGCGAGCATGAAACAAAATGCTATTGATTATTATGAGCAATTCTTAAAAAAAGCAGCCTTTATTGATCAACTGGAAGCCGATCCACATAACAAGATCACAGTTTTATACTATACCGAAGGTAATGTTGCACATAACACAAATAAGCTGAATAAGCACTCAGTGCTGATGAGAGACACCCATATTCCTGTCAGGCCACCCAGCATGAGATACCAGATAATGCGTTTTCTAGGCACTGCTTAATATTGCCTAACCAACATAACTTTAACTTTGCTTCATGTCTGAACAACGAGAAAATAATTGTGACTCACTCTAACCCACTCATTTCGGTGATTATGCCCTGCTACAATGCAGAGGAATTTATTTCTGCAGCAGTGAATAGCGTTATCAATCAGACCTATCCTAATATCGAGTTAATTATCGTCGATGATGGTTCCAGCGACAAAAGTTATGCCATTTGCCAAACATTTGTCGCTGAGACAAAAATTAAAATAAGCGTTTTCAAACAAGATAACAAAGGTCCTTACCCTGCAAGAAATAATGCCTTAAGTCATGCCAATGGTACTTATATTGCTTTTTTAGATGCTGATGACTACTGGGAACTTGACTGCCTCGCTTTACTTTTTCAGACCATAGCAGATAAGCAGGTCGATGTTGCCTATTGTGGCTGGCAAAATATTGGCCATGGTGGTGGCGCTAGTACTGAACCCTATATTCCACCAACTTATGAACAAGGCAATATAGTAAAAAGTTTTTTAAAATCGTGCCCCTGGCCTATTCATGCGGCATTGATTAAACGCGAGATTATTGAACAGCTTGGCCATTTTTCTGAACGCTATTTCACTGCACTAGACTTTGATCTGTGGTTACGGATGACAGCGGTTACCCAAAAAATAGCCCTGACACCCAAAGTACTTGCTTATTACCGCTGGCATTCCAGCGGCCAAATCTCAGCGATAAAGTCCAGACAGGTGATTGATGCGTGGAAAGTAAGACGTGATTACGTCAGTCAGCATCCCGATATGCTGACTGATATTCCCGAACAGGAGGTCAATGAATTAGTGAATGGGAATATTTTATTGAATGCCTACCGTGCCTATTGGCGCAGAGATATTGACACCGCAGTCACACTGTTTAGAAAGGCTTTAATGACCGGCTACTGGGGGGGCAAAGATTTAAAATATATACTGCTGTCCTTATTGCCCAAGCCGTTATTAATCAAGCTACTACACTTATCCAATAGAACCTAGATCTCCTATACACCGCTTATGAGCAGATTTTCAATTTTAATGTATCACATGGTATCTGAACCAGAAACGCCGCTGGAAAAAAGATACGCTTGCCCGCCAAAGACACTGCACAAGCACATGCAATACCTTAAAGCGAATGATTATAATATTGTTAGCCTGGATACCCTTGTTGAGCATCTAAGTAACAAAATTGAATTACCCAAAAAAACCATTGCTGTCACATTAGACGATGGTTTTAGTGATAACTATGAAAATGCCTTTCCCATTTTCCAGAAGTTGAATATTCCGGTGACTATTTTCCTGGCAACTGGCTTGATGGAAAAAACTAATATCTGGATGCAAGATAGCGGCTTTTCTGAACGTAATATGCTTAACTGGAGTCAAATCGAAGAAATGCATCGCCACGGCATAGAGTTTGGTGCACACACTGTCCATCATGTCAAACTTCCCGAATTAACAGCTGATGAGATGCTAACGGAACTCGTTGATAGCAAGCAAGCCATTGAAGACAAACTGGGCATTGTCGTCAAGCATTTTGCCTACCCTTATGGCTTACTGAATGCAACAGCGCTTGAAATGACAGAAAAAGCGGGTTATTCAAGTGCTTGTTCGACACTTTCGGGTTTTAATAATCTGGGCACCGACTTGCTGAGCTTACGTCGATTAGAAATCTACGGTACCGACTCGGTACGCGCGCTAAAGCAAAAAATAACTTTTGGTGTTAATGATTCAAATATTAGTTTTCCCTTGCATTATTACCTGAATCGAATCAAAGACCGGCTGAGATAAATCATGGACATTAGTATAATCGTTAGCACCTACAATCGTAGTCATAACCTCCCAGACTGCATACAACATATGGCTGCACAAGAAAATACCCAACATTTTCAATGGGAAGTATTGATTGTTGATAACAACTCAACAGATGACACGAAGTTAGTGACAGAGCAACTACAACAGCAATACCCTATCAATATTCGCTATCTGTTTGAGAAGAACCAAGGGCTTTCTTTTGCCAGAAACCATGGTCTGCATGAATCTTCCGCCGAATTTGTTATATTTACTGATGATGACATCAGAGCGACGCCTCAATGGCTTTCCTCTATCTACAATCGTTTTATTAAAGAAAAATGTGATGCCGTAGGCGGGCGTATTCATGTTGAAAGCCCGGAAGTATTCCCTGAATGGCTAACACCTGAACTGCATGGTTTTTTAGGACATATAGATTTTGGTGACCAGGCCTTTCAGATGAATGGTCGCAATGAATTTCCTTATGGCGGTAACATGGCCGTGCGAAGAAATGTCGCTGAACAGCTCGGCGGATTTAATACTGGCATGGGGCGCAAAGGCGAAGGGACAAAGAAAGAAGAGCTATTTAAAGGAGAAGAAACGGTCTTTTTTCACCAGATGACCGATAATAAAGGCATTATCTGGTATGAACCCGATGCCATCGTGCTACACAAAATTCTGCCATATCAGCTAAAAAAAGATTTCTTCTTAACGGTGCACTATAATGCCGGCTACCAAAAAGCATTGTTTGATAATCAGACATATAAGCGAACCTTTATCGGCGTACCTCTTTTCTTATATTCTCAGTTTATCAAGAATCTTGGAAAATACTTCGTCCAACGACTTACAAAAGGCTCAGTCGCTGCTTTTCGTCAACGTATGACTGTGAACCATTTTCTGGGTCAAATCGTTAGCTACGCGCGAAAATACCTGAAAGCTAAAAAATCCTGAAATGAAGCGTTTAAGCATTTTAATCTGCACCCATAATCGAGTTGAGCTCTTACAACGCACTATTGATTTTTTAAATCACATTGCCCGCCCAGATGATTATCAAATAGATTTATTTGTCGCAGCCAATGCCTGTTCTGATAGCACACATCAGTATTTGGCACATTATCAACAAGCCGCTAAAGCCAATGCACTCCCCTTAACATGGATCAAAGAACCGACACCTGGCAAATCAAATGCGTTAAACAGCGCAATTCCAAAACTTAGCGCTGACCTTATTGCAATGGTTGACGATGATCACCGAGTCGATGACAGCTACCTGGTAGCGATTGCCAATGCAGTAACACTATACCCTGAAGCGGATTTCTACTGTGGAAAAATCATTCCCGACTGGGATGGTAGCGAACCGGCCTGGGTACATGAGCAAGGAAAATATCGTATTTACCCGCTTCCAGTGCCGCGCTTTGATTTAGGTGAGCAAGCTATTAAGGTTACCCGCAATATAGCGATTCCCGGCGGCGGCAACCTGGTGATAAAAAAAGAACTATTTGCTAAAATTGGCAATTTTTCGACAGAATTTGGTCCGGTTGGGCACAATCTTGGCGGAGCAGAGGATTTGGAGTGGGTTATCAGGGCTTATCAATCGGGCGCTAAACTCCACTATATACCAGACATTATTCAATATCATTATGTAGAATCAAATCGCATGACGCTTTCCTATGTTATCCAAAAAGCATACGAACGCTCCTCATCAACGGTCAGATTACACGATGAAGCAAAAAATTTTAATGGCCTGTTTCCCCGATACTTACTCAGAAAATTACTTGAGTATTTTACTTACAGTTTGTTCAGTTTTACGCAGACTGCACGCAGATTTTATCTTGTCAGATTAGCAGCGGCAGCGGGTGAAATCAAAGGCTTTCTCATGGCAAAACAAGACACCACATGAACCTAATAAAAAAACTATTTGATCGTGAATTTATCGAAAAAAACCTGGTCGCATTGAACCATCGTGGTCAGGAGCAGATTTATCAGCTGTTACACCCAGCCATGCCTGATCCCGTATTTATTATTGGCTGCTCTCGCGCTGGTACCACCGTGACTTTCGAGACTATCCGCAGTTCACCTGACTTAAATTCTTTTCCTTATGAAATCCCGCAGTTCTGGCACAGCCTGATTGGTCCCTGGGACAAAAACTGGGCATCCGAAGCCGCATCAAGTCAGGATGCCCAAAGCGATCACCGCAACAAAGCCTTTGCTTATTTTTATGCACGCTTGGGAAAGGGACTCATGCTAGATAAAAGCTGCATCAATGTCATGCGCATTGGCTATCTTCATGCCTTATTTCCCAATGCCTACTTTATTTACCTACAGCGTGATGGGCGTGATAATATCAGCTCCTTAATGGAAGGCTGGAAACAAAGAGGTCGCTTTGATTTACAGCAATATCTGGGAAAATTACCTAGCCAAGTAGCCATTAACCAGGGTGAATTTACTGATTGGTGTTTTTTTCTGCCCCCTGGATGGCGAGACTATAACCATGCCACACTTGAAGATGCCTGCGCTCACCAATGGATTATAGCTAATCAAATGGCATTAGAAGCTAAAGCGCTAATACCAGGAGATAAGTGGATACACATGCGCTATGAGGATATTTTTGAAGACCCTGTAAGCATGTTTCAAAATGTCTTTGAACAATTACAACTGCCTTTTTCGGATGAACTAAAATCACATTGTGCAACTTTAAATAAGCGCCCTACCAGTATTGTTAACGGTCCGCCCAAAAAAGAAAAATGGAAAAGCCAGAATCCTGAAGCCATAGAAAAAATACTACCCACGATAGCGCCGATGATGACCCTATTGGGTTATAAATAATTTTCGCGGTTATACACAACACTATGCAGGTAGAAGTCCCGTTACTTGTTATGATTTGTGTATTTTGTTTAATACTTACATCTAAACTAATACACCCTGACCAATTTTTCGATACATCATGCAAACACCAGCGAGCTCTCACCCCTTAATCAGCGTTATCATCCCTGCCTATAATGCTGAAGCTTTTATCGAAAAAGCACTTAACAGTGTTTTAACGCAAAGCTATCCACAGTTTGAAGTGCTTATTATTAATGATGGCAGTACCGATAATACCGCAACGATTATCAATCGCTACCAAGATACAAGAATCAGACTGATCAACCAAATCAACGGTGGCTTAAGTAATGCTCGTAATACAGGCATAAAAGAAGCGCGTGGTAATTATCTCGCTTTTCTCGATGCCGATGATTACTGGACTCACAAAAAACTTGAAAAACAAATTGCCTTACTCTCTGAGCATCCAGAAATAAGCTTTTGTTCCAGTCAGTCACGCATTGAAACGCCTGAAGGTGCATTTCTCAATGACTGGCTCTGCCCAGATATTTCAGGCTCTACTTTACAGACAATTTTTGAGCATAACGCAGCGATTACAGGCAGTGGTTCAGGCATAATGGTTAGCAAAGAACTGCAACGTCAAGCGGGGTTTTTTGATGAATCTTTGCATAGCCTTGAAGATATTGATATGTGGATGCGTTATGCAGCCCTGGCTGAATATGCTTGCATACCAGAAACGCTTACCATCATTACTAAACGCCCCGATAGCATGAGTCGCAATCTGGCTACCATGCGTGAAAGTGCCATGCAGGTATTAAGAAAAAACAGAACGCTGCTCAGTCCATCATTACAAAATGGCTTTTGGCGCAGCTGCTATGCCACGATGTTATGTGACTATGCAAAGTGGGAAGCTAGAAGTGGTTTAAAAATAATCGCAATCCGGCATCTATTACTTGCCCTGGTTCATGCCCCGGTGACTAGAGGACGTCTCGCGTTCAGTTTATTGATCGCTATTATCTTCAATAAACCACTGAGCTAAAATAAACGACAAACCACGGGTCTTTTTACTGTATTTATTACACGATAAAATTGAGTTGTAATTCCACTTAACAGGAAACATCCTGAATTTAAACGGCTTGAACGCAATGACACAACCTTTATTAATGATTACCGAACTATTCCTGCCCACTAAAGGAGGGTCGGCCGTTTCTTTTGACGATGACTTTCGTAGATTAGGTGGCAAAGAAGTCCATATTGTCACAGCAGATGTTCCAGGAGCAAAAGAGTTTGATCTGCAACACCCTAATAGCATTTACCGGCTAACACTGAAAAGATGTACCTGGATAAAACCTGAATCTTTATTTATGTACCTCAACTTATTCCAGAAATCACTATGGCTTACCCTAAGTAAGCAAGTCACCGCGATATTTGCTGGACGCGCCCTTCCAGAAGGATTCATTGCTTTATTGATTGGTCGGCTAACAGGACGCAATGTACTTATTTATGCGCATGGCGAAGAACTTACCGGCTGGGGACGGGGGAAAAAGTTTCAGGCCATGTGTTTTACGCTACGTCATGCAAACTGGCTACTTGCCAATAGCGAGAACACGCGAGATACGCTGATCAATTTAATTGGCGTAGCTCCGGAACGTATTATCATCACCCTGCCGACGGTCGATGAAGAACGTTTTCACCCTGACCTGGATGACGACAATGTAAGAAGCTCAATCGGTCTGGATAAAAACAAAAAACTGATCTTATCAGTTGGACGATTACAGCAAAGAAAGGGCTTTGATAATACGCTTCGTTCACTTCCTCTGCTCATCAACGAAGGCCTGGATGTTGAATACGCACTGATTGGTACAGGCGAAGAACTTGAATCGCTGCAACAACTTGCACAAGAACTCAACGTTAGCGACCGTGTCCATTTTCTGGGTCATGTGAGTTATGATGATTTACCACGCTGGTATAAGAGTTGCGATTTATTTGCCATGCCAAATCGGGATATTGAGGGCGATAGCGAAGGGTTTGGTCTGGTATTTCTGGAAGCCGCCGCAAGCGGCAAACCTGTTATTGCTGGCTTGGCTGGAGGCACTGGTTCAGCAGTCGTAGAAGGTGAAACTGGCTTGCGAGTTGAAGGAGAACAAGTCTCTGAGATTGCAAAAGGGATTTCCTATTTATTACGCAACCCTGCTGAAGCGCAAGCAATGGGCGAAAAAGCAAGAGCGCGGGTACTGGATAATTTCATCCATATACGCCGTATTAAACAATTACGTGAGCATCTTGGAAAAAAATATTAAGTATTATTTACTCATTCATCATCAGCTGCTAATGAGTCGTAAATATTCAGATACCCTGCTTCCGTATGATAGGTAGAATAGAGCATCTACTTTATAGGCGCGAAATAACTCGTAAGAGCACGTAGTAAAACCCATCAATCCCATACAGAATGATGAGGTTTAACTACGTGCGTTAACAAGTCGCAAAAAGACGCACTACCCATCCTATAAATGTGTTAAATTTTTCTGGGGGGCTGAATACATACATGAGTCTACTTTAAGTCATAAAATGAGAATATTGAATGAACAGAATAATATATTATGATTTAGTCAAGACTATAGCGATATTCATGGTTTGTTTTTACCATGTCAACGGCTTAGAAAAAAATATACTAACTAGTTTAGACGTTTCCACCCTGATCAATTACCTTCTAGGTAGTTCTTTGAGTATCTGCGTTACTCTGTTCTTTATGGTAAATGGTGCATTATTGTTAAATAAGCCTATTGGAAATCTTAAGCGTCATATATTAAAAACAATCAAACTTCTTCTTCTCACCTACCTATGGGCCATTATCATTTTACTAATACTTATTCCGCTATTAGGACTTGAGTACACATATAAAAGTTTCATAAGTTCCGTATGGACACTTGAGCCTGGAAAACTAAATCATCTCTGGTTTCTAATGGCAATGGTTTCCATATATCTTGTTTTTCCCCTGATAAAACTAGCGTATGATCAACAAGGAAAAAGTATATTCTTTTATATATGCATCATATTATTTATTTTTTCCTTTGGAAATTTGGCTTTGAATTCTATTGTAAATGTAATACAAAAATTATTTGGCGTAATTTATCTTACCAACGACCATTATCAGTTTTTTCATAAATTCAAACCATTTGGGCGTTATGCTTATGCATTATTTTATTTTTCCCTTGGTGGTTACCTAGCGCTGTTGATAAAAGAAAAAAAATTACAAATTACAAATTCCCTTTTAATAGCAATATTCATTGCTTCCTTATTGCTATTATTTGCTTATGGCTGCTTCATGACATTATTCCATGAAAAATATTATGATACTGTATGGGATGGTTATTTTTCATTAATGACTTTAGCGATGTCTGTTACTACGTTCATTCTGGCATCAAGAATCTTGATTAAAAATAAAAGCTTAATCCAAGGTATATCCATTATTGGCGAAAACACTTTAGGAATATACCTTGTTCATGGTTTATTTGGTAAGCTTTTTAAGCCCTATTTTCATGATTCTTGGCTTTCACAAAGTATTATTGCTAATACTATTTTCACCATAATAATAATAATAATAATATCTCTTTCGATGACACTACTAATAAAGAAAACTCCAGTTGCATCTCGATTGTTGAAATTCTAGACTAGATTATAATCAGAAAATGATACCAATACTGCTTACACTAATTCTAATGGCCTTTTTAACTGTATGCCTATGGTTTATTGCCTGGATTCTTGTGCTATTAGTGCGTTACCGAAAAGAGATACAGCGCCTTTTGCAGGAGCCCATGCTTAAACACCAAATCATCATATTTGAAAGCGATGATTGGGGGACAGGCCCATTAAAACAGCAAGAGGCTTTAGCACAAATAAGTACAGTATTATCAAGATTCAGTGATAGTGAAGGCCACCATCCGGTTATAACTTTGGGTATTGTTCTTGCGGAGCCAGATAAAGATAAATTGATAGCGTCAGATCTGCAAACCTATTATCTAAGAACACTGGCTGATGCGAGGTATAGCAAACTGCTTGAAACAATACATCAAGGTGTAGAATACGGTATTTTTTCTCTTCACCTGCACGGAATGGAACATTTCTGGCCGACTTCTCTGATAAAAAGTGCACAAAAAAACGTAAAAGTGAAACAATGGTTGCTTGAGAGTGACGAATACAGAACTGAAGATTTACCTTCTGAATTACAGAGTCGTTGGGTTGATAGCAGTAGCTTACCTTCAATAAATCATAAGCAAGCCGATATTTGCCAAGCCATTGATGAAGAATTAGTACTGTATCAAAAAATTTTTGCATCGGCAGCCGATACCCTTGTACCCCCTACATTTGTTTGGACTGATGGCGTTGAACAGGCTTACGCAACTCGAGGCATAGAGACACTGGTAACCCCAGGCAGACAATGTATACGTCGCGACATCAATGGTCAACCCAAACCGAATGGCAGGTATTTTTTAAATGCTCAGGAAAAAGGAGGGCTTCTGTTTCTGGTTAGAGATATTTATTTTGAACCCAGCCTTGGGCATAAAGCTGAAACAGCATTGCAACGTATCGCTGATAAAATCTGCTGTGGCCGACCGGCATTATTAGAAATGCATCGCTTTAACTTTATCAATGAAACAGACAAGAGCGAAAAATCACTACAGGAACTGGAAAAATTACTTCAGCTTATTAGCGCTGAATGGAGTGATGTAAAATATATCTCCGCCAAACATTTAGCTAAAATTTATAGAGATGATAAACAAGGTATTAGCTCCGAATTTATCGAGAGCTCTCCTTCTAAACGCTTTAAAATGCTATTAGCAAGGATCAAAGTCTTGCTGCTGTTTAATAGACTGGCTAAATATTCAGGCGTTAATTTATTACTGAAATTAGTTTAATGCGTCTGATCTAAGTAGAATAAACAGCATTAAAATACCAGCAGGATGCGTTATCAAGCGGCCTCCTATTGTTCATATTAAAACCGATGGAATATCAACTGACATGATTATTAGAACTAAAGCACCTTTACGTATTGGACTCGCGGGTGGTGGCACTGACCTTAGTCCTTATTGCGATGAATATGGCGGCAATGTTTTAAACGCCACGATTGATATGTATGCGCATTGTACGCTTGAAGTCACTGAAACCAATAAGATCGTTTTTGCCACGACTGATAGAAATGAACTTTTTAAAAGTACATCCCTAAACTCACTGGCACTAGACGGGCACCTGGATTTACACAAAGGTGTTTATAATAAGATGGTCAAAGACTTTAATGATAATAAACCCTTATCATTAACCATGACCACTTATTCTGACGCTCCCGCAGGCAGTGGACTGGGCTCTTCTTCTACTCTGGTTGTCGCGATGATAAAAGCGTATGTTGAATGGCTAAATTTACCCTTGGGTGAATATGATATAGCCAAGCTTGCCTTTAATATAGAACGTGAGGATGTTGGTATTATTGGCGGTGCTCAAGATCAATATGCGGCAACTTTTGGCGGCTTTAACTTTATGGAATTTTATGCAGACAAACGCGTTATTGTTAATCCCTTAAGAATTAAAAACTGGATTATTGATGAACTGGAGGCTTCAAGTGTTTTGTACTTCACTGGCATAACTCGGCAAGCCTCTATTATCGAAGAAGAAAAAGCCAATACTGTCGCTAAAAACAAACCTGCCTTAGACGCAATGCATCAAGCAAAAGAAGCTTCTTTAGCAATGAAAGAAGCGGTCTTAAAAGGTAATATTGACGTATTTTCAAAAGTATTAAACCAGACATGGGAGTCCAAAAAGAAAATGTCGGCATCGACGACGAATCCTGAGATAGATAAAATCTATGACTTAGCTATTGCAAAGGGTGCGTGCTCGGGTAAAGTAAGTGGCGCAGGAGGGGGCGGGTTTATGTTTTTTATTGTTGATCCGGTCAATAAAATGCAACTGGTAAATGCGTTAAATCAAGAAAAGGGACGCGTGATCAACTTTCATTTTACAAAAGATGGCACAAGAGGCTGGAGAATATAATGGACAAATTTATCACTCAACAAATTGAAGACTCTTATACAGTAAAACAAAAAATACTCAACGATAGTGCTTTAGTTGCATTAATCAAGGAAGTCGCTTTAAAGGCTATCGATACTTACAAACAGGGAAATAAAACACTGATCGCCGGAAACGGTGGCAGCGCAGCCGATGCACAGCACATTGCCGGAGAATTTGTAAGTCGCTTTTACTTTGATCGCCCAGGTTTAGCGTCACAGGCCTTAACCACCGATACATCTATACTGACCGCCGTCGCTAATGATTACGGCTTTGAACGCTTATTTTCCAGACAGATCCAGGCTAATGGCTGTGCTGGCGATATGTTTATCGCCATCTCCACCAGTGGAAATTCTGCCAATATTATTGAAGCAATAAAAGAATGCAAGCATCTAGGCATTATAACAGTTGGCTTAACCGGAGAAAGCGGTGGCAAAATGGCTGAGTTTTGTGACTACTGCATAAAAGTGCCGTCATCCTCAACGCCTCGTATTCAGGAAAGCCATATTATGATTGGCCATATTATTTGCTCAGTTGTTGAAGAAGCCTTATTTGGCAAAGGATTCTAAATGGAAGCCATTGTTCTTGCAGGGGGTTTCGGTACCCGTCTGCAATCTGTTGTATCCGATGTCCCTAAGCCTATGGCAGAGGTTCAGCAGAAACCCTTTCTGGAACATATTTTGCTGTATTTAAAGCAAAAGGGTATTTCACGAGTGATCTTATCCGTTGGCTATATGCACGAGATTATTCAGCATTATTTCAATCACGCCTTTGCGGGAATGGCTATTGACTATGTCATAGAAGATACCCCTTTAGGAACCGGAGGTGCGATTGTTAAAGCATTACCCTGCTTACAGCAAGAACAGGTTTTTATTATCAACGGCGATACTTTTTTTGATGTTAATTTAGAAACACTCTTAGCACACCACATCAGGCACCGATCTGATCTGACCTTATCCTTAAAACCTATGGAAAATTTTGATCGTTATGGCCGGGTTGAAGTGGATAATAATTTAAAAGTGATTGATTTTAAAGAAAAAGAATTTTCCGTTCAAGGCTATATTAACGGCGGCATATACATCCTGAATAAAAATATCTTCACCCCGTTTAAATTAACAAAACAATTTTCTTTTGAAGCCTTTATGCAAGAAAATATTAATGACTTAAATATTTATGCCACTATTTTCGATAATTATTTTATTGATATCGGCATACCTGAAGATTATCAAAGGGCGCAAACGGAATTAGTTAAGTATTTATGAATAAAGCTTTGTTTTTAGATCGCGATGGTGTGATAAATATTGAGAAAAACTACCTCTATAAAATAGACGACTTTAAATTTATTGACGGTGTGTTTGATAGCTGTAAATATTTTCAGGATAAAGGCTACCTGTTAATTATCATCACTAACCAGGCGGGTATTGCGCGTGAAAAATATACTGAGAATGACTTTGATACCCTAAATCAATGGATGCTAGAGCAATTTATTCTTCAAGGCATCACTATTTCACATGTCTATCACTGCTCGCACCACCCAGAATTTACGGGCGAATGCACTTGCCGAAAACCCAATCCAGGTATGCTTTTTCAAGCTCAACAAGCGTTTAATCTGGACTTATCCAGATGTATTTTAGTAGGTGATAAAGAAGGTGATATTCAAGCGGGTATTAATGCAGGCATCAGTCAAAACATTTTAGTCCGCTCTGGACACCCTGTTGATGAATCTCAGTCTAAAGCCATGAAAATTATAGACTCAGTAAAGACATTGCCGGCGCTATTTTAATTCTTAAGGCGACAAGCTTAAAGCTCGATATTCACTAGATTTTTTTGGCATGGGCAAATCCTCACCCCAAGGTTTTGATTTATCTTATGTTAAAACAATAGCCAATTTTTTCATGCTCTTCGCTACTATGCATTATTCACAAAACATATAAGGCCATTTAAAGCCTCTGCTAGAAAAAAATCATTTTTAAGGTGTAAATAACATGAAAACATTGATAGCTTTATTCATAGTGTCAGTCATACTTTTAATCGCAACGTTCCAATCAAGCCTTTACCGTAATAATGAACTTAAAGTTGTTTTCCGTTACGATGATTATTCAAAATATAGTAATATTGAACTGGAAAAGGAGCTATTCAGATTAGTTGACTCTAAAGGGGGTGGCTTATTAGTCGGCATTATCCCCTTTCCCTATGAACCGCATCCTGCTGCTCAAGACTTTAGCAAACAAATCTTCTTAAACGATGAAAAAATAGCATTGTTGCAGCAATACCATGCGAACAACAGTATCGAAATCGCTGCACACGGTTTTAATCATAAAAATAATGAAATACTGGATTACCGTTCTGAGTTTGCTGGATTACCAGAGCCTGAGCAAGCAAAAATACTCAACATAACGCGAAACAAACTTGAAAGTGCATTAGGATTTAAGGTCACTGCATTTGTTCCGCCCTTTAATAACCTGGACAGAAATACACTCACTGCTTTAAAAAATACCGGTTTTACCCTGCTTTCAGCAGCCAGCGCTACGCCTTTTTATCAACCTGGTGATATTAACTACCTTCCTGGTGGCCCCTACCCTAATAAATTAAGGTCAGTCATAGATAAAGCGCTTGCTAATAATCATTATGATGCCTTAATTGTTTCAACTCAGCATCCTTATGATATTAAAGAGTCTGGTGAGCCTATGCCTGCTTTTCGTAAGAATTCAGTACAAGTAAGTCTGGCTGACATTGAGACTGATATAAATTATATTGCGTCTAAAGATACTATACGTTTCACATCTATAGCCGGTTTATATAAAGAAAATGAAAATCTGTCCGCAGAGCGCTTAATTTCAAATATGCGTTTACGCACAAATTTCATTACCCAGCATAAACTTTTACCTAACATGATTGCGCTATACCCCCAATCCGGCCTGTACTATACACTAGCCTCAGCGAATGATATGTATATTAAGCAGATAATAATATCAGGCTGTTTATATCTCGCAATTATGCTCATTACACTGATAGTCAGCAAAGTAATGTTTACTGCATTTAACGGCAAGACCTGGCTAGCAAAAACAATGTTTTTCACTGCGTTGCTGTTTATATTGGCAGCAATCGCTAAAATCTATTTAAGTGGGTTTTATTTTTTAGCTGCCTTACTCATTACGGTCTCCATCGGATTAGGTCTAGGGGTTGCTATCCGAGGTAATAACCAAAGCTAAAAAAGTGAGCGAAAAAACCATACTTATAAACTGGTTATTGGTTTTAATAAAACCATTTTCTTGATCTAGCACAGTGTATAAGTTATTGTTTACAATTTATAAGTCGATGAAGAGGAAGCAATATATGAACAGAAACAAAATATCGATTGCGTTAGCAATCAGCGCAATGCTTGGCATGGCTCCCGTATCCCATGCCGAACTCCACGATCGAGGAGGCGGTTTAATTTATGATGACATATTAGATGTTACATGGATACAAGATACAAATCTTGCTGCCGGTACAGCCTATGACGTATTCACTGGTGAAGGGACTAGCAGGTCAGGATCCGATACTGATGGAAAAATGAATTGGTTTCAAGCAATGGATTGGGCTGATAATCTCAGTTATTACGATAGTGTGCGTGATGTAGTCTGGGATAACTGGAGACTGCCCAGCGTAAAATGCTGGGTTAACGGTGAAAGCTTCAACCGTAATCGCTTAAATGATGGCTCTTCTGATGTAGGTTTGAACATCACCAGTCCTTGTCATGAATTATCTCATCTGTATTACGTCAGTTTAGGAAATATTGGACGGAAAGATACATCGGGAAATCTACAGAGTGGAGCGGGGTTAATTGATGATCCAAATAACCCAAACGATGAAAGTCTATTTATCGGCCTAGATCCAAATGATTATCAGTATTTTTGGACAACGACAATTCGCCCTGACAATGACTCAAACGTATTTGACTTCCGCGCAGATAATGGCAATGTTGCTTTTGGAAACTGGTACTATGAACGCAAAGCCTGGGCTGTGATGGATGGAGATGTGGGCAACGTCACAACACCGGACCCTGATCCAGAACAACCAAACCCAACAGATCCGGATATTGCCGTAGGACAAATAACAAGCAATATCTATGTCCCTTCACTTGATAATAGCAACGCTAATATCTGGGTAAACTTTGAATATCATGGCACTACCCCAGAAGGTCAAAATCTATGGGAATTAAAAGCAAGCGGCGCAAATTCACCCGCCATAGTTGATGACAATAACGGCACTTATATCTCAGAAACGCAAATACACTTACCTTCTGTCAATTATAGAAGTTTAGATGGCAATCAAATCATTTCAATAGACCTGTCTTTTTATGGTACAGGGCCTAATGGTGAAAAATTATGGAAAATCGACAGTTTTCAGTAAATTAATTATTTACATGGTAACTTCTCATTTTTCAGAAGTTGGTTCGCGGTTGCATGAGACAAACTGCCATACCCCTCCGAGAATGAGAAGTTACTTTATATGATCCAGGAGAAGAATAGGCGCGCCAACTCCTACCTCATGATAGATTTTGGCACTCCATGTCGCAAAAATCGATTCGGCACACCGCGAAACCATTAAGACTGGAGTCGCACTGGGTCTGCCACCGACTTCGCACAAATGGCTCTTCGGGAAAAACAATAGCCTCCCCTCGCGCTAACGCGCACTTCGGATTGGCAACAACCCCCGTTGCGCCTTCTGGAGACTATCATTCCGTCCGTGGTTGACAGCGAAGGACGATGGGAACAATTTTGGAATAATACAGATCAATATGGGAGTCAGATTTGCCTATAAAATACATTATTCAAAATTAACGACCGTTCAATCGACTGCTTTTTGTTTGGAATTCATCATAATATTTTTTTCTAAATTCCAAAAATCCTTAGCTTTTTCGCAGTCGCTTAAAAATGCTTCGCTATCAGGCCTTAGGCGCTGTATCACTTCAGCAAGCACATCCGCATCCCAGATCAGCGGTTCTCTTAGCGCATGGATGTCAGCCATCTGCTTGCTCAGCAAATATCTGATATTGCGCCGCCAATGATTCGGTAAATAGTGCCTTATCACTTCAAAACCGGGTAGTTCGCGCATCAATCGAACTATACGACTGATGCTAACCGCTTTTGAACCTATATTCCTGGGCTTAAGGTCTATGTTATGTTGCATACAATCCACGCCCAGAAAACCAAAACATGCTTGCAGTACACCTTGTGCATCATGTTGTAAATCTTCCAGAAATAATACTTTTATGTGTTCATCAGCATAATATTTTCTAAAAATGGCTAATTGTTTTTTATAGTTAGACGTTTCAATATAATCAGGTTCTGCAAGAATTGCTGTATTAAAGGGCCGTTTTTCTTCCCCTTTAAGCGTTTTGTATTTCCATTCGGATTCAATTCGCCTCAAAGGATGGCGTGTTAAATAAATAATTTGAACCTTAGGTAAAGCTTTTGCTATACGCTCAGCTGCCAGCGGGTATAAATGACTCTTGGAGTAATTAACAGTGGCTTCACCAATCGCTTGACAGCGCTTTCCTTTAACAAATAATGAACTATACCACTGCCACCCTCTGGCATTATTCTGTGTAAAGTAACCGGGTTCTTTTGGATCAGATATAAAGACATCAGGGTGCTGACTCAAATAATGACACAAACTGCTTGTCCCGCATTTTCCTGCACCAATTAATAAAAAAGTGGGTTGCATACCAAAATCATCTATCTAAATGAGTAAGCTTTAAAAGAGTGATGGCTTGTTTTAAGCCTTCACCATGCGCTAGTTTTTGCTGCTGTTGACCGAGGCTTAATGATCTATTGCCCATGATAGTAGCAAGATGATTTGTGGCTAACATAAAGTGTAGTTTTTGTGCCAGATCGGCAATATCCCCACAACGATACACCAACCCATTATAACCATGTCGGACGTCATCAGTAGGACCATAACTACCGCAACGATCGGAAATGACAACAGCCCGACCACAGTAAATTGCTTCGCTAATAGCTAATGAGTGAGGCTCATGTTCAGCGCAGTGTACATAAACATCTGCAGCACAATAATAGTCAGTGAGTTCATTAGGCATGACAAAACCCGCAAATACAACCCCACCCGGTCCTTCATTTTGAGCCAGACTGCGTAGCTCTGTTTCATCCGCCCCAGTACCTGCTAGTATCACAGTGATATCATCCCGCTTACCCTGTAGCGTATTGGAAAAAAGTACCAGATCACGTTGTCTTTTCCAGGAGACCAATTTGCCGACATTCAGTATCACTTGATGATGCTCGGGTATGCCAAACTTGCTATATACTCGCTGCCTAGCAGCTTGGAGATCGTGCAAAACAGTATCATATAGCATAATATCGATAGGAAAACAGCAACGTATCAAACGGTGATCATGCACGCCATAATGTCGATAATAGGCTTCATTCGCGTCACCTACGGTTAAAAATAGCGCTACCTTATTGTAGATACCCGGTAGAGTGAGGCGTTTAAACAAACGCTTGAATAGGTTTCTGCGTGAACGTAATTCGGAGTCCGCAATCATGCATACAGGTGTTTTACTTTTTTTTGCCCAAGCTAAGGCCCTACGCTGTATTCGTTGTGCATAACCATAGACAACTAAAATATCAGGTTGATAAGTATACAAACGCGACTCTAGTGCATCTGAATCTATAGCTGGGCCTAGCGCTTTTAATTCAGCTCCTGGTAAAAATTCATGTGCAAAATCCAGCTTCATCCCTTCCCAATGCACAGTACGTGCAAAATTAATATCATGATAAGACGTTAAACCGTGCCGGGATGCAAAAAACACCTTAAGCTCTACGTCAGAGAGTCTTGACCAACTGCTGTACTGCGGTACAAAATGCTGAATCGGATGCGAGACAACAATTGCGATTTTAGTCATCTAAATAACACAACCATAAATCATATTTAATGTTTAAGCACATAAGCCTGTATTTTCAAAGTATTCGATGATTGCCTGCGCTCTAACGGTTAAACTATTTTCGCTTAAACACCGCTCATACCCCGATCTGGCAATTTGTAAGCGCTCCCTTTCATGATTAAGATAATAGAGCAGCTTTTCTACTAGCTCATCTACAGATGAAAAACAGCAAATATCCTTGTTTTCATCAAAATATGTCAACACCTCAGCAGTACGCTCATGCAAAAGAAAGCCGCCACATGCCGGAATATGAAATGTCCGGGAAGTAATTTGATCACCCTGACTTGCACCTACCCGTTTTTCGCTTAACAAGCCAAGATTAATTTTACTTTTTCCTATTGCTAATGCATAAAAATCACCGGTAATACCCTGCCCCACAATGGCACTCTGCAACTCAACTGCAGTACATTTTTCCCACTGATTCCCCCAGATACGTAATGTATAAGCTGGCAATTTTAAAGCTATCGCGCTCAATATGTTTTCTTTATGAGGTGACCAAGTGCCAATAAAAGAAATATCAATATCTTGCTCCAACTCCGAGTCGCACTTTGTATTTAATGGCCGGTGTACTGAAGGATCATAGCCATGGGGAAGAAATGAGACATTCTTTAAACCAAGATGATCTGCAAAATCTTTAATACCAAACGATTTAGTAGTAAAAATGTGATCATAGTAACTAAAGGTTTGGATATTCAATGATTTATGGCACATAAAGCTGACATCGGGGTAAAAGTTACATAACCATGCGTCACAGGCTTGCATTTTTTTGATGGTTTCTAGCTGTATCCAACTGCCTTTAAACGCAACGATAATATCCGGGTTAATAGTTTCCAGCGCATGCACTATATATTTATTAAATTGCTGTCTATAAAAGGGTCGCATAATACATTTAATAATACGCGCATACAATGACCTGTCTATACGCGGGAAATACTCATCCAGGCCGATTAGCTCAACTGAGCAACCTAGCTCTCTAAAACCCCGGGCAAGTCCAAGACTATCTGAGCCGTGCCAGCTTCCGCCTATAACAATGATTTTGTGAGCTTTCTTCATTCAGCATACCTCTCTGTATCATTAAGTTTAGCCGCAGGATTTTTCGGCACCCGAAAAAAAACTGTTTTAATCAATTTAGAGAGAGGTAAAAAAACTATCAATATGTACAAATATTGAGGGAACCCAGCAAGCACATCACCCTCTTTCCAATGAAAACCATCGTAAGCCAACATCATAATGACTAACGCAGAAACGGGGTTAATCTGCCAATCATTAATAAATAAGCCATAGACAAATGCAAAAGTAAGACCGCTCAGTAAAGTAAAAAGAATGACATACGCATACCCCCCCCACCAATACAGAAATCCTTGCATTGTTAAAGCGGTAGCTGTTGTCGCTGTAGCAATTGATCGTGCCTGGCCCAATTCAACAGCAAGTTCTTTTCCCCATATAATCTTAGGTTTATCAGGAAATAATATGCGCGGGGTAACACTCAATACCACTGCACTCACGAAGCTATCTTCTCTAAAACCTTTCATATCAACCAGCTTTATGGAGGTAGCCCCCCATGAAGTAACACTGAATCGCTTGATTAAATGCCAGGCACCGCTTGCCGGATAGTGATGAATTTCTGAGAAAGCATCTGTTCCTGGTATGGCTCCTGTTAACGATTTCAACAGATCAGGTAATATATCGGGGGCGAATTCATGGCTGATAGTAACAGCAGAGGTAGGCATATTTTTCCAGAATCCAATTCTGCGTATTTCCGAATAACCTGATACGACAAATAAAAACAGATAAGCCAGCATCGCTATGCCGAATATTTTTTTTGCTGACAAACGCCTGCCCCGGTATCGATCAGAAGGCGTTGAATCAACATCAAACAACAGAAACACAATCGGCAATAGACTAATAAGCAGATCACTTTTCATATAGGATGACAGGCCTGAGACGACATTCGCGGCAAGAAATACGAGTGATAACAACATCTCAGGATGCACTAGGGCTTTATGTCGCTTTCGGCAAGAGCTTAGCATTAGAAACACTCCTGCAGGAATGCCATAATCCGTTATATAGCCGACTACCTGACCAAACCCACTAAGCGTAGTAAACGCTTGCGCTACACGTATCCCAAAAGCAAATATGACAATGACTAACCCAGCCTTATAAATCTGTAGTTGCATATCAATATAGTGAACAGCTTCCTGTTGCTGTCTACCCCACAGGTTTCTACTCCAGAAGAAACCTGCGATAAAGAAATAGTCTCCCAGCAATAACAAGAGATGCCCTTCTACCAGATGCATTATGGCATCAACCCGCCCTAACTGAATGACCCAATAATCGCCAGACCAGAGGATTAGTGCGGTATAAAGTGTCCCTACACCTAATCTCATTATTGACATGCCTAGATAAAACCAGATTGGATTAATGCTTACCTTTGCAAATCGCAATTCATTTAGTATTAATCGCGTATAGATAACAATATTGATTACACCGCTAATAAAAAGTAACAAACCGTTCGGTTCAGTTTGTTGCAGCAAGGCAAAAAAAATGATAGCAAGCGCTATATGCAGCAGTTGATAAAAGAGAAAAAAATAATATCCACGCTGCCATTGTAATCGTCTATATTTAAGCTGATCATATTGACCCTGAAAAATCACCTTACTCATGGATAAATACGTCCCTGATGCTTATTTTATTACTCTGTTGATTTTTCAAGAGATATCTGTGCCTTTTTTAATTCCAGCCAGCTAGGTATAGTCGCAAAATGAATGCGCCAGGAAGCTGTACAAGCAATGTAATTTCCTTCAACAAATGACTCTAAACTGACATCGTAATCCGGGTAAAATTGAATACCTTTAGGCGTAACCTTGCCGAGGATATAACCGCGTTTCTGGAAAAACTGGAATGCTTCCCACAAAAAATGCTTTCCGTATATCCAGCGCCAATTATATTCAAACTGGATCACACCTATTTGAGCGTGATTCACCAATTTTTCTGCCCCCAGAATGACATCAAAATCATGCCCTTCTGCATCAATTTTTAGCAGATCAATATAAGCTAGGTTTTGCTGCTGGGCAAAAGCATCAAGCGTAGAGACTTCTACTAATTCAGTCCTTGCATAGCTCCTTCCCGGCACACCGACTAGAGAATTTGTTCCAGCCCCTTCATGAACGATATTTAAATCAATATAACCAGATCGACTGGATAAGGCTTTTTGACATTGTATAAAGTTTACTTGCCCACATTGGCTCTTTTGTAGAGTTTTGCATAAACATTCAAATGTATAGGAAGAAGGCTCAAAGCAATATACTTTCAGGCGTTTCTCTTCATCAAGCTTTGTCACTGTAGAAACCAGTTGAACTGCCCATTGTCCAGTGTTCGCCCCACAATCAATAATAACTAAATTCTTGCTATTAGTTTGTTTTAATACAGTCTCCTGAATTAATATCTCACCATTTTGATGTATATCATTACGCACATCCATGCGACCGGCCCGGCTTATAAAGTCACCGGCACGCACAAGATTGTTTGGACCAATGATTTCTCCAAGGTTCCCGGTTAATATTTTAAACAGTATTTTTTTTATCATGTCCTTATCTATCTGTAGTTGAAGAAACCAAGTGCGCTTCCCTATAGAAAAACAGTGAGGCCATGATAATTAAATAAACAAACAAAGAAACCAGCGTAGCAATAACAGCTCCCATCGCGCCATATTCAGGAATAAATAAAATATTTAAAGTGACGTTACTGATTGCGGAAACACCATAGGCGAGCAACATATCTGCTGTCCGCTTATGACCGAAGGCAGCAAGATCAAAACTCATTGATATGGCAAGAAAACCATAGCCCATCGCAATCCACAGCAGTAATTCAAGCGCACCAGCCCGGTATTCTTCTCCAAAGGCGACCCAGGCAAGTTGCTCATCAAAAAAAGCAACCAGCATAAGCCCTAGCGCACTCACTATGGTTGTTGTTTTCAGCATGGCTTGCATAATCTTTATCCGTTTTTTATCATCATTATCTGCTGCCGCCTGGAACATAATAGGATAAAGAAATTGCGCCATCGCACCAGCGACTAAAGTAAACGGCGCGGAAACTAAACCATAGGCAGCGGAATAAATGCCGACCATCGTTTCTGAATGATAATAGGCGAGAAAAAACCTGTCGCTCTCATGCACTAACCAGCTTAGCACACCGACACCGGCCAATGGCAAACCAAAACTGATAGCGGATTTGATAAGCCTAAGCTGTGATAATTCACCAAAGTTTAGCTGTTTCTTGTTATTCGCTCCTGCAGTAAAAAAACGCTGTGAAAAATAAATCAGGCTCAATACAGTCATCGTGGCGATAAAAAGCATGAAAACAGTTTGTTCATTCAATAGCTCGACAGTAGCGACAATGGCAATAGGGATTAGCCAGTTTCTAACTACTGCAACCAGGCTTGCAGATATTTGTCTGTTACTGGTAATAAATAATGCACGTTCAAACTCAACATGATTGCCAAGTGAAAAAACAGCCAAAATCAACAAAATAGTCACTATTGGCATACGAGAGTCTATATACAAAAAAACACTGATAACTACTCCGATAACTAACAGGAGCAGCACATTATATTTAATCAAAAGACTTCTTGCTGCTCTTGTAAACTGCGCTAATACCTCTTTTTTCTTAGCGTCATGATACTCACGCATTGAAAATTGTATAAACGGGCGAATGAATATACCTGTTGTCAGGGAAATGCCGGCGAGTATCAACTTATACTCGCCAAATAAAGCAGGTGAAATCGACTCCGTCAATAGCCTGACACCAACCAGAGAACCAAGCGCAGCAAATATTTGTCCTACCGCCACAGAAAACAATTTTTTTTTATATTGCACAAGCCGTGTTACAAATTTTTTCATTAGCGTTTGGTCGAAAAATTATTTGCGGAATGACTGAAGTATCACATAGCCTTTAGCCATAAACAGCATAATCGGCTCTTGTGTTACTTTTTTATACTTTATTGGCTATTTTTTTATAATCATATTGATAAAAATATTTACCATATCCATATCCAGATGTTGATATATAAACGTCATTAAAAACACAGCCTTTAATATCTACATTATTCTGTTTCAATCGCTTTACACTTTGCTGCAACTCTCGCAATGGATGCATTCCTGACCTGATCACCATTAAGGTCGCACTTGCCATACGCCCTATAATACAGGCATCTGTGACAGCCAAAACAGGCGGTGAATCAATAATAATATGATCATATTTATTCCCAAGGTCTTCCAGCAATAAGGCAAATCGCTCATGCAATAAAAGCTCCGAAGGGTTCGGCGGAAGCGTCCCGGTAGGGATAAAATCTATATTCGCGCCTGCTATGCTGTGAATTCCCTCCAGAAGCGTAATAGCATTGGAAATGAGTTCCGATAAGCCATTTTCGCGCGGAACACCGAGCATTTTATTGATAGTACCTTTGCGCAAATCTGCATCTATTAATAATACTTTTCTTCCGGCACTAGCTAAAACGATCGCCAGATTAGTTGACACGAAGGTTTTGCCTACGCCTGGGCTTGGTCCTGTAATCATTACAATATTATTTTTTGCCTCCAGAAACGCAAAATGCAGCATTGTACGCAGGCTACGTAAACTTTCTATAGCCATATCATCCACATCTTCTAATGCTAAAACAATAGGCATACCTATGCGAAATCTATGTTTTTTCAGCTGCATATTCAAACGTTTTTGTTTTTCGCTATGAAGAATAGTCGCGTAAACAGGTATATTCAGCTGCTTTTCTACTATATTAGGATCCTCAACGCCATGATTCAGGGCTTTACGTATAAATACCAGAGCAATAGCAGCGATGAGTCCTAATATAAAGGCCACTGTCAGAGTTTAACTCTTTTTGGGTTTTACCGGTTCAGTTGGCAGTACCGCATAATCAATCTCGCTTACATCACCTACCGTACCTGCTTTAGCAACTTTTATCGTCTGTAAATTATTAAGCATGGTCGTGTATAATTCTGCATTAACCTGCACATCTCTGGAGAGCTTTAAGATAATCTGTTGCGTTTCGGGCAATTCTGAAACTTTTTTATTATTCTTTTCGACCTGTCTTTTCAGCCTGGAAATTTGCTTATCTATGGAAACAACTGCCGGATGAGATGAGGTAAAGCTTCTGCGTAACTCATCTTTTTTTTGCTCTAATAAAGTTATTTGCGTATTTTTCTCCACAATACCACTCAAAATGCCTTGCATTTCTATATCTAAATTAACAGAACCTTTTTTTAGACGGTACTCATTTAAAGCCGCTGTAGCGGTCTCTAGCTGATTGTTAATCAAGGGTAATTGTTCTTCTAAAAACTCTAGCGTTTTTTGTGCTTCTGCTGATTTTTTTTCGACATTCATACGCACATAAATATTAACAACTTCATTTAAAGTTTGCATTGCCATAGCGGGCGATGCTGACGTCATTGTAAAGCTCAGAATGCCGATATCGCGTCCTTTTTCAGATACCGAAAAACTTCTTCTGACATCATTTATGGCACTCATTAGTGATCGTCTTATTACTGTAAAATGCGTCCCCGGCCTGGCTTCTAGTACCGACACAAAAATTGCTAACGGAGCATCTTCTCCAGCTACAGCTTTAATAACTGGTTTGCCAACAGTACCTGTTGCAATTAATGTCTCATTACTATCAAATAATGAAAACTGTCCATTTTTTCCTGCAACCAACGTTAATGGTTTATCTATCCAGCTATTAGGTAACTCCAGAGTATCAACTTTGATTTCTTCTCCTCCCCAGGCATATTCAGTATAACCAAATAGCGGGGCAGCAAGTTTATTTTGGTTAGCAGCTTTAAATCGCCTGGCGATTGCTTTGCCAAGGAATGGAAAATATTTAGCCTGAGCAACAACATCCAGGCTAAGTTTTTTAACAGTTGCCCCCATCACCATTCGGGATTTGATTATTTCCATTTCCGCCTGCACAGGAGTAAAACTATTCATCATTCCAGCCAATGGATCCATTGTCATCAAAGACTGAGAGGATTCAACCTGTAACATCCCATCTGCCTGATATATAGGCGTTTCTATTGTTATTTTTACCAAACCAATTAAAAATGCCAAGGCGGTCACTAAAAGTATTAGCCCCTTATTTTCCAGCAGAACCGCTAATAACGCCTTTAAATCAATTTCATCGTCATCTTGAAGTATATAGTTGTCAATGCTTGGAGCTACATTCAAAAAATTATTTGCCATGTTTTTATTAAATTTTAAATTCCCGGTTACGCTTTAAGAAAAGATAAGGGTAGATAGCTGAATTCAGCATGTTATATTAATAGTCCCCTCACTTAATATAATGAAGATAAGTAAAACTATAGCAGTTAATTAAATGCGTTAGTCCCAGAAAATGAAGCAGAATTGTGAATCATGGCATGTAATAAAGTCTTTAGCTTAACTCTATATTCCATGCCATGTCGAGTGCCGTTATTGATGTAAATTCACTTATCTCTATTTTTATTGTCCATGACTAAAAACAGGCATAATTAAATTCTATAGTTTACATTTTGATAACATCAGGCTGCTTTATGATTATGCAAATCGTTATATAATACAATTTATGTAACCGTTCACCTCCCCCTTTGAAAACCAAGTGTTTGAAAAGAGATTTTCTAATAAAACCTCCCCTAAGCCCTCCTTGTTAATAAGGGAGACTGAACGGTTACCAATTTATAACAAGGAAAAAATCAAGGCAATTGAGCCTATGAGCGTAGCCGTGGGTTGAATCTGTTCAATAATTTGATTCCAGCGAATACCTTCAGCACGGTCAATAAATATTATATCTCGCGGTTGAAGGGGAAATCTCTCGCCTAATAATAATGCGTCAGGTGATTTAGCATCAAGATGATATATTTTAGGTTTACCAAGGTCAGTTCTAAAAATAAATATTCTTGCCGGATCAGATTTATCCTGAGTCGCCCCGCCGCCTTCACTGATAGCTTCAGTCAACGTCATTCTGCCTTTATTCATAAACACGCTGCGCGTTCTTCCTGAACTTGTCCCACCTATTCCTGTATCGCCTAAAACGAAGATTTTATTGAATTGACTATCTGGCACATTTAACACATCACCATGCTTGAGGGTAACATTTTGTCTAATATCACCACCCTCATACAAAGCTAACAAGTTCACAGTATAGACTTTCCCATCGCGACTTAAGGTAATACTACGTTGATCGGCCTGGGTAGTTACTCCTCCGGCATTATTAATAGCCTCCAGCACTGTTAAAGGAATGTCTTTCACTAACTGAATGCCTGGCTGATTAACCTCTCCTACAACGTAAACCCGCTGACTACGATAGGAGGCTACGCGCACATCTAACTGAACGCGTTCTATATATTTGGATAATTTATTCGTTAATTCGGCCCGAATTTCTTCAACTGTCCTTCCTTCAGCCTTTACTACACCAACATAAGGATAATAGAAGTTCCCATCTTCACCCACAACATTACCTGCAGATTCTGCCGAACGAAACTCCCCAGCAGGTATTGTTAGTTCAGGATGTTCCCATACGGTAATATTGAGGACATCTCGGGGGCCAACACGATATTGCAAATGTCTATCTTTTAACAGAGCTCCGCTGCTTGCCGTAGACCCAATACGGTAATCAAAATATAGATTAGCAACATTGTCTGGCCCTAAACTATAATTATTGAAATCCTTTTCTAAATCAATAATCAGTTGTGCTGTTATCGTCTGGATGTTGAGCTTTTTTAATATTGCCTCATTATTTTTCTGAGTTGGCATATCAATACTGGACTCATTAGAAAATTCACTCATATGCATGCCAGGAACGACTGAACAAGCAACTAATCCAAGAGCAACAAATAATAATATCAATTTTTTAATTTGCATTTTTTTAGTGATAGTCCTTAAATATAAAAGTCATGTTAGTAGTACTTGCTCAAAACGGAAAAAGATTTACAAAAAAGGCAGGGAAAAAAATGAAAATTTGCGTTTGTCATTCCAGTACATCATTACCAGCAGTTATTTAAACACCATTTTGCTAGAGCAACCAAGTCCATATCAAATTTTACTCACCCAGTCTGCTACACCTGCCTCAATAAGCTTTACTGATTCGACAAATACTTTGCGTTCTTGTCGATAGGGATCTGTAATTTCAAAGTGTCCCCATTCGCCCAATCTAAATACTTTCCCTTTTACACTTGGATGATTACGCTCAATAAGCGATTTATGTGCTGATTCCATAACCAAAATAAGATCAGCGTTATGAAGCATTTGTTGATTTAATTGTGTCGCCCGATAATCAGATATATCTATCCCTTTATCTAACATAAGTTCACAGACTATATTATCAGGCTTATGGCCTACTAATGCGCCAATTCCTGCGGAACTAATGGTATAGTTTTTTTCATTTTTGCTGATTAAAGCCCGTTTAAAAAAGGCTTCTGCAACAGGGCTGCGACAGATATTACCAATACAAACAACAAGTATATTTTCAAACAAACTGGAATGTCTCTAAATAGATTAAAAGGTCGTTAATATAGTCATGCTAAAGCAGAACGCTTCAAATAGAAAAGGTCTAACTAAGTTCATTCATCATCACTTCCGCTATATTTCATTCTCAATTGACACTCCAGGAGTTGAAAAGCGCTACAAGTCCTGAAATATTTTAACAAACGGGTTACAAATCCACAATTTTTGTCAACAATTATCAATTGAGAATTGATATATTAAAAAATAATATAGAAGATAACTTGTGATTATGCACTTTAGACAGGTGTGTTAGGTTTAAGCGCATTGATCGCGAAACAGTATAGCAAAACTAAGTCTCTGATTGGCCTCTGAATGCATGTATTTACGCAGAACCTATGTTTTTTGCCGAGTTGCTGCGCTTTTACCTGTATTAAGCGCATAATCATAAAATATCCTATTGTTTTGTATAAATATTTTTTTGGGTATACCTTGGCTACTGACCTCAGTTATTCGAACCCAGTTGTGCAGAGTAAAGTACTTCATCATAGACGCTAATATACGTTTCCACGTACGACACAAGCGGTCGCATTAATGAGTTATTTCCCCCATGAGGAAACCATCCGTGCTACCCGATGAATCTATGGGTATGAATAAAGAACTACCCTGACAATGTAACAAAAAAAGCTTTCGCTTCTGTAAAGTTAATCGTGAGAAACATCCCTTGTAGTTACCATAACCTGAATGAATGCTAGATAAACGTTGGACTTCAAGCATCAGGAATTAAGAGAATTAGCACTTTAATATCGATTCGATATCATATAAAATAAAGCCTCTTCTTTGGCATATAATATCGATTCGATATTATATGTATTAAAAAATCTCTACTCTAGACTATAAGGCATGATACATAAACATAATCAATATTATTTTCGCCATCTAAAAGACGATATTCCAGCAGGAATCGTAGTGTTTTTAGTTGCATTACCTTTATGCCTCGGAATAGCCTTGGCATCAGGGGCACCTTTATTTTCTGGTTTAATCGGCGGACTAATAGGTGGACTCATTATTTCTTGGCTCAGTGGCTCTCAACTTGCTGTTTCAGGCCCTGCCGCCGGTTTAACCGTCATCGTTTTCAATGCTATTGAAACCCTTGGCAGTTTTCAGGGCTTGCTGGTTGCCTGTGTGTTAGCAGGATTTATGCAATTGGTATTGGGATATCTGAGAGCCGGAATAATTGGCGCATTTTTCCCCACTGCCGTTATTGAAGGCATGCTGGCCGCAATTGGTTTAATTTTGATTATCAAACAAATTCCTCATGCCACGGGACACGATAGCAGTTTTGAGGGAGATGAGAGCTATATGAAGGAAACTGCCAGATCCAGTTTTACTGAGTTATTTGATGCCTTTGGAGGCATTTCTCCAGGTTCGTTGATTATCAGTATTGTGGCATTGTTACTGTTAACGCTCTGGAGCACACCCTGGTTTAAAAAACAAAACTGGTTGAAACTGATCCCCGGACCCTTGGTAGCAGTCATTTGGGGCGTTGCCTATAACGGGTTCACTACTCGGTTTGCGCCCAACTGGGCAGTTAGAAGCGAACATTTGGTCAACTTGCCGGTTTCAAAAAATGCCACAGATTTCTTTAATAATTTTGTACTGCCAGATTCCAGTTTTCTTAACCATCTTGGCAATCCGCATGTTTATACTGTTGCCGTAACGATTGCAATTATCGCCAGCCTGGAAACGCTGTTAAGCCTTGAAGCGACTGATAAACTGGATCCTATGAAACGTCTCGCACCCACCAATCGAGAACTGAAGGCGCAAGGTGTTGGTAATATTATCAGTGGTTTACTAGGCGGATTGCCTGTTACCGCTGTTATAGTGCGCAGTGCAGCCAACATCAACGCAGGGGGAACAACCCGTATAGCCTGTTTTACTCATGGCGTGTTTTTGTTGCTCAGCGTCATGTTTTTGTCACAATACCTCAACTATATCCCACTCGCTTGTTTAGCGGCAATTTTATTGTACACAGGTTATAAGTTGGCCAATCCGGCTTTATTCAAGTCGTTTTACCAAAAAGGAATGAGTCAATTTCTACCTTTTATTATGACTGTGAGTGCAATTCTGGTTACTGATTTATTAAAAGGAATGGTCATAGGAATGGTTATTGGTCTGTTTTTTGTTATCAAAGCCAATTATCATGCGGCCATTACACTCACTCAAGATGTTTCACACTATTTGTTGACACTGAACAAAGATGTTTCTTTTCTGAATAAAGCCTTATTAAGAAAATTTATTTTAAGTATCCCGGAACACAGTTCAGTCACTATTGATGCTAGCAAAGCTCAGTTTATTGATCATGATATTTTGCAAACGATTGAAGATTTCCTGATAACTGCACCAAACGATAATATCACGGTCGAAGTTATTGATCTGCATGGGAAAGAAAAGACAAGAAAACACGAAGCTCTAGTGATTCTAAATGGTCGGGCGTGAGACGTACACGCTCAGTGAGCATTGGCTTTATATGCTAACGACTGTAATCTTTACCCGGGTAAAATTAGGTTTATGAAAACATAAGCAATAAAAATGTAGATTAATGGGCACTTTATCGCCAAAAGCAATGGCCTATTCGCGAACTTGAAATACGATGTGGTGGTAGTAATTATTCAGATCAGCATGGGTCTGGCAAACCTCGGTCATTAACGGCATGCTAGGTAGTATGGAATACTCCTCTATGCTAACGAGATCAAAATTGATTGCGGTGCGATGTACGACATTGAAACCGAAAAAGCTAAATTCTATTCTGATGTTTAACAACAGAGTAGACTGGGCCACGCATGATGGCCCATTTAATAGTAAATTTTATTGTGTTTATACTTTTAGGAGGAGCCTATGAAGCCCTTAGATAATCGAAAGTTACTGATCCAATTCATCCTGATTGGCCTAGTCATCATTCTGTATGATGTGATGCTGGACATATTATTTTCAGTTCTGCATATTGCCTTTGAATGGGTTGAATTTACTCTTGAGGAGCTTATTGAGCTTATTTTCCATACCACCCGCAAACAAAGCCAAATTGTTGTTTTTTATCTACTGTGGCTTATTTTTATTTACGGACTCTATCGGCTTTGGCGTGTACTACCCTATTTTTTAAAGCAACTTAAAGAGCAACTACTTGCCGTTAGCTTGCAGTATAAATCACTCATAACAAGTTATTGGAGACAGCCATCTTTACTAAAAAAAATAAAAGTAGCGCTTTCTTTGGCATTGAGCTTATATTGCCTGACCTTTTTTGCCTGATTTTTTTGCTTTAAGCTAACCCTAACTTAAGTCTTAGTTTGGTTGCTATTTAATTGCTTAGACTTCTGATTTGTCAATTCTAAGGCTCAAAAAGAATTGCAAGAGAAAGATGAACCTGCTATTATAATAGCGAATCGATATTATAATATAAGTAAACGATGAGGTCGTGATTATGAAAACAATCGAAATTTATCCTTGGTTCTTCGCGCTCGGGCTTCTTGTCACCACAACAACGCTTCATGCGGCACCTACCCCGGGTTATTTAGTGCTTAAAGAAACAGAGGTCGAGGTAGAAAGTAACGGTAGCAATAAAGTGCTCAAACTAGAAATCAAGACCCAGGCGCCCATCCCGGTCGATGGTAAATCCGGTGCATTCGGTTATGCGGCTTTAACCGACGGAGGTAATAACCTCTTAGTTTTAGTTACCCATCTACCGATCGACGACAGCTCTTATGAACACCCAGAGAGTGGCTTCCACACGCATGTGCTCGATTTGAAAGCCCCGGGAGAGGTTTGTCCCGGTGCTGATTTTGAAGTTGACCTGACCAATTCTGGAAAAAACAAGGCATTCGACGCTGACTATCAATGGAAAACAAAAGGAAATAAAATTAGTGTGAAGAAAGTTCCTGTAGCTGACTTGGGTGATGCCGGTGTCGAATCGATTGTGTCTTTTACCTTGAAACCGATTCTAGATGCAAACAATAAACCCACTCATCTTTGCGTGAAGGTGACGAATCAAAATTAAACCTTTGAAACTTTGGTCCGTAGCACAGGGACCTGCTGCACATAATAATAACGGGGATTAGGGTCTGAGGCATCACTACGAATACTAACGAATAATCAATAGGTTACATTGTGATTATGCACTTTAGACAGATATGTTAGGTTTAAGCGCATTGATCGCGAAATAGTATAGCCCAACTAAGTCTCTGAATGCATGTATTTACGCAGAACCTACATCTTTTCCCGAGTTCCTGCGCCTTTACCTGTATTAAGTGCATAATCATTAAGATAACTGCTTGATCATACAATCATTTAACTATAAATAGTACATTATGCCCAATTTTGTGGTTTTGGAAACCTTATTAGCGTTCGGTTGATCCTTGCGCGTTTGACGACCATGGCAGTAATCTGTTGATTCCATCAGCAATAACCATTCTATGTTTTATTAATACTAGAAAATACGAGATCCTCCAGAAATGCAATGATTTCTGCTTCATCTTTATGTACACCAAAATCTGTTAATGAAGGTAGATTATTCATAAAGAAGTTTTGAAAATGCGCCATTTCAATAATCGTAGAGGCTAATGATTTTGGGTATTTATAGTCAGGGTTGTACTCTAAAATAATATTGCCGATAACCGCACAAAGATCCTTATAAGGCTTAAAAAATTGGTCTTTATTGTCTGCAGTAACCTGTTTGGTCAAATAGGTTTTGGACGCCTCGGTAATAATGATTTGATGCAGGCTGCTTTCATCAATATGCTCCGTGCTGATGTCATCTTCTACGGTGCTTGCTAGAAGCTGAATAACCCTTTTTAAGCGAACGATCGGATCTTTAATATTGTTAGTCTGAAAACTGACCTGGTACTCAAGCCAGCTCCAATACCAGGCGGTTAAATAGATAAGTAACCGGTGTTTGTTTTCAAAATAGCGATAAATACTCGCCTCGGTAGAGTTAATTTCGTTGGCCAGTTTTTTAAAGGTAAAATCTTCAAAACCCTTTTTACGAATCAATTGAATGCTATGCAAAATAATTCTACGGCCCAGCTCTGATTGCTCCGGGTTTCTGATAAATAATTTTTCATTCATGATAATTCTTAGTTGGACTGCCATTAACTTACCCGGTTTGTTTTTTTAAAATTAAATTATAATAAAAATTAGCGCTAAAAGTTATACTTAAAAAAAACTAAGTCTTTACAATAATGTTTGATAGTAATACTATCTTAATATAGTAGTAAAGCAATTTTAAGCGCATCTAAACCTACTACTCCTTAGGAAAGTAAAAAATGTTTAAAGAAATAAAAAACGATTTACCGGCCAGTATTGTTGTGTTTTTTGTCGCACTGCCTTTGTGTTTAGGTATTGCTTTGGCATCCGGTGCGCCTTTATTCTCTGGCATTATTGCAGGCATTGTGGGGGGAATCGTTGTCGGCATTGCTAGTGGATCGACGCTGGGCGTCAGCGGTCCGGCAGCTGGGCTTGTTGTTATCGTTTTGACTGCAATTGAAACTTTGGGGTCCTGGCCTACTTTTTTAATGGCGGTTGTCTTAGCAGGCGTCATGCAATTGATTCTAGGCTTTGCAAAAGCCGGCTTTATCGCCTATTTCTTTCCTTCTTCTGTGATCAAAGGCATGTTAACCGGGATTGGTCTGTTAATTATTTTAAAGCAGATTCCCCATGCACTCGGCTATGACAAAGATAACGAAGGTGATTTTGAGTTCTTTCAGCTAGATGGTGAAAACACTTTCTCGTCTATAGCCAGTGCATTTGAAGCCTTCACTCAGGGGGCTGTAGTGATTTCAGCCCTGTCTCTGATCATTCTTATTTTTTGGGATATGGTGTTAATCAAAAAACACAAATTATTTCAATTAATACAAGGACCTATTGTTGTGGTTTTGTTAGGCATTGTACTGAATATGCTTTTTCTGAATGGCTTATTGAATTTTACTTTGGCAGCGGATCAGTTGGTGAGCCTTCCTGTTCCTGAAAGTCTTTCAGGTTTTTTAAACCAGTTTACTTTTCCTGATTTTTACGCTGTTAATCGGGCAGAAGTCTGGGAAGTTGCTGTGATCATGGCCATCGTTGCCAGTTTAGAAACTTTATTATGTGTGGAAGCAACTGATAAGTTAGATCCTGATAAGCGAGTCACCCCGACCAATCGCGAATTAAAAGCACAGGGTTTGGGTAATATTGTGTCTGGTTTGATAGGTGGTTTACCGGTTACTCAAGTGATTGTGCGTAGCTCCGCTAATATTGCTTTTGGCGGAAAAACCAAATTGTCTGCGATACTTCACGGGATTTTTCTTTTAATAAGTGCGATTAGTATTGCCAGCTTATTGAATATGATTCCGCTGGCGAGTCTTGCGGCTATATTACTGATTGTCGGTTATAAACTGGCAAAACCGAACCTATTCAAACAAATGTACCAATTGGGATGGGAACAATTTCTCCCTTTTTTGGCAACGGTGCTGGGGATTTTAATGACAGACTTATTGATGGGAATTGCTATCGGTATGTTTTTCGGCATATTTAATACCCTCTATCATAGTTATCGCAATTCACATTATATGAACGATTTGATTAGTTCAGAGCATGGACATAAAGTGCATCACCTGGTTTTAGCAGAAGAAGTTTCTTTCTTTAATAAAGCGAGCATATTGACTGCATTAAATAATATCCCCAATGATGCAAAAGTCATTATTGATTGCTCAAAAACTAAATCCATTGATTACGATGTTATTGAGATTATTAAAAATTATCAAAGTAATGCAAAAACTAAAAACATAACGGTTGAAACCATAAATTTTATTGAGTCCGCTACGGCATAGGAAAACACATGAAAACATTAACTAAAGAAATGCAAAACGCTATTACTCCCGCAATGGCATTAGACTTGTTAAAAGAAGGAAATAAACGCTTTATTAACAATATGAAGGTCAATCGGAATTTACTACAACAAGCAAATGAAACCTCTGACGGACAGCACCCGTTTGCCGTTATTTTAAGCTGTATTGATTCGCGTACCTCAGCCGAGTTGATTTTCGATCAGGGCTTAGGCGACATATTTAGTGTGCGTATTGCCGGCAATATTATTAATGAAGATATTTTAGGCAGTATGGAGTTTGGCTGTAAGGTTGCGGGTTCTAAAATTATCGTGGTGTTAGGACATAGTAAATGCGGCGCAGTAAGAGGCGCTTGTGACCATGTGGAAATGGGCAATCTGACAGCACTGTTAGGCAAGCTGCAACCAGCTGTTTTTGATGAAAAAACCGAAACTGAGAACCGTAACTCCAGCAATGAAGAATTTGTGGAAAAAGTATCTGCTATTAATGTTAAACGTACAGTACAAGCGATTATTGAACGCAGCCCGATCTTAAAGGAAATGATTGAAAGTGGCGCTATTGGAATAGTCGGCGGTAATCATAATATAAGTACTGGAGAAGTCACTTTTTATCAGGATACCTTAAAAATCAACTAGATTATGTTAAGGTTTAGCCCTGACTAACGAATGTGCATGCACTAAGCTACGCCCTACAATTTTCCAATGGCCATACTGTGCAAATGACAGATTTATTTTATTCGCATTCCTTAAAGAGTTAAACCTTAATTTGATTTTACAGACTTTGAGCTTAAATGAACGACACAACATTTTCTACGCAACCCCCCTTGCGTAAACATATCGTTTGGACGCTTTTTGATTATCTGTTGTCTGAAATGGGCAGCTCTGCGCATGAAAAAGGCCTGCGTCATGATCATAGACTATCTGAAGGTAATTTATTTCAAAGCCTGCAAGAAACAGCAAGCAATTTAGGACTGATTATTGGCGAATTTACCGCTAATATTGAACAAGCGGTATCCGCATCAGGGCAATTAACACCTTTAATTATGCCATTTGACGATGAAGCCTGGTTTGTCTTGTCTGGCTTTAGTCGAGGGCGAGTTAAAGTGGCACTGATTAAAGAAAACGACGTTGAAATTCGCCTGCTCAAAATTGCTCAGCTTACAAAATTATTACAAATTAAGCCTGACCAGTTAATCGAATGGTATAGCGCCGAACTGGAAGCGCCTATGCAGGATGCGTCGGCTCATCATGATGAACATCATCTACCGCCTTTGCAGCGTTTGCTTGCCATGATGAAAGTGGAAAAAACTGATATCTGGCGCGTCATTGTACTGGCAATTGCAGCAGGAGTGCTTAGCCTGGCAACCCCTGCTGCGGTGCAATCACTGGTAAACACGGTTGCTCTGGGTAATATGCAGCAACCACTGGTGGTGTTGTCGCTGATGTTATTTATCTTTCTCGTTTTTTATGGCGCAGTGTCCATATTACAGTCCTATATAGTTGAACTACTACAGCGTAGAATATTTGTGCGCATGGCTGCCGATTTGTCCTACCGGTTGCCGAAAGTTAAGTGGGAAGTTTATGATAAAAAAAATGGCGTCGAACTGGTTAACCGTTTTTTTGATGTACTCACGGTACAAAAAGCCGGGGCTTTTTTAATTCTGGAAGGCTTTTCTACCGCACTGCAGGGTATTATAGGTTTACTGGTGTTGGCGGCTTATCATCCATTACTCATGGTATTTGATTTGATTGTCATTATCTGGTTATGGACAGTTATTTTTTTTCAGGGTCGAAATGGCGTCAGTACCTCGATTGAAGAATCAATTGCCAAGTATTCCGTCGTCGCCTGGCTGGAAACGCTGGCGAGAAATGGACAAACTTTTAAGTTCTCCGGCGGCCCTGAATTAGCAAGGGAACGTACCGATAAACTCGCCTATGACTACCTCAAGGCACGCCAGCGACACTACCATATTTTAATTAAGCAACATATCAGTTTATATGCACTGTATGCGATTGCCAGTACCGCAATATTGGCAGCTGGTGGTTTACTGGTGATGGATGGGCAGTTGAGTTTGGGGCAATTGGTCGCTGCAGAAATTATTGTTTCTGGTATCTTGTTATCGTTTGCTAAATTAAAAAAACACTTAGAAGGTTATTATGATCTGATGGCGGGTGTCGATAAGTTAGGGCATTTGCTGGATTTACCGGTGGAGCGTGAAAATGGTGAGACGGTTACTTATAGCAAGCCCGTGGCCGTGGCAGCTTATGATCTGGCCTTTAACTACCCCAATCATCCGGCACCCATTCACGTGCTTAATTTTGCAATTGAACCCGGTGAGAAAGTCGCTTTATATGGTGAAATGGGCAGTGGAAAATCAACGCTAACGACGCTATTAACAGGATTACGTGTACCCAGTGCGGGGCGTATTGAAATCAATCAGACCGATATTCGAGAGTTACATCTGGATAGTTTGCGTCAACATATTACGGTGATTGGCTCTAACGAAATAATTGAAGATACTATTCTGGAAAATATCCGTTTGGGTCGTCCAGAAATTAGCGTGACTGACGTACGTGAGGTTTTAAAACGTTTAAATTTAATGTTTGAACTGGATCATATTCCAGAGGGTATCTTCACCCAGTTAAGTTTGACCGGTTCTCCTTTATCGACCACACAGATTAGAAACCTACTGATTGCACGGGCAATCGTGGGACATCCTAGTTTAATTATTATTGATAGTATGCTGGATGAATGGCAACACTTTAGTCATAGTGAGGCAAAAGCTGTCTTGTTTGACCCGAATGCAGATTGGACACTCTTAGTGCTGACCAGCTCTAAAACGATTGCCGATTATTGTCAGCGTACCATCGAATTACCTTATCAAAATCAATGACACCTAGTCCAAACAACTCGATTCAGTTATCGGTTATGAGCGCCAGCCAGACGCCTGGGCGTGTCGGCAAGATGGTGACATATATTGCCTGGCTATTTATTCTTTTACCCGTTTTAACTTTATTTCTGCCCTGGCAACAAAATATTAACGGAAACGGTTATATCTCTGCCTATGCCCCTGCTGGACGGCAGCAAACCATAGAGTCTCCCGTATCCGGTCGGGTCGAAGAATGGCATGTCAAAGAGGGCACAAAAGTCAAAAAAGGCGATTTATTGCTCGAAGTCAGTGATATCGATCCACAATTTCTAGAGCGTCTTAATCAGCAACGTGCTGCAAACCAGGCTAAATTAGCCGCCAAACAACAGGAATTTGAGGCTTATCAAATTCAAATCGAGCGTCTGGAAACGGTACGCGATATGAAAGTCGCCACGGCGCAATATAAACTGGATATGGCTGGGCAAAAAATGCGTTCAGCAGGGGAAAGCCTGGCATCGGCACGTGCCAGCTATGACACGGCACAACAGCAACAACAACGATTACAACGATTACTTAATGAGGGACTGGTGTCGCAACGCGATTTTGAACTAGCCGAACGGGATGCGATTATCGCCAGGCGGTCACTCAACAGTGCGCAGGCAACCCTGCAATCCACTCAAGCAGAAAAGAATGGCGCTGAAGCCGATATTAACCAGTTTAGAGCTGATGCACAGGCGAAAATTGATTCGACCACTGCGACCTTAAATAAAATAAGGAGTGAACTCGAGGACATTCGCAATAGCCTAGTAAGTAATGACTTGAACATTGCGCGACAAAGTACACAATGGGTTAAGGCACCACAAGACGGAACTGTTTTGAGGCTACTAAAAAATCCACAGGGCGATATTATCAAACAGGGCGATCCATTGCTGGTACTGGTGCCGGATACCAGTCATCGTGCGGTTGAGGTCTGGGTGTCAGGCAACGATGCACCGCTGATTTTACCTGGTCACCATGCGCGTCTGATGTTTGAAGGCTGGCCGGCAGTGCAGTTCGTCGGCTGGCCGGAAGTAGCAGTCGGTACTTTTGGCGGCAAAGTAGCCTTTGTTGATGCCAGTGATAATGGCAAGGGCAAGTTTCGCGTATTGATCGTACCGGATGAAAGTGACCATTTGTGGCCTTCATCGCGTTTTCTGCGTCAGGGTGGCCAGGTAAAAGCATGGATTTTATTAGAACAAGTCAGTATCGGCTTTGAAATCTGGCGACAACTGAATGGTTTTCCACCGATGTTAACGCCGGAACATCCGAATCAGGACTTAAGCCGTCAATCTAAGTACAAGTAATCTATGAGCTCACTGGCTACCTCTATATTACGTTTAGGCTCATACGTTTCTGCGCTCAGCGCGCTGGCTTTACTACCTGGCTGTGCGTCTTATTTTGATACCGCACCTAAACCGGAATTAAGTGAAAAAGTAGTCCAGCGTCTAGCAAGCGACGAAAGCTTAGCTTTAGCAACACTTTCTAGTTCTACACCACAAACACTGGATGCAGCGATTGCTGAAAATGATGCCAATCGTTCAGAATTGAACTTAAGTTTGCCGCTCTCACCTTTAGCGAAAACGACAGAAAAACCTCCGGAAACAAACCGACAGCTTTCCATAGCCGAAGCGCGTGCAATGGCATTAAGCAACAACCTGGATTTAAAGATAGCCTTGATAGAACCCAGTATTGCAGCCACTTATGTCAGTGAAGAACAGGCAAAATTCGATGATTTGATCTTTGCTAATGTTAAATACGCCAATAAAGACACGCCTAAACTGAATGGCGATGTAGTCAGTTTCACACCTGTAGATGAAGATTCGCCTTTGAATAATGAGATTGCCAAACTCAACTTATTACCGCAGTCTACTGAACAACTGGACTTTGAAGCGGGCGTTATTATTCCCTTGCGCACTGGCGGGAAAGTCACCATCAGCACGCCGTTTAATTACAAACAAACTGACCTGTATGTACCGTCAGAGCAATATCTTGCTGCCATGCGCTTTTCCATAAGCCAACCGCTATTACGCAATGCTGGTATCGATGCCAATGTTGCTAGTATCCGCATTGCCCGCTATGAACAGAAAATTATCGATTTAAAAACTCGCTTGCAGAGTATTCGTGTACTCGCAGCGATTGACAAAGCCTACTGGGCACTTTATGTCGCTTGGGAAGAACTGGATATTCAGCATCAGCAATATCAGATTGCTGAACAAAATTTAGCGATGGTCAGGCGACGGGTCAAAGAAGGCTTAACAGCAGCGATTGAGATTAATCGGGCTGAAATAGGGATTGCGGAACGCATGACAAGTTTGATTATGGCTAAAACCAAGCTAAAAATCACACAACGTAAATTCATGTTGCTGTTGAATGACCCGCAGTATGACCTTGATAGCCCCATCGTCATTAATACCACGACAGCGCCCACCTTGCTTAATTTTAATTTCAAGCGTAGCGCATTGGTAGAAAAAGCGCTGGCAGGCCGTCTGGAACTGCTGGAAATGGAATTAAAACTGGCGGCTGATGCCACTAAAATTGATTATTTAGAAAACCAGACCTTACCGCTGTTTATGCTGGAATACAGCTACGGCACGCAGGGGCGTAGCGGCGATGATTTGGGCAATGCTTATGCAGATTCATTCAACGGACAATATGACAACTGGGCAGTAGGTTTAAAAATGGAAATTCCTTTAACCAATGAACTACGTCGTTCACGACTTTCCAGAGCAGTACAGCAAAGACTGCAAAGGCTAACGACGCGAGAGTTGAAAACACTGACAGTGCGCCGCGAAATTTATGATGCCCTTGATCAGGTCGCGCAAAACTGGCAATTGATTATTGCCAACCGGCAAAGCGTGGTTCTCGCGGGAGCCAATTACACCGCTGAACTCAAACAGTTTAACGAAGGTCTGCGCACCATGACTGAAGTGCTGGCGACATTAACCAAGTTGGGCAGTGCTCAAATAAAGGAAATCAAAGCGATAGCCGATTATCAGGTAGCTTTGATTGATCTGGCTTATGCAACAGGCACTTTACTGGGCTATGGGCGTGTTGATATGACTCAGTATGAGAAAGAGCAGACCTTTAGCAAGGAGCTTGCCTATTGATCCTATCATTAATGTATTTAAAGCATTTACTTTTTTTACCTATAAAACCTCTTATTATGAATAAAAAAACGCTTAACTTAGTCTTTTTGAATTTATTATTGGCATTTCCTTTCACCGCGTTTAGTGCCGAGCTAAGTCATCAACGACTGGATTTAACAACGCATTTTTCTGGCTACCTGGTGCTGATGATCTTCGTTATTGCTTATATGCTGGTTATTTTAGAAGAAAAACTGCATTTACATAAATCCAAGCCTGTATTGGTTGCGGCGGGTATTATCTGGGCGATTATTGCCTATGTTTACAAAAGCCAAGGCCTAAACGAAATGGCAAGTGTCGCGCTGGAACATAATTTCCTAGAATACGCCGAACTGTTTTTCTTTCTCTTGGTTGCAATGACCTATATTAACGCAATGCTAGAACGTGATGTTTTCATGGCATTACACTTTAAATTGGTCTCTAGAAATTACAGCTATAGGCAATTGTTTTGGATTACCGGGTTACTGGCATTTTTTATATCACCCGTTGCGGATAATCTAACTACTGCTTTGGTTATGTGTACCGTCGTTTTAACCGTAGGTGCGGCCAGACCTGATTTTGTAGCTATTGCTTGTGTCAATATTGTTGTCGCTTCCAATGCAGGTGGTGCGTTTAGTCCTTTTGGTGATATTACGACACTAATGGTCTGGCAAAAAGGGATTTTAGAATTTGCGACTTTTTTGAAGTTGTTAATCCCTTCAGCTATTAATTTTGTTATACCCGCAATGATTATGCATAATTTCCTGCCAAAAGATTATCCTGTATTACCCGAGGAGGCGAACGCTACGATCAAGCACGGTGGTATTACGATTATGTTTCTGTTTTTAGCAACCATCGGCACTTCTATTTTCTTTCATCAATTTCTCCACTTGCAGCCCGCTATTGGTATGTTAATGGGCTTGGGTTATCTGAAAATATTTGGCTATTACCTGCGTTTAAAATACAGAAAAGAAAAATCTTCTTTTGATTCGGTTCCGGGCTCAGAAGCCACGGGAAGTGGATTTGATGTCTTCAGTCATATTGCTAAATCAGAGTGGGATACCCTGTTTTTCTTTTATGGCATTATTATGGCGGTTGGCGGTATTGGGTTTATGGGGTATTTATCGTTAACTTCCGAATTTATGCGGCGAGAATTAGGGGCTACGACCGCCAATATATTAGTCGGGGTCGCATCAGCCCTCATTGATAATATTCCGGTTATGTTCGCAGTATTAACCATGAATCCCGAAATGTCCGAAACGCAATGGTTGTTAGTTACACTAACAACGGGAACAGGAGGTAGTTTACTATCCATTGGCTCTGCGGCAGGCGTTGCCTTGATGGGGCAGGCAAAAGGGTTTTATACGTTTTCCAGTCATTTAAAATGGATGCCAGCTATTGCGCTGGGTTATTTTTCCAGCATTTATGCGCATTTATTGATTAATTAAAAAGTGTCTAGCCTTTTAAGTAGATGTTACTGTTTCAACAAGGAGTGGAAGTAGCCAGATAAACATTAGCCACAAGGCTTCTGCATAAATCACGGTTAAAATCAGTGCAGATAAGATGGCTAACAGGGTGAGTAAGCCATCTTTTTCAATGCTCCCAACACTGATTATAAGAATCAGCATGGAGGGTAGTGTGTTGGTTCCGGGAATAGGAAGTGTCATCAGCAGTCCCATAATGCACAGCGTCGCACTAGTCAGTATTCGCCCTAACGGTGCATTTATCCAAAATAGGCGAGGTTTGATGATCGCTTCGACTTTTAATAACAGTTGCTTCAATGAGTGAAGCAGCTTTTTTGTTAATCTGGGGATAAACGATAAGTTAATAATTTATTGGGATACAAAGGCTGATTTTTACCCCATAGCATTTGTAGTCCGGTTAAACAAACCAGAGGACCAAGTAAAGTATTTAAGCCAACAGCGGGCATGGGCAAAGCACCGGGTAGAGCAAGCAGGATTAAATACATGCTGTAATTATTATCACTACCGAGGCGACTTAGTAGCTCTTCAAGAGTTAAGGCATAATCAGGAGGCCTGTTAAACAGCTCCTCCAGGTGTTTTGATAAAGGACAATGGTGCATTATTGAAGTTCCGTTATGAATAAACGTAGATGACTTTTAAGGCATTATAATAGCGTTGTTTACAGCGATAATATAGAGGTTACTCTTCGACCTACAAGCCACATAGTAGTTATTGTAATGGAGAGCAATATGCAAAGATTTAAAAATATTCTTCTGGTGTTAAATCCAGAAATGGAAGAACAATCTTCACTGGATAAAGCTATTTCTCTGGCTAAGGAGAATGGTGTGGTCTGACACTTTTTTTGGTATTGAAAAGCGGAGGCAAGTTAACAATAAGTGATGACTACAACAGGTCAGACCGGTGCTTTTAAAACCCGTTCAACGCATAGGCTCTTTAGAAGCCGATAGGATGGTTGAGGTGAAAGCGCGCGGATAGATCATCATGAGTCCTGAGGTAATAAAACCTCTGTTAGAGACCGGATATATGGCTGCAATCTTGATATCTGTTAATGGCATTAACTTGTGAAATTTGCTTGCTATAAACGAGGAGTCCATATATGGGTAGAATGGAGCGCCTGCTTTATAGGCGCGTAATGTCTCGCAAGAGCACGTAGTGAAACCCATCATTCTGTCAGGGATTGATGGGTTTCACTACGTGCTTTAACAAGTCGCAAAAAGATGCTCTACCTATCCTTGTATATTAAACACATCTCTAAAACACAGGATTATTTAACTAAAAAGGATTATAGTCATAACTGATTTTCTGGGGAAGCCGTCCCAGCCTGAAGCCTTGAGCTTGTACGTAGATTGGCTCCCCACCCTCGTCATCCATGCCGTGGAGTATCTGAGACCGTAAGTTTTTAAGCTTCTGAGTCAGCATTCATGCAAGGACTGCAGATGAAGAGTGTCAGGTAAGGAAAACCAGTGATCATTATAGAATTAAACCTTAGGAGGAGAAAAATGAATATGATGGAAACTGATGCTAAGCTGTAAGGAGTTAGTGGTAGTCGTAAGCACTCAAGGTAAAGCATGTAAAGCCAAGTCTTTGATAACAGCCCGTCTGGGCATCAAGAGATCATCCAGCTCTTGAGCCAAACTTATAGATGAAGACAAGGATCTGATTCTAGAAGCCACAGGTGTCTATCATTTTGACCTAACAGTGGCTCTGAGCCGTACTGAGGGTCTTGAAGTGATGGTCATCAACCCTAAAGCGTCATAAGTTGCTCAAGCACTAATGAAACGGAGTAAGACCGACAGCGATCGATGCAGAACCTCTGCAAGCCTAATCTGAGAGAATGCCGTTTGAATCCTGGGAGCGACCTGCCGATGACGTTATCAGCTAAGAGCGCATTGGGTCGCAGTACAGCCCTCAGCGTTAAGCAATTGAAAACACAAACCAAAAATCAGCTTCATGCTTAAAATTCACTGCATGAGAAATACCCGTATTGGTGATTGAACAAACGGAGCAGTTAATTGATATTTTAGACGCACAAATTAAAACCTTGCGCGATAGTGCGCTTGACCTGATTCATCAAAATGGGCAACTGGAGGAGGCTTATACATTAATCACAGGAATCAAAGGGATTGCGCAAGCCTCGGCGGTGCAAATACTGAGTGAGCTCATGATCTTGCCCCGAGATATGACGGCACGGCAGTGGGTTGCTCATGCAGGACTGGATCCGAGACTATTTGACTCAGGAAGTAGTGTGTCTAAAAAGCCGCGTATCAGCAAGGTTGGCAATAAATATATTCGCCAGGCCCTGTATATGCCGGCACTTGTGGCAAGTCGCTTTGACCCCAATATTAAAGGCTATTATCACCACTTGATTGAAGATAACGGCTTAAAAAAGGTCCAGGCTGTCTGTGCTGTGATGCGTAAATTGTTACATGCGATTCACGGTATATTAAGAACAAAACAAGAGTTTGATGGAGAACGTTTTTATACGCTCGCTGCTGAAGCAACATCTTGATTTTTATCAGGATTGAACAAGAAAACCCTCAGCACCAGAGAAAATGGGTGAAAATAATGTAATAGGCGACAGTGTGCCGCCCATTACCCTTGACGGTCATCGACTCCTCAGCCTGTACCGCATGGAAAGTATAACATTACCCTTGTTTAAATACCTCGGGGGTTTGGGGGCTGGCCCCCATTTTAAAAGAAAAATATCAAGCAGTGGTTTAAATTAAATTGATATTTTCTAATTTAACACTTGCGTTTTAAGAGAGTATCTACACGAAACCTAAAAATAAAAGTGTTAAGGAATGTGCATGAATTAACTTCTACACTGTTATCTGGGGCGCAGGTCTTCAACCTGGATGTTAAAAGGCAGACTAAAGGTCTGCTCCCCAGCGCTGCTCAAGTGTGTTATGCACGGCCCTAAGATAATTTACGTGAGTACTTATTTATTCTATTACGCGTAAATTATTACGCTTGTTCCTTAGCTCGGAAGTGCGTTTATGTAGAATACTCTAAAGATGGTATATGGGTACCCGCTTATGTGACTAACCGTATTGGAGATTGTTATATTTTGTATATTCCAACTTCGCCTAATCCTTACATCCGTTTTACGGTGATGTTGATAAATTAAAGGTTGCTTTGTCTAATATGGATATTGAAGAAGTGCCCAGCTTCATTATGAGCGTTTGGGTAGACTATAATTAAGAAGATGTGCAGAATTTATACAAAAAAGTGGCTTTTTAGCCTGAATGCATGTCTTGTTCAAATAGTATTTGCGCTCCCTAAATCAAAACACATCAGTAAAACCATATATTATTATGCCGAAACTTATCAATAAACACTGGCATCATCTGCCCGAATCCGAAATCACCGACCTGTTTGATGTTAAGCCTGATATTGGGCTGGATACCTTCGAGGTGACAGATCGCCGCGAAACTTATGGCTCTAATACACTGACGGTGAAAAAAGGCAAAGGGCCCATCGTGCGCTTTTTATTACAATTTCACCAGGCGCTTATTTATATATTACTGGTTGCGATTGGCGTAAAAATATATCTGGGCGGATTCGTTGATGCAGGTGTTATTTTTGGCGTGGTATTGCTCAACTCCATTATTGGTTTTATTCAGGAAAGCAAAGCCTTAACCGCGTTATCTGCTCTTTCGCGTGCGTTAGTGACCGAAGCGTTGGTCTTGCGTGCAGGTGAGAAACATCGAATTAATGCCAGTGATTTAGTACCAGGTGATATAGTTTTATTGCAATCAGGGGATAAAGTACCCGCCGACATGCGTTTATTGCGCAGCAAGGAATTACAAATCGATGAGTCAGCATTAACTGGCGAATCAGTACCGGTGAATAAAACAGCTTCCATAAAAGAGCATGATACCTTGCTGGCGGAACGCACTAATATGTTGTATTCATCGACATTAGTGACTTATGGTACGGGTCGGGGCGTAGTCATTGCGACAGGTGATGATACCGAGATTGGTCGCATTTCCAAATTAATTAGCAGTGCGGAAATTTTGGCAACTCCGTTAACACATAAAATAGCTAAATTGAGTCATGTTTTAATGTTCGTTATTCTAGGTTTAGCGGCAATTACGTTTGCCGTAGGTTTATCTCATGGTGAAACCTGGGAGAATCTGTTTATGGCCTCGGTTGCTTTGTCGGTTGCCATGATTCCTGAAGGTTTGCCAGCAGTCATGACCATTACCCTGGCAATAGGGGTTTCTCGCATGGCAAAGCGTCATGCCATTATTCGTCATTTACCTGCGGTGGAAACGCTTGGTAGTACCACGATTATTTGTTCCGATAAAACCGGCACTTTAACGCGCAATGAAATGACAGTACAACAACTTTGGGCAAGAAATGAACATTTTTCTGTCACCGGCACCGGCTATGTTCCAGAGGGCATATTCAACATGTGGATCAGACTGTAGATGTGCATACCAAGCCTGCGTTGCTGGCATTATTGCAGGCCGGTTTATTATGTAATGATTCTGTGCTGAAACAAAAAAATCAGAACTGGGTGATCGAAGGAGACCCTACCGAATGTGCATTACTGGTGTCTGCACGTAAAGCAGGTTTAGATTCGCAAACTTTGCTAAAACAGCTGCCCAGACAGGATGCGATTGCATTTGAATCACAATATCAGTATATGGCAACGCTACATACGGATGTAACATCAGGCGAAGCTATTGTTTACCTAAAAGGCTCAGTAGAAAGTATTTTACGCCGTTGTAACAGCTTAATGGCGATTAATAAGCTCCAACCACCGCTCAATCCACAGGACGTTCAGGATCAGGTCGAAAACATGGCGAGGCAAGGTTTGCGTGTGCTTGCCTTTGCTCGCTTGATTGTAGCACCAGGCACACAGCATATCAATCATGAGGACGTGACCAATGGCCTGGAGTTTATTGGTTTGCAAGGAATGATAGATCCACCACGTGAAGAAGCGATTAAAGCGATTGCTGCCTGTCAGTCGGCTGGGATTCAAGTCAAAATGATTACTGGTGATCATGCGATTACAGCGGAAGCGATTGCCAGAAAAATGGGGATAATCAAGCCTGCTTTGACAGGAAAACACAGCCGTGTGTTAAATGGCAAAGAGCTTGAGTCATTGTTTGATGAAAATTTGATTAAAGCTGCGCACAATTCTTCGGTCTTTGCGCGCGTTTCACCAGAACAAAAACTACGCCTTGTCGAAGCATTGCAGGCGCGGGGTAATGTTGTCGCCATGACCGGTGATGGGGTTAATGATGCACCTGCTTTACGTAAGTCGAATATTGGCGTCGCAATGGGCATTACAGGTACTGAAGTCGCAAAAGAAGCCGCTGATATGGTGTTGACTAATGATAATTTCGCCACTATTGAGGCTGCTGTGGAGGAAGGACGTGGTGTGCTGGATAACCTGATTAAGTTCCTCAGCTTTATCCTAGCGACAAATTTTGGCGAGGGACTTATTATCATAGCCGCAGTATTTCTGGGCGAAGTGTTGCCCGTGCTTCCTGTTCAGGCCTTATGGATTAATATGACTGCCGCGATTTTTCTGGGGTTAACGTTGGCCTTCGAACCACGAGAACCCGGTTTGATGACCAAGCCGCCACGGCCACCTTCCATGCCTATCCTCAAAGGCGAATTGATTTTTCGCATTATGATTGTAGGGACGATGTTATTGATAGGTTCTTTTGGTTTATTTGAATATGCACTCAAACAGGGCGCAAGTATTAATGAAGCTCGCACCATTGCGGTTAATGTATTCGCGGTCGGTGAATCTTTTTATTTACTGACATGCCGTTCCTTACGTTTATCCATGTTTAGCCTTGGTTTATTCAGCAATATGTGGATTTGGATTGGTATTCTCTCAATGGTAACAGCGCAACTAGCATTGACCTATTCACCTATTATGAATCTATTATTTCATACAGCGCCTATTAGTCTTGAGCAGTGGCTACCTATTTTTGCTGTTGGCTTAATTATTCATCTAGGGGTTGCTTTGGATAAAGTTATCCGGTTGTGGCTTGATAAGCGAGTTAAAAAGACTGGATATCAAAAAGCAGGAGCAGCCTAAAAATTACGCCAAAGTCTAATTATCACACACAACGGACAACGGGGTTGTGTTTGATAAATCTGTGCTACCATTGAAACGGCATTAGTAATGCGTATGAGCAAGCAACTAATGAAATATTAACTCGCTTACAGCTTTTTTTTGTGAATTCAGAAAAATGCGAAAAGCGCCTTGTTGCGACTCGTAAGAGCGCGTAGCTAAACGATCAGTTTTGTGTAACACTTATAGGGTTGTATTACATACCTAAATATCAGGTATTGCCTTCAAATCCCACAAAATTTTAGATTACAATCCGGATAATACTTGTGCTTAGAGTATTTATGTGGACTTAATCATTTATGGGCTAAACATTCAAGGCGACACACCGAAAAACTGCAGCATACTAATATAGCATGTTATAGCGATAAGCTATTTGATAAATAGGCAAGACAACGATTAATGCCTGCAATAACATTGGAGCGGGAAACGAGGTTCGAACTCGCGACCCCAACCTTGGCAAGGTTGTGCTCTACCACTGAGCTATTCCCGCATAAAATGTCACTACCAGGTAATTTTGGAGGCTGCGGCCGGAATCGAACCGGCGTAGATGGCTTTTGCAGGCCACTGCATAACCACTTTGCTACGCAGCCATTTATTGCAAAATAAAAAAGCCGCGTAAACTCGCGGCTTTTAATATTTCTTTTGGAGCGGGAAACGAGGCTCGAACTCGCGACCCCAACCTTGGCAAGGTTGTGCTCTACCACTGAGCTATTCCCGCTGTATTTGAATCGCCTATTATATAGATATATTAATTTCTGTCAATATCCTATTTTAAATTATTTTTGAGTGTCCACCCTTTTACCCCTTGACGACAATCAGCCGTTTCCTGCGCAATTTCCACCTGAACAAACAATTGCTTTTTACCAAAAGCATCTTGAAAACCTCTTGCAATGACTGGCGTACCAACAGGCGCATTACAAACAACATCTTCCGGATTATCAAATGAAGCCATTGACCCAGGCACCTTAAGGATTTTTAATGAAGTCTCACCGACAGAATTAGGGGCCTTAAGTGTATACGGCTGACCAATAGAAACGACAGTTTGTACTTGTTGTTTGCTACTACTGCCATCACCTGATAGAAAAAATACACCTAATGCAACTACAACTGCGGCAATAGCGCCATAAAATACTTTAGGATTTTCATCTTTTAACTTCATTAGCATGGGTTTAGCCTGCTCTACTGTATCTTCAACAGTATCTACAGCACTTTCAATAACTTCCTGCACATTTTCGACAGTTTCCTTGATATCGTCCATCATGTCTTCAGTCGATTTATCTTCACTCATCAGTAACTCCTCATCATTCTATTTAATTGTTATTCTTATTTTAGTTGCTGACTAGCAACTAGGTGAAATCGTAACCTTTGTTGATCAATGATGCAAGTTCTTGTTCTTCAACCCTTCGACAATCAAACTGCCAGTATCCGAGGCCGATGTTTTTTCGCTCACGTAAAAAGATAGGAAAGTTCTCTTCGTTTAAATAGAGTCGCACCACTCCGAGCTCTTTCAATATAAATGAATCAACAATCAGAAAACTCTGCTCTTCCTCACCAGGCGTTTTAATATTATAAATAAGTGCTTTTTGTTTTGTTTTTGCTCTACTTTTTCCTAGCTCGCTATACATCACGGTATGTGCCTGGTTGGTTAATAAAGCAATTTCAAATTTGATTTTGCCAGTCCCTTTGAGCAAGGAAAGCTTGTTAACTACCCCCAAAGAGCGCCTTTGCTCTGGCTGATTAGCTTTTCTGAAACTAATTAAGCTACCTATTGACAGCACCCCTGATTTATTAAACTCACAGGACAAGGCAGCTTCTGAAGCTGATTCTGACTGATATTCTTGAACTTCTTGAGCGCTTGATTCATAAATGTTTTGCGCCGCATACGCTGAACTTAAACCAATAACAAAGTTCCTACCTAGACGATCAGCAAAAATCTTTGCCCCTTCGAGCGGGATACCTTGCCAGCGTAATTCTAAATAATCCAGCAGTTCTAGCGATAATTTATCCGATTTGGGAGAAAGCTTGATAGTGCTGTAACGACCATCCACATTATTTTTAAATTTATCTTTCTTTAAAAACACTTTATTCAGCTTGCTCAAATCAATATATAAAACACCCTCATCATGAACTTGACTTTGATTTTGATAAAATGCTGCTGGTTGATCCTCGTCCTGGAATATAATGCACTGCTGCTCGACACTTACGTCTATACTATGTTCAAAAGTCACAAAATTAACAACGACTTCAGTAAATCGATAAGCCTGTAAAATTTCTTTGGGCATTAAACCCATTGGTTCCGCAAGGCTCAGCAACACAATCTGCTTATAACTATCTTGAATGCTGCTACTGCGCAGAACAAAACACGACTCATCGGCAACCTTGTTAGTTTCTTTTTTTATTTTCACCCCAAGTTTATATAAAGAATGTAAGTCTATCCACACCCATTCATGAATCGGCAAATTCATAATGTACTGACTGACAACTATACTGCTTAACCCTTTAATCACTCGCTGTATAGCCAAAGCAACATCTTTACTTTGAAACCAGTTTAAATGGCGACGCGTTAAATCCTTAACCACTATCCAATAGGCGATCGCTAATTCGCGCTGAATACTGACCAGAATGTTATAAATTTTGAGCTCACTCTCACTTTTGGGAAAGCCGCTGGTTATTATTCGGGACAGCAAGTCATCTTCCATGACAAGATAAAAACTTCTAAGTAATTCTAAATAACTCAAGCGCTGTTGCGCTGTCATGACTAATCGATTACTCTGCTGTAAAAAATCATGTAATAAACGTGTTGAAAGGGATACATTAGCAACAGGAAGTTCGTCAATCCATTGCTTCAATGCAACCTCTTGATACATTTTTAAACTGACAGGATCTTCACGCTGATCAGGTATTATCAGGAAAAAAGAGTTCTTCACATATTCCTCATTATGATTTCAGTATATACAGCTATCATTGCTTAACGACCTTTGCGTTTCATCATTCCTTTAGATGGGTTATATCCAATAATAGCAAGTATTAAGAATAGCGCAAATGTAACTAAGGTATAAAGGAAAGCCTCTTGATTAAATTGCCCATAAAGCGCGAAACGTATTAGTTCAACCGCCTGAGAAAAAGGATTATATTCAGCTAACTTATAAAGCCAGGCACTAGACTCTTGTAATTTCCATAATGGATATAGCGCAGTGGACATAAAAAACATAGGAAAAATAACAAAGTTCATCACACCAGCAAAATTTTCCAACTGCTTAATAAAAGACGATAACAAAAGACCCAAGGCACCTAGCATTAACCCCGTTAGAATCAAAGCGGGTAATACCCATACATACCCCCTTCTAAAGGTGCTTGTATCTCATAAAACCAGGCTATTCCTAAAAAAACATAGACTTGTAAAAGGGAAACAAAAACTCCAGCCAGAAGCTTGGCAACCAGAAGAAACCAGCGCGGCAATGGACTTACCAATAAAATTCGCATACTGCCCATTTCACGATCATAAACCATAGATAATGAACTTTGCATACCATTGAACAGCTGAATCATGCCGATTAAACCGGGAGTAATATAGACTTCATATAATATATAGGTTTCGTAGGGCGGAATAATCGCAATACCTAAGGCAGCTCTAAACCCCGCTGCAAAAACAAACAACCAAATCAACGGCCTGACTAATGCAGAAAAAAAACGTTCTTTTTGTTTAACAAAGCGAAACAATTCCCTGAAAATGATTCCCCATAAGGCAAACCAGTAATGAAAAATCTTCACTAAACGCTCCTCTGAGTCAGTGCAAAAAAGGCCGCATTAATATTGTCTGTCTGTGTTTGCTGGATAAGATCAGCCATTAAACCCTGTGCCATAACAACACCTTGATGAATAACGACTATTCTGTCAGTTACATAGATTTCGTCCATTAAATGAGTTGCCCAGAAAACGGCGAAATGACTATCCTGACTCAGTTGATGTACGTGTTCTACTATGGCTTGCCTACTAGAGACATCAAGCCCTACTGTCGGCTCATCGAGTAATAGAACGCTAGGTTTATGCATCAATGCACGAGCGATTTCAACCCGCCGTCTATGCCCGCCATTCAGTTGCCGAACTACCTCGGCACGCCGCTCATACATGCCCAAGCGCTCTAACTGTTCTTTTATAGCAAGATTGGCCTTTTTCCTGCTTATGCCATGCAATGCAGCATGGTAGCGCAAGTTTTGCTGTACAGTTAAATCAAGATCCAGCGTCGTTTGCTGAAAAACCACACCTAACTGCGCAAGTGCTTGCAATGGCTGCTTTCTTATATTGAACCCCGCGAGTTTGATTTCACCCTGCTTATGCGCATACAAGCGAGTGATCAATGAAAACAAGGTGCTTTTTCCTGCGCCATTAGGGCCCAATAAAATACAGCACTGACCCGCTTTCACCTCAATGCTTACATCTTGCAATACCTGTTTTTTTCCATAAGAAAAATTCAAACCGCAAATATCAAGTGCTATATCATTCATGGTTTAACTGCCAAGCCCCAAGGGTAACGTCCTACGGCAATGGATTTAGTCACTTTATGATTGGTTAAATCAATTATAGACATATCATGACTTACGCCATTAGTCGTATATAAACGCTCTTGCTGCGGTGAGAAGGCCAAATTCCATACACGTGCCCCGACTAATAAGTATTTTTCTACCTGATAATTTTCTGCGTTCACCACAGCAACCCGGTTAGCTGGCCCTAAAGCGACATAGGCCCAATGGCGCTTAGTATCGACAACGACACCGACTGGCTGTATTTTTTCCTGGCCAACCCCAGGTATCGTAAAACTAACTCGCTGAGCAATTTGTTTAGTGGCAACATCAATGATCATCAGAGTGCCATCAATTTCCGATGTCACCCATAACTGCCGACCATCAGCGGTAAAAGTCAAAGCCCTAGGACGTGGGTCGACTAAAGTATTCGCTTTTATTTCATGCGTTTTAGCATCGATCCAATGCACCATATTAGTTGTTTCCGAAGCACTTACTATCCATTGATCATCCGGACTCACCGCTATTCCCTCAGGTTCAACACCAACAGCTACTTGCTGTATCGCCTGTTTCTTGAGCAGATCAATCACCGTTACCTGATTATCATCCTCATTAGACACATACATGCGCGAACCAGTTGAATTAATGGCAAACGTTTCGGGATCTTCACCAGAAGGCAGTTTGCCTTTTATTTGCAAATTATTCACATCAACTTCTAACACGGTATCATCATCACTAGTGGCAATATAGAGTGTTTGCTGATCAGGGCTTAACTGAATCCCGCGCGGCCTTTGCCCTATAGGCACAGTCTTAATTAACTTTCCAGCTACAGGGTCTACTATTGCAATGGCATTGTCTTTTTCCAATGTAATAAAGACTGTTTCAGCGCTAATAATAGCGCTCCACAATAACAAGCCACTGAATACGATAGGGTAAATTTTCATTTTCATTCCTTTATTGACAGTGTGTTTCTGGTTGATCATAGCCCAGCGTATCTAATTCGTTTTTTGGATGCAAAAAACCATCTAAGGGCGGAGCAGCTACTAATGAGGTAGGCGCAGCCAGAAGCACAGGCTGACGTAATTGCCCATTCCATGACCGGAATGTGAGTGGCCTGCCTTTATAACCTTGTAACTTAAAGCGATCACTGAATAGATAGTTTTTTATTTGCATCGCATCAACACTATGAATGCGCGTAACCGCTTCGCCTACAGATCGGGCTGCCAGATAAGCTGAATAGTCCTGCTCCAGCATCTGTCTGTTTGCCAACGTTTTAAATCGATTCTGGATTTGCACTGCGCCCCATTGCTCATGTGTGCGATGCCATGCAGTGGCAACCAGTCCTTGCGTGCCAATAACAGGCCTGGGTAACCAGGTTCGATAGCTTAAATATTCACCAAATAAGCCTTGCTCATCAGCAACGGCCAAAACATCATAATCATCAAGCTGAGTAAAAACAGGTACATCAGATTGTGCTGTGCGTCGTGCATCGTAGCTATGCAACCACTTCTTTTCAGCGATAATTTTCATACCAAAACGTTTTGCTGCGCGTCTGATTGCCTGGGCATATAACGCATCCTCAGCTGTATTACCTACAACCAGAAACCAGCGCTGCCAACGTTTTTTTAACATATATTGCGCCAATGCATCAGCACGCATTGCCCGACTAGGCAATAAATGCAATACATTACTTAAACATTGAGTTTGTCGAAAAGCATCAGTCACTGTTGCTATATCAAAAAGCAAGGCCTGATTATCATTGATTTTTTGCAATTCAACTAACTGCTCCGGTTTTAAATTGACAATAAATAACCGAAAACCTTCGGCCAGTAATGCAGAAAACGTACTTTTTACATCACCTGCTAAGGGAACAATCACTTGCTTTAAACTATATCGGTGCCCAGTAAAGTCTCCAGTAGTATTATTATCTTCAAGCCCTAACAATGCTCCTTGCAGGCCTTGATCGGGAATAAAAGGTTCAAGATTAGATAAGGCTGCAGGTACTATTTTTTCCTGCGTCAGGTAAACAATTTTTATTTCCAGCTTATCATCTGCGCTACTGACAAAGCTAATCAGTAAACTAAAAAATAGAAATAAATATAACGGTAAACGAGCAAGCATCTTTGTATTATCGGAATAATTGTAAAAAGTTATCAAAGTGTTAATAAAATAACAGAACTTTCCAAAAATTACATTATGCTTATACATATAAGCCTAAAGACACTCTTAAATAAACACTGTTTTTAAGTATAGTCCATTTTTTATTTGCGTTTCCTTATGACTGATGATATTTTTGCTCCAATACAGGAAAGTATAACAAACCAGCGTAAAGCAGTACGCTATACCTCAAGTGCAAGCGTTGCGACGGTAACGTTCAAACCCCTATTCAGAGCCAGGCAGCACATAAACATTAAACTTATCAATATTAGTTCTAAAGGCGTCCGCATTCATTCTAAATATAATTTTTCTTGCAAGTCCAACGTTATTTTTAATTTAAAGATAAAAGGCAAGCCCACCTGGAAAGTTTCGGGCAAAATCGTCAGACTATACGGTCACTCTGAGTTTGGCATCGCATTTGACACTATACAGCACCCATTAATTGATCAGCTCATAGCTAATAATACTGATTTTTCTATAGCATAATGGCAGCGGATATTTAAATGACTCCCACTCTTAGCTCACTCTTTATCTACCCAATCAAGTCTCTTTCTGGCATACAGGCTAATCAATGGGATGTCACTACGACAGGACTAAAATATGATCGCAAGTGGATGTTAATTGACCAGCAACAAAACTTTTTATCACAACGCAGTTTGCCTCGAATGACTTTGATAAAAACCAGGATCAGCGGGCAACAGCTAATTGTCTCCGCCCCCGATTATCCTGATTTATGCTTACCACTTACCCCATCCGCAGAAAATACCCTGCTTGACGTTACTATATGGCATGATCAATGCCTAGCCCAGCCGGTTAGTATTGAAGCGGATCAATGGTTTAGTGATTTTCTACACATGAACTGTCAATTAGTTTACCAGCCAGAAAGTAGCATTCGCACTGTCGATCAGCAATATACCCAACGCCATGACCAGACGTCTTTTAGTGATGGTTTTCCCTTTTTAATTATCTCGGAAGCGTCCTTAGCACAGCTAAACCAACAAATGAATTTATCATTATCCATGCAGCGCTTCCGACCTAATCTGGTCATAGCAGACTGCAACAGCTACGCAGAAGACAACTGGCGAAAAATCAGCATAGGCAATCTTTTTTTTAGATTACCAAAACCCTGCTCACGTTGTTCAGTTCCTCAAATTGACCCAGAATCAGCCTTAAGTGATAAAGAACCTCTACGCACTTTAGCGCGCACCAGAAAATGGCAAAATCAGGTTTATTTTGGCCAAAATGCTCTGCATGACGGTAGCGGATCATTGCACGTCGGAGATGCAGTGATTATTCTTGAAACCGGGAATGCTCAACCGCCTTTAAACTCATTTTCCAGCGAATAAAGATTAATATCTATTCAAATGACGCGCATCCTGGCTTTAGTGATAGAATGCCAATTTTATGGCGTCTCCCCTTGCCCAGCTTGCCTTGATTAATGTCTTTACTAGACCACAAGGCAATGTAATTTTTTGGCGTGTACGACGTTTGTTTTTCTATTATTTCATTATAATCGTGCCCAAAATATTGCCCCGCATCGCTTTAACGCCTGGCGAACCTTCAGGTATCGGCCCAGATTTATGCATCCAACTCGCCCAGCAAAATCTGGCTTGTCAGCTAGTCGTTATTGCTGATCCCGAGTTACTTTTACAACGTGCAAAACAGCTTGGTCTAGCGTTAAAGATCAGCTTTTTTTCTGCCGAGCAGCCGATTAGCCGTCATATACCTGGAACATTGATCGTTTTGCCTTGCACACTAAATGAAAGAGCTGAATGTGGCAAACTTAATCAAAACAATAGTCACTATGTGGTAGAAACAATCGAGACTGCCAGTAAAGGCTGCCTGTCAGGCTTATTTTCAGCCATGGTCACAGGACCAGTTCATAAAGGCATTATTAACGACGCAGGCATAGCATTTACAGGCCATACAGAGTTTATCGCTGCACTAACAGGGGGGCATCCCGTCATGATGCTGGCGACAGAGGGTTTACGTGTTGCTTTAGTCACCACCCATCTGCCACTAGTCGATGTAAGCAAAGCTATAAGCAAAGCAACATTACACACGGTTATCCATTTATTAGACTTGGATTTGCGCCAGCGTTTTGGGCTCAAACATCCACATATTCTAGTATGCGGGCTAAACCCTCACGCTGGAGAAGGTGGTCACCTTGGACATGAAGAAATTGATACTATTGAGCCCGTGATAATGCAGTGCCAGCAAGAAGGCATCAATTTACAAGGCCCACTACCTGCAGATACCTTATTCACCGATAAATATCTTGATACTGCTGATGCGGTATTAGCCATGTATCACGACCAGGGTTTACCGGTTTTAAAATACAAAGGATTTGGCAAAGCGGTCAATATTACTTTAGGCTTACCCATTATTCGTACTTCGGTTGATCATGGCACCGCCATAGAATTAGCAGGCACCGGGAACGCAAACGCAGGGAGTTTGATTTTTGCACTGCAAACAGCGATTCAGATGGCTGAAAAATCGGCCTCGAAAAATCAATAAACAACTGCCACTAACATACAAATCTAAATGATAGAAAAATGCAACCGAAATGCCCGAGGTCTATTTACTCATCCTCTGCGCCTGAATTTTTCTATATTTATCTAACAAAATACTATGGCACATAAAGCACGCAAACGATTTGGTCAGAATTTTTTGCATGATCATCATATAATCGACAATATCCTGGGATCACTCTTTTACACTGCAAATCAGCACTGGGTGGAAATTGGCCCTGGGCAAGGGGCATTAACCGAACCTTTATTAAAAAGCGGCGTACAACTGGATGTCGTTGAATTAGACAGGGATTTAGTCAGTCTGCTAAAAACACAATTTAGCCATTATGACAATCTCAGTATATATAGTGCTGATGCCCTGAAATTTGATTTTTCAGCTTTAGCTAAAGCAAACGAGAAACTACATATATTAGGCAATCTGCCTTATAACATTTCGACCCCACTTATGTTTCATTTACTGGAAAATGTCCCGCGTATTGCTGACATGACCTTTATGCTACAAAAAGAAGTCGTCGACAGGATCTGCGCCGTGCCCGGCAGTAAAAAATATGGCCGACTCAGCGTAATGATGCAGTATTACTGCACAACCGAACACCTATTCGATGTTCCTCCCGAAAGTTTTAACCCTCAACCTAAAGTCATGTCGTCTATTGTCCGCCTGATACCACACGAACAGCCGCCAGTCATTATTGACTCGGTGAAAATGCTTAATACCGTGGTAACAGCCGCCTTTTCACAACGGCGTAAGACTTTACGCAATTCACTCAAAAAACTCATTAACGAAGCTGATATTGTTTTATTGGACATTGATCCCACACTACGCGCTGAGACGATTTCTCTGCAAGATTTTGCCAAACTAAGCCAATATATCGACCAACACCCACTCGCATTAGCTGATTAAGATGTTACGTTTCAGTGCCAATTTAAGTTTATTATTTACTGAAGTACCTTTGCAGAAACGCTTTAAAGCGGCAAAAGATCAAGGTTTTGATGCGGTAGAAATTCAATTTCCCTATGCATTAAACGCTAAGTTAATCCGGCAGGAATTAGAATCGCAGCAATTAAAGCTGGTATTATTCAATGTAGCAGCTGATGATTTATTACAAGGAGGTGAAGGTCTCGCTGCCGTCCCTGAAAAACAACCACAATTTAAAGCTGCAGTTGCTGAAACAATCACCTATGCAAAAATCCTCAGACCCGAAGCGATCAATATTCTTCCAGGCTGTTGTTTCGATAAACGCAAACTGCCTAGCTATCGACAAACCTTTTTTGAAAACCTGCATTATGCACTTAACGCTTTCTCAGCGTTAGGAATTAAAACTGTTTTCGAGGCGATTAACAACATAGATATGCCAGACTTTATTATTCATAATAGTCAGCAAATGTTAGCGATCCTCAAGGAAATAAATCACCCAAACTTGTTCATGCAATATGATATTTATCACATGGTCATGATGCACGAAGATCCCATCACTTTTATTCAGCAATATGCCACTAAAATTGGTCATATACAATTTGCCGATTGTCCCGGCAGACACCAACCTGGTACTGGCAATATCGACTTCCAACAACTCTTTTCAGTCATCAGTGCATCCGGCTATCAAGGCTGGGCAGGTGCAGAATACCAGCCTGAAAAATCCAGTGTAACATCACTAGACTGGTTAAGGGATTGTGCAGGTTAGTCGAATATTTACACGGTATGATTTAAAACACATTGAAGGTGATTATAAATATCTAATTCATTGAATAAAGTGTATAGTGTATATCAATCCATGATCGGGCTAGCTCTAAAAAAGCAGCTGCAATAGCATACGGCTCATAAAGACTTTATCCTAGTAACAACATTCTTTACTCCCTCTCATTGACCTTTGTCGTCAGATTCACCTGCTATAGTTGATCTGTAACAAGCGACCTTCTCACTATCGGGTATGCCAGCCATCAAGATGAGTTGCATACTACGGTTACAAAAAGGAACTCTTCATGGGTGTAAAGCTACAAACAAATGACATTTTTATTCAGTTTTTGATTTTTTTGCTGCTTACGGCAAGTATTCCCAACATTGTGTTTGCCAAAGTCAATAAGCAAGTGATACCTGAAAACGCACGCGCGATAACTTATGGCAGTGGATGGGAATGCAAACATGGATATCAAAAGAAGGGTAATACTTGCATTGCTATCAAGATGCCTGAAAATGCATACTTGACAACGTCATCTTTTGGTGACGGCTGGGATTGCAGCTGGGGTTATCGAAAGAGCGGTAATGCCTGTATTATTATTTTCATACCTAAGCATGCTTTTTTAAACTCCAATGGTTATGACTGGCAATGCGAACGCGAATTCAGGCTCCAGAATAAAGCTTGCATTGCGGTAATAATACCTGAAAATGCCTATTTTATTCATTCAACTTATGGTGAGGGCTGGGAATGCAAACGCGGATATATAGAGAACAAAAATACTTGCGTTACTTTGCTAATTCCAAGCAATGCTCATATTGATTACTCTGGACATGACTGGGACTGCAACCCTCCGTACATAAAGCTAAAAAAAGAAAAGTGCGCACTTCCTGCCTCAAATGATTAACGTCTTGTTATGAACAGCACACAACTAATGCCCCTGTTACGAGTACGTTATCAAACCTTTGAATTTGGCAATGTCGATATTCATCTACGAACATTACGCGATAAACAACAATATCTTGATGTTGACGATGCCGCCAAAAAACTAGGCATATCATCGGCTATCTGGTCATTATTCGGCGTTGTCTGGCAATCCAGTGAAGTGCTTGCTCACCTGCTATTTGATTATGAAATCGCAGGGAAACGTATTTTAGAAGTGGGGTGCGGAATCGGCTTGACAAGTTTAATGCTAAATCATCGCCTCGCAAATATTACTGCTACGGACTATCACCCGGAAGCTGAACAGTTCCTGTTAGAAAATACGCTACTTAACAAAGGTAGAAGCATACCTTTTGTGCGCACAGGATGGGGTGATAGAGAGAGTAATTTGGGTGAGTTCGATCTAATTGTTGGTAGTGACCTATTGTATGAAGGCGATCATGTCAATCTATTATCCGATTTTATCAATCAGCATGCAAAAATCCATTGTAAAGTCATTATTGTCGACCCTGGACGTAGTTACCATGCACGATTCAGCAAAAAAATGATCACTTTGGGTTATTCACACCGCCAAAGTAAACCTGAGAATACAGACTATTTAACAGACGTTTTTCGCGGGCAAATTCTGCACTATGACCGTTAATTGTTCGCAGTTTTATCTTAACCCAAGGTACTCCAGGCAGCGCAATACCCTGCCCTCTAACCCTTACAGTACTTTTTTACCAATAAAAGTACAATTAAAACAAAATCATAACTATTTAAGGTAAAAGAACAACGCCATCCTGGCAGTACAAACCAGTCATATAATGTTCGCAATTTTACCTTTTAATAAAACCACTATAGGCCACTTAATTAAAAACCTTGAAACGTATTCTGAAGCACATGATATAAACGTGTCTTTTGACTATCTAAAAAAATCGACTCAAAAGACAGCTTTTCCATCTAATTTTCCCGTAACTAAACGCCCACGCATTAGCTATAAAAAAGCTCAATCCTCTTTAGAACTGATTAAACTAAATGGCGATTATAATTTTGATCCCCAACTACCTTCAAAACGTGCTCGACTTTCTATGAAAATTCATCAAAGCAACGTTCACATGAGTAAGAAATTAGCTCCTCTAAAAATAGATCCTAACAGACACCCCTCAAAGGACCTTAATGTTATTGGCATTACCGGAAGTAACGGAAAAACATCGGTAGCGTACTTAATTGGAGAAGTCCTAAAATCAGCAGGATACAATCCTTTTGTTTTAGGCACATTGAACTCGGGTAATAAAGACCTTTCCACACCAGAGTCAGCGGACATTGTAAAGTTTATGCGCGATCACTTGGAACAAGGTGGCACCCATTTCATTATGGAAGTGACTTCTGAAGGAATCGACCAGGCTAGAATTTTAGGAGTTGATTTTAATATCAAACTACTGACTAATATTACTCAAGATCATCTGGATTACCATAAAACCTTTGCAGCATATCAACAGACGAAGCTAGGGTTTATGCGCGAAGGCACTGCTCATACAGTGTATCCACAAGACTTTAAAAAGGAACCGATATTTTTTACGACTAAGCTTTTAGGGCACTTTAATCTTTTAAACATTAAGGCAGCAACGAACATACTTCGGCATATTAATATTTCTGAAAATATTATTCAGAAAACGCTATCTTCCTGCCCACCACCTAGAGGTCGCTTAGAAAAAGTTAATGCAGGACAAGGCTTCACAGTGTTAGTTGATTATGCACATACCCCTGATGGTCTCGATAATGTATTAAAAACACTAAAAACTATTGCTGTAAATCAACAAGGTCAGTTACTAGTCCTTTTTGGTTGTGGTGGAAATCGAGATCCTGGACGGCGTGCCAAAATGGGTAAAATTGCAGGTGATATCGCTGATTTCCTGGTGGTTACCGAAGATAACCCACGCATGGAAGATAGTCAGGATATTATGGCTGAAATTAAAACGGGGATAGATCAGAATTTCCATAACTACAAGCTGATTCAAAATAGAACAGAGGCAATAGAATTTATTATTAATCATGCGCAAGATAATGATATTGTGCTTTTAGCTGGAAAAGGGCATGAAACCTATCAAATTTTTAAATCAGGAACAATTCATTTTGACGACAGGGAAGTAGCGAGCATAGCCATATTAAATATGCTAAAACATAGCGTCAAAACATTCCTGCCTGGATTCAGTAAAACCACATTAAGCGTTAGCAATGTATAAACTCATTAAATCAGAAAAGTCACCCTTCCAGCATACTTTACCTAAAATCACCCCCTCCCATCGCCAGGCTATAGTACACCAGTTTCAGAAATTAGATGCAGCGCGAACCGCTGGTAAAATTCACAATAGTAAAGTTGACTCACGTCATCATATTATGAATATAACTGGATTCATTGATGAGAGTCATATATACCTATCTTTAAGGAGCTATACAAATGAAGATTGACCGTACAAAAAACAAAAAAACCAAGAAACCCAAGGCACTTAAGGCGTGTCTACTAGAGGAGAAATTATGATTTCATTTCCGAAACTTGAAAGCTGGAATGCAACAACTAAAGTTGCTACAATAGCAGCAACAGTAGATAAAAAAAGGATACTTTGCAGGATTCCTATGCTAATTTTGCACCAGAAATACGGCACTACTGAAGACAAACCTATGCAGTTCATTAACCAACATAGAGAGGCTATTCAAGAGGCAGCCCGCGAGCTCATCGAAACTGGTCAATATGAAAAAGATGGCTCGGTGCTTATCAGCCTGAACAACCTTTAAACCAAAAACCTGTATTTTTTGCACTTACTCCTACAAACTCACCCACTATAGGCCAATAATGTCAAAAATAAACGCTGAATTCATTCAATTCACTTCAAAGCCTAAGTGGTTCAAAGTCCGTGGCAGAGCAATGATCGGTATCGGAGGTTTAATGGCCTTTTTAAGCCTGGCCTCGCCTAATGTACACCTTATGGGAGAAAATGCCTCATGGATCCCTGTAATTAGCATTGTAGTACTAATAGTCGGCGTTTTGCGCTGTGTTGATGCTTTGGCATCAGAAACCTCACAGGGTTTTCTGTATAATATGCAAGGTGGGATTTTAGATGTTGTGGTCGGTTTTTTGGTCTTTTTAAGCACTGAGGGTGAGGCTGCTAATAATCTAAATCTTTTGATTGTTGGTTATATGATTACTCAAGGTATATACAGAAATATTCTTTTATCCGTTGCAGAAATCAGTAGCCCTTTATCTAACAGAATTACCGGATTAATTTCGATTATCCTCGGAATGATGATCTGGATTGATTGGCCTGCATCCCTTTGGTTTATCGCATTTTCGATGAGCATTGACATCAGCTTCAGAGGCTGGACTTTAGTTGTCATGGCATCTGAAAGTGATATTGATAATATGTAATGGCCAAGTAATAAAGGCCATTCTAAGGGTCGCCATGAAATTCACTGTCCACACAAACTCTAAGGGAAACTTATAGACTCTCTTAGAGTACGCTGGTTGCGGACAACACTATGCGGCTTTGGCATCGGGTTTTTCGTAATTCAGCTGCTGATAAACTATCATGAGGCGCGGTAGCCTGCCTCATGATATTATAAATCAGACTTTAGAAAGTAAGAGGATATTTCTTTATTGAACAATTACGCTATCCTGCTTTCTCAGGCAGCCTGTACAGGAATGGAATGAGTCGTTCGCACCATATCATTATTGTCATTGAAATAAACTAACATAGGTTGATAGTTTTTTAATTCAGCTTCGTTTAGAGTTGCGTATGCGCAAACAATAATATAATCTCCGGGGCAGGCACGGCGCGCAGCAGCACCGTTGATAGAAAAAATACCAGACCCTTCTTCTGCGCGAATAGCATAAGTGGTAAAACGCTCACCATTATTGACATTATATATCTGAATTTGTTCATACTCTCTTATTCCAGAATAATCCAGAATTTTGCCATCAATAGCACAAGAGCCTTCATATCCTAATTCAGCATGAGTTACCGTTGCTCTATGTAATTTTGCTTTAAGCATTGTAATTTGCATATCAGACTATGGCCTATAAAAATTTTTGAACCGTTTATTTTGCCAAATAATTTAACGAAACACAAGTATTTAGCTTTATTAAGTTACTTCAATATCTATTTGAATATTATCAATTAAACGCGTTTTACCTAACCGCGCCGCTAATAAAATAATTAATTGGATATCAGCTGATTCCGCCGCCTGCAAATCATGTCGCCTGCAAATAGAGAAGTAATCAAGTTTAAAGCCCATCTCGACAAGTAATTGTGCGTACTTTTTCTCTATTTCAGCATAAGTAAACTGCTGTGTTAAAACCGCCTGTTTTGCAAGGCGTAGCGTTTGGTAGAGTTTTGGTGCCTGGCGTCGTTGCTCGTCTGTCAAATAAGCATTTCGAGAGCTCATCGCCAAACCATCTGGTTCACGCATTGTCGCTACGGCAATAATATTTACCGGACAATTTAAATCAGTCACTAAAGCACGGATGACAGCTAATTGCTGAAAATCCTTTTCTCCAAAAAAAGCATAATCAGGCTGTACTATATTAAATAATTTACACACCACGGTAGCAACACCATCAAAATGCCCGGTACGCACTGCTCCACAATAATTTTCTGACACTTGACTGACATGCACGACAGTTAAACCTGGCGGAGGATACATTTCTTCAATCGTAGGAATAAAAGCCAGATCGACTGCCTGAGTCTGCAACTTCTTAATATCTGCATCTAGTGTTCTAGGGTAACTGGAAAAGTCCTCACCTGCGCCAAACTGCGTTGGATTAACAAACAGACTGACAACCACTTTATCTGCCTGTGCTTTTGCCGCATTCACTAATTGTAGATGTCCTTCATGTAAATTCCCCATGGTAGGCACAAAGGCAATACTGTGCCCCTTTATACGCCAGCGTTTTATCTGCTCCCGAAGTGGCGTAATTGTTTTGATTTGTAGAGGCTTGATAGTCACTGTCATATTAAAAGCTATGTTGCTGCGTGGGAAATTCCCCTGATTTTACTTCAGCGATATAGATTTCAAAGGCATTAATAATTGAATCAGCCTGTAACATATAATTTTTTGTAAATCGAGGCTGCCGACCTAAACTAATGCCAAGCATATCATAGGCAACCAATACCTGACCATCGCATTTCACTCCAGCACCAATACCAATAACGGGAATAGTCAGTTGTTCGCTTATTTGCTGTGCCAGTGCTGCCGGAATGCACTCCACTATCAGGAGCTGCGCCCCCGCCTGCTCAACCTCTAGCGCTTCCGCCAAAATTCGCTGCGCATCCTTAGTCTCTTTACCTTGTACCGTATATTTACCCATTTGATAAATAGACTGCGGTAACAACCCTAAATGCGCACAAACCGGTATGCCTTGCTGCACCATAAACTGAATAACATCACAACGTGCGCCTTCTAATTTAACCATCTGCGCGCCACCTTGCTGAATCAACAGGGCGGCATTTTCTGCCGCTTGCATCGGCGTAGCATGACTCATAAACGGCAAATCAGCAATAACAAATGCCTGTTTTCGACCACGACTTACTAACTGGGTATGATAGAGCATATCCTGCATAGTCACAGGCACTGTACTTGTATGTCCTTGCACTACCATTCCGAGAGAATCGCCAACCAATAACAGGTCAATGCCTGCCTGATCCATTAACGCCGAAAAAGTCGCATCGTAAGCCGTTAAACAGCTTATTTTTTCCCCTAAGTGCTTCATCTGTTGCAGATTAGGAACCGTTTTAAGTTTCATTTTGCTAGATATAGAATACTGGTTCATCAATTTAATTTCACTAATCCCGCTAATGGACATAAATCAATGAGCTTAGTAATCATTCCCTTACCAGGAACCTGCAGTGTTGGCGCTATTTCTTGTAAAGGATAAAGCACAAAGGCACGCTCGGCCAAACCATAATGCGGCACACACAAATCAGGTTGATCAATCACCTCATCTCCATACAGCAATATATCCAGATCTAAAGTGCGCGCTCCCCAGCGCTCATCCTTTCGCACACGTCCATGGTCAAGCTCTATTTGCTGTAAACGGTGCAATAATTCTATTGCGTTTAAACTTGTTTTGATGGCCATCACAGCATTAACATAATCAGGCTGATCTTGTGGCCCCATCGGTGGGCTACGATATAAGCTGGAAAAGGCCGCTTCCTGAACATTATTCAGGGCATTAACAGCCTCTCTTGCTGCCTTTATTTGCATAGCGGGACATACCAAATTACTGCCTAAGCCTATATAGGCGGTCACTTTATTCATGCTCATGTGTTTTTGTCGTGGGCTTGCGTCTACGCTTGCGCCTTTTTGATACCATTTTGTTTAAATCCAGCACCATTTTCTTTTTTTCCAGCTCTGATGCCACTTGAAACTCAGTCCACCACGCAGCCAATTGCTCATCAGCGCCCCCCGTTTCAGCGCGTAGCAAAAGAAAATCATAAGCAGCTCTAAATTTCGGATGATTTAAAAGACGGTAGGCACGCGTACCACTGCGCTTGTCAAAACGTGCTTGCAAGCTCCATACATCGCGCATGGAAACGCCAATATGTTTTGGAAATGCAGTATGCTTAACCTGTTTGGCAATAATTGCACTGGCAGCCTGCTGGAAAGCAACCGACTCTGTAAGGCCATCGCGTATATTCTGTTGTGCCTGATTTTTGAAGGCATCCCATAAAAAAGTAGCCATTAAAAAATAAGGCGCAATCGTTTTACCCGCCTGAATCCGCTGGTCGGTATTTTCCAGCGCTTTAGCAATAAATACTTTAGGGAAACCACCTTCTTCGCTACTTAAACTCTCTTCAGCTGCCGGGTATAAATATGCAAACAGACCAAAATGACGCAGCATTTCAAATGTTTCTACGGCATAGCCGGATAAAAATAATTTTAACGCTTCATCGTGCAGCCTAGCAGCAGGAATATTTGCCAATAAATCAGCTAACTGAAAAATCGGTTTTTCACAAGCGGGATTAATAGAAAAGCCCAGTTTAACAGCAAAACGCACCAATCTGATCATGCGGACAGGATCTTCACGGTAACGCGTTTCCGGATCACCAATAAGCCGCATCATACTCTGTCGGTGGTCATCCATACCACCGACATAATCCACTATCGAAAAGTCTTTGATATTGTAATATAGCGCATTCACTGTAAAATCACGACGCACCACATCTTCTTCCAGCGTACCATAACTGTTATCACGCAAAAGTCGGCCATCCTGGTCAACCTTTTTGCGGTCTGGCAATTGATCTCCAGCGCCTCGGAACGTTGCAACTTCAATAATTTCACGACCAAAAAACACATGCGCCAAACGAAATCGCTTACCGATCAAGCGGCAATTACGAAAAGCTTGCTTTACCTGCTCTGGACTTGCATTAGTAGCAACATCAAAATCCTTAGGCTCACGCCCTAACAATAAGTCCCTGACGCACCCACCTACGAGATACGCCTCATATCCTTCATTCTTTAAGCGATACAAAACTTTTAAAGCATGTTTACTAATTTGATCTCGTGAAATATTATGCTCCGAGCGGACATATATCCTGGGCTTTAGCCTGTTGTTGTCATCAGCGTCTAAAGAAACAGAACTAGACACTGCACTATTTCCTGCTTTATTTATTATTTTTTTAAAAAAACTAAAAATGTCTCTCTTCCTTTCTTAATAAACTAGCACCACCCGTTACCTTTACTCTCCTTAGAAAAGGAAAGAGACTGAACGGTTACAGTCATTGTAACTTAGGAACACACTTAATATAGTAATTCGTCTTAGCTGATGTATTTGCACTCGACTAACCAATCTTTCGCACGACATCCTAGATCTTCCAACTTGAAAAATCAGCAATAAAAAACGCCCTATCTATATGGATTCTTTTTTACAAAAGGATAAATTATATAGTAGAATGCTTTATTGCTATAAAATATATTAACAAACTTATTCCTCACTTCAAATCTAAGCATGTGCATTAAACTAAGAGTGAGTCCAGTTACCTGACAGGGGGAACAATGCTTAAAAAACTCTTCAACGCTCTTTTAGACAATCCTTTTCTGGCCAGCATTTTTATATCTGACCTTTTTATCTTACTTTTCCATAAGCCTCCATTCCTGTTTTCTTTAGGTATGTTTGCTATATTAATTGCTTACTGCCTGTTTTTAGGTCAAAAACTGGAATTATTTAAAAAAATATAATTGGCTAAACAACACATTCAAAAACCTGGTTCAACTGCATCCCCTGCAAAACCAGGTTTTTTTCGTTATATTGCAGCAATCTTTTACGACTTGATATTAGTCATCGCCCTTTTCTTTGTTGCCACTGCGATACTCCTCCCTTTCAATCAAGGCGAGGCAATACAATCCAGGATTCTTTATCCTCTCTATTTACTTTGCGTCAGTTTCATTTTTTATGGCTGGTTCTGGACACACGGCGGTCAGACATTAGGCATGCGCGCCTGGAAATTGAGCATTGTAAGTGACAGGCAGACATCTATTAGCTGGAAACAGGCCTTTATTCGTTTTATAACCGCATGTTTTTCCTGGCTCTTCTTAGGCTTAGGGTTTTTATGGCGTTTATGGCAAAAAGACAACAAAACCTGGCATGACCTAAGCTCTAAGTCGGTCATTATTAAAACGGACAGCATATCATCCTAAGCTGCGCTTAAAATAGCAACAACGTCCTGACTAAATGGCACCTTAACGCAAACGACTAATGGCGTAAAAAGCCCCCATTAAGACCAGAATACTAGGCAACACCGCAACTAATAAAGGGTTTAAACCATAAACAACACCCATTTGCCCCACTGTATTATCAATAATATTGAACCCCATACCAATCAAAATTCCCACCATCATACGTGGCCCTAAGGGTATCCCTCGCCCAACGCCAACGACAAAAGGAGCTGAAACCAGCAACATGACTAAGGTAATAAAGGGATTAATCAGTCTCGCCCAGAAAGCCAATTCATACTTTGCAGAATCCTGTTGATTATCCCGCAAAAAATCAATATATTTCGACAAATCATTTAATGACAAGTTTTCAGGATCAACCACTACCACATCGACAACATCCGGATCAATAGTCGAGTGCCAAATCATATCGGCCATACGCTCACCAACAACTTGTTGAGACAATATCTCGGAAATTTTAACCCCCTCTAATTGCCATTTCACTTTATCCAGATAATGCCCTCGCTTTGCATAGGTCATTTTTTGCAAGCGATGCTGATCATTTAATTCATAAATGCTGATATTCGCAATATCACCCTGAGTAAAAATATCCTTAATATAAATAAACTGGTTACCATCACGCAACCACATCCCACCACTTGTTCTAGCGACTGGCTGTTGTGTTTTTGCTACACTGCGTAAAACTTTTGCTTTTTTTTCAGCATCCGGACCAACAAACTCGCCTATTATAAAAGAAAACACCACCAGCACAACGCCGGCAACCATCACCGCCCGGACAATACCAAGCACTGAAATACCAGATACTCTCATTGCCATTAATTCACGATGATTAGCCATCCCGCCGAGCACAAAAAGACTACCCAATAGCGCAGCAGAAGGCATTAATTCATAAAAATAGCGCGGCGTTAGCAATCCGATATACAACAAGATTTTTTGCAAATCATAGTCACCCTGACCTACATATCTCAATTCATCTTTAAGCGTAAAAAGATTAAACAACGCATACAATATCAACAGGGCAATCAAGGTCCCTTTTAAGACTTCCTTAATAATATACCGATCTAATGCATTCATAGTCCCTGCCCTTTTAATCTCATGATGACCCATGCCAGTCCATACAAACGCACCAGTAAAAACACGATTAAAGCAATTGCAAAAAAAGTAAACACTCCAAAAACCTAACCACACAGGAATTTCGCCTTTAACCATCCAACTACCACTAACCTTCTCAAAATTAGCAAAACTAAAATAAATCAAAAATGCGGCAACAAGGTTTCCATAAACGCCACTACGCGGGCTAACTTGCGCTAAAGGTACTGCCATAATGGTGAGCACCAGAATACTCATAGGCACCGACAAGCGGTGTTGCAACTCTCTGAGTTCATTTAAGTCTTGAGCCTCAAGTAACTTTTGAGTAGCGATTCCTTCAATACTATCAACTTTCATTTCATCAGGTTCTTCTAAGCGCATACCATACTGACTAAATCCTTCAAAAACAAAGTCAACATCACCTGCGTTGCCCAGCGCCCTCTCCCCATTTAAAAAAACAATATACAAACCGCCTTTAATTTCTCTCACCTGCGCCTGCGCAGCTGTCAAAATCCCTATTTCTTTACCACGAATATTTTGTACAAAGACATCATGCATCATATTATCGTCGCTAATTTTTTCTGCATAAAAAACCAGATTTCCATTATTATATTCGCTGAACTTTCCTTCACCTATTGCCCGCACACCGATACTCTTTTTTTGCTCAAAGATCACCTCCTCTACTTTATTTGCCGCCCAGGGCGCTATGTACAGAGACATCCAGACAGACAGCAAGGTGACTGGGACAATCGCCTTGAAAACCGCACTATAAAGCCTTCCAGCCCCCACTCCGGCTGAACAGAAAGCCGACATTTCCTGATCTCTATACATACGCCCTAAGACCATAAGTACACTCACAAAAACCGCTGGCACCATAAAAGCAGAGCTCGCAATAATAATTTTCAAGCCTAGAATACTAAAAATCGCTTCAGTTGAAATTAACCCATCAACCGCCATTTTCAGAATTTTAATAAAATTACGGCTAACAATAATGACAACTAAAACAACCAGCACTGAAAATATTGTTTTCAGCAAATCACTCACCATCATGCGATCCATGACGGACAAAAATCGAATATGACGCATTAGCCCTCACTCGTTAAATTAATTGCAATAATACCGACAGGCACAAACAAAAAAGCCGTACTTTGCTTAACAATGTACGGCTATGTCACACACCTGTAATAAGACTGCTCTCACAAACTCGCTTAGAGCTATGCGCTAAGCGATAGCAAGCACTCGCTATAATTTTGCCAGAATTTTTGCTACTGTCTCACCCATAGCGGAAGGCGTAGGGGCAATCATAATACCCATATCCTGAAGCATCTCAACTTTTTCAGCTGCACTTTCACCACTCTCAGAAATAATCGCCCCCGCATGCCCCATACGACGACCTTTAGGCGCTGTCAAACCGGCAATATAAGCAACAACTGGTTTACTCATGTTTTCTTTGGCAAACAGCCCGGCTTCAACCTCTTGCGGCCCACCAATTTCACCTATCATCAGCACTATTCTGGTTTCATCATCTTGTTCAAACCTTTCCAGAATATCACGATGCGAACTACCATTAATGGGATCACCCCCAATACCAACCGAAGTAGAAATGCCGATACCCAGCGATTTCATTTGATCTGCCGCTTCGTAACCCAAAGTACCAGAACGCCCTACAATACCGACCACACCCTCCTGGTATATATGACCCGGCATAATGCCTAGCATGGATTTTCCCGGACTTATCGTCCCCGCACAATTTGGTCCTGTCAATACCATACGATCTTCAATAGGAAATTTACGCAAATATTGTTTAACCTTCATCATGTCCTGCGTAGGAATACCATCAGTAATCGCCACACAATACTTAATACCCGCATCAGCCGCCTCCATAATCGAATCAGCTGCAAACGCGGGAGGCACAAAGACAATACTGGCTTGCGCGCCTACTTGTTCAACAGATTCTTTCACTGTATTAAAAACGGGACGATCCAGATGTTTTTGCCCTCCTTTGCCGGGCGTAATGCCACCGACCACATTTGAACCATAATTAATCATATCTTGGGCATGAAAAGTACCAATTTTACCGGTAAAGCCCTGGACAATAATGCGCGTTTCCTTATTAATCAAAATAGCCATTAAGCCGCCCCTTCTTTCGCCACTTGTTCGTTACGCGCCTGAACTGCTTTCTCAGCCGCTTCAGCAAGGGTAGTTGCCATGATTATAGGCAGTCCACTATCCGTGATAATTTTACGTCCTTGCTCAACATTTGTACCGGATAAACGCACAATCAAAGGAATCTTCATGTCTATTTTTTGCACTGCGTGAACCACACCCTCAGCAATCCAGTCACAACGATTAATACCTGCAAAAATATTGACCAGCATCGCCTTTACACCCTCATCGGCGAGCACCAGTCGAAACGCCTTTTCTGTCCGCTCAGGTGATGCACCACCGCCTACATCCAGAAAATTCGCTGGCTCACCACCCGCTAGTTTAATCATATCCATAGTTGCCATCGCCAGCCCCGCACCATTAATCATGCAACCTATATCACCATCCAGACCAACATAGCTTAAACCACGATCCGCTGCCGCCATTTCTCTTGGGTCTTCTTGCGTTTTATCACGCAATTCGGCCACTTTTTGCCGCCGGAAGAGCGCATTATCATCAAAACCCATCTTGGCATCCAAAGCAAGCAACTCACCTGCTTTAGTAACAACCATCGGGTTTATTTCCAGCATATTGGCATCCAGATCGCGCATGGCGCGATAGCAACCCGTAATAAATTTAACAGCATGACTGATTTGTGATGCCTCGAGACCCAAGGCAAACGCCATCTTACGCGCCTGAAAATCCAGCAAACCAACCGCTGGATCTATGTAGATTTTTTTAATAGCCTCTGGGTTATTTTCAGCCAGATCTTCAATTTCCATTCCGCCTTGGGCAGACCCGACCATCACAATACGTTCTTGTGCGCGATCAACGAGAAAACTAAAATACAACTCATTCGCTATATCGGTTCCTGCCTCTATATATAATCGTGAGCACACTTTTCCAGCGGGTCCCGTCTGCTGGGTAACCATTCGCTTTCCCAGCATGCTATCCGCCGCCGCCTCAACTTCCTCATGAGTAAAGCAAATTTTCACCCCGCCGGCCTTACCACGCGCACCGGAATGTATTTGTGCTTTAACTGCCCAAACACTTCCTCCAATTTCCCTGGTGCGCTGTACCGCATCTTCTGGACTATAGGCTAATCCGCCTTCAGCAATTTTTACGCCATAACTTGCTAAAATTTCTTTCGCCTGATACTCATGAATATCCATAGCAACCCTTTTAATCAGTCTTAAAATAAACAAAAAAGGCCGCACAAAGCGACCTTTAAATCAATAGTCGTAGAACTTAAGCTCTAGCAGCGATAGCTTGCGCCATCTTTACTACATTAGTAGCCATTTTCTCAGAAGCTGCATCAATTAAACGCCCATCCAATGCTGCCGCACCTTTACCCTGAGCTGCAGCGGCTTTTAATGCCTCTAAAATCCGTTGCGCTTTCTCAACTTCTGATGCAGGCGGTGTAAACACCTCATTGGCCAAAGCAATTTGGGAAGGATGAATAGCCCATTTGCCTTCACAACCTAAGGCTGCGGCCCTTCTCGCTGCATCCTTAAAGCCTTCAGGGTCTTTAAAGTCACCAAAAGGCCCATCAATGGCCCGTAGACCATACGCACGACAGGCAACCGTCATACGACTAATAGCAAAATGCCATTGATCACCTGGGTAATCTGGATTCAAGCCGCCAATATTTGTCGTTCTGGCACGATTACTCGCCGCATAGTCGGCAACCCCAAAATGTAGTGCTTCTAAACGCCCTCCTATACTGCCTTGCTTAGCAATATCTTCAACATTCGCCATACCCAAAGCCGTTTCAATCAAACACTCAATACCGATTTTCTTGGTCATGCCCTGCTGCATCTCCAATTGATTCAGCATCGCTTCAACCATATAAACATCGCTATATACACCAACTTTAGGAATCAACAGTGTATCTATTTTTTCGCCGCATTGTTCAACTAAATCAACAACATCACGTACCATATACTGGGTATCCAAGCCATTAATCCTGATCGAAACGGTAATACCATGTCCCGCCCAATCCAGCTCATTAATTGCTTGAATAACATTCTTGCGTGCTTGCAATTTATCATCAGGTGCAACAGCATCTTCAAGGTCAAGAAAAATAACATCCACGCCACTTTTTAATGCTTTCTCAAACATTTCTGGACTTGAACCTGGAACAGCTAACTCACAACGCTGGACACGTTGTGCATTTGCTTCATATAAGGTATGACTCATTTAATAGCTTCCTACTTCAATAAAAATAAAAATATTTAAGGTACTTACATCAAATACATAATAGGCATTCCTAGCCTAAATCGAAATTAACCAATAATTCTACCGCTTAGCAATATAATGTCAATTATTCAACCCGATCAAAGCAACTTCCATAACTATTTTTCTTTGCCGTGGTTTGATAACGCCTTGCTGACCGAGCCATGCGCTCCAACCGGTTGTATTACTCGCTTGGACACTCAGACTTTCTAGTGCCGTAAAGAGTGCACCTGAGGTGCATATTTTATGACATGTATTAAATTGCACCAGTATTAAGTGTTTAGAGCGTGGTCTTGTCTTGTGATAAATATTTTAAAAAAATTGATTCTGCTGTTATTCTCTGTACTGTTAAACTCGGCAAAAAACGCATTACCAATATTGGTGCAATAACCATTTTTATCAATCATATCGTGCTCCCAAATCATCGGTATGAATATAGCTTGAGACTGATAAACCTGAACTCATTAATTCATTTTTTTCTGCATGAATGTCATACAAACACTCGGTCAGAAGCAAGCATCAAATCGTTTGGTCATCAGGAGTGATATATTGGGCTAAACGGTAACAAATGTTATTAAATTGAAAGGTAATATCTTGAATAACGCACTCTTGATATCCCTTAAAGCGAGAACCCTCAGGGATTTCATCTGGCTAAATAATTTAAGTTTCGACTATATTTAAGAAGGTCCTTTTGAGGACACTTTGCCTTATTCTTACGCCCTTTTTGTCCAGAGTACTTGGTTTATAATATCTTTTTTTGTCGTTTCGCTTTTAAGCTTAAGTATCTTGAGCCTTAACTCATCAATCTGCTTTTGTTGCCAGGCAAGCAATCCCAATAACACATCAACTAGTGGTGTGCGATCGCCTTGAGTTATCTCTGGCAGTTCAGGTTTGGGTGAGCTCATGGAATGCATTGTAAAGCAAATTTTTAATATTTGCCGGTGGATAATGAGAAGTTACAGGGTAAACGCATTAAAATTATCGCCCTAACAATAACTTAGTTCTAAAGCCATCATTGCAGGCGGCTTTGTTTATTTTTTTCTTAACATTGAGTTATGAAAGCTCATTCTGGAACAAGTCTAAACAAATATGTCGGACTGTGGTCATAATTGCAGGCGCTTCGCCTTTTTGAATTCGACTGCCATACTACGAAAAGCCACATCTAAACGCAAGTGTAGCTTATTTGCTATTCCCCAATGCCTAGGCATAGCACAAGCAAATTGCTTTGCATCAGCGGTAATTGAATTAATAAAATAAAGTTGCTCCAGCGTCAATCCATTGCCCTCATGGCACTCGCGCTTAACTAAGCGAATGCTCTTTAAGCCTTTCCATAACTTAGTTTTGAATTGTAGAATGTCTTTGCAAGGTGACACACCGTCAAGCAAAGCCTGTTTAAAAGAGGAGATCTCAGCTTCTAGCTCTTCAATGTGCGTCATAATATGACTCATCACAAAATCATGGCTGGGGCTCATAACGCCTGCTAAAGTATCCAGCATTCTTCGTCTGTCACTTTAAGTTTATGGCTGGCATACTTTAAACTTGTTGCGGTGTTTCTCTTGTTAATAAGCCTTTTATCATCGCTCTTGCCAATTTGCCATTCAGGTCGCTGAGTACAACGGACAGAATAAACTGCCTTAACCAATCCGGTTTACTCAGTCAAATTCTTCAATCGAATCCCAACTCTGAGCTCCACTTAAGGTTGCACAGATAATTCATGTGGGGTATCGCTTTGTCTTTAAAGTGCTTGAAATGCATTTACCCTGGTTCTGCTAGTGAATAGTAGCTCAAAAAATTCACCATATTGGATTATCTTTCTAGGAAAAATCGCGTGTTTCTATGTATACTTTGCGCGGTCACGAATGCGGACAAATAGCTAGTTGATTTTAGTCGAGAGCAAGGCGCTGAAACAGGCGCATAGCAAGGCAGCAAGGCGGCTATCGGCTAAAATCAGTAGCTAGAAAACCGTAGATGTGGGGCGCGAAGTATAGCATTTGAAATACCGGATGATTATCTAGAATTGGCGCAGGCTTATTAATCGACTATTTTGAAACTCTCGAAATAAGGTAATTTTTGGGGATACCTCAACCTCTAGTCTCGATTAGGCAGTATAGGAGGCTGGACGGTTACAAAACAATATAAAAAAAACGTAAATGACAGGCAAAAAAAATGCACGTAACTAGTTTGGTAGTTACGCGCATAAAAAACTCAACAGTTCTAGTTGGAGGCAAGAAAGTTTTATTAAGAGTTGCATACATTCTATAATGAAAAAAGCCAACTGAAAATGTGGCATATTGACGCGCGACATATTGTCACACCCTACTGAAATTACAAACTATTATCAACAAATCGTCTCTCACTTGAAGCCGCTAAGTAAGCCTGAGAAATAAACTTCAAAAACATTCACAGCCACTTACGCAACACAATAAATTATATGCTTTGCACTAGGGCTTAGAGTCTATCCAGAAATTTTTGACAAAAAAAACGCCTAGTGAAAATACTAAGCGCGATAAATTGAATTGAAACTCCTGTTTGGAAAGAAATGAATTCTTAAGAGTTCAACTGATATTAACAGAACAAAGTTAAAAAACCCATGTGACAGATTGTCGCATGACAGCCATCCATGGCGTATAGCATGCATTCTCATTAAGCCTAAAACAAGTCCACCCATGCCAATAAAAAATTAAACAGCGAATCAACAGCCTATTTCAATGGCACCCAACTGCTATAAAAAATATGATTCATTTTCTGCATAATCACTGCGACAAACTGAACCCATAAATCCATGACAAAGTGACACTTGCTGGGTCTGACAATATCAACAAATAAACAGTAGCGCGGCTCATCTGTCTGATTAAAAGACTGATGAGACAAGGTATCATCAAAAATAAACATTTTATTTTCACACCAATGATTTTCAACATCACGTACCTTAATATAAGTCTCTGGGCTAGTAATATCATTAATATTATAAAGCACTCTTAAGGTAGTTCTTAAAGGACCAAAATGTTCATCGGTTGATTCTTTTCTATTAAATACCGACACACCGATTGTTCTGATATATTTATACTCTTTGTGAAAATCAGGGACGGTATAAAAATTTTCAATATTTTTACCATACCATTTAAAGAAAATCATACTTCTTCTTATTTTCCCAGCACGACTGGCTAATTCAGCTACGACATTTTCTGACTTTACTACCGCTAATAACTGTTTTATTTCTGCCTGGCACTCTTCGGGCAGATCCTGTAACTGATAGATTTTTTTATTGATGTACGGCAAAGTAATAATATCCATCAGAATATTAAACGGTGATAAAGCCCATGTCGGCACCCCATTGCCAAAAAAGTATCGATACAACATGCGCCCATCTATATTATTATTGCGACTTACATCATAGGCACCACAGAGCACATAAAACAACATCACTTCAGGCAAAAAGTAGGTTAATAATATCAAAAATACATACCAGATAACTGATTGAACTAAAAATTTCTTTCTTCTCTTCTCCGCAAATGATTCTTTATCCACTGATTGTCCCCCTTAATTTACATCGACAAAATTTTAACGTCATACACCGATAATTATTTTTAAGCATACGCGTAAATACACTATTTTTCTAAACAAGTTAGTTTGTACATTATGCAAGCACAGCGTAAAATCAACAAGATTTATAGCGCAAAACGACTCAAAACTTTGCCACAGTGTACTGCCTTATCGACAATATACTAAACTCTACAAAAACCAAGCGAACAAAACGTTTATGACTGCACAGCAAACTTCAACCAGCAAAGAACCTGAAAAAATGCCTGGCGGCCTTCCACTGATAGGTCATATGCTTAAATTTGGAAAAAATCCATTCGACTACATGATGTTACTCAGGGCGAAACTGGGGGAAATAGGGGAGTTTCGCTTATTTCATCAGCAAATGGTCCTACTCACTGGTCCGGAAGGAAATGAGACTTTTTTTCGTGCGCCAGATGAGCAACTTGATCAAAATGAAGCCTACAAAGTTATGACGCCTATTTTTGGTAAGGGCGTGGTTTTTGACGCACCACCTCATATCAAAGATCAGCAACTAAAAATGCTAATGCCGGTGTTGCGCGACAAGCCCATGCGCACCTACTCAAAAGTTATCGTACAGGAAGTTGAAGAAGCCATTAAAGATTGGGATGACTCTGGCGAAGTAGATATACTTGAGTTTATGAAGCAGTTGACAATCTATACATCAAGTCACTGTTTATTAGGCAACGAGTTCCGCTATGAACTCAATGAAGAATTTACCCATCTTTACCATGATCTGGAAAACGGCATGCACCCGCTAGCCTTTATTTTTCCTTACCTACCGATACCTATTTTACGTCGTCGCGATAAAGCGCGCGTGCGTTTACAAGAGCTAGTCACCGGTATTATCGAAAAAAGAGCGCAAAAAACTGAAAAAAGCGATGATGCCTTTCAAATGCTGATTGATGTCCGTTATGAAGACGGCTCTCCGTTATCACCACATGAAATTACCGGCTTGCTGATTGGTACTTTATTTGCCGGACACCATACTACAGCCGGAACCGCTGCCTGGATCACCCTCGAATTAGCGCGCAACCCTAAAGAGATGCAACGCGTGCTTGAAGAGTTCGACACTTTATATGGTCATGATGGTGAAGTCAGCTTTCAATCTTTACGTGAAATCCCTATCTTCGAGCGCGTCATTAAAGAAGTCTTGCGCATCCACCCACCCCTGATTTTTCTCATTCGTAAAGTCGCTAAAGACTTGCACTTCAAAGACTATATTATTAAAGCAGGTAAATATGTCTGCGTCTCTCCCCGCGTTTCTCACCGTATCCCGGAGATTTTTCCAGACCCGGAAAAATTTGATCCAGACCGTTTTAGCAAAGAACGCCAGGAAGATGCAATCCCTTTTAGTTGGGTCGCTTTCGGCGGAGGGCGACATAAATGCAGTGGTAATGCCTTTGCCATGCTCCAGCTAAAAGCCATTTATGCAATATTATTACGCCGTTATAAATTTGAACTGGTAGGTACACCAGAAAGTTATCAGGATGATTATAAACAAATGGTAGTTCAGCCCGGCTCACCTTGCATGGTGCGCTATACTAAGCGTGATACTATTAAGCAGGCTGTGACTGAAAATAAAGACACTGTTCCCAACACCACCAGCCGACATAACTGCTTTAAAGTAGAGGTCGATATGGAATTATGTCAGGGACATGCAAACTGCATGGCGGAAGCACCTGAAATTTTTCAGGTTGATGACAAAGGAAAATTAAGCGTCTTACAAGAGACACCCGACAATACGTTACTCAAAAAAGCACAAGCGGCCGCAGAATACTGCCCAACAAGTGCAATAAAAATAAAACAGGATTAGAGACACACTATGGCAGCATACCCACGAGCCGAACTTGAAGAAATGGTAGAACGTTGGCTGGAAGCAAATCGCCAGGCGGAAAAAGATGGTGACTGGCCCAAACATTTAGGCGCTATGTATACCGATAATGCTGAATACCGCTGGAATATCGGACCAAATGAAGAATTTGTCGCGCGCAATCGCAAAGAAATTGAAGAGTGGGCACTTGGCGCACAAATGGAAGGCTTTGAAGAATGGAAATACCCCTACCACCGCATTCTGATTGATGAAAAACAAGGCGAAGTGATCGGCTTATGGACTCAAGTCTCGCCGGCCAAAAGAGAGGATGGCACACATTATATGGTAGAAGGCACAGGCGGCTCCTGGTTTCGCTATGGAGGCGATTATAAATGGGAATGGCAACGTGATTTTTTTGATCTGGGTAACACCAAAGCGTTGTTTTTCGAGCTGGCTGCTGCAGGTAAACTAGACCCTGCTGTCAAAGAAAAAATAGGCAAGCTGGCTAAAGGTCATCCGCTTCCCGGCCATGAAAAAATACGCCCAGAGGCAAGTCTATTGCAAAAAATAAAAGTTTTTTTAGTCATGATACGGATTGCTATTTTTAACAAGTAACACTTTGCCTCCCGCTATAATAACCCTATTAATTTTAAGATATTATTTTTGGATCATTATGAATACTGAAGAAGAACAACCTAAAAGTCGCCGCGAACAAGTAAGATCTGTTGGCCAAAGCGGTAATTACTGGTATGCCATGGAAATGAGCTCCAAGCTTAAAAAAGGTCAATCTGTCGAAGTAATCTTCTGGAAAAGCCCGATTGCCTTATACCGTGGCGAAGATGGCAAAGTCAATGCGATTGAAAACCGCTGTCCACATCGCCAACTACGTTTGACTTCAGGTATTGTTCAAGGCAATGAGATTACCTGTCAATACCATGGCTGGAGCTTTGATGGTTGCGGCAAGTGCACAGGCATATCTCACGAATTAGGCAAAGGAAAGGCGAAAGACAGCTTACCTAATATCAAAGTAAATTCTTACCCCGTACAGGAAAAATACGACTTAATCTGGGTATTTCCTGGCGATCCGGCACTGGCAGATAAAGTATCCATCCCGGAGATACCTCAGCTCACACAAGATCAACCGTGGGAATTTGTGCCGCTAGATTTTACCTTAAAGGCACATTTCAGCATGATTCTGGAAAATGTATGTGACTTCAACCATGCTTTTTTGCACCGTAAATTTAAACCGTTCACCGATCCACACTTACTAGGAACCCGGCATGAAGGCGATATAATTTATGTTGATTATGAAACCGATATGAGCCAAAGCAGTGCCGTCAAGACCGCAGGAGAAAAAAAAGGCGCAGGTCTGGAAGATATGACACTATGGTACCACTATCCTTATCAAGGCTCGAATACGGCTGATAAATATTTGCATTGGCTTTTTATGACGCCAATGGATGAAGGCACTACGCGATGTTTTTTCGTGTTCTTATTAGGTCCATTGGAAATTCCATTTATCAATAAACCTGTTCCCAAATTTTTACGTAAAACAGTTATTCGTTTAGCCAACTTCTTTTATATTGTGCCGCTGCTTAAAGAAGATGTGTATATTCTGCAAGAAGAAATGCTGGGTCAAGAACGGCACCCGCATATTCAGCATCTTGAATTCAATCCTATCGTTGGTGAGTTTCAGAAGCTGAGTATTAAAAAATGGAATGAATATATACACACCGAAGCGTTACGTAAAAAGAAACAGTTAGAGTCTAAAGAACGTTATATTTTTCCAGGCGCTGGCCTCACCAAAAAAGAACTCAGCGAATACAACCGCATGCAAGAAGAAAGCAAAATACTGGAAGAAAGTAAAGAACTGGGTATATAACGACCTATTCCTAACAAAGCTAAACCAGTGGGCGGACTTTAGTCCGCCTTATCACTCTCACATTGCGGACCAAGGTCCGCCCTGCCAAAATATCCCTTGATTTTTTTATGACAACTCTCGTAACTGGTGCAACAGGACATTTGGGGGCTAATTTAGTCCGTTCATTATTAGCAAGAGGTGAAAAAGTTCGTGTCCTGTTGCGTAAAGACAGCAGTAATATTGAAGTCGAAGGACTGGATGTCGAACATACCTACGGCAACCTCAAAGATGAACAATCGCTTATCGCAGCTGTAAAAGATTGCGATTACGTGTATCACCTTGCTGCCTTCGTCAGTATCCGTAACGGCGACCGCAAAGAACTGTATGACGTCAACGTACTCGGTACGCGTTATTTAATGCAAGCCTGTCGTCTTGAAGGCGTTAAGAAGGTGGTGCATTGCAGTTCCTTCGGTGCGGTAGGTAATAACCCCGATGGTGCCTCTAATGAAAAATGGGCAGTCAGTCCCTATGAAATGACAACCGACTATGAAATTTCTAAAACCTTTGCAGAACTCGAAGTGTATAAAGAAATAGTACGCGGCCTGCCTGCGGTGATTGTCAATCCATCAGGCATTGTAGGCCCTTGGGATTTCAAACCCTCTCTGCTCGGGCAAACCATTATCGAATTTGCACAGGGAAAAATGCGTGGCTCAGTAAAAGGCGGATTCGACTTTACCCCGGTTCAGGATGTAGTACAAGGACATCTTTTAGCCATGGAAAAAGGCGAAATAGGTGAACGCTACCTACTCACCGGCGAACAACATAGCATAGATGAAACACTAGACTGGCTGGAAGAATTCACCGGTGTTAGCAAACCTAAACTGGTTATCCCTACCTTCTTAATGCAAAATATAGCGATTGTAAAAGACTGGATTGAACGTAAATTTTTCCCCAATGTGTATCCACGCTTTAATTACCACTCAATTCGCTTATTAAATTGCGGTAAATATGGCACTCATACCCGCGCAATAAATGAACTGGGATTAAAACCCACTCCGGTTAAAGGCGCTTATCAGGATGCAGTTCAATGGTTCAAAGACTACGGATATATTAAGTAAGGCAATTCAACACTTAAAGCTGACTGCAGTCAGTTCCCCCGATTTATATCTGGAGTAGATATAAAATGAGCAGTCATGATCTGGCCTGAATCATGGCTGCCCAAACTTTACTGACTATTTACGAATGACATAAGCGGTTGTTGTGCCACTTATTTCATTTGCAACAACTAACAGATTCTCCCCATTTGGACTTTCCGCAGCAGGTACAAATGTCATTCCCTCTGGCCCTAAATCACCGGCATCCGCTGGTGCCTGTGTATAATCAATCGCATTATAATAGCTAACAAACTTAGGTGTGGCAGGCTTGGAAATATCGTACATCATAAAGCCCCCCTGCTTTTCCAGACCAATAAAGGCATACGTCGTACCGTCTATTTTTCCTAGTGTTAAGGCTTCTGGCTCTATGCCTTTTTTCTCACTGCGAGCATCCTGACCTTCAAAGAAATAAGCCGTTCCATCTTGCATGGAAACTTTAACACCTAACGCCTTAAGTTCAGCAATATCCTCTGCATCATCCGTGTCATCTACTCGGGTATTGAAATTTTGTTCTCCTACAGCATCAATCACATGTTGCTGTAATTGACTGCCACTATCAAAGACTAATTGCCCCTGACTATTCCAGATTGAAAAGCTACGCGCCCCCATCATATACAGTTGGTCATAGTCACCATCGCCATCAGTATCGCCTAATTCAGGCGTCACACGGACTGTTTCAGATAAACCACTTATATCCAAAGCAGGGTCGAGAGTTAATTTAGACGCTTTCGTTTCTTCTGCATAAGCATCATACTCGCGATCATCTCCTTCATTAGCGGTCACAAAATAATCTTCACCAGCCACAGTGTAAACAGCAATTGAGTCTGGTTGGTACATACCAAAAGCATTAACATTAATCAGAGCAACTTCGCCATTGTTATTCGCATCAATTTCGTTACCCGCTATGGAAAAATCTTTAAAACCTAAAGCAACAACTTTTTCAATTGATTTACTGGCAAGATCAATAATCGCGACACCATTGTTTTCCTGTAAGGTCACATAAGCTTTGGTAACGCTGTCATTGATTGCAATATATTCAGGCTCTATATCAGCCGCTTTATCAGAGCTGTAAAACTTCATTCCAGTTTCAGGTAATGCCACTCCTGAAAAATCGACCGTCTTAACACTTGCCGTCTCTAAACCATTTGATAAGTCAACAATCGTAATTGAACCATTAGGGTCATTTGTATAATCACTGCTCGGCTCACCTTCATTAGCCGACATAACAATTTTGCCATCTTTAGAGAAAGTCACCATATCTGGCAAAGCACCGGCAACTATGGTTTTAAGGTGCTCTCCTGTATGGCTGAAAAACTCGATGCTGCCGTTACTTTGCTTGTCTTCTGCCTGCATAGCGACCGCAATCATGCCATTATGAGCGGCAACACTATTCACACCACCGCCAAAATTAGCCAATTCAATGTGACTGACTTCTCCTTTCAAAGTCACAACATCAATAGTATTAGTACTTGCATTGGTGATAAAGAATTTCTGCGAGAGACTATCATAACTGACAATCTCAGCTGCAGACTCACCAAAGATACCTGTTTTATAAGTGCCTAATTTAGTCATTTTTGCACTTAAATTAAGGTCATTGACGATATACAAAGTATTAGCATCCACTTTGGTTTTATCAGCATTAATGTATTTTTGCTCTAACACACCATCATTAGACCATGTCGCAAAATCATCATCATTCAAAATACCGATGGTATTCGCATCAATCACCCACAAACCTTCCATTTTGTCATGCGGATAATTAACTTCTTGCACCATATCCACTATTTTTGATTTTTGCACAAAATTGATGCCTCGGTTGGCTAGAGCCGACCATCCTTCTGCTAAAACAACTTCTTCCAGTGTTTTGCCTGCAATGGTTAAACCTAATGCAGCATCCTGTTGCATTTCATCCGTTAAAGTGACTAACTCAAGATTAGTACCAGTGCTCAAATCAATTTTATAAATCAATTTTTGCGCAGTTGCATTTGCAGGTTCTGAACCACCATTCAATAAACTACCATCACGCTCGATAAGCAAAAACTCGCTAGCACTTAGCGCAACAATTTCAGAATTGGAATTTTGCGCTTTATCCTGTTTATATAAATATTGCCCGATTTCACCTTTTTTAAGATTAACCGTCACTATCCGTGTGATATCTAAATTTTTTACCGCACTACTTGGGTTATACATTGTCGATTGCATAATACCGACTAATGTTGTCTGATCAGGTGTAATCGCCAAACCTTCCATGCCACGATTTGCGCGACGATTGGCAAATTCAGCAGGCAGATTTAATTGCGTCCGTGTATCGTTCACGAAAGGGTTGATACGCCCGATCTCCTTACCTTCGGCATCAAAATGCACTATATGGGGACCGTATTCATCACTAACCCAGAAGCTACCATCTTGCATAGCTGCCAGACCTTCGCCATCTAAACCAAAATCATCCAACTTAATATTGCCTTCGTCATCTTTGATTGCCTCGCCGTTGATATCATAAGGCGTCTCGCCAGTACCACCCAAAGCGCTGGAATTAGGTAAGCCGGTAATAGCGTTACCTGAAATATCTTTAAGGATAATATCTTTAAGCAGCTTCACCTGCCCTTCCGCAGTTAACTCAAATAATCCTATGCGAGGCGCATAATCAGGCACAGGAAATATTTTGCCTTTGCCTTCTGCGCCGGTAAAATCCGCATTAGGACCGCGATCAGTTAACGCATAAAATTGATTTCTTACACCAGGGTGAGCGGTTGCGGCAGAACCATAGCCACCTTGTCTTATTTCCACTCCGTTTAAATCATTACCCAATACGCTATAAGGCAATTCTGCCCCTAATTCGTCAACTTTGGACGTATGATCTACAACCGAATTCACCAGATTAAGTGCCTCTTCAACAGAGAAAACTTTGATAGGCCTATCTGGATCGGCTGAAAATGCAGTACCTGCGACATAAACCTCGCCATTATAGACACCTGCATAATTATCACTAACAGGATAATACCGATATATCCAACCAGACTCATGAGTCAATGTCTTCTTGTTATCTGCAAAAATCGAATCGTAATTGGGAAAATATTGAGAATAACTTTGCTCAGCCCAATTAAAAATAGTATTAGACTGGTGTAAAAGATGCTCTTCAACAGTTTGACTTTCTGCATAAACGACAGCAGTTGCATCTAAGCAAAGTAGCGCGCTAGCAAATACCGAGTAGACTTTTTTCATTTTTAAACTCTAATAATCAAAAAAGCATACTATATAGAAGTAGTATGACAGCGCAGTTACAGCCTGTTTCCTTTGATTAATAAGAATAATAAACTGCAAGGCGGTCTGTGTGTTGATGCAGTAATCAACTTAATTCGGGAAGAAAGCAAAAAGTTGGGAATAGAACTGATAAATGACATAGTCTGGGGAAGCATTATTGGTTTGCGGGTTTATCTTTATACCAAGACCCCGCTGTAGACAACTATGTCCTTATGACGTTTATGGCCGATACGATGGGGTTAGTTATTTTTCTTGAGCTCACAAGTTTTTTTATAGCATAAAAAAAAGACTTCCAAGCAATACAGAGCGCTCTGGAAGTCTTTCGTTTTCGTTAATCAGCCGTAAAATGGCTGATTGTACCATCATGCAGTACGTCCTGTTTTACCTCGTTTACGGTTCACATTTACATTACTCGCAATTGCTGCTGTAGCAAATAAAGCGGATGAAATAATAAATTCACCATAAAGAAAGCCAAACAGCCCAATCATAAATATCAATCCAGTTAAAACGTCTTTGTATAAATCATTCATCTATAAATCCTCATATTAAGTTAAAAAGTGATTTTCTATCATCACGATTAAATTATATGGGCTAAACTCATATTTACAATTACATAAAAAATCCACAAATTGTTTCATTATTGGATACATTAAATGTATTTACTTGCCATATAAACCAAGTAAAATACTTCGTTTTTTTAGCGTTAGCCTTTTTGATTGGCATCTGATTCCAGACAAAAATAACGAGACACATACCGTATGCCAATATACGTAATCAGCAATATGCTCAACCAAACTGGCACATAAAGGATTAGCAACAATATAAGCGTGCCTCTCCTAACTCCGCCTCTTTCTTAGCACACGATCATAAAAAACTGCGCAGTCGCATTAAGGTTTTTTTTAAAATACATGCTGTTTTGTCCTTAATGATCTGGCATTAACACCCAGGCAAGAGAATCTCTACCATTAAGTTAACCCATCTTTCGATTTAAGCAAAAAAAAAATCATTTAAAAACAATTGGATAGAAACAATTATTCTGAATTTTAATTTTCGTAATGTCAAAATTAAGGTAATTTTCTCTTCTCACTATTAAAAAAATAGTGAGAAGATCCCAGAGCGCATCCAGCTTTTTTCTAAGCACCTATAAAGCCACTGTTTATGCGAGGACCATTTCAGTTCGCTGCAGTTCTTTCTTTAATTTATTGATTTTCGCTACACAATTGTTTTAATTCGTTTTTGATTGGATTGAGTCACTTTTTACTCTGAGCCTTTAATGAAATCGGCCTTACAAGATACAATTTCAGCTGCCAATGGCCGATTTTGGCTCAGTTTAACTGGCCATTAAGATCAGCTTTATAATGCCCCTGTTTACGGGCTATATTCACGGTATTTTTGCTCGCTCAAGGTACTTTCTTCAGCACTGCTAATTTTCTCTCAGTTGCCTACTGAACTAGAGAGTTGTTTGTATTTTTTAATGTTTCTGAGCTTCTTATCAAGATACATTTCTTTTCATGTATACAGTGTTCCGTATGGAATATTTACGGCCTTGGCTAATTCAGATACGCTCATACTTAACGGTGGAAGCATTTTGTTAATGATGGCATCTTTTCTTTACTTTTGGGTATTGGGTTGCCATGGTCTTATTCTTCCGTCCCTTATTTGATTTATGTTTTTCAAATTGAGGTGAAAACTATTCTGACAAAAGGCGAGAGTGTGTCGTAGGCATTGATATTATTTGCTGAGTGAAGCTGTAGGAGATGAAATACCGAACCAAGATTATCTCAAAGTGTTCTCGCTAGACCCGATAAGATTGATGCGTTTTCAAAATACCAGTATTCTGCATTTTCACGAAACCACTGACATTCCGTATCAAGTCCAATAAAAAAACAGACCATTAGAGTATACGTTCATCTCCCCCTCTAAAAACAAAGTGTGAAAAGAGATTTTCTAAAAAAAACTCCCCTAACTCCTCCTTGATAAGGAGAGGGACTGAAACTCATGATGTCAGCGATTTTCCATAAAAAGGCTTGCAGTTGTCGCAGGGTGATTTTTTGTTCTTCGATATTATTCGCAAAATAGAGAACATTTGATTAGCTCTATTTTTAGTTGTATATAGGGGGCTGGGATTTAGTTGCTTGATTAGATATAGCAGAAAAATAGAAATGTTTGTATTTCTAATAGCTATTGATGGTTTGCTTAATTAAGAATAAGCGTTAGGAAATAAATAAAAGGCACAAAAAAAGGACTATGAAAGTCCTTTAAATAAGATAGTCAGCAATAAATCACATGACTATTTTTGGTATTTGTTAAGATAATAATTATTCATCCAGAAATAATACACTTTCTGATTTAAATAACACGATCTCTTTTATATTCTAGTTACAAATAAAAAACTTAATATAAATGGCGGAGAGGCAGGGATTCGAACCCTGGGAAGGGATAAACCTTCAACGGTTTTCAAGACCGCCGCTTTCGGCCGCTCAGCCACCTCTCCGTTAAGAACGGATATAATACGCAAATTTCGTTAAAATGAAAAGAAATTTTTTCAAAAAAAAGACAAAAGTTTTTTTCTATTTTATATATCAATAAGTTAAAAATTAGCGTGCTTTACTCTTCTTTGCCTATAGTATGCCCGCTTTTTTTTGTGACAATATTATAAACTTTAATAAATAATATTGAAGAAGCCAAAATCAAAGTAATAGCATTTGCATAGATAATAGCTTTATCTGCAATGTAAATTCCGTATATAAGCCACAGCAGAACTCCTAGCGTAAACATCGTATACATACCTAATGACAGCGACTCAGTATCCCGGGTTTTAAGGGTCATTATGGCTTGTGGCAAAAAAGAGCTGGTGGTTAATGCTGCTGCAATATAACCTATCATTTCTGGCGTAATACTTATCATCTGTGCTATTTTGGTTTATTGTTATTGACTGTATATGCAGTAGTTTATATCAATCATATTGTAAGCGTTCACTACCCTCTTTAGAATATTAAGGGTGAACAATTACGTCATATTTATGCTGATACGATTTTGATGATGTACGAATTCGACTTTATTATTTATCGTAAATTCAACTGTGTTAAACATCAGGAAACCTTAATTATTAATTTATCAGCTGGAAACGTGCAGGATTTGGTGACTAAAAAAGCAATTTTTTATCGGTATTAATTATAACACCAACAGCGCAGCAAAAATTCAGACTAAAAATCAGCTTGCAACGTCTTTAACAAGGTAAAATAAAAACGTTAATAAAAATACCATTATTCCTTATCACACCTCAAGTAAATTAAAAAAGAACTCATGTATCATGCAAGCATATTGTTAGCTGAAGACCATCAAGACCTTGCTGAAGCGGTTGGTGCCTATTTAGAAAGTTGCGGTTTTATTATGGATTATGCTTATGATGGGCTCACTGCGTTACACCTTGCAAGTACAGAAAATTACGATGTGATTATTCTGGATATTATGTTACCGGGTATCGATGGACTGGAAATTTGCAGTCGACTGCGCAAAGAGGCTCGACTGTCGACACCGATCGTGATGCTCACCGCGCGTGATCAGTTGGATGATAAATTACTGGGCTTCCAACAAGGCGCAGATGATTACCTGGTCAAGCCCTTTGATATGCCTGAGCTGGAAGCCAGACTACACGCATTGATCCGTCGCCAGCGAGGTGAAATGGATGAAGCGGATTATGTGGTTTCCGACCTGACATTAGATACTCGGATTATGCAAGTAAAACGCCAGGGTAAAATCATTCATTTGTCACCGACTTGTCTGAGAATTTTACGCATACTTATGCGTGAATCGCCAAAGTTAGTCACCCGGGAAAAGCTGGAAAAAGAACTATGGGGCGATTTAATGCCAGATAGTGATACGCTTAGGAGCCATATGTATAAACTACGCAAAGCGATCGACAAACCCTTTACCATTGCTTTACTGGAAACACAACAGGGTATTGGTTTCAGGATAGTGCCCCCGGAAACGGAATAGGCAACGCACTGTTTAAAAAACTTTATACTCGATTTTCAGGTGTTTTTGTCATCAATCCGGAGTATTATTCTAGTCGTATTAGCTTAATCAAAAGCGATCTGCATAAGATCAGGATACAAAAAACGATAGTTTAACACCCGTTTCACTTTAGCATTACTGACGATTTTAAAAACGGTTTCCTGGTTACCTGCAAATTCAGGAGCAGAGTTATTCAGCAGTTTTGTAGCATGTGTATAAAAGTCACGTTTACTCGGATGCGTATCCGCACAGCCATTAAACACCTGCCCCCAGGCTGCTTGCTCAATAATAGCACTGATAATACCAATGCAATCATCACGATGAATCAGATTCACCGGTGCATCAGCTTGATCAACCACTTTACCGTGACGAAAAAAACGCCCTGGGTGACGTCTGTAACCAATCAAACCACTGAGTCGAAGCACTGTTGTTTTAAAATAAGGACTAGTCCTGAATAATTGCTCTATTTGAAATAATGGACTGGACTCAAGTTCCGCTGCTTCATTTTCTGTAACCACTTTATTCAAATTAGCATACACGGAGCTTGAGCTTACAAAGAGGACGTTTTCAATAGTAGATTGCGCTATATCAATAATTAGCTGTGTAAAACTTGCAAGATTCTTACTGGTAATATTTATAATCAGAATATCAGCTTGTAAGAAGGCGGCGCGATCATCTGCTGGGTTATCAATATCCACAATAAAGGATTCAATACCTGTTGATTTGAGTTCATTCAAGCGAGTTGTAGATCGCGTAGATGCTTTGATCCGATAGCCCATGTTCGCTAAATATTCAGCCAAGGGTAAACCGAGCCAACCAGAACCTAAAATACTTATCGTTTTAATATGCCTTACCTCAATATAACAATGCATACGATTATTTTTACTAAACCGCACACTTATAGATCCCACTCGATCGACATGCTGCATAATGCGACATGTTGCTCGATACAAGAGACGGGGAGATCAATTTATTATGTGTGAAAATACATTCATTCTACATAATTTCAATCCATTATAAAATATCATTGCAAATGAAAAATTGCTGAGCAAAAAGAAATTCAATGAATAGACGCTTAAGCTACGATAAGTTGTACACAACTCCTGTGGATAAGTTTGTGGATTAAGCGTTCAGAAGTGAGTCTATTACCCGATTTTCTTGGTATTTTGTTAAATTGTACAAAATTTAACCAGACTACTTAAATACTATAATTATCAAGTATTTAGTAATTTAAATACTTAGTAATCGCAGGTTAATTTAATTTTCACCTTATAACTTTATTTTCAGTTTTAGGAATGTAGATAAGTGAATCCATATAGCTATTAATGAAAATAAATTGCGCTGTATATCCCCTATGGCAATAAGCTATCTAACATAGATTAATTTATTTCATTAAAAAACTAGCCTCCGTCGAAGCAAAAACCTATAGTTGTATCACGTGGCATAGTTAATGCATGAGTTTTAATCCAGTTTGATAAGTCTGTTCTTGAGAACTACCCTACCCCTTCATTTCTTATCACTATACCCCACAGAGATTGAGAGTACGTTTTCATAAGCCATTATCTAAACCTCTCCTTTATGATTCAACCCCTTAAATCCGATATGATGCTATTTCGCTTTACACTCTGTCTATTATTTGGCTTTTGTACAACAACACATGCGCTTAATCTTGATAATTTACATGAGATACCGTTACCTCTCCCTGCCAATATGGAGAACAGAACCTTAGGCACATCGGTTGCTATTTCTGGATCAACTGCGGCAGTGGCCGCTTATTCCAGCGATAAGGCGGTTGCTGGCGCTGTTTTCTTATATGCAGCGGATGAGAACTGGCGTTTAGCAACTAAACTACAAAGCAAGCATCTCGCAGATGGTTTTGCTAAACACATCGTTTTAGTCGATAAGCTATTGATTGTCAGTGCCGAACAGGACAATACCCAAGGTGAAAATAGTGGTGCTGTGTATATTTTTCAACGTCATTCCACTACTAACCCACATAATTGGCGACAAATAGCTAAATTAACAGCCCCTGACGCACAAGCGGGCGACCGGTTTGGTCAGGGCATTACTTTAGTCGATGGGGTACTTTACATAGGTGCACCATCACATGGACAAGGCAAAGTATATCTTTTTACACTGGATAGCAACACATCAAGTTGGCGTTTATCAGACAGTATTGAGCCTGAAGATTCACAAGCTCAGCACTTCGGTGCAGCAATTGCGCAAGATGGATCTAACCTGATTATCGGTGCACCCTATACTGATGCAGATAATAGTCTTGTAACAGACGCTAAAAAAAGAACTGCACAGCAATTAAGCCTGGACGTTCAGCCGCGTTTTGCGATTACTAAAGGTAATACCTTCGATCCCGGTATTCAATGTGGCGCTATTTTTGTCTATCAAAAACAGGCAGGACAATGGCAATATATTGAGCGTATAGGTGCCTCGAATCGTGAATCAGCAGATCATTTAGGTGAGCAGATTGCAATTGAAGGAGACATTATTGCCGCAAGTGTCAGACAAAAAGATGTGTTTGATCATTTACGTGCGGGATCAGTCTATGTTTATAAGCATGTTACTGGAGAGTGGCAGGAAGATACCGCATTGGTTGCCAGCAAACCGAATGTGGGGGCTAACTTTGGCAATAGCTTTGTACTACAAAATAAACAGATTCTTGTCGGCGCGAATAAAGTTCATGCGAATGGATTTAATAGTGGGCAAGTTTATTTATTTGACCAGGGAAAAGACAACACATGGGACTTAATACATCAGCAAGCCAATACAACACTCAAGGCGCACGATCAGTTCGGCCTGAGTGTCGCATTAAGCTCAGAACGCATATTAGTCGCTGCAAAACACACGCTGTATGCTTTTCAAAATACACCTATACACTACCACCCTGCGGTTTTTTATCCGCATAGCAGTAGCCTACAACTCAATGAAGTAGCGTTAGCAGGCGCAGGGGTGCTGAGCGCAACATTACATTTAAGTCAGCAGAGCGGCGAATTTATGTTAACGCTAACAGATTATCAGTTACGTACGAATATTAAAAACACTGATATTGAGTATGCTCTTAAATCAGGCCGATTGACTATCCCTCGACTTGCTTTACAAACACAGATGGGAGAACTCAGCTATTACTCTGCTGTTTTACAACAAATCCAAAACCCGGCAAAAATACAGTTTAAAGTGCTTGCTCTTAACCCTCTATAAAACTTAAACATGAAATTATTTATTAGGAATGTGTTCATATTGGCGATGGCGAACTTATACATGGCGACGGCAGTGATAGCCAAAGAGTGTCCATCAAAGCATGCGACTTATGATATGCAACAAGGCAGACTGAAGCTTGCAGAAATTTTTGTTGCTCAAAACGGCTTGTTATTCTCAGCTGAACTCAACCTGCTAAATAGCCAGCAAGTATTCCAGTTTCAATTAACTGATTTACAGTTACTGGAAAATCAGCCTGCTTCAGCCAATATTAACTATCAAGCTGAAAATCAGTTATTACAAATACAGTCATTGAGTCTGCTATCAAAAGGAAGTGAGGCGCATATCACACAGCTTGAAATGCAAACAATTCCCTATTCCAATCCTTTGCAGTTGCTACTGACAAAGGCGAGCGATGCAAATGGCAAATCAATTTTTAACTGGCCTATAGCGGATAATAAAGGAGCTTTATTTTTAAAAAACCGACAAGCGTTTGATAAACTGGCTGCGACCAGCAATGTATCTGGTGTTGTGGGGGTGCGTGAATTAAAGTTTGTAATCATTGATTTAGATACCAGCCATCCCACTTTGTATTTTATGAATTCAGTAGCAACACCATTGCACTATGATTTTCTACGCAATGTGCTCAACCGCTATCAACACCTTAGCTACGAACAAGGGCTGACACAATTTGGTGCGGATGCCTATTTTAGTGTAAATCGAAGCCATCTTGCCGGCTCGGTCGTAGCTTATGATCACGCAACTAAATCTGATGGGGAGAATAATACAGGTCTATATACACTCGAATTCTGGCCTACCGACCCTGTGCCTGCTAAATTAATTAAACAAACCTATCGCACTTTAAGTGCGGCAATGCCTTTCTTGCCAATACCTCTGGCATATCACCCTGTCGGAAATACGCATGAACTGGAATATCAGGCATTTGCTGAACAGTTTGCAGCAGAAAACATACGCACTATCCTGACGGATGATCTCTTCGGACAGCTGGACACAGCGATACTTAACGCGGGCGAAGCCTATGGCAGGTTAAAAGTTATTAACCCAGGTGACCCCAATCCCGACGAAAAAACTATAGCTATTTATACCTTTATACCTAATACACTAGGTCATGTCGGCGGCATTATTACTGAAGAGCCACAAACTCCCCTGTCACATATTAATTTAAAAGCGCGCCAGAATAATACGCCTAATGCCTATATTAAAGATGTACATAACAAAGCTGAATATCAGGCACTCTTCAATAACTGGGTACATTATGTAGTGAATGATAACGGCGTTCAGCTTGTTGCAGCAACTGAAGCGGAGGCTTTAAAGTGGCTGGAAGACCAAATTCCAACAGAAGTCACCCGACCTGAATCTGATTTAACTATTACAGAGCCCCTGCCCTTAAGCGAACTAGGTCATGCTGACTGGGTGCGTGTTGGTGTAAAAGCAGCCAATATTGCAGAATTGGGGAAAATTTTACCTGCTGATATTGCCCCCACGGGCTACGCTTTACCCTTTACCTTGTATGATCAATTTATGCGGCTGAAACGTTGCGCACAAGATTTAACTGCGTTATGCAATGATAAAAATAGCCTCTCTCTTTATCAGTATGTAACGCAATTATTAAACGACCCGGATTTTCAGCAAAACAGAGAAACACGAGAAAATGCATTGGTAACATTACGTAACATCATTGAAAATGCAGAAGTACCGCAAACCTTGATAGATAAAATAGAAACAGTACGTCTGTTCTGGGAACCTGCAGGTGAGCCGTTTAGCCAGAAGTTACGTGTACGATCGAGTACCAATAATGAAGATTTACCTGGTTTTAACGGCGCAGGCTTATACGATTCATTTACGCATAAGCCTAAAGAAGGTAAATTAGTGAATAGCATTAAACAAGTGTGGGCAAGTCTCTGGACTGATAGAGCCTTTGAAGAACGACGACTGCACCGGATTGATCATTTAAAAACCTATATGGGCGTGTTGATTCACCCTAATTATGGCGATGAGCAGGCAAACGGCGTAGCCATTACTAAAAACATCTACAATCCAGGCTGGGAAGGTTTTTATATTAATGCACAATATGGTGAATTATCAATAACCAATCCTGAACCAATTGAAACTGAAAATGGACTAGTCAACCCAATCCCAGATGAATTTATTATTACCCGCTTACCTGCATCTATTAATGGTTATGCCTGGGAAACACAATTTATCCGGCATTCCAATGTTGCTAAAATCTATGAGCGCCCGGTCAGTACAGAAGATGTTTTGACTGATAGCGAAATAGATAAATTACGTGATAACCTGCGTATTATCCACAAGCACTTTAAAGAAATTTATCAAGGTGATCCCAGGTTTGCTATGGATATAGAATTTAAAATCACAGAAACCGACGATGGTAGTCGAGGCAAATTAGCGATTAAACAGGCTAGACCCTGGATTGATTAGTAGCAGTTTATTTATATCGACTTTAAATTACCTGAAAATTTAAAGTCGATATAGAAAATCCCCCCTCAAGCCATTTGGAATGAAGACCATCAATTTTTTTGCATTTTTCATCACTCATTTATACCATAAAAAACATAAGGTTACTATAACACGCCTCTTTTCTCCTGAATATGCAGGTATAAAACAGTAGACTTATATAGTCAGGTGCTGTTACTATCCCTTCATGACCAGTATTAATGAGCCATTCAACTCATTGATAATAATACACTAACCTATCTGACCATTTGCTTCGTCAGTGTATAAATTGTTCCATTTGACAACGGATTGATTAGATAAATATCAATATCTACTGGAGAATTCAATGAAAAATTTTCGTCATCTCATAACAATGAAGCATACATTGTTCATTACCTCCCTGCTATCCACCAGCCCTATAGTGCTGGCCGAATCGATTATTACACTGGTTAAAAATATTAACCCAGGATCCTATAGCTCTTCTCCGCATGCGATAACAGATATAAATGGCACTGCCATTTTTCTCGCAAATAGCGGTGGTCTTTATGGCGACCATCTATACGCACTATGGAAATCAGATGGAACTGAAGCGGGCACCCAGTTTATCATTGACCTGGATAATCCCGAATATTCAGGAACCTATGGTGAATTCACAGCATTTAAAGGCGATTTATTTTTTCGCGCTCTATCCAGTAATGGTTACGAACTGTGGACATCTGATGGCACCGCTTTTGGCACATTTGAAGTGAAAGATATTTACCCCGGTTCTTCCTCAGGATCAGCCAATTCAAGTTATCCTGAATTTTTAACCGCCTTTGACACTAATAACGACCAGCAAGATGACTTATTGCTGTTTTTAGCTAAAAACGAACAATATGGTAAGGAGTTATGGCGCTCTGATGGGACAGCTCAAGGTACTTATTTGTTAAAAGATATCCATGCTGACTCACGAAGTATTGATAGAGACAACGTCAGTAGTCATTACTTCTATCACACCATTGTCAATAATATTATGTACTTCACAGCGATTAATGTTCCCTACACTGATAATGCGGGAAACTATATCGGTGGTTACGAATTATGGCGTACCGATGGTACAAAAAATGGCACCTATTTGGTTAAGGATTTAACACCCTTTAATAACATTCCTTACGGCCCAGGTAGTTCAAGCCCAAGACATCTGACCGAGCTAAATGATATGCTGATTTTTTCAGCGGCTGCAAAAAATATAGGTACAGAGCTTTTCAGGTCAGATGGCACAGCAGCAGGTACTGTATTAATTAAGGATATAAATCCCCAAGGCAGTAGCTATCCATCAAATATGGTTAAGGTTGCTGATAAAATATTTTTTATGGCTGATGATGGTATTCATGGTAATGAGTTATGGGTAACTGACGGCACTTATGAAGGAACCCATCTTGTGAAAGAATTAGTAGCAGGAGCCGGTGGCGTAACAGATACCTTTATTCAAAATGTCAGTAACCGTGATAGACCCATCCTGGATAATATGACGGCTTTCAAAGATCAGCTATTCTTTCGCTTTAATGATGGAGAGTACAACCATGGCTTTGAACTCTGGCGATCAGATGGCACAGCTGCAGGCACTGATTTATTTATGGACATAGGAACAGGACTGGATCAATTTGGTTATGCAGCGTCTGCCTATCCCGATGAATTGACCGTGCTTGCTGATAAACTGTTCTTTTCTGCCTGGGATCCTTTATATTTCAGGGAGCTATGGGAAACAGATGGTACATACGAGGGCACACAAATCGTTGCTAACTTAAATCAGGATACTAACCCAACTTACGGCAGTTCTAATCCTACACAACTCACTAGAGTTGGTGATGAGTTATTCTTTAGCGCTTTTACTTATGCCTATGGCACACAGACTGAGAGAACCGGGTACGAGTTATGGAAAGTCATTTACAATCCATTTCGCGTGTTTACAAGTGCCGAAGAGGACGTGACTGGAGCTTATATTGCTTATTATGGCCGCCCTGCTGACCCGCGTGGCATGTATTACTGGGCAGACAGACTCGCAAAAGAAGGTTCTTTAAGTAGCATTATTGAAGCCTTTGGTGAATCTCAGGAGTTTGAAGATCGTTTTGGCTCACTCAGTAACAGAGATCTGGTAACAAATTTGTACATTCAACTACTAGGCCGCAATCCCGACATACCTGGCTTAAACTATTATGTTGCCGAATTGAACGCAGGCAGAATGACATTGCAAAGTATTTCGCTGAATATATTGTACGGCGCACAAAACGAAGACGTCATTATGGTAGACAACCGCAAAAAAGTGGCTAAATATTATATTTCTCAACTTGAAGTTTTAAATGCTCTGGATCTTGAACCTTCAGCAGAAGCTTTAGCCTCGTTAATAGCCGATATAAAAGTTGATACTAATACTGTCATCAGTGCTTACGCTGTTATTGATTCACTCACTAAAGACCTGTGATATAACGATTTTATTGATTAGCGAAAAAGAACGACTCAAAGGACGCCACGCGATGTTAGCGTCCTTTGGGTAATGCCTTTTTATCTTTGTATGCTGACAAGAAAAATCGATAAAAACTCTGAATATTCAAACGGTTAGCATTATATACTTGTAAATTAGGTTGATGCGACCAAAAACAGATGAATAAAGCCCTGCAATTTTATGACTTTTAAAATCTACAATATGTCAGTTCCCGTTCTGATTCCCCATAATGTGTCTCAACATTAACACATGGAAATTATAATTGTAAGACGCCCATTCCGATAGGTCGCATTACAATCTTTGTCAAAGTCATCTTCATATTCACAAATGAATCTTTTTTTATCGTCATTCCTAGGAAGGCCATTATCATCCCAGCGACGCGAATTACTGGAGTTAAAAGATAAGTAATCTTGCCCCTCACCTGCATCATTAGGTCGCCCTGAGCTCCAGTTTTCATAGTCCCACTCTTCCCCTGTCACCCAGCTCCAGGAACCTTCTCGGGACTCATCAGTACCGCCAAGCCATATGCTAGATGAAATATCTCTGGCAAGTTCTTCATAAATAAAATCATTTTCATCTCGAGAAGTGATGGTTGCTAAATGCCCTTCAGATTCTTCACAGAATTCTTTAGCATCACGCCAAGTCAAACTAGAATCAATACGCTCATAATCGTGTCCATTATCATCATAATGCACTTTTCTATCTGCATAAGCACTTCCACATATGGTTGATAGGATAATAGGTAATATTATTTTTTTCATTTTAATTTCTCCAAAACAGTGAAAATAACACTCTATAAGCAATTTTTTAGTTTAAATAAAAATGCTTAATACTATGATAGTTACAACAAATAATAGAACCTAATATTCTAATTTTTAATAAACAAAACTTAAAAAATTAAGTTCTCTGAATTTCTTTAAGACTTGAATTTAGCATAATTTAAAGGGCTACTACTATGCCGCCCTTACAAGGTAGAAACTCCATCTCAATTACTATGGACTGGAATCGCATAGTTTTAAATTAGCTAGCAGAGACTAATAAAATACTCACCTGAATTTATTACCTTAATCAAGGTAAAAACCCAGTTTGGAGTCTACTCTCAATAAGAATCATTTGCAACTTACATTACTCTACCGGATCACTAAAACTATCATATGATCTGAGAGTTACAGTACCTATAAGTACCTCTTACAGAGACACCTTCATAAATTGCGCACATTGCCTCATCAAATATCAGGAATTTGTATAATGATCACATAATTACAGGAATCAAGGTGATTGGCTTTATTAAGTAAGTGCCATATTAAAGTAGCAGCGTTTTATTAATACCTAAATTCTACAAGCCAAACATACATATAGCAATAAAGTACATATAAAACAGTGATATAATATGTTTTTCTGCAAGCACTTAATATTCATCGACGTAAACTTTTCTCCAATTTAAATTACGCGATTAGGCCCAGGAAAATCGGAAATTAATATATTTAAACTTTCATAGCATTAACGTTTGATACTGAGAAGGTTGCTTGTTCAATACGATTAATCCCTTGAACGACACTTTGAACACGGAGCAATAAATCTATTTTTAACTCGAACTTCAGTCTGTTTTTTTGCCACACCGGACTGAAACCCACGCCACTACTGTTTTTATGCGCCCCGTGTTAAATTGATTGTTTTAAAAATCACAATGTGCTTTGCAGATATTGAATAAGGGATTATCATCCGCACACATTTGCTTAATCCCAAGGAATTTTAATGCAAGACCTCTATATAGTGGTTGATAACCCTGATGACTGGTCGCCTTATTACCCAAGTCATCAACTGATTTGTGTTAAGGATTATTTATCACTTCACGTCAGTAAAAAAACAAAAACCAAAGTGATTAATTTATGCCGTGATTACAGCTATCTTGGCACGGGCTACTATTGTTCATTGCTCGCTGAGGCACGAGGGCAACGCGTTATACCATCGATACGCAGTATGACTGATTTAGGCAATCAACATTTTTATCAATTACATGAAGACCATCAAAATATGGATGCCCAATTGAGTAAATTTTTACAAAATGACACTCAGTCTATGCAAATCAAAATCTTTTTTGGTCAAACAAATCGTACCGCGCTGGAAAAAATTGCCCGACAACTATTTGAGCTCTATCCTTGTCCAATTTTGGATGTCAAACTCACCCATAATGCGACCTGGCAGATTGAATCGATTACCCCAGGTAACCTGATACAACTTGATGAAACAGAGCAAACTGAGTTCGCTGTCGCAATTGATAAATACAGTCGCCAGATATGGCGCAAACCCAAATCTAAAAAGCGCTATCGTTACGAACTGGCAATTTTATGTAATGCTCAGGAGACATTACCTCAAAGTGACAATAAAGCCCTAAAGAATTTTATCCGCGCTGGAAATGAGTTAGGTATCGATGTTGATTTGATTGATGTGCATGATTATGCGCGTTTACTGGAATACGATGCGTTGTTTATTCGCGAAACGACATCCATAGACCATCATACTTATCGCTTTGCCAAACGCGCAGAAAGTAAAGGCATGGTAGTTCTGGATGACCCAGACTCTATTTTAAAATGTACTAACAAAGTGTTTTTAGCCGATTTATTAAACGCTAATGGCGTACCGACACCTAAAACAGAATTATTAGTTAAAGATAATGACATTAATTATCAGGCCTTAGAGCAAATCATTCATTACCCTGGCGTCTTAAAAATTCCGGATGGTTCCTTTTCTATCGGCGTCGTTAAAGTGTCCAATCGTGAGGAATTGCAGCAACAATGTGCTAAATTATTTAAAGATTCGGCTATTTTACTGTACCAGGAATATGTTAAAACCGATTTTGACTGGCGTATTGGTTTCTTAAATAACAAGCCGATTTATGCCTGTAAATATTATATGGCCCGTGATCACTGGCAAATTTATAACCATGATAATACCGGCACCGATAAAAGCGGCGGTTTTGAAGCAATGCCTATTCATCAGGTGCCAAAAGAAGTTATTAAAGTCGCTAGTAAAGCCGTTAAATTAATTGGCGATGGTCTTTATGGTGTGGATTTAAAGGAATTACCGGGGCGCAATGTGATTATTGAGGTCAATGATAATCCAAGCGTAGATAGCGGTGTAGAAGATCAATATATGGGCTATGATTTATATTTAACCATTATGGGCGATTTTTTACGTCGCCTGGAACGTCAGCACACTGTTTAAAGCCTATGCATAGTTGTCTTGATTGTTTTTCCCGGCAGTATTCGGAGGCCAGAGAAAAGTTTTTGATAGCCAGTCAGTCAGCGAGTGGTCAACTGAATACTTATCACCATCCCCTTTCCGGTCTTAAATTAGAGTTAGCCACAGATGTGTTTTATTCAGGTTCTAGACAGGCGCATAATTTGCTGGTCTTGATTAGTGCCACACATGGTGTTGAAGGCTATTGTGGCTCGGCTGCGCAAATTAATTTTTTGCGCCATCTTCCAGTAATAGATCCCAATACCGCTGTGATAATCATCCACGCTCTCAACCCCTATGGTTTTGCTTATGACCGACGCGTGAATGAGGATAATATCGATTTAAATCGTAATTTTGTAGATTTTACTGATACACCGACTAATCGTGATTATGTTACTTTAAAACCTTTTTTAGAATTAACTGGGCTAGAGACAGAGAGCTTATTCGCTATGCAAAACAGCCTGGAACAGTTTCGTCTGGATTGGGGTGATACCCGATTTGAACAAGCCGTCAGCGGTGGACAATATAGCGATGCCAGCGGTTTATTTTATGGTGGCAATAATCCGAGTTGGTCACATCAACTTATACAACAATTAATCAATGAATTTTCTATTTCTAAGCGTAAAAAGGTCATTGTTTTAGATATACATTCAGGCTTAGGACCTTATGGGTATGGTGAAGTCATTAGTGATCATCAGCCCGATAGTGCTGGTGCAAAATGGGCCAGAACGTGTTTTGGTCATAATATGACTGAACCGGCAAAAGGCTCGTCCAGCTCAGTGCCTAAACACGGTTTAATGGATTATTTATGGCATCAGAATTTTCCACAGCAAGGCTGTTATGTGACGCTGGAATTTGGTACTTTTGCTGTCGATAAAATGTTTAACGCATTACAACAAGAAAATTATTGCTGGCATAACCCCGTTAAAACCGAGCTAAAACAAAGCATGCAAAAACAATTACGTGGCTTTTTTTATCCCGAATATCAAGATTGGCAGGAAATGGTTTTATTTCGTTGTCAGCAAATGATCAAAATGTCTTTAACAAAATTAGCTCATGAGTAATCCTGCTATTAGTTTCCGTCATGCAGTTAAAGAAGATATTAACGCTTTAGTATTTATTGAAAACAGCTGCTTTGATCACGATAAAATAACCCATAGAAATTTTCAATGGATACTGGAAAAAGGACATGCAGATATTATTCTGCTTGAAGTTGACGGCACTATCACCGGGTATGGCTTGCTTTTATACCGGCGCGGCACTTCTTTAGTTAGACTGTACTCGATTGCAATTTTACCGAACCAGCAACAAACTGGACTGGGTAAAGCCTTGATGCAACAGTTAGAAAACACTGCGCAAAACCATGATTGTGTATACTTACGCTTAGAAGTACGTCCCGATAATGAACGCGCTATCGCGCTTTATCAGCGCCTTGGCTATCATCAATTTAATCGCAAGCAGGATTATTATGAAGACCACAGCGAAGCCTTATGCTTTGAAAAGAGGATTGTTTATCCACAACCAGAAACCCGTTTGCAAGTACCGTATTATCATCAAACGACAGAATTTACCTGCGGCCCAGCATCACTGATTATGGCGATGTCTGCTCTGGATATAAACAGCTCGCAGACACAAGCGCACGAATTACAAATTTGGCGCGAATCAACAACGATTTTTATGACCTCAGGGCATGGTGGCTGCGGACCACATGGTTTGGCACTGGCGGCCTGGCGGCGTGGATTCAAGGTGGATATGTACCTTAGTCAGCAGGATACGCTGTTTTTTAATACCGTTCGAAGTCAGGAAAAACAGGCAATTATTACCTTGGTGCAGCAGGATTTTATGCAGCAATTAACGCAAACATCGGTTACGATACATCAGCAAAATATAGATATAGCTGAATTAATTACTCATCTTGACGCGGGACATATTCCCGTTATTCTAATCAGCACTTATCGCATTAACCGTAATAAAGCACCTCACTGGGTGGTTTTAACTGCACATGATGAACACTTCATGTATATTCATGACCCCGATGTCGATGATGCACTGCACTCGAGTATCACGGATAATGTTTTTGTTCCCGTGCCAAAATCCGATTTTCAGGCCATGGCCCGCTTTGGCCGAAGTCAACTACAAGCCGCTCTTATTATCGCCCAGCCATGACTGATAAAATCCTCCACTGCATTACTCTCTGTCTAGCAGAGTCCTTTGATTTTAATCCGTTAAGCCAATATTTATTAACGAATAAGCGCGCTACATTATTGAAAGATGTTTTACTGATCGAACATAATAAATCTCACTCGATGGTCTTTCCATACGGAGTCGTCGTACACTGGAATGTCACTTTAGATGAGCGACGAAAATTACAGACACAATTATGTGAATTTGCGCAGGGCATTCATGAAGATGAACAGGAAGATAACTTCCACTACACATTAAATGCACCGGAAAATAAAATCCAGTTTGATTGTATAGAAATAGCCTCTGGTGATGATAGTAAAACCCTATTAGCTGTTGCTCATGCAATGGCACAATCTATCAAGCTCTCCTCTTTTGAGCGTCAGGCACTGCAAACAATAGAAAAGACCAAGCATTTACCGGCATCTCTAGCAACAACAGGGCGCATTAAGCTATCCAAAAAAGCCCTGGCAATAATTCGTGGGCAATTGTTTTTAACCAATAGCGATATAGTGCTGAAGTTTGATTTACTCGACATTCCAGAATATTTTTGGGAATATCCAGAATACCAGGCGCTCTATATGCAAATGGCAAAATACCTTGAACTGGAACAGCGCACCAATATCTTATCCAAAAGCTGGATACTATTCATGATTTACTGGGAATGCTTGCTGACGAGCAAAAACATCAGCACTCATCTACACTGGAATGGATTATTATTTATCTGATTCTAGTAGAAATCATCATTACCCTAGTAGAAAAACTCATCTAATGATAGCCGCTTCTATCAACTTGTGCCTGGTTCGCAAGACACTTTAACACTGCGTTACCCAGACGCCGACATCCAGCGTCGCCTCCGCTACACCATAAAATGAGCCGGCAACCGGTGGCACTGATTCTGGATCCCGTGCGACTGCCACAGCTATATGATCAGCGCCCACAATTGCACCGCTGGTGGGATCAAAACCTTTCCACCCTGCGCCCGGCAAGTACACTTCGGCCCATGCATGAGTTGCACCATAATCTGTCGCTGAAGGAGCAGAATGCAGATAACCACTGACAAATCGCGACGCCAAACCTAAACACCGAGCAGCTTCCATAAATAACACCGCAAAATCACGGCAAGAGCCTGACCTTTTCATTAATGTTTCTTTGGCTGACTGAACGCCCTGCTCTTCTCTGATGCAATAAGCAAGGGAATGATGAATATGGCTACTTAATCTCTCCAGTAAGCTAAAAGTCTGAACTTTTTCACCACTGACCCAAAAGCTTGAAAGCCATTTTGTCAGCATATTAAAAGTTTCAGACTCTGGGTATGCCATATAAGGTAATAACAACATTCGATCATTGAAGGGGTAAGCAAAAGGATAATCGACGGCATAATCTGAAACCAGAAAATCCAAAGGTGTCTCGTTATATTGCTGAATAATTATTTCACTCTCAATCGCCAGCTGAGTGGTAGGTGCATCAAAGTTCGCTATTGCAACTGAATTACCCTCGGTATCACGATGCCAAAGCAGTTTGGCTGTCGGTGTTATTTTTAAGTTTAAGGACTCAACATGCAATTCATAGTCTTCCCGTGGGCGCAGATGTAAGTAATGCGCACCAAGCTGAACAGGGTTAGAGAAGTTGTAATAGGTACGATGAAGAATTTTATAACGTTGCATACTTAAGCCTGTTGGATAAATTTAAGATAATCACCTGACTTTGACACTTGACGCCAGCTTTTTGCATAACCTAGCCTAAACAATAATAAAGCTATTGTTCACACTGAAACGCTCCCATTTGATTGAGCAGGCTTTAGGTATTCAGACTGAATGCTATTAAGTCAAGGAATAATATATATTAAACAATATGTTATAGCACCTATATTGAGTTAGGTTTTTATTGTTTTGCAAACAAAAATGTAACCCAACCTACACGTGACTTTGATTATAAATCAATGAACTCTTAATTTAATGGCAGTGTATTAGGACTAGCTAGCAACCTAGCACCCCGATGAAAGCTATAACTGCTCAGTAAGCAGTTTAGCACCTGAACACTGACGCTGTCATCCCGGCATAGCAAAGTTTGCATTTTAAGCTGGCTTGAATGAAATGTGCTTTTTCAACATTGACGAGCTTACTTAATCGCATGGGTAACAAATTTTTGAATATCGTCATGAGTACCCGGATTTAAAAAAGCCGGTGTTAACTTAATTGGCGCAATAAGGATGCCCTTTTCAATCAGCCGGGTTATCACATCAAGATAATCTAACGATGTTTTGCCCGTGAGTAAATTATTAAAATCGGGGGCCTGTTCATAGGCATTCAACACTTGGTGGAAGCCTTGTAGATAAAGATAATCTTTGGTAAATCCCCCTCCTCTATAGACACGCGCAGTAATGGTAAAAGCCTGATTATCATCTATATGATGCTGTTCTTTTAGAAACAAGAATGTCGTTCTAAAGTTTTTTTCTTTGATCATTGACTCAACAGCCAACACGCGCAGCGCAAGCATTTTTAATCTTTTGATGGTCATGCATCCGGCTAAATACTCACTTAATATAGCTAAGCCCTCCTGCGTCATCGTGTTCACTGGACAACCTAGCGATAATATTTTTAATGGCTGACTTCGGGCATTTAATGTCGTCAGGAGATGCACACCTAACTCATGATGCGCTAAAGCCTGAGCTTCAATATCACTCACTTGTGCGGCACTATTTATCTTGACTTTCAACCCAGAAACCAGAGCATTAGCAATCATCGAACTGTTTAGAATTAATTGGTATTCATAGCCTTCTTTTTCCGCAAACGCTGTTAGTATCGCTGTTATATAGTTAACATCGCGCAAATTACGGTCAGCCGTTTCAGTCTCTTCTGGCAAATGCAAAATAAAACGAGCATTGCGCAGATCTTTGTCTGATGGCTCACCATAATACCGCAATGAGTCATAAAGAAATTCATTACTGCCTATAGATTTAAACTGGTCTATCTTATCAACATAGGAATCAACAACATCCATATATAACTTAGCTAAATCCTCATCCTGAATTTCATCTAATGGCAAATTGAACAGATCACGCTTTAATTTAAAGGAATTAATCGGGTTTTCTCTGTACTGAAATTTAGGCTCAATAGAATATAAGCCGTCAAAAAAGTTTTGTTTTTGCTCTAAATAATTTAATGGACTGACAGCCTCTAAAATATCAACCCGACTCACTAAAGAATACAAGCTGCTATCAAGGTTCTGCATAAAAACACTTTGCGCTAAAGACAGGTTTTTTGGCTTATTCATAACCGAATCCTAATTGATTTAGGGGCATACAATAATAACGTTGCGAACTTAATTATTAGGCATGTAGATCGCTAACATACGTTTCAAAGGCACGTTATCTCGCCCACCTAAGATAAAGAACTGATTCCGGGCACATTCCTGAATAAAAAAACCTCGCTCAATCATTACTGCAAGGTTTTTTTAATTCTCACATGCTATGCAAAGTTTTCCGAGTTAAGTTTAAACTAGATCAATAGATATGTATGTAGACTTAAATTATTCCCGCCATTTTAGCGCACAAAATGGCGGGCTAAAGCCACGCTATACACTGGTAAAATCAATTGATGACAAAAAAAATTGATCAGTGATCTTACTTAATGAACAACATTTCCTGATACTTAGGTAAAGGCCATAGTTCATCAGCAACTTCTGCCTCTAATGAATCCGCATGCAAACGCACTTCATCCATCAAGCCACGAATGTCATTAGCACAAAATTGCATATGCGCTTCAGTTGATGCAAAGTCATGTTTTTCTATCGCAATGCTCAGTTTTGCGACTGCAGCCATCATCGCATTACTTGCTGCTGCGACTTTTTTCGTAGTCGAGCTATCTAACTCTATCCCCATCTCACTCATACTCGAATTGACCATGCTAAGCTTGGAAAGATAACTAATAGCTGCTGGATAAATCATCGTTTTAGCCATATCAATAACCAATTTTGCTTCCACTGCAATTGTCAGGATATATTGCTCGGCATAGACGTCATAGCGACTTTGAAGTTCAATTGGTGAAAGCACGCCAGTACTTGCAAATAGTTGTTTCACTGGTTCTGCAAGAACTTCTGGCAATGCATCCGCCGTATTAGGGATATTTTTTAAGCCACGCTCTTTTACCGCTATTTCATGCCATTCAGCAGAATAACCATCTCCACCAAAAACAACATTGCCATGCGTTTCCATAAGCTCTTTCAGAACAGCAAGTGGCTGCGCTTGCTTTATCAGTTCCTTTAGCAAATTCAGCTTCCAGTTTATCGGCAATCCAGTTAAGAGAATCTGCCAGCATGGTATTCATGGCAACAAGCGGCCCTGATACTGATTGTGAAGACCCGACTGCGCGAAATTCAAAGCGATTTCCAGTAAAAGCAAAAGGAGACGTTCTGTTACGGTCACCTGGATCACGCTCAAATTTGAGGATCTGAGAGAGCCCAAGATCCATCAAGCCCCCCTTTGCAGACGTCGCGATTTTACCGTCTTTAATATCTTGAAACACTTTTTCCAACTGATCACCAAGATAAACCGACAAAATAGCAGGCGGAGCTTCATTAGCGCCTAGGCGATGATCATTAGATGCCGAGGCAATAACCGCACGTAGCAAAGGACCAAATTTCTCAACGCCGCGAATGACAGCACCACAAAATAATAAGAAGTTAAGATTATCATGAGGTGTATCACCTGGATCCAAGAGATTTCCTTGCGTCGCGTTACCCACAGACCAGTTAACATGTTTACCAGAGCCATTGACACCAGCAAATGGCTTTTCATGCAAGAGACAAAGAAAGCCATGCTTCTTGGCTACCTTCTTCATCAAGGTCATCATTAATTGCTGATGATCGGCTGCAATATTAGCCGCCTCAAAGTAAGGCGCTATTTCAAATTGCCCAGGGGCAACTTCGTTATGGTGAGTTTTTGCCGGGATGCCTAATTTATAAAGTTTGTCCTCAAATTCTTGCATGAACACTTGAACACGCATCGGAATAGAGCCAAAATAATGATCGTCAAACTCTTGTCCTTTTGCCGGCGGAGCACCAAACAATGTACGCCCAGCTAACAATAAATCAGGGCGACTATTGGCAAAGTTACTATCCACCAGAAAATATTCTTGCTCAGCACCACAGCTGGAATTTAACGTAGCAATATCTGTTTCTCCCATCAAAGAGAGCACTTTCTGCGCAGCCTTATTCATCGCTTCGTTAGAACGTAACAATGGGATTTTTTTGTCCAGTGCTTCACCTGTCCAGGACATGAAAACACTGGGAATCATTAAGGTGGAGCCATTGTCCGTTTGCATGATATAGGCTGGACTGGTTGGATCCCATGCAGTATAGCCACGTGCTGCATTAGTTTTGCGAATACTACCATTAGGAAATGAAGAACCATCAGGCTCACCTTTGATTAATAAACTACCGGTAAACTCCGTAATGGCATTGCCATCAGAATTGGAGATAATAAAGCCATCATGTTTCTCAGCAGTGATATTAGTCATCGGATAAAAAATATGCGAGTAAAACTTAACATTCTTCGCTAAAGCCCATTCTTTCATAGCAGCTGCAACCATATCTGCAACTGCCGGATCTAATTCAACACCCGTTTGCACTGTTTTTTTGACCGCCTTAAACGCATTTTTGGAAAGCGATTCTTCCATTTTGGCTAAATTAAAGACATCACTTGCCCAAATTTTACTTAATGGCTCAGGCGTATCCACAGCCAAAGTTTCGCGATTAGTTATTTGATAAATGGCTTGCTGCCGAGATGCATTTCCGCTCATATAAGTTCCTCAGTATTTAAATTAACAATCTATTTATGGCAAGCAATAACTGCACCAGTTTTTTTAAACCATAAATTCCAATGATTAGAGGACAGAATATAGATAGTATGACTAAACCAGGAGTAAAAATTATGAGAATTAACGAACCATTATAGTGCGCTATGCACATAAACAGACCATAGAAGACCGTAATAGCTTGCATAAAACAATGATTATTCTATTACAGCCAAAAATTTATAGCAGAATACGATATCAAGTTGCAGATCACCTAAAGATTTCTGCAGTGCCATTATTCGCTATACAAAAGCCCAGATTGGATCACTGCCTTTAAGTTAAGCGATTATTACTTTATCATCAATGTATTAACTCTATAGTTTGGATTAGATTTTTGTTGCAAAACAATAAAAACGCAACCCACCATAGGTTCCAAACTTGGTATGATTGGAATTCTCTACGCACTTCAACAAGTCGTTATCTACGCGTCTAAGATAAGCTAAGCTACTCAGTATCACTTTGATTAATATAATTTTATTACTTAACTTAATGGCAGTGAATCCTTGCATAGGATTGAATTAACAAGCTTTATATGCCATCAATACGGCACAAATAATGCTTGTAATCTTAATTATGACTTCAATATGCTAGTTTTTGTAGCATCTCATAAATTAAATTTCCATTTTCATTCAATAGGCGATGTGGACATTATTTATCTGAGACCCAATGGCTTATTACGCTAGCTGTTTTTATATTACTAAATAATAAACAGCCAGGAACATTAATACCCACCACACTAACCAAACAGCTTGTAAACGTTATGACAAAATCCAATATAAAACTGACAACAGACGAAGTTAAAAGGAGTTTTTTTCGCAATCTGGCTAATATACAAGGACAATTTCCAGCCTTAGCCAGTAATCATGACTACTATATGGCTCTATCCTACACTGTTCGCGACATGCTGATGGCACGGTGGGTTGGCACAGCGTCCGAATATACTGAAAATCACTCTAGAACCGTAGCCTATCTATCGGCTGAGTTTCTTATGGGGCCGCACCTGGCATTGAATTTATTAAATCTGGGGGTGACTGATATAGCACGCCAAGCGATGTCAGAACTAGGTTTAAATCTTGAAGAACTGTTTAGCGAAGAACCTGAACCGGGTTTAGGCAATGGTGGACTAGGCCGACTAGCGGCTTGTTTTCTAGATTCCATGGCAGCACTCGAAATTCCCTCTGTAGGTTATGGCATTCGTTATGAATTCGGCATTTTTGAACAGATCATTGTAGACGGTTGGCAAGTAGAAAAAACAGATAAGTGGCTAATGAAAGGTAACCCTTGGGAAATCATCCGCCCAGACTGGGCTGTAGAAGTTAAATTTGGCGGCTACACAGAACGACAAGAGGGAGCAAATGGGGCCGTCACTGTGCGTTGGGTACCCGGGTGGCAGGTTCAAGGCATTCCTTACGACACACCGATTCTTGGTTATAAAAATAATACCGCAAATACCTTACGCCTGTGGCAGGCAGTCGCACCGGAATCTTTTAACTTCAGCCGTTTCAATGAAGGAGACTATTATGGTGCAGTCGAAGAAAAAGTCGCTTCGGAAAACCTGACAAAAGTGCTGTACCCTAATGATGGCCCGCTTCAAGGTAAGCAATTGAGATTACAGCAACAGTATTTTTTCGTATCCTGCTCATTACAGGATATGCTGCGGATCATGAAAAAACAAAAAGTTCATCTGGATCATTTTCATGAAAAATTTGCCGTACAACTTAACGACACTCACCCTGCGGTCGCGATTGCTGAATTGATGCGCCTGCTGATTGATGAACACAATATAGATTGGGACACTGCCTGGTATGTCACCCAACGCACATTTGGCTATACCAATCACACTTTATTACCTGAAGCATTAGAATGCTGGTCGGTCGATTTATTTCAGCGACTACTACCCAGATTAATGGAAATCATTTATGAAATTAATGCCCGTTTTCTTGAGCAGATTCGTCCTCAATGTTTACATGATTCTGAACAAATAGCTCGTATGTCTCTGCTAGGCGGTTCAGATGATCACCATGTTCTACGCATGGCACACCTAGCCTGCATTGGCAGTCATGCTATCAATGGCGTGGCGGCACTTCATACGGAACTGCTAAAAAGCGATGTGCTTTCCGATTTTTATCAATTTTGGCCGGAGAAATTTAGTAACAAAACCAACGGTGTCACACCGCGTCGTTGGTTAGCTTTATGTAATCCGAGACTTAGCAAGGTCATTACAGAAGCCATCGGTGATCAATGGCTGAGTGATTTGGATCAATTAAAAAAACTGGAAGCAAAAGCAGATGATAGCTATTTTCAGGAAAACTGGCACCAAGCGAAACTACTGAATAAGCATGATTTTGCCCTGATATTGCATCAGCGAACCGGCGTAAGTATTGATCCGGACTCAATCTTCGATATACAAGTTAAACGTATACATGAATATAAACGCCAGCATTTAAATATTCTGTATATTATTGCACTTTATCAACGCCTAAAATCTGATCCACATTTTGATTGTCAACCACGGACTTTTATATTTGCTGGTAAAGCTGCTCCTGGTTATCATTTGGCTAAACTGATCATTAAATTGATCAACTCAGTTGGCGAGATGCTCAATCGTGACCTGGAAACCCGGGATAAACTTAAACTCGTTTTTTTGCCTAATTTCAATGTGAGTAATGGTCAACTTATTTATCCGGTCGCAGATCTTTCAGAACAGATTTCGACGGCGGGAAAAGAAGCGTCCGGTACTGGAAATATGAAGTTTGCAATGAATGGCGCTCTCACTATCGGTACCTTGGACGGTGCTAATGTCGAAATACGTGAAGAAGTCGGCAGCGAAAATTTCTTTTTGTTTGGTAACACTGCCGAACAAGTCAAACAATTAAGAAATGCTGGCTACTCACCTAATGATTTTTATCAAAATGATAGCGTATTAAAAGGTGCTATCGATTTAATCCGTAGCGGCTTTTTTTCACGAGGAGATACAGACTTGTTTAGTGATTTAACCAATAATCTGATCTACAGTGATCCATTTCAAGTCTTAGCCGATTTTGATGCTTATTACAAATGTCAGGAGGAAGTTGATGCTGTGTATCAGGAGAAATTCCGTTGGTGCAAAATGTCAATTATGAACACAGCCCGATCCGGAAAATTTTCATCAGACCGGACGATTAGCGAATACTGTCGTGATATCTGGAAAGTTGAACCCGTCTCGATTCAAATGCCCAATGTTGATCCATTTAAATTAACTTAACGATCATGTAGAGAGCTAGAAAGGAGGGATCTTCTCATCATTCATAGGCAGAGCAACACTAACATTGATTTACAACAATGATATAGGGTGTGCAAATGATAGGAAGAGCATCACGCCGCAACAGATGCTCTTCGTACCTCAATACACTCTATGCTTGCTGCCTTAACTTAATGCCAGTAGGGCAGAGCAATGCATAGAAGACCCGAACTGCGTGGCAAAATGTTCTGCCCCCTGTTTGATTGAGATTTAATCTAGTATTTTCTGGCAATAGTCTGCTAAACTGCAAAAATAAATTTGTATCTATTATTATCTACATACACCGGACTAAATTCTAATGAACCAACTTACCCCCGAAGGCCAACAGATCATCGACGAAATCGCCCAGCGCTATCATTTCAGCTCTGATGCAGTTTTCAGCATGTTGCAGTCTGTTATAAATGGCAATGGCTCTATGGCCCAGTTTAATCACCCTGAATTTGGCGGCTCAGGTCAATGGATGAAAGGCGGCATGATTATGCTTGGCGATATGTTTAATAATGGCTTAAAAAACAGTGTTGGCGGACTTTGTCAAGAACTTTCCAATCTCATTGCTAACCAGCCAGGACTTATTCAAACGGGTAGTTTTCAATCACAAAGTCAGGGCAATCAGCAGCAAAATAACTACAGCGGTGGTAGTCAGCAACAACAAAACGGCTCAGGCCCCATTGGACCCGTCAGTTTATTTGTTCCGCCACCCGCGGGAAGTTCCGGTAACTGGTGGCCTGCGGGTCTGCAATTCCCTAATAGCACCGGTGCACAAAATAATGTCCGTTATGCTTATTTTGCCAGTATTAACCGTTTAGCGATTGAAGCAAATGGACATGTCACACTTTATGATACTTTAGACCATCAGATAGGCGGGTTTTCGCAGCAACAATCAGTAGGCGGTTCGATTACATTCACTAGCCAATATGGTTTAGTTGATGTTAATAGCTTGCCTGTTATTTCTATCGATAATGTACCGGTTCAACAAAACGCGCCACAACAACCAGAGCCGGCACCTATACAAAACAACCCGGTTAATATTCAACCTGGCTACAACCAAGATATCACCCAGGAGGCAGATATTTTTGCCGCACTTGAAAAACTGGCGAACCTTAACCAAAAAGGTATTTTGACCAATGAGGAATACAGCGCTAAAAAAGCGGAGTTGTTATCCAGACTATAAATAGCTGATTTATTCTCAGCAGTGTGGTTGAAATTAACTATTCATCAGTTATTTTATGTACATTGCTAAGTAATACTAAATTAAACAAAACCCGAAACTAACGTTTAAAATATTTTCAGACCACCTGACCTCGCGGAATTTACTTTGATCCCAATTTAAAGATCATCCTTAAATTTGTTCGCGGAAACTTTGTTTCTGTGCTATTAAGCTCATCACATAGTTTTTGTATGGCAACATCATAGCTCCGATTGGCCAAATGATGTAATCGTACCGTTAATGTGCCTTGCTCCTGATCTGGAATCAGATCTGCTTCACTACTATAAATTGCCCGTAACAGACTGCGAACTTCATCAGGTCGTGAGAGCGTTTCTCTCAACAAATTGGCCATTGCCGTTTCAGCTCGATAAGCAATCATTTTGATCGTATCAATGAAATGTTTGCTTTTGGTGCTGAGTTGCTGAAACTGCTCCGCTTCGGGAAGCTCTTTTACTGTAAGGTAATGTGGCGCTTGTTTGCGCTTTTCTTTGAGGTTCTTAATCTGTACCTGAAAGGCTTCAACCTCTTCCTGGCAGAGGGACTTTTTTTGCAAGAAGGGTTCTACTTTGTCGGGCTCAATAGGCGTATCCAGTGTTAATGTTGCAAACCTGGCAAGTAAACGATTTAATTTACCCTGGCTGGATCTTATCTGGCTATCCAGTCGACGATATTCTGGATTAACCACCTTGACGGACTCGGAAACAGGTTCAATGCAATAGTCGACCAGCTTATCTAATCCGAAGTGTTCACGGCAATACTTGAAGAAATTTTCCTGAGACCAACGGGCAAACATGGCAACAGCTAGCGGGATCATTTCCGTGCGATAGTCTGTTCCTATAATACTGGTCTGGTGTCCCTTTTGAGAAAGTTTGCGTATTTCCCGTACCCAGAGACCATTGCTTAAACAGTGACCTCGTTCTGCAAGGCTGAGTTGTGTTTGCTCGCCAGAATGTAGCGTGACCGCATAGGGTAAAAATTCTTCTTCCGGCCAGTTTTCACCCGGATATTTATGATAGGTTAAACAGGCAACGCGCTGTGCTTTCATGCGTTTAAAAAAAGGCGGGCTGTAAGACTCTCTGTCACACACCAGTGTAAACCGGTGCAATAGCGGATCGGACTTCAGCTCTTCGGTATTAACAAAAGTGGGCAGCCTTTTTTCGAGTTGCGGAAGAATGTCATTTTCAATGACTTTGATCATACCCGGGTCGACGGCTTTGTTAATGACCATAAAAGGCTGGCCATCCATTGCATTAACCCAGTAATCCGTGGTTGCCCGCAAACAGAGTTTTTGCCGGGCTACATGGTGACGCGGGAGTTTGGTTTGCTGCCCATTATAAACACGAACATGACCATCAATATAGAGGATGCTTGCCTGCTCAGGTGCACTCTGCATCCATTCTTTACAGAGCGCTTCACTCCATTGTTGAGGGCTTTCATCTTGTGTGAGTTGTTTGATTTTACTTCGCAGAGTGCGGACTTCGGGAATACGATCCAGTCCAATTAGCTTGCCCCATTCTCCGGGTGCACTATAGCGCAAGGATTCAATCGACTTTACCCGAACAAGTGCGATAAAGGCCAGTATGATGAGCAGGCTGTCTAATCCATAATACCCTTTGCTGAGTTTAAAAAAATTGTCACTGTATTTTAATAGTCCAGTCACTAATAAAGCGGGCAATGCAAATAAAACACCGCCTTTAGGAACATCTTGTAGGGCTTGAAAATCAGGGGCAACCGGTTGCTCTAGTTGTCCAATACTGGCAGCCAGACGCGCAGCGATATTTTGAGCGCCCATCCCCATAGGAGCCGCATTATCTTGCCCACTGCGCTCACTTTTAGTAGTTAATGTTGCTAAGTCTTTTTTTTACTGTTGGTATGCAACCGTCCGGCACGAATAGCTTTACTGAAGGTGTCTCGCTTAATACCTAGCTGGTCAGCCACATCACAAGGCTCCTTGCCTTCGTTTAATAACTGCTGGGCTTATTGCAAGACAGCATTCGTCAAAACAGCCGCTCCGCGTGTCTTTTTCTCTGCATAAAACCCTTGTACACCTTCTTCTTTATAGCGTTTAACAGCACGCTTGACACTGATTGGTGTCACACCAAAAGCACGGACAATATCCATTTGTTTGACATAGCCGTTGGTATAGATCTGTGCGGTAATCATTTTGAACGAAGCATCATCATTCTCGTCATGAGTAAAAACTGGCAAAGTACCATAGAAGTAGGTCACACGACCGTCTCGCTTTTCAAAGGCTAAATCATGGGTTACTTCAGTTGAACCCTCTGGAAAAAGGGGAAGTTGTCGTTGAACCATAGTTTTTTCCGGCAAGTGTGGACCGGTTTAGTCCATCAATCATGTAAATGCGGTATCATTACAAAATCTGAAGCTCATGAAAAGAATTGTCTGAAATATTTAGGGTAAAAAGTACGTTATTGATTGATTTTAAAGTTTTTTAATTTTTCAGTCGGATGATTTTATCTAAAAGCCGAGGTCAGGTGCTCTGAACATTTTTAACTGAAAATTACAGTGGTGAACAATTGCGAATAGCGTTGACGCGTTCATATAACTGGAAGACACTGGGGTCACGAAGGTTAGGCAGTGCGGCAATAAACAGCGAAATATTGTTGTTTATGGCAGGGGCTACGGTAATTGGTGTCTACACACAAATGAAGATTGACGAAATTTATCATGAGTACACAGGCGAACTCAGTGCATTCAAGAATGCTGTAGATCAAGAAAGTTACAATCATCTGGTCAAGCTTCTAGTCGACCGGATCGCATCAGGAACATTGCGGTTCTGCCAAGGTGTTGATATGCCTGAAGGATTGCGTTTGCTTCGTATTAACATGCAAGTGGGTGTAAAACCATATGCGATGATTGTGCATGAATGTTCCAGAAGCCAAAAACCTACCGGTGAAATGGAAGGTGACTGGATTAACACAGATTTACAGTTTGCCGTCCGGTTTTTAGAACACGGTAAAGACAAGTATATAGGTACGCTATTGCGGCCTACTCGGGCACACCAGCGTGCCGGTTATCATTCTGGAGAGGAAGTGGTTTATGCTAGGCGCATTCAGCCTAAGGTCTTTGTAGGTAGTGCAAAAATACGTACTAATGAAGGTGAAGAAGAATGGGAACCGGTGCAATATAAAATTGAATATGATCTGAATTGGAGTTTTGATGAAATGACAGATAATAATGGTGACTCTTGGCATCGTTATATGAATCAATAAATTAATTTTGGTTTTAAAAATAAACATTTGCCTAGATATTGAGAAATTTTAATGAACCGATTTATAACAAAGATTTTTCTGGTTACCACGCTTGCTATCCCTCTTTTCGGTTTTGCAGAATTTACGGCTCCGATTAGTGGCAAAGTTTTACAGCGGGATGCTATTTTGGGGGATGGTGATCTGATGGATGAACGCAGAGGGAGTATTGGCCGTCATTCGGGGCAAAAATTTACACTTTATTCAGATGAGGTTTATCAAATAAGGGTTATTAGTTACTACTTTCAGCCTGTACTTGAATTGTGGGACCATTGTTAATGGCCAGTTAAACTGAGCCACTTTTCCAGACTTTACTATTAATTCTAAAGCTGTAACAGTTCCCTTTATTTACCTCAGGGAACGTTATGAAGGAGTGGATCGTGATTCATCAGATCAAAGCATTACACAACAAAGGCAATGGCTTGTCGGAACGCAAGATTGCCAAACAATTGAGTATTTCTCGCAATACCGTCAGTAAATACCTAAACATGCCGGAAACAGAGATGACTGAGGTATTGTCTGATACAGATAGAACCAAGAAGTTAGATGAGTATCGGAATTACATTATTCAACTCCTACAAACCTATCCAGAGTTATCAGCGGTTAAGGTCTTGCGTAAACTGAAAGCCAAGGTTGAAACACTGAGCGTGTCAGATCGGTCTGTCAGACGCTATATACAGGCATTAAAACAAGAAATTACTTTTAAACAAGTGCGCTACTATGAGCCTGTGATTGACATGGTGCCAGGTGAACAGTGCCAGGTTGATGGCGGTGAGCTACGTGGCGTGATGATTGGCGGCATGGAAACAACCGTGTATTTAATGGTCTTTGTCTTGTCCTATTCTCGCTTAATGCATGTGTCCTTATCTGACAAACCGATTAATACAGATATGCTTATAAAGCAACATGATGCCGCCTTCCGTTATTTTGAGGGCATGCCAGAAGAATGCGTTTACGACCAAAACCAAATTGGTTGTCATCAGTGAAACCTTCCGTGAACTGAACCTGAATCAACGCTTTCACCAATATGCCACAACGGCAGGATTTCGTATTCATGCCTGCGAAGGCTATGATCCTGAGAGTAAAGGCAAAGTTGAAGCAGGCGTTAAATATGCCAAACAGAATGGTCTTTATGGTGAAAGTTTTGCCAATTGGGCTGATTTAGAACACTACTTCTCAGACTGGCTGGATAATATGGCTAATCAACGAATCCATGGCAGTACGGGTAAGCAACCACACGCTTATTATGAGCAGGCTGAAAAAGCACATATGTTGCCTTATTTGACGCCCTCTTGTGTGCAAACAAAACCATCCGATACGGTGGTGACACGTAAAGCGGATAAAACGGGATTGATTGCCTGGCAATCCAACAAATACTCAGTGCCGATGACTTATCAATGCGCGCGAGTTGGCGTCATTACCCAGAATGGTCAGTTATTGATCAGTGACCTGGAAACAGGTGAGATTGTCGCTGAACACCTGATTCGCCAGGAGAAAGGCCAGGTGATAAAAAACCGAGATCATTATCGAGATAAAGCACAGCGTATTGAAAATTTAGAAGCGGATGTTTTACAGTTACTGGGAAGGAGCCAAAATAGTCAGGCATTATGTGCCTTATTAAAAAACACGTCACCTGGCATCTATAAAGATCAGTTGGTAGGCGCTAAACAAATATTGAATGCACATATAAAGCAACACGGAGAAATAGACGCTCAGCTATTAGCGCGACTTATCGACACGCCTCGCCTGACGGCAACAGGGTTAAGAGATCGACTAGCGGCTTATCAGCAGCACCCGGAAAGGGGAAACATAGAAGAAATGCCTGCTTCTCAATATGCGCAAAAAAGTCAAAGCAAAACAAATGACTCATTAGCTCGATATGGTGTCCTTAATGGCCGACCTGACGGACAAGGAGAGAGCCATGTCCGCTATTGAACAAGTCGCTCAGAAATATCGTAGTCTGCGCTTATCGGGCATTGCCGAACAGCTTGAACCTTTGTTGATTCAAGCAGAAGCGAGTGAAAGCTCTTATCTACACTTTGCCCAAAGCTTGGTTGAGTATGAAGAAACTCAGCGTAACAACAAGCGTATTGAACAAAATAGACGGCGTTCAGGGTTTCCTTTGCATAAAAGCCTGGAAGAGTTTGATTATCGCTTTCAAACAACCATTAGCAAACGGGAGATCAATAGTCTTTGTGACTTTGGCTTTATTGATAACCGAGAAAACGTGGTATTCATTGGTCCACCAGGCGTAGGCAAAACACACCTGGCGATAGGGTTAGGATTAAAAGCAATTGATGCGGGCTATAAAGTCGGCTTCAACACCGCATTAAGCTTAATGGAGACCTTGGAGTTAGCTGAATTAAAAGGTGAGTTGAAAAAGAAAAAAATCAATCAACTGCTCAAGTTCGATGTCTTAATCATTGATGAACTGGGGTACCTGCCGATGAATAAAAAAGGCATGCATAACCTATTTCAGCTGATTAATGCGTTATATGAATATAGGTCAATTATCCTGACAACAAACAAAGAATTTACTAATTGGGGTGAATTCTTCTTTGAAGACAATGTGGCTGTGCCGATTGTGGACAGACTCATCCATCATTCACACATTTTTATGCTGGGAGGTGAAAGCTATCGACTGAAATCTAAACTCAACAACTAACTATTTCTCTGGAAAAGTGGCTCAATATTAATGGCCGAAACTGGCTCAATTATTTTGGCCATTGACAACCATTATGGGATTAGGGCGAAAAGTACTAATTTAGAACCAAAGCCTGATGAATATGGGCGTATATATGCAGCAGAAATTGTTTTTTACCCTGATCGTGATGGTGATTACTTTCTTAGAACAGAGTCTGCGCACAGAGACTATTCATCTGGGCGTCACTCTGTTTATGTTTATCAATATCGGGTTGATTGGCTGGGTGAGGGACAGAGCTACGACTATCGTCTAAAGGAAAAACCATCAGATCCGGTTAAAAAACCGCCAAAAGTTAGTTCCCCTGATTTATTGAGTAATAAACCAAAACCATCAACCAAGACAAATTCACAGTACCCCTGTGAATGTCCTTCAGGTTTTGTACATTATTATGGAACGATTTGCGTCGGTGATAATGCACCGATAGAAATTGATTGTAGAGGCAACTAGTACGGTTCTGTCGCAAATATTCCAAAAGTATGAATTAGCTTATTTCACAGGCAAGATTATGCCGCTAAAGCCATAAACTGTTTATAAGGAGGAATATTGTCTTCTGACAATTGCCCCTTTCGAATAATATGCGCGGTTTCAATTCCAGCGTTAGTTGCTTGAGCGGAATGAAAAGGTCTTAAATTCCATCATCGGTTTTGTTATTTTGTTGATGAACCGATGATCTTGTTCAATGATGTTATTCAAGTATTTTACCTGACAGATATCGATTAAGGTGGCGAACCCGCTAAAATCAGCAACAGACTAATATTAGCTAAACCTGCGTAGTTTGCACCACTTTTATCCATCACGACTTTATCAGGAAAGCCATTTTGGTGTGTGCCTGTTTAAAAAATGCCGTTGCAGCTTCTTCATCGCTATTCTCAGAGAGCATGAAATCAATCGTATTACCCTGCTTATCGACGGTTCTCTATAAATCCTTTAACTTTGATATAAGTCTCATCAATGCGCCAGGATTGATTTGCTTCTCATTTCTGAGATTTAGCTTTTAACGCAATAACCGTTGAATAGCGAATAACCCAGCGTTTTTATGAAGTAGATTCGCTTGATGGTTATATGAATATATCTGGACTTAGGCTGACAAGTAGTAAAAAATAATTGTCAGCCTAATGGGTAATTCCATACCCCTATACTATGGTCATGGAATTGTTTAATATACCAAAGTGATCTTTTGTTACACTATAAATAAGATTATTTCTTGTACTTGATAACTGTATATCCTTTCTTTGTTTTTTTATTTGTTTTTGCTACTTCTGTATCAGAACGTGAAGAATTTGGGTTTGAATTCATCATATGCTTTCCTTCCATTACTGAAGCTGAAGCGTTGGGGTTTTTATTCATCATATGCTTTCCTTCCATTACTGAAGCATTGGGGTTATCATTCCTCATTACATGGTCATCAGCAACTGCTATTGCAGATAGAAAAGAACTCAATATGATTGTTAATATAATTTTTTTCATTTTATTACCTGTAGTATTTTTTATTAGAATCTTTTGATAATTAAAATGGAATCTGGTGTACTCATTAAAAGTCAGCTATCATCATTAATCTTCTTCCTTTTGTGATATGATCGTTGAGTCATGATTGACACCAAAAGACTCAATCAGCTGACAAATACTATGATCACCTGGAATTCCATCTGACATGGTTGTCCAATCTGAGAGCGCTTGTTCCATCCGTATTTGAAGTTCCATCAGCTGTTCCAAACGCGCACGGTTTGCCTTAATTCGCTTATTAATCAATTCGCGAACCATTGGACAAGGTGATTTCCCTTTCTGACATTCAGTTAAAATACGTTTAATTTCGTTTAAACTAAATCCCAGAATTTTAGCCCTTCTGATAAAATTTAATCGAGTGGAATCGCTAGCATTAAACTGACGATAGCCATTAACCGGATCGCGGGTCGGTTCAAGAAGACCTATTTTGGTATAATGACGAACCGTATCAGGTGACACATTGCAACGCAGTGCTAACTCTTTTACTTGAAATAACATATTTTAACCTATCCTGAACTTCACTCTACCACCTATGTGCAACACATAGGTCAAGCTCTTTTTTGTTTTTTATTTTACCTAGCCCGAATATTTCATGAGACCGGTTAAAAATATCTTAAATATTGGTTTTAGGTTTTTTTTAAAATTATGTCAATACATTTCGTCGCGCATCATAATCGTGATTCTGATAAAAAATATAATTCGTCGACTAGCTGTAATAAGTCGTAACCGGAAGTTCGCGATTCGAAATTTCACCTAAGATATCAACTTACTTTAAACGATAGCATGAATTTTCTTAATGTTGCGCTTCAACCCTCTAGTATCAATTGGATTTTGCGTTAAAATAGCCAATAAATTTTATAGTAATTAGGCAATAGCATGAGCGATACTGTATTTACTGGAAAAATTACGCCAATGGAATAAAGACAAAGGATTTGGTCTTATCGGACAAGCAAAAAGCAAACGTGATATTTTTATTCATGAATCAGAATTAAAGAACTTAAGTCGTAAACCAAAGGTCGGAGATACTATTTCTTACCAAGTTATCAAATCAACAAATGGGAAAACTCAGGCGATAAATGGATATATTAATGGTGCCAGTGCTACTCAAGTTGTTGTTAGTAAAAAGAATAAAGGTATTCACAAATTAGTTACATTTATCGCCATATTTGTTTCTATTGTGATCATTGTTAATATTGTTAAATACTTTATATAATCTATTGGTGAGTAGACCGCAGTAACTTGTAATGGTCAAGTAAAACAGGACACATTCTTAGACTTGTTTCTTATGAAACTCACACTCAAACTCTAATGGTGATTTATAATCCAATTTAGAGTGTGTTCGCTTGCTGTTATAAAAAGCCAAGCAATCAATAATACTTAACTTAGCCGCTTCTGTTGTTCTGAATTTTTCGTAATTCAGTTGTTCGCTCTTAAGGCTACGAAAAAATCGTTCTGTTGGGCTGTTATCCCAGCAATTACCTTTCCGGCTCATGCTTTGCTCAATCTTCATAATATCTAGAACTCGATGTTCAAGTTTTTTAATTTTAGGCGCACTGATGCCTAAAAAATCAGCCTTCAGATCGGTACTAGGCTGTCGAAAGATAGCCTCTAGCTTACATTAGTACTCCCCATGTTTTGGCTTCCTGTTTCTTTAAAAAATTTAAGTCGTTTTTTCCGCACAGTATAAGGAATATGTTTTTTCTCCCATGCGTCTAAATCAATATGGGAGGCCTGATGTAGGGCTTGCGTTACAGCACTACCCTCCCGTTTTCCACAGAGAGCAGGAATCAGAAGTACTGTACGGTTCATATCTGCTTGAGGGCTTCGTTCAATAATATATTTAAAATTACCAAAGAGCGATTCGATAATATCACTGCTGACCAGCAGGGGTAAGGGCATCAGTGTTTCTAAGTCTACTATTTTTCTTCAGCCAATAATCTTGCATTCGTTTTTTTACTTTTGAGTTTCTGGGGAGACCTTCCGAAAGCTCATAACACTGCTTGTAACTGTTCTTATCAAGCCCTTTGTTTTTAAGGGTTTCCATGACCTGAGAAACGATGTCTGTCGTGGCAGCAAATTGGACAATAAACGCTCTTGATTGACTGAAGTCCGGGAAAGCTTTCGTAGCCTGTCCATTTGACTAACTTCTTTTGCCGGGCCTCTGACAGTAAAGACGTCAACATTTTTTCTCCCCACTGACCTAGCTTTCCAATACTCTGAAAACGTCCTTTGCTGCGCAATCAGGGGGTGTCATAAAAGCAAGGTCTGTTTGCTGCAAACACTTTGCGCCATGACTGACTAATGCGGTAAAACGCTTATAAATGGCCCTTTTCTCAAACTGAGATTTAGTGCATTGGCCATCGTATGGCCTATGTCATCAATGGTGGGGACTGGATTTTCTTGCTTGTCTGACCAGAGTCGAACCCCTTTCTGCAGCGTGGCATCGGCATCTTTTAAGTACCTATGCAGAATTAATTTAACATTTATGCAGGATGGGTAGAATGGAACGCCTGCTTCATAGGCACGTAACGACCAAAAGAACGCGTAGCGAAACCCATCAACCCCTGTAGAATGATGGGTTTCGCAAAAAGACGCTCTACCCATCCTACACGAAAACCTAAGAATAAAAAAGTGTTAAGATAATTTTACGTGAGTACTTATAATGGCGATGGGGTTACCCGCGCGGGCGAAAATCTCTTCTAATTCTGGGCAAATAGTGTCTCCCGTTACTTTATCAGAGACTGTAAGTCCAATGCATTCAACGTCTTCCAGTCGAACTGCACTTCCCCTTTTGATAAGGCATCCACTTCAATCCGTAACACCACGAGTACTTTTTTAGTACCGATATCAATGGAGTGATCAATAATCGTAACCCACGGTTTAACAATGGGTTGTACTTGATTCAGAAGCCCTAGTCCGACACGTAAGCTCCAATTGATGACAGAGGTGAAATGAGGAACCCAATTAATGTCATAGCATGTTCTTGATTTGAACAACGCAAGAATACGAGGCACACTGCGATAGGAAACAACGGCGTGTAATGTGAGTAAGACGCATAAAACACGGGTTTGTTCAGCCTCTTTTATATTAATGAGCTGAGGTACCTCTTTTGTTGCAATAAGCGTAGTGGCTTCTGGCTCTCGATTAAGCTGGATTGATGTTTTTTTTCACCCTCAAAAAGCTGTTTCAACTCACGATTTTCCCGTTTAAGCTCCGCTATTTTTTTCAAGTGGCGCTTCTCAGTTTTTCTGGATTCTCGCAATTGGTAGCGGCATTCAATCGTTGTGCGTTTCCAAGCATCGCGACTGCCCAACACTTTTGACATTTGGAGCATATGGCTGAATATTCTCTTTATAATGAGGGGGATGCTTTGCGCCCTCTTAGTTTAAGTGATTTCCGATTAACTATAATCCATAAGACGAGAATATTCAAAGGAAAAGATAGCGATATTTTTACAAAGTAAAATCAGGGGAATTACTGTAACCCATTGATTCTTTGTGTTATGAGTAATAATAATGGGTAAAAACAAACACTATATGTTGGTTATTTTTTGCATAAAAATATTTAACCTATTGTATATTATAAATATTTTAAATTAAAAATTTTATTTCGACAGCCTAGATCGGTACTGTAAAGAAGCCGTCGGCTCTAAAGCACCCAGCTCTCTCCCAAGCATATGCTTCCCAGACGGCAATAATTGAAAAACTTCATCCATCAATTCCGCTAACCCTTTTAATTTATCCGCTGGATTGTGCTGCTCCAGCATAGCTTTGATAAATTCAAGTAAAACATCCATTTGAGACTTTCTTTGCAGGCTGCCGACGGTATACGCAGGCAGTTTGTTTTCTATGCGGGAGGATTGCTCTGGGTGAAGGATGAGGCAATGGTCAAACAACAGGGGTGCTGATTCATAAAATGTAAATTACACGCAGACTTGTGCGCCATATTGGTCGATCTTCTCCCAAAACTGTTGCCACCTCCCTTTGGATTGAACTATGGCACGTAACGACAAAATGACTTTAGCCCCTCTATTTTTCCAGCGCATGCCCGATCCACAAAGTCGTTGCTTTACTAATGTCTTACAAGCCGCCTCGGTGACCCCAGACCCAATCGGCAAGTCTTTTTCCATATGCGCTGGATAATTCATCATATGGCGGTGATTTATAAAATAGGTGAGTGCCGATGCTAAGTTCTCTTCGATCGTTTTTGTCAGACTTTTTTCTGTGTAAACTTTTCCATTTCAGTTATGAGTCTTTCGACTGCACCTACATCATGTTTAAGTTGTTTACAGCACCCATTCAACCATAGCGTGCGCTTTGCCTTGTCTGCTTTTCCCGGGTAAGCAGCATAGGAAACATTGGCCAGATATTCGGTGACATGAAAAAAATCCAGTAATTGACGGTTGGTGTGTTGTTCTAAAAATGACCAGTTATTTTTTGCACCATCTGCAATACCCAGATAGAGCGCATCGGGGTATTGTTTTTTGATATTTTCAATTTCTTTTTCAAAGCGTTGAAAAAAAGTTCCTTTTCCATATTCGGGGGCCTCACCAATATAGACTGTATGTTGGCGTTCTCCCGCCACATCATAAAGTGAAATATTACCCACCATTGCTTCTCTGTAGCCTTCTTCACGCATCAATACATAAGCACCATCAAGACTGATCACAATCGTCGTGATCTCTTCCTTAAGTTGAGGCGTTTGATATTCCCAGTTTTCTTCTTTTGATGCCGCTATGCTCCCCACCCAATCACTTACGTCTTGCAAATAGGAATGCGCTATCTTCCGGTGGTGGTTTTCTTCTAAATCCTGGCACACTGATGGGGCGTTCATATTAGAATATTTATGCGATATTTGTTTCGCAAACTTTGGCGTTGCCCCTCTTATAATTCGCGCATTGTATTCTAATGGGCAGTAAATTTTACCCCTTTCGACGTTTGATAAACATACCGCCGGATTTGTACACTTCCATAAGGGGTCTGATAAGTTTTATTGTCTTTTACGCGCGCCGTCATTTTTGTGTCGCCCAATTTTATTGGGCTTCCATCCGTATCAAATTTTTGCAAAGCTTCTGCTGTGGCCAAACAGCCCATTTCATTGCAACTATCCAATATCCTATTTTCCATTTCCATCAGACTGCCCGTTAATTTTACGGTGACTTGAATTGTCAATTCGTTATCATTACACGCTATAATTTTAGCCACTGAATTTCCTTGCTCTTTTTGAAAATTAGTAGCTTACCTTAAATTTCAACATTTTTCAAAATCAGCACCCAACAACAGACTCAAGATCAGGCCTCGGCTTGATCCGTCTTCATCCAATTGCTTGGCTTCCCGTCCCCATCCTTCATAAAGCTTCCAGTCCTCAAAGAAAACCTCGACAAGCCATCTCAAGGTGTAGGCTTGAATAATATCTTGTGTACGCCACGCCATGTGGCTAGCCACCAAATAGCGATAATCACTTTCCCCTTCATATTTCAGGGCAATCACAAAGCGCTTTTTACCATGTGCAGTGACTTTGAGTCTTGCACTGCTGACGGTTGCGTTAATCTCTTTGCCGCCTACACGTAAATTCATCACAACACCCGGGTTAATGGTGTTGAAATAGTCCTTTAAATTACGCTTTTTGCCTCGATAGTCAATCAATTGATTTTCTTTCAATTGACTAATTGTTTGCGTGCTATCGAATATCTGCGAGGCTTTATCCATAAATCGCGCTTCACCATACAAGGCATCCGCTAAAATGGCTTTCACTTTAAAGTCATTTTGCGTGTTTTTAAACGCTTGTAGCAGCTGCAAGGCTAGCTGCGTTTTAGTGGGGTATTCCTCACTACGCTCTGGCTTTTCAGGACGGTCTTTTTTAGCGACGCCTTCCTTTTTTAATCGCTTATCATTTTTAGTCCAGGCAGTTAAGGCTGGATCTGGCATATAAAAAGCAAAGCCCACAAGAAACGTGATCGTGCGTGTTACTAAGAGCAGTAAAACCACCGTTTGCCCGTTAACATATCCCCCTGAGGCTTTATGTTTTTGCTTATGTACCTTATGAATGCGCGTTGTGCGTTTTGATCGCGCACGATCAGATTCATCCAGCACCAGTGTTCCCTCTGTGATGCCATGACGCTTTAATATAAGCGTTACGCTGGCTAATAACAGCCAATGCCAATCAATTTTTGCACAGCGAAACATCCATGATAGCGCGGCAACTTTATGTTTTCCTAAGCTTGCGCGCTCAAACTTTGCCCAACAAACCGCGTTGGTTAACAAGATAGCCGTCAAACAAAATCCTAACCAATGCTGTTGCAACGACGTTAGCTTGGCATTAGGTTTGAGTTCTCCTAAGGCGCTGTTCAAATCGGTTACAAAGGTTTTTATAAAATCTGCGGGTGCCTGAATCAACATCTTGCTGAAATACGACAGATTTTAACTGTTATTTAGCTTATCTGCTTTTTTATCGTTTTTCCAGGCTTAAAAACTTGAACATCGAGTATTAGGCGTTAAATTTTAGTTTTTGTGTCCTAAATAGTGTAACCACATCAAAATTGAGAATTGCTGGAGCTAAGTACTCCCCCCTTTTAAATTTTTATAAGTTGTTTCGTTTATTTCGTTTATACTGTATCTAAATTATTACAAAAATGGAGGTACCGGTATGCCCTTATCAAATCTAGTACATTTACCTACGACCGAAGAAGCAGAAGAAGCAAAAATCAGCAGTAGAGCTTTATCTAAATATGCGAGCAATGACCGATTAAATATGAAGATAAATCTTAACGGCAATGAAACAGAAGATTTAATTCTTCCAGGTTCCGCCGTTAATATGTTATTGGAAGTCCTAACGGAAATGTCCAAAGGCAATGCTATGACGCTTATGCCGATAGATGCTGAACTCTCTACTCAACAAGCCGCTGAAATATTAAATATCAGTCGGCCTTATTTAGTCAACCTGCTAGAACAAGGTGAAATTGCGTTTAGAAAAGTAGGCACTCATCGCCGAGTCATGGCAAAAGATATATTTGAGTATAAACAGCGCATTGATAGTGAGCGGTTACAGGCGTTAAATGAGTTGACGAGCCAAGCACAAGAACATGGCATGGGATATGAATAAGTACTCACGTAAAATTATCTTAACACTTTTATTCTTAGGTTTCGTGTAGGATGGGTAGAGCGTCTTTTTGCGAAACCCATCATTCTACAGGAGTTGATGGGTTTCGCTACGCGTTCTTACGAGTCATTACGTGCCTATGAAGCAGGCGTTCCATTCTACCCATCCTGCATAAATGTTAAATTAATTCTGCATAGGTACTTAGTGACCAAGTTTTCAGTTATCTATGATGCTTGTGTTTTATACCCTGCCCCATTAAGAGATTCATTGATGCACTTGGCTTTAACGGATTTGTTTAAAGCACGTTGGACAGATCAAATTCATGCAGAGTGGATAAATGCTCTATTAAGGCGCGACCAGTACGATAGGAAAATTTTAGAGAGAACGCGAGATTTAATGGACTCGAGTGTTCGTGATGCTAAGGTAATCGGTTATGAATGGTTAATTGACTCCCTTGACTTACCCGACCCAAACGATAGGCATGTTTTAGCCGCAGCGATTAAATCAGGGGGCAAATGCAATTGTTACCACTAATTTGAAAGATTTTCCTGATTGTGAGCTGTCAAAGTATGACATTGAAGCCATTCACCCAGATGATTTCATTTATTATCAAATTGATTTAGCTCCTGCGGTCGCCTGTGGAGCGATTAAAAGACAAAGGCAATCACTAAAATCACCACCCAAAACAGTGGACCAATTTTTATCTATTCTTCAAAAACAGCAATTGCCTAAAACGGTGTCCACATTAAAAAACTATATTGATTTGCTGTAAAGCTTATTGATATACAGTTTCAACAACCCGCTCAAATACCAATTTATGTTGCTGTAACAGGCGTTTAAATCGCTATAGATATTATTTAGGAGTGCTTCATGGAAAAGGAAGTCAAGAACTATACTAAAGGTAAAGACAGTGATTTTTTGTAGTTGCCCCATGGGGCACTCATGGGACACTAGCATACAAGTTATGACAATAAACAGCAATAAACCACAAGTAACATATTACGTTATATCATTGATAAATTTACTATTAGTTGTTGCATCTTGTCGCACAGTATTGATATGCAAGGACTTAAAATCCCTCGCCTTCTGGGCGTGCCAGTTCGATTCTGGCCCGAGGCACCATATAAATTAAGGGCTACAGCCATCAGGCTACTGCCCTTTTTTTATGTCTGAAATTTGGCAAAGATTCACTTCATAAATGATACCTCACTAAACTGACACATTTGACTGTTTAGCCCTGATTTCCGCTATCTAACACAATCCCTACAGGTAGACTTTACTTGCCCTACCACCCTATCCCAAGCCACTTAAAAACTAAGACTCTTCCGGTAATCGCGCAACCACGCCCTTCTTTCCGTATTCCAGCATTAACTTATCCACTTCATTCCAGAAAGCTGCATTATGGTCATGATAATGCAAATGACACGGCTCACGAACAACAATGTAATCAATGATCTTCGCTGCAACCATCATCTATTTCAAGCGAAAAACCAGTTTGCCTGCTGTAGCCTAATTTTTTGCTCAGAAAAGTATTAACACATCAAAAAATCTCCTACAGTTCTCCCATTACTTAAAAACAGTTTTCGAGGATACTAAGCACCAAGTTGTTTAGACAACAAAACTAACCGGGAGTACTCACATGAACAAACTACCAGAAATTGTCACCACTATATTTAGCGAACTATTTATTGTGTTGCATACTGCGACGGATGATCTAGAAATCGCTGGCGCTGAGGCTAATTTAAGTGGTGATTTTTCACAAGTGGCAAATCTCAATGATTTGTGCCAAAAACTGCAGATACTCGAAGCCGACATCAAATCGACTGTAAATAACTTTGATGCGAAATATAGTTACCAGAGAGAGCAATCAACGTTCCACAAAAACAAACATAACCGCACCCGTAAACCGAATAGCCTCTTTAGAGTTAAAGTATCAGGCCAGACTATTGAGGAATCTACGATTGCGCAAACTTTTTTGAAAACATTGCGGATTGTAGGTTTTGATAGAGTAGCGAAATTAAATCTAGTGGTCACTAAAATTCCATTGCTGGCCAAAACACCGACGACAGGGTATCAGACACTAAGGTGTTGTGATGGCTGGTATATCACAACGCATGTTAACAAACATACAGCCACGGCGGTATTGGCTGATATTAGCAAACAATTAACCCATCTTCGTCACTTTGGTCTCTCCAAGTCATTGATTCATAGATCCTGACGATTTTTCATCCAAAAATATTCTTCAAAATCAAAGGCATTTTTTAAAATACCTTGTAGTGCCATTTTTATCATTTTTTGCCATAAAACTATTGACTTTTAGGAAATTTTTCTTCAATATCAGCTATTTAAATAATTTTTCAATAACTTTTTGTCGAAATTCAATAATTTGCACAAAAATACAAAATTTGTAGTGCCAACTGGCCACGTTTTAAAAATTCAAGATGTTGATTTGTAAGGATAGTACTTATAAAAGTGACGAAGATGAGATAAGGCATGAACAATAAATCAATGACTTATATTAGTGAAAGCTGCGAAGATGGGCTAAAGTAGTCTTGTTTTATACCGGGCTGTATTCTTTTGTTGTTAAGAGTAGTGATTTAAATGCCACTCAAGCTAAAATTCCTGTTGTAATTCGCAGAGAGCCCTTCGATACGGCATTGGGAAAAGTTCAAGAAAAAACCGCAGAATTCAAATTAACCCTTGAACTTATACATAAATTAAAATCTTTATCCGAAACCCAATCTTCTGCAGATAACGAATCTGCTGTTAAAATTGAAGATGCTTATAAAAAAGGTTTGCATAAAGACCCAGCGTTTTTAATTTTAGGCTTACGTAGTTTATTACACTGAGAAATGGGGATTATTAAATTCGATATTCGTTTTACGGTCATAGAATAAGCATTTGAACCTAGTCAAAACCTCATAAATCAGGCGACAAACTTAAGACAGGATGTTAAAACTATTCGTAGAACGGACCAAAGTCCGCCCTACTCTAGTTAATATTCCATGTTGAGTGAACAGTCTAAAACTTGAACATTGGATAGCAAAAAATTATTCCGTCAATGTTGCTAAAGCAAAAATATTGTCTATCTTTAGAAACTCACACTACCTTCTAACCAGAATTTGTTAGTATCTTTAGTTAATGCTGGATCATATGCCACATTGCCATTCACACTCGCCGCATCGTAAAAAGCATATTTAGCGAGCAGTTGATAATGTTTGCCAAATTTTTTGGTGATTAAGAAATCATATTCATTGCCGTAGTTGATGCTGTTTGTGACACTTTGGAAATTATGATAAACAAATGCCATTTTGATACCAAGTGGTTGAGTACTTAATGTTGCATTAATATCGCGAACACCATCTTTAGGAGTAACCAGAAACTTGTCTGCCCAGCCCTGGAATAAATGATTTGTACCAAAAGGCGTCTGAAAAGCCTGCGCTCCATTTGCACCTAGCTCTTCGACAGCGCCTTTGGCAGTAATTCCCATAAAGCTAAGCCCACCCATCAGACTATAACGACTGAGTCCATAGCTGTTGGGATTATTGGCATAACTCGCCTGATAACTATACTCGGCTCTGTAATGCAGTTTTATATGTTCATTTATTTTAGGCGAACCGGTTAATGCCAAACCGTATGACTGGGTAGATCTGCCTGCCTGATTTTTATCATAATCTGCAAACCAGAACCCATAAGTCGCGAGATTAACTATCTCTTTGAATTTGTAGTTAGTGTTTACATAAGGTAATTGAACTGGATCTATGTTAGACCAGATATTTTGCACTTGACCTATATAACCCGCTTTTAGGGTTAAATTTTCAACTGATGTGTTGACGATTGTGCCGGCATCAAAGGTTTGTTCCATTTGGCGCCACGCCACAGCACCGATAAAACGCTGATCATCAATATTAATGACTTGCCGCCCCGCTTTTATCTCAGTATCCGGAATGCCTTTATAGCTAACCCATAACTGGTTTAGTTCGCTTGCCTGAGGGTCTGCAATAACTTGACGGTTTGAGTCAAAACTAGGGCTTGAAAGCGGCACAAAATAATCTTTCTGCATAGCAAGATTACCTTCAAATTCACCATAAGCCTGAAACCCTAGAAGTGACGGGGTTAAGTACCCTAGACGTAACCGTATAGTATTTGCATACGCTGTTTCTCTACCATTGTCAGCAACATCGGCCAATTCGAAACGGTAACGTAAATCGACTTTAAACTGTCCGTATTTTGCATCATCCTGACCAAGCTTTAAGGCGTTCTCTACTGGTTCATCAAAGTCATACGCCATTGCAGGTTGTATAAAAATTGCTGATAAAACGGCAGATGAGAGAGAGGTGATAGCAAAATTTTTAGCTATTTTTTTTGCTGGCATGGTTAAACTCCTAAAGGAAAATTAATGTGCTTTATCGCATTCGGCTAAGAAAGTTAATAAACTTTCTCGATATTTATAATAATCAGGGTGTTGCAATAGGTTTTTACGTGTTCTGGGTCTGGGTAAATCAATTTCTTCAATTTTACCGACTTTGGCATTTGGGCCATTGCTCATCATAACCACCCGGTCAGCTAATAAAATCGCTTCATCGACGTCATGAGTCACCATAATCGCTGTTACCTGTGTACGTTGCCAGACCTCCATTAAAACCTCTTGTAATTCCCAGCGCGTTAATGAATCAAGCATACCGAATGGCTCATCGAGTAAAAGTAATTTAGGTGATAAAGCAAAAGCACGCGCAATTCCAACTCGCTGTCGCATACCGTTTGACATATCGCCAGCTTTTTTGAATAAAGAATCACCTAAACCAACACGCGTTAAGTAATATTCGACAATATCATCACGCTCAGATTTAGAGGCATGTGGATATACTTTATTGACACCTAAAGTGACATTTTCGAAAGCTGTTAGCCAAGGAAACAGGCTGGGTGCCTGAAAAACCACCCCTCTATCGGGTCCTGCGCCGTTCACTTCTTTGTTATCAAGAATAATGCCGCCTTCAGAAACTTCGTTCAGGCCTGCGGCCATGGATAAGACCGTTGATTTACCACAACCGGAGTGACCGATAATCGAAATAAACTCACCTTTTTTCATGCAGAGTTCAAAACCATCAACTACTTTAACAGTGCTATTACCATCAGGCGTTGGGTAAATTTTTGATAATTGCGAAAACTCTAGATATTTAGGCTTACCGATATCATCCTCAGCAGGCTTTAAAGTTGAATTATTTCGTTGCCAGTCATTACTGGTATTTGGGCGTACATTGGGCAGAATGATTTTGTCATTACTTTCCTGATTGGCTTTTTCAATACCAATATCCATTAAATACTGAGTAATTTCACCACGCAGTTTTATAAAGTTTTCGTTATGATTGAGTGCGGTTCTGTCTCTGGGACGAGCAATGTCAATATGAAAATCAGGGCCTAAAGTAGCATCTGGCCCGGGATTTAAAGGAATAACACGATCTGCCATATAGATGGCTTCATCAACATCATTGGTAATCAAAATAACGGTTTTCTTTTCTTTTTCCCAGATACTGAGAATTTCATCCTGAAGATTACCTCTGGTTAAAGCGTCCAGAGCGCTTAAAGGCTCATCTAATAATAAAATATCCGGGTTTGCCGCCAGGGCGCGTGCTACATTAACGCGTTGCCTCATTCCTCCTGAGAGCTCAGCCGGCTTTTTATCCATGGCATGGCCTAAGCTGACCATTTCTATGTATTTTTTGGTGTGTGCGCTACGTTTATCAGCTGACCAATTTTTAAAAATTTCATCGACAGCTAAGGCAACATTTTCAAAAACAGTCAGCCAAGGCATAAGTGAGTAATTTTGAAAAACCACACCTCTGTCCGGGCCTGGAGAGGTAATAGGCTTTCCTTGTTTCAATAACTCACCCGTGCTAGGTTGAATAAGTCCGGCAATGGCAGAAATCAAGGTGGTTTTGCCACTCCCCGAAAAACCAACAATGGCGATGAATTCACCCGCTTTAACATCTAAATTTATGTTCTTTAAAATAGATGCTCTCTCTTTGCCTTCACCATAGAATTTACAAACATCTTTTAATTCTAATAATAAGGGTTTGGCGACAACATCTAGTGCAACTCTGTTTACGCTGTCACTGATAACCTCTATTTTCACTGCTGACATAATTGACTCCGATTAGAGGTTGTTACCATCAAAAGAAAAGATACTTTGTAAGGATTGCATAATACGATCCAGAATAAAGCCGATAATACCAATGGTGAACACAGCCACCATAATTCTGCCTAATGAGTGCGAACTGCCATTCTGAAATTCGTCCCAGACGAACTTTCCTAAACCGGGGTTTTGTGCCAGCATTTCAGCAGCAATTAATACCATCCAGCCGACACCAAGAGATAAGCGCATACCGGTAAAAATATACGGTAGAGCAGAGGGCAGAATAATTTTTCTGATCTGCGTACTCCAGTTAAGGCGCAATACTTTACCAACGTTGACCAGATCTTTATCAATCGACGCAACACCGACAGCGGTATTAATTAAAGTCGGCCAAAGAGAGCATAAAGTCACTGTGATCGCTGAGGTTAAAAAGGATTTTTCAAACCAGGAATCATCGGTGGTAACATATAGCGCACTGACGACTAACGTCACAATAGGCAGCCAAGCTAATGGAGAAACAGGTTTGAAGATCTGAATTAAAGGGTTGATAGCGGTATTAATGAGCGGACTCATACCGCAGATAATCCCTAGAGGAACAGCAATCAGAGTTGCAATAATAAAACCTGCAAAAACGGTATATAAACTAGTAATAATCTGATCTAAATAGGTTGCTTTGCCGGTATAAGCTCGTATTTTTATTTTAGCGTCAGGGTTTTTAGCTAATTTTTTTGCATTACGGGCTGCTTGACGTTGATTAAAAGCGACTTCTTTCAGGCGCTCTTCTTTATGGTCGGCAACCAGACCAGATGCTTCATGCCATACAGCAGCAGGGCCTGGGATTGCACCTAAGCTGGTATGAATTTTTGATGCGGAAGCACTCCACAGACCAAGGAATACAACAAAAGCTATAATAGGGACGCCCATTATTAACCAGAGTTGTTTGACTTGCTGAGTAGGGTTTTCTCCGGCAGCTATTTTAACGAGCGGAACAAACCAAGTAAGCCCCGTTATATTAAAAAATTTGATCAGTTGATTGGTCATTATTGAACACCTGTTTTGCGACACTGCCTAAATAATCGATTGTGTTTACATTTGTTGCAAAAAGAGCAATACATCCTTGTAGCAAAAAACATCCTTATTAAAGTAGTACACTACACATGGTAAAAAGTAAGCGAAACTTATTTAGTCGATGATTTTTCCACCAACAACTTTTTGATTGCCCTTTAGACCAATCGAGAATTTTGATAAATAGGCATTAGGCTGTGAACCATCGTAGATAATATTATCAATGAAGTCTTTTTGAGGTGGCTTGAAGCCTGATTCGCTATCAAGCGGAAAATCTTCCGTTTTAGCTTTACCTTCAGCAATCAATTCTTTAGCCGCTTTCATATAAATATCTGGACGGTAAACTTTTTTTGCAATTTCCATAAACCAGGTATCTGATTTGGGTTCATTGATTTGTCCCCAACGGCGCATTTGTGTCAAATACCAGATAGCGTCACTGTAATACGGATAAGTTGCTTTGTTTCTAAAGAATGTATTAAAGTCAGGCATTGGGCGTTTATCGCCTTTTTCGTACTCAAAAGTACCCGTCATACTATTGGCAATAACTGCATAATCTGCCCCGACATATTTACTTTCAGATAAGATTTTTACTGCTTCCGGGCGGTTTTTATTATTCTCGGCATCTAACCAGATTGCAGCACGAATGAGTGATTTGACAACCGCAATATGCGTATTGGGATATTTATCCGCCCAGGCTTGACTGACGCCAAATACTTTTTCCGGGTTATCTTTCCAGATTTCATAGTCGGTAATAACCGGGACTCCGATACCTTTAAATACCGCTTGTTGATTCCATGGTTCACCCACACAATAGCCATAAATAGTACCCGCTTCCATTGTTGCTGGCATTTGTGGCGGTGGCGTTACTGATAACAGCACCTCTGCATCTATTTTTCCGCTAGTATCTTGAGGTGGCGCATAAAAGCCTGGGTTAAGCCCCCCTGCCGCCAGCCAATAGCGTAATTCGTAGTTATGTGTAGACACAGGGAATACCATGCCCATATTAAACGGCTTACCTTCATTTTTATATTTATCAACAACCGGTTTTAAGGAACTTGCTTTAATAGGGTGCACAGGTTTACCTGCATCCATAGGAACATAAGGCTTCATTTGCTTCCAGATATCATTCGAAACTGTAATCGCATTACCATTCAGATCCATACTGAATGCCGTGATAATATCCGCTTTAGTACCAAAACCAATGGTTGCACCTAAAGGTTGCCCCGCCAGCATGTGAGCACCATCAAGTTCGCCATTAATAACGCGGTCTAATAACACTTTCCAGTTGGCTTGCGCTTCTACCTGTACATACAAACCTTCCTCTTCAAAGTACCCTTTTTCATAAGCAATCGCCAATGGTGCCATATCCGTTAATTTGATAAAGCCAAATTTAAGGTCTTCTTTTTCTAGCTCTCCTGCTGCATAACTAGCTGAACTAATTGATAATATTGCCGCAGCGACTGCTACGCCTATTCTTCTGGTTAAGTTCTCAAAAGAAAAATAATCTGTTTTCATAAGGGTCCTCATAATTAAGCAAAAAAATTTTTAGCAAAAAAAAAGGCACCTGCAAACTGAGCACCTTGGGGGGGAGGAATACTCGTTTGCAGACGCCTTTGTCTGGTTGGTTCTTCAATGAACCGCTGATAATAAACTCCAACATTGGAGCCTTTATGATAATTGAAGCAGTACTTGTGCCAAAATCTTACATCTGCACAAAATAAACTAGATGTATTAATAAAAACAATAAGATATGAATTTATCTACTTTTATCTTACTCGACTTTTAAACAAACTAACAAGACTTGTTGCGCTCTGTTTTAGTGCGCCAAACATGTTTAACGCACTATTAGGAATAATTCTGTACTCACCCTCCTGTGATAAATTATTTTTTATCCAGTAATTCTGCCATAGCAATAACGTTTTTAGCCATTTCTTCAATAGTTGTGCTTCTTTCCATCGCCAGCTTTCTCAGTGTGTGATAGGCCTCATCCTCAGATAGATCACGTAAACTCATAAGCACCCCTTTGGCACGATCAATGAGCTTGCGACCTTGTAATTTAGATTTTGACTTTTCCAGTTCTTTACGCAACTTGTGATGCTCAGTAAAACGCGCAGTAGCAATTTCAATAATAGTTTTCAATGGCTTATTAATAAAACCATCAACAATATAAGCACTGACACCAGCTTGCACTACCTGATCAATAGAACTTTTATCCACCAGTTCTGAGAAGAGAACAATAGGTAATGGATAATTTTCGTTAATAGTTTTAATAAACTCAATGGTTTCATTTCTAAATTTAGGGCTATTAATCAATAGTATATCGGGCTTAACCGTGTTCCTTATTAAAGCCAGGTCATTCGGCAACTGAGCGAGTGAATAAGTTTTATAGCCAGCCATTTTTATGAGTAGTTCAAGTTGATTATCTTTTTTGTTATCTATTATTAATACGGATAAAGAGCTCATAACTTAGTTTAAATAATGAAGGAGAAGCGGCAGACTGAATCTTTTTACATATATTTAAGCAGAATATATACCATTTTAGTCGGTGGCCTTTAAAACCGCGTGCATAGCATAATATCAAATAATAGAGTGAGCCTTACTGGCACTGTTTTGGTGCTCCGTCGTCATTTACTTATTTTGTATAGACTAAACGGTAACCGTTCATCTTCCCTTTGAAAACCAAGTGGTGGCAGACAACCTGATCTTACGGAAAATGACTTAATACCCTGCAAGTCTAATGTAGGTTGGCGCTGAGGCACGAAGCCCAACAAATTCGGCGAAATATCCTGTTGGGCTTCGCAAGTTCAGCACCAACCTACGCATTTAAGTCTCACCTCATTATCTTGAAAAGTCAGTAAGCTTTTGATTTTATTAGACTGGATTCAGGTGTTCTGGTGGTTGAAAAGAGATTTTCTAATAAAAACCTCCCGCTAACCCCTCCTTGTTTAGGAGGGGAATGAACCGGTTACACTAAACGTCTTATCTACAAGTAAATATATTGATGTTTTAGCACCATAAATCATAACAATATTTTTATACATTTTTTTATGCTGACAAAAAAATATGGGCACATATTTTGCGTTGTTTAGAAGGTAACAACTGTTTTACAAAAACGTGCTTAGGAACGAAATTTAAAACTATCCGAAATCAAGTATGATGAAACTTATTGAAAAATGCTGAGCCGTAGGCCGGATTAGCTTTTGTAATGCGTAACATTACAAAACGTTATCCGGCAAAGGCATATTCTGCATCATCTGTCAGATAAGGTTATCTTCTCAACGCTAGATAAGCTAATAAGACCTACAAACATAAATTTTTCTGAGTTTTGGGTTTTATTAAGCCTTCACTGCTTAACATTAAATCTATTGAACAAGGCATTAGGTAATGAAAACATTTATCAAAGTCACCGAAATTTGGGTGCCTAACAAAGAACATACTCATTTGATTTTAAAAGAGGGAACTTACGGTGATTACCAAAGTTTTAAAACAATCAGTAAGTATAAAAAATTTGCATATGGCGTTGGTTTGCCCGGTACAGTCTGGTCTTCTGGCATTCCCATCATATTAAAAGATTTTGAAAACTCTTATTTTGAACGCACTGAAGATGCTCATAAAGCGGGACTCACTTGTGCCATTGGTTTTCCAGTTTTTTCTGGTGAATTCTTAATGGCCGTTATCATATTTTTATGCGGTGATAGTGAAGACCATGCGGGCGCTATTGAAATTTGGCGCAATCAAACTGAATCACAGGAAGAATTACAACTAGTGAATGGTTATTATGGGACGCTTAAGCGCTTTGAAAAAATTTCTGCGACAACAAAAATGGCTAAAGGGATCGGCTTGCCAGGATTAGTATGGGCAAGAAATAGACCTATTTTAATTAACGATATTGGCCACTCCGATAAATTTATTCGTGCTCAGGATGCTCTGCGCGCTGGAATTTCAACTGGAATAGGTATTCCACTCAATAGTGGGAAAGGAAATTTCCATATTCTGGTATTTTTATCTGCTAAAGCAACACCGATAGCTAAACGGATGCAAATTTGGCTGCCTGATGAACAACATGAGCAATTATATTGTCATGAAGCCTATGGCTCACAAAATGACAGCTTAGCAAAATTGTTTGAAGCAAAAAAAATTAGTAAAGGTAAAGAGATTATTGGCAAAGTTTGGTTGACCGGTGTGCCAACAATCGTTGAGAGTCATCTGAATGGCCAGTTACAAGACCCAGCAGGCATTAGCGCATTGCTTGCGGTGCCGATTATTGATAAAGGGGCATTAACGGCTGTTGTTACTTTTATGCTGTAAAAGCTGAGAGTATGTTTCATCATCAAACTGGCATAGCAGAATATCATAGCTGTGTTGATATCAGCAAAAGATCCTTATCGCTATAACACTGCATAAATACAACTAAAAACAAGCAGTCAAAGGCATTTTTCATGGTATGAAAAGTGCTTAATTCTATTTCAATAAACTAGCAATCAAGGAAAAGCAGCATGTCTAAAATGAGCCACATTAACGTTCTTGAAAAATATGAAGAGCATCGGGGGGCAATTCATAATATGCTATCTTCTATCTTAAGTTGTTTTGCTGACGAGAAAATGTTTGAACAAAACCAAAAAGAACTCACTGAGATGCTTAACTCCTTGTGCAATTATTATCCTTTTATCAGTTTGCTATACCTGCTTGATGCTAAAGGTAAGCAATTATGCATGAATGTACCAGGCATTAATTTTAAAGACCACCCAAAAACCGGACGCGGCAATGACCGCAGTAAACGACCTTATTATTTATTAGCCGTTAAATCTGACGCTGTAGCTGTCACTGAACCTTATCTCTCTAGCATTAAGCGAGAATTATGCTTATCAGCAAGTCTTAAAATAAGCGATGAAAATGGTGATATTGCCGGCATTGTTGTTCTGGATATTGATTTATCCGCCATTTTGTCTTTTTTAACCGGAGACAGTAAGCGAGTTCATTTTGAACCTTATTTTAAAATAATGTATTCATTCATTGTGTTAGGTTTATTTATTGTTTCATTAATCCTACTATATGCATCAATGGCCGAATCTCTGAAAGTAATACAAGCGCTATTGATCAGGCCTAATGAACTGGTTATGCCTTTTGGCGTGGTCATCTACTTAACCTTAGCATTAGCTATTTTTGATTTGGCCAAGACAACGCTAGAGGAAGAGGTGTTATTATATAAAGATATTTTGCGCCATAGCTCCACCCGGCGCACAATCACACGCTTTGTAGCGGCAATTATTATTGCCGTGTCGATTGAAGCTTTGTTAATGATTTTTAAATCTGCATTACATGGCGGTGAACACATATTGGACGCCGTTTGGGTCATGCTGGCCTCGGCAACACTATTATTCGCATTAGGTGTTTATGTGTATCTAGGTAGTAAAGCTGAAGTGCTGTTGATGAATAATAGGCGCACTTAACCTGAACAGAAGCTTAAATCCTTGAAACCGCAGTTGCCTGCGAGAAATTATCTTTATGAGGTTTTAATTTAAATCAAAGGGTTATAAATTAAATTTCCGAGTTTTCTTTTCACTCTACAAAATCATATTTTTCATAGGTCTCGTGAAGCCTTGTAAAATAAAAGATCTGGAATTATTGCTTATTTCGCTTGTTGGGTAATTTACACTTATTGCGGTATTTTGAGCTCAAATTTTGAATAATAAAGAACTATCCATATGAATTTAATCGGGTTTTCATAATGAGAATTACTGGTTGACTGCTATAAAACACTATAAGTGACTGAATATCATATATAATGATGATGAATACTTGTCACCTGCTGGGTGATACCTCGCTTCACTATTTTGTGAATAAATCTGAGCACGAAATCCGCGCTCAACTGCGTGTTTCTAGGCTAATACATAAACATCATGCAAAACATAAGTATTTTTCCCTATTTTCAACCCATTATTAGTGTTGCTAACGGTAAAATTGCTGGCTATGAGGCGCTAGCCAGGCAGTATAATAATCAGGGAAATATTGTTTCAGCAGGCACTCTTTTTTTCTTCTAAAGATATTTCCCTTGAACAACTTAGAGAGCTTGACCGTGAAGTGCGCTGGATGGCTTTGCAAAAATTTTCCCAATTAGAGGATAAAAATAGCTATTTAACCCTTAACATTTCAACCGCCTGGATTGATTATATTAGTAATGCTAAGCATTTACCCACACTTGATATGCTAGATGAATTAAATATAGACCGGAGTCGAATCATTATTGAAATTACTGAGGGCACAGTCAAGATTGATAAGTTAAAAGCAGTGGTAAACACCTACCGTCAACATGGACTGAAAGTCGCTATCGATGACTATGGTTCAGGTTATTCACAATTAGCACGCGTCATTGCCATAAATCCTGATATTATCAAAATCGATATAGGCTTATTTCAACTAGCTGTCAAAGGTGGCATTGCCGGTGATGCAATGCACTTATTAACCCGTTTTGGCAAGCGTTTGGGTTGCCAGATTATTTGCGAGGGCATAGAGAAGATGGATCAGTTTTTTATTTGGTCTGGAGTGCGGCGCACAATATATGCAAGGCTATTTATTTTCACCGGCGCAAGCAGAATTCCAGCAATCAGAAACTTATCAGCAACATATCAGTTCATTAAGAACAAAATTTTTTTCCAGAAAACTTCGTGCAGAACAGAAGAAAGTTAAGCGTTTCCAAGCAATTGAACAGCTATCTTATCAATTGAAAGTCGCATTACAAGATGATTTTAACTTGAATGAATTATCGACTTGGGGATTTGAAGATCACGGTATTCTTAAATTTTATCTATGTAATCACCAGGGAACTCAAATTTCAACAGATTTTATTTTTCAAAACAATAGCTGGTTTACGGACCCTCAGCAAATTGGACTTAACTGGTCTTGGCGACCTTATTTTTATCAAGCGATCGCGTTGCATAATTGCGGCATAGATAGCAAAGTCGCTATTTCAGAAAGTTACCGGGATTACGACAGCGGATTATTATGCAAAACCCTATCTTTATCTTTAGATAAGGAAAGAATTTTAATGATTGATATAAATACTGAAAGTGAATAATTGAGCGCATACCTAGAGAGAATATGTTTATGAGTGTCGTCATGGAAGTAACTATCACCACGCCTGCGTTATTATTTCCAGCTATTTCAGTGCTGTTTCTGGCTTACGCAAATCGTTATCTTGCGATTGCTAAAAGAACAAGAGAATTACATAGCCTGTATAATAAAACACAAAGTTTTTTTGCTAAAAAACAAGTAGAAAGTTTACGCAAAAGGATACGCCTGATTATTGCCATGCAACTTTTAGCCGTTATGGGTATTATCTGTTGCGTGCTTACGATGGGTCTGGTGTTTTTTGGTCTGCAATTAATGGCTACTTATACCTTTCTTACCGGTATGTTTTTGATTGTCTTGTCTTTACTGGTCTCCATATGGGAGTTACTCATTTCAACTCAATCGCTGAATATAGAACTGTCAAATATAGAAAGCGCCTAAAATAGATCCCTGGATGATTGCCAACTAAATAAGAAATAAAATCGTTCTACTTTATCTAACCCAACTCTCTCTATAGCGCACCACTTTGGCTTATGGCGCACCAAATTGAGGCAAAAATAATTAATAATGCATAGGCCCACACTAAGATTAAGCCTTTGGCATGTTTAGTGCTTTAAAAATATAAACTTTTTTTGCAGGATAAAAGCAATATGTCTAAAATCTGGGAAAACTATACAACTGATGCAACTTACGATGAATTAATGCACTCCGGCTTTCAACCTCGGTCGGTTAGCAATACCCTCTGTCAGTATCTAAATTCATTAACACAAGACAGTATAGAACAACGCAAAATGGCTGCTGAATTGGCTATTTTAGAAATGGGTATCAGTTTCACAGTTTACAGTGATGAAGGAAATATCGACCGCGCCTGGCCATTTGACATTATTCCACGTATCATCGATGCACATGAGTGGCGTGCAATCGAAAAAGGACTCAAGCAACGTTTGAAAGCGTTAAATTGTTTTATCAGTGATGTTTATGATAAACAACTATTCATTAAAGATGGCAAAATGCCGAGCGAAATCATTAACAGCTCAAAAAACTTTCGCCCTGAATGCGTTGGTATGAAACCCCGCCACAATGTCTGGGCGAATATTTGTGGCAGCGATTTGGTGCGCGATGAACATGGCATCATGTATGTACTGGAAGATAATCTACGCGTGCCTTCCGGTGTGTCATATATGCTAGAAAACCGCGTCATCACCAAACGTGTTTTTCCTGAATTACTAGAGAATATTAGCATCCTCCCCATTGATGACTACCCTGCTCAACTGCAAGACATGCTAAGCTCTATTGCGCCTTTACAATCAGAATCGCCCCAAATTGTCGTGCTGACACCTGGTATCTACAATTCCGCCTATTTTGAACATGCCTATCTAGCCAAACAAATGGGTGCCCAGTTAGTAGAAGGTTCCGACCTGATCGTCGATGAAGATGAATGTGTCTATATGCGCACCATTCAAGGCTTGCAAAAGGTGGATGTTATCTATCGACGCATTGATGATGATTTTCTTGACCCGGAAGTTTTCAACAAAGAGTCTGCATTAGGTGTACCGGGACTGATGCGCGCATGGAAAGCGGGCAATGTTGCTTTAGCTAATGCTCCAGGCGCTGGTGTCGCGGATGATAAGGTCGTTTATGCTTATGTTCCTGAAATGATTCGCTATTACTTGAATGAAGAACCTATATTGCCTAATGTGCCCACTTACCTATGCTCTGAGCCTGAGCAATTAGAATATGTCATCGAACACCTTGCAGAGCTCGTGGTAAAGCCAGCTAACGAATCAGGAGGCTATGGTATGTTGGTTGGACCTCATGCAACGGCAAAAGAAGTCGCCGCATTTAAAAAACTAGTACAAAAAAACCCACGCAATTATATAGCTCAGCCAACTCTCAGTATTTCCACATCACCCACTTTATGCAAAGATAAACTAGAGCCACGGCATGTCGATTTACGTCCGTTTATCCTGCAAGGTGAAGACACTTTTGTCACCGCGGGTGGACTCACTCGCGTGGCTCTAGTTAAAGGCTCGCTAATTGTAAATTCGTCTCAGGGCGGTGGTAGTAAAGATACCTGGATTATTAATATGGAGGAGAAATAATGTTATCTCGCTCAGCAGAACGCATCTACTGGCTAGCACGCTATCTGGAACGCATTGAAAACTCAGCGCGGTTGATCAGCGTAAATATGAATCTTCTGATGGATCTGCCTAAAGGGGTAGAGATGGGTTGGCTACAACTCATTCGCATTAATAGCAGTGAAGATTTGTTTTTTAAACACTATAAAGTCGCTAACGAGCGTAATGTCGCGAATTTTTTGCTGGTTGATGAAAAAAGTCCTATTTCCTTATACTCATCACTGATTTATGCGCGTGAAAATATGCGTACAACACGCGAACTGTTACCCGATGAAGCATGGGAGCAAGTGAATGAAATGTACTTGTTCGCCAAAAGTAATCTGGATAGCGTCAATAATCGTCGTGGTCGCATTATATTCTTAAATGAAATTATGCAAGGCTGCCAACGTTTTACAGGCTTATTATCGGGTTATATGAGTCATAATAATGCCTATTACTTTATTCGTTTAGGTCGTAATATCGAACGCGCTGACATGACTAGCCGTATCCTCGAATTAGCCACTTTATTACTATCAGACTCACTCAGTAGTGAAGCACGTGAATATGAAAGTATTTTGTGGCGTAATATCTTGCAAACCCTAAACGCACTGCTCATGTACCGTCAGCAAGTAAGAAGCCGCGTAAAAGGCGACGATGTATTGAATTTTCTACTACGCGACACTGCCTTACCGCGTGCCATTGGCTGCTGTATTAGCGACATCGCCTGCACTATAGAAAAATTACCCAATAACAATTGCCTACCTGAGAAGGTGGATGAACTGGAAAAGTATGTACAGAGTATAGATACTGATAAAACAACACAGCTACAACTACGTAAAATTCTCGATGATTTACAAGGCCGCCTAGGCGGCTTACATAATGATATTTCTGAAAACTGGTTTTTAGTCGATGAGTTACCACAATCTCAAACACAAACACAAACCGCATAAAAAGGATTGAATAGACAGCAGGTGATGCGCATATATAATAACGCGTCACCCTTCTTACAATACGCTACGCTTCCTTCTACAAAATTATTTCACTTTTAGTATTACAGTTTAGCTTTTAAGGGACGTGCTTTAGATTTATCTAGCATAGGCAGATGCGCAAAAGCTTCACGCAATGCATCTTCCCAGCTATGACGCAAATCCAGCATAAAAGTATCGTCATCTAAAAAGCAATAATACTCTTCCAAACTAAAGCTATCCTTACGATAAATCAATAACTCAACCGGTGCTCCCACGCCTGCATTACTTCGTATCGTAGAATCCATAGAAATGAGGCAACAGCGAGCGGCCTCATTAATATCAGTATCCAGTGTTAAAAACCTATCCAGAATCGGCTTACCGTACTTAATTTCGCCAATTTGCAAAAAAGGCGTTTGCGCTGACGTGGTGATACTATTGCCTTCTGCATAAATCATATGCGCAGAATGCTCTTCTTCACCAATTTGACCAGCAAGTATAAAGGACGCCGAGGCATCAAAAGCACTTTGCCCCTTAGGATTTTTATGTTGCTGCTGTTTTTCTAAGCTCACCTGCCCTAAATAATGAGCCGCAGCCGACATACAATCGACTGTATTGAGGTTAATATCTGCACTTTTTTCCTTATCCCGGTGCAATTGTTCCAGCACTGCCTGCGTGGTTGCCAGATTACCTGCGCTAAGTAATATCAGTTTACGGTCAGCATTAGTCTCAAAAGCATGCATTTTTCCATAAGTACTGACATTATCAATTCCCGCATTAGTTCTGGAGTCAGAAACCAACACTAAGCCCTCATTAATTGAGGCAGCAATACAATAAGTCATAATTAATTCTATCTATACTAAAAAATAATGGGGATATTATAGCAGGAATATAAAACAATCTTAGCTTTGTCTGACAACATCCACTGCAACAAAAATCTGCTGCTGACTACTTCCTATTGCCAAACCCTTTAATGGCGTGACATCGTTATAATCACGCCCCCAGGCCAATGTAATATGCTGCTCACCCGTCTGACAATTATTCGTTGGATCAAAATCCAGCCACCCAACATCAGGTTGGTAAACTGCAAACCAGGCATGTGAAGCATCACTTCCAGCCAATTTCACTGTGCCTGGAGGTGGCGTGGTTTCAACATAGCCGCTCACATAGCGCGCAGGCAGACCAAAAGCGCGAAAACAGGCAATCGCTAAATGCGCAAAATCCTGACACACCCCACGTTTATGAGCTAAAACAGTTGCTAGCGGCGTAGCGATAGTCGTGAAACTGGGATCATAGCTAAAATCGCGATAAATACGCTGGGTCAGATCATTAGCAACGGCGTGGACGCTGAGTCCTGGTTTAAAAGACTCTTGTGCATAAGCCTTAATATCAGCACTTGCAGTTGCAAGCACCGAGTCCTGCGCATACAAGGGTAATAAAGGCGTCTCAGTCAGCACATGGGTGTGCATCAGCGCATTTTCCCAGGTGAGGCTCATTTCGGGCATTAATGGCGCACGAGGCAGCACTTCGACCTGACTATGCGCGGTTACTATTAACTGATTATGCGGTTGTTGTAAAGAAAAACTCGCAACGCGATTAGCAAAATAATCTAATCGCTCATGATAGTTTTGTGCTGCAGGTGTAACCTGTATAGTGCTAGACAAGCATCGTTGCGTAGGGCATTTACGTAATTGCAAACGCGCTTCACTATGGCACAGGTTCACTGGCTGAGCGTAGTTATATTTTGTGCTATGGGTAACCTTATATTTCACAGACTTTCTTCTTGTTCTACAGGTGAAAGCTGGTGAGCGGCCTGGACATGATTAAAATAATGCTGAGCAATCATATCGGAAAATTCCCATAACAACTGTGTAATATGACCAAGCAGGTCATCAAGCTTGGCATGGATACCACTCTCTTGATCCTGGCAAAGTAAGTCATTGAAATCGCATAATTGAATTTCAGTATGAATTTGCAATATTATTCGTTGCTCTGGGCTAAGGCGATTTTTTCGATGCTCGGGTAATTCAGCAATAATCTTTTTTAAGCGCTGCAATTGAAATAGCAGTGAATAAGGATGCGTTACATCACCCAGTAATAACTCTAAAAATAAAGGCAAACATACCGCTGAGCGATAGCGACGCTGATAAATACTTAAGCTATCGGTAACTAATAACACATCTTCCAATACTGCATGTAACTGTACTGCATTATGTTTAGGTACGATAGTTGCGCGTAATAGCGTAATAAGCGCTAAAGAACGTTCTAGTTTTCTACCTAATTGCAATAATAACCAGCCTGATTCACGCGTCATACTTTCCGCTGTCAAACCACTAAAAGCGGCCATTTGTAAGCTCATGTATTTTAGCGGGCGGGTTAATTGTGTCGGTGACACCATTAAATGCTTAGTCTCCTTTTGCCAATCACTGCGTATTGAGTCTATACAACGCCACGTATCTTGAGACCATAAATCTCGGATATTAAAAGCCGCATAAAAAAAGGCTTCAATATTACTGGCAACACTTCCAGCGCGTTGCTGATCTTTTAACAAAGAGACGATTTCTTGCTGTTTTTGTTCTTGAGATAAGGGTTTTACACTAATAAAACCTGGGTAAGTACCGGTTAAATGAGTAGCTGCTTGCAATAAAACTTCAACATGATGATTATTTTGTCCATCACTGTTGCTTAGGCTGGTTTGTTTATCCAATACCGTATTCAACAAGCGTATGCTCGCAAAAATACGCTCCATATGTCGCCCTACCCAAAATAAGTTGTCTGCAGTTCGACTCGCTAAGGGCTCATAAATAGCCCCCAAAGATTGATGCTGATTGGGCGGTGGCTTTAAAGCGGAAGATTGAATAGTATTTTCGCTTTGCGTCTGACTTTGAGATTGGCTCTGGCTTTGATCTGAAGTTGATTTTTGCGCATCAGGTTTCTCGGGACAAAGCACCCAGGTATCCTTGCTTATCGCACCAAATTGATTGGATATGGCAAATTGATCTTTATTTACCGCAACGCGTGTTAAGCCTCCCGGCATGACTTGATAAGTCTGATCACTCGCTACCGCAAAACTACGCAAAATACAATTACGTGGCTCAATGACACCATTGATTAATGTTGGTGCGGTAGAAAAATCAATGTGTTCCTGACCAACAAAAAGATAGGGTTTTGCTTTGATTCTATCAATGAGTTGCGCGCGTTGTTCAAGGCTTAATTGAGCACCATCGATGACCGACTGAGTGCTGCCACGAAAAATGGATTTAATGGAGAGTTTGGGTAGATTGGCAATAACAAAATCACATTCTTTTTTCTGCCCACACCACCAAGTTGCCGCGGAAGGTAGCTGTAACTCTTCACCTAAAAAATAGCGAGCTAAACTCGGCAAAAACCCGAGTAAACCTGGATTTTCTAAAACACCACTTCCTAAGGGATTGGCGAGACTGACATTGCCTAAGCGCACAGCTTGTAATAATCCCGCAACACCCAATTGCGAACTAGCATTGAGTTCTAAAGGATCACAAAAATTGTCATCCATACGCCGCAATAAAACGTCAACGGGCTGTAACCCCTCTAAAGTGCGTAAACATATTTTACCATCGCGCATTGTTAAATCTTCACCTTGAGCCAGGGTAAAACCAAGCTGCGATGCAAGATAGGCATGCTCAAAATAGGTTTCATTCAAAGGCCCCGGTGTGAGCACAACGATATGTGGATTATCTTTATTATGCGGCGCCGATTTGGCCAGGGTATCTTGTAAGGTGGTAAAAAATCCTGCTAATCGTTGTACTTGCATATCATGGAATAAATCGCCCATGACCCGTCCAACGACATTACGATTTTCCAGGCAGTAACCCATACCTGAAGGCGCTTGAGCATGATCACTCAGTACCCACATGGATCCCTTGGGACCTCGTACTAAGTTAGTAGCATAAATCGTTAATCGCGCTGCATCAGTCAGGCTAGCAACGCAGGGCAATAAAAAACCCTGATGCGCATAAACCAACTCGGCAGGTAGCAAGCCTTTTTTTAATAAAGTTTGCGCCCCGTATATGTCCTTTAGAATAAGGTTTAGTAATTCTGCGCGCTGCTGTATGCCTTGTTCAATGTCTTGCCATTCAGTTGCGCTAATAAGCAGAGGTACGGAATCTAATTGCCAAGGGCGACTAAAATTCCCCGCATCACTGTAAACGGTATAAGTTACACCATTTTCACGTAGCAAGCGCTGATTTTCTTTACGCCGATTTTCTAACTCAACACCCCCCATTGTTTCCAGTGCACTCATAAAGTCCAACCAATGTGGCTGAACTTTATTGTCACTACTGAGCATTTCGTCAACACGACCTAAACGAGTCGCATAATGCTGACTCGCAAGGTTTAGAGGGATATCATGGAGCAAAAGCGAATTCCTGTTTATAAGCGCGTGACCGGCTTATATTATTTAAAACGCTTATCATAACGCAAATCCAAGGTACAAGGGTATTCTTCGCTGGGTTCCTCTGGAGCAGGAGTATAGATATAGGCATCTGCGCCATGAATAGCAAACCCAACACCTGCATCAGCAGGGTTATTACTGGTTTGTATGACAGGATCACGGCTGTCGTTACTTGGACTGTGTCCATAATCCCAAAAGCGCGTAACGCGCCGTGCTTCAGCCTCATAACTATTCACCGGAAAAGCATCATAATGGCGTCCTCCTGGATGCGCGACATAATAAGTACAGCCACCCACTGCAAGTCCATTCCAGGTATCAAACACATCAAACACCAAAGGCACATGAGGCGCAATAGTGGGGTGTAACGCTGAAGGTGGCTGCCATGCACGATAACGAACACCGGCAACATATTCACCTTTACGACCAGTATTATGCAACGGTAAACGACGTCCATTACAGATAATAATATACCGCCCTTCAGTAAACCCTGAGACTTTAATTTGTGCGCGTTCCACTGAAGAGTCAACAAACCGAGATGTCCCGCTACTACTCATTTCTTCACCTAGCACATGCCAAGGCTCAATAGCAAAGCGCAACTCCAACTCTATACCCTCAACCATCGTCATACCGTAAACCGGAAAACGAAATTCAAAAAACGGATCTAGCCAACCCATTTGAAATGGAAAACCATCGCGCTGTAAGTCATTAACCACTTGCTGTAAATCTTGCTGTGCATAGTGAGGCAATAAAAAGCGATCATGCAACTCAGTCCCCCAGCGAACTAACTTATGCTCATAGGGTTTATGCCAAAACCAGGCTATTAAAGTACGCAATAGTAAGGTTTGCACCAAAGCCATGCGCGGATGTGGAGGCATCTCAAAGGCACGTAATTCTAAAATACCTAAGCGTCCTGTGGAACTATCGGGTGAATACAGTTTATCAATACAAAATTCAGCGCGATGCGTGTTACCAGTAATATCGGTTAATAAATGACGTAATAGGCGGTCAACCAGCCATGGTGCAGGGGTTTCACCTTTAGGCATTTGTTGAAAAGCGATTTCCAGTTCATATAACTTTTCATCCCGCCCTTCATCAACCCGTGGTGCCTGACTGGTTGGCCCAATAAACATACCGGAAAATAAATAGGATAAGCCAGGATGATGCTGCCAATAAGTAATCAAACTGCGCAGTAAATCCGGTCGTCTAAGCAAGGGGCTATCAGTTGGTGTTTCTCCACCCAACGTAATATGATTACCTCCACCTGTACCACTGTGACGTCCATCCAGCATAAATTTTTCAGTACCTAGCCTGACCTGATGCGCCTGCTCATAAATTACCGTTGTTTTATCAACTAACTCTGACCAACTGTGCGAGGGATGAATATTGACTTCGATCACGCCTGGATCAGGTGTAATCATCAGGCGCTCAAGACGATAATCCCGTGGCGGTTCATAACCTTCGATAACAACTGGTGTTTTTAAAGTGGCTGCCGCAGCTTCAATCGCCGAAATAATTTCCAGATAATGCTCTAACAAGGAAATAGGCGGCATAAAAACATACAAGCGCCCTTCACGGGCCTCAACAGATAAGGCCGTATGCGGCACTTTAACCATAGGTGTATCTTTGTCATCACCTGGGGTTTGCGGCACAATTTCAGGGTGAAGATCGGGTTGAACAATAAACTTACTATAACGACGCGTTACAGCACCGTAATAATCACCAAGTTCTGGTAACGGCTCAAAAAGACTTTGTGGCTCTTGAGTATCGCGTTTATCAGGTGCGACCCAAGGCAAACTATCCAAAGGCATACGCATACCCATGGGTGAATTACCGGGAATCAAAAACATTTCACCACGGCGAAAATCCCAAGGCCCACTTTGCCAGCCTTGTGTATCCCAATCCCATTGCATGGGCAAAGCATAGCCCACCGCTTCGCCCATATCTTGATTCAATAATTTAGCTAATGTACGTCGCTCAATAGTATCTTTTAGCTTACTTTTAAGTGGATCGATATTGGTTGGTACTTGACCTTCTTGCCACAAATAATAAAACGGATCTTCATAGGCCGGTTTAATATAACGCTCAGCAATATGTAAATGCTGGCATAAACGCCGCATTAATTGTTCTGCGTTTGCTGAGGTAAATTGATAATCTTTATGAATATCAGCCAATAAGCTTTCATCTTGCCAAACAGGCATACCATCTTTACGCCAAAAACAACCATATTGCCAGCGCGGTAGCGCCTCACCTGGGTACCACTTACCCTGGCCATAATGTAATAGTGGTTTGTGAGCAAAAGCCTTACTGAGTTTAAGTGTCAACTCATTCGCCAACTTACGTTTTTGCTCCCCATCAGCGGCTGTATTCCACTCCTCACCTTCCATATCATCAACCGATACAAAAGTGGGTTCGCCTCCCATCGTTAAGCGTACGTCATCAGCCTCAAAACGCGCATCAACCGCCCAGCCCAAGGCATCAATCTCACGCCATTGTTGTTCACTATAAGGTTTTGTAACGCGAGGGTCTTCATGAATGCGTGTGACAGTATTACTAAATTCAAATTCAATTTCACATTTATCGGTCGCTCCTGTCACAGGAGCAGCACTAACAGGATCAGGCGTACACGCCAAGGGAATATGTCCTTCCCCCGCAAGCAATCCCGAGGTTGGATCAAGTCCTATCCAGCCCGCTCCAGGAATATAGACTTCAGTCCAAGCATGTAAATCAGTAAAATCCTGTTCAGGACCTGAAGGACCATCCAGGGATTTTACATCTGCGGTTAGCTGGACTAAATAGCCGGATACAAAACGTGCTGCCAAGCCTAAATGACGTAAAATCTGCACCAACAGCCAAGCCGAATCACGACATGATCCACTACGTTTTTGCAATGTCTCTTCACAGCTTTGTACCCCAACCTCCATACGAATATTATAACTAATATCGAGATATATCTGGCGATTCACATACACTAAAAAATCATTTATACCTCGTTTTTGCCGATCGAAATTTTTTAACCAAGCTTGTAATAATTCACCTTTCTCGGTAACTTCCAAGTAGGGCTGCAATTCTTTGCAAGCTAATGCAGTATATTTAAAAGGATAATTTTCAGCGTAACTTTCAACAAAAAAGTCAAAAGGGTTAATGGTGGTCATATCCGCGATAACTTCAACTTCTACACTTAATTGCTTCGCTTTTTCGGGAAAGACGACACGCGCAAGAATATTACCAAAAGGATCTTGTTGCCAATTAATAAAATGATCTTCAGGCAAAATACGTAGGCTATAGCCTTTAATGGGTGTCCTGCTATGTACCGCAGGACGAAGCCGAAAAACATGCGGCGATAAAGAGACGGCGCGGTCAAATTTATAAATTGTTTTATGCTTAATGGCCACACGAATGGACATGATTTACCCCTAGTTAATAAATATTATTAGATATAAAGCAATTTTCAGGCCTGATTAAGAACGCCCTTTGAAATCGATTAATAATTAAATACCTAAATGGACTAATAAAGACCAGCGCTTATTGTAACGAAGTTATGCTATGCACATACAGTTAACTGACTAAATATTAAGTGTCTCAACAAACACCTACTATAAACGTTTGGTTTGGACGCGAAAAACTAAACCACCGATCGAAAGAGTATGCATCTTAAAAACGGTGGTTTAAATCTACAGACTTCGCTTTAAGAGGCTAAAGCCCTACTCTGGAAACTAACTTAAACAAAGTAATTATCATTACTTGGCCGTTCCGGTAAACTCCGGATAGGCTTCCATCCCACATTCGGAAAAATCCACCCCCTGATATTCGTCTTCTTCTGACACACGAATACCCATTACCGCTTTGATAATAAACCAGGTCATCAGACTGCTGACAAAGACAAAACTAAAGATAGAGGCGATACCAATCAGTTGCGCTGTCAAACTCGACTCATCATTGGATAAACACACCGCCAATAAGCCCCAGGTTCCGACCACACCATGCACAGAGATCGCACCGACCGGGTCATCAATTTTAATTTTATCTAAACCAATAATCGCAAAAACCACCAGAATGCCGGCAATAATCCCAATCACCGTGGCCAGTAAAGGCGTCGGTGTCAGTGGCTCTGCCGTAATCGCAACCAGACCGGCTAACGCGCCGTTTAAGGTCATTGATAAATCCGCTTTACCAAACAAAAAGTGCGCGGTCAACAAGGCAGAAATAACACCGCCTGCGGCAGCAGCATTGGTATTCACGAACACCATGGCAACTGCATTTGCTTCACCAATATCCGATATTTTAAGCTCGGAACCGCCGTTAAATCCAAACCAGCCCATCCATAAAATAAACATACCCAGGGTTGCCAGTGGCATATTACAGCCCGGAATCGGGTTTATTTCACCCTTTGGGCCATATTTACCTTTACGCGCCCCTAACAGGATAACACCGGCTAATGCAGCGGTAGCGCCACATAAATGCACCACACCTGAGCCAGCAAAATCCAGAAAGCCTAACTGATCAAGAAACCCGGCTCCCCATTTCCAGTAGCCCTGTATCGGGTATATAAACCCGGTCATGACCATCGAAAAAACCAGAAAAGCCCATAACTTCATGCGCTCAGCCACTGCACCCGAGACTATCGACATCGCGGTAGCCACAAACACGACCTGAAAAAAGAAATCCGCCATGGCAGAATAATAGGTATCGCCATTACTGGCCAACACATCAGTGACGCTATGATCGTCACCCAATAAAAAGCCGATGCCAGGCCAGACACTATTCACGGCTTCAGCCGGATACATTAAATTATAGCCACAGAGCATATACATCGTGCAGGCTATCGCAAACAGCGCGACATTTTTAGTTAAAATTTCAGCGGTATTTTTGGAGCGCACCAGTCCCGCTTCGAGCATGGCAAACCCAGCCGCCATCCACATGACCAAGGCACCACTCATTAGAAAATAAAACGTATCTAATGCATAACTTAATTCGGTTAATTTATCCACTTTTTTTCCTCGCCTGTTAGAGTTATATTGCTTCGTTTCCGGTTTCACCGGTACGAATCCTGATGACCTGTTCCAGATTGGTGACAAAGATTTTTCCATCGCCAATCTTGCCGGTATTTGCCGCGCTGCTTATCGCTTCGAGCGCCTGATCCAGCAGATCATCAGCCACCGCTGCTTCAATTTTTGCTTTAGGCAAAAAATCCACTACATACTCCGCGCCACGATACAGCTCAGTATGGCCTTTTTGTCGACCAAAGCCTTTGACTTCGGTCACTGTGACGCCCGATATGCCAATATCAGATAAGGCTTCACGCACATCATCCAATTTAAATGGCTTTACAATTGCTGTGATTAATTTCATTTAAGTCTCCGTTATGTAAGAAGTTCATCAAGACACTTGCACACTCTATGCCAATATTTAAGTGATTGTTTTTCTGGTTTTTTACGCAACACCCTCGCCAAATAGCCTCATTATGGTGCGCGAGACAGTCTTAATGCACCACATAAGTGCATATCTACGCTAACGCATCGATATCTCAGTGGTTTTCTTTTTAAAAAACAAGAATATAAATACTGGCATGGATAATGCTTCATATTTTGCACACAACACGGCAACCTTATGTTTGTATTCATCCGGCCTGCGTTGGCTTTACTCATAAGCAATAGCTATCGCTAGCTCGCAGTCTTTTAACGGCGGTCATCATCATAGTGGCTCTTCTTTTCATTCATTTTTTTAGGTCTATCATGAACAGAAATAAAATATTCCAGCGCAGCTTGCTCAGTAGCGCTATCCTCCTGGCAAGTTTTCAAACATCGGCTGACGATAATTTTCAAACGTCAACGAATGCCGATGTGGGTCATATCTCTAACGAAAACACCGATCCTCAAACCTCCTCTGATGCCGGCATGATTGAAGCCTTAACAGGTTTCAATCTCAATGAAACGGCCTTTATGAAAGACACGGGGTTTTCTGTGGGCTTGTCGGCATCAGCAGGTATTACAGGCAATACCAATGGCGGCACAACCAATTCCCCGATTGGATTTAACGACCGGGTCAATGAAGTGCTGTTTAATGAACTCAACTTTTATATTGAGCGTGCGGTCAATACCGAAGGCAATCAATGGGATGTTGGGGGCCGTATGGATTTCATGTACGGGACGGATGCTCGCTTTACGCAGGCATCTGGCTGGGATAATGAGTGGTGGGTGAACGAGGATGGCGGTTACTATAATATAGCGATGCCGCAGTTGTATTTAGAGGTGTTTGCACCGCTTGGCAATGGGGTAACGGCTAAATTAGGTCACTTCTATACCTCTATCGGTTATGAGGTGGTCCCTGCGCCGGATAATTTCTTCTATTCACATGCCTATACCATGTTATATGGCGAACCTTTTACGCATACCGGGGCCATGTTTAGTTATGACATTGACGATAATTTCTCGGTTAACGGTGGCGCGGTCATGGGCTGGGATATTATGACTGAAAATGCCGGGGCGTGGAGCTTTTTTAGGGGGCGGTAGCTGGACCAGTAATGATCAGGCGTCTTCTGTGACGGTCCAGTTGATTACCGGTAACCAGAGCGATACCGTATCAGGTAACACTACGATGTATAGTATTGTTGCGACGCATGATTTTACCGATAACTTCCATTACGTGTTGCAACACGATTTTGGTACCACGCGTGATGCCGCGTATGACAGTGCAAACTGGTTTGGCATTAACCAGTATTTTATGTATGACATTATTGATGAGGTCAGTGTGGGTCTGCGTGCCGAGTGGTTTAACGACAAAGGCGGTGCGCAACGGGTGAATGACGTCGGCGCTAACTATCTGGCTGCGTCTTTTGGCGTGAACTATACCCCGTTAAGCTGGTTAAAACTACGCCCTGAAGTCCGCTTTGACTGGGCTGATGAGCGTGTTTTCAATGATAACACTGCTGTTAGTCAGGTTGAGTTCGCAATGGATATGATTGTGACTTTCTAAGTAAGTCCTTGCATTTTCGCTACAGACAGTGAGAATTAATAGGCTTGCGCTGCATAAGCAGCGCAAGCTTTTTTTATGCCTGGCATCTTCAGTTTAAAAACTCAACCGTTCCCCCTTCTTTTAAAAGTAATGGGGAACGGTTACAAAAAAACATCATCAATATTAAAGATTCTAATCAAACCGTGTCATTTTTTTCACACAACGAAAGCGAACTATTTACACCTGAAACTTATTGGTCGTTTTATAAGCTTGTCTAAAAACGCCACATTAATTTCTGATGCACCATGTTGGATATCAATGCTCTAATAAGTGGCAATAAACGAATTAATTTATCTTAAATACAAGGCCTTAGAGCTATAAGACATCACTATTCTATTATGGCGCATTATTTGCTTTAACTATTAAAACATGTATTTAGCATGTTTCAGGGTAATTAATAACTGCCAATGTTAACGTCAAAAATAGAGAGAAATTATGTCTTATTTAGAACCTACTGAGTTTGTTACAAAAATGGTCGATGCGGGTGAATCAAAGATCTACATGTCGACTAAAGATACTCTGATTCGCGCGTTTATGGCCGGAGCAACTTTAGCACTTGCCGCTATATTTGCAATTACGGTTGCGGTAAAAACAGGCTCACCGCTATTAGGTGCCGTACTGTTCCCTGTTGGCTTCATTATGTTGTACTTAATGAAATTTGATCTGTTAACAGGTGTCTTTACGCTCGTACCACTTGCCCTGATCGATAAAAGACCCGGGGTCACAGTTAATCAGGTATTACGCAACTGGGGTTTAGTCTTTATAGGTAACTTCGCAGGTGCTTTGACAGTCGCCTTTATGATGTCCTTTATCTTGACGTATGGATACAATATTGACGGCGGTGCTATTGCGGCAAAAGTAGGTAAAATTGGTGAATCCAGAACATTAGGCTATAAAGCTCATGGCCTGGGCGGCTGGGTGACAATTCTTATTCGTGGCATGTTATGTAACTGGATGGTTTCAATGGGTGTAGTTGGTGCGATGATTTCTACTTCTGCAACGGGCAAAATGATGGCCATGTGGATGCCTATTATGCTTTTCTTTTTCATGGGCTTTGAGCATTCGATTGTAAACATGTTTTTATTCCCATTCTCAATGATTATGGGAGGTGGCTTTACAATAGTTGACTATTTAGTCTGGAATGAACTTCCCACTGTCTTAGGTAATTTAATTGGCGGTTTTGTATTTGTTGGATTACCTTTGTATTACACTCATGTAAAAACCAGTCCACAACGTAACCTATAAATAGTGATTTACTCACACGGTAAACAACGGGGACTCAGTTGATAAAAGAAATGAGTCTTTTATTATGCCAAATCAATTAAAAATAGCCAGCGGCCAATATTCTGATAAAGGTCGCAAGACAATTAATCAGGATTTTCATGGCATTTGTACGCCTACGGAGCCATTACTTGGCTCTAAAGGCGTGGCTATTGCGCTTGCCGATGGCATCAGTAGTAGTGATGTCAGCCAAATTGCCAGTAAAGCGGCTGTTGCAGGTTTTTTAGAGGACTATTTTTGCACTTCAGAGACTTGGTCAGTAAAGAAATCAGCACAACGCGTATTAATTGCAACGAATTCCTGGTTACATGCACAAACCAGACAAAGTCAGCACCGTTTCGATAAAGACAAAGGTTATGTCTGCACTTTTAGTGCAATGGTCATTAAAGCAACAATGGCCCACATTTTTCATGTAGGTGATACGCGCATCTATCGTTTAGATGGTCAATCGCTGGAGCAATTAACTAACGATCATCGATTGTGGGTTGCATCGGATAAAAGCTATCTTAGCCGTGCTTTAGGCATTGATTCTCAGATTGAAATTGACTATCAAACATTCCCAATACAAAAAGGCGATATCTTCTTATTCACAACCGATGGTGTTTATGAATATTCTGATGATCACTATATTTGCACAGCGATTAGTAAACATAAAAATGACCTGGATAAAGCGGCAAAAGCAATTGTACAAGAAGCTTACAGGCGGGGTAGTGCAGATAATCTCACCACACAAATTATTCGAGTTGATGAATTACCGAACCAGGATGCCAATGCAATTTATCAACAGTTAAGCAAATTACCCTTCCCACCTACACTCGAAGCAAGAATGGTTTTTGATGGTTACACCATCATCAGATCAGTACATGCCAGTAGCCGAAGTCACGTTCATCTGGCAGTAGATATAGAAACCAATACTCAGGTCATTATAAAAACGCCCTCTATTGATTTGAGAGAGGACCCTGCTTATCTGGAACAGTTTTTAATGGAAGAGTGGATTGCGCGGCGCATTACTAGCGCTTATGTATTAAAACCCTGCACTCAAACCCGCAAGCGTCATTATTTATATGTTGTTACTGAGTTTATCGACGGTCAAACCTTAACACAATGGATGGTAGATCACCCCTGCCCTGATCTGGAAAGCGTGCGCAATATTGTCGAGCAGATCGCAAAAGGTTTACGGGCGTTTCATCGCATGGAAATGCTACATCAAGATTTAAGACCCGAAAATATCATGATTGACAGCACGGGCACAGTAAAAATTATCGATTTTGGCTCTACTCGTGTAGCCGGTTTAGTTGAAATGACAACACCTACTACGGAAACTCATTTACTTGGCACTGCACAATATACTGCTCCTGAATATTTTTTAGGTGCCAACGGTACACCACGTTCGGATATGTTCTCATTGGCAGTTATCACCTATCAAATGTTATCGGGAAGACTGCCTTATGGTGTTGAGGTCTCGAAAGCGAGAACTAAAGCGGCACAAATGAAATTAAAATACTATTCAGTGCTCGATGATGAGCGCGAGATTCCAATCTGGATTGACACTATTCTTAAAAAAGCCTTACACCCCGATCCCTATAAACGTTACGAAGACTTGTCCGAATTCACCTACGAACTGCGCCACCCAAGCCCAGCCTGTTTAAACAAAACCCGTCCCCCGTTAATAGAACGCAATCCTGTTATTTTTTGGAAAGGCATTTCTTTGATGCTAATGCTTATTATCGCTGCATTATTAATTAAATTAACATAAAGACACACTCTAAAGTCCATTACTGAGGTATCTACAATGAAATCATCACCCGCACAAACACCTTCCGCTGCTAAAGCTGACTTTTTATTAACTAAAGAACAAATGACTGACCAGATTATTACTGCAAAAGTCAAACAACAACTCTCCTGGACAAGTATCGCTGAACAAATTGGTGTTGATGAAGTTTGGTTAGCCTCAGCCTGTCTCGGTATGAACAGCATGAAACCAGACATTGCCGAAAAACTTTGCACCATCCTGGCGTTGCCTGCGGAAGTTCAGACCGCTTTAGAAATGTTTCCTTATAAACAGTGGTCTTTTGAAATTCCACAGGATCCACTGATTTATAGGCTGTATGAAGTTGTTGGTGTATACGGCGAGACCTTAAAAGAAATTATTCACGAAAAATTCGGTGATGGCATTATGAGTGCAATCGATTATAGTATGACAGTTGATAAAGAAGAAAACCCGAATGGTGACCGCGTGGTGATCACCATGAATGGCAAATTCTTGCCTTATAAATCCTGGTAACTCATTATCCCCCATGCTGGATTAGCTTATCTGGATCTCCAAGATAACAAACCAAGGTCATTAATCCAGACAGATTAATGACCTTATGGAAAAAGATTATTAATTATGACAACCATCTATGCAGGCTGCAACTTAAGCTATTCAGTCACAAAGCCTACGAGCTTTCTATTTAACGTAGCAGCGGCACGAACAAGGCATCAGACTATTATCCAGGAAACTTTGCTGTTAAATCCTAATATTCAATATGAGGCCAGTAGCCTGGGAAAAGAAGCTGTTCAAGTGTACAGACTGACAGTACAGCCCTGTGATCTGGAACTTCAATACCATACAACGGTCGAATTATGTCCTGAAATTTATCATACCTCAGGGATTAACGAAACGGGTTATTCGCAACTGCCAAACGAAGTATTGACCTACCTCAACCCTAGCCGGTATTGTGAATCTGATCGTTTGGCTCATTTTGCGTTATCGACATTCGGCAATATCGAACCTGGATTTTCAAGGGTCACTGCGATTTGCGACTGGATCAATCAAAATCTCCATTATCAGCCAGGTAGTAGTGGTGAAAGTACCAGTGCCTGCGATGTATTGATACAGCGCGAAGGGGTTTGTCGGGATTATGCGCATCTCGCCATCGCCTTGTGCAGGGCTTTATGCATTCCAGCGCGTTATATTTCAGGATATGCCGTGGCTTTGCAGCCACCCGATTTTCATGGATTTTTTGAGGCCTACCTAGGTTTTCGCTGGTATTTGTTCGATGCCACGCGCATGGCCCCGGTTGAGGGATTTGTCCGTATAGGTACCGGTCGGGATGCGGCTGATGCATCATTTGCAACGATCATTGGAGAGGCAACACTTACCAGTATTGCGGTTTGGGCTGAACAGATAAATCCGAACCAAATATCCAATTACTCAGTGTCACCCTCGGCAATATCAACGAACAATTAATTTAAAATAACACTTTTAAATCGCCCTATTCCAGTGCGTTCACAAATTAATTGCACTAAAATGCATCATTCAGACCATCGCTATCAAGTTATAAACTGCAAACTTCTTGATTAGCACACTGGCTTGCTATTTGCTTGTTAATATCAATATCCATTTTTCATTAGCTGTTAAAGGAAAAATCACATTATGACCGAACTTAATAAAATATCCTTATCTACTGCAGATAAAGAAACTGTATGCGAATTACCAGTGTTATCTGGCACACTGGGTCCGGACACCATAGACATCAGAACATTGTACAAACAAACCGGCATGTTTACCTATGACCCGGGATTTACTTCATCCGCCAGTTGTAGCTCTACAATTACTTTTATTGATGGTGACAAAGGTATCTTGCTTTATCGTGGGTACCCTATAGAACAATTGGCAGAAAAATGTGATTTTTTAGAAACCTGTTATTTATTACTTAATGGCGAACTACCTGATGGCAGAGAGATGCATCAGTTCGTGCATGATATTACTCACCACACTTTAGTCCATGATCAACTAAATAATTTTTTCAGGGGTTTTCGTCGTGATGCGCATCCGATGGCAATCTTGGTGGGGGTAGTCGGTGCTATGTCAGCGTTTTATCACGACACAATGAATGTTAAAGACCCTGAATTCCGAAAAATATCCGCTATTCGTTTAATAGCTAAAATGCCGACTATTGTTACCATGTGTCATAAATACAGTACTGGCATGCCATTTATGTACCCTAAGAACAGCTTGAGCTATAGCGATAACTTTCTGCGCATGTTACACGGCACACCGTGTGATGATTATCTGCCTAATCCTGTGTTATCTCGCGCGTTAGATAGAATTCTGATTTTACATGCCGATCACGAACAAAATGCCTCAACATCTACCGTTAGATTAGCTGGTTCCAGTGGTGCTAACCCTTATGCCTGCGTTGCAGCAGGTATTGCCTGCTTATGGGGAACCGCACATGGAGGGGCCAATGAAGCAGTATTAGTTATGCTGGAAGAAATTGGTGATGTTGCTCATATTGAACACTATATCGAAAAAGCCAAGGATAAAAGTGATCCATTCAAGTTAATGGGCTTTGGTCACAGAGTCTATAAAAACTTTGACCCACGAGCGACCTTAATGCGTCAAACCTGCCATGAAGTGTTGAATGAGCTTGGACTACACGATGATAAATTATTTAAACTGGCAATGCAGTTAGAAAAAATCGCGCTAGAAGACGAGTATTTTATTGCCAAAAAACTCTACCCTAATGTTGATTTTTATTCAGGTATCGTATTACGTGCATTAGGCATTCCAACAGTATTGTTTACAGCCATTTTTGCCATGGCCAGGACTGTCGGCTGGATAGCGCAGTGGGATGAAATGATTACTGATCCAGAACAAAAAATAGGCCGCCCAAGACAAATATATAAAGGCGCATCAGTGCGAGACGTCACACCCATCGCTTCCCGCTAAAGCTGAAACAAGTACTGCTCATAGAGGGCTCATAACCCATATCACGATCCATAATCCGGAGCATAATCGATGACTGACAACACATTAAGCAACGAATTGGCGCATTGGTTTACGCAAAATGCAGAAGCACGACTCACTCTTCTTTATAGTGCAGAGCAAGCACACCCGCTAATGGAACGCTTAATTAACCGTTTGCAACAGGAACCGATTAAAACGAATATAATACCCAGCGATTCACACTGGACTGAACAAGATATTATCTTAATTACTTATGGTGATAGCATTCAGCAAGCTGATAAAAAACCGCTGCAAACCTTGTATGAATTTCTATCCTTACATCTTAAAGACAGTATTAATAGCGTACATATATTACCCTATTTCCCTTACAGTTCGGATGATGGTTTTTCAGTTATAGACTATAAAGCCGTCAGCTCCCTTCTTGGCGACTGGACTGATATAGAACATCTGGTTAACGATTTTCATTTAATGACTGATCTGGTTATTAATCATGTCTCGCGCGATAATTTATGGTTTATTCAGTATTTAAGTAAACAACAACCGGGCTGTGACTATTTTATCGAAATGCCACAAGACACAGACACTTCTCAAGTTGTACGTCCACGTAGCACCCCCGTTCTAACACCTGTACATACGCTCGATGGTATTCGTCATGTCTGGGCTACATTTGGCGAGGACCAGATTGATGTCAATTTTGCCAACCCCGATGTATTGTTTGAATTTATTGATATTTTATTATTTTATGTCGCCAAGGGATCGCGCTTTATTCGCCTGGATGCTATCGCATTTTTATGGAAAAAAGCGGCAACGCGTTGTATTAATCTACGAGAAACACATGAAGTCGTAAAATTATTACGCGACATTATCGATATAGTGGCTCCAGGCACGGTATTAATAACTGAAACTAATGTACCTAATGGTGAAAATCTAAGTTATTTTGGTAATAGCGATGAAGCACACATGGTCTATCAATTTACCTTGCCACCGCTATTGCTACATGCCTTACATCATGGCAATAGCCATTATCTTAGCCAATGGGCAAAAGATATGCCGCGCCCACCCAAAAATTGCACTTACTTAAATTTCATTGCCTCACATGATGGTATCGGCCTGCGTCCAGCAGAAGGCATTTTGCCTGAAGAAGAAGTGCAAGTTTTGGTTGATGCCATGCATGAATATAAAGGCTATGTCAGTATGCGGACTGACACATTTGGCAAAGAGTCCCCCTACGAAATCAATATCGCTTTGTTTGATGCCCTGAAAGGCACACACTTAGGACCTGACAGCTATCAAGTGCAGCGCTTTATTGCCGCGCATACCATAATGATTGCACTGCAAGGCATTCCTGCACTGTATATCCACAGCCTTACCGCATCCACAAATGACTACCAAGGCGTAGAACAAACCGGGCGCACACGTTCAATTAATCGTCGAAAATGGCAATATAATGAATTACTGGACTTATTAAACAACCCAACTGCCGCACATGCGATCGTTTTTCATGAATTAAAACGGCAGTTACAAATACGGCGCAAACACTCCTCATTCCACCCAAGTGCTTTGCAAGAAACTATTTCCTTAGGTGACAACCTCTTTGCTTTCTGGCGTATCAGTCTTGATCACCAGCAACGCATACTTTGTATTAATAATATCTCACCTGAAATACAGCAATTAACCTTACCTGAGCATCCCATAGCCGAGGGTTCCGGCGTCTGGCGAGACCTTATTGAGCGTACCGCCTTAGGCAAAGGAACACGAACATTGAAGCTGTACCCATATCAATGCGCTTGGCTGGAGGCGCTGGATTAATCTGCGTGATAATAAAATAGTTAATTGTTTGGAACTCCCTCCTTTATGACTCATAACACTATTTTTTGTTATCGTCGAAAAGCAAAAGACGAAGGAGCCTCAACGCTATTAATGGTATTTTTCCTTATACTCGATGTTCAAGTTTTTTTAACTGATTGATTTTATTGATAATTATTTTGACAAAGAAAATAAAAATATCTCTATAAATCAATAATTTATAAAATTTAGTCAACCAAATGTACTTTTCTTAGCCCAGTTATAGCTGAAAACTTGAACATCGAGTTATAGGCAGCTCTCTAGCAATGCTAATTTTAGACATCTTTCATATTGCCTTCAAAGTAGTATGCACTTTTTTTTCAAAACCCTGGGAGCGTTGGCAGTTTGCCCGTTTTTATTAACCCTCGGGCGGGGGCTGCCCACGCTCCCACATATAAATTGTACCCGACCCCAGTTAATCCCCAGTTAATCCAAATGTACTTTTCTAAGCCCAGTTATAGCAGAAAACTTGAACATCGAGTATAAGTTAGTTACAACACGAAGTCGTAAGTAAGCCATACAATTGACATTCAGGTTCCTTTTGTAAAAATAGGTAATTGTAAGGCCCTTTTTCACTACCGTACACTTTTTAGAAAACCAGATATGCTGACTGCATTAACCGTGTGTTTTCAGGGAGAACTCCTGAATCTTGTTGGTGCTGAGTAATAACGTTTAATTATGAAAGATTATGCAGAAATTTTTGAGCTACGTGGGTCAAGGTATGATAAGGCGATGCGTCAACATCCAAAAGCACGTGATGAAGAATTCAAACAAATTATATCTCGAGCTTGCTTAACATCTACAGAAAGCGTGGCTGACGTGCCAGCAGGGGGAGGATATTTAAAATCATATTTGCCAGATGGATGTATGTGGTTAGGCCATGAACCTTGTTCTAGTTTTACAAGTCATGGAAATACATTCTCTGAAAAAAATAAATTGCTTCCGTTGCCATGGGATAATGAAAACATTGATATTGCTATGAGCTTGGCTGGCGTTCATCATATAGAAGATAAACGTCCATTATTTTTAGAAATTAACCGGGTGATAAAACCGGGTGGGCGCTTCGTACTTTCAGATGTAGCTACAGACTCAGCAGTAGCGTATTTTCTCGATGATTATGTTGGCAAGTATAATAGTACAGGGCATCAGGGGATTTTTCTGGATGAAATAACTTTAAAAGAACTAAAAGAATCAAATTGGATTATCAATACTTCTGAACAAGTGAATTTTCATTGGAAGTTCGATGACCTCGAAGAAATGGAAATTTTCTGCAATGATCTGTTTGATATTGGTAGAGTTAAAAAAGGTCAGACGATTAAAGCTATAGAAGACTTGTTGTCTGTATCCGAGCTTCCCGATGGTAGTTTTGGGATGAATTGGTCATTAAGAACTATAGTTTCTGACAAGAATATATTGTAATAAGTTACTTTTTTAATTATTTTGCAGATCAATTTCTACTATTGTTATGTCTTATAAGCGGATTTTAATTATAACAAAACCAGGCTCCCTTGAAGGCACTCTAATAAAGTGGCTGGCTGACTGTTGGGCTGAATCTGGCTACTATGTAGAGTTTATTTCTAATCTGAATACAAATAAAGAAGCTGATATTGTGTTCCTTCATGTTGATTTGACTCATGTACCTTTAACTTATTTTGAATTCTCAAAAAGATATCCTGTTGTAATAAATGGAAATAACAACAGTATTAGCAAGGAACTTTTCAGTAATCAAATTTTAGAACAACCTTTTGGATACAAAGGTAAAGTAATTGTAAAAACGAAGGAAAATTACGGTGGTTTACCTGAGTTATATATAGGGGAATTCTCAATAATAGAACGTAAATTTATTAATATAACTAAAAATATTGCTTCATCAAAATCATTTAATCACCGTTTTTTTAAATCTTATATTTGGAAAAAAGTAAGAGTACTCGACCCCAGTAATTATCCAATTTTTGATTCAATAGAAGATGTTCCTTCAGGCGTATGGAAAAACCCTCGCTTAATCGTAGAAAAATTTTTACCTGAACAGGATGCGGATGGCCGATATGTCTTGCGTCACTGGTACTTTTTTGGTGATAAAGAGTTTAATAGAACACTGTTTTCCAAGAATCCAATGCCAAAATGGAGTAGTATGAATGAGGAGGAGAGAACAAGGTCTCGAGAAAAATGGTGGAAAATAGAAGTTTTAAATAACGCAAAAGTTCCTCAAGAAGTCCGTTCTGTTCGTGAAAAACTTTGTATGGATTTCGGTAGAATAGATTGGGCTTTGCATAATGGAAAGCCAATAGTATTTGATGCAAATAAGACACCAAGTATTGGCGTAAGATCACTTGATTCAGATTTAGACCTTAAACGACACTCTCTTATTTGTAAGTTTTCCGAGGGTATTAAATATTTTAAGTGATAGGAAATCCGTGTGCAACACGAAGTCATGTAGGGTGGGCAAAAAAACCTGCCCACCCTACATGACTATGCGAAGTGAAGATTTTTAGCCTGTAAATAATCAGGGTTCAAATAATCAGGGTCAGGCACAAATTAAGTAAATTGTACCCGACCCCAGTTAATACTGAGACAAGCCAAACCTGGCTAAGAAACTGTTTCAGCAACGCGGCTATCGGCTAAAATCGGCCGCTAGAAAACCGTAGATGAGGCCTCGCGAACTATTAATACCACTACCTGTCTCAGCCCTCCCCTATAAACTGCGAAGCTTCAATCACATTGAATTTAATAACCCAGTATTTTCCGTTCTTGTTAGTACGCCAATACATCAGTGGCAGCAATATATTGGACTACGCTAGCGTTATTGCTGCCACTACACATAACGTACAGTTATCATATAGATATATGATTATTTTCTAATCATTTTTTCTTATATATAAGAGTATGGCCTCAGCATACCAATGAAACCAAATCTTCGCAAGCCCAGAGTTGAAATAGAAAATAAAATTATTTTTTAGACAAAAAAGAGCCAGCCATCGAAATTGTTTTTTTTGTTTCGTCAATCTGGCATCCCGAGGACTCTGGATCATCATTTATATAATAGAGGGTATGCCTAATATTGGGGGGCATTCTCAGAAATTCAGGTCACATAAAATACCCTGACAAATAGAATGGCCTTAAGAAATCAGAAAAAATCTTTATTGAACTAAAAGTGCTAACCCATCGACCAACTACCACCTTCTTTCATCCCATTCTTGAGGATAAGTAGATCGGCAGGTGTTTTGACCTCTTAATTGATGATTCCCTGGCGAGTAATTTTCCGGGCCGTCCGAATCAGAGAGGTGCATTGTTGCGTCTCTGGCTCTCCACTGGCACAAGATTACCGTAAAGCCTGTTGCCGAGCCATCCAGCGCACTGTATTGTATGCGAGGACGAGGCGCAATGAAATACGAGGCCGCATTGACCAGGAATTGATTCGTTCTGAATTTACCTAAGCCCATCTGCATTTTGCTTCTTCGTCCATCTGTTTCCAAGTCGGCTCTTTCGCCATACTTCTTTTGTGTATTTTCCAAGGAGTTAAGCGAGTTTGCTGTTACATAACAAAAATAGTGATTACTCTGTCGCGTCCCAAAGCTCGACGTGGGACCGGCTGCCCGTTGGGCATTCACCTGACCGCGACAAAATGGGTATGCGAGACCAGCCGACAGCGATACTGAAACTCGCAACGCTCCCGTAATCGAGCCGGCTTATACAGCGATCGGTGACTAGCCGTGCGACCAAATTCTGGCACCTCTCAATTTCACCACTGCCCCCGGTATCCAGCAACCCGAAGCTGCCCACAAAATAACCACTGTCACCCTCGAAAAACAATACCGCATCCGATGGGAGTGTGCCATCTGCTGTGAATTTAAAGGTGAACTCATATTATATTCCTTTGCTCTTGTTCAGTAACGCAATGTCACTTCTTGTCGACCACAGACGGTGTCCATAGTTGAATCGACATAAATCCATTGGACGGGTTGTAGTGCCGGTTTTCGATCCGGGCCCCCGCCGAGTATTCGACCGTGTCACCGCAAGATATGCGTGAGCGTTTCAATCTGGCTTATCTGCCTATCACTTACTTCTTTAAAGATCACCAAGATTGTGGTTTCAACAGGAGTCTTACCCAGTTGCTCCCCGCCAACCCCCTCCTCTTGCCATTGATGTTGCTCCACCCATCATGCCGACAACGTCAATAGAACCACATCAGATAAGTGATAGTCTGCATTATCACCTCGCTGATGTGGAACGCTTATACCGTCTTTCAAAACCTATCCTGTCTAAATATTTTACGACGGGATCAGTCGTCCTCCGGCCGTCAGTCAATCCGAGGTGCAGTGGATGAAATTTTTGACGGATCGAGTGCGATTTCGGACACGAGATGAGGGATATTGCTCTCAGGACTACAATTTAAAAGATGAGGTAGTGAAATCATTAATGACATTATATCATTGTTTAATAAGGTTTGCAGGATTTATTGTACGTATGGCTTGCAGGATTTAGGTGAAAATGATAATTATTATTTGCATTATATGATGAGTTTTCCCTTTATTTTAACTTAGGAAGTTTGATGTCCAGCATAACCATAAACTCGTTAATATATACTCTATTATTTTCCAGTCAAATATTTGCTTCAAATCTTAGCGAGAAACAAAAACTAGGAAAAAAGCTTTTTTTCGATATCAATCTATCGATTCAACGTAATCAGTCTTGTGAATCCTGCCATTCATTATCACCCGTTAAAGTCCCTACTGAACTGCGCTCAGGGCAATTTATTATGCAGGACCAGCCTGCTCCAGGTTTTGTAGATCCGGGCAATATTCAGAGTGGCAGTGCTGTTTCAAGTGGTTCAAGGCTCAGAACCTTTGGCTCTCTCAATGCTCCAAGCATTAGCTATGCGTCTTTTAGTCCTGAATTTTACTGGAATGGGGAGTTGTTTATTGGCGGCCAGTTCTGGAATGGTCGAGCCACAGATCTTGTTGCACAAGCTAAAGAACCTTTTCTAAATCCGGGTGAAATGGCTATGCTATCTGAATGGTCAGTGATTCAACTTTTACAAGAAAATAAGCTGTATAAACGACTATTTAGAAAAGTATCTGGCATTCGGTTAAATCGGGTTACGGAAACTAATACAGTCGCTATTAGCAAAACGTTTAACGCTGTGGCAGAAGCTATTGCAGCTTTTAAACGGACACCTTTTTTCAATCGCTTTAATTCAAAGTTTGATTATGAAGCAGCGGGTATTACTCAATATAATGCTTCAGAACAACGCGGCACAGATCTTTTTGATGGCGAGGCACAGTGTGATCTTTGTCATACAAGCGAAGGAATAGCAGGTGATAATACTCCAGCCTTATTGACCGATTTTAGTTATGATAATTTGGGCGTTCCTGCTAACCCTCTGATTCCAGGTAATCCGAAAGCAGATGTAGGATTGTTAGGCAATCCTAATTTGAGTGCTGTCCGTGGAGAAGATACGCCTAGCGATGACGTTGAAGGTCGACATAAAGTAATGAGTTTACGGAATGTACAGCTTACACCCCCTTATATGCATAACGTTGTATTCAGTACACTGGGGGAAGTTGTGCATTTCTATAATACTCGCGATGTGTTACCTGCCTGCAAACAACCCAGCGATATAACAAACTCTGGATTTGGCAAAACCTGCTGGCCTGAAGGTGAGTTTCATGCAACTAGAAATACCGAAGAATTGGGTAATCTGGGCCTTTCTGATCAAGATGAAGCAGATCTCGTCGCATACTTAAAAACGTTTACGGATAACTACCCTGATTGGGGCAATAAACTGGGGCTTCATGATCTTAGGGTACCTAACGGATCACCTTCACCTTTTGTACACTTTATGCCTAAAAAATAGCCCTATTATTCATTACTAATTTTGCTAGATTAATAAATAACGGGTATAAGACTCAGGTCTTGGAATCATCCATTATGCTTGATTCCAAGACCTTAGCCCTTTAGCATTTACTCGTTTTTTATCGTTTTGCTTTGCTGAATTCGTATTGGTGCACTAAGTTTTGGTGGTATCATCTTATCCGGTTTAATCATTGCTGAATATAATATTTCACCTAGAATAATGGTTTAAGATGCTAGATAATTTTATAAACACAAGTTTAAGTTGTGCTAAAGCGCATGTTTTAGTGACATTCTTTACAGTGATTCTTTTGTTAACAGGTTGCTCGCCAAAACCGTTGACACACTATTCAACAGAGACGTCAGCAATGATTATGCTACCGCTTTCCCAGACTGATAGTAGCGATGGACGGGCACGTTTCAGGGAAATTTTCTGTGCTATCACAGAAAAAAGGGGGCGGTCTCTTCCGGATTATCGCGATTGTCATGAATCTCTGGTCAGGTTATCGGATGAGCCTGTAGCTGATGAACGCACAGTAGACCTAGAAAAAAGCAGAGCATCACTGCGGGTTTTAATTGTACCGGGTATCGGCTGGTCATGTCTGGAGAATTTTCTCAACCTCAAATATACAGTTAAGCAACATCTTGAACAATTTGATTATGAAGGCCAAATGCTTGAAGTTGAAGCACTTTCTAGCAGTGCGCGTAATGCAAAATTAATCCGCGATGCCATCATGGGTATGCCTGATTCAATACCTTCAAAACCTCTTTTGTTACTAGGCTATTCCAAAGGGACCCCTGATATTATGGAGGCTATAGTGAATTATCCTGAGTTACATTCAAAAATTACTGCAGTTATTTCTGTAGCGGGAGCGGTTGGTGGCTCTTATCTTGCAAACGATGTTTCTCAGTCCACAGCTAATTTACTGGCTCACTTTCCTGGTGCAGAATGTAATACGGGTGACGAGGGCGGCCTCAATAGTCTAAAGCCTGAGGTGCGTCAACACTGGTTAGCAAGCCATAAGCTTCCCCACTCGATAAGATATTATTCGTTAGTAAATTACCCGGAACCAGATAATATTTCGACAGCCTTGCTATCTAGTTACAAAAAATTAAGTCAAATAGATGCACGTAATGATAGTCAACTGATCTTTTATGATCAAATTATACCAGGCTCGACACTACTCGCTTATTTGAATGCTGATCATTGGGCAACTGTGGTTCCAATCTCAAGAAGCCACGCTTTTATAGGCTCTACATTTGCAAATAAGAATGCCTTTCCCCGTGAAATATTATTAGAAGCGATACTGAGATATATAGAAGAGGATTTGACAACAGCAAATAATACCGAAATTGAACAGGAGTAGCGAACACCTTGAGGGACCATAGATATTATGATATTAATGAAAAGTAAGTTTACAAATAGAAAAATATTGAAGATTTATACTATAAAACAGTTTCTAATATTGATTTTATAACTCAATCTACCAGGGTGCGCCTCATCATTTCACCCAGTGCCGATTGACCAGGTGCCCTTCAAGGATCGTCTGCAGCGCAAGGAGTCGGATGATTTAGTCGTCAGCGCCTCCGTACTTAGTACTGAAGAGACAAGGCAGGTTTTCGGGTTGCCCCTGGCAAAACTAAGTGTGCAGCCAGTATGGTTAAAAATAAAGAACAAAAGCTCTAAAACCTATATACTGTTATCGGCTACTATCGACTTCGATTATTTCACACCCTTTGAAATTGCCTACCAGTATCATGGCACTTTCTCTCCCGAAACCAATAAGCAAATAGATCAATTCCTACAAGATCAACATTTTGACTTGTATATCAGGCCCGGCGAAGAAAACTCCGGTTTTGTTTATACTAACCTGAAGCCTGGTTACAAATATATGGATATCGGTCTGTATTCCAGACAGAAGTATCAAACTTTTCAGTTTACTACCCAGGTACCTGGTCTGGAGACGGATTATAGTAAAGTTGATTTTAATGCCTTATATAATCAGCATATTGAGCTGAATGAGACAGAACTCAGGGAAACGCTTAATAATTTTAGCTGCTGCACAACAAATAGAGAAGGCGATGCTCAGGGTGACCCACTTAACCTGGTGGTTATCGGAACAGGTGAGAAAATCGGTTATGCATTTATCAAAAGAGATTGGGACGTGACAGAAGCTTTCCATAGTATCTCCGTATTGAAAACCATCAAATCCTCTTTATTTGGCAGTAAATACAAGACATCACCGGTGAGTCCTTTATATGTGTTTGGGCGACCACAGGACTTAGCTCTGCAAAAGATCCGTACTACTGTTGATGAACGTAACCACCTTCGCTTGTGGCTAACCCCCTGGCTTTTTCAGGGAGAACCTGTCTGGATAGGACAGATCAGCAGAGATATCGGTGTTAAATTTACCCTGAAAGCACCTACTTTTTCGACCCACAAGGTATCTCCCGATATAGATGAAGCGCGAAATTTCTTACTTCAGGATATTGCTTTTTCATACTATTTAAAAAAAATTGGATTTGTTAAAGGAGTGGGTATTACTAGACTTGAAGAAAAAACAGGGAAAACCTTACTGGTGATCCTTATTTTACCGATGGTTTACGTGTCGTTCTAGTATTAACCAAAGATCAGACACCAGCAGATAAAATCGACTTATTTGACTGGGAACGTTTAATACATGATTCCGATATTAACCCATGAAACATAAGCAAATCAATTATAGTCTATTTAGCGGTGACTGAAGCTGCCGTGATTGTAGCATCCTCACTATAATATTGAATAATGGTTCTCATCAGGAGATAATGTTTTCTAATTTAATTAATTCGCTAACCATGAGTGAGACTTTGTATAACTTCAGCTTTTGAGAAAACTTAACCTACCTCGCCACTGGTCTCCAAGTCATTGATTCATAGTTCCTGACGATTTTTCATCCAAAAATATCCTCTCAAAACTCAAAAGCATTTTTAAAATACCTTGTAGTGCCATTTTTATCATTTTTTGCCATAAATTGACTTTTTTTTAGGTTTTCAATACTTCACCTATTGAAATAAATTTCCAATAACTTTTTGTCGAAATTCACAATTTGCAAAATACAAAATTTGTAGTGCCAACTGGCCACACTTCTAATTCAAGATGTTGAACTTTTAAGGATAGTACTTTTGAGAAAACTGACTAAGATGGGTTAACTAATCGGTTTTTCATAGGACTATCCACAAAAATTAAATATATTTCTTTTCATACGGCATGGTTTTAGCTTGCTTTAATCTATATATGTATTTGATGACTGCAGGTTATATCACATGTCAAACACTTACAAAGTTGTATTATTGAAAATATAGATCCCTCGTTGAGAACCTATAGCTATCTTATAAGGCTTTTGTGGAGATATCACTTAGTGGTGCACACAGCACTGTTCCTACTAACCTCAACGACATTACCGTAAAAGTAGCACAAGTTCTGCTTCTCATTTGCCGAAAGTTGCTAAGCAAACATTGGTCTATTTGCTTCGATATGTACTGGGGTTCCAGAACAGCAATGAACTGAATACCTGATCACGGAACATGACGTGCCTACCAATTAAGCTTGGAGGATTGTATGGAAGCGAAGCAAATTCGAAATATCCTGTTGAGTACCTCTGTCCAAAGTTCGCAAACAAGTCCTTTAGCTTGAAATGGCTAGGGATTTTATTAGACAATGGTTGAGTGTTCATGGACTGGTTTAAGCTCTGGATAAAAGTTATGATTGTCTCAACTGGAGAGCTAACGTGATCAGTTCGCCATCTCCCTTCCTCTCAGGATATTCAGACTTATCTGTGGGTTTTATACTGTAACTCTGGGCGTGTACCTGATCGAGCGGTGCATGCCGTTGATCGGTGGTACAGGTGCGGCTGAATTGTGGATGATCTGTTTACCATAGGTCTGGATCAGGTAATGTATGAGTTGCAGCATCACAAAAATATTGAAATGAAAATTTTCAACCCTTGGGAACACAGAGATCCAGTATCTCGGGCAGGTGAGATGATTGCTCAGATGGAAAGATTGAAGACCCGCATAGGGCATAATAAACTACTGATTGTGACGGCAATGCAAGTCAGTTATTGGTGGACTTCAAATATTGGTGATCAGCTTTATTTTGAAGGTTTAAGCAAATGAGTATAATTTTCATGATCTCGATTTGCTGGTTTTTGGACATATTGCCCGGCAGGCGAACACGCTATTTGATAGTTTCTGGAATAGTGAATGGGTGGTTTCAGTAAAACATCTGGACACTCAACATGATGCAGAATTTGCAAAAAATAAATGGCAGGAAATACAGAAAAAAAACCAATCTGCAAAAGCACTGACGGCATTCACAAAAACCGCAATTGATTGGGATACCCAGCTTGCCGAAGTAGCTGGTGAACTACATATCGGTACCAGTAAGCTTATTTTTGATACACCCTCAGAAGGTGAAATTGCGCAAAATGTCGCTGCTAAAATTTTCAATATCATGCAACTGGCGCAGAGCGAATTACTGATCACTAATGCTTATATTATACCTGGTCAGCCCGCCATTGATTTCATCCAGAGTCTTACAAATAGGGGGGTGAGAGTGAGAATATTAACCAATTCACTGGCTTCGCATGATGTCCCGGCAGTCAATAGCCACTATGAGGATTGGCGGGATGATATTCTTAACGCAGGAGCTGAATTATATGAATTAAGAGCAGATGCCGCTATCCAGCCCCTAGTCGATGTCTCGCCAAATAGTGGAAAGTTTATTGGCCTGCATACCAAAGCGCTAGTAATCGACAGGCACTTGGTTTTTGTTGGATCTATGAATTTTGACCCACGCTCATTCACTATTAATACTGAAGCGGGTGCTTTAGTTGATAGTCCGGAACTTGGTGAAGCCTTGGCTCAGGTTATGGAGCGTGATATGTCACCTGCAAATGCCTGGCAAGTATTACTTAATACACAAGGCAAACTCTATTGGGTAAACAGCGTTGAAACCCTGAATAAGCAACCATCCCGAGATGGCAGTCAACGGGTGATGAATGAGATATTCAAAATATTTCCGAAAGAACAATATTAGCGTGGCCCTGCTATCTTCATGTGTAGAAATATTCTTAGGAACGAAAATTTAAACATATCCGAAATCAGGCATGATGAGTATTATTCAAAAATGCAAAGCCGTAGGTCGGTGTTAATGGCCAGTTAAACTGAGCCCTTTTTTCACCAAAGCAAGCATCAACAACATCATTAATGAAACGCTTGAAAAAGCCTCTCATTGGCGAGAGTTAGCTGATGCTGCAGATGTTCCCTAATCACTCATTAACGAAGTTGAGTTAAATCTTCGATTAACTATCTGATAATAATTCGGGCTGGTTAAGAGAATTGCACCCGCTATACCCCAGCCTGTTTATTAAAAAATAGACGTTACGCATTATCCTCTTCAACCGCCTCATGCAACCGCTCTAAAATATCAGGAATAGCACTTACTACACGGTTCCAACTAGGTATAAACGGTGCTTCACTCGGGTTCTCAAGAAAACTATCTCCTGCCTGAATGATACAACGCGCAAACAGTTCGACCGTCTGCTCTTCCTGATGTCGATCATAGCTTAATCCATTGATGCATGCATCACTGTAATAAGATTCAACAGCATCTAGCCCTTCTCGGTAATAAGTCGCTTTTAAGGTTCTAAACACTTCTTTACTGAGCACCACACCTTCCGTTGCCAACTTACGAAAAATAGATTTGGCAATATCAATACTCATTTTTGATAAGCCATTGTGCATATCATCCGCCGACAAATCCTGATGTTTATGGTCATAGGCATCGGCAATTTCTACCTGACAAATATGTTTGTGCGATTGGTTGCGGTACATTTCAGATAATACACCGATTTCCAGTCCCCAATCGCTGGGAATTCGAATTTCCTTGATCGTATCAAGCCGTGTTGCAAATTCTCCAGACAAAGGGTAACGGAAACTATCAAGATATTCCAGATATTCGGTATGGCCAATTACTTTTTTCAAAGCCCTCAATAAAGGAGTGACCAGCAAACGACACACTCGGCCATTAATTTTTTGATCGGCCATTCGATAGTAATATCCCTTACAGAACTCAAAATTAAAGTTCGGGTTGGCAACTGGATAAAATAGACTTGCCAACAGATTTCGGTCATAAGTAAGAATATCACAATCATGTAAAGCGATAGCCTCCGACCGCCCTGAGGCTATCGCATAACCGTAGCAATACCAGACATTGCGCCCTTTGCCCAACTCTTTTGGCGCGATACCTTTTTTAAGTAATTGCACATGCAACGCCCGCAAACGCGGTCCTTCGTTCCATAAAATACGGTGATGCTGAGGAAGCTTACTAAAAAATTCACGCGCATACGCAAACTCTTCGGCATTAGCTTTATCAAGGCCAATAATAACTTCACTTAAATAAGGTACTTTACTGATTTCATCAATAATCCGTTTTAGTGCAGGTCCCTCAAGTTCGGAAAATAAAGAGGGCAATACCAACCCCATAGGCCGTTGATTAGCAAAGCCCTGTAATTCTGCTTCCATGTCTGCAACACGGTCCTTATTTAGCCTATGTAGTGTAGTTATCATGCCATTTTGAAAAAAATCACTCATTTCCTTCTCCTATATTTAATTCAGCAAATAGCTGTTCTATCGCTTCTTGCCAGCCTAATGGTGCAGGATTTTGCGTATAAATCACACGGCTTGCACTTTTGTTAAGCTGTAAATGACGGCCGTCTAATTTACGAATAACAACCGAATAATCAGCTTGTTCGAGCATATTATAATCATTCTGACTATCACCCAAGGCTATGGTATGTATGGTTTGTTGTGAATTAAACCTATTCACGACCCAGTTCATTGCCTGACCTTTATCATTTTGCCCCATTACATGCATAAAGCGACCACCCTGAACAAGTTGTAAATCCCTCTCTTTTAATAATTGCTCAAAAACCAGCAAATTCTCAGGGCTATCGAGCCATTTTATAGGTTCGCTAGCCAAGCGTTGCTTTGCTTTTTCTGCCTGACTTTCAGACAGTCCTGTTTCCTGCATTAATTCAGCAATACTGTAATTAGAAAAACCTTTGAAACAAAATCCGTGTTGCACACACAATCCGTGCAATACGGATAAAATAACTTTCTGCGGTGTACCTAAAATAACTTGCTCCATGCTGTTACCATAGCCCGATATGTTACTTTGAGGTAAAAAAACTGCGGCACCATTTTCTACACAAAATGCCCAATTATCGCGCATTTGTTGGCGCAGATCTTTTATCTCTGCATAAGTTTTGCTGGAGTTAATAATCAGAGGAATCGCGAGTTGTCTGATTTTTTCTAGCGCTGGTAACGCCTGATCAAAACTATAGGTATGGTGGTCAAGCAAAGTACTATCCAAATCAGTAAAAATCATCCAATTCTTCATTTTATGTCCGTTATATGCTTTGCAATTTGGCCGCTAAGACTATCGCCAAAAATCAATTATTTACAACAACTAAAGTTAAAGCAATTAAAGTACCATTACAAAAGACATCAATGCTATCTATTACGCCTGCAATAGTCATCATTTTACTTATATTCGCAACCAGGTGGAAAGATTTCATGATCATGCCTAAGTAGAGCGGTATCGGCCTGGTAAGTAATTATCTGCAAACTGAAAAAAATATCACAATAAAGCCTTAATCTCAGACACACAACTGCCACAATTTGTGCCTGCTTTTAAACATTCTCCAACCTGCTGATGCGTTGTTAATCCTTTTTCGTGTATTGCGTTAAGAATCGTTTTAGCACCGACATTAAAACAAGAGCAGACAATTTGTCCGACATCCGGTGTACCGAGTGGCGGTAGTCCGGTCAACAAGGCACTACGTTCATCCTTATCTAAAGTACCTTTAATAAATAAACTGGTCAACCAGTTACGTTCAGGTAAATGGCTATCAGGCGCGATAAAAGCGACACTATCTAATTGATTATTAATAAGACGCGCAACACGGTAAATGCCTTTGCTTATATCCTGATACTCCTGCCACTGAGGTGTATCAGGCTGTTTAGCGCATAATTGCGTTCTTACCCACTGGTTAAAATCTTCAGTTAGCTCATCGCCGGCTAACTCGTAACGGTAAAATTGTTCGCCTTTCACTTTTACTAAATATTCAGTTTGTATCAGCGGTAATTCACACCGTGACAGCACAAAACCTTGCCAGGCGGGTTGATAGCGTTTGATATTAACGGGTGTGTATTTGCTTTCTGGTTGTTTAGATATTGGGTCTACTTCAGGATTCACTATAGCTCCGACACGGCCTAAACTCGCATATTGTGCTGTCCAGTGTATCGGAATAAACAACTGCCCTTGTGGCTGAGCTTCTGTGACCGTAATACGGGCAAGCATACTGCCCCACTTACTACTTATTTGTGCTAACGCCTTATCTTCTAGATGCTGTTGCTGAGCGTCAATAGGATGTATTTCGACAAACGGCTCACTTTTATGTTGATTAAGCTTAGTAGCTAAAGCGGTGCGCGTCATAGTGTGCCACTGGTCGCGTATGCGTCCGGTATTAAGAATAAAGGGATAATCGCTGGACAGTTTATTAACCGGAGCGCGCGGAGTAATTGGAATAAATTGCGCTTTGCCTGAAGGGGTAAAAAAGCCACCTTGTGCAAATAAGCGCTGCGTACCGTTTGGATTATTGCTATTCACCGGCCATTGTATAGGCGCTAATTGTTCATACGCTTGCTCGCTGATGTCGGCAAATGCAGAAATATCAAAATCACGCAAACCATGCTGTGCATCATTTTCAAAAGCGGATAACGCGGCATGTTCTCGGAAAATTTCGACACTACTATGGTAATGAAATGCGTGTTCATAACCCATGCGTCTAGCGACTTGAGTGAGTATCCACCAATCGGGCTTGGCTTCACCGGCAGCTGCGAATAAGGGACGTTGCCGTGAAATACTGCGTTCTGAATTGGTCACCGTGCCGTCTTTTTCGCTCCAGCCCAGTGCAGGTAATTTGACATGCGCTAAATCTAAGGTGTCGGAATGTGCAACGCAATCAGAAACCACGACAAAATCGCATTGCTGTAGAGCGTGCTTTACTTTATCCGCATTAGGCAAACTAACCACTGGATTAGTCGCCATAATCCAAACAGCTTTTATTTTCCCTACAGCAATCGCATCAAATAATTCGACCGCACTGTAACCGGGTTGCGAAGCAATGGTATCACTCTGCCAAAAGCGCGCCACGCGATCTATCGCATTAGGCGTAGCAAATTCCATATGTGCCGCAAGCTGATTTGCGAGTCCACCGACTTCGCGCCCCCCCATGGCATTAGGTTGTCCGGTTAGAGAAAAAGGTCCCATACCCGGCTTGCCGATTCGGCCAGTCGCAAGGTGACAATTGATAATGCTATTGACTTTATCCGTACCCGAACTGGATTGATTGATACCTTGAGAGTATAGGCTCATAACTTTCTCGTGAGCTGCAAACCATTGGTAAAATTGCTTTATAGCCTGAATGGATAAATTGCATTGCTCTGCAATATGGCTTAAACCAAAGCAAGAGGCACTGTGCAATGCACTATCGAAGCCTTCGGTATGAGTCTCTATATATTTTTTATCAATCGTTTTATGACTGCTTAAATAAGCCAACAAGCCATTAAATAAAAGACCGTCACTGCCACTGGCAAGCGCTAAGTGTAGATCAGCTATATCGCAACTGGCGGTGCGCCGGGGATCAATAACCACAACTTTTAAATCTGGATTCGCTTCTTTTGCCGCACGAATACGCTGAAAACTAACCGGATGACACCAGGCCGCGTTAGAACCGATCAAGATGATCACATCAGCTAATTCATAGTCCGCATAACAGCCAGGGACAGTATCTGAGCCAAACGCGCGTTTATGTCCTGCAACAGAAGAAGACATGCATAAACGGCTATTGGTATCAATATTTGCACTGCCAATAAAACCCTTCATCAATTTATTAGCGACATAATAATCTTCAGTCAACAATTGCCCTGAGACATAGAATGCCACTGAATCAGCGCCATACTTTTTGATGGTAGCACTAAACGTATCGGCGACAAGATCTAAGGCTTCTGCCCAATCACTGTTTTGGCCATAGATTTGTGGCTGTAATAAACGACTATTAAGTTCAATAGTATCGCCTAATGCAGAGCCTTTAGAACAAAGTTTACCGAAATTAGCAGGGTGATTTTTATCGCCCTTAATTTTTACTTGATGCTTGCCTGGATCTACTTGAGCATCAACACCGCAACCTACACCACAGTATGGGCAAGTGGTTGTAATCACTTGCGGTTTATTATTATCATCCATCACTTGACTCAATAATATACTCCACCTCTTTATAAAGAGGCTTGCCGCGATACATACCTACTTTCTCTTTTTTGAAAGCTGTTTTTTGTACCGGATTTTTATTCGGCTCAGAATCTATACCTTTAGCATTGGAAGCAAGGCTCGCTAAATACGCGGAATAACCAAGTAACTCCAAGGCATCTTCACTGTATTGAATACTTGCCTCGCTACTCATCGGTAACAGCAATTTGTTGGTAAATTTAAATTTTTCAGTCTGCATGCGTTTCAATGTCGATAAAACTTCCATACCTTTCTGATTTTTAAAAGAACACCGAAGCAATATACCTTTCTCTATGACTACCTGGCCGGAAGAGTTATCATCACTGACAATAAAAAAAGTACCTGTTTCTTTATCTTTACAACAAGCAAACAAACGCTTCAACATAGGAGAAATTTCAATTGTCATATTAATTCCAATACATTTATTTTGATTTAGAAAGTTAGACGTTATTAAAGTGATGAGTGCAATAAAGAGTCTCTCACTCCAACATTACATAAAAAAACCTGAGTATCTAGAGAGCGTCAATAGCGTCAGCAAACCTTTGCCCAAAAATGAGCGAATCTCTTATCCGGGATAATTCCTGTTTACTTTCTAATAATTGCTGATACCAGCCGCTATCAGAAGTTTCACCATATAAAACCGCCCCTACTAAACGATTATCTTTAAGAACTAATTTTTTATAAACACCGATGGAAAGGTCACTAAACTGAATATACTCGCTGTCTTTATCGCCTAAGTAATTACCTATAGAAAATAAATGAATGCCCGTCACCTTTAATTTAGTCGCTGTGGGTAAAGTCAGATATTCGGCACCTCCGCGCTGACTAAGATAATTAGCGCAGACTTTAGCTTGTTCAAATAACGGTGCGACTAAACCAAAAGTATCGCCGCGATGCTGTATGCATTCACCAACTGCATACACACAGGGATCGTAACTTTGCAGCGTATCATTAACCACTATGCCGCGCTCACAATATAAGCCAGCTTGTTGCGCTAAAGCCATATTTGGACGCACACCTATCGCCATAATAAACAAATCGCAGGCTAATTCACTACCATCCTCAAAGCGTACAGCTTTAATATGACCCGTGCCATCACCAACTAATTCTTGCGTTTTAGCAGGCATTTTAAAAGTCAGTCCGCGCTGCTCCAGTTCTTTTTGTAATAAGGTCGCTGCCTGGTGATCCATTTGCCGGTTAAGCAAGATTTCATTATTATGCACCACGGTCACATCCATCCCTCTTAGAGCAAGCCCATTAGCTGCTTCCAGGCCTAATAACCCACCCCCTAAAACCACCGCTTTTTTAAGTATGCGGCTGTAGGTCAGCATATTATCGACATCAAGAATTTGCCGAAAACTAATCACCCCCTGTAAATCATACCCCGGTACGGGCAGGATAACCGGATTAGAGCCGGTGGCAATAAGCAATAGATCATAAGCGGCTTGCGTACCATCTTGAGCATAAACCGTATTTGTTCCGCGCTCAATTCTGACAACAGCTTTATCTGCACCTATGTGCAGGGTAATGTGATTGTCCGCATACCATTGTCGGTTGTTAATAACAATATCTTCAATATTTTTTTCACCACTTAATACAGATGACAGCATAGTGCGGTTGTAATTACCGTAGGGTTCATCACCAAAAACAGTAATAACGTATTTATCGGGCGTGGCAGACAGCAGTTCTTCAACCGTTCTCATACCCGCCATACCATTACCAATAACAACTAAGCGTGGCTTTTGCATAAGATCCTTTTTAACAAAATTTAATCGTTGGGTACAAACATGTCACCTTGTGCCACCATCACCGCTTCTCCACCAACGCGAATAGTTAAGCGGTCTTCACCTTTATGATCCATTTCCAGATTTAAAATACTGCGGCGCATTTTGTCATCGCCTCGTTGTACGGCAAAGGTATAAGTCCCTTTTTGCATATGCTCAAAGGAACATAAATAAGCAGCTAAGGCAGGCATTGCTGAACCTACCGGTGGATCATCATGCAGACCAATCTTTGGGCCAACTAAACGCGCAGCAAAATCTGAATCCTGATACGGTGTTTTTTGTGAGACAATTAATATTTCCTGAGCCGCTGTTTGTGGTGCTATAGATTGACTCCAGGCAGAAAAATTAAACACCGCATCACGTACGGTTTCGTAATAATAAACAGGGATAATCAAGTAGGGAACATCACATGCAACCAGACGCGCAGCATATTTTTTGGTATCGATATGCGCTTGATCTATACCCAAAAAATTAGCGAGTTCATTTTCGGTCGGAGCATAATAATCAACGATAGGTGAAACCGTTCGTGTGAACTGGATAAAGCTGGGTTTACCTTCGGAGTTGCTTATACTGGCTTGTATCGCGCCGGCATTTTGTTCGAAAACAACAGGTGTATAGCTCGCATTTGCCGAGAGTTTACCGCAGACACCCAAAACATAGCCTGCGGCAATAATAGGGTGACCAGCAAAATCTATTTCCCCTAAGGGAGTGAATATTTTCATGCGGAACTGATTTTCTACACCGATTTTTTGCGTTAAAAAAACGGTTTCAGTTAAATTCATCTCACGAGCAATCAAGCCCATCTGTGTTTGACTTAAGCCTTCTGCATTTAGAAAAACAGCAATTTGCGCGCCGCTAAAAATCTGATTAGTAAAAACGTCAGCAATATAATAAGTATAATTCATTCGTTTATTTCCCCAGGCTGACTGCTACACGATTGTTTTCTATACGTGCCGCATAGACCGGTATACTAACGTTTTCATCTTCAAAACATTTCCCAGTCAACAAACTGAAATGCTGTTTATAGAGAGGTGAAGCCACCATCGGTTCGCCTTTAATATCACCTAACATACCCCGTGATAACACGTGAATTTTGCCAAAAGGGTCATAGTTATTCACTGCAAAGACAGCCTTGTCTTTCGGCATATAAAAAATGGCCACTTGCTTATCTGCAACTAAAGCGCACACACCTGAATCGGGCTGTAAGTCTTCTAATGCGCAAATATCAATCCAGTTACTCATTAGGCTTCCTCCTCCACTGCCATGTGCTGACGCTCTTCTTCATTCGCAGGCCTTATTTGTCCACGCTCTTCCACAAAAAGAATATTCTCATCAGTTTTGTCACTGTTAATAAAATGACGGAAACGTTTCAACCTGGTTTCATCGGCAATGGTGGTTTTCCATTCACATTGATAGGTATCAACCACGCGTTGCATTTGTTCTTCTAAATCATCACACAAGCCTAGCTTATCATCGATCACCACGGTTCTTAAATAATCAAGACCACCTTCCATATTTTCCATCCAGACCGAGGTGCGTTGTAAACGGTCTGCGGTACGAGCATAAAAAACCAAGACTCGATCAATATATTTAATTAAGGTTTCTTTATCTAAATTTGTGGCAAATAAATCACCATGACGCGGCTTCATGCCTCCATTCCCACAAACGTACAAATTCCAGCCGCCTTCGGTGGCAATAATGCCAATATCTTTACTTTGTGCTTCGGCACATTCACGCGTACAACCCGAAACGGCAAATTTAATCTTATGTGGTGCGCGTAAACCTTTATAACGATTTTCCAGTTCTACAGCTAAACCGACACTGTCATCCACACCAAAACGACACCAGGTACTGCCGACACAGGATTTAACGGTTCTAAGTGATTTACCATAAGCATGACCTGACTCAAAACCTGCATCAATAAGTTCCTGCCAGATCAGAGGCAGTTGATCGACCCGTGCGCCAAATAAATCCACCCGTTGTCCACCGGTGACTTTGGTATACAGTTTATATTTTTTAGCAATTTGACCGATAGCAATTAATCCATCCGGGGTCACTTCACCGCCGGTCATGCGTGGCACGACTGAATAAGTACCGTCTTTTTGCATATTGGCCAGAAAGGTATCATTGGTATCTTGCAGGCTAAGATGCTCAGTTTTTAGAATATAGTCATTCCAGTATGAGGCAAGAATAGAACCGACCGCCTGGCGGCAGACTTCACACCCCCGACCTCTCCCATGTTGCTGTAATAAATCATTAAAGGTTTTAATTTCATTGACCATAACCAGGTTGTATAAATCCTGGCGCGTAAAAGCAAAATGTTCACAGATATCAGTATTGACTTCAAATCCTGATTTCTCTAACTCACAATCTAAAACTGACTTTAATAATGCTGAACATCCCCCACAACCAGTGGCTGCTTTTGTACTGTCTTTTAGTGCGCCGATAGTATGACAGCCACTTTCTACCGCAGCACACACCTCCCCTTTAGTCACATCAAAACACGAACAAATTTGTGCCGAAGCAGGTAGTGCATCCGGCCCTAAACCGACCGATTCATCAGAGCGCGAAGGTAAAATTAAGCTATCCGGATTAGCTGGAAGATCAATACCATTTAAACAATATTGCAATAAAGTACCATAGCCTGAAGCATCACCAACCAATACCGCGCCGATTAATTTCTTTTTATCGGCACTCACGACAATACGCTTATAAATTTCTTCAGCACCATTTTGGTAGGTATAAACCATTGACCCTGGTGCGCCCGCATGAGCATCACCAATACTGGCAACATCAACACCATTCAGTTTGAGTTTGGTGCTCATGTCTGCACCAGTAAAACTGGCTTCTTTGCCCGCTAAATCAGCAACTACAGTGCGTGCCATGCTATAACCAGGTGCAACTAAACCAAACGATTGACCATTCCAGACTGCGCATTCACCAATCGCGTATATATCCGGCACAGAAGTTTTGCACTGATTGTCAATTACAATACCGCCGCGTGAACCCACTTCAATACCGCTTAAACGCGCAATTTCATCGCGTGGTCGGATACCAGCGGAAAACAAAATCATATCGGTTTCCAACTCTGTGCCATCAGCAAAAATCATTTTATGCAAATAGTCTGTGCCATCAACAATCTGCGTAGTGTTTTTACCTGTTAAAACTGAAACACCTAATGCTTCGATTTTTTCGGCAAGCATTTTAGCGCCGCCATCATCCAGTTGTGCAGCCATTAAGCGAGGCGAGAATTGCACAACATGGGTTTTAAGGTCTAAATCCTGTAAAGCTTTCGCGGCTTCTAAACCTAATAAACCACCACCGATGACGGCACCCACTTTTGCTATTTTAGCTGCTGCACTCATAGCCTCCAGGTCTTCAATGGTGCGATAAACAAAACAATTTTCCCGATCGTGTCCGGGAATAGGGGGAACAAAAGGATACGAGCCCGTCGCCAATACCACTTTATCATAATGGATGACTGCCCCTTTTTCCGAGGTGATACATTTATTTTCTGTATCAATCGCAACTGCTTTATCGCCTAAATGAAAACTTATATTATTGTTAGCAAAAAAACCATCGGTAACCATAGATAACTCTTCTGCCGATTTACCAGAAAAAAACTCACTCAGATGAACTCGGTCATAAGCAGCACGTTGCTCTTCACAGAAGGTAACAATCTGATAATCATCTTTGATGTCGCTAGCAATCAGGTTTTCCAGGAAACGATGTCCAACCATTCCGTTACCTATCACTACTAATATTGGTTTTTTGCTCATACTTGATATCTTAATATAGCTTAAAGTCTAACAATTATTTAAGCAGAGATCATGCCATACTCTATCTCATTGCTTTATATGATTTTTTTTATATCCACCTGATTATGCCTGTTATAGCGCACCAAATACTCACCCACTTTGATTCATTTTGGAAATGTCGCACCAATATAGATGCCTTGCTTTTCTTTATCAAATAACAAAAACATATAAGCTCAATCAATCATAGACTTATATTCATGGCATATATAGTGCTAATACAAATATATTATTCCCGCTATTGGATGTCCCTATGAGCACACAATCGTTAAACTTTTTCTCTTTTACTGGCAAGATGAAAATTCTGCATACCACATGGATTGCTTTTTTTATCTCCTTTGTCGTCTGGTTTAGCCATGCACCTCTCATGCTCGTTATCGCTGACACCATAGGCATGAGCAAGGCAGAAATTAAAACCATTTTAATTTTAAATGTTGCGCTAACCATTCCAGCTCGTATCCTTATTGGTATCCTGGTCGATAAGTTCGGTCCTAAACGCACCTACTCTATATTATTAGCCTTAGGTAGTTTACCTACCTTTATGTTTGCTTTTGCAGACAGTTTTGAACAACTTGCTTTAGCACGATTTTTATCGGGCTTTGTCGGTGCTGGCTTTGTCATCGGTATTCGTATGGTCGGCGAATGGTTTCCAGCAAAACAGGTAGGTATCGCCGAAGGTATTTATGGTGGCTGGGGGAACTTTGGTTCTGCAGCAGCGGCAATGACATTACCAAGTTTAGCGCTGATATTTGGTGGTCCAGAAGGCTGGCGTTATGCGATTGCACTAACCGGTGTGATGGCTCTAGTATATTCGGTTATCTATTTTTTCAGCGTGACCGATACACCAAAAGGTTCAACTTATTTCAAACCTAAAAAAGCCGGAGCAATGGAGGTCACTAGCATTTGGGATTTGTTCTTTTATATTTTAATGACCATTCCTTTGTATGCGACATTAAGCTTATTAACCTGGAAACTCTCTCCATCCGGGGTGAGCCTATTAACACATTTTGCAGCTGTATTAATTTATATCGGTATATGGGCTTTATTCTTTTATAACGTATATAAAATTGTGCATGTCAATGAAGAGCATTTAATGCAACCGATCGAAGCAATCCATAAGTATAAGTTTAAGCAAGTTGCCATTTTAGATTTAGCTTATTTAATTACCTTTGGTTCAGAATTAGCGGTTGTTTCGATGTTACCAATGTTTTTTTATGATACGTTTCATGAATCACAAGGCATCACTATGGTGCAAGCAGGTCTTTCCGCATCAGGCTTCGCCTTTATGAATTTAATTGCTCGCCCTGGTGGTGGCTGGATCAGCGATAAATTTGGTCGTAAACTTTCTTTAACCATTTTCATTGTTGGCCTAGCAGTAGGTTATTATTGCTTATCATTAATTACCTCAGACTGGCCTCTAGCTGCTGTCATAGTCTTAACTATGGGATGCTCATTCTTTGTACAAGCAGGTGAAGGTGCAGTTTTTGCAATGGTCCCCTTAATCAAGCGCCGTATGACCGGACAAATTGCTGGCATGGTAGGCGCATATGGCAATGTAGGTGCGGTATTGTTGTTAACGGTATTATCTTTTGTTAGCCCTTCAGTGTTTTTTATGACCATTGCCGGAGGTGCTTCAATCGTCCTGATCGCGGTGCAATTTATTGAAGAACCTAAAGGTCATATGGTCGAAGTTCAGGAAGATGGCTCTGTCGAAATGATTGAATTGAATTAAATTCAAAAAAATGACAACAACAGCAACACTTAAAATAGCGATCGGTTACTACAGTGACAAAGGTATTAAGGAAAGAAATGAAGATTTTATAGGTGCCTTAATACCCAATGGCGCACAGTTAACACATAAAGGCATTGCGATTGCGATTGCCGATGGCATGAGTGGCAGCGATGCGGGGCATCATGCCAGCCAATGTTGTGTAGCCAGTTTTTTAGATGATTACTACAGTACCCCTGATTCCTGGTCAGTAAAACATGCGGGTCAAAAAATCTTATCTGCAACTAACTCCTGGCTTTATAGCCAGGGGCAGCAGCGTTACCAATCTACAAAAGGCATGGTCAGCACTTTGAGTATTTTGGTGCTTAAATCTACAACCGCGCATTTATTTCATATTGGCGATTCACGCATTTATCGTTTACGCCAGGGTAATCTGGAACAAATGACGCGAGATCATCGCATCTGGGTGTCAGATAAAGAAAACTATTTGAGTCGCGCCATGGGTATTGAGCCTCGCCTGGAAGTGGACTATAAGGCATTTCCTTTAGAAAAAGACGATCTGTTTTTTATAAGCACTGATGGTGTGCATGATTTTATCAGCGAAAAAGCGCTTAAAGAATTATTGCAGTCAGGCGATGATTTAACGCAATTGGCTCAGGCTATTGTGCAGCAAGCCTGTGCTAACAAGAGTGACGATAACCTAAGCTGTCAACTTTTGCGCGTTGAAGAAGTACCCTTAGCGAATGAAGATGAAATATTACGCCTACATGCAAACTTACCTTTCCCCCCGCCTTTAGCCGTAGGTCAATTACTTGATGGCTATCTTATCGAAGCTGAATTACATGCGAGTAAGCGCACCCAGATTTATCGTGCTTTTGATAGTCTAAACCAGACTCAGGTTATTTTGAAAACACCGTCCATTTTATATGAGGATGACACCCATTATATCGAGCATTTTTTGCATGAAGAATGGGCGGGAAAACGGATTAATCACCCGAACGTTTTGCAGGTCTTAGATACCGACAGGATCAAAACCAGTATTTATTATGTGACTGAATTTATTGAGGGTGAAACGTTAAGAGAATGGATTGATCGTCATCCCAAACCTTATATACGCGAAGTGCGAGAGATTATTAAACAAATTGCCAAAGGTTTGCGCGCGTTTCATCGCATGGAAATGTTGCATCAAGACTTAAAGCCCGAAAATATTATGCTGGATAAACAAGGCACGGTAAAAATCATTGATTTTGGTTCGGTTAAAATAGCAGGCATTGCAGAAATCACGCCACTAGAGCAGCAGGATGATGCAAATATTTTAGGTACATTCAACTATACAGCACCTGAATATCATCTAGGACAGCGCGGTACGGTAAAATCAGATTTATTTTCCTTAGGCGTTATCGCTTATGAAATGATTAATGGCGCTTTACCTTTTGGCGATATACCAGAAAAACCCAACAAACTTAATTTAGCTAAGTTGACCTATACACCCAGTTTTCATAAGAATACGATGGTGCCTATATGGATTGATGGTGCCTTAAAAAAAGCTACCGCTATTTATCCGGAAAGCCGCTATGAAGAGTTGTCCGAATTTTTATATGACTTAAGCAATCCTAACGCTATTTATTTAAACGAAATGGATACAATTCCTTTGATGGAGCGTCATCCATTGCAGTTTTGGAAAGTCTTGAGCGGGCTATTGCTATTATTAAATACTATTCTTTTGTACTTACTGTTACGTTAACTTTCCCCTTTTCGCATGAGAGCGCTTTTGAGGCATAAATTTCCGTCTAATCAAACCATTCCACTAATACCTGATACAGAGAAGATTCTTTTTTGAATACGATTAGGAACGAAAATTTAATACTATCCCCGATCAGGTATGATGAGTACTTTTCAAAAATGCAGAGCCGTAGATACTCTGGATTAGCTTTTTTATTACGCAACATTAAAAAACGTTATCCGACAGAGTATTCCCTTGCCTCATCTGCCGCATAACGTTAACTACGCTATGTTAGATAAGCTAATCTAGCCTACAAAAACGTTTTCTTTGGTTTCGGGTTTTATTGAGATTTCCTTCCTTAAAACCACCCGGTGATATACTAAACAAGGGACATAAATCGAGAGAATGGCACAATAGCTGCGATGCATTTATTTGATACAGAGTTTCTAGATTTCATTACCTGGCAATTAGATGAAATGGGCACATTGCCATTGCTTAGTAAGGGAAAAAATCCGAGTTATTTCTAACCCAATGAAATTGTTGGGTGTCCCATCTTAAATTCGTTGCCTGGATTCTGCGCCAATAAATAATCGCAAAACGCATGTATCTTCTGTAACTGCTGACTGTGCGGGAATAAGTTACGCACACTGTATAGTCTTTGCTTTGCAAGTAGTAACTGCTTTTGTGCCAGTAAATCCAGAATTTCGCGACATTGCTGATGAATTAAATACTCACGAAATGCCACGGCCAACTCGGTTTTCTTTAAATTTAATGAAACAGCGATGCCTGCAATGCAATGTTCATAGTCGGCAGTAAAAAAGTGCTGTATTGCTTTGGCAAACCAGAACTGAGCCGCTTGTTCAACTCGAACAAGCAGCTCTAAATCAGTCTTGCAGCGCGGACATAAACTAGGTTCGCGCAAACGCGCATTACAACAAGGACAACGCTCCATCAAGACTCCAGATAGTAAATAATCTCGTTCAATTCAGTGACTGGCTCTTCCAGCCCTTGAACATCTTTAGCGTCAAGACAACTCGTTATGGTTTCAATTAAATTGATCATATCTTCCTTGTCTTCATTGGAAACCTGCTCAAACAAGCTCTCCGCTTTAACAATCAATTCACGCGCTGCAATCAATTCTGGCGCAACTGACTCGACGACAGCCTCTGCTGATTCGTGCTCAATAACGCTAGAATCCGTTTGCCCGAATAATTTATTAATGCGTTGCTTAGCAGTATCCAATGCGCCGCTTTCAAATTGTGACAAGGCATTTTTAATAGTAATTGATTTTTCCAGCCCGGTGTCTTTTTCCTGTGCCGAGACTTGTAAAATACCATTTAGATCCAACCCCAAAGTAATGGTAATAATATTACCTGCCTCCACATCACGTAAACCTTCAACGAAGAATTCACCTATTTTTACATTATTTAAGGCGTCAGGATCTTCACCTTGATAAATCGTTATCTCCACCGATTCCTGACCATCATGATGGGTTGCAAAAGCTTCGGTCTTACGATTCGGCAACACACTATTTTTATGAATAATAGGCACAAACATAAAAGGGTACGGCATACCATCCAAAGTGCCGATAGCGCTAGTTCCATAAGTGTAAGGCGTAACATCGACCAATACCGTATCAACTTCCTGTCCGGCTATCATTGCCCCTTGAATAGCAGCTCCCATAGCGACACATAAATCAGCATCGACCTCACTGTGTGGCTCCATGCCAAATTCATTCAATAAACGCTCACGGATACAGGGTGTACGCGTGGAACCACCGACCAGAATAATTTCATCAATATCCGAGCTGGTGAATTTGGCACCTTTAAGAGCAATATGTACGGCATCCAATGTTGCATTAATATAGTCTTCAATCATTTCTTCATAGACCATTCTGGATAATTCAAGCGACAAATGAATCGGAGCACCTTCATGTTCTAGTAAATATTCTTCGTCAATCTGTGTGTAGGGCTCATCAGACAAAGCAAATTTTGCATTTTCCGCTGCACGAGTAATACGTGCCATCGCCTTACTGTGCTCACTAACATCGACAGCATAGGTATTTTGTATATGTTCAACCAGGTAATTGATAATTTGCTGATCAAAATCATCGCCGCCTAATTGATTATCACCATGACTGGATAATACTTCAACAACACTCGACTCTATATTGACAACTGATACGTCAAAAGTCCCACCACCCAAATCATAGACGAGAATACGCTTGGCCTCCGATTGGTTAGCATCATAGGTCAATGCGGCGGCAGTCGGTTCATTGATCATGCGCACAACATCCAGACCTGCTATTTCACCCGCTTCACGCGTTGCCTGACGCTGTGCATCAGAAAAGTAGGCTGGCACTGTAATGACCGCCTTACTCACCGGTTGACCCAGATGGTTTTCTGCGATCGCTTTTAAGCGCTTAAGAATAATGGCGGAAATTTCTTGTGGGGTATAAGGCAAGTCAGCCAATTTGACCTGAGTATCCTGCCCCATTAAACGTTTAATAGATTTGATGGTTCTTTCAGGATAAACCAGATATTGATTACGTGCCGTTTCGCCGACGATAATATTGCCGTCATCATCCAGCCCGACAAATGACGGCAACATTTTTCTATCACCGTCAGAAATTACGGTCACTTTGCCATTTTCAACTATCGCTACTTCTGAATTGGTGGTTCCTAAATCGATACCAATAATAATGTCACTCATCTATTTATCCAGTCTTGGTTTTATTTACTTTAACTTCTGCCAAACGCAGAACCTGATTTTGATATAAAAAGCCTGTACGCAATTCTTCCAGCACAATGCCATTGTCAAACTTAGAGTTTTCAGCGGTTTCAACTGCTATCATGGTCAATGGGTCAAGCAATTGCCCCACGCATTCTATTTTTCTGACCTGGTAACGTTGCAAGAATTGCTCAAAGCGCTTGATTGTCATTAACTGCCCTTCTTTAAAGCGCTGGATAAAACGGACATCTTTTTTTCTGGAGTGTTTGAATAGGGCATTGACCGGCCGATAATTTTGTAACACATCAATTCCGCTACTTAAGCGCTCATAGAGGTCAACCATATCCAGTAGCATAGCACGCACCATGTCAGCATGCTGTTGCTCAAAGCGCCTGGCACTTGCCGTAAGTTCTACAGTTAAGGCTTTATTATCCTCTTGTACTGTTTCCAGTGCCGAGTTTAAACTATCCAATGTGCCTTTAAACTGTCTGGATTCTGCTTTTACTTCTGTTTTTAAACTTGTTAGCTCAGCGAGTAAACTATTTAGATCGGGTTGGCTATCAGTCGCATAGGGTTCGGGGCGTTCTTGCTGCAGAAATCTTTGAAAATCTTCAAGTAATGCATTATTTTGTGTTTCTGTACTCATTTTTTTCTCTGTACTAGCAAATGCGCTTAACAGGCAAGCATCATCCATACTCAAACTGAGTATTTTATTAAAATAGTCAACATTCAGATCTGGCTTTTGCTCAGTTTGCAAAGCACGATCAAGCAAAGCATCAAAATTTACTGTGGGTAGCGTAAAGAGTGCATAACTTACTCTGCTTTTATGATCTTTAACTGAACTATAAGCATCATGGATTAATTGAAACTGCTGTTGATCACGATCAGGTGGGTTATTTTTTACTTGCAGTAAATAAGCCTGTTTGATTTCTACGTCACTGGCATTTTCAGCAATATTAAGTATTTGATAAGGTGTCAGCATAGTAGATTGACTGCTTAAAAAGGAAAAGGAAAAGGGAAAGAATTGTCATCTTCAGAAATGCCAAAAACTTCAATAATGTCATCAATATTCACACCAACATCAACCCCTGACATTTTTGCTGCCTTAAGCATCATTAAGGCAGAATATATATCAGGATTTTTCAGCATCGCAAGAAATAGCGACTCACTGCTACCGACTTGACTCACAAATTCAAGGATAAGCTTTTCTGGCGTTAATTTCTTCGATAATGACTCAGCCATCTTATTCATCTTGATTAACTCTCTCTCTGGGAGGTGTCCAAAAAGTTCTTCTAACGGGTCAAATTCGTCGTCATCGTCTTCACCAAAAAGCTCTTCAAAAAAATCGAACCCCCCTCCTCGACGCGGATGAGCCTTATAATAGCTTTCCAAAAATTTATCAATCAGAACAGCGGCCTGGTAATCTTTATTGTTTCTTGCGTCAGTGCTAGCTATATTCAAACGACTGACGTCCGTAAAAGAGCAGTCAGACGCATTACCATTATTATCCGCATACACCCGATAATACATCCAGATCGGCTTTGGCCATTTAGATTGCGTCTGCTTGACACAATGGCGCAATAACTCAAAGTGACCAATATCATCCAATATCTCACATAGACTCAATACCAAAGCTTCATCAAAATCGTGTCCCGTAAGCGATTTTTTTAACGGTACCTTGATTTTATCCAATGCTTTAGATAAATATTCTCGATCATCAACATGTGTTGCATATTGCTTTAACTGCTGTACCAGTGCAGTCAAATCCTGAGCAGATAGCACATAGTCTTTTGCAGGGGGAAGTTCACGCAAAATAGTTGCCACAGGTAAACCATTGAGTAAGGCTTCTACAGCAGCTACAAAATGCGTACTCACTGGATTTATTTGCATTGCGGCTAGTTCTTTCACTATGCGCTGCAAGCCTTCTGCCTTATCTTTATGCGCAAGGCACAATAGCGCACACATCAGTTGCACGCGTCTTTGATAGGCTTTACCCAGGTTGAGTTTTTCCAGTTGCGTCAGTTCTTTTTCCACCAGACGATAGCTTTTCTCACGCATTAATCGCTGGGCATGGGCTAAATGACTGGAAAACAGAGTTTGTTTCGCAAACGTATTTAATGGATCAATTTTTAATATTTTGGTCGCAAATTGACTGGCTTTTTTATAGGTTTTATTTCGTGTCGCTGCTTTTACTGCCTGACTTAATACTTCAATATCCTGCGGAAATTGCTCTAATGTCTTGGTTAACCATAACTTGTAATCCTTGGCTGCCTCAGACTGCTGCTCAAAGTACTGAATAATATGCAGATAGCTATTACGATCACCAGGATCATGTTGCAAACTTTCAATCAATAGTTCGGTTCGTGCTTCTCCATCCGACTCCTTGCTTGCCATGCGGCGCAGAATCAAAGCGCTTTTTAAATGATCATTCGTCTCGTCACGCCCCAAGGCATCAAGACAGAGACGCCAATAATATTCAGCCTCATAAGGATCATTCTGTTGCTCATAATTGAGCGCCATAAGCCGATTTTCTTCAAAATCATCAGACTCAGCAAAGTGCTTTCTAAAGTCTTTATGCCCTGCGGGATAATTTACCAGGAGAGACTGGCAAAATTGTTGCGCAAATTCAGAACCCAGGATTGCCTGATACTGAATTACCATATTGAATTTAATTTTATCGGATAATCGCGAATGTTGCCTGCAATAATGCTCGACAAAATCCATCTGCTTTTGATCCAGCCCTTTAATTTCACCAATGAGTTTACGTTGTTGATGACTTAGCTGTACCAGTTCCTTTGCCAGCTCTGCGCCTTCTTTGGTACATGCAAGCAGCAATCTTGCTGCCTGGCTATACGGTGAATCGGCCGGGATTTTAGCGAATTGCGCCTGTGCCTGTTCCAGAGAGTCGGGCAGTGTCACTGCGGCATTAAGCAAGATACGAAAATCCCTGAAGGCTGAGCGATACGGTAATTGCTTTAAAGCTTCTTGCAGCTTTTCCAGATCATTACTTTGATACGCTTGCAAAGCCGTCTGCACATAATTGAAATGCGCCATCAGGTCAGACGCTTGAGGCAGTAGCTGTTGCCATTGTGGACGACTAGAGAGCATTAACATACCCAATACGGCAGCAAGTTTAGGATAGTGTTTATCCAGTTGTAGTGCTGAAAGCTGTTCTAAACTGCTGTTAATGCGTGTCTCATTATTAGTCAATATCAGCCAGATAATATACTCATCCTGAGCCTGATAAGGAGGCTGTGCATACGGAACATGGTTTTCCCATAATACGAGCGCTTCTTTGTACATCGCTTTTGCTGCAAATGTCTGAGCCCTTAGAACGTAGCAACGACTTAAAGCTTCTCGCCATTGCTCATTATCAGAAATCTGCAATAACTTCTTATACAGCTGAATAGCTTCTTTGTATCTGCCTGAATTTTGATGTGCTATAGCCTGTACTTTGAGCTCATGTTCTTCCAACACCGGAGTAGATTTTTGTTTCTTCATTACAGCTCAGAAAATAGTATGTAAATAATTCAGACAATTATAAAGTATAAATCACTTGCCAGCACATTTTTACCCAAAGAAGATATGCTCAAGGACTTGATCAAAAGGCGGGGACCTATTCTCTAAACTCACCTAACTCATCGACATCCACCTGCCCTGAGATTCGCCTGCGAATATGTGACCATGACATGCCAATTGCCAGTAATGCAGCAAGACTTATGAGGGCCGCCCAGGTAATCGCTACTGAAGACTCTACTTCAACAATACCATAACTCGTCATCAGCCAGACCAAAGTACCAATAAAGGCAGCAGCGAGCACTAAGCCAAGAGCACCCAAAGACTGAAAAGTAGATCTTAATAATATCGTCCAGCCTATCAAGATAACCACCCCGGAAAATGCATGTTCAGCTCCAAATCCCGAACCAGCACTCGCCATTGATTCCTGTACCCAGTGAAAATACGAATAACCACTTGGGTTATAAGTCAATAATACGATCGCTACTGCGCTCAGAAAACGCAGCGCAAAATTAACAAAATTAAAATTATTCATGGTCGTTGTTTATGGCATTAGAATTAAAAATATGAATTGACTTTTACAGATTTTGAGCTTGCTAAGCTTCAGTTATTTATTTCGATATATAAATTAGCTGTTGAGTATATCAATAGCTTACTATTCAAGTAAAAATAAATATTTCATCGAAACAAACCTAACCGTTCAGCCCCCTCCTTAACAAGTAGGGGTTAGGGGATTTTATTAGAAACACTCGTTTTCAATCGATTGGTTTTCATAGAGGGAAGTGAGCAGTTACAAACACGCCATGTTTTATTAACCATCCTGAAATAGTTTATCAATTATCACTATTGATTATATTCATCGCAGATTTCTTGGTGTACTATTAACGTCTAATCACCGGCAAGCAATACAATACAAGCAAAGAAATGAGTCCTAAACCAGAATTAGAGCACTATTTTCAACAAGTACAGAGCATCATTCTCGATAGGCAGGACCCCATTAGTGGTCTTCTACCTGCCAGTACTGCGGTCACCGAACATGGTGATTACACAGACGCTTGGGTACGCGATAATGTCTATAGCATACTTGCTGTCTGGGGTCTTGCACTGGCATACCGCCAATCCAATGAATTTGAAGGCCGAACCTACGTTCTGGAACAAAGCGTTGTGAAATTGATGCGCGGCCTATTAGTCTCTATGATGCGCCAGGCACATAAAGTTGAGCGATTTAAACATACCCAAGACCCACTAGATGCGTTACATGCTAAATATGACACGCATACCGGTCATATCGTTGTAGGCGACCATGAATGGGGACATCTGCAACTTGATGCGACCTCATTGTTTTTATTGATGCTCGCCCAAATGACAGCCTCCGGTTTACGCATTATATTCACTATTGATGAAGTCAATTTTGTGCAAAATCTGGTGTACTATATTGCACGCGCCTATCGCACCCCTGATTATGGTATTTGGGAACGAGGCAACAAAAGCAATCACGGCATAGCCGAGTTGAACGCAAGCTCAGTGGGCATGGCTAAAGCGGCTTTGGAGGCCATGTCAGGATTCAATTTATTTGGCACTAAAGGGGGGCAGGCATCCATCATCCACGTGCTCAGTGATGAAATCGCGCGTTCACGCATTGCGCTAGAGTCCTTATTACCACGCGAATCAATATCCAAAGAAGTCGATTCAGCAGTGCTTAGTATTATCGGTTTTCCGGCCTTTGCCGTAGAAGATCCAGAATTATCAAACAAAACCGAGCAGCATATTTGTGAAAAACTGGAAGGTAAATATGGCTGTAAACGCTTTTTACGCGATGGTCATCAGGTCGTCATTGAAGACAGTCATCGCATGTACTATGAAGCACATGAATTAAAACAGTTTAAAGATATAGAATGCGAATGGCCATTATTTTTTAGCTACCTGATGTTGAATAAGTTTTTTGCAGGTCAAACCGATAAAGCATTGGCTTATAGAAATAAACTACAAAATTTACTGGTAAAACAGAATGGGCAGTTGCTACTGCCTGAGCTGTATTTAGTGCCCGAGGACAAAATCGAAGCCGAACGTGCTAACCCTCATAGTCAAACACGCATTCCTAATGAAAACGTGCCGCTAGTCTGGGCTCAAAGTTTATTTATACTCGGTGAAATGCTACAAGACGGCTTACTGAATATAAGTGACATCGACCCATTGGGCCGAAGTCAAAGCATAGGCCGAAAACGAGACCCCAACCTGAAAGTTCAAGTGACCTTACTTGCACAAGACAGCATTGTCCAAAATAGGCTAAGTGAATTCGGCATCAACACACAGACCTTTGACCAGATATCGCCGATTCAAATTAGAGAATCGAGTGAATTGACGTCAGCCTTTATGCAAGTGGGTGTTAATAAACGCCTGGGATTGAGCGGCAGACCCAGTAAACAAATTCGCGCATTAGGTACCTCTTTACTATACAAACTAGGCGGTGAGCAAATTATATTTTTGCCCCAGTTTATGAATCAAAGCGGCTTTTATCTTGCTCTGGATATACGTTTGCTGGTCGAGCGACTACGCCTGGAATTAGGTTATATATTTCACCATTGGGACCGCAAAGGAAAGCCTCTCGTTGTTATTGTTATTAAACAAAACATGCTGGACAACGATGGTCATCAATTATTGCTGGAGTTTATGGCCGAGTTACAACAAGAGGAAATCCGCAATATACCTGTACAACTAGGCACTCTGGCAGAATTTATTAATAACACCAGCGTGGAGCGCATTAACTATTTACATGACTTCCACTTTCCAAAAACAGCATTACAGGAGAGCGAACGCTTACGCTGCCCATTATTACCGCTGAATTTAAGTTCAACAGCGACTGTCTCTTCTGAGCGTATCACTGAGTGGGAAAAACTGGATAACCTTGCTCTAACAGAACAACTAAGCATAGAATCGAATTTATATGCACAATTTGAAATCCTAAATATTCTGTTTAATCGGCACGGCCTTGAATTCATTCTGGATTTATCTGAAGGCCCAGGCGATGAATGCCAGCTTCGGGACTTAATAGAACACGTCTACACCCACGCAGGAGACCTCAATGAGTGGTCTCTTGTTCGTCGCTGTGCAGGTGTATTAGAGAAATATGATATTGACCTTGAACAGGCGGCCACTGATATAGTGGTGCGCCAAAAACACCTCAGTGTCGGTCGCGAATATAGTAACAAAGCAACTTTCCAACGCCCTGCAAATGCTGCGGAAATTCTGGAGCGAATTAGAACTTTTAATAGTCCAAATGTCTATATACATATAGTTATTCAGGAATTAATCATCTATCTGGGTATATTAATTAAATCAAATCCCGATTTATTCACCGATATGCATACCGTACGGGTTGGTCATATCATGCAATTAATTATTATCCGCTTGCAACGCAAACTTGGATGCACATTAGGCGACGCATTTGATGCCCTGATTGCTTTGGCACCACATCAAATCGCATCTGAAGTTAAAGCAACGCTAGCAGACTACAAAAATTCTGAATCTCAATTGAATCTGGCTGATTCGCTGCGCTATGAAGGCCAGTTTAAAAATCTCAGCAGCGCCCATTTCTCTGAAAAATTTAATCCCAAAGACCGTGGTAGAGCTGGTGATTGGCATGAATGGCGAGAACAGCGCGGCAGTATTGGTCGGCAATCTAAAGCATTTTTTACAGCAGTATGGGAGGTACTCCATCATTGTCGAGGTTTAATCGTTAGTGAAAAGCTTAACAGTCACCGCCGTCTTGACAGTGAAGAAATACTCGCTCAAATGACAGCAGAAGAGCAAAGTTTTGTTTTATTGATTAATCATCGACTAGATAAGATCCAATCCCCGGATCTCCGACAATTAACCATAGAAACACTACAGGCTCTGGCTTTGATTTTTAAAGATAATCCGGATCTGTATGTTGATGATACCTTGTTAACAGATACGTTAATTAATCATGCAGTACGCCTCTCATGGCTGGAAAAACATCCAGAGCGTTCAGCGCAATATGAGCAGGACCAAGCATTATCCTGGCAAGGATTTTACCAACTCCCCCCGCACGAAGTGGCTAATGGTATTATTGATGCTTTAAATTACCTATTAAATAATAATCAAACGGAAGGAGAAAGCAAATGATTTTGGCAGGTGATATTGGTGGTACAAAAACGGTTTTAGCCCTCTATAAAAAAAATAATCAGGGGGAATTGCAGTGCGAATTTGAACAGACTTTTGCCAGTGCAGAATACCCTCAATTTAATGATATTCTGTCGATTTTTATAAAACCGGATACAATTATTGATGCAGCATGTTTTGGCATTGCCGGTCCCATCGTAGAGCAACGCTGTCAAACCACCAATTTACCCTGGATCATTGATGCCCATGAACTTATGACAAAATTTGGCACCGACAAAGTAAAACTTCTCAATGACCTAGAAGCCATGGCGATTGGCATGTTACACAGCCCTGCAGAAGACTTGATTGAACTCAACCCAAACGCTCAACGAAAGGACGGTAATATTGCCGTTATAGCAGCAGGTACGGGGCTCGGCGAAGCTATTCTTTATTGGGATGGACAACAACATCATCCACTTGCTACTGAAGGTGGGCACTGTGACTTTGCCGCACAAACTATACAGCAAGACCGCTTCCTTGCTTATTTGCGCAAGCAATTTAACGGACACGTGAGTTGGGAGCGAGTACTTTCAGGCGATGGGTTCGGTTATCTTTATGATTTTCTGATTGATATTGGTTTCGGCCGAGCCTGCCCTGCGGTTCCATCAGCCAATGAAATGAGTGCTTATGTTGGTGATCGCAATGCTATTATTTCTCGTCTAGGCATTAATGACGAAGACCCTGTCTGCGTTGAAGCCATGCGTTTATTTGTTGAAATGTATGCTGCAGAAGCGGGCAACCTTGCTTTAAAATGCCTTGCAACTGGCGGCGTATTCATTGGCGGAGGTATAGGTCCTAAAATACGCACGGCACTGCAAAGTGAAAAATTTTTACATGCTTTTTCTGCTAAAGGTCGATTCCAAAAATTACTCAGCCAATTGCCCATTAAACTTTCCCTTAATCCTAACACCCCGTTAATCGGAGCAGCAAATTATTTTGCTGAATAGCAAGACTCAACTTCTTGAATATAATTTTTTCCCACATCAGTCACTAATATCTGCCATAAAATATGGCTGAGGGCAAATCTCGGTAATCTATTAAATACAAAGAGGAAGTAAATTTCAGCAATAAAAAAAGGGCCGCAAGGCCCTTTTTTTATTTAACGAAGAATAAAAGCAATCCTAGCTTTCTCCTGCAGCAACTTCTTTCATACTCAATCTAACACGACCCTGACGATCAATTTCTAAAACCTTAACCTTAACCACATCGCCTTCAGATAATTTGTCGCTGACTTTATCAACATGTTCATTGGTGATTTGCGAAATATGTACTAAACCATCTTTACCTGGAAGAATGGTAACAAAAGCACCGAAATCCATCAACCGGGCAACTTTACCTTCGTATATTTTACCCACTTCTACGTCTGCAGTAATTTCTTCAATAATTTTTCTAGCTGCCTCACCGGCTGCTTTGTCAACAGAGGCAACATTGACGACACCATCATCGGTTAAGTCAACAGTAGCACCTGTTTGTTCGGTAATACCACGTATCGTCGCACCACCCTTGCCAATAACTTCACGAATTTTACTTGGATCAATTTTGAAAGTAATAATTCTAGGTGCAAAATCAGACATCTCTTCACGAGTTGTTGACAATGCTTTATTCATTTCACTTAAAATATGTAAACGACCTGCTTTTGCTTGATCTAAAGCTACGCTCATAATTTCTGAGGTAATACCATCGATTTTGATATCCATTTGCAAAGCAGTGATTCCCTTTTCAGAACCTGCTACTTTGAAATCCATATCTCCTAAATGATCTTCATCACCTACGATATCCGACAAGACTGCAAAATCATCGCCTTCTTTAATCAAACCCATTGCGATACCGGCAACCGGTGCTTTAAGAGGGACACCAGCATCCATTAATGCCAAGCTGGTACCACAAACAGAAGCCATCGAGCTTGAGCCATTTGACTCAGTAATTTCAGAAACGACACGGATAGTATAAGGAAATTCCGCCATATCAGGCAAAACTGCAGCAACGCCGCGTTTTGCGAGACGACCATGGCCAATTTCACGACGCTTAGGTGAGCCAACAAACCCAGTTTCACCTACACTATAAGGAGGAAAATTATAGTGCAACATGAATGGCTCTTTGTATTCTCCAGCCAACGCATCAATAATTTGTGCATCACGCTCTGTTCCTAATGTAGCAACAACTAACGCCTGCGTCTCACCGCGTGTAAACAACGCCGAGCCATGGGTGCGAGGCAAAACACCGGTACGGACTGCAATAGGTCTTACAACATCTAAATCACGTCCATCTATACGTTTTCTATCACTTAAAATTGCTGTACGAACGACTCGTTTTTCAATTTCTTCGATAATATCACGTATTGCTGATTCTTCGTATTGTTCATCAGTGGTTAATTTTTCTACTACGGCATTGCGAATATCGCTTAAAGTATCTTGACGAACTAGTTTTTCAGCGATTTGATACGCAGCAGCTATAGAAGATTCTACTTCTGCATTAACTAAATTTTGCAACGATATATCTGCAATAGGGGCAATCCAATCAGAAGCGGGAGCATTCACTTCAACGGCAAATTCATTTATGGCTTTAATTGCCACCTGCATTTGCTCATGCCCAAATAAAACAGAACCTAACATGACTTCCTCAGTCAAATTATCAGCTTCTGATTCAACCATTAAAACTGCGTGCTCTGTGCCAGCTACCACCAGATTCAGCAATGAATCCGTTAACTGCTCTTTACTTGGATTAAGTAAATACTCACCGTCTTTATAGCCAACACGAGCCGCGCCAATAGGTCCATTGAATGGCAAACCGGATACAGCCAAAGCAGCTGAAGTCCCTAATAAGGCAGGTATTTCTGGATCTACTTCTGGATTTAAGGAAACAACAGTGATAATAATCTGAACTTCATTCGTATACCCATTTGGAAATAATGGGCGAATAGGTCTATCAATTAAGCGAGAAGTCAGTGTCTCTGTTTCCGATGGACGTCCTTCACGCTTAAAAAAACCTCCCGGGATTTTTCCGGCTGCATACGCTTTTTCCTGGTAATTAACTGTCAGCGGAAAGAAATCACCACCACTCGCCTCTTTCTTACCAACAACTGACACTAAAAGCGAAGTGCCTAGCACATCGATCATAACTGCGGCACTAGCTTGACGCGCAATTTCACCTGTTTCAATACTAATCAGCTGGTCGCCGTATTGAAATTCTTTTCTGATTGGATTCAGATTCACTATGGTTTTTCCTTTGTGTTAAAGCTTGGACTGTGTTATTTAGTTATTCAATCCAGGATCAAGGCAATAAAAAAGCGGTAAAAAATATTTACCGCTTTTATTACTGTAGGTATTATTTACGTAGACCTAGACGTGCAATCAAAGACTTATAACGCTCCACATCTTTTCTTTTTAAATAATCCAACAATTTACGACGCTGATTTACCATTCTTAATAGTCCACGACGAGAATGATTATCTTTTTTATGCGCTGCAAAATGAGGTGTTAAATGAGTAATATGAGCGGTTAACAATGCTACTTGTACTTCTGGCGATCCAGTGTCTGTATCAGATAAACGATATTCTTCAACAACTGCTTTTTTTTGTTCTGCTGTAAATGACATTTTAATCCCTATGATTAATAAGTGAGCGCTAGGCTCTGGTTAGTGTTTCCACGATAGGGTGTAGAAACATAAAAATTTAAATTAAATTAAACAATTTTCTAGGCTGTATTTTAGCATTCATTAACATTTCGCCCAAGCCTAAAAACTGACCATTATAATACAAACGACACATACCTGCTTTTTGAAATGCATCTGGGTAAGAAATCTTTTGCCCCTGTTGCACTAAATCAGCTTCTACTTGAGAAATATGAACTGCTGGAAAACTGTGCAAGGGATTATCAACGGGGATTAGAATCGACTGTAATTCCGCATCAGGCTCGAGTGCTTGTAATTGCTCAATCGTTCGCGCATCAGTTAAGGCAAACTGCCCCGCTTGAGTGCGGCGCAATTCTTTTACAGTCGCACCACAGCCCAGATGATGACCTATATCTTCTGCTAGCGTTCTAATATAGGTTCCTTTTGAACACTGTACGTCTAAAGTCAGCAAGTCATTGTAAAAATCAAGGCAATGGATCGCATAAATAGTAATTTTCCGAGCTTTGCGCTCAACGCTAATACCTGCGCGAGCCAGTTCGTATAATTTTTTACCCTGATGTTTTAAGGCAGAATACATAGGGGGAACTTGTTCAATTTCTCCAACAAACTGCCTTATACACGCGGCTAATCGCTCACTGCTTATATCAGGCACTGTTTTTTTCTCTAAAACAACACCATCAACATCGCCGCTATCCGTTATAACACCCAATTGAATAACTGCTTGATAACGCTTATCATCTTCCAGCATAAAGGCTGAAACTTTAGTTGCTTCGCCCAGACAAATTGGCAATAAACCTGTAGCCAATGGGTCCAGACTTCCAGTATGACCGGCTTTGTTGGCATTATAAAGACGTTTAACTTCTTGCAATGCCTTATTAGAACTAATACCTTGCCGCTTATCGAGTAGTACAATACCGTGTATATCGCGCCCTTTTTTGCTTCTTGCCATAGCTTATTCGTCAGCTGCAGGTGATTCAGGTTCTACTTGTATATCGGATAACAGTTCAGAAACACGCATCCCTTTTTCAAAAGAGTCATCATAATAAAACTTAATGTAAGGTACATTTCTTAAGCGCATACGCTTACCCATTTCTGAACGTATATACGCTGCAGCATCATTTAAGTAATGAACATTATCTTTCTGACCCTGCTTATCAGCACCCAACGCAGTAATATAAATCTTCGCTGAGGTTAAGTCTTTGCTTAACTCAACCTCATTGACAGTAATAAAACCAATGCGCGGGTCTTTAATACCCTGTTGCAAAATGACGGCTAATTCCTTCTGCATTTGCGAGGCAACCCGCGAACTCCGCTTAAACTCTCTGGCCATTAGATTTCACGCTGCATTTCTATGCGCTCATAGACTTCGATCTGATCACCGGCTTTCACATCATTGTAGTTTTTCACGCCGATACCACACTCCATCCCCATCTTGACTTCATTTGCATCATCTTTAAAACGACGCAATGATTCTAGCTGACCTTCATAAATTACAACATTATCACGTAAAACGCGAATCGGTAAGTTACGTTTAACCAAGCCATCAATTACCATACATCCAGCGATTGAACCAAATTTTGGTGAACGGAAAACATCACGAACTTCAGCAAGACCGACAATATTTTCTTTAATATCAGGTGATAACATACCACTGATAGATTTTTTCACTTCATCAATAGCATCATAAATCACACTATAATAATGCAAGTCAATGTCTTTTTCTTCAATCAGCTTTCTCGCCGTTGCATCAGCACGAACATTAAATCCCATTAAAATAGCGCCTGAGGCTAATGCCAGGTTGGCATCCCCTTCATTAATCCCGCCGACACCACCATAAACAACTTTGACTGACACTTCATCGTTGGACAATCTGACGAGTGATTCACGCAATGCCTCCAGGCTGCCCTGCACATCCGTTTTAATAATAATATTTAAATTAGATGTTTCACCAGCGGCCATTTTAGAAAAAACTTCTTCCAGTTTTGACGCTTGTTGAGCTGCATTACGCGTTAATTTACTTCTATCTTCTCTATGCTCTGCGAGTTCTCTGGCAGCTCGCTCGTTAGTTACCACAATAAAGTCATCACCCGCATTCGGCGTACCAGACAAGCCTAAAATTTCTACAGGTGTAGAAGGTCCGGCAATTTTCAAAATTTTGCCATTCTCATCAAACATTGCCCTAATACGGCCATACTCATGTCCACACAACACAATTTGACCCTGCTCAAGCATACCTTTCTGCACCATCACTGTAGCGACAGCACCACGTCCCTTATCTAATCTTGATTCAATAACCAGCCCCGAAGCCTTACCTTCATTTGGTGCCTTCAATTCAAGAATCTCAGATTGCAAAATGAGCGACTCAATTAATTCGTCAACCCCTTCACCTGTTTTCGCTGATACCTTGATAAACTGGACATCACCGCCCCACTCTTCTGGTATAACATTAATCGTTGCTAGTTCTTGCATCACTTTTTCTGGATTCGCGTCAGGCTTATCAACTTTGTTGATTGCAACAATCATTGGCACATTTGCTGCCCGCGCATGTTCTACTGCTTCCCTGGTTTGCGGCATCACGCCATCATCTGCGGCAACGACAACAATAACAACATCAGTCACATCAGCACCACGTGCGCGCATGGCAGTAAAGGCAGCATGTCCTGGTGTATCCAGAAAGGTCACTGAGCCATGATCTGTTTTAACCTGATAAGCACCAATATGCTGCGTAATCCCACCTGCTTCACCTGAAGCAACACGTGTTTTACGTATATAATCCAGCAATGATGTTTTACCATGGTCAACATGACCCATAATGGTGACAATAGGCGCCCTGGAGAATTCCTCACGCTCATCAGCCTCAGTATGCTCTGCCAGCATATCTGTTTCATGATCTTCTTCGTTGGTCATGACAGGATTATGCCCCATCTCTTCAACCAAAATAACAGCTGTTTCCTGATCAATACTCTGATTAATCGTTGACATAATGCCAAGCTTCATAAGATGTTTAATCACTTCAGCCGCTTTAATACTCATTTTTGCAGCCAATTCAGAAACAACGATATTCTCGGGAATACTCACATCTTTAGCAACTACTGCTGTAGGCATTTCAAAGGCGTGCTTAGCATTAGCATCAGGAATAAAGTGCTCTTCCCGCTGTTTGCCACGCCCTTTTTTACGCCCCTTTTTGCCATAATCCTTAACGCCGCCGGCGGGCTTATCAGCCCTTCTATGCACAGTTGCCTGCTTATCAGTCGCGTTAGCAGGCGCTGAAGCAGCCGATTTTCTTCCCCCGGCAGGTGCTGGCTTGCGTGTTCCACCAACCGCTTTCTTTTCGGTGGCCGCTTTTTTTGCCGCAGCTTGTCTTCTTACTTTTTCTGCATTCCGTTCAACTGACGCCTCCAGTCTTTTCGCCTTTTCAACAACTAAACGCTCTGCATCTGTTTCTTTAGCCTTCTTTTCCAGCTCCGCACGCGCATCTTCTTCGTGCTTTCTTATCGCGGCTTGCTTGGCTTCTATCTCTGCTTTTTCTCTTGCTGCTTTATCTCTGTGCAACTGCTCTTCAGCTGCCTGTGTCGCAGCACGGATCTCCAGGTCTTTTTTTACTCGCTCAAGCTCTTCGCGCTCTTCATCAGAAATTGCATCTTCACGTTTAATATAGGTTTTTTTCTTATTAACCTGAATATTAATAGTTTTTGTATCTTTCCCCGGCGCAGTTCCCTGCTTAAGAGAAGTAACCGTGCGTCGATTTAAAGTGACTTTTTTTGCGCCAGCCTCTGCACTAGCGGAATCTTTACCATGACGTTTACGCAAGTGCGCTAACAATTTCACTTTTTCTTCTTCGTTAACAACGTCATCTGCAGCGTTTACAGAAATACCCGCTTCTTTCATTTGCTCTAATAACCGCTCCAGAGGAATACCCACTACACCAGCTAATTCTTGTACTGTTTTATCACTCATTTTTCAACCTCGCCGTTATCATTAGCAAACCAAGGTTCGCGCGCTTTCATAATTAATTGAGCTGCCAGACCTTCATCTACTCCAGAAAATTCAAGCAAATCATCAACGGCCTGCTCAGCCAAATCATCCATTGTAATAATTCCGTTACTCGCTAATTCTAAAGCTAGTTCTCCGCTCATTCCTTCCATGCTTAATAAATCTTCAGCCGGTTCAGCAGTTTCTATTTTTTCTTCGGATGCAATTGCCTTAATCAATAGCATATCTTTTGCTCGTGAACGCAGTGTTTCGACTAATTCCTCATCGAAACCCTCAATTTCTAACATCTCACTGCTAGGAACATAAGCAATTTCTTCTACGGAATTAAAACCAACTTCAACCAAAACCGTAGCGATATCCTGATCAACATTAAGTTGCTCTACAAATTCCTGTACTAATTTACCCAGCTCTTCCTGAGTATCTTTGTTAACTTCTTCAGCATCACGAACATTAAGCTCCCAGCCCGTTAATTCAGTTGCCAGGCGAACATTCTGACCACCTCGCCCAATTGCCTGCGATAAGCTATCAGTAGAAACTGCGACATCCATAGTATGTTTATCTTCATCAACCACAATGGACTCTATTTCCGCTGGTGCCATTGCATTAATAACAAACTGTGCGTCATTGCCATTCCATAAAATAACATCGATACGCTCACCATTTAGTTCATTGGAAATGGTTTGCACTCTTGATCCACGCATTCCAACACAAGCCCCCACAGGATCTATACGCGGATCATTGCTCTTCACCGCTATTTTAGCTCGAGAACCCGGATCACGCGCCGCTCCCAGCACACTTATCAAACCTTCACCCACTTCAGGCACTTCAAGTCTAAACAAGGCTAACAATAATTCAGGAGCAGTACGACTAACGAATAATTGCGGGCCACGCGCTTCAGTGCGGACTTCTTTAAGGTAACCCCGAATACGATCCCCTATTCTCACTGTTTGCCTAGGTATCATGTATTCACGCGGTATAAAAGCGTCAGCATTTCCCCCTAAATCGATATAGACATTGCCTTTTTCAATGCGCTTAATGACACCAGTCACTAATTCGCCCACCTTATCCTTATAAGCATCAGCAATTTTTTGACGCTCGGCTTCACGCACTTTATGAATAATAACTTGTTTAGCCGTTTGCGCTGAGATACGACCGAATGCAACGGACTCTATTTCATCTTCAACAAAATCACCTACTTCGCAATCAGGGCTTTCTATTTTAGCAACCTGCAAGGAAAGTTGTGTTGTTGGAAATTCAACTTCTCCAGTATTTTCCGCATTATCTTCTACCACCTGCCAGCGGCGAAATGTTTTATAATCCCCAGTGACCCGGTCAATAACAACCCGCGCTTTAATAGGAAACTCATAACGAGCTAACGTTGCACTTTCTAGCGCTGACTCTATTGCATTAAAAATAACTTCTTTCTCAATATCTCTTTCATTAGAAAAGACATCAACCACTAATAAAATTTCTTTATTGGCCACTTAGACCTCCTTAAAATGAATAGTCTGGTTCAAGCCGCGCTTTTGACATTGCTTGAAATGGGACCTTATAAACCTGACCATCCTGCTGAAGATAGACTTTGTTATCTTCAACCTTTTCGATCAATCCTGTGATTTTGCGTCTACCCTGAACAGGTTTAAATAAATTAACCTGCGCAGTATGACCAATAAACTGCTCAAATTGTTCTAGCTTAAACAAAGGCCTATCAATGCCAGGTGATGAAACTTCCAGATTATATTCTCCAGAAATAGGATCCTCAACATCGAGTACACCACTCACCTGGTGACTCACTTTGGTACAATCTTCCATACTAATACCATGCTCGCTATCAATATAGATACGCAAAAAGCCATGCTTAGGGTGAGAGTTGTATTCAACCCCTACACATTCATATCCCAAGCCTTCTACAACGGGCTCTATTAATTCAAGCAAATGTTCAGGAGCTTGTTTCATTAAACCTCACTTTCTTTTACACATAAAAAAAGAGGCTAAAGCCCCTTCCATTGACAATCATATAACTGTTCCTAGCACCTAGAAACAGAAAAACCCCAAAAAGGGGTTTTATAATATCTGGTAGCGGGGGCAGGATTTGAACCTACGACCTTCGGGTTATGAGCCCGACGAGCTACCAAGCTGCTCCACCCCGCGATTGATTTAGTTAATTATACTGACTATTTGAATTCTAGCAAGTTAAATCTTAATTTAATTTAAAAATAGCATCACGACACCCGCAAACACGGCCGCGATGACATCATCAAGCATAATACCAAAACCGCCCGCGATTTGTCGATCTATCCATCTTATTGGCCAAGGCTTGATAATATCAAACAGTCTAAACAATACAAACCCGAGAATTAAATTCTGCCAGGAAAAGGCAACAAACCACATGGTAATTAAAAAACCGGCAATTTCATCCCAGACTATTCCACCAAAATCATGCTCTCCAAGCTTATCAGCAGCTATACCACAAATCCAGATACCCAACACCGAACATACAATAGCAACAGCACCATATATATACGCATTGGCTTGTATCAAAATCATATATAAAGGTACAGCCGCCAAGGTTCCAAAGGTACCTGGTGCTTTTTTCGCCAAGCCCGAACCAAAACCGAAAGCAAGGCATAAAATGGGATCAGTCAATATCTCCCTCGCTGATAATTGATTTTTACCTACTTTAGTCAAGAACATAATCGTTACTCATGCAAAGTGCTCAAAGCCACTGTTAATAAAATTTTCCAGCACACCGTTACGTAATAACCGGATACCCGGCGTACTTTCAATGATGCCAATACAAGTACAGGGGATAGTCAATTGCTTTACTTTATCAGGTTCAATTGTAAAACAGAGTTCATAATCATCACCCGCGATTAACGGCATCTGCCAGTCACCTGTTTTGTGCATATACTCAAGTACAGCCGTTGAAAAAGGCAATGTCTGATAATCCAACTTTGCGCCTAATCCACTTCTGGACAAAATATGCCCCAAATCAGCCGTCAAACCATCCGAAATATCAATGCAGGCATGCGCTGAAGACCTAATTGCCAAGCCCTCATGAATGCGCGGCTCAGGCATATTAAATCGCTCTTCCGCTTGTTGCGTATCCCGACCGATATAGCCTTGTTTGATTTTTAGCCCTAGCCCTGCATCACCAAGTACTCCGGTGACATAGATTAAATCACCTGGCTTTGCTGCTGATCGCAATAGTGACTTTCCTTTAGGCACTCTACCCATGGCCTGAATAGTTAAAGTCAAAGGTCCCGCAGTGGTATCTCCCCCGATTAAATCAAGGTGATATTTATCAGCCAGAGAAAACAATCCTTTCCCAAAAGCCTTTAACCAGATTGAATTCACCTTTGGCATTGTGAGTGCCAATGTTATTGCTACAGGCTCCGCTCCCATACTGGCTAGATCACTTAAATTAACAGCGAGTAATTTATACCCTAACTGCTCTGGATCTACATCGGCAAAAAAATGAACATTCTCGACCATAGTATCAGTAGTAATTGCTAACTCATAAGCGTCTGACATCGATAGCAATGCGCAGTCATCTCCTACTGATAGACAAGTCGCACTATTCTGAGAGGGGCGAGTAAAAAACTGTTTTATTAAATTAAATTCTGCTAATGCCATAGCGATTAATGCAAATTATTGTTTCTGTAAGCGTTGCAACTCTTGATTGTATTGCTCTAATTTTTGCCTCATCTCAAACAACTGCAGATTAGCCTCCGCATCATTAGTTTTACGCACATTATCATTACTCGACTTACCCTCTACTTTCTCTAATTCAAGAGACTGCAACTTCGATTGCTGCGTCTCTATGTCAAGCCATGAGTCACTTTGATCAGCACTTTTTTCAGGAGTAGTCATTCTTACAAAGTCCTTCTCTGATTGCGTAATACGCTCCTGATAGTATTCCTGCAATTGACTCTCCTCAACATACTTATCTTTAAGCAAATATTTGCTAGTCGCATTTTTAGGGCAATTCCCTTTTTTATAAGTCACTTTTCCCTGCAATTCACATTTTGTAATTGCTATAGCTGAATTCATGAAAAACAAAAATAGCGCTATTATTAAAACTCGCATTTAACACCCTTACTTGTCGCTGACATACATTAAAAGCTTATGAGCAAAACACCGCATCAAAATCTTATAAATTAAAACTAAGATATATTTCAATCAGTGGCCGCCAAACGTCTCATGATAAATTTACACATCTTCATATTAACCACACACTCAAGCTGAACCCGCCAGAATGACAATAAGGAAATTTAGACACTTCAAATATCAATGGGCAATGATTTGCCTTATCTAAGGATAGCCTGTATTTTTTTAAAATTTAGGAATAAAAACAATATAATTGCAGAGTCCATTCACAAAACCCTATCTTTGCTGCTGGTTAGTCAAGAATACCATGTTTTCTGTTACATAAGAAAAAACACGACATTCAGCCTGATTGAGGTTAAACTTTAATTGTTAAGAAAAACACAATATCACTATAAAAAACAACACAGACTATAAGGATATCAATATGACTGATCATGTTTATAAAAAAATTGAATTAACGGGCTCATCTTCAGTTGGCATTCAAGAGGCAATTGAAAATGCCATCGCTAAGGCAGCACAGACGATACATAACATGCGCTGGTTTGAAGTTATAGAAACGCGTGGTCATATAGATCAAGATAAAATCGCTCATTGGCAAGTAACGATTAAAGTTGGCTTCACATTAAGCGAATAAGCTAACTTTATTTGTCATCAACCCAAAAAATACGTGGCTATGTCCGTTTTTTAATGATAAACACCTATGGTACGTGAACTAAATTGCAAACTGTTAGCGGTGTTTTATGCAAAGAATAACTTGAAATAAGCCGTTTTATTTTTCATTCTGCTTTTGCCCGGGAAACAGTTGCAAAAAATCATTCAACTGATTCTCTGGTAATTGCACAAGCAAGCTGACTTGACTGGTAAAATCCTTTTTCAGGATGTCTCCTGAGAATTTTTTTAATGTATATTCAAATTGCTGTAACTGAGAATAGTAGAGAATACAATGTACTGTGGAAAACTCAATAAAAGGACTAATTTCAGCCGCCTCAATTGCCAATTTAGCTGTATTACCATAAGCACGAGTCAAACCACCCGCCCCTAACTTTACACCACCGAAATAACGCACCACAACACATAAAACATTAATCATGTCATGTCCTTCTATATAGCTGTATATTGGCCTACCTGCTGTACCAGAAGGCTCGCCTGCATCATGAAAACGACACACGATACCACTTGCCGTTTTAATTCGATATGCAAATGCAACATGATTTGCAGCCGCATATTCAGCATGTAACGCTCCCAGATAAACTGCCGCCTCTGACTCACTATAACACGGATAAATAAAGCCTATAAATCGAGATTTCTTAATAACGTCTTCGACATTTGTAGGTGACTTAATACACTGCAACGCACACTCCTTAATCATTATTAATTATTTTCAGTACACACTTAATTTTAAATGGCCAATTTTAATACGCATCTCATTGTCGCAATCAGTGCTAGTAGTATTACCGCCATCGCCCTATATACCCAGAATATTCTTGAACTCCTTGATATTCCGTGGTTTATTTTTCTAGGCATGATAGGCGGTTTACTGCCGGATATCGACTCCGACCACTCTCGACCACTCAAACTGCTGTTTACCGCTTTAGCCATGCTGGTTGCGCTATTCACCACCTTAATATATAAGGATCAGTATATATTACAGTTATTATTCATTATTGCCGGTAGCGCCTTTATTATTGTGCGTTATTTTATTCTGGCAATATTTAAACGTTTTACAGTGCATAGAGGCGTTTTTCATTCGCTTTTAGCTGTTGCATTCTTCACCTTATTTACCGTGTATATTAGCCACAATATCTTCCACTACTCGATTCATTTTTCATGGATGAATGGCTTGTTTATTGGTTTAGGATTTATTATTCATTTAAGTTTGGATGAAATATTCAGTGTTGATTTAGCCAATGCGCAACTTAAGCGCTCTTTTGGCACTGCCTTGAAATTATTTAGTCGCCAATCACTTACCGCCTCTTTTGTCATGTTGATCTTATGTGCGCTGCTGTATTTCAATACCCCTACATTGCCATTTGAACATCAAGAAGCTTTCACAATAGTGAACTTGGCATTAGACGCAAGTAACTCTACCGTAGAAAAATACTTTTTCAAACTAACATGGTAAGCCAAATGACGATTACCAATAACCCATAACTCGCCGTTGTTACTTAATTTGCTTTTTGCCTGCTTAAACATACGCGTGGCAATATGGTCAGCTAACGCACTCTGCTGGTGAAACGGTGGATTACATAACACCAGATCAATAGAATCAGCTGCAAAATCATCTAAAGTATCGCTTACCTGAAAACGTGCATACCGATCTTGAAACGCTGCTGTAAAATTGAGCCTAGCCGAAGCTACAGCCATAAAAGATTCATCCACAAAATATAACTGTGCGTCAGCATTCCTGGCGGCAAATACTAAACCGACAACACCATTACCACAACCTAAATCAACAACCTGCTGATATTTTTTATCCTGCGGTAAATGTTGCAGAAAAAAACGGGTTCCTATATCCAGCCGCTGATGAGAAAACACATTAGCATGATTACACAGTTTATATGTCGTATTCTCTAATTGATAACAAAGTGGGTAGGGGTTGTTAATAATAGTGCGCTGAGGGTCCGGCATAGAAAAAATCAAACGCGCCTTTTTTACTGCTCTGGAAGGCACTGTTTTACCAACCAGACGTTCTAGCATCTGCCAAACTGAAGGCGTTAAATTTTTTACCATTCCCGCAACAATGACTTGTGTATCAGATTTCAATACAGCCTGCAAACGCAATAAAATATCCTCCAGAAAAGCTAGGGTCTTTGGTGCTTTGATCAACACTAAATCAAAGAGTTGCTGAGGATACTCAAGGGAATTAAAGAATGACACTTCTTTTTCGTTAAACTGATTAAGTGCTAAATTCTCACGCGTGGAGAGTTGCGAAATATATGAATCAGAAACAAGCGCTGGTTTTACGCTATGCAAGGCAACCGCTAAAGCACCAAAACTATCATTAACAATCAAAACGCGCGGATTTTTCCACGTAACGATTTTAGCTGCAACATCATTTAACAAATACTCATCTGCTGCATCCCATGCCTGCAATGTATCATTGTTTTGCTCTGGAAAACGCTTTAAATAAAATTTTCCTTGTACCACCTGCATCATTTTTTCTCGCATATTTTTACCGCGCTCACCTATCCATTCAATTAGTTTGTTGCTTTATTATAAATATAAAGCGCTACTTTCTGATATTTTTGAGCATATATCTTGTGTTACAAGAAAATTCAAGTGCTTTAAAAATCAACAGTGCCAGAAAAAAACTTATTTTTTGTGCTACGAATATCTTTTATGTGACCTTTCCTTCATAGATCAAGTCTAATTCGTAATTACTTTAATAAAAGCTAATTTACTAAAAGTATATATTATGCTTATAAAGAAATTTCAAGTTTCTAGTTGTGCTGTTGTGACTTCATTTACTATTTATTTGGCGATGGGGCAGCTGCACGCAGAAGAGTTAACGCCTGATGCCAATATACCTCCCGTGCAATTCATCGAAGAAAACTCTGAAGTGATTGAAGAATCAGTAACAGATGCCGATGCAGTACCCGAGCAAGTCATTGAAGAAATTCAAGAAAACACGCCTAAAAAGGGAGACTAGTTAGAACAACTGACAGCAGCAAATATTGAGCTCTCTATCAAATTCCGCGCAATAACAAAAACTAAGAGTCGCAAATTAGCCATAAAAGTACGCTATACCTAAAATCAGCAAATAGGCTAATTTGCGGCTGGATACTGAAGCCGGAAATTGGCACTAACTGTCGATAAAAGCAATTAAAGGGAATGCATTGTAGAAACGGTGGGATGATATTATTCCACAGACGACCGTTTCTATAGCTACAGCCCCCCACTTGTAAATAACTCGCCAGGAAATCTAATTCGTGTGAGATAAAATCTCCTGCATATTATCCTTTACAAACAAAATTGACAGATACCTCGTCTTGTTGGCAATTCTCGCTCTGAATTGACCTTTGGCAAGATGCAATAGGAATCACATTGACTTGATCTGCTTGCTTGTTTGAGTAAAACATCTTAAAAATTAGAGTTATTAGCAAAAAAATGAAATAATTTTCATTAAACTGATAAGCTTTGCGATAGAATCGAATAATAAGGTCAAACTATTAGCATACTGAGTGGCTGAAAAACTTTGGATCAAATAGGTAACATTGCTTAACATACAGGTCGGTCATAAATTAATGTTTGTATCATTACGCTCAAACTATGTCACTAAACACTGCACTGATATTCAATCCCTGTGCGACCAAGATCGGAATAGATGTAGGATTTGTCAAACAATGCCCCCCTCAAAGTCAGTATACTTCTTCGAGGGATGGACCGATTAGTCAAAACTGACAAAATAATACTTTCTCAACAATCGAGTCGTGACTAGCAGGGTTAACTAAACTAAGCTTTCCTTATTAAGGAGAACTGAGCTTAAATTAGCACACTCATTTTTATTTTAAATTATCAGGAGAAAAAATGAACCAAAAAACGATACTTAACACAATCGCTCCCTTATTATCTGCAGTAGCTTGTTTCTCAGGTACTGTAAATGCTGAAGGACTCCGTATTGACTCTGTTAGTCAGGAGCAAATCACCCAGACTGTTCAATCGAATGCGAAGAGTGAAATCGACGAAAATCTACCCGTTGTGCAAGATAGTTTGACAGATACTCTGGTAAAGAAACTAAGTATTAGTACCGAACAAGCACAAGGAGGAGCTGGTGCGCTGTTTCAGTTAGCCAAAAGTAATCTGGATACCGAACAATTTTCAGAAATCAGCAAAGCAGTACCTGAAATGGATAGCTTATTAGGCGCAGCATCCAATCAATCTAATGTGTCAAGTAACTTGGCCGGCAATGTAGCATCAGTTCTCGGCGACAATAGCGCTTACGGTGATCTTGCCGTGCTGGGCAGTGCTTTTAAGGACTTAAATCTATCCCCTGATATGGTGGATCAATTTGTGCCGGTAGTTGTTGACTATGTCAGGACAAATAGTGGAGATCTTACCGCAAATATTCTGCAATCAGCATTATATAGCGGTTCATAGGCTGAGTCCTGAATTAAATAATCAACAAATTCATTAATTATCAGGCCCTGCTTATGTAATTTTCAAAAAATAAACGCCTCATCGAAGAAGTTATTCTTGACATCATATTTGCTTTTTTTGATCAGTATGGGAATTACGGATATTTCACCGAATGAAAGTCATCGCTACTGGGCCTTAATGATTATTATACTGGCTATTGCCGGTATTGGCCTAGGCTGGTTAAAAGAAGGCTATCAAGGAAGGATTATAGACCTGGTCATCCGTGAGTTTTTCCATTGAGGAGCGACCTTGATAACAGTATTAGGTGTTTATCTGTTACTGCGGACTGGGCGCTTAGACTAGGAAAACACTGGGCTTATTATTGAATTTATCCTTGGTTTATCATTATTTCTGGATGGCCGCTACCTTGGTTGGCGTGTTAGTTTACTGGGCATTCTAGTGGGTTGTACCGCAATAGTTGCAGCCTATATTGAAGAATATATGGGGTGTTTTGCTGGTATCTTTATGTCTCTGGGTGATAATTTACTATTGGGAGAAGCATCGCCATAAAGGTTTATGAGGCTATTATGCCGCTGTGTAAAACATGTAATATAAGTCTGGGCTCTGAACCACCTGAGACGGTAAACCGGATAAGTGGTAGTATCTGCTGAAGCCAGAAACAAACCAGTTACTCAAGCTTACAACTTCCAGAAATCAGGTGGAGTAACGGGTCATATTTTTTAACTGTGTATCGTGCAAACCAGACAGCATGATAATAGCTAAAATTGCTCCACCTAAAGCAAATGCCATATCTGATTGCGTATCCCATACATAACCCTGGGTACCTAAAAAGGCCTCTGCACTATCATCTGTTGCAATTGCAACCCACCATTCAAGCAATTCATAAAATGCACTGAAGGCCAGGCAAATAGAGGCAACAAAAAAATTCAGCCACGCCCTGCCATTGACGACATTGTTACGTAACAGTATTTCTCTTGCCAGCAATGCAGGTACAAAGCCTTGAAAAAAATGCCCTACCTTATCATAGTTGTTGCGCTCTTGTCCGAACACATCTTTTAGAGAATTAAATAAAGGAACTTCAGCATAGGTATAGTGACCACCGACCATCAAAATAATACAGTGAACTAAAATTAAACTGTAAAGTAATGGCGTTAATCGGAAAGAATTATAGGTCATCAACAGCAAGACTCCACCTATCAATGCGGGAATAATTTCCAGTAACCAGGTAAATTGATCTTTCGGATTCACGCCTGACCAAATTAAAACCACTCCATACGCCATTACCCACATATATTTCATAGCTTGACCCTTAAAATGTAAGCAGCTATTATTTAGTTTGATCCGATGCCCTGCGCTGATGATCTTGATCTTCCACAATCTCTTTCACAAAATCATTATTGCGTTTTAAAGTAGGAAATAGATAATGTTTTTCCCAGTATATACCTAACCAGATAAACGGAACGGCTATCAACAAATCAATAGCAAAGTGAGCCTCCATCAGAATAGTCATAAATGCAGTAGCGAATAATAAAATACCAATTAAATAAAAACGAAAACCCAAAACGATACCACTTAAAAATATCGTATGCGCAAGTATGATATGAATACTGACTGCAGAGGCTTTTGCTTTAAGCATCTCTGCATGCCAACCCAAAAAAATCAATAATATAGCAAAAAAAGCACTGCCCCAAAAAAGCATCAAATATTTAATAAGGTGTTCTGTTTTATGTCCCGTTGCTTTAGATTTACTTTTTTCACTTAGCAAAGAACAAAAAAAGAAAACAGGAGACATCAATAGCCAATAAAATACGCCTGCCCTATCAGATATATCAATAAGCACTTCACCAAAAAAACATGAAAATACCAAAGCAATAAAAATGATTTCATTTAGATAAATATGATTTACTGCCGCATCCATATTCCATAGAGAATCACTTGCCCTTTTTTCAGTCATACCATTACCTCACTAGATTACTTTTGAAAATTGTTGCCTATCCTTATTCAGATAGCGATCAAAGGTCATGCAAATATTACGGATCAATAAACGACCAACTGTCAAAACACTGATGCCTTGGGCGTTAATTAACAGCAAGCCATCCTCTTGCATTGTGCGCAAAATATTTAATTCATGCGCAAAATAATCTTTAAATTGAATTGCGTATTGCTGCTCTATTTGTTCAAAAGATAAACTGAAATGACAAATTAACTGGGTAATAACAGCACGTCGTAACTTATCATCCGCATTTAATAGATAGCCTTTAAACACCGGTAATTTAGTTTGGCTTAACTGAGTATCATAAGCTCGCAGATCTTTGACATTTTGCACATAACTATCAGCGACTCGACCAATAGAGGTGATACCCAAACCAATTAAATCACAATCCGAATGGGTAGAATAGCCTTGAAAATTTCGATATAACTTATTTTCTCGCTGTGCGATAGCTAATTCATCATCAGGTTTGGCAAAATGATCCATACCTATATAGACATATCCCGCCGCTAATAAACGCTGAATAATCATCTGTAAAATAGCCATTTTCACTTCCGCGGTGGGCATATCCGCTTGATTTATCTGGCGCTGGGTTTTAAATCTAGCGGGTAAATGTGCATAGTTAAAAATAGAAAAGCGGTCAGGTGCAACGCTGAGTATTTTATCTAGTGTGGTAGAAAAGGACGCGACAGTTTGCAATGGCAAGCCATAGATTAAATCGATGCTAGTGGAGCGAAAGCCTTCTTTTCGTGCTGCCTCTAATACAGCAAACGTTTGCGCCTCTGATTGAATACGATTAACCGCTTGTTGCACTGCCGGATCAAAGTCCTGAACGCCTAAACTGATGCGATTAAAACCCAAGTCACGTAATTGCTTCATCGTATGAACATCCGTTGCTCGCGGATCAATTTCGATTGAGTATTCGCCGCTATCATCATCTTGTAGATTAAAGTGCTGACGAGTAGTCATCATGAGTCGACTCATCTGCTGATAGTCCAGGAAAGTCGGTGTTCCGCCTCCCCAATGCAACTGATTTACTGGCCGCTGACTATGGAATAAGCGACCTTGCAATTCAATTTCTTTAGATAAATTAACTAGATAAGGCTCGGCATGTTCTCTGTTTTTAGTAATTATTTTATTACAGGCACAGTAATAACAAACCGTATCGCAAAAGGGAATATGAAAATATAGTGACAATGGACCACCGCGAGCATTAGAGAGCGCAATCTGTTGCTGGTAATCGTCTTGTGTGAACCCTTCATGCAATTCCAGTGCAGTTGGGTATGATGTGTAGCGTGGACCTGATTTATCGTATCGATTAATCAGCGCTAAGTCGAATGTAACGGATTGATCCATAATTTTTTATTTGATTTTAACATTATACACCCTGGTTCCTATATTATTAAGCTTCAGCAAGGGTGTTATTATTTCAATACTGCACAACTGACATAAAATTTATATTTAGGTTTGATCAGGAAAACCAAGTCAATTTGCGTTGTTGCTTATTGAAATAACGCTGCTTTTAAAAAGGAACGAAAATCTATCTGGAATAAGACACTATGCGTAATCTCAGCTTTTCTGATTTCGGCGCTCTGCATTGCAATGTGCAGAGCGTGAGATCAAAGCTGAATCATTTTATTTATTCGAGTGATTCTGTGCTATCAACTCTTTACAATTCGCGCGTTGCGCTAAATTTAATATCCGGCCAACGTTCTTCTGTTAATTGCAAATTAACTCGACTGGAAGCCAAATAAACTAAATAACCACCACCATCTTCAGCTAAATTATCGAATGCTTTGCTCTTGAATTCCTCAAGTTTTTTTGCATTATTGGAACTTACCCAGCGTGCTGTATTAATCGCAACATTATCATAAACACACTCTACATTATATTCATCTTTCAAACGAAATGCAGTGACATCGAACTGTAACACCCCGACCGCTCCTAAAATCAAATCATTATTCTTCAGCGGTTTAAATAACTGCGTTGCCCCTTCTTCAGTTAACTGCACGAGTCCCTTTTGCAGCGCCTTGCCGCGTAGTGGGTCTTTTAGTACAACGCGACGAAATAATTCGGGTGCAAAATAAGGAATACCTGAGTATTTCAACACCTCGCCTTCAGAAAAAGTATCGCCTACCTGAATTGTTCCATGATTATGCAAACCTATAATATCCCCTGAATAGGCTTCTTCTACATTTTTCCGGCTGTCTGCTTTAAAAGTGATAGCATTCGCCACCTGAATTCGTTTGCCAATACGCACATGGTTAATTTTCATGCCTTTATCAAACTTACCTGAACAGACACGTAGAAAAGCAATTCTATCACGATGAGAAGGATCCATATTGGCTTGTACTTTAAAGACAAAGCCAGTAAATTTTTCTTCCAGAGCACTCACAAAGCGCTGATCGGCCTCTCTGCCTTTTGGTGCGGGTGCGTAATCTGCAAAAGCGTCCAACAATTCTAAAATGCCAAAATTATTAATTGCAGAGCCAAAGAAAACCGGTGTTTGTGTTCCTGCCAGGTAAGCCTCTAAATTAAATTCATGACTAGCCCCTTTGACAAGTTCTATCTCATCACGTAATTCTTCTGCTTGATCGCCTAAAAGTTCATCTAGTTGTGCATTATTGATGCCCTTGATAACATCACCAGCAACAATTTTACCACCATGTGCCGCACTGAATAGATGAATAGCATCGGTATAAAGATGATAAACGCCTTTAAAGCGCTTCCCCATTCCTATAGGCCAGGTCATGGGTGCGCAATCAATATTTAAAACCGACTCAACCTCATCCAGTAATTCAATAGGTTCACGCCCCTCTCTATCTAGTTTATTAATAAAGGTTAAAATAGGCGTAGTGCGTAAGCGACAAACCTCCATTAATTTAATGGTGCGATTCTCTACCCCTTTTGCTACATCAATAACCATTAATGCTGAGTCAACTGCTGTTAATGTGCGATAAGTATCTTCTGAAAAGTCTTCATGCCCTGGTGTGTCTAATAAATTCATAATGCAATCTTTATGCTCAAATTGCATTACCGAGGTTGTCACCGAAATACCTCGCTGCTTCTCCATTTCCATCCAGTCTGAAGTAGCATGTCTGTCGGCTTTCCGCCCTTTAACAGAGCCTGCCTGCTGTATAGCACCGCCGAATAATAATAATTTTTCGGTTAAAGTTGTTTTACCCGCATCTGGGTGAGAGATAATCGCAAAAGTTCTGCGTCGATTGATTTCTTTTGTATTTATAGATTCTAGTTGTTGATTCATTAAGCTAAGTAGGTACTTAAATAATTGTCTTATATGTCCGCACAATTTTAACTGAATTTAAACGAGGGCGTATACGAGAGTATATGATTAATTGCTTTGCGCGCCTTATTTTTCAACAAACGATTGTTCGATAGGACGCCACGATCAGGCAACAAAAGCAACACCAAAAAAGGCAAGCCTCGTTTCCTATAGATGCAGGATTTAGTGCAATGCTCTACCACAGCCACTAAATAATATACCATCCAACTCAACAGACACAGTGGATGCAAATGATTCACCGCTCATAGTATCCTGACACGCCTTACCGATGATAGTGATTTTTAAGGTATGCTCAGCATTTTCTGCGTTATAGGTAGTTTGTTGCTTTGCTGAATCTACCTCTGGCTCAGGTCTGGAAAACTGATATTTATCTATTTTGTCATAAAAATGGGCGAATATAATAGTCTCACCTTGAATTATTTCTAATACCCAACTGGGTTCATTTCCCAGTGCTCTGAAATCCACACCCGTTAGTTTAGCATGCTCCCAAATAGCTTTGGCACGATTGTTTTTACAACCATCACGCACGATTGCCCCGGTTTCAAGTCGAGCTTCATCGCCTTTAGTCCACAAGCTCGTTTGTTTGGCGCTGTATTTTGCCCCCGATGCAGTAATCACCTGAGGTAATTGCAGTGTTTGCTCAGGCAAAAACAGCCAGGCATGATTATCCTTTATACTGGCGGTAAAAGTATAATCATCAGCACACTCATACACATAGGTTTTCGCCGGTTTAGCAGCAACGGGGCCTATATTCGCATACTCCATGGCGTCTTTTAACTCAGTGCACGCGGCTAATAATAATACAAAAGCAAACACTATAATTTTTATTGGTTTCACGCCATGTCCTCTTTATAAATTTACTGAATCGATTCCATTTTTAATGTCTCTACAAAGTATCATTTTCTGACACTGAAACGGATAATTTATCTTCACTACATGCTATTTTACGTTCAACAATAGCGGCAAACTTGTTCTCGAAATCTGAGAGTTTATATAATTCATTTATACTTACTTTAACGTAAGTAAAGCTGTTGCTCTGATTATTGGGGACAAGATGCAATTCTTGATCTGTTTGCGAGGCAAACAATTCTTTTGCCTGTTTTGCTTGCTCTAATTGGTTAAATAGACCGAGTGAAATACGCCATTTATATAAGCCTTGCCTAAATAACTGTGTATCATTTATTCCCAGCTGCTTCATGTTCTGCTCGCTATTAAGCGCTTCCTGTAAAGAATTTGCTGCACTGGTAAGCAGCAGATATTGAGTTATATCGCTTTGCTGTCGTTCTAATAATTCCAGCTGAAAACCCTCTTGCTCAATTTCCTGAGAAAACCGGGTTAAGCTATATTCCCCAGCTTTCAATCGATAGCAGGTCTCAACCATAGATCCAGGAAAATCTGTAGTGCGCTGAGTTTTTTCAGTTTCAGCCTGAATGAACGTTGCTTGTGATTGCTCAGATTCGACTAATTCATTTTGCCTATTCGTATGCTGAAGACCCACTAAATCCTTTCCCGTTAAGATATCGGGTTCAGGTACTTTTAAGCTTGCAGAATCACCGATAGACTGCTGCGGCGATTCACTGAATAACTCATGGCTAGGTGTGTCATTCTCAGTTGTTTCCGCCGCGTCCTGAACCTCGCTCAACAGCATAATTTGCTGCACCACATTAACCGAATCTATAAGTTCGTCATAGTTCGGTGGTAAATAGATATCTGGCGCACCTTTTCTGTATTCCCAGAAGAAAAAGACAATATTAACGAGCAAAATACCTAAAAAAAGAACTTTCACATTGTCCCCTATTCATCGCTTAACAAAGCTAATCCTTTAAACACTAACTGTGTATCAACAATAGCACCCAGTTCAAGAGTATCCACGATAAACTCCGCATCACCACCAGTCATGAGCAAACACAGTGGCTGCTTGATTTGCGCAAGCCCGAATTCGACAAAACCTTTTATTGCATATAAATTGCCACTAAAAATGGCGGCTTCCGTATTATTCGCCAATCCCAGCTTATACTTCTGCGTACCTACATTTAATGTGGCCGCAGTGCCTTGCTGTAAGCTGTTTTGCAGCATAGTTAATCCAGGCATAATCATACCGCCCAAATGGTGCCCTTGCTGATCTAACACATCCAGAGTAATCGCGGTGCCACAGTCAACAACACATAACGGGCCAGTGTAATAATGATAGGCAGCGAGTAACGCAAGCCATCGATCAATGCCCAGCTTTTCAGGCTTAGCATACGCATTGGTGACACCTTTAGCGTAGCCTTGAGTAAGTACTTCTTTAAGCGGCACGTCAGGCCATAATTGCGTGGCGACAGCGATAACAGCGAGCTTGACTACTTTTGCACCGACAGCGGCCAAATAAATTTTTGAAGGCGTATGCATTCCCTGCCAGGCGGCCATTAATAAAGGATAAATAGTTTCTTCCTGAGCATGCATCATTGCCTCAGTTTGGTATCTACGTTGTGCTTGATAACATACCCATTTCAAACGGGTATTGCCTATATCTATTAATAATTTCATAACGGTCGAAAGCTCACTTCACCTGAAGCAAAATGCTCAATTTTTCCGCTCTGCGTTTTTAACACCAATAAGCCGTCATCATTAATACCCTGAACGATGCCGTCAATTTGTTTATTACCCATAAATAAACTGACTTGAAAACCCCGCATACAATCATAGTATTGCCACTCTTCGCGATAATAGCTAAAAGACCGCTCTGAGTAATGCGCTGTAACCTCGACAATTTGTTCTAGCAGGGTTGCGATCAAAGCATTACGAGAAAGTGCATTAGAAATACCGAGTATGTATTTAATATCCACCCAATCTTGCTCAATCGCTGCAGCCTCCTGTTCAGGCATATCAAGGTTCAGGCCCAGGCCAATAACGGCATGACAAGGACCATTACTTTCGCCTGATACTTCAACAAGAATACCGCCTAATTTTTTTTGCTGCCAATAAATATCATTAGGCCATTTCAAACCCACATCATTGACATTATGAATTTTTAGCGCTCGGATAACAGCAACACCAAGCGCCAGACTCAAGCCTGACAAGCTTACAGGGCCTTCTTGAAATTGCCATAAAAATGATAAATAAATATTACGCCCAAAAGGCGAGACCCATTGTCTCCCGCGCCGCCCCTTTCCTGCTATTTGATGCTCAGCTAAACACACTACTCCAGAGTTTTCGCTCTGTTCTTGTGATAAAGCTGATAAATAACCATTGGTTGAATCAATCTGGTCATGCGTTTCAAGAACAGAAATTTTCTGTCTGGTTGACGCAGGCAAGAGCTGCAAAATGCGAGTTTTATCGAGTAACTCCATAGGTATTGGCAAACGATACCCTTTACCATTGACTGCAATAATGGCTATACCTTGTTCTTCCAGAGCATTCATTTGCTTCCAGATAGCAGAGCGGCTTATCTCTAGGTGCTCCGCTAATTCTGTACCCGAGTGAAATTCTCCATCAGATAATAACTGTAGTAGTAATTTTTTCTTACTTGAAAATTGCACGGGTTTATTTAATTCTTCCTGTATTCGCAATGATTATTATCATAAACTCGACTCATTTAAGCAGAAAGCGTGAGCAAAAACCTTTGTCCACGCACACCTAGTAAACGTCTATTGCAAAATAAACTGCTTACCTAAGGTACTGAATGTCTCTGCAAAGGCAGCGCCCATTTTACCCGCTAAACGATCTATCAAGCGCTCTTCAATTGTAAAATTAACACGCTTTTTAGCGCCAATAATGTTTGTCGCAACGGAGTCATCATTTCCATAACCATCTGTCAAACCCACTTTAATACTTTGCTCACCTGTCCAAACCAAACCAGAAAAAAGCTCTTCATCCGGTTTCAGCCGATCACCGCGGCCTTCCTTAACAGCGGCAATAAATTGTTGATGAACTTGTGCCAAAACCTGCTGCATATATTTCTCTTCATCTGCTTTGGCAGGCGAAAAGGGATCCATTAATGCTTTATGATCGCCAGCAGTAACTAAACGGCGTTCTACACCTAACATCTTCATAGTATCCACAAAACCAAACCCATCCATAATTACCCCTATAGAGCCAATCAGGCTAGAGGGATTTACATAAATTTTATCAGCAGCAGCGGCAATAAAATAACAGCCTGAAGCACAAATATCTGAAGCAACTGCATAAACTGGCAATTCCGGATTTTCAGATTTTATTTTTCTGATCTCATTAAACACATAAGAGGATTGTACAGGGCTTCCTCCCGGACTATTCACATGTATGATAATTCCTTTGGTATCTTCATTTTTAACTGCATTGCGTAAAGACTTAATAATGGCATCAGCATTGGCTTCTTTTCCTTCTGCTATTATGCCGTTAATATTGACAATAGCGGTATGACCTTTGCCCTCATCATCACCCATACTTTGCTTGAAGGTTGGATACATACCAATGCCCAGAATCACAGCAAGATAAACAAACATTAAACTTTTGAAGAAAATACCCCAACGTCGCGTACGCCTTTGTTCAGTCACCGCAGCAAAGGCTAATTTTTCTATAACTTCTCGCTCCCACCCTGGGTTCTCTTCATTTTTTTCAGATCGGACTTCATCCCACTGATTTTCACTCACAGCTATTACTCCTAAATTTATATATTTTTTAGCTTTCTAACACGCATTTTTAGTTAACAATCCGCCTAGCATAATCTTTCAAACTTAATAACTAATGTAGGCTAAATGGCGAATTTTCAAGTCAACATAAATTTTACTGTAGCGCTTTATCTAGCAAAGCTTGTAATTCATCCGCCAAAGGAGCGACTATCCGCACACCCTCACCACTAACAGGATGAGCAAACTGCAATGTGTGTGCATGTAAAAACAATCGTTTATATCCCTGCTGTTTGAAACCCTTATTTAGGTCCTTATCACCATAACGCTCATCACCCACGATTGCATGACCTAACCAAAGTGCATGTACTCTGATTTGATGAGTACGCCCTGTATAGGGTGATGCTTCAACTAAGGTTGCCCCAGGGTAAAAAGCTATACGTTTAAATAAGGTCTGAGAGGGTTTGCCCGAAGAGCTCACTTTAACCATCCGCTCCCCTCCTTGACTAACATTTTTCAATAAGGGCTGGTCGACTACTAATTTTTTCTGTTCCCAATGCCCAGTCAATAAAGCTAAATAGCTTTTTTTAACACCATCACCGCGAAAATAAGCATGTAAAGTACGTAAAGCACTGCGCTTTTTAGCAACAATCAAGCACCCGGAGGTATCTCTGTCCAGGCGGTGTACTAATTCCAAAAATCGACTTTCCGGGCGTAACTCCCTTAGCGCTTCTATTACGCCGGAGTCAATACCTGAGCCTCCATGAACAGCAAAACCGGCTGGCTTATTTATGACCAGAATAGCGTCATCTTCAAATAAAATGCCTTGTTGTAAGCTGGATTTAAGATAGGCAGGGGCAGCTATCCCTTCTTTTGCTTCTGCAACACGCACCGGAGGCACGCGGACTATGTCGCCCAAGACTAATTTTCGTTTTACATCGCAACGGCCTTTATTAATACGCACTTCACCTTTACGAATAATGCGATAAATAAGGCTTTTGGGAACGCCTTTTAATTGCTTTATTAAAAAATTATCAATACGTTGGCCCTCAAGTGCATCGGTAATTTCAATAAACTGCACCGTGGGTACTGCTTTGTTATTATCTGGTTTCATATTTACATAATAGTAGAATTTATAGCGACATACCATAAGATAATTACATTAATCACTATAACAGGTTATAATTTAAAAGTTATAGATCGTTAAATTGAGAAGACATCTATACAAAACACCAAGCAGCATAACTACAAAAAATATTACCAATACAGTTCTAATACAGACTGTATTACTTAATAATATTGGTGTTAAATCAAATTTTGGGTTTTTTCGCTCGACCCGTGATGAGCGCTAATCGACCTGATAAAGGCCGAACGATACGATAAGACTGTTTTTTCTTTTCAATCCATGTTGTAACCTGTTGAATTAGATTCCAGTAGAGCGCTACAACTTAATTAGCGATGCTCCTGAATCAATGTTTTTTGCACGAAAACACAAAACCACTTGATTGAAATCCATCATATTTCTGTAGTCCAATGACTCAATAAATGATGATATGAAATGCTGTTGTAAATACTGATTCTTATGATTGACTTGCAGGAATGACCTGAACAAGGCATCAGAATGACACAGCACTTTGTTATACACTTTTTGAATAAGAATATAAGCCTTGGCTATCATTAGCCCTATCCTGTTCTGATAAAAAATATAACACTAACAATAAAACAAGCTTATGCGCATCTTCTGCACGGAATAATAAGGTCAAAAAAGGATTAATAAATGAAAAGAATGCTTATCAACGCGACGCAGCCCGAAGAACTGCGAGTTGCATTGGTAGATGGTCAAAAATTGTATGATTTTGACATAGAACACCCTTCACAAGAACAAAAAAAATCAAATATATACAAAGGTATAATCACCCGTATTGAACCCAGTCTGGAAGCGGCTTTTGTGAATTACGGCACTGACAAACATGGTTTTTTACCGTTAAAAGAGATTGCACCCAGTGCTGTCAATTCCAACGATCACACCCTAAGCCGTCAAAAAATTAAAGAGCTATTAAAGGAAGGGCAAGAAGTCATAGTCCAAATAGAAAAGGAAGAGCGTGGCAATAAAGGGGCCGCCCTGACCACCTATATCAGCCTCGCTGGGACTTATCTTGTGCTAATGCCTAATAGCCCAAAAGCAGGTGGTATTTCGCGCCGTATTGAAGGTGAAACGCGCAATGAATTACGCGAAGCGATGTCCGGACTCGAAGTCCCTGAAGACATGGGACTCATCGTACGCACTGCCGGTTGCGGCAAAAGCACAGAAGAATTGCAATGGGATTTAAATTATCTGATTCAATTATGGGAAGCAATAGATCGCTCTTCGAAAGAACAAAACAATCCATTTCTAATTTTTCAGGAAAGCAATGTCATTATCCGCGCTCTGCGCGATCATTTACGTGCAGATATAGACGAAATTCTGATTGATAAGGAGTCATCTTTTAAATTAGTACATAATTTCTTAAAACAGGTAATGCCGCATTACTTGCATAAAGCGAAGTTATACAGTGATGATGTCCCCCTGTTTAATCGCTATCAAATAGAAACTCAGATTGAGACAGCCTATAGTCGTGAAGTGCCACTACCCTCAGGTGGTGAATTGGTCATAGATCACACTGAAGCACTCACCTCAATCGACATTAACTCAGCTAGAGCAACAAAAGGCAGCGATATAGAAGAAACAGCCTGCAACACCAACCTTGAAGCTGCTGATGAAATTGCCCGCCAACTAAGATTACGGGATTTGGGCGGGTTATTTGTCATCGATTTTATCGATATGCTGTCGAATAAAAACCAGCGCGCAGTGGAAAACAGGCTCCGTGATGCTTTGAAAATTGATCGCGCCCGCATTCAAACTAGTCGTATTTCTCGCTTTGGCTTATTGGAAATGTCGCGGCAACGCCTACGCCCGTCATTGGGAGACACAACACAACTTACTTGCCCTCGCTGTAATGGTCAAGGGGAAATTCGGAATGTAGAATCTGTTGCTCTTTCGGTATTACGCATACTTGAAGAAGAAGCCATGAAAAATGGCACTGAAAAAGTTATTGCTCACTTACCAATAGAGTGCGCCACTTTCTTGCTTAACGAAAAGCGTCCTGCAATAGATCAAATTGAATCTCGTCTGAAAGTTCGCATCATTGTCCTACCTAGTAAGCACCTGGAAACGCCAGCGTACGATATAGAGCGCATTAAATTAAAAGATGAAGAAGACAACTCGGATGCAGCAAGCTATACACAGATTAAAGTTGAAGAACTTATAACCCCGGAATTTTCCAGACAATTACCACCTAAGCCTGCGCAGGCGGCAATCAAAGAGTTTCTTCCCGATGCACCTGCACCTGTACAAAACAAAAACACATCAGCAACCCTGATCAGTCGATTCTGGCAAAAACTTGTTGGCACTGCCACTGAAAATACGAAGGACACCGAACAGCAAAGCACACCAGCAGAAAAATCGCTTGGCGATAAACCTTCTAATAATCTACGCAATCCCAATAACCGTAGAAATCGCAATAATAGAAACAACAATCGCGATCGCAACAAGCCACAGAACCCTAGGACCACTGACAAAAAAAACACCCCGAATCCTAACCCCAGTCAAGCACAAAAAAATAGTGAACCCGCTATTGAAACAAGCAAAACCGGTGAGGAAAAAAAGCCAAAAAATCAACCCAGAAAACAAAACCGCAGAGGCTATAACAGAAAACCAAGAGCCGAAAAAAACACAACACAACTGAGCGAGACTGTGGTAGAAAACCTCAACCAAAATGACACGCCGACTGCTCCACAGGAGCAAAAAACAACGACTCCTAACAATCATCTTCCAGCTATACGGATGGAATCGCAGTCATATGCAGCTAACTATGAAAAAAGTATTGCTAAGACAAAGGACACTGATACGCCCGAACAAAAAACTGAAGATTAACTTAAGCAACACACTATATACACATTAGTGAAGTAAAACAAAAAAGGGTATGCCCCGAATAACGTTCTGAGCATACCCTTTTCTATTTTAATTTCTGTTCTAATAATATATTATCTGTTATTATAAAGAAATTTTTTAGATATTTTAAAGAGCATTAAACTCATGGCAAAAGAAGATCAAATTGAAATGGATGGTACCATTACCGAAACTTTACCCAATACAATGTTTAGGGTTGAATTAGAAAATGGACACATCATTACCGCACATATTTCTGGAAAAATGCGCAAGCACTATATTCGTATTTTAACGGGTGATAAAGTTAAAGTAGAAATGACCCCTTATGACTTAACTAAAGGCCGCATTACCTTCCGTATGCGTTAAGCCCAATTTTTTTGCAGGCTTAACGCATACTACTTGCACAGCTAATTCTGCTCAGGTAAACCCAATCGCTTACTTTCAATAGCGAAAACCAGCTCGTCATTGTGAACTGAAACTAAAACATGACCTCCCTCGCTCAGCTTGCCAAACAGTAAATCGTTCGCCAAAGGCTTTTTAATTTTTTCCTGAATTAGCCGGGCCATAGGTCTTGCTCCCATTTTTGGATCACAACCATGCTCTGCTAACCAGAGCCTGGCTTCGGCATCCAGACTAAAAGTTACATTCTTATCAAGCAATAAGCTCTCTAGTTCAAAAATAAACTTATCGACGACATTGCCTACTATAGATATATCTAGTGGCTTGAACTGTATAATCGCATCCAGACGATTCCTGAACTCGGGCGAAAAAGATTTTTCGATAACCCGCAAACTATCAGTGGAATGCTCCTGCTGAGTAAAACCAATTGACGCCCGACTACCCTCTTCAGCACCAGCATTTGTAGTCATCACCAGAATAATATTCCTAAAGTCAGCTTTACGCCCGTTATTATCTGTTAATGTACCATGATCCATCACTTGTAGTAATAAATTAAAAACATCAGGGTGAGCCTTTTCAAGTTCATCCAGTAACAATACTGCATGAGGATGCTTATTGACTTGCTCGGTTAGCAAACCACCCTGATCAAAACCAACATAACCAGGAGGCGCACCAATTAAGCGGGATACGGTATGACTCTCCATATATTCAGACATATCGAAGCGAATCAACTCTACCCCGAGAAGTATTGCTAACTGCTTAGTGACCTCTGTCTTACCCACACCTGTAGGCCCCGCAAACAAAAATGATCCAATCGTTTTACTTGCATCCCTGAGGCCCGCCCTGGACAAAGTAATAGCAGATGCCAAAGCAGAAATCGCTTCATCTTGACCAAAAACTAGCATTTTCAAATTCTTCTCAAGATTTTTTAATTTTTCCTGGTCATTGCTTGAAACTGATTTGGTCGGAATTCGGGCAATTTTAGCTACAACATCTTCAATAGCATGCACATCAATCAGAGTGTTACGCTGATCTTCTGCTACCAGGCGCTGCTTGGCTCCCGCCTCATCAATCACATCAATCGCCTTATCAGGTAAAAAACGATCAGTAATATGCCGGGCAGATAACTCCGCAGCGACACGCAAGCTTTCCAGCGTATATTTAAGATCATGATGCTCTTCAAAGCGGCTTTTTAACCCTTTTAAAATTAAAAAAGTTTCATCTACAGTCGGCTCAACCACGTCTATCTTCTGAAAGCGCCTTGTTGGGGTGCGATTCACAAAAATCCGCTGATACCCCATGCTTTCATCCGATGCAGCATAAATGTCCGAGTTAAAGCCATGACCAGACAGACGAATCAATAGCCTATCTGAAGCAGAATCAACAATAATTAGCCTACCGATTGAAGAAACAGGAACAAATGGACGATCAACAAGGAACAAGCGCTAGCACCTACAGGAGCTGGTTACACTAATAAAACCAATCAACTAACAGGATCAACGGGAGCAACGGGAGACAAAGAATGCACAAGTTCTATGTACCGCGACGCATACACTTCGTTCGATCAACAGGAGATTACGTGACAAATGATACAGGTACCTACAGGAACAATCTACGTCATTATCAACAAGTTCAATAATCAACAGGTCAACTGGCGCCAGATGCAAGCAGAAGGTTCAATTGATAGATTGACAGACGATCAACAAAGAGAAGGTCAACAGGAGCTACATAACAGGATCAACTAGATGAAAGTCCATATTAATAAAACCAACAGGTCCAATCAACAGGAGCAACCAGACGAAATTGACAGAAGGAGCCAACAGGTCCAAGACAAGGAGAAGGTGCAAGAAGCAACGGGATCAACAGGAGCTACGATCAACAGGAGATTGACAGACGATCAACAGGTCAACAGCCGAGCTAAAGAGAGACACAAGTACCAGATGCAACCAACAAGCAGATGATCAAAGAAGGCCCGCCTACCGGGGATCAACAGGATCTACGAGCTACACAAGCAACGGGGAAATTCAATACTAGCCTACGACGCCAGCAACCAACAGCAACGGGGGAGAGAGAAGGTCCAACACGGGCAACGGGAGATTGACAGACGATCAACATTCCCTAACTGGAGCAACGGGAGAAGGAGCAACGGGAGACTAGACGAAGCAACCATCAACGGGAGAAGGAGAAAATCAATTCAATTTAGACAAACTACTATGAATCAAGGAATAAATCAACGAGATTGGTTCGACGACTACTCAAGAGCAACGTCAATGAAACCTAAGAAAAGCTAAACACCATGCCCAATCAACAAAGAAGTTGATAGATGGATGAGTCCATTAACAGGAATCAACACAACCAACAGGAGAAGCCTATCAACAAATGATAGCTACGTAACAAATGAAATTGACATCAACTGGTGCAATCAACAAGCAGAAGATTGACAGAAGGTCCAAGCAGAAGAAACAGGAACAAGTGCGATCAACTGGCAGACAAGTTCGAAAAACAAGGAGCTACATCAACTGCGACAGAAGAACGGGAGAATACACAAGCAGGAGCAACGGGATCAACAAGCTCAAGAAGGTCCAACAGGATCAACAGGTGCAACGGGAGCTACAGGAGCTACATGGGACTACTGGCGCAATTGACAGAAGATGGAGTAACCATTGTCACCGATTGACAGACGAAGCATACAAGCAAACAGGAGCCAGACGGGAGACCAACAGGAGCTACAGGACCGCCTACCTACAAGCAGATGAAATTGATAAAGGGCATTACATCAACAGCAACGGGAGTAACAGGTGCAACCAACAAGCAGAAGGCTTCAGATGCAGAAGCAGAAGCAGCGACAGAAGAATCAACAGGATCAAGACTAAGAGCAACGGGATCAACAGGAGCAACAGGAGCAACAGGAGAGAAGAAACAGGAAACACCTTACCAGCAACGGGAGATACGATCAATAATGAAACTACTCCGAGAGAATCGTCAACTAGAGAAGAAGAACAAGTAATTAACAAATGCCGATTACATAACGGGATCAATATTAACAGGAGCAACGGAACAAAGAGGTTATCAGCAATACATCTAAGAAGGTTCCAAGATTAACCAAAAAGAGGAGCCGATGCAGAAGAACTATGTTAACAAGATTACTCTACATAATGAGACAAATTGTTCAACAGAATATCAACAGCATGCACAACACTGAAAAGATAGAACAAACTAGTTTATTCAAGGAGAAATTGAAGGATCTCTGTAATGCGATGAATTGATGAAACTGAAGGAGGAGCTGGTACTCCATGTGCAAACAAGGAGCCAATATTCAGATTCATATACACAGCTGGTACCAATCAACCAGGGGAGTCCAAAATTGATGGAACCAGGTGCCAAGAGACAAAGACTGAACAGCTGGTCCAACTATTCAGCCAGCGTTCGCTGCAGATTTCAGCCCATTTATAGTTCATATTCTGAAACAACTAGAGACTAGGAAAGACAATCCTAATTAGAACATCCACAAAGAGCAAAGTTCATCACGAAGGATAAAGGGATCGTCATACTATTCTTCCAGAGCAAAAACATCTAAGGACCTTAATGAGCACATCAACAGGTTTTATGACATAAGAAGGTTCAATAGAATACGAAACTAGATGACAACACACTAATAAACATAAGTTTAACATCATCTGAGAACTTGCCAGCACCTAGAATCATATAAAATAGCTATCATGAACAAATGAATACCTAGTATTCAACATCATCTATTATTTACAAGAACATAGATGGATAAAATAGCCATCCCAGCAGGGCAGAAAACAGGCTCTATATCCAAGAATGATACCCTCTGACAATGCCCTCCGCTCTCAAAAAAATAGCCAAAATTCTACCCAGGAAATTTTTTTTTTCTATTATCTAGAAACTTTATTCATGAACAGCAATCAAGAATAAGAAAAAATGTATACAAAATGGCTACATTTATATTTAGCTATAATTTTGGATGTATTTTTAGCTGCAGTGTTGAGGTTGAATTATCGGGATTATTGAACGCAATTTCTTTACCCTACTTTGGGAAAATCATAAGTATGAGTTTTACAAATTATTTGTTGATTATAATCTTATATGGTTTTTATAGTAGCTGGCTTCAGGTTTGCTTATATTGAAAAAATCAGGGTTCCTGCCTTTGGAAAACAATAGAGCCCTACGGCAGGAAACTAATTCCTGTTGCAACATTAAAACAGGCGTTTTTATTTGGCATGGTTTGGGGCTGGATTCCATGTGGTTTGGTTTACACTGCATTCGCTTTGGCCGCCACCTCAGGCGATATTTCTACCAGTGTTTTTGTAATGTTAGCTTTTGGCCTAGGCACGTTGCCTGCAGTAGCGGGTACTGGCATAGTAAGTACCTTTATTACACGCATCAATAACTTGCGTACCACAAAACAAATTGTAGGTTTGTTATTAGTTTTGACGGCGATTCTAAGCGTATGAGTGATTTTAACTCCATTATTAGCCATACTCCGGTTTTCGATAATGTGCTTAGAAGCGCACGCATGGTTGCTGCGACTGATGTTACCGTGTTAATTAAAGGAGAAACCGGCACGGGAAAAGAAGTTCTAGCTACTGCTATACAGAAAGACAGCCTTCGAGCTGACAAGCCTTTTATCACTTTAAACTGTGCCGCATTACCTGAATCATTAGTTGAATCTGAATTATTTGGACATAAAAAAGGCGCTTTTACCGGTGCTATTGCCAATAAAGAAGGTATTTTTCAGGCAGCAGATGGTGGCACGCTTTTTCTTGATGAAATTAATTCATTACCACTGAGTGCACAAGCTAAGTTATTGCGTTTTTTAGAAAATGGCGAGTGCCTTGCTGTTGGCGATACCGCTCCTTATAAAGTGGATGTACGTATTATTTCGGCCTCAACAGTGATTTACGCAAACAAATTGCAGCAGGAGACTTTAGAGAAGACTTATACTTTAGACTGAACGTTATTCCCCTGGAAATACCTGCGCTAAAGGAAAGAGTGGAAGATATTGAACATTTAATCAAACATTTCCAGGAACATTTTGCAAAAACACACGCAAGACAAGCACCAAAATTCAGTAAGCAAGCGTTAAAAATATTGCAAAATTATGAATGGCCAGGAAATATTAGAGAATTGCGCAATTTATGTGAACGCACATCTATTCTTTTATCTGGGCAGACTATAGAAGCAGAAAACTTTCCACATGATTTTTTTGCCTCTAAAACAACAAGTTCTCATAAAACAGACTTTGCCTTACCTGAAGTCGGCCTGAATTTAGACAAACTAGAAGCAGATCTAATCCACCAGGCATTAATAAGAACTAATGGTAATCGTGCCAAATCCGCTCGTTTATTAGGATTGACACGAGATACTTTGCTTTATCGCATACAAAAACATGGTTTAGCAAATCAATAAGCAGCCTAGTCGCGACGGGGATGGCTAGTAAACCTTGACACGTCGCTTTGACGCTTTGCTTAAATCAGACTCGACTCTATCTCATGCAATACCTTTTGTGTCAAAGGCTTTTGATTCTGATCTAATACATCCCCTTTTAGCAAAGAAGATAATTGCCCTATGGTATGAATCATTTCATCAAAAACTGCAGCGGCATCATCTACTTCCTTAGGTTGCATAAAAAAAGTAATTCCTGGGCAGCGATAGGCTTTCCAACCATCATCAGGAAAAGTACCTGGCGCTAGCATACTGGCAACTGCATAATCAACACGACTTAAAATATCCAGGCGTTCGAATACTTTTACACTGCCATAAACTAATCCGACCTGCTCACATGCTTCTAATAGCTGGGTTCACTAAAACCACTTTCATCTTTCGCGACAATACTCAACTGTAACAGTGAGGGTAACTGTTTTGGTGTTTTTGCTACTTTAGGCTTTTCAGCTATCGCTTCTTCAAACTTATCTTCTTCAAGCTGAAAATCGAGGTTTAAATCCAAATCAAAATTCATATCCCCGTCATCGAGATGCTCTTCGTTATTTTGCAAAGAGCGCAAAGACCGCGTACTTAATTGATAGTCATCGTATTCGTCATTATCTCGGGTATTTATCGGCACTATATCAAAATCATCATCGTCTGTATTCAATACCAGATTAGGGTCTATCTTATCTAAAGGACGCTTATCATAAAAATTAATTCTTTTTCCTTTTTGTCTATTACTAATGATTCCCCACAAAATCATACCCACAATCACTAGTCCACCGACTATCAGAATAACCAATCTTAATAAATCTTTATCCATTTTAACTCTCTGCCATTGCCACTGCTTCTTGAATATCCACCGCTACCATACGTGAAACACCGGGCTCCTTCATGGTAACACCTGCTAATTGCTGCGCAATCTCCATCGTCACTTTATTATGTGAAATATAAAGGAATTGTACATTTGCTGACATTTCCTCCACCATTTCTGAAAAGCGTCTAACATTAGCTTCATCTAGAGGTGCATCTACTTCATCCAGCAAGCAAAAAGGCGCTGGATTGAGGTCAAAAATTGAAAAAACCAACGCGACTGCTGTTAAAGCCTTTTCCCCCCCCGACAGTAAATGAATAGAACTGTTTCGCTTACCTGGTGGCTGAGCAATGATATTAACCCCACTTTCCAGTAAATCATCATCAGTCAATGATAAATAAGCTTTGCCGCCCCCAAAAAGTTTAGGAAATTTAATCTGTAAACCTAGGTTAATTTTATCAAAGGTTTGCTTAAATCTCTGCCGGCTTTCTTCATCAATTTTTGCGATCGCTTGCTCTAAAGTCTGCAATGCTTCCAACAAATCGGCATTTTGCTCATTGAGAAATTTCATACGCTCTGATTGCGCCTTAAATTCGTCTATTGCCGTTAAATTAATCGTACCCAAGCGCTCAATCTGACGGTTTAGATCATCTAGTTTAACCTTCCAGGAAGATTCTTCAGCATGAAGCGTTAGATTTTGTAAAATTTGCTCTGCATCAGCATCGAACTCCTGCAACTGTTCTCTGACCGTTTGCTGGCGCACCTGACTCTCCTGCTGTTCAAAACGGATACTATCCAGTAATGTTTTTTTCTGTTCCAGATGCTGTTGAACTGCGGAAAATTGCTCAGAAAATTCAGTAAGCTCTAATTCTAAAATCGCTTGTTGCTCACGAAGTCGCTTTAATTCCTGTTCCAGTTTATCCTTGCCCAGCTGCATTGTCTCCAGTTGATAACGCTCACCGTCGAGCGGTGCCAGTGTTTGATGTAACTTGCTATCTAATTCGGTAATGCGCTCCTCAGCATGCTGATATTGCTGCTGTAATCGTTCTATCTGTTTTGTTGTTAACGCATCTGACGACTTTAAACTGGAAATTTTAGCCTGCAATGCATGGAGTTGCTGCCGGCTTTCATTTACGTGTTTATCGCATTGTTCACCTTGAGTTTGCAAGCTATTACTATCTTGTTCTAATTGTAGTTTAATCTCTTCAAGCCCGACCATAGCATCTTCTGCCTGCTCTTTTATCATCGCAGCTTCTTCACGAATCTCGGCATTATCCAGTAATTCGCGATTAATATCCGCGATTTCATGTATAACCTGCGCCAAACGTTGCTGTTGTTGTTCCCCTCGCGCTGAATATGCACTGAACTCTGCATTTTTCTGAGCTAATTCATTACTGACCCACTTATACCTTTCCTGGCTCTCCTCACGCTGCTTTTCAGCCTGTTTCAAATAATCTTCCGCTGTTTCCAGTTGTTCTTCGCTAACAACGACACGTGCTTGTAGTTCAATTTGTTGTTCTTTAAATAAGCGTAGCTCTTTTTCTCTTTGTAACACACCAGATTTGGCGTCGTGATCATGCGTCACCCTGACCCAACCATATCCCATCCATTCACCTTGCGTGGTAATCACAGACTCATAAGGCTTTAATTGACTGACTATCTGTCGGGCATGTTCAGCACTTTCAGCGCAATAAATACCCGATAATAAGCCATGTAAATTCCAGGGTGTTTTAATTTTATCGATAAGACGAGTCAAACCACTTATCGACTCTTCCTGCAATGGATTGCGCATTTCAAACAAAGTTAACGATTCATCACTTAATGAGGATAACTCGTGAATCAGTTGATCTGCATTCTCAATACAAACGGCCTCTAAATAAGTACCTAACACCGTTTCAACGGCCCCATCCCAGCCTGTAGCTACCTCAATAAATTCAGCGAGACGTTGATTATCAGTTAATGCCATTCTATCCAGCCAATGGCTTAACTTCTGTTTATCCTTCCCCATTGCATGTTGCTGTAACAACTCTAACGAAGTGACTTTACCTTTAACTGCTTGCAATTCAGACCGGCCGCGGTGCAAAACTTCATGATATTGCTTAATATGTTGTCTAAAATCCTTAATTGACAGATGCGCTGTATCCAGTTCTATCTGCAACTCCTCACGTTGAGCTTCAATCAAGTTAATTTGCTGATCCAAAATTTCAATTTCATCTTGCAAGCCTTTTTCGTTCAAATCCTCATGCTCGCCTTGTAAGCGTTGTAATCGACTTTGCATTTGAAAATCTTGATTTTCCAACTGAGCTATTTGCATACGCTTTACTTCAGCCTGCTCTCTGTAGTTGGCATATTGATTTTTATACGCCTCCCACTCTTGTTGCCAGGTTAGACGCTTTTGCTGCACGACTCGCTGAATTTCCAGCATCTCAGTTTCTTTTTCCTGAGCGATGAGCAAAGCGGCTTCAGCATCTACTAAGGCCACCTTGATTTCATCTAACTGCAATAAGTCTTCCTCTAAATTCTCCTGTAAATGCATAGCATGGTCGCGTAAACGCTGCAGTTCTAGTACTGTTTCATCATGCGACTGCTCATGATGCTTGATCATTTGATCAAGCCTACTCACTTCAGCAACAATATGATAGTATTCACCTTGTTGTTTATCTACTGCGTGTTGTTGCGTTTTGTGCGCTTGCCTTTTTTGCTCTATTGTTTGCTCCAGTTCCTTGCGCTCAATAAATAATGCATTATGTATTGTCGCAGCATCTTGCAGCTTACCCTCTAGTTGCTGTGCGGTGCTATGGTGATCCCGCCAACGCATCGCTAACAACTCTAATTTTAACTGACGTTCCTGAGTTTTAAGTGTAGTATACTTTTGTGCTTTTTCTGCTTGCTTTTGTAAATGATTCAGTTGCTTTTCAACTTCGTCACGCACATCATCGAGCCTTGACAGGTTTTCACGCGCATGTCGCATACGCATTTCGGTTTCATTACGCCGTTCTTTATACTTGGAAACACCGGCTGCCTCCTCTATATGTATGCGTAATTCATCTGGCTTCGCTTCAACTATGCGAGAAATAGTGCCTTGTTCAATAATCGCATAACTACGCGCACCCAATCCGGTACCTAAAAATAAATCAGTAATATCCTTACGTCGACACTTACTGCCATTAAACATAAAAACAGACTGCCCGTCGCGGCTTACCTGCCGTTTAATAGCGATGGTATTGTATTGCGCAAACTCACCACCCGCAAGGCCTTCAGAATTATCGAAAACCAACTCTACCGAAGCAGTACTCACAGGTTTACGACCGGCCGAGCCGTTGAAAATGACATCCGTCATACTCCCGCCACGCAAATGCTTTGCCGAACTTTCCCCCATGACCCAGCGCACTGCAAAAAAAAAAAAAAAAAAAAAAAAAAAAATCAATAATATTTGATTTCCCGCAGCCATTAGGCCCAACGACACTGATTAAGTTCCCTTTAATAGGGATAGTCGTGGGATCCACAAACGACTTAAATCCTGAAAGTTTAATTTTTTCCAGCTTCATTACTGGTAAAATGTCCTGTTAGTTAAACAGCTCATTATACTGAATGTATTAGGCGAAATGATACTTAAAGTACATAAGTTGGTCGTTCTTAATGTGATTCGACGCATAATATATATGAACTTTGCAGTGTTTTAATGCCAGCTTTTTATCCTATCGACAATATCAACCCTCTTGTACACGATTTTATACTTAAAACTATTATGACTTTTAAAGAAAGCCTGACAACCTTACCGCAATACATATTACCGCATCATCCATTATCCCGATTAATGCGCCGACTGACTCATTGTGAAAACAAAACCTGGAAGAACCTGTTTATCAAACAGATTGCCAGTCATTATGGCGTCAATATGAAGGAAGCAATTGATGCTGATATCAACGCCTATACCAGTTTTAACCATTTTTTTACGCGCGAGTTAAAAGCCGGAGTACGCACCATAGCCAATAATATAGGCGATATCGCTTGCCCTGCTGATGGCGCGGTAAGTCAGGTTGGTGATATTACAGAGGGTCATATTATTCAGGCAAAAGGCAAAAGCTATACCGCAACCGACTTGTTAGGTGGTGATGAACAACGTGCAGCGCCTTTTATGAAGGGTAAATTCACCACTATCTATCTATCACCTAAAGATTATCATCGTCTGCATATGCCATTAGCGGGCACCTTAAAGGAAATGATTCATGTCCCAGGTCGCTTATTCAGCGTAAATGCCGCAACGGCCAATTCTGTCCCCCGTTTATTTGCCAGAAATGAACGCGTCGTCACTATTTTTGATACCGAAATAGGGCCTATGGCACTGGTACTCGTCGGTGCTATTTTTGTTGCCAGCATTGAAACGGCATGGCATGGAGAAGTAACACCACCTACGGCAAAAAAAATACGTACCTGGCAATATACAGACAATCCACCACAGCTAGAGCGTGGTGAAGAGATGGGACGTTTTAATATGGGATCTACGATTATCGTACTGTATGGAAATAATGTAATGCAGTGGGAAAAAGAATTTGTTGCAGGTCAAAAAGTGCAGTTAGGCGAAAAAATTGGTCATATCAATGGCTAAGCAGACCCGCCGAAACACAAAAACAACAAAAACCAGTTCTTTTAAACCACCTAGGTTTAAAGAATAAAAAATGCCATTCACAAAACTGTGAATGGCATTTTAGTCAAACATAAACTAACCCTAAAAATAGGGTCAGAAAAATAAAATAAGTGTATATAACACCTTATTTGTTTTTATTACGTTCTTGGACTTCTTTAATAACTTCTTCAGAAATATTTTTAGGACATGGCAAGTAATGTGAAAATTCCATGGAGAATTGTCCTCGACCTGATGTCATTGTCCGTAAATCACCAATATAACCAAACATTTCACTTAAAGGCACATCACCTTTTATACGCACACCAGTTACACCGGCTTCCTGTGATTTAATCATGCCACGACGACGATTTAAATCACCGATGACATCACCCACATGATCTTCTGGTGTGAATACATCAACTTTCATGATCGGCTCAATCAACTGAGGACCCGCTTTAGGAATCGATTGGCGAAATGCTGATTTCGCTGCAATTTCGAAGGCAATTGCTGATGAATCCACCGCGTGGAAGCCACCATCCAATAAAGTTACTTTAAAGTCTAAACAAGGAAAGCCCGCTAAGACACCCTGATCAATCATGCTTTTAAAGCCTTTCTCTACCGCTGGCCAGAATTCTCTAGGCACGTTACCACCGGTTACCGCAGATTCAAATACAAAACCTGAACCTGGCTCACCTGGCTCAATACGGTAATCAATTTTACCAAACTGACCCGAACCACCTGATTGCTTTTTGTGCGTATAGCTATCTTCAACCATTTGCGTAATCGTTTCACGATATGCTACTTGCGGTTTACCGACTTCTACATCAATACCATGAGTACGTTTTAGAATATCAACTTTAATATCTAAATGTAACTCTCCCATACCTTTCAGGATGGTTTCACCACTGTCTTCGTCAGTTTCGACGCGGAAAGAAGGATCTTCTGCAACCATTTTACCAATCGCAATACCCATTTTTTCAGAGCCTGCCTTATCTTTTGGCGCAACAGCAATTGAAATAACAGGATCAGGGAAAACCATAGGTTCTAGGGTTGCTGGGTTTTTAGGATCACATAATGTATGACCTGTTTGAACATTTTTCATGCCCACAATCGCGATAATATCACCTGCTTGTGCAGAATCAATTTCAATACGCTCATCAGCATGCATTTCAACCATACGACCGACACGCTCTGTTTTGCCTGTAAAGCTATTTAGGATAGTATCGCCTTTATTCAATTTACCTGAGTAAATACGAACAAAGGTTAATGCACCATAACGGTCATCCATAATTTTGAATGCTAAAGCACGTAATGGTTTTCCCGCATCAACAATTGCAAATTTACCTGTTTCTTCACCTTCTTCATCCACTTCTGGCTGTGGCTGAACTTCAGTTGGGCAAGGCAAATAGTCAACAACAGCATTTAAGACTAATTGAATCCCTTTATTTTTAAACGCAGAGCCACAATATGTAGGGAAAAAATCAAGATTGATAGTTCCTTTACGAATGCAAGCTTTAATAGTTTCTATATCTGGCACTTCGCCTTCCAGATATTTCTCCATTGCATCATCGTCTTGCTCTAAAGCCGTTTCAATTAATTTCTCACGCCATTCAGCGACATCATCCAGCATATCCTCAGGAACATCCTGGATTTCATAGTTTGTTGGATCACCTGAGTTATCCCATACCCATGCTTTTTCAGTTAATAAATCAACCACACCGACGAAATCATCTTCTCTACCAATCGGTAGCACCATCACTAACGGATTAGCACCCAAGACATCTTCAACTTGCTTAACAACGCGATAAAAATCAGCGCCTAAACGATCTAGCTTATTAACCAGAATAACACGCGCAACTTCTGAGTCATTTGCATAACGCCAGTTAGTTTCTGATTGCGGCTCTACACCGCCTGAACCACAGAATACACCTATACCGCCATCTAATACTTTTAAAGAACGGTAAACCTCAATAGTAAAATCAACGTGACCCGGTGTATCTATGATGTTGAAACGGTGGCCATTCCAGAAACAGGAAGTAGCAGCAGACTGAATTGTAATCCCACGTTCCTGCTCTTGCTCCATGAAATCTGTTGTTGCAGCACCATCATGTACTTCGCCTAGCTTATGGATTTTACCCGTTAGCTTTAGAATGCGTTCCGTTGTTGTCGTTTTTCCCGCATCCACGTGCGCGAAAATACCAATATTTCTATAAAGAGATAAATCTGTCATTGTTGTACTCTAAAAGGTTAGGCATAAAAACCATATTAATTGATTATCACACCAATTATTGGAGCCCGAATATATCCATGTCCAGGTCCCCCTGAGACAACGAAGCCCACTATTAAAAAACCGTTTATTTTACCCTATTTTATTAGTAAAAATATAGGGTAGAAACGTAATTTTATTTTATGCACCAAAAGACTGATTCAATAATGCATTATCAAGCTTCCCGGCACGGAAACTATTACCTGATTCAACAGCGGTAACAATCACACTAGCCGGACTAAATAACATGCCATCAATCTTAAAAAAATCATACTTAGCATCTTTGAAAACTTGTGCGAATGGCTTGCCATAATCGTTAGACGTAGAGCTAGGTAATTTCTTTGCCAATGTCTCCGCGTCAGTATCACTCCCCTTTAACAAACAAATGCACCTGCCCAGCAAATAAAATGGCATCATTAGTGCGCCCCATCGCCTGAACAAAGTCAGGGTGAGGAGGACAGAGTGGCGCACTGCCCATGCCATCAATAATATTTTCTAAAGGAAAGTGTAATTCGTGCGCCTTATGCATGGCGACTTCCAATACGCGCCCAACCACCTGCACACATCCTGCTAAGCTACTGGTTGGTGTAATTATAATGGTCAATTTATCAGGATTAACAGCACAGGCCTTAGCCACTTTGTCAACCACTGCTAACGGCGGAATTGCGTCATTTTCAATAACCAGTACTGCAGTTTGTGCAACATCACGATAGGCCAGCTCTGTATACAACTCTTCTACAGGCAAAGTAACCCCTTCTTTACTTTTTGTTGCCATTGCTCTTGCCGGTCCAGAGCCTAGCGCAAAATATTTTTCATGAGATAAACTCCAACCTGCATACTGACTCCCTAAACACGCCAGTACCGGATTACTAGTATGCACATTGACTGTTAATGGCCAGTTATCGGTATAGTGATTATGTGCAATTGACACAACGCCCATTCCGCCCAGGCATATTTCGGTAATGATACGTCCCGCTTCAAGCCCACCCGGAGCATTAATACCCGCATCGATGACTGTACAGCCATTATCTAAAGTTTGGATATCCAGTCTTAATTTATCTGCATTTTCAATTAATTCCTGCACTAAAGGTTGAGTGAGTTCATTAACGCTTGCTGAGTATTGCATATTGTAAAATCCCTTGATTTAATAAATTATATTTTCAATTATTGCTTGTTTTTCTATCAGACTGTCTAACACTTTTTCATGCCTCACATCTTGCGCCATAATAGTGCAGACAGGCTCTGCTCTCTGTATGCGCTTACCTGAGGGCGGTCTATCCAAACTCCACCTCGGCCAATCGCTCGCTGCTTTGATTCTACATGGCTGCTTTGCATATATGATTTGCAACGCTCGGATAATATTAGTTTTATTAGACACTGTTAATTTTCCATTCACATGCGCGCCAAGTAAATCCAGTTCGGGATATAACAACATGCTAGCGGGTGGCCGGGGATTGATTTCCAAAAAATAACAGACCTTGCCATCCCAGATAAAATCCAGGCCTCCCAAACCGCGCAAGTGATAGCATTGCACTAATTTTTTCAGCCAGTCTTGCACTCTATTCTGCTCGACGTCTGGCAAAAAACACTCTTGTATAATTCCTGCAAAAGTAAAATCAGTCTGGCTAACGGACCATTGCCGCTGAAAGCCAATAATAGTAACGTATTGTCCATCTGCACAAAATAAAGCTGAGCCTGTAATTCCTTTACAGAATAGCTGATAATACTCCTTATTATTTGCCACTCTATCACACCAGCTAATACCTAGCCCGCCACCATGACAACAAGGCTTTATTAACCAGTTAGCAGGTTTATCCGGCAAACTAAAGCTAACATCCGGATAGCGAATAGCCAATCTATCCAGTTGTTTAAAAAATGACTTTTTTCGGCAGAGTTTCTGACAAAGCACGGCATTATTCCCGATCACGGTAAAGTGCTCAGCAAGATATCGCAGTGTGTCAGGCTGATTTTCTAAGCCACTACCATAAACAGCGTAGTGTATCGTGTATTTTAATAGCAAACATTGCACAACTTGCTGCATTACGCTTAGCGACAAATTTTCCACTTGCCAGACCTGTTCAGCGATTTCAACAGTATCCTGATCGGCAAACACATCAATCACCAAAGGCACATAACCAGCCTGACTAACCAAATGCGCCAACATTCTCCCAGAATGAGCAATCACAAGCACTCTCTGCGACACTAAATTGAGTTCTGCAGGTGCAGATAAATCAACCATTGGTAACAGGATTGCGAATCAAAGTCTCAGGGAGCAATGCATTTATTTTACCTCACCACCAGAATTACGTGCACTAACAACGCGCATCGATAAATTTTCATAATGAGAAAATGTCTTTTCTGCTTGTCGTTTTAATTGCTCGGCAATGTCAGCACCCTGTACAAGACAAAATCCGGTAGGTCCCCAGGAAGTCTGCCCAACGCCAACAGCCCCCTGATTTTGCAGAAAGCGCATCGCTTTCGCAACTTCATGACTGGCAAAAACTCCACCCTGGGCACTGGAAAAATGTTCACCAACCGAGGTCTGCAACTGCGTAATCACATCGCCAAATAAGCGTATGTCATCTTCAGCCAAAGCAGGTAAGCCTTGCATCATCAACAAATAACATAGGCGTGCGGCTTCTGCCTGTGGAAAAGGTGGAAGCGCTTTAAACGCCTGTATTTCCTGTTCACCGTGCAAACCCTGTCCGCGCTTATCAAATACGAGGATGAATCGCCAGTCATCTGGCACATTCATGCGTGAAATAACCGGGGGAGTTTGCGTTTTCTCCCCCCGTCCGCCATCAACGACCAAACCACCTTGCTCAAAAATACCAATGCCAATACCCGATCGCGCACCGCGTGAGGTAAGCATAGCAATATCGCGTACACTTAAAGCCAGACCATAAAAAGCATTCAATGCCATACCAACCGCAATAGACATTTGTGTTCCAGAACCCAACCCTACATGCTCAGGTATGCAGGCATCCAGTTGAAAATGCAGTTTATCCGGGACATTCAAGGCCACACAGACTTGCTGAATACAGAGTAAAGCCCGTTCAGACGCAACACCACTTAGCGTTAACTCATCAGCATAGCTCACCGATATATAAGTATGAATTTCATTTAGCGCAACCCCGATACTACCAAAGTGACGCCCTAAGGAGCCACTTAAATCTATAAAGCCCATGTGCAAACGCGCAGGAGCAATAACCGTAATCGGAGAATGATGGACTTTTAAAGAATTATTCACAGCAAAAATATTAAACAAACAAAGCATTATACAGGATGGATACGCTTTTTCTTAGTGCAAAACGGACTTCATTACTCAAGTTTACCATTCCAATAATGGCTGTGACTCTGCCTGTAAGCCTCAATTTCAGTTCTCCCCTGAGCAAATGTCACAGCAATGGCACCGGTTCGTCCAGTTATTAGATAGTGTGCGTCTATCTGCTGATAACGAGCTATCACTTCAGTATGCGGAAAAGCAAAGCGATTAGGTGCATCAGCCGGTATTAAGACAATGTCTGGCTGCACACTTTGCAGAAAAGCAAGTGATGATGACGTTTTGCTTCCGTGATGTGGTGCAATTAACACAGCAGATTTTAAAAACTCGGGCGCATTCTGGACTAAATAATGCTCGGCATGCTGCTCTATATCCCCTGTCAGCAAAGCACTTCCAGAGCGTGCATCAATCTTTAACACACAGGAATTATTATTTTCATCAGCAAACAATCGTGCTGGTGGGGATAAAATAGAAAAATCCACCTGATCCCATGTCCAACGATATCCAGTTGTACATTCAAGCGCATGGTAAGTTGCTAATTTCTGTGGCACACTGCTTAATACCTGTGTGACCGGGATGGTATTTAAAATACTCTCAGCACCACCGATATGATCATTATCTGCATGGCTAATAATCAGCTTATCCAGCGCGGTGATACGCTGAAAGCGCAAAAAAGGCATAACAACATTGCTGCCCATATCAAAGCTTTCTGAAAATCTGGCACCTGTATCAAAAACCAGAGAGTGCTCAGCCGTCTGTACCACAACCGCCAACCCCTGCCCAACATCTAATAATGTTAAATTCACCTCGCCAACTGCTGGCTTTATAGGGTCTGCAAAGAACACAGGCAAAATAAATAACACCCCCAGATAACGACTCGGGATACCTTTTGGTGCTAGAAGTAATACCGCACCGAATATGGCAAGCAACATTTGCCAGAAAGCAGGTGCCGGGCGCACAATATAAGCATTTGGCCATTCGGCTAATATCAATAACATTTGCCATAACACCTGAATAACCAGATCAGCAAGTTGCAACAAAACTGCAGCTAACGCGGGCGCAACTGACAATAAAGCTACCGCTAATAAAGAAAGCGGCACAACAATAAAACTAACCACAGGGACAGCCATAAGATTCGCTATTGGCGCAATGATTGAAGCACTTTGAAAGAAAAATAACAATAGCGGCACTAAACTCAAGCCCACGACAGCATGGATCTTTATACTGCTAAAAAAACGATTCCGCCTCCCCAACCGGGCAGACAAAACATAGAGAATAAAAAAAACAGCGAGAAATGACAAATAAAAGCCAAGCGAAAGCGTGGCAAAAGGGTCTATCAACAATACCAAAAAGATTGCCAGCGCAATACTATTTAAAACCTTTATATGGCGGCGCAATGTCGTGGCCAGCATCAAAACACTTAGCATAATCAGCGCACGTTGAGTGGGGATTGAAAAACCCGCAAGAGCAGCATACAACAGCGCAGCGAAAAATGAACACAGCGCGGCTACTTGTGGCGCAGAATAGTTATTAGCCGGTACGCGTAGCCAAATCCTAAACAGTAGGTAATACACAATGCCAGCAACCAGGCCGATATGCAAACCGGAAATAGCCATTAAATGACTGGTACCCGTTTGCGAGAAGACTTGCCACTGCTGAGCCGAAATAGCACCTCTATCCCCCAAAGTAAGCGCTCTGATAATTGCGCGACTCGCAGGGCGAATAGTTTGTTGTGCTAATAAATCAAGCAAAGTCTGGCGCAACATGGAAATACTTTCCCAAGCGCTTTGGGTTGCTAATAATTTTGCCTGCTCTGCCTTCCGAATATAACCTGTTGCACCAATATGCCTGGCAAACAGCCACTTTTCATAATCGAATCCACCTGGATTTAAAGTACCATGCGGTTGTTTTAATTTAACAAAAAATTTCCAGCTTTGGCCGGCAGTGACTTTCTGCGGCGGGTAATACCAGCTTAAGCGTAATTTATCAGGCAGCGTGACAGACGCTTGAGTCACTTTAAAATCAAAGCGCACTCGCCGTTCATTATATTCAGGCAAACCCAGAATATCGCCTTGAATCAATATCTCTTTAGCCTGTAAATCTGCAGACAATTGCCTAGATAAATGATAATGCGCTGACACACTGACAAAAAGAAAACCAGCAAGAAAAAATGCAGTGCGCCAATAGTTATAAAATGCCAATACTATAGCAAATAACAATAAGGTGATTAAGGTGAAAAAATCTGGCAGCGCGCTCCATTGCTGTAAACATAAGACTCCCAGAAAAAATGACAAAACAGACAGTAGCATCAGCTTATCCTATCCTAACGCATTGAGGCATGCTAAATGTTAGCGCGCAACAAAAAAATACGACCATGCCAAAGCATTGAGCAGTCTATATGACAGGCCAATTATCATGCGCTTTATGCCTAAAATCTGCTAAACTAGCAAGTCAGATTATCAAATAAATGGACAATAAACTCATGCCTAAAAAGCTTTTAAAAAAATATATGCCATCTTCTGAGTCCATTAAAGAAAATAAAAATCTACGCTTTTTGGGTGATAGAATTCATGATCCAAATCTCTGGCATTTAAATCGGCGCTCTGTTGCAGCAGCCTTTGCCATAGGTCTTTTTGTCGCGTGGATTCCAACCCCGGGCCAAATGATTTTAGCTGCACTTCCTGCGTTATATTTCCGCGCCAATCTACCGATTTCAGTAGGCTTAGTCTGGATCACCAATCCGCTGACCATGCCGCCGATGTTTTATTTTGCTTATCGGCTTGGATTATGGATACTCAATCAACCCTCACCTGATGCTGATTTTGAGTTTTCACTGGACAGCGTTATGTCTGGCATAGGTGATGTAGGCGGTCCCTTTTTAATGGGCTGCCTGGTACTGGGTACTCTGTTTTCTCTCATTGGCTATTTTGGTATTCGGGGCCTTTGGCGCTGGAATGTTGTCAAACACTGGCGGCAACGGGCAATGAGGTAAGCTCTCAGAACACCTTAATCAAATAGCAAATAATCTTAATGTACCTTTTTTGACAATTCCTAGCGTAAAAAGGTACTTTTAGTTGATACTCTAATACTTTTACTGTCAGTCACGCCATTAGCCACCACTAAAATAGTCGTTATAATCATTTTAACAACCCTGAATTTAAGGCATAAAAGCCAAGTATACATCAAATAGCTTAAACAACTATTTGACGTCTTTCATATTGCCTACAAAAGTAGTTTATACTTTTTTTCAAAACGCTGAGCGTGCGGGAAGTTTGCGCGCTTTTATTAACCCTATGCGGGCGAGCCCGCCCGCGCTCCCGGATAATAAAACAACAAAAGTGTTAACTGGAAAATAAAAGATGCCCAAACCTACTAATAAATACCGCTACTTCCCCTAAAAACCGGAAAACGTCAATGTATTAACTCCAACTTGCATATACAGAAAGGAATGGCGCTCTTTTACCAGTAAATTAACGTGCTTGTTTAGTCCATCGGGCTCCATATCTTCTTCAATCGCTTATAAAACCTCTGAACAAGCACTCATTCTTCAAGCAATGCTTTTTTTATACTCAAATTCCTTAATACTGTACTCGAGTACAATAGTTTTTTTAAATAGCGCTTGTATAATGTCATTGAAGCTGTGATTATGCCAGAGTAAAAGACTGAAAAAGCTTATGACCTGAGCGCCAGTCACAGCATTTCTGATTATTAAGGGGTTATTATTATGAATAAATTATTGTCTTCCTTCTCTACTGTATTACTGATTTTTCCTTTGTTGCAAGACGCCAATGCATCTGTAGCACCCATCGCAACTAAAGCCTGGCTAGTCAGTGATGCTGTAACAACTGACCCGCATGGTCTCTGGACTGATGGTTTGCTACTCGGTGACACCAATGCTTATAGTGATGAACAGCTTAAAAGATATAGCTTTAATTCGGGCAGTAAACTGGTTGAATATGACGATGGCAGCGCTCATTTAACAGCCACTGCGACTAATCCGTCTAGTTATCAAGCCACAATTGACATGTGGTTTGATAATTGGGCAGATACTTATAGCCCCAATAAAACAGCTGGGGGAACTGATATTTCAGACTGGGATTACTATACAACGGTAAGAACAGGGTCTAATATTCAAATCGATGGAACTACGTATTATCTGGGGATGGTTAATAACGGTATTGGCCCAAAGTTGCAAATCGGTACAGGCGCGAATGATAAAACAAGTGCCTTTGGTGCATCAACCTGGCTGGATATATACAGTGATGTGAACCGGACTGTTAAACTTTTCGATTATACATCTGATGGAAATACTAAATATAAGCACTGGGACTTAAATATGGATTTACAACAAACAGCCGTTCCATTACCCGCAGCAGCCTGGTTATTTTTCAGTGGCTTAGCGGGTGTTTTTTCTTTAAAGCGTAAAAAAATCAGCGTATAAAGAGGCGTATAGGTCACCTCTCTTCATCTGCGACCTAATAACGGGCAGATTGCCCGTTACCACTAAATAATAAAAATTAACAAATAGCGTAGCGTTTTCTGCCATAAGGCTTATGCAAAAAAAGCATTGGGTCAGAAAACATTACGCTCAAATACTGATACTCTCTTTTTCTTTAATCAACAATCAAGCCATCCGCCATATGTAACACCCGATCCATACGACCAGCCAGATCAGGATCATGGGTGACAATTAAAAAACTGATATTTAATTCCTGATTAAGTTCCAGCATTAACTGGTAAATACTTTCGGCAGTTTTACTGTCCAGGTTTCCGGTAGGCTCATCCGCGAGTACGCACTTCGGTTTATTTATTAATGCACGGGCAATAGCAACACGTTGCCTTTCTCCCCCTGACAACTCACCGGGCTTATGTTTGACTCTATGCGCCAAACCCACCCGTTGCAAAATGTCTTCAGCCTTTATTTTCGCTTGAGAAATTGAACTCCCCCCAATCAAAGCCGGCATAGCCACATTTTCCAAGACCGTAAACTCACCTAGCAGATGATGAAACTGATAAATAAAACCTAAAGCATGATTACGTAGTTTTGATAATTTTGCCTGGCGTACTTTATTCAGGTTGACGCCCTCTAAAATCACCTCACCTGTGGTGGGTCGGTCCAACCCGCCCAATAAATGCAACAAAGTGCTTTTACCAGAACCGGAAGTTCCCATGATCGCAACGCGCTCGCCCTTTGTTACCGAAAAATCAATACCCTTTAAGACTTCAACATCTATATTTCCCTGAGTAAAACGCTTGGTTAATTGATGGCATTGAATCACAGTGTGATTATTCATAACGCAATACCTCCGCCGGATTAACACGCGATGCTTGCCAGGCGGGATATAGCGTAGCAATCAAGGAAAGCGAAAAGGAAATACTAGCAATCACATAAACATCCATCCAAACCAGTTTTGATGGCAAAGTGCTAATATAGTAAACATCCGCCGCTAAAAAATTAACCTCAAAAAATCGCTCAATTGCCGGCACAATCGTTTCTACATTCAGCGCTAATAAAACACCGCCAATAGTACCAATCACTGTCCCTATAAGCCCTATAATGGCCCCCAGCGTAATAAAAATCCTCATGACCGCCATTGGTGTTAAGCCCTGCGTTTTTAAAATAGCGATATCACCTCGCTTATCAGTAACCACCATAACCAAGGTCGAAACAATATTAAAAGCTGCCACGGCAACTATCAACAATAAAATAATAAACATCACTCGTTTTTCGGTTTTAATTGCCTGAAAAAAGTTGCTGTGCGCCGTGGTCCAGTCACTGACATAATAACGCCCGGCCAGTTTCTGCGCCAAGTCATGAGTGATCTGGGGTGCATTAAATAAATCATCCAGCTTTAAGCGTAAGCCTGACACATTATTATCCATACGAAATAATTTAGCGGCATCTTCTAAATGAATAAGCGCCATATTCCGATCATATTCATACATGCCCACCTCAAAAATGCCACTCACGGTAAAACGCCGCAACCGAGGAATAATGCCTGCCGGTGTTGAATTTACTTGCGGACTAATAACCGTTACCTTATCTCCGACTCTGGCCCCCAGATAAGTGGCTAATTCAGCGCCCAGCACAATCTGGTAATGCCCCGGCTGCAAGTCTGTTAACATACCCGCCTTCATTTTATCACCCACTTCAGACACTTCAGTTTCCTGCTCAGGTAGAATACCGCGCAACAAGGTGCCACTTACCCGCCGATCGGCATTAATCATAACCTGCCCCCTAACAAATGGCGCGGTTCCTTGTACATGAGGATAATCACTCACCAAAGCTTTAAGTGCCGACCAGTCACTGAGTTGGTCACCACTTCCTGTAATTGTAGAGTGAGCAGTCATACCTAAAATACGGTGGCGTAGTTCAGCCTCAAAACCATTCATGACAGATAAAACAGTAATTAAAGCGGTAACACCGAGAGCAATCCCTAATACAGAAGTCAGGGTAATAAAGGAAATAAATTGAGTTCGTCGTTTCGCACGCGTATAGCGCAAACCGATAAAGAGAGACAACGGTTTAAACATATAATAATAAAAAAGTAAGGACTAAAAAAGGGAGGTTATTGCTTATTTACACTTGGGACATAAGCCATAAAGGTATAGGCTATGATCTGTTAATTCATAACCTAACTTATCTGCTATCGCAGATTGACGTTGCTCTATCACTTCGTCGGTAAATTCATCAACCTTGCCACATTTAACACAGACAACATGGTCGTGATGCTGCCCTTTATTTAATTCAAAAACTGAATTCCCACCTTCAAAGTGATGCCTGGAAACGAGCCCTGCAGCTTCAAACTGGGTTAAAACCCGATATATGGTAGCCAAACCGATTTCTTCATTTTCGCTAAGTAAAATTTTATACACTTGCTCGGCATTCAAATGACGATCATGCGTTTCACGCTCCATAATTTCAAGTATTTTTACTCTCGGTAAAGTAACTTTTAAACCAACATCTCTTAACTCTTGAGTTTCCACTCTTTTTCTCCTACGATAAAAGCTAATATGCCAACTGAGAACTGATGGTGACACATTGTATAGCGTTTCAAACAAAAGCAGAAAAAACCAGGCAAAATACTTGGAATTAACTTTTTCGTCAAACTTCGGGTATGATAAACAATTATTTGTTCTTCATTAGTAAACTAATCAGCACTAAGCCTTTTTTAAACTCACTTATATGCTCCAGACACTTCGTTTTTTAAGCCTCATTGCCCCTCTTATTATAATTTCCGCCTGCTCCACTATCGCCAGCGATGTGCCTTTTGTGTACGAGATAGATGTAGATCAGGGTAATGTGATTGACCAAGACATGGTAAATCAATTACGCCCAGAAATGAGCAAAAGACAGGTTATTTATATCATGGGTTCGCCCCTGCTAACTGATCCATTTTCTACAGATCGCTGGGACTATGTTTACTCTGTGCAGCCCGGCGGCGAAGACAGAGTAGAGAAACGCATCGCACTATTCTTTGCAGAAGACAGCCTGATTCATGTAAGCGGAGACTTACTGCCTGAAGCCAATGCATTGCCTCCTGTATCCAAAGAGATGACCATAGATGTACCAAAACGAGATTTAAAAAGAACCGTCTATGAAATCATTGCCGGATGGTTTACCTTCGATGACTAACCGGCCTGCTTAATTGCCCTTTGCCGCCGGGCTTCCATAGGATTCAACATTAAGCTTCGATAAATCTCGACGCGATCATTTTCGTGTAATAGTTTACTTAATGGACAGATTTGACTAAAAATACCTACTTTATTTTTAGTCAAATCAATTTCAGGAAAATACATTAGAATTTCAGATAACGCTATGGCCTCCTGTGCCGTACAAGATTCTGGCACCTGCACAGGGATGATTAATTGCTTATCCGGTCTGGCATAAGCCACTTCAACATTCACTAATTGCTACACTCTGACAGTCATTTATCAATCCGGACTATGGAACGATTGTTAATAATATCCGAAACTAGTCATGATGAGTTTTATTCAAAACACAAAGCCGATCGAGTCGCCCGATGGAACTTCCCCCTCGGGCTCTCACAGAACCGTACTTGAAACTCTCGCTTCATACGGCTCTTCATGTCCCTTGCAAATTACCAAGTTTGCATAAATCATTAGCTCCTCCCATTTGTGGTTGACCAATGTTCTATTTTGGACATGTCAGCCCCTTCGCTCTATTTCCATTACAGAAACTTCATCACTACTACGAGCTGATCCGCCCCCGTGCTCTGCATCGGTACTCAGACCCTTGTGGGGCTTCCACTTGGGTTTCTCCCTAACATCAAAACGACAGGTTCCCAAGTTCCCTATTAAAGCCTATATTAAGTTCATGCCCCCTCTATACCGACTGCCGCTTTATCTGTTATGCCAGCTCACATCAAAACTCATCCCAAGCTAAGCCTAGAAGCTCGGTTTTGACAGTATCGTACTAACTTTCGATACCTCATCAGGGGTTCACTTTCGTTCATCTCCTTAATACCTACCTGACAGATCATTGCCTGCCTTTTCCCACATCGCTCACGACTAATGCTCTTTACAAAAGCCGCATGGGGTGGTTTGATTCCAGCTTCTGGTCGCCGAAACCGAGAGACCTACTCTCATCTTTAATACAGCATGGATAGTTTTCACCATCCTTCTTGGCACACTAGGCCGGATTAGCTTTTTTATAGCTCAGCTATAAAAAACGTTATCCGGCAGGGTATTTGTGCCTCATCTGCCGGATAACGTTATCTACGCTCCGCTAGATAAGCTAATCCGGCCTACAGATTACACCTTTCCTAGTTTCGGGTTTCATTTAGCCTTCATTCCTATGTACTTAAAACGGGACTCGCATCATGCGGAAGCCTAGTTCCATGTTTTGCATTCCCACACGGAGCGCCACCGCCATTAAAATTAAAGGATAAAATATATTAAAATAAAGCATTACAATGTGGATTGGGTTAATTATAAAATCAATAAACTCTTAACTTAATGGCCGTGGTGCGGGTACAAAGGGTTGCATGATATCCCGCCTTAAGTTTGCAGCCTCAATACGCATGTTCTCTGAGCTATAGTCATGTATGAAGTAAAAAACGCAATTAAGCACCATATAATTGCTTTGCACGCCCGGTAAACGAACTCACCATGGTATTGCAAATTTGATTAAATACGGCACCAAAAGCAAAATTAGCCAACACTCCGTTAATTTCAAATTCCAGATCCAAAGAAATTTTACTGGCATCTTCGCGTAAAGGCATAAAATTCCACACGCCTTCTAACGAAGAAAAAGGCCCTTCTAATAAGGATACCGTAATCCGCCCACCTTCATCATTAATATTTCGAGTTGCAAAAGAATTTTTAAAACCGCCTTTGGCAATCTGTAATTCAGCCTCAACAATATTGTTATTGCGACTAATAATCCGACTACCAGTACACCAGGGTAAAAATTCCGGATATGCCTCTATATCGCTCACAATGTCATACATAGCACGTGCAGAATATTTTACTAATGCACTTTTTTGTACCTTCGTCATTAGCCAAATACTCCAAGCACATGTAAAAAGACAATAAAAACAGCAGCAGGTGCAACATAACTTACTAAAAATCGCCAGATGTCAAATAACTTATCATCTCCTAGATCAAGTTCCTCTTTGCTATGTTGCGGTAGCATTATTCTTCCCGCAAATAAGGCGATAAATAAACCACCGAGTGGCAACATTAGGTTTGCAGTGAGATAATCTAACATCTCAAAAAAGTTTGCCCCAAAAATTTTGAAGTCGGCCCATTTATTAAATGAAAACACGGTGCCCATACCCAGAAGCCAGGTCACAAACCCCATGCCTATACTGGCATGCTTACGTTCAATATCATAATGCTCAACACACCAGGCAACGGCGGGTTCAATTAGAGAAATAGCCGAAGATAAAGCAGCAAATACCAGTAATACAAAGAACAATAAACCAAACAGCCATCCGCCGGTCATATTACCAAAGGCAATCGGCAGGGTCTCAAAAATCAACCCAGGGCCCGATCCTGGCTCTAGCCCATTGGCAAAAACGAGCGGAAAAATAGCAATACCCGCCAATAACGCGACAACAGTATCAGCACCGGCGATAAATACCGCTGTTTTAGCAATTGACACATGCTTTGGCAAATAAGAACCATATACCATAATCGCTCCCATTCCTAGGCTAAGAGTAAAAAAAGCATGTCCCATTGCCGTTAATACACTTGCACCTGTCAACTCACTAAAGTCAGGCTTAAACAAAAAATCTATGCCTTGCTGATAGGCACCAGTCGTCATTGCATAGGCCACTAATAACATCAATATGATAAATAAGCCTGGCATTAAAAAACGTACCGCTTTTTCCAGCCCTCCCTGAACACCACGCGCAACAACGGACATAGTAGCTACTATAAAAAGTGTATGCCAAAAAGTCTGTTGTAAGGGGCTTGCCTGCAAATCAGCAAACAGGGTATGAATTTGAGCGGCATTCTCACCTGAAAAACTCCCAGTAAACGCTTTTAGCACATAAGCCATAGCCCAGCCAGCAATAACACTGTAATATGATAAAATCAAAAAACCGGAAATAACGCCCAACCAGCCCAAATAATGCCAATTGGTATGCCCTCCCGCTTCTTTCGTCAAGGTCTGCAAAGTATTAATCGGACTTTGTCTTCCGCGCCTACCCATCATCGTCTCAGCGATCATAATGGGAACACCGATAACAGCCACGCAAAGCAAATAGACCATAACAAATGCGCCTCCACCGTTTTCACCGGTAATATAAGGAAATTTCCAGATATTACCTAAACCAACAGCCGAGCCTGTTGCCGCGAGTATAAAAACAAAACGTGAAGACCATTCACCATGAATAGATTGATTTGTATCGGCCATTGAGCTACCTAAGTGTTGGAAAAATTCAATTAATGGCGGTAATTTAAAGTAAAATACCGATATAGTTATTATAAATAGTATTACGCAATGTATTTAATTGAACACGCAAGCAATAAAACTTTGCCTTCATTAAATTAAATACACTATAAAAAAATATTATACCTTTTACCCACGTATTAAAAAACAGAAGTAACCACCGATGTCTGGAAAAAAAACTAAAAAAAGCAAACAAACTGACAATACGATTGCCAAAAATCGTTATGTTTCCCATGAATATTTTATAGAAGAACGCTTTGAAGCCGGACTCGTTTTAGAGGGCTGGGAAGTCAAGAGTATGCGTGAAGGCAAAGTCCAATTAAAAGAAAGTTATGTGTTTATCAAAAACGGAGAAGTATGGATATCCGGTATGCATATTTCTGCACTGAATTCTGCATCGACACATATCACCCCGTTTGCTACACGTATACGTAAATTACTGTTAAACCGCCAGGAAATCAGCAAACTGATTGGCAGTGTTGAGCGCAAAGGTTACACACTGGTACCAACATTTTTATACTGGAAAAATAACCGTGCTAAATTAGAAATTGGTTTGGCAAAGGGCAAAAAACTGCACGATAAACGTGCGACTGAAAAAGACCGTGACTGGCAACGTGAAAAAGCACGTAACTTAAAACTAAATTAACGCAGACAACTACAATACCTAAGCATCCGCCCTTTAAATATAAGGATAGTAACTGAAAGATAGCACCTCGAATAGAATAGATTATCTTCATGGAACAGTGCAGGCGGATTGCCTACACTGCTCTAAGTTATTTGAAATTACTCGTTGCGTCGCTTAATTTATCCGCACTGCAATTTCACCGCCCGGCTTTACTTTAACCGCACAAAATTTAAATTCCGGAATTTTAGCGGATGGATCTAGTGCTTCATTGGTTATTAAATTAGCACTCGCCTCGTTATAACAAAATGCCATAAACAGGCTACCTTTTTGTATACCCATATCAGTCCGCGCATAAGCAGAGATTTTTCCACGGCGGGACTCAATGGTCATAATCTCACCTGGCTCTATACCCATATCCTTTAGATCTTCAGGGTGTACCATCACCACTGGATCGGGTTCAATGGCATCTAACGTTGGTGAGTGGCGAGTCATACTACCTGTGTGCCAATGCTCCAACTGGCGACCGGTGATGAAGATAACAGGATACTCTGCATCTGGCATTTCATCAGCATGAATATAAGAGGCAGGAGCAAATTTTCCTTTACCTGATGCGGTTGGGAAACCATCAGTGAAAATAACTGCCTCACCAGGGTCACCAATATTTTCTAATGGGTAGGTTAAGGAATCTTCATTTTCTAAACGTTCCCATGTCATACCTGCAATACTGCCCATCGCCTGACGCATTTCATTAAAAACATCTTCCGGTCCCGAATAACGCCAGTCGCATCCTAAACGCTTTGCAATTTCTTGCAGAATCCATAAATCTTGTTTTGCATCCCCTGGTGGATTAACTGCTTGACGTCCCATTTGTACCCGGCGGTCAGTATTTGAAAAAGTGCCTGTTTTTTCATAAAAAGCAGAAGCCGGTAAAATAACGTCAGCAAAACCAGCGGTTTCAGTTAAAAAAATATCCTGTACAACTAAATGCTCTAATTTAGAGAACGCTTCACGCACATGGTTTTGATTTGGATCAGACATCGCTGGATTTTCACCTTCGACTAACATACCGAACACTTCACCGTCTAAAATTGCATGTATCATTTCGACAGTGGTTAAACCACGCTTCGGATCTAACTTAACATTCCATAGTTTTTCATATTTCGCCTGGTTGGCAGGATCTTCAACTGGCTCATAGTCCGGATAAACCATAGGAATTAGTCCGACATCCGATGCGCCTTGTACGTTGTTTTGACCACGTAATGGGTGCAAGCCTGTACCTCGGCGACCGATTTGACCAGTCATTAACGCCAATGCGATTAAGCAGCGCGCATTATCTGTACCATGAATATGTTGCGAAACGCCCATCCCCCATAGGATCATTGAACTTTTTGATGTTGCGTATAGCCTGGCAACTTCACGTAAAGTATCTGCCTCAATGCCACAGATAGGCGCTACTTTTTCAGGGCTGTAATCTTTCAAATGCTCTTTCATGAGCGCAAAACCTTCAGTATACTTGGCGATGTACTCATCGTTTTGTAAACCTTCGTCTAAAATCACATGCATGATACCGTTCAACATAGCTACATCGGTATCGGGACGGAAGGCTAAATGATGCGAAGCGTATTTTGCAATTGAGGTACGATTCGGATCCATTAAGATAATCTTGGTACCTGTCGTAGTCGCATTCTTCATAAAAGTTGCACCAACAGGATGATTCACTGTTGGATTAGCACCAATTATAATGACTACTTCGGCTAATTTTACGTCTTCAACCGGATTAGATACCGCACCAGAACCTAAACATTCTAATAGCGCAACTACTGAAGATGCATGGCATAAACGCGTACAATGATCAACATTATTTGAACCAAAGCCAGTACGCACTAATTTTTGGAATAAGTAGGCTTCTTCATTACTGCCTTTAGCTGAACCTAAACCCGCAAGCGCTTTGTTACCCTTTTCATCACGGATTTTTTTCAATCCGCTAGCAGCAACATCCAAAGCCTCTTCCCATGTTGCTTCACGGAATACTGTATCTAAATCATTAGGATCAAGTAATTCAGTGGTTTTCGCTACACCTTCACGTCTAATTAAAGGCTTAGTTAAACGTAGTGGATTGTGGATATAGTTAAAACCATAGCGACCTTTTACACACAGACGGAATTTATTGGTATCGCCATCACGACCTTCGGTATAAAGAATTTTGTCGTCTTTAACATGGTATTTAATCAAACAGCCAACACCACAATAAGGGCAGGTCGAATTCACTGTTTTATCGACCTGCTCAAGACCAACATTATTCGCTGGCATTAATGCGCCAGTTGGGCAAGCTTGTACACATTCACCACAAGCCACGCAACTACTTGCAGCCATTGGATCAGCGATATCAAATACGATTTCAGAATGAGAACCGCGGTTGGCGTAACCGATGACATCGTTCATTTGCTCTTCACGGCAAGCGCGTAAACAACGGGTACATTGAATACAGGCATCCATATTCACTGCAATTGCCGGATGAGATAAATCTGCAGCAGGTTGTGAACGCGATTTAAAGCGTGGCTCTCCAACCTTTAGTTTTTTAACCCACTTATCTAACTCGGAATCAAGCTTATAAGGCGATTCACCTTGCTCAGGCATATCTGATTTCAATAGCTCAAGCACCATTTTTTGCGATTTAACAGCACGTTCACTGTTTGCTTGCACATTCATTCCTTCAGTTGGCATACGACAACAAGACGGTGCTAAAACACGTTCGCCATCAATTTCAACCACACAGGCACGACAGTTACCATCGGCTCGTAAGCCTTCTGTGTAACATAAATGAGGAATTTCTTTGTTATGACGTTTGGCAGTTTGCAGAATCGTTTCATCCGCAAACGCTGAAACTGCTTCACCGTCGAGCGTGAAGTTAATCATAGGATTGTTTAAAGTATCTGGGTTAGCAGCCATAGTATTTATTCACCTTGATCTGGGTAAAAGTTATCATCCAAAATCTCTGAGAGCATCCAAGGGCAAGCATCTGGAAAAGTTTTTTTATCAAATCCTGTTTCTTGAGAGACTTTGATAATTGCCTTTGCGTAAGCTTTGTTTAGAATCGTATCTAGCTTGGGTTTCAGACTCGGATTATCGTCTAAGGTTTCAGAAAAATTAATACGCTGTCCTTCAATGGTTAATTGCCAACTACGACCTCGACGAATAGGTTGAAATTGCCACTTGAGTAAGTGGGCTAGTAACACAGTTAAACGACTATCCAGTTCACGTTTTTCACTGCGCCCCATGGTTTCCACTTCCTCAAGTAAATTGTCAATATCAAGCTCAGAAAGTCGCCCCGCTTTAAGTAACGCGGCTTGCTCCTGAGTCCATCCATAAAAGTCGGTGTCGTAGTTAATCATTGCGTATTGTTAAATTTCTTGTGGGAAGTATTTAATCGCACAACGTAATGGGTTTGGAGCTGCTTGCCCTAAACCACAAATGGAGGCATCAACCATCACTGAAGATAATTCTTCCAGCAAATCAGTATCCCAGTTTTCTTCTTCCATTAAGGTTGCAGCTTTTGCAGTACCGACCCGACATGGTGTACATTGACCGCAAGACTCTTCTTCAAAAAATTTCATGGCATTCATTGCTAATTCTTTTGCGCTGTCTTGTTTAGAGAACACCACGACCGCAGCAGAACCGATAAAGCAACCGTGTTCATTTAAGGTGTCAAAATCCATCGGAATATCGGCCATGGATTCTGGCAAGATACCGCCTGATGCGCCACCTGGAAAGTAACCGTAAAATTCATGACCGTCTTGCATGCCACCACAGAACTCTTCAATCAATTCACGCATGGTCGTTCCTGCTGGCGCTAAATGCACACCGGGTTTGTTAACACGACCTGAAATAGAGAACGAACGTAAACCTTTGCGCTCATGACGACCGAATGAGGTAAACCATTCAGGGCCTTTTTCGACAATATCACGTACCCAATACACAGATTCCATATTGTGTTCGAGAGTAGGACGACCAAATAAACCGACTTCTGCCAAAAATGGCGGACGTAAACGAGGCATACCGCGCTTGCCTTCGATAGATTCAACCATGGCTGATTCTTCACCACAAATATAAGCACCCGCACCACGACGTAAATGCATCGGTGGTAATTGATGTTTTTTAGCCAGCTCACTGTTTTCTAAATTGGCAATTTCTTTTGTTAGAATAGCGCGACAGCCGGCATATTCATCACGCAGATAAATATACACTTCATCACAACCGACACATAAAGCCGCAATTAGCATACCTTCTAGGAAACGGTGCGGATCTGATTCTAAATAATGACGGTCTTTAAATGTGCCTGGCTCACCTTCATCGATATTGACAGCCATTAAACGTGGCCCATCAAAGCTACTTACGATACGCCATTTTCTACCCGCTGGAAAACCTGCTCCCCCTAAACCACGGAGGCCAGAATCTTCCATTTTTTTGATAACACTTTCCGCTTCTATTGAACCATCCAAAATACCTTCCAGTGTTTTATAGCCACTATCGGCAATATAGTCATCATGACTAATATAATCAGTGATATTGGCAGTAATTTCTTTTTTCTCAACAGCACTTAAAACCCGTGGTGGCGTTGCTTCATCAATTGGGTTTTGACCGACAACAGCAACAGGTGCATATTGACAACGACCAACACATGGCACTTTTTGCACACGCACCTGATCCTCATTTAAGCCGTTCTTTAAGGCTTCGATAAGATCACTAGAACCTGCCATCGCACAAGATAAAGACTCACAAACACGAACAGTTAAGGCAGGTGGTGGCGTTTGGCTTTCTTTTACCACATCAAAATGATGATAAAAAGAAGCCACTTCAAAAACTTCAGCGGGAGATAGATTCATTTCGTGAGCAAGTGCCACGAGATGTTTAGATGAAATATGCTGATATCGATCTTGAATCTTGTGCAAATGTTCAATCAATAAATCGCGTTGCCGGGATTCATCAGCTAACACCGACTGAACCTCTTCCAGTGCCTTTATATCAACTGCATGCCCTTTAGGGCCTTTGCGTTTCTTTTTAGTGATTTGATCCGGGCTTATCGTAATAACTGCCACTCGTGTTTCCTCCCGCGCATTCGGTATTTGAAGTTAGCTAGTAAAGTCTTGCTACTTAATGTTTTTCTGTTTGGCAAATTGTGTTCACTTTAACAAAACAGCGATAATATGTTCAAGTAATCTTTTCTTTAGATGTGTATCATAAATAATGATATTATCATCAAAATGATTATTTGACCGCATAATAAATTCAGGAATAGACTTTGAACCCCCAACACTTATTGACTTTTGCTGTCGTTGCACGATTAAAAAGTATTACTTTGACTGCTCAGCATTTAAACATAGGTCAACCTGCTGTATCAGGTCAATTAAAGCTCTTGCAGACTTATGTCGGCGAGCCGCTGTATGAACGAAAGGGGCATCAAATTGAACTGACAGCGGCGGGTGAAGGCTTAGTTAAGTTTGCGGATAAGATGGATAACTGCTGCAGGCAGGCGCATGAATATGTGAGAAATTTGCAACAAATCAGTACCGGCACTTTGCGTATTGCTGCAACAATGACCATTGCAAGTTATTATTTACCCAGGTATGTGGTCGAACTACAAACTAATTACGCAGGTGTTCAAGTGTTTATGAAAACGCTAGATACTGCGGGCACTTTAAGTCAGCTGGATAGTCTTGACTTAGGTTTCATAGAGGGCTGTTTACAGGAGGTAGATTTGCCTGCTAATTATCAAATTATTCCGTGGCAGCAAGATGAAGTAGTGCTGGTTATTCCTGAAAAGCATATTTTAGCCACTCAATATGAAGACTATGTGCCTTTTGACGTATTTACCCAACATCAGGTTATTTGGCGCGAACAAAGCTCAGGTGGACGGCAGGTTGTTGAAACTGCTTTATTAGCTGCCGGAATTATTGCGCCTGTTAATATCGAAGTTACCGGCGTGTCTGCAGTTAAAGAATCAGTAAGAGCTGGGCTGGGCATTGGTTTTTCTTCGGCTCTGGCATTAAAAAATGAGGCAAAAGGCTTGGTTTCCCGCAGAATAGGAAGTAAACAAGGACTTACCTGGCAGTTGAATATCATTGCTCCCAAACCTGTTTTACAATCAAGAGCAACGCAGGCGTTTTTAGCTTTATGTACCAGAGATTGTCAGCTTTAAAGCTTATATGCTGGTGCGTTTTTATCTATGAGGAAGTCACATGCGCTATATAACATTGATCAGTTTATTTTTTTTTAGCAATCAGTTACTAGCAAATTTCAATATCAAGCAGGTAGCAAAAGGGATTTATGTACATCAAGGGGTAATAGAGTTACCCGATATACATAATCATGACGCCATTGCGAATATCGGGTTTATTGTCGGTCAAAAATGTGTGGCCATAGTTGATAGTGGTGGCAACCCCCAACAGGGCCAGCAATTAAAAACCGTAATACAGCAAGTCACCTCGGTGCCGATTTGTTATGTCATTAATACCCATGTTCACCCGGATCATATTTTCGGTAATAGCGCCTTTAAAGAGATTGAAAACATACAGTTTATTGGCCATAAAAAACTAGCCAGAGCAATGGCAGAGCGAGGGCCTTTTTATATTGCACGCTCTATGCAGCAAATTGCCATCAAACTGACATCAGCGGACCTTATTGCACCTACAATAATAGTTGAAGATACTTTAAAACTTGATCTCGGTGGACGTACTTTAACGCTTACTGCCCACCCTACTGCACATACTGATAATGATTTAACTGTTTTTGACTTACAAACGAATACTATCTGGCTTTCAGATTTGCTATTTATAGGACATTTACCCGTATTAGATGGCAGCCTCACTGGCTGGTTAAAAGAATTGAATAAATTAAAGCAACGCCAGTTTGATGTCGTGATTCCAGGACATGGCCCAATAGTGCGTGATTGGCCAGACAGTCTAATGCCAGAAAAGCGCTACCTTGCATATCTGAATAAAGTGATACGCAACAAGATTAAACAAGGCATCTATATGGAAGAAGCGATCAAAACAGTTGATTACCCAGATAAAGAGCAATGGCAATTATTCAATGACTTTCATAAAAAGAATATTAGCAGTGCATATGCCGAGTTAGAATGGGAAGATTAATGCCGTTTTATTGTTATCTGAATGTAATCAGACCCTGAGGTATCCCCACAAAACTTCTGCTACAATTAACAAGTTACAATGGTTTTAGCTCCAATAAATTCTAAATAAACGTAAATATTCGGCCAACCCGTACTTAATGAAAACAATAGGTTATCCTTAATTGTGCATGATTTTTTTGTGCTATTCTACCGTAACATATTGATTCATGGTAAATAGTCAAATTCACAGCCTTTGTAAGGTGCTGATTTTATTGGACATGGGTTGGCCGAATACTTACAAATAAACACGCTTAACTTTATGTTTTGTAATAGAAAAAGCAGATATATAGTATTTCGGAAGTTCTCTGCTTGAATGGGCAATAACACTTTAGCTTGTCGATTAAATGTGTTTAAGATGTTGATTCGTTGAAGTATTTCGTGGGGATACCTCAGGATCAGACCTATACATTTCGTTTTGACCGTACTAAAGATAACAAGCCTAATATTGCTCACAGTTTGAATACGTCTGAACATCTCGACTATAAAAGGTGATAGTCACTGCTGATAGCGCTGACAATTAACACTCGATGCTATCGGTGCACCATTCAAAAGATGATCAGCAAGTTGCTGGCTATAATAGGGAATCTGCAGACTACCTTTCGCACCAAAACCATTAAAGATATATAAATTATTATGTACCGGGTGATGACCAATAAGAGGCATTTTATCAAGGGTTGTAGGGCGTATATTAGCCTGTTGTTTAATGATCAGAGAGGTCTTAAGCGTAGGTACTATTTGCGTTAATGCATTGAATAAAATATTTTTTGATTTTAAACTAGGTTCAGTATCCAGAGTGGTATTATCAAAAGTAGCACCTGTACGAAATTGATGCTGATCGAGAGGAATCAACCAGTGACCATAATTTAGCATAGCCAGAGGGAGTACCTGATTTGTAGTCAGTGTTAATATTTCGCCTTTAGCAAGCTGAAAAGGAAGGTAATTAAACCACGGATTATTAATAGCTTGATGACCTTCGCAGAATATAATTTTTTTTGCGTTTATAGTGTGCCACTGAATGCTGTTATTTATCTGTAGATGTCGATAGTCAAATTGGCTAAGTTTATAACTTTGTTGTGTTTTTAAGTAGCTTTTTAAGCAGCCGAGCAACTTTTGCGTTAACAGGTAGCCTGTCTGTTTCTGCTGGATAATACCGAGGGGCGCATGAATGAATGAAGACCCTGTTTTTAGATCCGATTGTAAATAATCCATATAGTCAGGGTCCTGAATACGTTGCTGATATTTAGCCAGTTCCTTATTATGACGTATGATACGCATCAAACCCTTTTCTATATATAAATCCTGGTGAAAAAACTCACCTATCTCCCGGTATGTTTTTTTTGCAATAGGCAGTAGCAAATCTATAGCATGACTTTTTACCAGTCGCATGCCGGTGATAGGGTTAATCATTCCGGCTGCAATTTGAGAGGCGTTTTCTTGACCGTTATCAATTAACAGAATGTTACAACCTCGTTTTATCAATTCCCAACTAAGTAGACTACCTGCCAATCCTTGGCCAATAATCAGGTAATCTACATATTTTGCCATATCTATTTTGGGCGCAAGGTATGCTGTTCAGTAAAATGAACACCTTCCCAGCCATATTGCATAAAATGTCTAATATTTTGATGCCCATTTCCATCAGGGTCATCTAACACCTCTTGATAATAATCGCCAAACAAGCTTAGCGTCTGATCTTTATTGAGCTGGTGAAGCTCTGCAAAGGCGAATATTTTACAAGACCCTTCATTCGTGCCCGCTACATTATACAAACAATCATCCTCCAGGCCATTACTAAAATCTGTTGGAGTGTAATGATAAGACGCGTTGATAACAGTCATTGTGTCGTCAAAACTGACACACTGGTTTGATTTTACTTTATTAACAAAGGCATTTAAGGACATATTTTTAAATTAATTCAGGCGTTATTGCACCACTCAGATTTTTTTAGCCATGCATTAAAATCATCTACTGATTGCGGTTTATTTAGATAATAACCCTGGGCAATATCACAATTATAATCTTTTAATTTTAACATTATTTCCGAGTCTTCAACACCTTCAGCAACAACATTCAAGCCTAAATTGTGGGCTAAATTAATTGTTGCATTCACAATCACGGCATCACTTTCAGTCGTTAAAAGATCTTTCACAAAAGAACGATCTATTTTTAATTCAGCAAGCGGCATTTGCTTTAAATAAGCTAAGGAAGAGTAGCCTGTTCCAAAATCATCAATCGAAAGCTGATAACCCATACCATGAAGCCGTTGAATCGTTTCCAAAGCCTGTTCGGGGTCAGTCATAATCGAACTTTCGGTGATTTCCAGCATAATCCATTCCGGCTGTATACGTGTCGCGGCCTGAAGCCCGGCAATTAAATCCGGCAATTCAGGGTCGTGAAGATCTTTGGCTGATAAATTAATGGAAACTTTTAAGTTTAATCCGTCTTTATGCCACTGCGCACAGTCAGTAAATGCTTGCCTGGTGACCCAGGCAGTGACTTCCTGTATGGTTCGAGTGCGTTCAGCCATAGGAATAAACTCATCGGGTGCAATAAAGCCATGGATTGGGTGATTCCAGCGAACCAGTGCCTCTACACCATAAATAGTATTGCTTTTAATGGATATTTTGGCCTGATAATACAAAGTTAATTCATTTTTGCGTATGGCATGGCGTAATTCGCTCATCAGCGTCAGTCTATGCGGGCTATGCTTATCAAAGCTTGGGTCATAAATTGCGTAGCCTTCTTTGCTATTACGCGCCATATAAAGGGCAACACCTGCTCTTTGAACTAAAGTATCGACATCATCGCCGTGCATAGGAAAATAGACTATACCAATGGAAGTATGTACAGCCGCTTGCGATTTTTCTACAACAAAAGGCGTTTGCATACTGAGTTGAATGCTTTGAGCGACATGCTCAATTACTTCATATTCATTATGGACGAGTAAACTGAAAGTATTACCTTCCAGTCGAGCAACATTTTCAAAATGTTTTACTGCGCCTTGTAAGCGACTAGAAACTTGTTTTATCAGCAGGTCACTGCTGTTTCTACCAAGCGTATCGTAAATTTCTTTATAGTTCTCGACTTCTAATAACAAAAGAGATAACGCTTTGTTTTGATGGTTTGCTGACAAGATGGCTTGCTCAACACGATCATAAAATAGTGACCGATTAGGCAGACCTGTTAATGCGTCATGGGTAGAAGAATAAGCCGCTTGTTTTTCCAAAGTTGCAGTTTTATTGCGCAATTCTAGTGTTTGATCATGTATCATGGTACCCGCCTGATAGGCGATAACCGAACTAGAATACTGCCCCCAGAAAGCGAAAATAAAGGGGAGTGTATTTAAAATCCATAGACTGAAGTTATTTTTTTGCGCTTGCACAATACCCTCTAAACTTATTACGCCCGTCGTGTAATAACAAACAGTCAAGGTAGCAATGATAATGCTGGCAATGGCAATGAAAACCCCTTGGTAAGCGGTTTTAGATGCTTGCCCTTTTAAGGCGTTTATATTAAGAAGTAATTCTGAATTTTCAAGTGATTGAGACATGTTTTTTCCTTGGACTTACTACTGATACTACTTAGCATAATAGAGGCAAACTGGAGTTAAGCATGCAGATTAGTAACTTCTCATTACCCGCAGGCTTGGGCAACTTGCGCATGAAAACTGACCGTCCGCCCATTAACTTATGAATAAATAATGATAAGTTACATAAATAACAAGCAATTCAATATGTCCATCGCGTAGATTCAAAATTGCAAACTCTCAAGCTATCATTGGATACATTCTAAAATAATCTTCTGCATTTTTTGCTAAGTAACCGATATTTTTAATAGAGTAGTTGCCATCCGTTTCATATATGAAAGAGGGTTTGCAGGTTTACTGTATAAAAGTGTAGCAGATATTTTTTTCAATAGCTGGATTTAGCCCATTTGTTTTTTTCGGGATTTTCGCTGTACTTAATCCAAGCACCTGAACTACATCATCGACATGAAAAACCAGTTACTTTTAAAGACCTGAATAATACATGATATTTTAACCAAACTATTGAATAGTACCGTTGAATTTTGACTGAATATTCACAGCAAGCCATAGTGTCACTCACTAGCAAAAATGCATTTTGCGTTAACAAGGAAAAACCGCACAATATCACATGCAATGACAGCTTCAGAGTCATATTTTTATTAAAGCAATTATTTTAATGCACTTCCCCTACTCTCTATAGTCTATTATTTGCATACACCAAAGTACCTTGTATAATCTACTGCAGGAAGTGAATATTACTCGCCACTAAGCGTAATTTCAGAACAGCTGTTTTTTTTTGGCACTTCATTATGCGTTTTAAGACAATAAAACTAGCATCCAGGTCTGAGGGGTTTATTACGCCATAACCTTAGTGACATCCAATCTAACGATCGCGCAATAATGAAGTTTTGGCAATCAAGATATAACCCTCAAATGAAACTTTCTCAACAGGACTTGCTGACGGTTAGCGAAGAAATTAGCCGAACATTCGCACTCCCTTTGGCTCACCACCAGCCTGAACTTGTGCTTATGGCTGTTGATCCAACCCATCTTTATGCTTATTGGAATCTGCAAGAAAGCCAAAAGGATAATGAATTAATACAAACTGACAAACAACTGGCTTTGCGAATTTATACGCTGCCTGAGCTCAGCGAACATCATGACAAGATCCAGCTAAGCTTCGATATCAAAGTACATGGCTTTAAAAACCAGCAAAAAGTGCCTTTACCAGTTGCCGCAACCGCCTATTCAGCCATTATTGGAGAAATCAACACAGAAAATAGCTTTATTGCCCTAGCGAACTCCGATATCGTTCATGTTCCACGCTCAAGTCCAGTCACTAAGCATAATTCGGCTGATAATGAAGCCGCTGCCCATAAACGCGTCATACCAGTTAATCATTTTGTTCACCTACCCTGCCAAGTTTCTGCTGAAAACGAAATAGTTGAAAATACGTTAAATAGCATTAAGACGACTGGAAAAAACCGTCCCCAATTGGAAGACAATTTTATTTCTCAGGACACAGTGCAGAACCCGCTGCACAAAGCCTTTATTTTAAAAAACTTTAATAACTATGGTTATGATTTAAAGGTTTATGAACGCGAATTGGGAATAGAAACTCTTACTACCTTAGCGTTGCAGGGCAACAGTCTTCACCCCCGCTCATTAAGCAAAACAATTGATAACTATGCTTCTGACCAAGGCCATAAACGATAATGGACAACAAAAAAGGATTTTTAAGTATTATTCTGCATGCGCATTTGCCTTTCGTGCGCCACCCGGAATATGACAGCTTTTTCGAAGAAATCTGGCTATTCGAGGCTATTACTGAGTGTTATATTCCGTTGATTCGTTCACTTCAACGTCTACATAAGGATGATGTTAACTATCGTTTAACGTTATCACTTTCACCGCCCCTGATTTCAATGTTAAGCGATGAATTATTGCAATCGCGCTATTTGACTCATCTTAACAAACAGTTAGAACTGACCGAAAAGGAAGTTATTCGTACCAAGAAAACACCTGAGTATCAAAAATTAGCCCGACTCTATCGGCAGCTATTTCAGAATACACGGGATATTTTTGTTACACAATATAACTGTAATTTATTAACTGCCTTTCAGCAATTTAATACCAATGGAAACCTGGAGCTAATCACCTGTGCTGCTACTCACGGTTTTTTGCCCTTATTAAATAAAAGCGAGGCGGCTGTACGCAACCAAATCAACGTCGGAATTGAGACCTTTATTTCTCATCTTGGTTTTGCTCCTAAGGGCTTCTGGCTGCCCGAATGCGGTTACTATCCGGGGCTGGAAAAACTGCTAAAAAATGCCGGCATTGATTATTTTTTTGTGGACACACATGGCATCAACAATGCCAGTCAATACCCCCACAACAGTGTTTACGCACCTCTTGATTGTGGTAATCATGTTATGGCATTTGCAAGAGACCCGGAATCATCACGTCAGGTCTGGAGCTCTAAAGAAGGTTATCCGGGTGACTACGACTACCGCGAATATTACAGTGATATCGGATTCGATCTGGATCTGGACTATATCGCACCCTATATCCTGGATGGACATATACGCATTAATACCGGCATTAAGTATCACCGTGTTACCGGCTCTGATTCGCACAAAGACATATATCAGCCCAGACTGGCATTCCAAAAAACACAACTCCATGCACAGGACTTTATAAACAAACGTCAACAACACATCAACCAGTTGAGTACCCATATGGATCGCCCCCCTGTTATAGTGTCGCCCTATGATGCCGAATTATTTGGCCATTGGTGGTACGAAGGACCGCAATGGTTGGAGTGGGTATTGCGCTTTGCTGATAGCGAGACGAATGCGCTACAAGCCATAAGTTGTGGTGACTATTTAAAACAGATATCTACTCATCAGGTAGCGACCCCCTCGGCCTCAACCTGGGGAGACCAAGGATATTCGAATTTCTGGATCAATGAAACAAATGACTGGATTTATCCGTTATTACATAAAGCGGCAACAGACATGGAGAAACTTGCTATCGCCTTTCGCCAAGTTAAAGTCACTGCGTTACAGGAAAGAGCGTTAAATCAAGCGGTACGCTCATTATTATTAGCTCAAGCATCGGACTGGCCCTTTATCATGCAAACCGGTACCACAGTTGAATACGCCAAAAAACGTATCACTGATCATTTAGCGAGATTTAATTACTTATGTGATGCTATCCGCAAAAACGCGCTGAATGAGCGTTATTTATGCGCTCTGGAAGTATTAGATAATGCCTTTCCAGAAGCCGATTTCCGAAATTATTATAAACCGACGCGGCAGGACAAACTTACTGCAGAGAAATAAAAATGTGTTATCCGACACAATTATGATAATGCTGAAACGGTTTATACTCTTGGCAAGATAAGCTCTGTGATAAAATCACAGAGCTACGAACAAGATATTAGGGGATCGGTAATAAAGACTGAATTATTTGGCCGTTCCGGTAAACTCCGGATAGGCTTCCATTCCACATTCGGAAAAATCCACGCCCTGATATTCGTCTTCTTCTGACACACGAATACCCATTACCGCTTTGATAATAAACCAGGTAATCAGACTGCTGACAAAGACAAAACTAAAGATAGAGGCGATACCAATCAGTTGCGCTGTCAAACTCGACTCATCATTGGATAAACACACCGCCAATAAGCCCCAGGTTCCGACCACACCATGCACAGAGATCGCACCGACCGGGTCATCAATTTTAATTTTATCTAAACCAATAATCGCAAAAACCACCAGAATGCCGGCAATAATCCCAATCACCGTGGCCAGTAAAGGCGTCGGTGTCAGTGGCTCTGCCGTAATCGCAACCAGACCGGCTAACGCGCCGTTTAAGGTCATTGATAAATCCGCTTTACCAAACAAAAAGTGCGCGGTCAACAAGGCAGAAATAACACCGCCTGCGGCAGCAGCATTGGTATTCACGAACACCATGGCAACTGCATTTGCTTCACCAATATCCGATATTTTAAGCTCGGAACCGCCGTTAAATCCAAACCAGCCCATCCATAAAATAAACATACCCAGGGTTGCCAGTGGCATATTACAGCCCGGAATCGGGTTTATTTCACCCTTTGGGCCATATTTACCTTTACGCGCCCCTAACAGGATAACACCAGCTAATGCAGCGGTAGCGCCACATAAATGCACCACACCTGAGCCAGCGAAATCCAGAAAGCCTAACTGATCAAGAAACCCGGCTCCCCATTTCCAGTAGCCCTGTATCGGGTATATAAACCCGGTCATGACCATCGAAAAAACCAGAAAAGCCCATAACTTCATGCGCTCAGCCACTGCACCCGAGACTATCGACATCGCGGTAGCCACAAACACGACCTGAAAAAAGAAATCCGCCATGGCAGAATAATAGGTATCGCCATTACTGGCCAACACATCAGTGACGCTATGATCGTCACCCAATAAAAAGCCGATGCCAGGCCAGACACTATTCACGGCTTCAGCCGGATACATTAAATTATAGCCACAGAGCATATACATCGTGCAGGCTATCGCAAACAGCGCGACATTTTTAGTTAAAATTTCAGCGGTGTTTTTGGAGCGCACCAGTCCCGCTTCGAGCATGGCAAACCCAGCCGCCATCCACATGACCAAGGCACCACTCATTAGAAAATAAAACGTATCTAATGCATAACTTAATTCGGTTAATTTATCCACTTTTTTTCCTCGCCTGTTAGAGTTATATTGCTTCGTTTCCGGTTTCACCGGTACGAATCCTGATGACCTGTTCCAGATTGGTGACAAAGATTTTTCCATCGCCAATCTTGCCGGTATTTGCCGCGCTGCTTATCGCTTCGAGCGCCTGATCCAGCAGATCATCAGCCACCGCTGCTTCAATTTTTGCTTTAGGCAAAAAATCCACTACATACTCCGCGCCACGATACAGCTCAGTATGGCCTTTTTGTCGACCAAAGCCTTTGACTTCGGTCACTGTGACGCCCGATATGCCAATATCAGATAAGGCTTCACGCACATCATCCAATTTAAATGGCTTTACAATTGCTGTGATTAATTTCATTTAAGTCTCCGTTATGTAAGAAGTTCATCAAGACACTTGCACACTCTATGCCAATATTTAAGTGATTGTTTTTCTGGTTTTTTACGCAACACCCTCGCCAAATAGCCTCATTATGGTGCGCGAGACAGTCTTAATGCACCACATAAGTGCATATCTACGCTAACGCATCGATATCTCAGTGGTTTTCTTTTTAAAAAACAAGAATATAAATACTGGCATGGATAATGCTTCATATTTTGCACACAACACGGCAACCTTATGTTTGTATTCATCCGGCCTGCGTTGGCTTTACTCATAAGCAATAGCTATCGCTAGCTCGCAGTCTTTTAACGGCGGTCATCATCATAGTGGCTCTTCTTTTCATTCATTTTTTTAGGTCTATCATGAACAGAAATAAAATATTCCAGCGCAGCTTGCTCAGTAGCGCTATCCTCCTGGCGAGTTTTCAAACATCGGCTGACGATAATTTTCAAACGTCAACGAATGCCGATGTGGGTCATATCTCTAACGAAAACACCGATCCTCAAACCTCCTCTGATGCCGGCATGATTGAAGCCTTAACAGGTTTCAATCTCAATGAAACGGCCTTTATGAAAGACACGGGCTTTTCTGTGGGCTTGTCGGCATCAGCGGGTATTACAGGCAATACCAATGGCGGCACAACCAATTCCCCGATTGGATTTAACGACCGGGTCAATGAAGTGCTGTTTAATGAACTCAACTTTTATATTGAGCGTGCGGTCAATACCGAAGGCAATCAATGGGATGTTGGGGGCCGTATGGATTTCATGTACGGGACGGATGCTCGCTTTACGCAGGCATCTGGCTGGGATAATGAGTGGTGGGTGAACGAGGATGGCGGTTACTATAATATAGCGATGCCGCAGTTGTATTTAGAGGTGTTTGCACCGCTTGGCAATGGGGTAACGGCTAAATTAGGTCACTTCTATACCTCTATCGGTTATGAGGTGGTCCCTGCGCCGGATAATTTCTTCTATTCACATGCCTATACCATGTTATATGGCGAACCTTTTACGCATACCGGGGCCATGTTTAGTTATGACATTGACGATAATTTCTCGGTTAACGGTGGCGCGGTCATGGGCTGGGATAATATGACTGAAAATGCCGGGGCGTGGAGCTTTTTAGGGGGCGGTAGCTGGACCAGTAATGATCAGGCGTCTTCTGTGACGGTCCAGTTGATTACCGGTAACCAGAGCGATACCGTATCAGGTAACACTACGATGTATAGTATTGTTGCGACGCATGATTTTACCGATAACTTCCATTACGTGTTGCAACACGATTTTGGTACCACGCGTGATGCCGCGTATGACAGTGCAAACTGGTTTGGCATTAACCAGTATTTTATGTATGACATTATTGATGAGGTCAGTGTGGGTCTGCGTGCCGAGTGGTTTAACGACAAAGGCGGTGCGCAACGGGTGAATGACGTCGGCGCTAACTATCTGGCTGCGTCTTTTGGCGTGAACTATACCCCGTTAAGCTGGTTAAAACTACGCCCTGAAGTCCGCTTTGACTGGGCTGATGAGCGTGTTTTCAATGATAACACTGCTGTTAGTCAGGTTGAGTTCGCAATGGATATGATTGTGACTTTCTAAGTAAGTCCTTGCATTTTCGCTACAGACAGTGAGAATTAATAGGCTTGCGCTGCATAAGCAGCGCAAGCTTTTTTTATGCCTGGCAAACCTTACAAAGCATTATATAATCTATGAGATTTATTCTTGGAAATAGCGTCAATTTCCCCCCTGAGCAATTCAATAATTGTCTGAATTAATATAAAATGATGTCACTTCTCATTATCTAAAACATAGTCAACTTGCTTATGGAAATGGATGAACTGCGGATCACCCAAGTTGGGAGTGATGATAAGTGACAATATTATCTCCAAAATACATAATTAGCTTTCACTCAACGATAAGTTATAACAAATAAAACTTCGTCGCTTATAGACAATAGAAGGACTTTTAAGCTTCACTCTATTAAAATTAAATACCTTAGGACTCTCTCATGGACAAAAATAAACTATTCAAACGGACACTTTTAAGTAGTGCTGTGTTATTCGCGAGCTTTCAAGTATCAGCGAATAATGACGATGTTAATCATCTATCTAATGAAAATATTGACCCCCAGGTATCGTCAGATGCAGGCATGATCAAATCACTCACCGGCTTTAGCATTAACGAAACCTCTTTTATGCAAAAAACTGGCTTTGAAGTAGGGATGTGGGCTTCGGGGGGTGTCACTTATGCTTCTCCAAATCGCGCTGACCACAATAATGCCCCTTTATCTTTTAATGATCGCAATAATGAATTTTTGCTTAATCAACTAAACTTTTATATTGAACGTGCTGTTAATAAAGGAGGAACCAGCTGGGATGTAGGGGGACGCATGGATTTTATGTATGGTACGGATGCCAACAAAACTCAAGCAATAAACTATGATAACGACTGGTGGCTCAACGAAGCGGGTGGTTATTATAATATAGCGATGCCGCAGTTATATCTTGAAATATATGCACCTTTCGGTAACGGAATTAGCGCAAAGGTGGGACATTTTTATACCACTATTGGTTATGAGGTGGTTCCTGCCCCGGATAATTTCTTCTATTCCCATGCTTATACCATGTTATATGGCGAACCTTTTACTCATAATGGCGTTATGTTCAGCTACGATATAGACGATAATTTTTCAATTAATGCGGGTGCCGTGATGGGCTGGGATAATATGACCACAAACAGAAGCGCCTGGAGTTTTCTGGGCGGTGTAAACTGGACCAGTAATAGCCGAGCGACATCCGTTGCTGTGCAATTGATTACTGGCGATCCAGATGATACTCAATCAGGCAACCGAACCATGTATAGTATCGTTGCTGCGCATGATTTCACGGATAAGTTACATTACGTTTTCCAGCATGACTTCGGAACCCAGAACATAACAAGAACAGCTGCAGACTCTGATGGTCGTGTGGTAGCAACAGGTGGACCTTATCCTGGCACAGAACCTGGTAACTGGTTTGGTATCAATCAGTACCTGACTTATGATATTACTGATCAAATAGGTGTTGGCCTACGTGCCGAATGGTTTAATGACAAAGGTGGTGCACAGCGTGTGAATGCTGTTGGGGCAAACTATCTGGCTGCAACATTTGGTGTCAACTATTCCCCAGTACCCTGGTTTACATTCCGCCCTGAAGTACGCTTAGACGGGGCTGATGAAAAAGTCTTCAATATAAATCCAGAAACGGGGCAAGGTGTCGACACCGGCATGGTCTCTGTTGCAATGGATATGGTACTCAGATTCTAATTCATTGCAATATTTCTGTATGAGTTACTCAACCCATCAGCTACACACGGATGGGTTGAAAATTTGGCGCATGACACCTTGCTTTGTAGTCCTTTAGTGAATAATTAAAAACAATACCTCAACGCTTAACAGTTCACCTCCCTATGAAAACCAAGGGATTGAAAAGGGTTTTTCTAATACCCCCCTACTTGTTAAGGAAGGGAGCTGAACGGCTACCCCAATGCTGTGCAATGTATCTAAGATAATTTCTTCATCTTAACTTGTCTGCTGAGCACAGACGAGCTGTCCGCACCCCCACTCAATGAGCTGTCTAATTATTTAGTGCATATTCCTAAGTTCGTAATCCGCCCAGACTATCAATCATTTCTGCACGCATCTGATATTTCTTTAATTTCCCAGTGACGGTCATTGGAAATTCTTTAACGAAACGAATATATCGAGGGATTTTAAAATAACTGAGTTTGTTATGGCAGAATGCCCGAATCTCCTCTTCATCGCAACACTCATTAGCATGTAGCTGTACCCAAGCGACCAACTCCTCTCCATAAGATTTATCCGGCACACCAAAAACAGCTACTTCTGCCACTTTTGGGTGGGTAAAAAGTATATCTTCAATTTCGCGCGGATAAATATTTTCACCACCGCGTATAATCATATCCTTTAATCGACCAGTTATACTGACATAACCATCCTTATCCATTAGCCCCAAATCTCCTGAGTGCAACCAGCCCTGTGCATCTATAGCCTGTGCAGTCGCTTCAGGATTATTATAATATCCATGCATAATGTGATAGCCACGAAAACAGATTTCCCCTATTACTCCAATCGCTACAGTCTGCTGTTTATCCGTACTGATAATTTTTACTTCCTGATGTGGCAAATTATGGCCTACCGTTTGTGTGCGCCGTTGTAGACTATCCTCTCGCGTAGTTAGATGAGTTAAAGGTGATGCTTCCGTTTCACCATAGGCAATCAGAATTTCCGCACAATGCATGTTCTGCATCACTCGTTGCATTAATTCCGGCGGACACGGAGCCCCAGCCATAATACCGGTGCGTAAAGAATCTAGTTGGTACTGTTTAAAATTTTCATGCTCAAGCTCGGCAATAAACATCGTGGGCACACCATGCAAGGCAGTACAATGATACTGTGCAACTGCTTTTAGCGCAGCTTCTGCATCAAAATGCTCACAGGGAATTACTACACAAGCACCAACAGAAAAACATAATAAATTCGCCAGCACCATACCAAAACAATGATAAAACGGCACAGCGACACACAAACGGTCCAATTCATTAAAGTGCATCGCTTGAGCTGCAAACCAGGCATTATTGAGAATATTGTGATGTGTCAGCACGACCGCTTTGGGAAACCCTGTGGTGCCAGAAGTGTATTGAATATTGATAGCATCATCAATATCTAACGTTTCGGTTATTTTATTGAGTTTATCTACAGAAATCTGTGCAGCTGCTGAAATAAGTGCTTGCCAGACGGTGAAACTGCTAAAAGGGACTATCGTTTGATCAGGTTTGACAGGATCATAGACAATAATTCGGCATAAATCGGGTAATTTTTCAGTTTTCAAGTTTTTTGCCTGAAAATGCTTCAGTTCGGGCAATATCTCAAGCAACATATCAAGATAATGACTGCTTTTAAATTTAGGCATCACCACCAGGCATTGCACCTGAGATTGCGTTAAAGCGTATTCCAGCTCTTGCACACGATAGGCCGGATTAATATTAACTAAAATTGCACCGATTCTGGCTGTGGCCATTTGTATCAGTATCCACTGCAAATTATTAGTAGACCATATCCCAATTCGGTCTCCCTTACTAAACCCAAAACTGAGTAGCCCTCTTGCAACAACATCAATTTGTTCAGACAATTGCGCATAGGAAAGTTGCTGATGCTGCGGCAAACTTATAACAGCGTCAGATTCAGGAAACTGGTCTACAATTGTCGCAAAATACTCAGGGATGGTTTTTCCCAAAAGTGGCGTATCGCCACCACGATGATAATAGCTTTTAGCCATTAGTAACTGCCTGCCAGTAATCGTCTACTCGTTGCTGAATATCACGAATCAATGTTTCATTACGTTCAGGCTTGAATAAATGAGCAAAACGTCCCTGCTTATGCAAATACTCTTCCACCGCTAAGCGCTTTTTGGGCACTTTGGTGTGTATAACGTTTCCATCAATATATTCTTTGAGTGGCCATACCCCTGTTTTAACTGCCAGTTGACCTATTATCGCGCTTTCTTTTGGATCATAATCCCAACCGGTTGGGCAAGGTGCCAATGCAAGTATCAAGCGCGGCCCTTTAATCTGTTTGGCCTTCTCAATTTTACGAGCAAGATCCAGTGGCTCGGTACCAATAACCGTGGCAACATAAGCTGGTTGATTCGCTACCCATAAAGAAAATAGGTCTTTTTTAAACCCGGGATAACCCGCACCGCCTTTACTAGTCGCTGTTTGCGCTGCATGTGGCGTAGCACTGGAAAATTGCTGGCCGGTATTAGCGTAGCCTTCGTTATCGTAACAGATGTAAAGAAAATCAAGTTGACGATCAATAGCCCCAGAGGTTGCAGAAACACCCATTCCATAAGCTGAACCATCTCCGGTCAGTACAATGGTTGCTAAGTTTTCATCCTCAGAGATACGTTTTTTCACCAATAATATATCCAATGCATCCCTTACCCCTTGAGCACCAGCAGGAGCCGATCCCATAGACGTATATAACCAGGAACCACTAAACGGAGTAAAAGGATAGATGGATAGCAGCGTCATGCAACCTGCGGCATTAATAAAGACCGTTTTGTCAGCATAGACATCATAAATTTCATGCAAAACCTGCAAACCACCACAGCCGGCACAGGTTGCGGTCCCTGCCCCCAGTAAATGAGTGGATGGCAGGTCTTTCATACGCTTATAAATAGATTCTTTCATGATGACTGCTCCTTGAGTTCATAACGCTCAGCCACCGCTATTGCCTGTAACTTTTTGAATTGACGTAACTCTGTTTGGGTATATAGCAACCGAGGCTTTGGTGTTTTACCCGTTTTCACGGCTGCACAGACTGTATCTGCCATTTGAAAAAATTCTTCCTGAGAAATATCACGTCCACCTAGGCCTCCAATAAAACTGGCAATAATTGGCGGAGCATCACTTAGTCCATACAAAACCGAAGTAATTTCCGAATGCAGCACTCCGCCCTTACCCATCGACAGATTCTGATCAATCACAGCCAGAGCTTTTTTTCCGCTAAAGGCTGTAATCAATGCCTGCTCTGGAAAAGGGCGTAGCAAACGTGGACTTACTAAACCGATGTTCATGCCAGCTTCGCGTAGTTGTATGACCGCCTGTTTTGCTTTGGTGGCAAAGCATCCCATCATGACAAAAAGATAGTCAGCGTCTTCAGTTTGAAAGTTTTCCAAGATGCCATGATAACGCCCAAACTGTTGCTGAAATTCCTCTGCAACCTGCTCATATACATTCAAAGCCTGTTGCATGGCTAAATGACATTCATAACGAAAATAAGAATAGGGAGATCCACCTAATACTGCAACCGCTTGACTCTCAGGCATACTGGCGCGAAATTTGATATTTCCACTATCAAAATCACCGACAAACTGCTTCGCTTTGTTTATATCCGGAATTTCTACTGGCTCACGAGTAAAAGACAGATAAAAGCCATCCTGATTAACAATAATCGGTAAACGTACCTGGTGATGCTCGGCAATACGGTAAGCAATCAATACGCTGTCCAGGACTTCCTGACAGGTAGAACAATGCAGTTGTAAAAAACCACTATCCCGCGCAGCCAGTACATCGGTATGATCGGGCTCTAGGGTAATTGGAGTGCTTAGGCCACGGGATACATTTACTAGCACAAAAGGTGCTCGCCAGCCGGCAACGGTATAGATCATTTCCATCGCATGTAGCAAGCCTTGGCTTGATGTCGCGGTAAAAACCCGAACACCTGTTACCGCTGCAGCTCCAGCAGCCGTTATCATGGAATGCTCAGATTCCAGTACTGTCATTTTGCCCTGCATATCTCCCTGTTCGAACCAGCCAGAGAGCGTTTCAATAATCTCGGTTTGTGGCGTAATCGGAAAGGCTGGGACATAATCAATATTTGCAAGACGTGCGCCCCACGCTGCCGCTGCATTACCTGTCATTAGTTGTCGCTTCATGATGCTTCTCCCCGTTGTGCATCAGCTTCGGCAATCGTTTCGATTGCATGTGCCGGGCATTGTGCGACACAGATCATACACCCTTTACAATGCTCGTAATCGACCACTGGAATATCGCCCTGCTCTATATTGATTGCGCTATCTGGGCAGCTATTGCTGCATATCCACCAGCAATGATGACAATGATCGTAATTGATCACTGGCCGTTGAGTACGCCATAAACCTGTTCTAACCTTAACACTGGTTTGCGGCGCATGAATAATGGGGGCTGAAACATCCGCAGTTTCTAGCGGCAAATCGATCCAGTCTGGTGCCTGATAAGCTATCGCTGTCGGTGCAGTTGTTTGTTTAACGATGCCCTTTACAGACTGCATGTCCGTATAGGCATTAATAGCAGTATCAATATTCATAGCAAGCAAATCATTATCGTATCCGCTCAATTCCTGCTTAATCGCATCCTGTAGATATTGACGGGCAATTACCCCGGTCAAGCTTGCTGCTGCGCCTGCACATCTTGCGCTGATCAAAGGAATAGTTGCTGTAAGGGGTTTTAAGACTTTAACGGGATTTTGAATATTCAGGCGCTGTTGCCAGGTTGCAGGCAATTCATGACTCACGATCAGGAAAACTGTCTTTGCAGCTATATCGGTCATCACCCCGGCAGTTGCGACCGAAATCAAACTATCATCGGCGACAACTACCAAACCAGGATTACGTACAATACCTCGCTCATAAATTAGCTGCTGATCAGCGCGTACATAGGATGTCATTGGCGCACCCCGTCGTTCTGCCCCGTAACGTGGGGCATCCTGAACTTCATAGCCGGCGAGAAAAAAAGCAGTGCCGAGAAAATGGCTTGCGGTTTTCATTCCCTGACCGCCGCGACCGTGAAAACGTATGGTAAACATTTCGTGCTCCTATCTTAATGAAGCAAGTCATTACTATTTATAGCACAGGTAACTTGGAAACCTGCAAATCAATACCCTATTAAATAAAATGCGGTGCCGAAGAAAACAAAGACCAGCGCCGCATCGACATCGCTTTAGTCACTCGCTCAGTGGCCATTTGTATCGCTGCCTCGCGAGGCTGTATATTTTCAGTTGCTGATATTTCCAGCACTGTGCGGGTATTATTACTGACTTTTTCAGCAATACTTTCCATAGCCGCCTTTTGAGTTGATCCTTTATATTCCATAGCGGCACAAATAACGCCACCGGCATTGGAAATAAAATCAGGCACACAGGTCACACCTTTTGCATACAGGTATTTTTCCGCGCCTTCTGTAACCGCAATATTCGCCCCCTGCACAAGCAATTTTGTGCTCAGACGATCGACATTGGCCTCATTTATTACATCAGGTCGTGCCGCTGGAATCCAGATATCACACTCAATATCAATAATGGTATCTTGCCCCAGACTATCGCCACCACTAAAATCGATAACACTTTTACCCATTTGCTTTAGTTCAAACAACGCATCAACATCTAAGCCATCAGCATTATATATTGTGCCGCGGCTATCATTTACTGCGACTATTTTTGCGCCCTGTTCACGAAGAAAACGGGCGCTGTGCTTACCCACTGAACCAAAACCTTGGATGACAACCCGCGCGCCCTGAAGTTCAAAATCCAAATAATTTAAAGCGACTCTAGTGGCATGCATCACTCCCCACCCAGTTGCGCCGATTTCATCCAATGGAATACCTCCCAGCTCATATGGCAAGCCCACCGATCGACCGTTCTCATCCCTCACCCAAGCCATACATTCTTCATTCGTCCCCATATCTGGACCAAAAATATAATCTTCCTGATAACGCAACGAAGAGGCAGCAGCGCGGACAATCAATTGTTTTTGTTGCACAGGCATTTTCGGGTCACCGTAGACCACCATTTTTCCACCGCCATGCGGCAGTCCTGCGGCTGCATTTTTTAAAGTCATCGCTCTGGCCAGGCGGAAACATTCACTAACACTGACATCTGGCGCTATGCGCAATCCCCCAATTGATGGTCCCATGGCAATATTATCTATAACCAATATACCTTTTAACCCGACTGCAGGTTCGTATATATGAATAATTTTTGATGGTCCTAGCCCATCAGCAAAATCAAACAAATCCTTCATATTCACCTCTTATTCTTAATTAAGCTTAATACCACCTGATTTATCACAACCTACAAAATTTACAGCGATCAGGCCTTTGCCTCCTTATACTAAGCCTCTTTTGAGTTAACTAATCCACAGAAATAATCCTTTTTAAAGTCAAATATAATGGCCTCTCCACAAATATATGTAAAAAATGAGCAATAATAATACAATTAAAAATTAAAAATAAACCAAAACCAGTAGAATTAATGTATTCATATAGCATTAATTTTTTCCAGCTTACAGTTGTGATTGGAATAATAAAGGCAGCATGAGCAAGATACAAAGAATAAGAGCTGTTTCCCAATGCAACTAATATTTTTGAACTTTTTAAAATGCCCCTAAATTCTATACTAACCGCGCAATATACTATTAAAGCGGTAGGCAAACCATAGAATATTAGTCTAAATGGATTTAATGAGACTAAGCCATAACATTCCGGGATATCATAGAAAATAGTAGAAAAAACAGATATAAGCGTTATAGGCAATACAATTTTCAATAATTTTACAGAAAAAAAAGTCCGCTGAATCATCAAATAACCAATCCAGCAACCTAAAATAAATTCCAACAATATCGGATTAGAGTAAAAAATAAGCCATATACTATCTGCTTTATTTAAAATAAATAATATACTTAATAAACTAAAAATTATACTTAAAATAGATAATGCTTTCCTTAATGGGAAGCGCAAAACTAAACAAAATGAGCAATAGAAAAAAATTTCAAATACTAAAGTCCAGCCTACTGCTAAAATTGGATAAAAATGTTCCGGATTAACTTCAAAAGGTATTAAAATTAAGGAGCTTAAAAAAAAACTTATGCCACCAACTCTTTCATAAAAAATATTAAATGGTTCATTTCTATCAAGTAGCAAACCTTGAATTAAAAACAAGCTTATATACGTTATTAACATTATCCAGTACATAGGATAAATACGTACCAGCCTATTCGGTAAAAACCTCTTTACTGCATACTTATTTTCAAATAAATCCTTACTAATAAATACCATGATTAGGCCACTAATGACAAAGAACATATCGACTCCCATAGAGGCAAAACCCATGAAATTATAAAATTTCTTTACAGGAGTTCCTGAGAGAGATAGTTGTTCATATTCTCCATAAGCAGTGATAATAGAATGAGAGGATAAAACCATGATCGCTGCGACAGCCCTTAACATTTGAATTGAGTATAGCTTGGAGCTCGAGGACTTAATATTCATAAACCATATCCGTGTTATCCGATCAAATTTGAGCTACTAGTCCATTATTGCTTCATATTTAAGCCCTTCAATAAGTCCAAAGGAAACACGATAGTGGACGATTTATCGCCAGCAATTTCAGTTAATGTTTGCATATATCTCAACTGAATCGCTTCAGGTTGCCCGGATAATATTTTTGCTGCTTGTAACAATTTCTCTGCTGCCTGCATTTCGCCTTCAGCATGAATCACTTTAGCGCGACGAGTTCGTTCAGCTTCTGCCTGTTTAGCAATTGCCCTGACCATGCTCTCATCCAGATCGACATGTTTAATTTCAACATTCGAGACCTTAATTCCCCAGGCATCTGTTTGTTGATCCAGACTGGTTTGAATGTCTACATTTAACCGGTCACGTTCAGCAAGCATTTCATCCAGTTCATGCTGACCTAATACTGACCGCAAGGTCGTTTGCGCTAATTGGCTAGTCGCATCATAAAAGTTTTCTACTTGTATAATGGCCTTATCCGGCTCTATCACGCGAAAATACACGACCGCATTCACTTTAACAGACACGTTATCACGTGAGATAACATCCTGAGTCGGTACATCCATGACGATAGTACGCAAATCAACGCGTTCCATTTGTTGAATCAATGGAATAACAATAATAAAACCAGGGCCTTTTACACTATAAAACCGGCCAAGCATAAAAATAACACCGCGTTCATATTCTCTGAGAATTCTGAATGCACTGATTAACAATAACACTAAAATACTGATAAAAATGTAACTTGTTGTTAAAAACATGAGCTGTCCTCCTGATTGTTAATAGGCATAACTTGCAAAAGCAAGCCATCTATCGCTGTCACTTTGACTTTTTCATTTTTTATTAATGGTTGTTCACAAAATGCCTGCCAGCATTCACCATGTATACGCACCATACCACTTCCAGTAAAGTTTTCTAGCGCAACGCCAACACTCTGCTGCATTTGCTCCTTACCGCTAACAATCGGGCTATGTCTGGATTTTAATAACAGCCCAATAACGAAAATAAAAAATGCCGCACTACTTAAAGCAAATCCGGCAATCACCCCTAAATCTATACCAAATCCTGGCAAATCAGTATCCATTAAGATAATTGAACCAATGACAAAAGAGACTATGCCACCCAGCCCTAAAATTCCAAAATTTGGAATAAAGGCCTCTGCAGTCATTAAAGCAATGCCAAGCAAAATCAGACCCATACCGGCATAGTTGACAGGCAATAACTGCAATGCATATAACGCCAGTAATAAACATATCCCGCCCACAGTGCCCGGAACAATGCCACCTGGATTATAAAATTCAAGTATCAAGCCATACATACCAATCATCAGTAATATATAGGCAATACTCGGGTTAGTTATAACGGCCAGAAACTTACTACGCCAATCGGGTTTTATCGTCTGAATATCAGGCGAGGTGAAATTGAAAACCAACTCTTGAGTTGTTATCCTAAGCTTACGTCCCTGTAATTGGCGCAATAAATCGGGTATATCAGCAGCGACAAGATCAATGACATTCAGGTCCAATGCTTCTGCTGCTGATAGGCTAGCTGCCTTGCGTACTGCTTGTTCCGCCCATTCCTCATTTCTGCCATGCATTTTTGCCAAGCCACGAATATAAGCGGCAGCATCATTAACCATTTTGTGGGACATAGGATCTATTAAAGTATTAGTTTCTTCCTTACTCTGTTCATTTTTATTATCACCAAAATCGCCAAACTCTCCGATTTGAACAGGTGTTGCCGCACCGAGATTCGTTGCGGGTGCCATTGCGGCAATATGACTCGCATAAAGTATATAAGTTCCGGCACTCGCAGCACGTGCTCCACCAGGTGAGACATAGCTAATGATAGGAACGGGGGAGGAAATTATCTTTTTAATTATCCGGCGCATCGATGTATCCAGCCCGCCGGGTGTGTCCAGGCTAATCAATACAGCCATCGCTTGACTGTCAATCGCCTTCTGCAAATTACGTTCAAAATAGTCTACTGTTGCCGGTCCTATAACACCGTCAATTTCCAGATGAATGATAACTGAGGGTTTGTTGACTGTTTGCTCAACCGGTTCCTCGCAATAAACAAACTTAATGCTCATCAATAGCAGAACAACGAATCGTATACTTTGAAAAAACAACATATCACTTTATCCAGTCAAATAAGCTTAGATATTTTCAGTGTACTCCTGTGAAATAATCACTGCAATGAATAATCATGTTGCTTACACTTTGAAATATGAGATGTAAGCACTCACGTAAAATTATGGCTCTCTGGGATTTCCCATGAAATAAGTGAAATCTTGTGAAATTTTGGTATTTCTGAATTTTTATTGCTTATAAAAAGCATTATATACAATAGGTTATGACTTTTTTTCTGCACTATAAACCATGTTTATGGCATAGTTTTACGGCAGATCCGGAAGAGCCTATATGGCTCTTCCGGATCTGCCGTGAAAAGAATAAATTCTGCTTATCCAAGCAGTATTTTTCGATGATGCCCAAACAACCTGTAGCCATCTAAATCGAGTGAAAGTCGCTGTTTTAAATGTTTGATATTAAGAATTCCATAACACCGCCGCTTCAAAACTTTAATTTTATTATTGAGCCCTTCAACGAACCCACTGGACTCTCTGTCAAGAAAAATAGTTGCTTATCTCATCGCTCCATTGGTTCAATGTCGTTAAAAAAGGCTCAAAGCAGGCAAAGCCCGATTTCTCAGCAAGCTCTTGCCAGATATCAAAATAAACTAATGCATCCGCTTTGCTTATTTCTTTTTCAAAAATACAGGTAAGCAGTTCACGAAAAATATAAGCATGTTTCAGCTCATCTGAATAAGACAGCAACTGTCTCAATCGTTTTTGTTCGTCAGCATCTAAATCTTCCCAGGACTTACGCAAAGGCCACATTGTCTGTTTTATTTCCGTATACTCATCGTCAGTTAGCTCTTTTTTTAAGCGTTTTAATTCATGTTTACGAACGTTATCAGCGCATTCTCTATAATGTTTGGCCACATGAAATCGATCAACAACAACCTCAGCTTCGGGTAATGCCTCGTGAACAGCATTAATAAATCCATCATACATATCGCTACAAACGCGCTTAATTCGAGGCTTAAACTTCGCTGGAATCGACAGGAGAAAATTTTTAACGGTTTCTTTTTTACGATCTGGCAAAACAGCGATGATCTTATTTTCTTGCTGATGTGTTCTGCAACTAATAATAGTCACAAAGTTCTTATGTCCTTTTTTTAAAGAGATTTCATCAATACCCAATTCCCAAATATCCTCCAAGGCACTCCAGTCGACTTCTGAGCTGACATGACGATCGACAATCCCTAGTACTGCATCTTCACCAATCATTTGTTTTAAGCCTACATCCACAATTGTTGAGCTAATGAGCTCACGTAAAATGAATTGTTCATACACTTTAGTGTGTGGTGTATTGCTCTTATACCAGTCACATGTTTGTGTGGTGGTTGGATGTTTTTTACAGTGTGGACAACCAAACCGTTTAGGGCTAATCTTCAGATAGACAGGTCGATCTAAAATAGGCAAATGGCGTAATAAAATGGCATTATCAGTACCATGTAGCTTATCAATAAATTGACCGCACTGGTGGCAGCGAACACCTTTTTCGGTACTTTCAACTTCAATAACAATACTGTTGTCGTTATTGATCGTCGTATTTAAAACGCGAATATTTTCGATATCCAAAGGTATACTGATATTATTCATTGTCATGTCCCCTTCTTATCAGTTTACCTCTATTTCAGGTAATAATAATCTTTTTATTGCCCGTAAAAAGGGGTTTTTAATAATTCACGGCAGATCCGGAAGAGCCAAAATAATCATGTAATTGATGATGACGTGATTAGCAAGGTAAACCGTCACTGGTAATTTACCTTTGATGAATGGGGTTACACTCGTCTTGAACCGTTACAGCAAGAAATAGAGTCCAGTTAGATGAATATAACAGCATTACTAGATTTAATTGGACGCGAATTTAAATTATCTTCTTCCTTTTTCAAACATACCTTTATTACCTCCTTTTCCCAGTAAGCGATTATGCCAGTATGACAAGATAGGATCCAGATTGTGGTATAAATCAATAGTCGATTTACGGCTCCAAGCGGTCACTGAGTAAAATTTGTATGAGATTAAAAACCGCACTTTAATAATTTTTCCCTTATACGTTAAGGGCTAAAAACCGGGAAACTTAAGTTGATTAAGAACTTTACTGAATTCTGAATCTAGGATATTGGTTTCCGGTTAAAATGTGCCTAGGGGAAGCAATGCAAAATTTCAAGAGTGTTATCGTATTAATAAAAGGCTTGTTTGCAAAACATCTCCGAAATATAGATAATTACAAAAAAAATTATTCGTGGAGGTCCCCTGTGAGCATTACACTTTTACTCATCATTATTATTATTTCCTATTGCATTATCCAAAGCGGTGCCATCGCTCTGGAAATGACAGGGGTCTCTTTCCCGATTGCCAGATTTCAAGCATTATCTGCTTTTACTGGGACAGGCTTTACTACTCAAGAAACGGAGAGAATCGTTAATCATCCAGTCCGAAGAAAAATCGTCAGTTTTCTTATGATTCTGGGAAATGCCGGTATCGTTTCGATTATTGGAGCCTTTATTTTTTCATTTGGGGAAACAGGATTGTTTCATCCAATGATTACTCTGATTATTATTTGTATAGCGCTTGTCGGTCTCTATAATATTGCCAAGCATAAAACGGTGGATAAAAAAGTATACGAAACTATCCGACAAAACTTAAGAGCGAGACTGGATATTGAAAAGGTTCTAATTGAAGAAATCATTCGCCAACCTGGGGGTTATAGCGTTGCGTCGGTTATTGTCGTCAAGGACTCCAAAATTGCTCAACAGACATTGGAAGATTTGGATTTAAAAGATAGCAAAATAATGGTGCTTTCAATTGAAAGAGATGGATCCACTATTTTACAACCGGGAAGTAAAACCCGAATAAAAGAGGATGATCGATTAATTTGCTTTGGTAAATTCGACCTAATTCGCCAATTAGCAAATTAGTGGAGGGGGTGGTGTACCGAGAGGAGACAGATAGATGATGTTTAAAGTTGTTCAGTTCCTTAAAAAAGAGTTTCTGGAAATGCTTCCGCCCACGATCTTCTTTCTAGTGGCGTTTCATGTTGTCGCATTTGCACGGCTACTGATGGCCGAAGAATACGATATCTCCTTTACATCTTCTGCTAAAGCGACGATCGGTGCAATCGTTGTCGGTAAAGCCATTTTGATTACCAATGGCTTGCCCATGTTCAACTGGTTTCTCGACAAGAAACTTATCTACAATATGGGCTGGAGGATTTTGCTCTATGTCATCATAGCTCTTCTTCTGCAGTTCATCGAGGAACTGATCCCGCATATCTCCAAACAGGGAAATTTGTCAACAGCTTTTGAACAAGTTTTCGAAGAGATAAAGTGGACGCGATTCTGGGCAGTCCATCTAATCTTTGTCCTGTTTCTTGTTGCATACACTTTCATAACAGCATTGATTGATGTCATTGGTCGTGATGAAACCATTGATGTTTTTTTCGGAGAGCGAGAAAAGTGAAGAAATAGAAATTCTTGGGACATAATACTTAATTACAACTAAACATCCTGTCTACGATTACCTCGTTGGGTTACTCCACATAAAAATGAAACACTATGGCCCAAATGAGTCAAAATTCAAATTGATTTTCACTTCACTTATAGCATCAGCTATTAAACTTAGCTTCAATCATTAATGACCGCTGTCGGCTAATAAGAGCCCGTCAGCAAACACTAACCACTTCTTTTCCTCCATCATGATACCTAGCTAAAGTGCTATCGGCTCACTCATAACCAAGCTCCTTTTCAAACACCTGAATTGATCCTTTAACATCATCCAGATAGGTCTTCCAGCTGACTATTTCCTTGCTACTAATGTGTGTAATATCGAGCTCCCTTAATGTCTCACCTAATTTACTAGACTTGCCCATTGCAAATCTATGCTGTTTTTTAATGGCTGCGGCTTGCTCGTCGGCTGATGGTTCAACCGGTTTAGCCAAAGCCACTACAGCCTCTTTAATTGTACTAGTACCTCGCCCTCTAAATAATTAATAAATAAATTATCGATCTAGCCTCTATTCTGGTAACCTTAACATAGTCTATATTATTCCGTATCGAATCCACCGACAGGAAGTCATGAGAACCCCAAAATTTCCGGTTATATTAGAAGATAATGAACGCGAAGAGCTCGAAAAAATCACTCGCCAACAGACAGCAAAATCAAGCACGGTATTACGAGCCAAGATTACCCTATTAGCCAACTCAGCGCTAAATGTCAACCAACCTGTCGCATTTTCGTGATATAAAACTTGCTACGCAAGTATATGGGGGCTTTGCCCCCAAGCCCCCAAGGTATTTATGCAAGGGTAATGGGCGACTCATTGTCACCTGTTGCTTTATAGTCAGCTTAAGCTGCATTTTTCAATGGTAATTTATTTTCAGTTACGTTATTTTTATCCTTGCCTGGGTTGAGACAAACATCGCCAATGGGTGTTAAGTTCCTTGTTTTACGTCCATTCCAGCGCTCAGGATGGTTCTTCCTGGCTTGCTCAATAACCTTCTTTCTGTTTTCCAGTATTGTGCTGTCTAAGCCATTATGACGCTGATTAGGTGTCACAAACTTAATTGCGCTGTGTTGATGTTCATCGTTATACCAATGCACAAACTTTTCTACCCAGGTTCTTGCTTCGCTTAAATCTGTAAACGGGTCTTCTGGATAGGTGTAATGGTATTTGACCGTTTTAAACAAGGACTCCGAATAAGGATTATCGTTGCTGACACGAGGCCTGCTGTACGATGGCGTGATTTCCAGATCAATCATTTTTGCTCTTAATGTCGCTCCTTTCATTGGGCTTCCATTGTCGGAATGAATGACCAGCTGGTTTTTATCTATTTTTTCTCGATAGGCAATATCTTCTATCAAATCAGCGGCATGAGCACTTGATTCACAATCATGAACCTGCCAGCCGACTATTTTTCGGCTGTAAATGTCCATGACCATGTACAAATAATAGTACTGTCCCTTTATCGGGCTTAGCAAGTACGTAATATCCCATGAATAGATTTCATTGGCTTTAGTCGCTTTTAGTGACTGGGGTTTCTTGCGTTGAGCTGCTGTCTCTTTACCCCTGTGTTTAAGCTGATTATATTCTTTCATTACCCGGTAAAATGTTGATTCTGAGGCAATATATTGCCCTATATCCAATAATGTAGGCACTATTTGATAAGGGGTTAATGCGCTATATTCAGGTCGGTTAATGACCTCTAGTATTTCTTGCCTGACAGCCTCTGATAACTTGTTGTGTGCAGGAGCATTATTATAAATTCGTTGGTCTTCTGACAATGCTTCACCCTGGTTCCATCGTTGATAAGTACGGGATGCAATGCCAACAAGCTCACAAGCCAGTTGTTGTCTTGCTCCATTTTGCACTGCTTCATCAATGAGTGCACAGTATTGCTTGCGATCTGGGAAGGAGATTAATCGACCTCCTTTTCCCCCCAGATCGCTTGGCACTTTTTTGATAGCACCAGTAAGGCTGCAGTTTCAGAGAGTGCTTTATCCTTACGGTTCAGTTCTTTCTGTAGTCGCTTATTTTCTTGTTTAAGCTTTTTTTGTTCATGCCTGGAGACAGCTTCAGAGGTTTGATTTTCTGATAGGAATGCTGATTTCCATTCCTTTACATGGTGCGGGTAAATTCCATTTTCTCGGCAATAGGCGCTAAGTTGCTCATCTTTCATGCCGTGACAATCCATGATGGCTTCAAAGCGTTGCGTTTTAGTCCAGTTTTGGGGGCTTTTTTCTTTCGACATACTTGATTCAGGGTTTTCTAGTTTATTCTTCTTGGCTAAGTGGATCCATCTTTGAAGCGTTGAATAGCCAATACGTAAATCATCGGCAATATTCTTGAGCGTTTGATCAGGTCGTCTGGATAATGCTTTCTCTACGGATTGTACTTTAAATTCCTGGGTATATGATGCCATTTCTGTCTCCTAAAATAAAATTTTACAGGCGACAGGTATGTTGACATAGGGGGTTGGTTAGACCTTACAAAACCATTCCTTTAGTTTATCCAGACAAGGACTCTCACCTTGCAAGAAATGACAAGCTTCGCTTGTCGCACTGCATCTGACCCTAGTTATCCTAGTTATCGTCCAACAATCACATTAAGTACGCATAAGTTTATTAAACAAAAAGTTAACAACCATTCACTTTTAGGCTGATCATTTCTACAAATTTTCATATCTATTTAAATCAAACAACCCTGCTCTCAAACCACGGTACTTTTTATGCTGTTCATTAAACCAATCCACATATTCCCAAATTTCCGGATTAGTGCGGCGTATCCCATATTTGCTGTAAAACGCCTCTTTCTCCCCTATACTGCGGGAATACTTAATAGCGTCAACAAAAGCGGATAACTGCTCTTGCTCTACGTGGAAAAAATAATTAGGGTAACTACCTAAAAACCCAGGAACCACTGTTAGCGTATCAAGTTCAGGTTCGCGACGTAAATCTTCGGAGATCATGATAGCGACATTTTTTAGCGCCTTGTTTAGCAATAAGGTATAAACCAGATCGCGGCCTTCATCTGCACTATGGATCCTGACAAAGGACACTTCCGGGAGCAAATCCAATTCTGCCCCCTGCAGCAAAGACAATGAATGCATAGCCGCATCAGTTTGGTGCTGCAATCCCGCTTGCTCAGTTTTTTTACAAGCTTCCTGATCGCATAATAGCAAAGCCTTCTGCTCACTGATAGACTTACCAAATTTCTGCCTGATTTGTGCAAAAAGTTCCTGTTTATACTGCGTCGTTTTGAAAACCACGCCTGTTTTATGTCCTGCACTGTAATAGGGTGTTCTCATATAAGTCGCGAGTTCACCGCTCAGCCCTTTATACCAGCTAGCATGTATTTTATCGCGCTGTTTAGCAGGTAGAAGTCTAAGGAAGTTATTTTCACCATCAATACGCAAAAAATCCATGTATACCCGAGATGCCAGTTGATGCTCTACTGAGCCATACACATTAAAACCAGCCACTAATAGATAATGGATACGCTCTAATAGCGGATAATCAATAATCCAGCTTGTTAACGGAGTATCTCCCACCAGCCCCTTAACCACAGTAGCACTGTCAAAGTGCCTGAAAATGGTTAGCGCAGCATTCTGATTGACACCGTCTCCATCCCAAAGATCATCAAGCTGAAAGCCACCATATTCATCCATTAACTGATTAGCAAAGTTATTCTTATTCTTCAGATATTCTTCAGCCATCTGATTATATTTGCGCCACCCCAATAGACCTAGCTTGTCTCCAGCGGTACCCGGCAAACTTAAGACAGGGTCTTGTTGCTTCAGGAAATGGTTAAATTTAACACTGAACCCAGGCTCACTATCGCGCCCTCCAGGCTTTAAAAAAACCACCCAGAACCTATCCCGAATGACATTTAAAGCTATCTGCCCCCTACAAACAGGTCCTTTGATAAAGCCAGAGATAAAATACTGCGCGTCATCCAGCAAAAACTGATAAAGCGAATTTTTTGGTAGCGCGGCAAATGCAGAAAACGGGTTTGCCGCGATCTTAGGCTCATACGAAGGAAGCTCAGTAACGCTATATTCAGCTTGAAAAAACAGCTCATCATAACGCTGCATCTTATGCTTATCTAATTCATAAACAAAATGCGTTTTATCTACTATGGTCTCTTCTATGGGACGAAAACGATAATAAAACTCAGCAACACCAGGATCATCATAAGGTAACAAGCTAGCAATTTCCTTTATGGGCTTCCCTGGCGGTGTAGTCGAACGTATTAACCGGTAAAATTGATCCTCAGGGCGGCCTTGAAAATGAATGTGCCCCAGAAAAAGATGTTCATAAATATAGCGTGAAACCAATTGCTGTTTTAGCGATCGTCGATTGAAAAACGCTTCCCATTCGCCTATTACATTCAAAGCATCTTTTGGTACAGCAACAACATCAAATTTCCCTCCTTCCTGCAGCCATTGCATTATTGTATATTCCTGCTGCAACGAGAGGCCGGGCAAAGCATAAGGCATTCCCCAGTCGGGGTGATCTTGTTTAAATTGCGCAAATTCATCCATGGTAGGACAACTCAGCTTACGATCCAACTTTAAATCGAAGGTATCAGTCAGCTTTCCTGATTCGGGTAACGGGTTTTCGCGCTTCAATAGTAATAATTTAGCTAACAATGCGTTATTTAAATTAGCCTGCACTGAATCAGCCCGTTCATTCAATACTGGATAAAATTCTTTTTCACGCCAGCCTTCAGTGCTTGTAGCATCAATAAATAAACGGGTTGGCGGCACCGCTTCTAATCTGGCGCCATCATAGACCACTTGCTTGGTTGCACCTCTGTCTAAACCTGCTATTGAATTCAGTTTTAATTGACAAGGGGCATCATAACAAGCATGGCAAGCAACGCAACGAGCATCCAGAATAGGTTTAATTTCTTTTTGATAGGAAATCGCCCCTTTAGTATGCCTGGCTGGCTCTGTAATAATACGTTGTTTAGCTTGGGATGCCCCATATAATGCTTCAAAATCAGGTGATCGCGCCTTTTGCAATACGCTGGTACATCCACTAAAAACAATAAGCGCAATTAAAAGCGTATTTATTTTTGTACTTATATATTTATGTATCATGCTGAATGACCAAGTTATTATTTATTATTGTTGTTGCATTATGACCGTATCTTTAGGCGTTTTTTGAAACATCTAGGACCCTATCCTATAAGTGAAGCTCTCAGAATCATTAGACATATTTCATATTGCCTTCAAAGTAGTTTACACTTTTTCGAAACGCTGGGAGCGCGGGCAGCTTGCCCGCTTTTATTAACCCTATGCGGGCGAGCCGCCCGCGCCCCCAGATAAAAAACAACAAAAGTGTTAACTGGAAAATGAAAGATGGCGAAAATCAGACTATATTGATGTGTTTCGCTTGCTTTTCTATCACCAATTTACGCCCGTTTTCAATATTCATTAACGATAAAACCACATCTGGTAGAGCTAAATAGCCTTGTCCTTTTTCCGGCCATTCAATAAAACAAATCCCCTTTTCCTGTAAATAATCATTGATACCAATCCACTCAAGTTCTTCAGGGTCCACCAGACGATACAAGTCAAAATGAAAATAAAGTCGATCATTCAGCATATATTCTTCAACTATATTATAGGTAGGACTTTTCACAGCACCTTTATGCCCGGCTGCGCGCATAAAACCACGCACCAAGGTTGTTTTCCCGGCACCTAAATCACCGTTAAGAAATATCAGACATTTCTCCGGGAGAGCATTAAACAATTTTGCACCGAAAGCCTCTGTCTCGGCAACTGTATTGAATATAAATGACATACTTAATTGACTACCTCAGTTAAATAATGCACCACATCACCCGCACGTAAGCCGCGCTGACCTTTACTTGCCACCGCTTTATCAGCAGCAAGACCATGCAGATAAACGCCGAATTGTGCAGCCGCTAACAGGGAATATTGTTGTGCTAATAAACTGCCTATCAAACCCGATAAAACATCACCCATTCCGCCTGTTGCCATACCGGGATTACCTGTCGTATTGACATAAACCTGATCACCAGCACAAACCAGACTACCTGCGCCTTTTAACACACAAACTCCACCATATTTTTTTTGCAAACTGCGCACCGCCGCATATCTATCGCATAATATATCTGCTGTTGAACATTGTAATAAACGCGCTGCTTCACCGGGATGAGGTGTTAACACCCAATTTTCGGAATAGCGCGGTGCTTTAGCTAGCAGGTTCAAAGCATCTGCATCAATAACACGCGGCACATCCAGTAAGATTAATGCAGACCAGATAGTTTCTCCCCACTCACGTTGCGCGAGTCCCGGACCGAGAACCAGCACAGTTGCTTGCTTAAGTAATTCCGTTATATCGGACACACATTCTAATGCATGCCCCATTAATTCAGGCCTATATAAATGTACCTGGCGCGCATGTGCCTGACGTGTCGCAATACTTACCAGCCCCGAACCACTGCCCAGTGCCGCGTCCGCGGCTAAGTGTACCGCACCGGCAAAGCCATAATCTCCACCCACGACCAGTAAATGACCAAAATCACCTTTATGCGCACTGGCATTGCGCTGTGTTAATTTAGGCGTCGTGATTAAACTTGTGTCACTTACTGCAGATTGAATAATAGCCTCTGGTATATCTAAATCAGCAAACAAAAGAGTACCGCAATAATCAGCCGCCACACCGGTAAATAAGCCCTTTTTTAAGATGATAAAAGTCACCGTAAGCGCTGCCTTGATTGCACAGCCCATCTTATTACCCGTATCAGCGTTTAGGCCGGAGGGAATATCAACAGCCAATACCGGTATTGATAGCTGATTAATATATTCAATGGCAGTTGCATACTCACCAGTCACTGCACGATCCAGCCCAGTCCCCAATAATGCATCAATTATCAAATCCATATTATTAATTAACTGGAAGTCTTTTGATACAGCGCCACCTGCGTCAAGATAGCTTTGCAATGCTTCTGCTGCATCACCTTTTAATTTATCTGTATCCACCAGAGACACCAGTAAGACATGATACCCAGCCCGCAACGCGATAGCAGCGATTAAATAACCATCACCAGCATTATTACCCGCACCACAAATGACTGCCAGTTTTTTTGCCGTTGGATAGTGGGATTGTATTGCCTTAAATCCTGCTTCTGCCGCCTTAGTCATCAAGACAAAGCCTGATATACTATAAAGTTGTTGCGCCATTCGATCTATGTCACGAGCCTGCTGCGCAGAGTACAGTTGAGTGGGGATAGCTTGCATATTTAAATTGGCGTATAGAAAAATTTAAGCATTATAGAATGGATATAGCAATCAATGAACTATCCCGGCAAATAAAGCAATGGGGTTATGACTTAGGTTTTCAACAAGTCGGCATTACCGATACCAATCTAGAACAGGCGGAACAACGCCTACAGGATTGGCTAGCTCAGGGTTATCATGCGGATATGGATTATATGCATAAACATGGCTTAAAGCGAAGTCGCCCAGCTTTATTGCATCCCGAAACACTGAGCATTATATCGGTACGTATGGACTACTTGCCCGAGACTCATGAGGCCATGGAAACAGCATTAAACTCACCTGTTGCAGCCTTTATTTCGCGGTATGCACTCGGCAGAGATTACCATAAAGTCTTGCGTAAGCGTCTGCAAAAACTAGCACAACGTATTGAACAGGAAATTGGCATATTTGGCTATCGTGCTTTTGTTGACTCAGCACCTGTGCTGGAAAAAGCGATTGCCGAAAAAGCTGGACTAGGCTGGATTGGCAAACACAGCAACCTGATTAATAAAAAAGCAGGCTCCTGGTTTTTTTTGGGCGAGATCTATACTTCACTCCCCTTAGCAGCTGATCTCGCTGAAAAAAACCACTGTGGACTATGTAGCGCCTGTCTTGATATTTGCCCCACTCAGGCGATAGTCGCGCCCTATCAGGTAGATGCCAGACGCTGCATTTCCTACTTAACCATTGAACTAAAAGGGTCTATTCCTGAAGAACTAAGACCATTAATGGGGAATCGTATTTATGGCTGTGATGATTGTCAATTAATCTGTCCATGGAATCGTTTTGCCCGCATTAGTAAAGAAGCCGATTTTAACCCTAGATTTAACCTCAACACACAGCATCTGTTAGAATTATTTCATTGGTCTGAAGCTGAATTTTTACGTAAAACCGAAGGATCAGCGATTCGACGGATAGGCTATCAACAATGGCTACGCAATATTGCAGTTGCTCTGGGCAACGCGCCCGCTTCCTTATCTAGCAAACAGGCATTAAATGCGAAATTAGCGCATTCATCTGAATTGCTTAAAGAGCATATTTTATGGGCATTAAAGCACTCAAGGACTGCTACGAAAAGTATTAACGGCGATCATTAAAATAGATAAAGAAAAATTACATTAGTTATGATTAATTATATAATGAGTAATATTATTGGATTTAGCTTTGGATAGCGCTTATGAAAAAAACAAGTCTTTCATTTTTACTTTTATTTTCTAGTGCCGTATCAGCACAGAATTTATTAGAAACTTATGAGCTCGCGCTACAAAATGACCCCATATTGCGCCGCTCTCTTGCCAATAAAATGGCAGTAAGTGAAAATAAGGATCAAAGCATTGCCCGCCTTTTACCCACCATAAGTGCTGGAGGGTCTAGTGGTCGTACCTGGTCCTATCAGGATTCATTTTTTAACGACCGTTTCCCTGGTCAAACTCGTCAGAATAACTATTGGGATAGTCGATTTGGCATTTATTTGACACAGCCCATTTTCCATTATGATATGTGGGTGCAACTGTCCCAGTCAGAATTACAAATTGCCCAAGCTGAAGCCCGATATATGGCTGAGCAGCAAAATTTAATGCGCAGAACTACCATTGCATATTTTAACGTTCTCGCTGCTCAGGATGACCTGACATTTGCGATTGCCGAACAGAAAACAATAGCCAGGCAACTAGATCAGGCACAACAGCGCTTTGACGTTGGACTTATTGCGATTACCGATGTTTATGAAGCGCAGGCAGGTTATGACCAAAGTAGATCTGATGTTATTGCAGCCGAAAATGCGGTAGAAAATGCCAAAGAGGCTTTAAAAGAAATTATTGGCCCCTATTCAGATGAGCTGAGCACACTAGGCGAAACTTTACCACTACCAGAGCCCGTTCCTAATAATATAGATGAATGGAATGAGCAGGCTCTGAATCAGAACTTGCTGGTTTTAGTAGCCCGAAGCGGCTCTGAGATTGCTCAGGAAAATATTGATTTACAACGTAGTGGACACTACCCTACCTTAGATTTAATTGGTGCATACGATCTTAACGACACTACAGGAAATCTTGCTGCGCGAGGAAATACCGAAAGCATAGGGGTGCAATTAAATATTCCGCTTTTTGCAGGTGGCGCAGTCAACTCAAGAACACGTCAAGCTGAATACCAGTATAGCGAAGCAAACGAAAATTTAGTCGCCACACAAAGAGCTGTGACTAAAGAAGTTAAAGATTCTTACCGTGGTGTTATCTCGGCAATTAGCCAGGTAGGCGCGTTAAAATCAGCCGTTAAATCAGGAAAAAGTTCACTGGATGCAACTGAAGCTGGCTTTGAGGTAGGCACTAGAACCATGGTAGACGTGCTGTCTACAACAAGAAATTATACAAGTGCGCAAAGTAAATATTCAAAATCCCGCTATGCCTTTTTAGTAAATGGCGTGCGCTTAAAATTCGCTGCAAGTACCTTGAGCTTAGAAGATCTGCAAGCGATTAATCGTTATTTAAAGTAGATTGAATTTCGTGTTCCTGCAATCATGCTGCTTTTAGGTCTGCCTCGCACTTCCCCCTTACATTTCGCTACTGTCATCATTACTACTTCTGGTTATGTCTTTGCAGATAACAAGCTTCAGCTGCCAGGGCAAGCATTGGCGGACTTAATTCCGCTCTACGTTACAAGCTATTGGCTAACAACCGAATTTGATTGAGCTTGTCATTTTCAGGTGCAACAATTATTTATGCAAAGACTGCATATAATTGATCAGGCTAGTTCTGTCTTTTTTATCCGCTACAGCTTCAATTTGCATTTTGTTACCGGGTGCAAATGTTTGTGGATCGGCAAGAAAACCATCAAGCTTATCTGCTGACCAGCTACCCGAAACATTGCTTAAGCCTTCAGAGTAGTTATATCCCAAGGCTGAAGCAATCGGTCTATTATATATTGTGGCAAGATCGGGACCAATTCCATGCTCTGTACCCCCTTTTATCGTATGGCAACCAAGACATGTAGAGAATAGCATTTCACCTCTCATTGCTGGACTTATGTCTTTATTAGAACTTGAATTACTATTGACAGGTTCAACAATCGCTATGCTACCAGTATCAAACATCAAAACAATACGTCCCTCAGCGTCTTCTATCAGATCACGGATACGCCCATTACGCTTACGTAAAGGTATGGGTTCCAGAGTGATGACTCTACCCTCGCGAATCCGTGCACGATGTAATGATTTGGAGTACGAAGCTATCAGTAAATCCCCGTGCCATTGTTGAAATAGTGCTCCTTTTACCTGGATAAGATTTGAGACAGCAATAGAAGGAACCCAACTGTAAATTGGTTCAATAAAATTGTGCTGGTTATCTGAACTGATATGGATAGGCCAGGTTTTTTGACCATATTCAGTACCATAGGTGACTAATGGCCAGCCATAATTTCCACCTTGTAGCAACAAATTAAGTTCATCACCGCCGCGTGGGCCATGTTCGGTTTCCCATATTGAACCATCCAGTGCCTCTGCTAACCCTTGCGGGTTTCTGTGTCCAAGAGTGAAAACTGTCGCCAAACCACTGTCGATATTAATAAGCAAGGTTTTACCATAATCACTTGCAGGGTCTTGCGGTGCAATTTCTGTCGAATTCCAGCCATCAAAATGATGATCACCTGTAGTCATTAAAATTGTATTAGCATCGCGCCAGATCATCTTGCCACCGGATTCTTCACCATGAAATTTCGGGCTTCTATCTCCAGCTGAACGCGGCATACAGGGCTTAGATTCAAAAACAGTATTCCATTCAGAGACTTTATCACCGTTTAAAAAATCGTCTAACTTTATTTTTAGACTTGAAACCCTTAATACAACACAGTCATTTTCTTTATGCCAGAAATGGTGGGATGCTAATAAATTTAAGTCTTGACCGTCCAGTTTTGGCAAAATATCAGTGACTCGAAAAACACCTTGTCCATATTCAGATTCACCGCTCAGTGCAAAATCACTGTCATTTATCGGTATGCTAGTTTTTAATTGCCTGGCGTTCATGACGCCTTTTGCATCTGGCAATAAATAGTGCAGCCGCCCTTCACCTGTCGCCACAAGATAACCTCCATCCAATGCTTCAATACCGCCTCCAGTCCTTGGCCAGCAGTTAGTAAAATCCCCTTGTTGGCATACTTGAAAATAGTTATCAAAGTACTTAACCTTTAAAGAAAGGTAAGCGGTATTGACTATTGCCTGATTAGCTTGAGGGACTGGCTGTGAAGCGAAGAATTGTACAAACTTTTTACGTGGTTCTTTGTCTAGATATTGTAGAGCCATCGTTGATATTAGCAGCGGAATAATCACTAATAATTGCCACCCTATTCTTAATCGATCAGCTAAGAATAACGCCACCAAATTGAGCAAGATGACTACAGTAAAAACAGTTCTTGAAAAGAAATCGATTTGTAAAAATAATAATAGCAGTGCACTAAAACTGAAAGAGACAAGCGTGACCAGCGGAATACTAATATATTTAAAGTATTTAAACTTAATCCGGCTGCTATAAAAATTCAAAATCCCGGACAACAAAAAACCAATTGATAAAATAACTAAAAAAGCTTTTTGACTTGATGACAGATGTAAAAAACTGCTGCCAATAAAAATTTGCTCTGATAAACCGATGCTGACCAACAGAGCCAAGATCATCCATAATATATGGGTAATAAATGAAGTTTTGTTTTCTTTAGTCATAATCGTGTTTTAAATAAACCTATAAGGCTTAGGCTGTTTTCAGAATAAAAGCAATTGTTACTCAGTTTGGAATGTGGATCGATCATCTGCGCTTCACAGACAAGCTTCGCGCTTGGGAACGGGGAAACGATTTCAGGTAGATTTCTTGGACCATTTTTTTCTAAAGTTTTGTATTTCTTCTTGGGTAAAAAAATGTCTTACATATTGACAATCGTACATTCGGTCGAGATAACTGTCAGGTAGTTCCACTTCACGCAAGAACTCTTTATACATACTAAAGCTTTTATCGTCGTTAGTAACATGGGTATTGACAAGAGATTCCGGTTGTTTACCAAAAAACTCTAAAAATGCCGTTTTAAAGCAGCTATCCAGTTTTTCCAGTTTTATCACTAACAGTGAAACATGGTCATGTTGAATAATCATATACCCTTTTTGAGCATCATAGTCTTGCTCGAACACATCAATTCCAAAAGGCGCTTTCATTTCCACATCAAACCAGTCTAGTGGCATATCATGAGGAAATTCATTAATGAAAACATCGGTCATTTCCTGCAGTGTGATTTCATTATTTTGGTATCTTACAAAAAAATTGTTAAAAAACCGTTCAATATCCAAAAAGAATGCAGACACATTTCTTGCTACCGGTTCCCTGACTATTGAAATAATTTTCCATTCCCGCTCATCAAGATGATTAGCAATTTCAGGACTCAGTTGCTCAGCTACTCTGACATTCAAAGGACCTGCACCATTATTTTTCCATGCATTAATACGCGCAACACGCTCTTTTACACTTTGGATATTAAGCCAGTGCGTATGGTAAACCGGCTGCTTCAATTGTAGGGATTTAATCGTATTAGTAACGGTCATCGAAGCGGCTCGCCCCATTTGATGGACTAAAATAAGATCGTCTTTATTTGCAATATGCAACTCAAGCGCTTTTAATTTCGCTATGACAGATTGATTTTCTAAGTATTTATAATAATGCTTTCTAAAAGTATTTAATATGTTGCTCATCATAATAGTATTTCTTAATTCGTAAACAAATGTGATCAATATTATTAACCACCTGGACGTAAACATTCACCACCCCTAACCCCTGGGGGACTGAACGGTTACAAGCAGCACCTAATCAAGCTATGTGCCTGCTGTTTTGGGCAGTAATACATTTTGTTCATGCTTCAATAGCAATGTTTTTAAAATAACAACTATGGCAACAAGATGATAATAAAGGTCAAAATATGCCAGTCCTAAAAAAGCACCTGAGGCAGCATAACCTATCAGGCTCACTTGCACCATAGCTGCTAAATCTGAAATCCACATCGTCTCTGAAGATTTTTTTGCGTTTTTAATAAGGCGTCCACACGAGAATAATGTCACTCCGCCTAATAGTAAAAACAAGGTCAGACCAAAAAAACCATGTTCTGCCATAACTTCAAAATAAATGCTATGGGCGTCATGCGCATCATTGACATTAGGCGCATACAATTCAAAGGAATTGGACTGGAAACATTCAAAGCCGCCGCCCAAAAAGTTATCTTTTGCTAAATTAAACGCCATCCACCAGGCATTTATTCGCCCCATAGCAGAAGCATCTGTTTCATAAGTGTTAATGGTTCCCATACGTTGATGCCATGAATCCGGCATAAAACTTATTAGCAAAGGCAGAATAATAATCATTAGCAGGATCATCACAAATTTTTTCCTGCTCCGAAGCACCAGAACCGCTCCCATTGTTGCCACCCCAACAAGCGCTCCTCGAGACTGAGTACCAATGACCGCAACGACACATAGCCACATGGTCACTGACAATCCCTGGCGAAGATAGGTTTTATCAACTGTTAACTGCAAATACCTGATGAGCGGTATCGTCATGATCAGTGCCAGACCAATTTCATTATTACCATAAATAAAGGTTCCACTCGGTCCATAAACCGCATAGGCTCCTCCGGTCATAATGGTAAAAATACCCCCTTTAAAGCCATAGAATCCAAGAGATAAAGCAATAACCCAGATCATAGCCTGAACCCGCCATTTATCCTGCATAAGCATAATTGTAACAAAAGTCATCAACTGAATTTTCCAGACTTTATTCCATTGCATCCAGGCTAAAGCGGGATACATTGAATAAATAGTGGTAATAAACATCCAGATGATAAATACAATCAATATCTGCAGTTCAATGGTCCAGGGAATACGTTTAGGTTCTTTTAAAAACAATAAGCCCAAAAGAATAAAGATTGCAGTAATTTGAGAAAATGGAAACTCATGTGCAAAGCCCCAGGATAGCTTATGGGGGTTCATATAGGCGAGCCAGCCCCATAATAAAATACCTATATGAGGTCGCTTAAGAATAAAGGGAAGCGTACCAAAAACGATTAATGTGACAAAAATATCTCTCATGTTTCAAGCAGGTTTTTGAATTTTAATTGCAAGTCATCACATAACTGACTAATCTTTGGGTCTATTTCAGGTGCTGTTCTACGGTTAATTGAACTGGAAAAAATACCTTTGGTCATTCCTGGCTGATATTCAATGCCGATAAACCCACATATTTTCCTGACTTCGACCTCTGGCTGATTAACTAATTGTTCGTAAGCAATCAACAAAACCTGTTTATTCGTTGCAAACTTTTGCTCGAAAAATAATACATTACGAAAGTACCACTGCATCGCAGAGGCTGATGCATCACCCATTCCCGGTTCAGCTAAGCCCATCAATTGCTTGCGCGTAACATCCGACATGCCTCGCCCTAACCATTCAGTGCTATTTTCATTTAAGATTCTGAGCACCTGCTTTTCCATATTTCCAAAAGATTTCAGCATGGAGGCAACAACATCATGATAGTCACGCACGATCCAAATCGTTTTTGCTGGTTGGAAGTCGCTCATCAAATGTTCTAAATCCTGCAATTCACATAAAGCTTTAATAACAAACTTTGGTGCTCTGGACTGAGTGCATAAGTGGCGAATAACCGATTCTTCACGCATCTGATAATTGTCAAATGCGCGCGCATCGCGCTCATGATAAACATCTGTGGCATAATTTTTTTCCAGAATATCCATCAACATATTAGTCCCAGAACGCTGCATACCCCCAATAAAGATACGCTCTTGGATAACATTTTTAGAGTCAGGTAATAACCAGAAAAAATATTTTGCCCATAAAAAAATAATTCTTCTCAGTTTATTGATTAAATTTTCCATTAAAAGCCTATAAATTAAGTGTTTATCAAGTTTATCCTGTCACGGCTCATTATTAAAAAACAGGTTAACGGACAGATAGCCTGTTTTCATAGAGAGTCTACCTATGCCCTCAAATAACGAGAAGTTATACTGATAGTTTTGTTTCTAAATGCCATTTATTTGGTTACACTTAAAAGTAAATATTCAGATACCCTGCTTCCGTAGGATGGATAGAATGGAGCGCGCCTGCTTTATAGGCGCGTAATGAAACCCATCAATCCTCCACAGAATGATGGGTTTCGCAAAAAAACGCTCTACCCATCCTATAAAATGTGTTAAATTTTTTTGAGGGGTGTCTGAATACTTACACTTAAAAGGTGGCAAACATGCCATAAGGCCACCCAATAGTAACCTTTCACCTCCTCCTTTGAAAACCAAGTGGTTGGAAAGAAATTTTCTAATAAAACCTCCCCTAACCCCTCCTTGTTAAAAAGGGGGACTTAACGGTTACCCCCCCATAATATTACATTTTGAGTTTTTTCCGGCTCTTTAAAGTTTTTTACCCTGAAACCATAACTCCAGCATCATTAATACCCATATTAATTCACCATAGTAAGCTGCATGAACACTTTGATGCATCTTTACAGCATGATCCAGAAACTCACTCTGAAAATAAGGGCGCTTTTTTAAACTATTGATGCTGTCATAAGCTAATTCTTTTAATGGCGAATATTCAGTCAGCCAAATACCAAAAGGCAAACCAAAACCATGTTTGGACTTATTAATAATTTTGTCAGGCAGAAAACCTGCCATCGCTTGTTTATAGAACTTACGTAATGTTTTAAAGTCTAGCTTGTCTGCTGATGGGATTTGACAGGATAATTCAATAATGTCCTGACTTAAAAGAGGATATTTAACCGCTACACCTGCCATTTCACACATTTTATTAACTTTGACCAGATCATTATCATGCAGAGTCGTTTTCCAATCCATATACAACATGCGGTTTAATGTACTCGCTTCTTGCGGCCGGTGATAACTCTCTCTTAACAAATCCAAGGGCGCTTCGGTGTTAATCTGCTGTAAAAAATCTGCCTGGAATATTTCTGCACCAATATGCCGGTGGAGAAAATTATAGTCTTGCAGCCGATCAGGCAGAGGTACTTTAGCCTGATCAATATATCGTTTTGCTTTAAAAAGTAGTTTTTGCTTAGCTAAAAACCCTGGCAAATGATTCAGTAATGCCTCCATACCCTGCCCAATCACAGCAGGAACGTGCTGATAATAATCAAATACCAGTTGCTGTGCATAACGTTCATTACCCGCAAACAGCTCATCTCCACCATCACCGCCTAACATCACGCTAATGCCCTGCTCTTGAGCGACTTTAGCACAATAGTAGGCTGCCAATGCAGACGAATTACCGAAAGGCTCATCATAATACGCAGCTATATCAGGAATTGCTTTAACCGTATCTGCAGGCGTTAAATAATATTCGTGTTGCAGTGTTTTGAAATGCTGCACAGCAATATTGGCATACTCAATTTCATCATAACCTTCTACCGGGAACCCCATAGAAAAGGTTTTAGCTTTACCAGGATATACTTTGGCTAATGCACCCGCGACACTTGAACTATCAAGCCCACCACTTAAAAAAGCGCCTGTCGTAACGTCACCCTCGGCAAGTCGCGCAACAGATTCAATTAATTTCTGCTGTAGTTCTTTACCCATGTCTGCAGTCGAAGTCAGCATTTTTTCTTTGAACGCTGGCTTCCAATAATGCTTAAGCTGTATTTGCCCCTCTTGATAAATTAAAACTTGTCCACCTTCAAGCTTTTTGACTTGCTGGTAAATGGTATTTGGGCTGGGGCAATGATGATAATACACATAGTCATACACCGATTGTGCGGAAATGTCGGCTTTTACTTCAGGGTGAGCGACAACACAATCAGCACTTGAACCAAAGACCAGACCTTGCTTGGTCTTAGCATAATAAAGATTGGTCAAGCCAATAGGGTCTGTTGCCAGGATAAGTGTTTTAGTTGCCGAATCAATCATTACCAGCGCTTGCTCAGTTAGATTAATATCCAAAAAACCATCTGCATGACGTAAATAATTATCAATAAATTCACTTGCTGGCCTATTAAATTGACCATTCCCGGCATTAATCAATAATATGCCCTTTGCAGAGTAAATTCGATGCTGCGCTGTGGCTAAGCAATAAAAAGCCGAACTATCAACACAAACGTCTCTTGTGATATATGCGGGAGCCTGTGCTACCTGTTTTTTTAGTAACCGTTCCGCATCCTTAGCTGTAATTGTTGTTTCTACCCAGCCGGCCAATAGTGTCATCATGCATCCTTTAATTTTCTTAATAATCTTTAGCTAAATACTTTAAGCTACAATTTTTTCAAACTCTTCAAGCAAAATGTCTACACGAGTATCCCAGGCATTTTCTTGCGCATAGCGAATTATGCTCTCTTTATCCCAGCTTTTCTCTAATGCTTGCTGTAAGGCATATAGCAAAGCGTGTGGTTCTGCAAAAGGCACCACGATACCTAACTCATCACTCTTTACCACTTCTTTATTGCCACCAACATCGGTAGTCACCACGGGTAACCCACAGCCCATAGCTTCTAAAAAAACATTTGCCCAGCCTTCATTAGCGGTCGCCAGTACGAAAATATCTGCGCTTGATAAAGGCTTGTTAAGTAATTCGGAGCTTAAAGCCCCTAAAAAGCGGACATTATTCTCCAGCTTTAAGATTGTAACTTGTTGTAATAATTTATCTTTTATATTACCTTCAGGACTATCGCCCCCGACAATCAAATAAATTAAATCAGGATATATCTTAACTAATTCAGGCAATATCTCGATAACCCGATGAAAGCCCTTACGTTCAACCAGAGCACCCACTGAAATCAACACTTTTGCACCAACCGGTATCTTTAATTGCGCTCTTTCTTGCCGGCGATCCAGCGGATAGAACTTATTAATATCAACACCATTCCCTACCACGCGTATTTTATCTGCATCGCCCCCCAAAGCAACGACATGTTGCTTTAATGAGTCGGCCACTGAAAAAACACGAGTTGCACAACTAATAGCCTGCATCATTCTGACTTTGCGTCCCGGCATTTTGGCCAAAGGCACTTCGGTGCCTCTTAAAGTAATAGTAACGGGTAATTTAAACCATTTACCTAATAAACTGGCGGCATAACCATCGGGATAAGCGAAATGGGCATCAATAATATTAAATTCTTTTTTTAACTTAAAAAGTGTCATAGCACTGCCCAAAGCCATAAAAAAACCATCCCAGGATTTAAATAAACCTGGAATCGATAAAAAACGCGGGAAGTAAACATGCACACCTTGCTGGATCTCAAATTTATCTGGCTGGGGCCTGAAATGCGGTTTCCAAAAACGGATAATGCCCTGGAGTGGAAACCAGGGGACAGGTGACACAACGATAATAGGTAGATGCTGCCCCACACGAAACATTCTTTCGCGTATAAAAACACCTGCATTAGGTCGCTTATGACTTGGAAATAATGAACAATAGACAAGCAATTTCGGCTGGTTTGTCATAGACAACTCTATAATGGGTTTATTTGTGGTAGTAACATGAAGGAGTTTTGTTTAGCGCCTGAAGAAGGGTAGCATGATTGCTACCTTTTATAAAAAAGTAACGTCTCTGCATTTATTTTCTGCCACAAAAAAACTCCAATTGATACGACAGCGATTAGCATTATATTTTAGACGCGCACTGCAACTAATACAAATTCATCTACTGTTATTCTCTCAGGTACTAACGATTCAAACATCTGGCAGCGTCTGAAAAACTAGCGATAGCGTTGCAATAACACCATAAATGGAGTGTTTTCAGGCTACACAGTTAAATACTCTGTTTTGCTTGTAAATCATCAGCATATTGCACTAACTTATCGAGTAATTGGCTATCTATTTCTGTTTGCTGCCTTAATTCTGCAATTTTTTGTCTATAGGCTGTAAAACCCAAAAAACCATGCGTATCTGTGCCACTTAAACGCTGTTTACAAAATGCTTGCCACTGCAGCGCCTCTGCAGCACTCAATGTATTCGGATAATTTCTTGCGCGATACCTAAATAGCATTTCTGCCAGCCTGGAATCCTGTACCTGTAAATCATAATCAGCCAATGCAGAAGGCGTTAATTGGCGCACTCGATTAATTGCCTTGCGATCATCAGCAGAGAAAAAACCACCACTATATATCATTAAATCAGGATCAGGGTTTGCATCAGTTACAAATTTATTAGCACTAAATACAGTGCTTAGTTTAGTCACTAAACCATCTGCGTGTTGAATTAAATCGCGATGTAAATAGCATTGTTTGATATCAATAGTGAGGCGTTCAGCGTCACTCGTCCTTAACACTTTAGCAGGTGCAACTATAGGACATTTATTAATATGAATAGCTTTTAAAGGAATACGCTCTACACCCTCTGGTAAATCAGCCTTGGGGGTAAAAATCCGCTGTTGAATTTGTTCAACTGACAATGCCAGCAGAGGCTCAGGGTTAATCGATAAATCATAAACAATAATGGCATTGCTATTCCCTGGCTGTTCACAAATTGGCACAACAAGCGCCAGATAATTTTTTTCTGCGCCATACATACCTGAAACATGAACCAGCGGCGTATAGTGTCCTAGCTGTAATAGCTGACTGACCTGTTGCTTGCTCCGGTGCTGCAAAAAATACGCAAACAATTTTGGCTGCGCCTGTTGAATCAATTTGGCTAAGGCGATGGTGGCATAAACATCGGAGAGCGCATCATGCGCGTCAGCATGTTCAATACCATTCTCAGCGCTTAATTTTTCCAGACGAAAACTGATACGCCCCTCGCCATCAACCGGCCACTTTATCCCTTCTGGGCGTAAAGCATGCATGGTACGCACCAGATCAATCAAATCCCAGCGTGAATTGCCATTTTTCCATTCACGCTCATAAGGATCATAAAAGTTACGATACAGAAGATTACGCGTAACCTCATCATCGAAGCGCAGGTTGTTATAGCCCACTGTACAGGTATTAGGCTGCGCCATTTGCGCATGAATCTGGGCGGCAAATTCAGCTTCAATCGTCCCTTTTTCCAGCGCTAACTGAGGTGTAATACCTGTCACACAGCAAGCTTCAGGATGAGGCAAGGTGTCTTCAGCAGGTTTACAATAAATAACCAGTGGCTCACCAAGTATATTGAATTCAAAATCCGTGCGCACCCCGGCAAATTGGACCGGTCTATCACGTTGCGGATCTATGCCAAAAGTTTCATAATCATGCCAGTAAAAGCTATTGTTTGTCATACCAGTAACATCAATTAATAAAGCGGACTTCAGTTCGCTATGAAAAGGATTAAAAATAAGTTTAACCGTTAACCTCACCTTATCAAGGAGTGCGACTAAACAATTACTAATAAGCTGGTGAGCCTAAAAGCTTATTTATAACGTAGAGAGGCCCAACGTTTTTTTTGCGAGTTCTGTATTCACTGAAAAATAACCTTTGTCGTATAACGATTTTAACTTTAAAAAAAGTTAAAATCGCTTTCTAAGCATAACACGCGACCTACTGATCAGACATCCGTTTCCCCGGCTATTTGTCGATTTCCTTGCATTCGCGTAAAATTAGTCTTCCATAATCACTTTACAGATTAAAGATGCCATGAAAAAAATCCTATTTTTTATCTTAACAGGCTTGTTTTTACAGGCTTGCTCAGATGATAAAACAGTTGACACCGTCAAGCCACAAGCTCCTCAGGCAACCCAGCAAGCAGCAGACAAAACAGACACAACAAGCAAACAATGGAATGGCTCCCAGCTATCAGATGCTACCATCAAACAAATTCAGGAAGATAAATACAACTATAAACAATGTGTCTATACTGAAGCGCAAAAACAAGGCTATCAAAAATTCGATTCACGCGTAGCAACCGATGCCATCATAAAACAGTGCGAACCTACATTAGCAAAAATCAGAGACACCTTTGTCAATGACGGTGTTCCAGAAATCATTATTGATCGTTTTTTGAAAAAAACACGTACTGAAATGACACGCCAGATCTTACAATCACTTATATTTGCCGAAGCATCACGCAAAGCAGGTGCTACACCATAGATTTCTCACACTATAAATCCACCGTTAGCGGGTAGCATTAATTGGCCTTATGTTTTTGACCCTCCGTTAGCAGCGTAATTATTAAGACTAAAGAAGTGCAAGCTAGCAATGATAATATACTTAAAATAATAACAACACTTGTATATAAGCGAGGCAATCCCCATTTTTACAGCATAGTTATGCCCTCACTTACTAAGCCACTAAACCACTCTTTATAAGATCAAATTTAATGCTAGATATCCCTATGAATAACACACTATATAAAATAGACTTGGAACTCATTCCAACGACTTTTGATGCCATCCATGCTTATCTGGCAGCAACTGTCTTTGGTTTGGCTCTCACCGTTATTATCCTGTTATTTGCCATGTTAATTGGCATGATGCGTCGCGCCAACAAGGCAAGCGCTGCTAAAACTGAGACAAAAGAACAAGCCATTTCAGCACAAATTCCAAAGCGGGAACCTGAAGTCAAAATTGTTGAAAAAATTGTAGAAGTAGAAAAGATAGTGGAAGTAGAAAAACTGGTGCAACAACCCGCACCTGAGCCTATTATCTTAAAAGAATCCACACCTGATGCCGCCCTGCAATTATTAAGCCTATTACAGAACGAAGCCCGATTTATCGACTTTTTAAAAGAAGATATTAATGATTACAGTGATGCCGATGTCGGTGCCGCAGTCAGAGTCGTTCATACCGGGTGCAATAAAACTATTAATGAACATTTTAGTTTGGCAACCGTGCGCACTGAACAAGAGGGCTCTAAAATCACCTTAAAGAAAGGCTTTAACGCTTCTGAAGTACGTTTAACAGGTAACATAGTAGGTGAAGCTCCATTTTCAGGCACCTTAGTACATAAAGGCTGGAAAGTGACCGAGGTTAAATTGCCCAAATTAACATCTGGGCACAATGCGAGTATTATTGCTGCAGCGGAGGTTGAGCTATGAAAAGTTTATTTGGCGGCATGAATAAGTTATCAGAAAAAAAAGATAACGAAAATAAAGACCAGCAGCCCGACCTGGCTATTCCAGAAAACGCGGTTGCTGATGAATCTAATCAAGAGAATCAAGAAACAGCGGAAACACCTAGCTGGGATACACAAGCCAGTGAAGAGACGCCTGCCTCAGGTTCAGAGTTTCACACTGATGCTACAGAGGATGGTCGGTCGACTGCTCCTGAACCTATTGATGGGCCTCGTTACTCTATTGGTATTGACCTGGGAACAACGCATTGCGTTTTATCGTATATTGATATCTCAGACCCTGATGCGCTTGAAGTCGTTCAACACGTATTGGACATCCCACAATTAACTTCCCCTGGTGTGATAGAAGATAAAGCACAACTCCCTTCTTTCTTATATCAGGCGCATGAAGCGGAAATTAGTGCTGGAGAGACGGCTTTACCCTGGACGGCAAAGCCCGAATATCTAGTCGGTGAAATTGCGCGTAATTTAGGCGCTAAAACGCCTATTCGTCTGGTCTCCAGTGCAAAAAGCTGGCTCTGTCATGCCGGAGTTGATTGTAAATCAGCTATTTTACCTAACGAAGCGCCCGAAGATGTAGAACGTGTTTCTCCCTTTGAGGCAAGTAAAGCTTATCTAGATCATTTATGTTCAGCCTGGAACAAGCAATTTCCACATGATCCTATTGCCGATCAGGATATTACGCTAACAGTTCCTGCTTCATTTGACCCTGCAGCGCGTGAACTAACAGCAGAAGCTGCGCAAAATGTGGGTTTAAATAATGCCATTCTATTAGAGGAGCCACAAGCAGCACTTTATAGCTGGATTGAAAAAAGCGAAGGTGACTGGCGTAACCATGTCAAGGTTGGCGATATTATTCTGGTTGTTGATGTCGGGGGCGGAACTACCGATTTATCATTGATCGCTGTCACTCAGGAGGATGGTAACTTAGGTTTAACGCGTATTGCAGTTGGTGATCACATCCTGCTAGGGGGTGACAATATGGATCTGGCCTTGGCTTATACGCTCAAAGCCAAGCTGGAAAAAGAAGGCGCAAAACGTCTCGAACCCTGGCAAATTCAGGCATTAACTCACGCCTGTCGCGCAGCAAAGGAAAAAATCCTCGGTGATGATGAAGATGCGGATAATGTCCCTATTGTTGTCGCCAATCGCGGCTCATCGCTTATTGGTGGTACTTTGCGCACGGAACTAACGCGTGATGAAGTCAATTCGGTTTTATTACAGGGTTTCTTGCCTGAAGTTAGCAGTGCTGAACAACCGGTAAGCCGCGCTCGGTCAGGTTTAAGGACAACCGGCTTACCGTATGCACAAGATGCAGGCATTACTCGGCACTTGGCGCATTTCTTAACACGCCAGTTAAATGCTATTGATGATCTTAACGATATTTCTCTGCCCGACAATGCTCACTTTATTCACCCGACAGCAGTACTCTTTAATGGTGGCGTATTAAAAGCGACTCGCTTTGCCGATCGATTAATGAGTGTTCTCAATTCGTGGCTGGCTGCTGAACAGGCACCTGAAGCAAGATTACTCACAGGACTGGATTTAGACCTTGCTGTAGCGCGTGGTGCCGCCTATTATGGCTTTGCGCGCAAAGGCAAAGGTGTACGCATTAAAGGCGGTACCGCAGCGGCATATTTTGTCGGCGTAGAAAGTGCTATGCCAGCCGTACCAGGTATGCCCCCTGAAATTGAGGCCTTATGTATTGCTCCTTTTGGCATGGAAGAAGGTACTGAAGAAGAATTGCCACATGATGAATTCGGTCTGGTGGTTGGCGAACCGGTACGTTTTCGCTTCTTTGCCTCTAAAACCCGTCGGGATGATGTTGTAGGTACACGCCTGGAATATTGGGCGGATGACGAATTAGAAGAACTGGATGAGATTGAAATTACGCTATCGGAAGAAGGTCGTCAGGCAGGTGAAATTGTTCCCGTGCATTTATCATCTGCTATTTCAGAAATAGGTACGCTGGAATTACATGCTATTTCCAACAAAAATGATCAGCGCTGGAAAATTGAGTTTGATGTACGCGGTGGTGAAGAGTAAGTTGATTTAGACATTTTTATTGGCTACGGATTTAACACGAGACAAGCAGCATTTAATTTCGTTCCAATGCTCCGAGGCGTTGAAAGTATTGTTCTTTTAGCTTCCCCCCTTGAGAAAGGGGGATTGAGGGGAAACCTATAAAAACATAGGTTATTGATATTATTTAATTATTATTAAAATATAAAACCTCCCCTAGCCCCTCCTTGATAAGGAAGGGGACTCTTCTAAATACTTTCATAGTCTCCGCTTGGGAACGAGAGCCTGCAGGATCCTCCTCCCATGCTCTGCGTCACTACCTTAAGCTAAGATTTTATTGATTTATTATCAATGCATTACGTGTAGGTTGGGTTAGATTTTTGTTGTAAAGCAATAAAAACGTAACCCAACATAAGTGCCGAACGAGACACGCGTGTTGCCTGTCCCGCCCTTAAGTGCATAGCCGTTATGTTGTAGTTGTAGCCTGAGTTAGATTATCTGTGCTTCACAAAGAAGGTTAACTCACCCTAGACGTCTTTCATATTGCCTTCAAAGTAGTTTACCCTTTTTTATTTTCAAAACGCTGGGAGTTCGGGCAGCTTGCCCGCTTTTGTTAATCCTATGCAGGCGAGCCGTCGGCGCTCCCAGATAAAAAACAACAAAAGTGTTAACTGGAAAACGAAAGATGCCTCACCCTACCCTATAACACTTTATTAAATACTATACCCCTTAACTTTATAGCATTGCCGAGCAACAACTTGGGAACGAAAATACTATCGTGAATAATAAATCAGCACAGTACCATATCGGTATCGATCTGGGCACAACACATACTGTTGTCGCCTATGCGAAAACCCAACAGAAAAATGCCGCCATCCAGATTTTTGAGATAGCACAATTAGTTGCCCCAGGCGAAGTAGCCAGCCGTTCCTTATTACCCTCGGTACGCTATCACCCGGCTCCAGGTGAATTATCCACCGCCGATCTTGCCTTTTCACCGTCGGGTGAGCATGCGATCATTGGTGAAGCAGCACGTACTTTGAGCGCAAAAACCCACGGACGTTTTGTTAGCAGCGCAAAAAGCTGGCTATCTCATCCTTCCATTGATCATACCGCAGCAATTTTACCCTGGGGCAGTCACGCAGAGGTTGAAAAAGTCTCGCCGCTTGATGCCAGTGCTAGCTACCTCAAACATGTGCGCCAAGTCTGGAACCATAGTCATGCTGAAGCTTTATTTGAACACCAAAATATTGTCATTACGGTACCCGCTTCATTTGATGAAGCTGCCCGCTCTCTAACTCTGGAAGCAGCAAATATAGCAGGATTGAAAAATATCCGCCTGCTGGAAGAGCCGCAAGCGGTTTGTTACGACTGGTTACGCCGGCATCATGACCAACTAAATACCCTCTTAGACAATATCAAACTGCTATTAGTCTGTGATATAGGCGGAGGCACCACCGATTTAACCTTGATTAAAATTGACCATAGCCAGGCTGAAGCGCAATTATCGCGAGTCGGTGTCGGGGATCATTTAATGCTAGGGGGTGATAATATAGATCTTGCCTTAGCGCATTTAGCCGAATCGCGCCTGGATACCAACGGTAAAAAATTATCCGCGACTGATTTATCACACTTACTGGAACAATGCCGCGTCGCCAAAGAACGTTTATTGGCAGCGGACGCCCCAACACAACTCAAGGTCACCTTGCTGGGCGGCGGGGCCAAATTAATTGGGGGCACACGTTCTGTCAATTTGAGTCGTGAAGAAGTACAGAACATTACCTTGGATGGTTTTTTCCCACTCTCCAGACTCAGTGAATTACCGGATAAAAAACGCAGTGGCGTCGTCGAATTCGGTCTTCCCTATGCTGCCGAACCCGCTATCAGTAAACATATCGCGGCCTTTTTAAATAAACATCAACAAGCCGCAAAAGAAGCGCTCGGCAATGAGGAGATCGTCCCTGATGCAATATTGCTAAACGGCGGTGTATTTCGTAGCCAGCCCATTACGCAACGCACTCTGGACTTAATTAAGTCATGGCGCAATTCGCCGCCTGTCTTGCTCGAAAACAAGCACCCCGAACTCTCAGTGGCATATGGCGCTGTGAGCTATGGTATTGCGCGTGAACAGAAAAAAATCAAAATTGGTGGTGGTGCATCGCGCAGCTATTTTTTACTTATAGGGACTGCTAAAGAGCAGCAGGGTGTCTGTGTCTTACCCCGGGGCAGTGAAGAAGGTAATGAAATCATTGTCAGCGACCGTCAGTTTGCGCTACGCCTGGGACAACCCGTCAGTTTTCATTTAGTCTCATTAACTGGTGGACATCAGTATAAAGCCGGAGATATTGTCACTATTAACGATGACTTTCATCCCCTCCCCCCCTTGGCTGTCGCATTCAATCAGAATCAAGACAGTGACAGTAAAGAAGTAGCCGTACAATTAGCGGTTACCTTATCAGAAGTAGGCACACTACAAATTCAGTGTGTTGCTATAACTGATAATCAGCAACGCTGGGATGTTCAATTCCAGATCAGAAAAAAATACCCCTAGAATTTCGACTGATTTACCGGCTAACTTCGCACCAGCCATTGATAAAATCAATGCCATTTTTGGCTCGAAGTCTAAGGATATCAATCCAAAAGCAGTTAAAAGTTTACGCGCAGATCTGGAAAAACTATTAGGTTTGCGCAGTGAATGGTCGAGTCATGTTTTGCGTGAATTATTTACTACATTGCTTGAAGTTCGCAAAAATCATCGGCGTAGTGCTAATCATGAACGTGTCTGGCTCAGTCTTATCGGCTATTGCCTGCGTCCTGGCTTTGGCTATCAACTAGATAACTGGCGAGTTGAGCAATTATGGAAAAGTTACGAGCAAAATATTCAGTTTGTTAACGAAACGCAGAACTGGAGCGAATGGTGGACCTTGTGGCGGCGCATTGCGGGCGGTTTGGATACAGAAGCACAAGAACATATTTTTAATGATCTGGCTAAATATCTGAATCCTGCTTCTGCGCGTCAGGGCAATACCGCCAAACAAAGTAAGCTACGCGCTTATGATGATATGGTGCGTTGGCAGCGGTGCTGGAACGTCTACCGATTAAATACAAAACACAACTGGGTGAATGGCTGTTAAAACGTTTACAAAAAGCTAGCGAGCCTGCTCTAACATGGTGGGCCGTTGGTCGCATCGCGGCACGTGTTCCATTTCATGCGAGTGCACATTTTGTGATTCCTGCGGCAACTGCCACAAAGTGGCTACAACAGATATTCACAGTAGACTGGAAAAAAACACCTCAGGCTAGTTTTGCTGCAACCTTAATAAGCCGTATGAGCGGCGATCGAGCAAGAGACCTGGATGCAGATATACGCGATCAGGTTATTGCACAATTAAAATCCACTAAAGCACCTAACTCTTGGATAGACATGGTTGAATCGGTTAAAGAACTGGATGCCGCAGAAGAAAGTCAGATATTTGGTGAAGCGTTGCCCCCGGGACTTTCATTAATTAAGAGTGAGTAATCCAAACCGCTGAGAAAGTAAACTTTAGCCAGCACATACTAAACTATATGCAGGCTAAAGCGACTTCTCACAATAAGAACCAGGTAGCAACACACAATGCATTAGATGTTGCAAAGTATCCAAAAACTATTCTGCATCCTTAACTGCTAAGGCCAAAGCAACATAACCCCAGCCATGAAAAATCAGATCAATTGCTATAAGCAGTCCGATCAGCCACATACCTGATAATGGCCAGGCAGTCATAATCATACCGCCAAAAACCAGGGACAATAGACCACTGATTAATGGCAACCACCAGCCTTTTACCGTTTTAAGCTGGAAGGCCATAATAATACGCATCACACCAACCATTATTAAAACAGCCGCAATCAGCATCGTAATGAGCGAAGACGCAACCATCGGTTCGCTAATAATCACAACACCGCCAATGAGGTAAGCAATCGCGACTAAAATATGTAGAATAATACTTTTCCATCCTTTACATTGAAAGGATTGTATTAATTGAAAAGCACCACCGAATAACATTAAAAAGCCAAAAAACAACATGCTAGCCATGGTTAAGGCAAACGTCATTCCTAGGCCAATCGTTCCTAAAAGAATAAATGAAATACCTAAGGCCAGTAACCAACCCCATTTATGTTGCAATTCACCAAGCATATTTTCAATCAGCGGATTTTTTTCTGTACTTGTTGTCATAATCAGTTCCTGTTTATTTATAATTCAGCTAAAGCTTGATTGTAAAACTTTAATTTTTGTACGGCTATAAAATTTTCAAAAACTCATCTTTAATACTTTAAGCAAAAACTTTTTATTTTCCATTCGCAAGGTTAAAACCTTCGCCTTTCAGGCGAACAGATTTATCTCAAATGTTACAATAAAAAAATGGATTATCGTTATGGCAGTGATACAGTCTCCAACATTGAATATCATTTTGTTTGGGTAACAAAATACAGGTACTAAGTTTTGAAAGGTGATATTAGCTTGCGTGTAATAGAGCTGGTAAGACAAACTTGCGAAGCATTTGAAATCAAGATTTTGTCAGGGGTGGTTAGCAAGGATCATGTGCATATAGTGGTGTCTGCACCACCTAATATGGCACCAAGTGAAATAATGCGAAAGATAAAAGGACGAAGTGCAAGAAAGCTTTTTGAAGAATTTCCAGCATTAAAAAAGCGCTACTGGGGAAAGCATTTTTGGGCTAGGGGATACTTTTGTGTCACGGTAGGGCAAATGACTGAGGAAATGATAAAGAATTATCTTGAACACCATTTCGAAACCAACCCGAATGATAATTTTAAAACAGAGTATGGAGAGCTGAAATAACAGGGCTATTGCCCTGTATCTCGACTTTCAGTCGCCAATCTCTCTAACCCACCCGCTTTTAGCGGGTGGTTGTTTAGTCTTCCCTTATAAGAAAAACAGTAAATTAAACCGTGCTTATCCGGTTGTCGCAAACTACCACCATAAGTAGCAAAGCACTTGAATCAGCATCTTTGTCCACTATATCTAGTTTGGTGTGTGGGGAAACCGAATAAGAACGAATTAAACTAGCCTAATAATTTATTTTTAAGATACCTGAATTCAGGTTGTTCATTTCTTACGCCCTGGAAGGAAGGATGGAAGGAAGAAGCATCATCAGTTTTCCATTCTTCAAACTTAACATTCACATTACTTCTATCAAATGAGCTTTGTGCCAATAGCATTGGCGACATGCTCACCCCTGACAACAATAATGAAGGTAATGTAATTTTCTTTATCAATCTTTTTAGGGCCTTCCTTCTTACTACCCAGTCAATATATTACCAAATATTAATATATTGACCAATCATTTTATAAAATACTTACTTTAATTATTAAGCATTAATTATGCCAAAGATTATCTTCTGATAAACCTTACAGCACTATAACTCATTAGCTTTGATGTTATTATCCATGAAATATAAATATCTGCATATCCGCCTGCGCCAAAACCTTATCACTTACTGGACTATGTGTTTCATAGTCTAAAATGACTCGGAGCAACGCCCGTCCAGCGCTTAAAAGCTCTGGAAAAAGAGCTATATTCAGCAAAACCCAGCATAAAGGCGACTTCTAATAAACTAAAATGGCTATCTTGCAGATAACTTGTAGCTAACTCAGACCTGAGTTCATTGAGTATTGCTTTAAACGTCGTTCCTTCCTTGTGTAATTTACGCTGCAGGCTACGTGATGTGGTCAATAGTGCTTTTGCAACCGAAGCATCACTGACGATGCCCGAGGGTAACTGATGTAGGATCTCCGCTTTTACCTGCTCAATAACATGACTCTTATCCAGTTGAGCAAGGGTTTCAATAATAATCTGATCACTCAATTGTGCAAGCCGTGGATTAGAACTAATTAAATGTTCGTCAGCCAGTTGCTTAGATAAACAAAAACGGTTATCTGCCGCGTTGAAATGAATAGGACATTCAAACAGAGCATAGAACTCACTCGAATCCGCAGGCTCCTCATGAGTGAATGACACGGAAACCGGATGGAAGTTTTCACCACAATTTGCTCTACACATGGCTAACAGCATCGCCATAAAGGAGTCGGTGCGGGTTGGCTGCTGCATTGAAATCGCTTTATAGTTCAGTTGTACGCATAACTGCTGCTCAGTTTCTGAAATATCCAGAGTTGCACCTTCCGTTAATATAGCCATATACCGGGAAAATCGATTCAAAGCAGTATGCATACTGGAACTTGCTAGCCACGCATAACCTAATGCACCCATTTGTGAAGGATGCCAGTATTTTGCGGCTCTAAGGCCAAAACAAGGATCACCCGCAATAGTCACTGCGTCTAACCAAAGCTGATCTATTTTTGCATAACTAAACCGGGCACTGGGATCTTCTATCAGTTTAGGGTCTATATCCAGATTTTTAAGCAAACGGGCTGGATCTATACCATAGGATTCAATAATTTTCAGGGTAATGCTAACAGCGGGCGCTGAATATGTTAAGGACACTAGACCTCCTGTCAGTGATTATACGTTTGCTATTGTCTGGTTAATGTCCTGAGCTAACTGAAACTGTTGCTGCACTACGGTTAAATCGGGGAGTTGCCATTCAATGGGCGCTTTGCCATGATTGATCAGGTATGCGTTGCAACGAGAAAAATGTCTTTGACCGAAAAACCCGCGATTTGCCGATAAAGGAGACGGATGAGGTGCTTGTAATACCAAATGTCTGCTAGTATCAATAACAGCGCCTTTTTTTTGCGCATAACTCCCCCAAAGCATAAAAACAATATGTTCAGCATGTTCATTGATTTGCATAATCACTTTATCTGTAAAGCGTTCCCAACCTTTCCCTTGGTGTGAGGCCGCATAGCCTTTTTCGACACTCAGTACGCTATTTAGCAATAACACACCTTGCCTTGCCCAGCTGATCAGGCAACCGTGCTCAGCGCGAAAAAACCCAAGATCACTGCCCAATTCTTTATAGATATTACGTAATGAGGGGGGCACTGCGATATCAGGCGGAACGGAAAAACAAAGACCATGCGCCTGACCGGGTCCGTGATAGGGATCCTGGCCTAGGATAACGACCTTGACTTGATTGAATGGGGTTAAGTTTAAAGCGCTAAAATATTCAATTGCGCGTGGAAAAATAATTTTACCGTGCTGCTTTTCTTCTGCTAAAAATGCACGCAGGTTTTGCATATAATCTTGGCGAAACTCATCTTGTAACTGCTCTTTCCAAAACGGCTCCATTTTTAACCTACTGTTGTTTTCCATTGCCTTATGCATACATAAACCAGAGCAACTTTAGCTATACAAAAAAGTAGCTTAGGGCGCATTTACGATCCCTAAGCTACTAAAAAAACGGTTTAGATATTATGCTGCTGCCCATGCACTCCGGCATCACCTAGTTGAGTATCATCACTTTGTTTAAGGTCTGCAATTTTGTCTTCTGGATGGCTGTGGCTATCAGTATCATGCTCTTCCGGCTCATCTATAGGTGGCTCTAATTTCTCGCCTTTTAACAATTTATCAATCTGAAATTTATCAATTGTTTCCCAGTCCATTAAGGCTTGGGCCATATTGTGCAGAATTTCAATGTTTTCTTGTAGTATTTTTTCCGCACGTTGATAATTTTTATCAATGACAGCACGAATTTCATTATCAATCATTTTGGCCATTTCTTCAGACATAGGCTTACTTTGCGTCCCCATATAACCTTGGTTATCGCCATAATCCATAGGCCCCAATTTGTCTGACAAACCCCATTTAGTCACCATATTTCGGGCAAGTTGTGTTGCTCTTTCTATATCATTCGAAGCGCCGGTAGTCACTTTATTTTTACCATAAATCATCGCTTCGGCAATACGTCCACCAAATAGCCCAGAAATCTGACTTTCTAACTTATCTTTGCTCGCACTATATAGATCACGCTCCGGTAAAAACATAGTTACCCCTAAAGCGCCTCCACGCGGCATAATACTAACTTTATAGACGGGATCATGTTCCGGCACATTACGGCCTACAATAGCATGGCCCGCTTCGTGGTAGGCCGTCATTAACAAATCTTCCTTGCGCATCACCATGGAGCGTTTTTCAGCACCCATAAGTAATTTATCCCGAGCGCGATCTAAATCATTCATGGTCACGATGCGCTTATTATTACGTGCCGCTAATAACGCGCCCTCATTAACCAGGTTAGCTAACTCTGCCCCTGAAAAACCAGGTGTTCCACGCGCCAGGTCTTTGATATTAACATCTTCAGCCTGGGGTACTTTCTTAATATGAACATTTAAAATTTGCTCACGCCCTTTAATATCAGGCAAGCCTACATGTACCTCTCTATCAAAACGTCCGGGTCTTAGTAACGCCTTATCTAAAACATCAGCACGGTTAGTCGCGGCAATAACAATAATTCCTTCATTACCACTAAAACCATCCATTTCAACCAACAACTGGTTTAATGTTTGCTCACGCTCATCATTGCCACCGCCTCCTGGCCCAGAGCCACCACGCTGACGTCCAACTGCGTCTATCTCATCAATAAAAATAATACACGGTGCACGCTTCTTGGCTTGCTCAAACATATCACGCACCCGTGAAGCGCCCACTCCAACGAACATTTCCACAAAATCAGAACCTGAGATAGAGAAAAAAGGCACGCCTGCTTCGCCCGCAATCGCACGCGCCAATAGTGTTTTACCTGTTCCGGGCGGCCCGACCATTAATACGCCATGAGGAATTTTTCCACCAACATATTCATACTTCGAAGGGTCTCTGAGAAAATCCACTAATTCCATGACATCTTCTTTTGCTTCTTCTACACCCGCAACATCAGCAAAACCGACTTTAATCTGATCTTCTTCCAATAACTTGGCGCGACTTTTACCCATTCCCATTTGCCCGCCACCAGCAGATGCACCCTGTTGTTTGCGATAAAAATAAACCCAAACACCTACTAATAACAACATCGGTGCCCAGGAAATAAAAATCTGCATGAGCATGGATTGCTTTTCAGGTGTCGCGACTTTAATCTTTACCCCATACTCAATCAAGTCATCGACCATATGGTTATCACCTGGATTATAGGTAATAAATGGCTCACCACTACGCAACTTGCCTCTTATAGTCTCTCCAGTGATGGTGACTTCAGTCACTGAACCATTACGGATATTTTCAATAAAATCGGAATATAGAATCGTATAGTTTTTTTCATAACCAGGCTGCATTCTGCCCATCATGCTAAAAAATAACGTTCCGACCACAACAAACATTGCGATTCTCATAAGAATTTTCATCATTTTATTTCTCTATATTTATGGCCATTACTGTTTATTCTTTGATTTTATATACTCTGCTTAGCTCTTAGTGGTATAAAATATCACAAAAATAACAAGCTAACATTTTTATACGATAATAAGGAACAACACTATGCTCATTTCATCAGACATCGCAGCAGAACTCAACATTCTTGCACGTTATAAGTTATCCTCCACTGAAGGTATTAAAGTCCACCATACCGCAGACCCAGAAGCCATTGCAGCGGTTAAACGCTTACATGACAAAGACCTGATCACACGGGATGATGGCGGCTATCTAACCGACTTAGGCATTGAAACAGCAGAACACGTACAAAAAGCCATGGCTATATTAACATCTAAGTGAAACGATACCATCTGATTAAGCAAATGTATATTAGCATACCATTAACTGATTACAACATACTCATGCTTAAGCAGTAAAGCAGAGGTACATTTGATTACTATAATAGGGGCAAAATAATGAAAAACTACCTTTACATATTTATTATCACAATTTTCATCACTGGCTGCTCATCACTATCCCTTAGCACGGACTATGATGATAAAATCGACTTCTCCAGCTTCAAAACCTATCGCTGGTATGAAGAAAAGGATGATGATAATAATAAAACTAGTCTAAAATTTACCAACTCCATTATGGATCAACGTATACGGGAGACTATAGATCAGCAATTGCAATTGAAAAACTATAGCAAAACTAATACAGGGGCAGTTGATTTTTTAGTTAACTATAGCGTAGTCGTTGAAGATCAGGTCGATGTGCGTACTTATAACAATTACAGCGGCATGTATCCAGGTTATGGTTATTACGGTCGAGGCATGAGCGTTGGTTACGGCGGCAGCCCAGAAACAGTGGTGACTTACTATAAACAAGGCACACTGATAATAGATATTATCAATCCGGAAACTGATCAGCTAATGTGGCGCGGTGCGGCGGATGGTCGCTTACCCAAAAGCGCTAATAGAGAAGAAAGTGATGTACTTGTTCAGAAATACGTGACTAAAATCTTATCCGCATTCCCACCTAAAAACTAGTATATATACCTGAAATAATTTAGTTATCTCAGGGCTTGTCTGCATTACGCAGATGAGCCCTCTGTCGTTATGCCCCATATAAGTAAATATCGAGTGCCCCTCCAGCGACACTCTTTTTTCTTTTGCCTACTCAAGCGGCAAACCCGCTTTTTGCCAGTCAGGAAAACCACCTCGATAGTAGTAAACTTTGGTCCAACCCCATTCTACTGCTTTTTCGCTGGCCTGTGCACTACGCTGACACATATCACCATTACAATAAAAAACCACCGGCTGGTTTTTTTGCACGATTTTCAGTAAAGCGTCCTCTGTTAAATCCAGCTTTAAGTCCAGATGATGCGCCCATTGAATATGGCTGGTTTGATAGTCAATTGCGCGACGAACATCGATAAAAACCACACCTTGATTCATTAATGCCTTTGCTCGTGGCGTGCTCACCGTGACGGCACCCTCAACCGATTCGGGGGCAGGCGCTTTAGCAGCAACAGTTTCTGCCATAAAAGAAAGGCCGAACAAGATAAATAAAATGGATATTTTCATCACTAATTCCTATCAAAAATGATTAAGTTAGTTATGTTTTAACATAAAAAACATTAGACTGTACAATCTTCTTGACTGCAAGGAGAAGACTGAACGGTTACAAATCTAAAGATCCGCCCCTAATGCACCGATAATTGCACAATCTCACCTTATAAATAAGCACAAAATAACTTCGGCAAATTATAACTTGCAGGAACAGCCACATAATTGCATTGACTTAAATCCTCATCAAACACTATTCCCATAAACACTTTAAAAGCATCGGCCACTTTTATATAGATCCTGTTAGAAACCGTGTAATATGAAGCAAAAAGCGATGTTCTATGGGGTTCCATTTTGAGATATTTGGTGGAAAATGTGTCATGCATATTTCAATTCCCAGCTCATGACTGAGCGCCTGCAAGTCCTGCTTAAACGATAAATAGTATATCAAAAGGAGCTAACTGCATGCCCCATAAGATAATTTCTCATTTGGGTCCTTGTTCTTTGATAATGACACAATAAACTCAATTAGCAGTCAGAATTTAATACTATCCGATATCTCTGCAATTTCAGCATTCCTGGCAAGCAAAAACCGTGCTACGATTCATAGAAAAATCTAAATGTATATTTAGTTAGCGTAAGCAGAAAATTCAATTAGCCCGGTATTACCTCCTGTGCTACTAACAACATCCAGACGAATCGATGAACTCGTTTGTTCTAAAGGAAATTTATATGCCTGTTGCGTATCTGGCAATGTGTAAGGTCCCTGCACTTGTCCATCATCGAGTGTAATCGTGAAACTGCGGATTTTTGCAGAGCCATCACTCATAGACCTTGAAAACACCTCAATGCTATCAATATATTCAGATTGAGCTAATGTAATCTCTATAAACGCCTTATTACCATCACCAGCAGAGGACCAGGCAGAGTTAAGCGAACCATCAATCGCACTATTTGCACCCCAGGACTGATCGTTTTTAGCACCTGCAAAATTACTACTCACTGCTGTCACCATCGCCCCATTTTCAATGGCAAGCAAATTATTATTTTCTGCGTTTGCAGTCGCTGTTCTAAAACTCTCTACGGAAGCCCAGTAAAGCCTTCCCTTTGCATCCGCTCCTTGCACCCGATAATAATAACGCGTATCAGGCTCCAACCCTGTAAGAATAGGGTTGTGGTCAATAATTGCACCACCATTCATATTCGCATCAATCGCCACTGCACCAAAGTTCCGCGTCTTGCCATAGACCACAGAACACGCTAAAGGAATGGACGATGCAAAAGTTAACCGCGCCTCATTCGCCTTAATATCAACGATTGCCGGAGCATCGCCCGCAGTGACTAGTGCAAGATCATATAGTTGCGGTGGCACTTCATCAGTCACCAAAAAAGCATATTTTTTTACTTTAAATGTCATCGGATCCGTTGAGTTTTTAATATATTCCAGGTCAGCCGATAAATATTGCTTTTGAAATTTTATGACGGGAATATGTAACTTCAGGTTATCAGAAAGTGTCGCAGATTCTGCCTTAGCTTGCGTTACGCTAAAGACAACCATCAATGCGGTGATGATATAAATGCTTTTAAGTTTTATGTTTTTATGAATCATTTTTAGTTCTGTCTTCATTAAAATAAAAAATAAGATACACAGTAGAAAAAAGTTTCAATTATTCAATTGGAGCTTCTCTATTATCAGCTTATATTAAAAATTTAATATAAGAATTACATGCCTGCTGCCATACTTGGGAGTTGCGATGCAGTAAATGTAGCGCGATAGCCGTATATGTCATTATAGCAAGCTTCGTCTTCAGCACAGTAAAGCAAATTTACACCGCCCAGAATATTGACCAGCGCGCAGTCTTGCACGGTAGATAATTGTTGATTCACCGAATCTAGTGCTCTGCCGCTATCCAGTTGATAGTTGACCAGAAATTGCCCATAGGGTTAAAAATAACCTTGCTACTGTTCTGACGAAGCAGAAGATTGCGCACCCGTGTCTCCATCTACTTTCATTTTATAAACACCTTCCTGACGTGACAACGCAATCTTTAAAATAACTTCCTCTTGTATCCTCTTGTAATTCTAATGCACCCCAGTCAGTAGTCTATGTCCAGTCGAGATTAGGAAATGTATAAGTTAGCTCAAAAGAACCTTTACCGACAATACTACCGACAATTTCAGCCGTACCATGATGGCCTAGTGTAACAATCTATTTATAACCTATAACGTCTTCCTCTGGATTTGCATATTGAACATCTGCTATTGCAGTCGTTCATAAAGCAAACGCACCAGCCCCAACAATCGTAGCAAAGTTATTCATACTAATTAATACCTCATTTTTTTTATGCACCTGTTCATTTTTGACACTTTTTTGATAAGACCTTAAGAACCCATCCAACGCTTATATAAAAAACGCATGCTCTCAGACTTTCTCTCTACGACTACTGCATATCAAAAAACTTTAAAGGGCAAATATCACTATCCACATGCAAAAACAGCTCTTCTCTCGAACAATTAAACTTAAATGATTTAAAAATCATAAGACAAGGCTTTGCATTCCACCACAAGTTGATTTTCACGGCAGTACATCACACAATATTATTGGCTATGCACTTAAAGACGGGACAAACTTTATAAGCTGTAGGGTGGGCAGAAAAGATTGCCCACCCTGCTTGTTTTGTCCCGCTTAAAACTTGTAGCCAGATTATTAATTGAATTTTCTCAACATAATAAAATCAGGAGTTTAACTGCAACTGAATACCCGGTCATTGACCGGGATAAAGTGAAGTGGCTAGAATAAATCCGTCACAAAAAGTATTTTAGCTGGGTCTATTGAAAGCTCAAAAGCTTAGGCAATCAGCTTGTTCTAGCCAATCGTAAGCATGTCCAACAGTCATTAATTCACCGTTCTCTGGCAAATAATAGATATGATTATCCTTAGAAGAAATACCTAAGTAGGCATTGGTAGCTGAATAATAACGAAAATAGTAGGGTAGCAAAGTTTGGGAATTTGCAGCACCCTGTACAGGTGAAAATAAGCCTGCATAATTATTTTCTGCCCAGTCAAATAAACAATCGGAATGCGTCATTTCATCATCAGCAACTTTAATTGTTTCTAATAAAATAAGATTCTCACCTCCCATGGGATAATAAACCGGATCTTGCCAGGATAAATGATACATGCAGTTTCCAATACCTCTATTGTCAAACATCAAAGCACCACTACTACAGTCCATATACCCCAATTGGTCTTTATCGGTTGGACCTAAAGTCGGATCTTGCGCATTAAAATTAATAGCAACATAAACATTATTATTTATATTGGGAGAAGTGTCTATTTTTGTTGAATTCATGGTATAAGCATAAGCCGTAATTCCGCCGTTACCATCGGATTTTGCTTTTAGTTGATAACGAATCGGCTCTATATTACCCATCAACGTATCGTCTAATAGACCTTGAAGATTACTTATCTGTTGAGTATCGTTATCATAGTCGAATGTGCCATTGAAAATGGAATTATCAAAAAAAACCAGCTCTACCTGATAACGAATAGGTTTCGCCTGCACGGGTTTTAAGAATAAAAATAGTGGAAATAACAAGATGATAGCTTTTAGTATTTTCATTTGAACCTCTTAAATTAAAAAATTAAATCTGAGACTATATAATCAGATTTTTTAATACTCAAGGGTAACGCCGACATAAATAGAACGCCCCTGACCTGGCAAGTTTTGTGTTTTTGGCTCGGATGAACTCAATGTCATCGCATTTTGGTCGCCAATATAAACGCCCGACAACGGGTAGTAATATTGATGGTCCAGAATATTATCCACACCAAAATCAACAGTAACAAATTCCCACTGATAACTGGTTTTGAGATTTAACAGAATATAAGAAGATGTTTTTAACTCATTTCTAACTTCTTGTACATCATCTTTTGCATCAACAAATTGCATGTTAAACGTACTTTGCCAGCCTCCCAGTCTATGGTTTAACCCCCATGTAAAATTAAATGGCATCATATGATAAAGATTATCACCATCTGAACGTTTACCACGCACATAACTCATAATGGTATTCGTTGAGAATTCGCCATAAGTTGGGCTTTCAAATAAGTTCATTTCACCCGTTATATCCACACCCCAGAGATAAGAATCATAATTTGCAAATGTTAGGTAATAATAACCATTTCCTGGCTGTCTTCTACACTCTTGACAAAGATCGGCATCAATATAGTTTTCCACGTAGCTGAAAAATGGGGAAATTTCAAGATTCCACACTTGCTCATCACCAGGGTCAGAAAAATTAGCGGTAAAGCCAATATTATGTGCAGTTTCCATCTTTAAATCTAAGTTACCTACATAACCATTACCATCACCAAACCAGCCAATCATGGTCATCGGCATTGGACTGATGCTCCATGGATATAATTCCTGCACTGAAGGTGCACGGTTTTTTCGCGCGTAACCCAAGGTGTAATAACTCCAGTCATTGGGTGTATATTGGACAAGCATACTGATATCAAACGCATTAAAGTTACGTTCGTGATCTAAGGCATTAAATGCAATTGCTTGTTCATAGTCAGTCAGAAGATAATCAGACGATATATCGTTATATCCCTGCACGTCGCCGGTATTCATCCACGTGCGATCGTAGCGGAAACCTAGCATCGTTTTCCATGTATCTGTCCAGGCTTTTTCCCATTCTGCATAAACACCAAAACGATCCCGGGTTGCATCATTCAGGTTGATAAAATCATTGGGGCCCATCATACTTGGAACCGTAGACGTTGCTGGCCAATAATCATTGACAACACTGCCATGAAATTCACTACCAAAGCGAAAGATATTATCATCTTCATCTGATGGCAATTCGAATTGCAGTTTATAGCCATAATTTTTGCCTCGCGTTTCCATAGGCATAAATATGACCGCATCTCTATCTGGCAAATAATCCATGGTATGACTGGTATGTTCCAAAAATAATATAGCGTCTACATTACCCCAATCAAATAAACCGTTGTAGTGAATATTACCAAAGAGACTATCATTATTGGTTAAATCCATTCTTGCCGTTGGAAAACCCTGGTATGGAATATGTTGTTGTCCACCTTTAATTTCTAACAAATGCTCATCGTAGTTGAATGATAATGCGAATGCTTGATTTATGTTTTCATAACTCGTAGATTTAATCACATTACCGTTGCCATCCTGATAATTCTTACTTTGAGTATCAGAGCCTGTATAGTCAAGGCGAGCATATTCATTTGCAATGCCTAACCCGACACTTCCACCAAAAGCATCACCATTACTGCGATAAAATCCTGACAGTTTTCCATTTAATAAGAAATCTTCACCAGCTTCGGCGAACTTAGGCTTCGCAGATTGTACAGATATTGTTCCTGCAATACTGTCACCTCCCATTCTTACCGGCGTAATTCCTTTTAAAATGGTAATGCTACCAATATTACTACGGTCAATGCTCGCTAAGGCAGGATTCATATGGTTTGGACAAATTGAGTTGACAGTCATCCCATTAACCTCAATTTTGACACGCGTATCATTTAAACCACGAATAATAGGTATTGAAGAAACCCCACCCCCTGCTTGAAAGCTCATGCCAGCCGTGTCTTCTAGTAATTTTGCAGTATCAGAAACCTGGCTTTGCCTTTTTGCAATATCATCAGAGTTAATGCTGTTTTGAGGGGAAACAGTAAGATTTTCGGTTTCAGTTTCAATAACCATATTATCAAGATAAATTGTCTCTTCAATAGGGTTTGAATCTTCAATACTCTCATCAGCATAAACTACCTTGAAAAACAGCAATATTGCTGTATTAAACAAGATTATTACTTCTTTTTTCATTTATTTGTTTCGGTGCTTAGTTGAAGTTATATCGAAATCATATTTGATAATAGCTTTTAATTTAAATTTTTTAGTAAATAAGCATCAAAAGGTTTTATTGCCGACTCTATTCCGGATGCCCCAATCGCAGGCACAACTAGAAAGTCGTCTTTTGCCATGGGTAAATTAAAATGATTAGGCGCTACACGTAAATGATCACCATCGTGGCCCTGCGGAATGATGAGCTCAGGATGATCAAACGGTGCACGTTGATAACGCACACGGTCATCTGTTAAGGTTTTTAAAAAGGCAATCAGATCATGGCGATTTTTTTCAGAAAATTTGAGTCTAGGTAATGGAAACACCAAAGTGGTTTCTTTGGCATCGTTCATAAAATTCCCCCCTCTTGTATAAAATTCAATCACCTGTTCTAGGTTTGCCATACTACCATTGTGCATATAGGGACCGGTCAATTCGATATTACGTAATGTAGGAATTTTGAAACTTGCATTCACTTCTGCGAGCATTTTATTGGTATCAGGTTTTTTCAGTTCTACCTGCGCGGCATGCATTGTCGGTAAAAAGGCATTTTTATCAGCGCTTAAAAAGCAATTTTTGCTATCTTGTTGTTGCGGCTGTACGCCATCTTCAATATTAAATACACTCAGTGCTTTATAAGTTGGCTTAAAATTAACTGCAAACGGTATTGGAAAGTCACACGGGCGCACATGACGCACAGCATCATCCTTAACACCCTCATTCATACCTGCTAAAAATTGTAAATATTGTTTGCTAAATGACAATGGATTACCAAACACATCTATACCGCCCAGCCCAATATCTGTTTCCTCTCTCGCGACACCGGTAGACGCAAAGCCAATATCGGAAAAAACGGTCAAAGCCTTATTATGCACAAAAAGCGGAATGCGGTTAAGCACATTGGTAGTCGTACTGATTTCTTCAAATACACTCGGATTATTCTTTGCCAGTGTAGCGTTGGCATCAATAGCTGCTGCAGTAAAATTAGGCCCTAAATGACAATGCGAACACAAATTAATGCGAAATTGTTCGAAACCATTTAATTCCTCTGCGCTTAGATCAATGGGCAGATTATTTTTATCGCGCCGACTTTGATCAAAAGGCGCGTTATCAGAAATCAGGGTACTTTCATAAAGCTGAATGGACAAACCAAAAAATAGTGCAAAATTTGCTTCTATTTGCTGATAAGGTGCGCCGCTTAATGGGCTGCCAAATTTATTTGGCCCCTGATACGACCAATATTTGCTATTAAAAGCTTTTTTAATCAATGCTGCATAAGTGATATTCAGTCCAGATTTAAAAACTTGCTCATTACTCAAGCTAAAAAGGTGCAAGCACACTGTCATTCCAATGTACTTTCTGCTTTTCTAGCGGCTGACGTGGCAAGAGTTTTCTGCCTATATCTTGCAGAGTACGCTGAGTGCAACTCATTTCCGTGGTATTTAACGGTGGTGCCGTAGCAAGTGAAGCTAGAGACGCGTTAACTAGATGCAGGCGTTCTTTGATAACAGTGTTGGTATCATGCGCAACCCAAACACCCGCATTAGAATCGCGGTCACCCCATGAATTACTGCCATTAAAGACATTATTGGCACGACCATCCCAAAAATTGCGATAATTAAAGATAGCGTTAATGACTGTGGGGGCATTTCTCGGCGTCACGCGTCTTGTCGCGAGCTTACCAACATGAAAAACCTCACCCACTGATCGTGCGCAATCTTCAAATGCGCGCTTTTGAGAACTCACGCCTTTATATTCACCGCCAAATGTTCCTGAAGAACCGGTAACAAAATGGCTGTCATTGCTAACGGAACTGCTTTCTTGTAATGGGTTTTGCAACTGGTAAAAAGGGAATTGTGCCGTTGAAAGAGATTGATTCACGGAAAAGTCTGCTAACTGCTCTTTACTTAAAGTAGTGGACTGTCCGCCAGGCGCTAACTGATTTTTTACCCTGCTATCCGCACCCGCATGGAAATGACACGAAGCACAGGCCATACCATCACTGCCGATATTAGTGTCCCAAAACAAGGCTTTTCCTAAAACAATGGCAGTATTTTTATCGACTATGATGGGATCGGAGCCATCTAATAACCCTGGAACAGTAGGAACTGGCAAATATTTTAAACTGATGGGCATAGGCCCAAGTGACAAGATATTTTCTGCATGAACTTGCAGAGAAAAAAGCAGAAGGGAAAACAAAAAACAGCGCCATAAATAAAGCATATAAACTCCAACAGTATTGATTGAGTGCTGTTTGGTCTCTTAAAAAACAACTAGATGCAATGCGTTTCTGATTTTTTATTAAACCATGCTTTACGAGTAGATTAATGCCCAATATAACTTTAATGGATAATTCGCAAACAGCCGCGGATAACTCTAAACTATAAGCAAAAATCAATCAATCATCAGACAAAAATTACAACTCAAAAAAATCTACCTTGCAGATAAGAATCGCAAGAATGAATAAACTACTGAAAAAGCATAGCCAAGGCCAAAGGCGATAGCTATGCTTAAGTGTAGTAGTTTATTTACATCCTGCTGCTTTTGCCATAGCAACTGTATCACCTAAATCACTCATTTCACCACCAACCTGAGGCAGTGAGTAAATATGACTATCTTCGGAAGAAATACCTAAATAATGACCTGTTTCTTCATAAAAACGGTAGTAATATTGCATAAAATTTTGAGAAACTAATCCTGCATGTGGGTAATCAGCAGGCTCTTGCTGCTCAGTATAATTCAATAAACAATCAGCTACTGATAGCGGTATCGCAGTAACTTTAACATCAATCGGTGTATCTTCACCTTCCGTGTTGGTACCGCCTAGAAAAACAGTATAAAAACCTGGCTGCAAATTAACCAACGTTAGATTAGAGTAGTTAGTATTACCATTAGGGCCAGCATGATGCTGCACACTACCATAAACGCCATTTTCATACTTGTTATCAATACTGACATCATGCGCGCCGGAATCAACATTGTCGTTCCAGAAATTAACATAGTCCGTCATTGAGCCATTCACATAACCTAATGTTTCAACAAGTCCGTTTTCTAATGTATTGCCTTCTAGTGAATCAACGACATCATTGTCGGTCGCCCAAATAAGTCCTGGCTTTCCTGGTTGCCCAACCTGGTTGAAAGCATGAATTGCACCTTCAACTCCATCTTTGTCAGCCTTTCCAGATGCATTTGGATCCGCTACAAAATTATTATCGGCTCTATACACCGTAAATCCTGGTGCATTAGTCGCTGCTGAAGAAAGGGATACCAATACATCTGAAGCCTGCATGACTTCAAAATTAAGCCAAGCCCCTTGCATACCCCAGGCGCGATTAGTTAAAGCTGGGTTACTTGTATAACCATTTTTACTGGCATTCGCGTTTATTGCTTGAATAGTCGTTCCTGGCTCAAGCATGTTATCACCATTAAGCCATGTGCCTGCAGCATAAGAAGCAGAACTCAATACCAGGGAAGAAGCTATTAATCCAAGCTTTGCTGATAAATCAAAAGTTGTTTTCATTTAAATTAATCTCCAAAAGAATAAATGTTAAGTTATTAGCCTCATAGAGGCGTGAGTAAAAATTTATTGAACTATGTTATATAACCATGGATCGTTGATCCATCAAGAGCTCAAAACCGCAAAATGGGTCGCTGTCAATTATTTATTGAAAAATAAAAGATACCAGCGAATAGGACTTTTTACCCAAGAAACAGTGTTTACCGGTTTTTTTACCACCGTATCGCTAAGATAACAAAAATATAGTGTACCTTTGCAACCACATTCAGCAGAGAAAAGTCAAAGCCAGAATTAGTGGGGAGGGGAATCCATTCACCCATGTTCAAAAATTTTACAATTTTCTATATTCAGCTTCTTTCTTCCCTGAATAAAACCAATTTAGCCTCTATATTGAAAGCGATTTACATGCCAATTTTTTAATTGTTACTATTCTTCTTGCTTATCTATCTGTTATTTAAATATTTCTTTATTCTTATTTACTGATAGTTGTTCAACTATTTTTTTACTAGCGTATCTGCAGGAGCAAAAAATAGGTCATATGCCACACTTAAGTGTGGCATATGACCTATTTTTTGAGTCTAGATGTTAAGTACCCATGTAAAATTAATTTATCTCTTGATAGAAATGCCAGTTTATAATTTTTCCAAATATTCTAAATTTCAATGATATAACGCCGCCTCATGATAGATTTTGGGACTGCATGTCACAAATAAACGATTCGCCAAGCGCCGCGAATCATTAAGGCTCCAGCTGCCCTGCGTCCGCCTCAGACTACGCACAAAAGCCGCACAGTCAGGGCTACCACAAATGGCTCTACGGCTCTTCGGGAAAAACAATAGCCTTCCTCGCGCGCTATCGCGCACTACGGATTGGCAACAACCCTGCGCCTTCTGGAGACCATCATCCCTTCCAGGGCTGACAGCGCTTGCACTATGCCGCTATCAATCTGGACTAATATTTGGGCGCTGGCATTTATTTCGGCCTGTAGGTATTTAATATTCACAGGAGAAAAAATACTTGGATAAGGTAAAATAGCAAAATATTTTTTTAATTTTTTGCTTCGCACTAGAATTTAAAGTAGATATTAAAGTAGATACTAAAATCTTGTGAAACTTTGATATTTCTGTATTCCCACTACCTATAAATCACTTTACAAACAATCAGTTGAGATTTTTGTTATGCTATTAATCATGCTGCTGACACGTTTTCACGGCAGACCCAGAAGAACCAAAAATATTTAAGTTAGTTTCGGGAGTTACTTAATAGACACACCATAGCATATCAACGCAAAGCACTAAATACCCATCATAGTAAACGTGCAGAAAAATTTCTTACGATGGCTATTGAATACAAACAACAGGCAAATGACCTATTGTTAAGCGAACCACCCACCGAGTAATGGCTCAGTCCCCCCTTGTTAACAAGGAGGGCTTAGTCGAGGTTTTATTAAAAAAACTCGTCTCAATCCATTGGTTTTCATAGAGGGGATGAACAGTTACCCCACTGATGATTCAACTCCCTAAATCAATGATCATTACACAAGGAATATCGCTGAGAATAAAAAATAACTGGCAAATCGAAGGCTCCAGGACTCTGAACTATAAGACTTTCAGTGTTTCTCTGCTACTAGCTCTTTTTTAGCTTTGATATTACGTCCAGGAGTAACAAAAGACATCCCTTGTGTGCCAGTAGAGCCAGCCATCACTGCTTCAATAACGGGATCGCTGGCTGATTTATTAGCCGCCCAGTTGACTATAAAATTAGCACCCACGCCCCCGCGCGCATCTGACTGAGTAACAAAAAAATGGGTCGATGCCATGGGCTCCAGCAAATAAGGAACTTGCAAATAGTTTTCTATTAATTTACCTGAGGTATTATAGTAATTAACACTATTAACAACCAAAGGATAAGAAAAATCAGTATTACGTATACTTAAAGTTATAGCCAGATTTAGTTTACCACCACCAGATACAAAAATTTCTGAATAAACAGGAATATAAACAGTCTGTTGCTGAGTAATTCCCAGATCATTATCTGTCAGCAGATAAAAAGAGGCACTTTCCTCTATGCTTTCAGGTAATACCAGGTCATTACCGGGTATAAATTCATCACAGGCAGTGAGAAGTACAGCGCAAAAAAAAGGGAACAAACATAAACGCAAAGCACTTGTTGCACTCATTGATAACTCCTGGCTATTAAACAGATTAAAAATAGAGCTTTAAACCCGATAAAACATATTCGGTTGCGACAGTTGCTAGAATTAAGCCCATGACACGACTGATAATCCCAGCACCTGATTTCCCAATAATGCGTAAAATCCAACTTGCACTTAATAGCAAAAGTAATGTTATTAATAACACACTGATCATAGCGGAAGCAGTAATCAGCTGATTATAGAGATCAAAATGATCGTTATCAGTCAATACTACAGCAGCAAGCATAGCACCCGGTGAAGCAATGGAAGGCATGGCTAAGGGAAATACCGCGCAATCGCTCCCCTGCTCAATCTCCAGTTGTTCCTCCTGCTGCGGTTTAGATTCTCCAAAAATCATAGTCAGGGCAAACAAAAACAAAATAATACCACCGGTAATTTGAAAAGAAACGAGAGGAATTTCCAATGCTTCCAATAGTATCTGCCCTAACCCTAAAAAAAATAGCAAAATCAATGCAGCAAAGGCAACTGCTTTTAGTGCCGTGTTTCTACGCTCAACCACGCTTAAACTTTTTGTTACTGAGATAAAAACAGGTAGGGTTCCGATAGGATCTATAACCACCCACAGACCGATAAAATCCGTAAGAATATGCTGCCACATAAAGATATAATGTTAATAATGGGTGAATTAAAGCTGTGTTTTACATTCAGCTGGAAATACTGCAAAACATATCGCCAGCTTCAAGAGTAACCAAGAACACCAAATAGATCAAGCAGGATTATGGGAAAAAACCTAAAAAACTGCGAGTACATCAAAGCTACTTAAGCGAAAAAATACATTACAAATATAAACCTGCTCTCTCCAAGCTCGGAGAACGATTTTTTCTAAAAAACAATCATTGTCAGGCATTATCTATAGGCAAAGGGCTTAGCTAAGGGTTCTCCTATAAAAATACCTTGGCCAGGCCAGGCGACACTTTTCCAATAGGCTTCAATTAAGCTATTACCACGGATATAAAATGACATCATAATGCCAGGATGAGGAAATTTTTGCACAAAGTTACAAGGTTCAACAACAGTACCGTAACTACCTGTTGCACCGGCTTTTATCCACTCGATAATACTCATTTGCCGTCCTTTGGGTAATATTCCACCTGATGAAGTTAAATGATCGGCAACGGCTCCCGGTAAAAACTGATTGCTACGAATTTTTTCAATATGTGTTTTACCCGTAAAATAAAACATGATGTCTGTTTTATTTTCAATATAGTCAGTTTCTAAAATTTCTATTTGCCATAATCCCTTAAATTTTGAAGAAATTTCCGGAAAAAAGACTGCCCGCGCACTTCTTAATTTATCTGACGTCTTTAACAAATAAGCGCTACCTTTAGGCTGACTATAGTCAGCTGCAACACCTCGATCAATTAAGTCTTTTACATCTGCAAAACTTTCACCAGCCAAAGCCATCGTTGGACGCCACTTATAATGGGCAAAGGGCTTTTCCAGCTCACTGTTAAAATAGGGAGACTGCTGGGTTTTCTCGCATCCATTAGCACAAAATGTGTCCTTGTATCCAGCGGCAAATGCTGTGGTTATCGACATACAACCCACACGATAAGGCAGCATCCAAGTTAATGCATATGCCTGAATATGAGCTGGACTTAGTGCATCAACTTTACGTTTTATTTTCTTAAATTCAGAAACTAAGAGTTTTTTCTGCCCAGGGCTAAAATTGATATGAATAATATTTTGCGCGGGAATTTTTCTCTGCTTCTGGTAATATTCAGCAATTTTTATACTTAATGGGTCAGAGTCGTTAACAATAACCCCCAGTGCATTTTCAGTGAGTGCAGGTAAAGGCATGTACAACGAGGAAAACGCCTGTCCAGAAACTGGTCCGATAAAACTATACAATAAAATAACAAGCAGAATGTTCAAACACATCAATCTGAGCACGGATTAAGTAGCCTCATAAATCAAAAATCGCTGAGTCCAGCTCTATATGCCATAAAATCAGGACGGCAACCCAATTATTGATCAATAGACTTGTCCTCCTTTTTCTTTGATTGCCGCTAATTTTTTACGTAATGCTTCTCGATGTTCGTCACTCATTTCTGGCTTTACAAACTCCGAATCTTTGCGTAATAAATAGCGCGCGACGAGATCCAGAAAATCCGCATCAATGTCAGCCGCTTCCCATGATTCTGTATAAATAGAAAAATCACGATAATTATTGATTATTACTTTTGATAAGCGACGCATCATAATCCACTTCAAAACGCAATCGCACAGGAATTAAACGTTTTACAAGAAATTTAGCCGCTTCTTCATTATTGATACCCGGCATTTTTTGGCTTTTAGCTGTCAGATTTTTAATATGTAAATACGCTATTTCTTTTTCAATCGCTGACTTTCCGTGCACAACATACTGAAGATTGCCGTCTCCTTCGCAAAAAAAAGTCACATTAATTTGCATTAACTTCGCAATATCAGCAAACCCGCCATAGCCATCGGTGCTAATTTTGTAATGCTTCTGCGCTAAAACACCGAGTTGCGGAAAGCGCGCGCTATAATTTTCAACTTGTACAGGAATCTCAAGGTAATTTAAGTGCTCGACCAGTTCCTGCAAATATTTAAACAATTCCTGCATTTTAGGTAATATCTGCTGTTTATAGGCCTGTTCTCTTTGCTGCTTCTGATCCAGTTGTTGCTGCTCTGAAGACTTTTTTTGACCTGCCTGCTTTCTTAACTGATCGAGAATACCCATTAGCTACGCCCCTAAACGTTGTCTAAAGATTTCATAAATCAACACCCCGGCAGCAACAGAGACATTTAGACTTTCCACGCTACCCTGCATAGGAATTTTCACTAAAAAATCGCACTGCTCGCGGGTCAGTCTGCGCATACCTTTTTCTTCAGCCCCCATCACCAAAGCCAAAGGCATATTAACATCCATTTGATAGATGGTTTTCTCTGCTTCTCCTGCAGCACCTGCAATCCAGATACCCTGTTCCTTTAACCAGATAATTGTGCGACTTAAATTCGTCACTTGATAAACAGGCACTGTTTCCGCTGCGCCACTGGCGACTTTACATACCGCTGGTGTAATGCCTACAGCTTGATCTTTGGTGACTATCACACCTTGCACACCTGCCGCATCTGCCGTTCTTAAACAGGCACCTAAATTTTGCGGGTCTTGTACATGATCCAGAATCAGCCAGAAAGGAACTTGCTTAGCGCTTTCAACAACAGATTTCAAATCACTTTCAGATCGCATCGCAGGCATTTCAACTTCTAAAACAATACCCTGATGATTACTGCCTTTTGATAAGTTATCCAGTTTCTTCCGATCAGCCTGCTCTGCTCTGATATTATGTTTTTGCAAGCCCTTTTGCAAAGACATCAGGCGCTCATCCTGTCTTTTTTGATCCACCCAGGCCTGCTTGATTTTTTTAGGTGCATAATCCAGTGCTGATTGAGCAGCATGCACACCAAATATTTTCGCTAAACTCATTTACCTTCCTTATGAATCGACCTGTCCTTACTTTTCGTTTTCTTTTGCTTCGGCTTATTGCTTGTCGTTTTTTTAGCTTTCTTTATCCTTGTTTTATCAGTAGCGTGCACTCCCTTGTTTTGCTTACTGAGTAATTCAAAATCAATTTTTTTATCATCCAGATTTACATGAGTGACCGTAACGTTAACAGCATCTCCCAATCGATAACATAATCCCGTTCGTTCGCCTTTAAGTTGATGACTCGTTGGATCAAATTTAAAGAAATCCTGTCCTAATGCAGTGACATGCACCAAACCTTCTACATAAAGATCCGCTAATTCGACAAAAAAACCAAAGCCAGTGACCGCAGAAATAATACCGTTAAATGACTCGCCAATTTTATCCTGCATGTATTCGCATTTTAACCAGCTTACGACATCACGAGTCGCTTCATCTGCGCGTCGCTCATTCGCAGAACAATGCTCGCCCAAAATCGCCATCTCAGGGAAACCACAATAAAAACTCTCGGGCGATTTACCTAGCAAGCAGTGCCGGATTGCACGATGTACCATTAAATCTGGGTAACGCCTTATAGGTGAAGTAAAGTGCGTGTAAGCATCTAAAGCCAGGCCGAAATGACCCTTTTTCTCTGGACTATATACCGCCTGTGACATAGAGCGTAATAAAACTGTCTGTATCAAATGTTCATCAGCTCGCCCTTTAATATGACTAGTCAGGTGCATATAATCAGCAGGTGTCGGTTTATCGCCGCCGCCCATATGCAAGCCCAGTTCACCTAGAAAAGTTTTTAATGTTTTTATTTTTTCATCTGACGGCCCTTCATGAATACGTAATAAGCGCGGCATTTTTTTACGATTTAAAAAACGCGCTGCAGCACCATTCGCTGCAATCATAAACTCTTCAATCAATTTATGGGCATCATTACGCTGCACTGGAATAATTTTGTCTATTTTGCGATTGTCAGCAAACACAATCTGCGTTTCCTGAGTATCAAAATCCATTGCACCTCGTATTTCCCGTTGCGCACGCATCGCCTTATACAAGGCATACATTTGCTCTAAATGTGGCAACACTGCATGATATTTTTTCTTTAACGTCGCATCATCATGCTCTAGCATGGCTGAGACCTTATCATAGGTCAAACGCGCATGTGAACGCATAACAGCTTCAAAAAATTTTGCACGAATCACTTGCCCCTGAGTATTGATAAACATCTCACAAACCATGCACAAACGGTCTTCATCTGGATTAATTGAACATAATCCATTAGATAATATCTCCGGCAACATTGGAATGACCTGTTCTGGAAAATATACCGAAGTACTGCGGTTTTTTGCTTCGAGATCTAAAGCACTACCTGGCTGGACATAATGCGAGACATCGGCAATTGCGACCAACAATTTCCAACCTTTAGGCGTTTTGCTACAAAAAACAGCATCATCAAAATCACGTGCATCTGCACCATCAATAGTGACTAATGGCAGTTCTCTTAAATCAACCCTACCTTGCTTAGCCTCTTCAGCAACCACTTTTTTAAACGGTTTGGTCTGCTTTAAAACATCGTCAGGCCAGACATTAGGCAAATCATAAGTACGAATTGCCACATCAATTTCCATTCCAGGCGCCATATGCGCACCCAAAATCTCAGTAATCTTGCCAATAGGCTGGCTCCTGACCGT
>CALOCH010000013.1:0-39876 GCA_942491615.1 uncultured Gammaproteobacteria bacterium
TGCAGCGATATCCCGTTTATTAAAGCCAGGTTCGACGAGTTTTTCATCGGCGTTCCCGGTGCTGTACAGCGTGCAACACCAAGGTTTTCTGCGCCTCATGCTGCGAGCATTGATGGCTTCGACATGATGAATATCAATAGAATGATATTCTCAACGGGTTGTTTTCGAGTTTAGCGGTTCAGACAATTTTGCCGTTAACCATTGCGCTATAGCGTTGAGCTGCTGATTCCGAGATTTGATTTAAGTCATCAGCCAAATTAAACAGTTCTGCCAGTGACGAGGGGCCGAGCCTTGTTGTGAATTGCTCTATCCTGGCAGTCAGTATGGGCCAATGCTCTTGCTGAATAGTAAAGTCCGCACCGATATTAAGTAACGTGCGCTGCTTAACTTCCTGATTTCCTATGCGGACTGATTCGACAATGCGATACGTATAATAAGCACTACCGTCTTCCAGGTTTTTTGTTTTTGTTCTTCGAATATACATACCGCTAGCATCGGCTAAAAACCAGGGAAATGCAATAGGCTCACGCAATTAAAATGGCACTACAAAGCGACCGCAAAAAACGCCCTTTGATTTTAAAGAAGTTTTTTTGGTAAAAATAAGGCATGAACAATAAATCAATGACTTATATTAGTGAAAGCTGCGAATATGGGTTAATAATAATCAAATAATATCAATAAACTATGTTTTTAGAGATCCCCCTCAATCCCCCTTTCTCAAGGGGGGGGGGGGAGACTAAAAGAACAATGCTTTCACAGCCTCGGAACGAAGTTTAATGTTGCTTGTTCCGTGTTAAATCCATAACCGCTATTTTGCCTGGAAGCACTTAAAAATTACACTAATACGCGTTCTATGCCGCCTTTTGCTGCTTGTTTAATATAGTTTTGCATCCAGTCATCACCGAGCACATGTTTGGCAATTTCTACCACGATATAATCCACCTCTAAATTGTCTACATCGCCTTTATAGCGTTGTAAGCCTTGTACGCAGGAAGGGCATAGAGGTTAGCATTTTAACCGGGCCATCGTTGCCTGCAGCACGAAGTTTTTCGGTGTCATTTTGCAATTCCTCTGCTTTGCGATAGCGAACCTGAGTTGAAATATCAGGTCTTGCGACCGCTAAAGTGCCTGACTCTCCGCAACAACGATCGGATTTATTGACAGTTGCCCCCATTAATGCATTGACTGTTTTCATTGGATCCTGCTGTTTTAGAGGCGTGTGACAGGGGTCATGATAGAGATATTGCGTACCATTAATGCCTTCTAGTTTAACGCCTTTTTCCAACAGATATTCGTGTATATCTATCAAACGACAACCGGGAAAAATCTTATCAAATTCATAATCAAGTAATTGGTCTAGACAAGTGCCGCAACTGACCAAGACGGTTTTGATATTCAGATGATTGAGGGTGTTAGCAACACGGTGAAACAAGATGCGATTATCGGTGGTGATTTGTTCAGCTTTATCAAATTGTCCCGCCGCGCGTTGAGGAAAACCGCAACATAAATAGCCGGGTGGTAAAACGGTTTGCACACCAATTTCGTAAAGCATGGCTTGGGTCGCCAGACCAACCTGAGAAAATAAACGCTCAGAACCACAGCCCGGAAAATAAAACACTGCTTCTGAATCGATGCGCGTTTTTTCTGTGTCACGTATGATAGGTACGATCTGATCGCTTTCTATGCCGAGTAGTGCACGTGCTGTCTTGTTAGGCAGTTTGCCGGGCATTTTACGATTGGTGAAATGTACGACATATTCCTTAATCGTCGGTTTACCAGTAGAGGAAGGTGGGTTGGCAAGTTGTGCTTTCCCCCATGGACGAATAAAAATATTGCCCAGACGCTGTGCTTTATATGACCATTCGATCAGCACTTTGCGCATTATTTTCACAGTATCGGGATGACCGGTAGACAAAAATGCAATAGCCGCTGTTTTTACAGGGTTAAAGCTTTGCTTGCCCATCTGACGTAACAGGTTACGCATATTCATCGAAACATCACCAAAGTCTATATCCACTGGACAAGGGTTATAGCATTTGTGACAAACAGTGCAGTGGTAGCCGACATCTTCAAATTCTTTCCAATGAGTAATAGAAATACCGCGACGTGTCTGCTCTTCGTATAAAAAGGCTTCGATAAGCAAGGATGTCGCAAGAATTTTATTGCGGGGTGAATATAATAGATTGGCGCGCGGCACATGCGTGGAGCAGACAGGTTTACACTTTCCACAACGTAGGCAATCCTTGACTGAATCGGCAATTGCACCGATTTCACTTTGTTGCATAATAAGCGATTCGTAGCCCATCAAGCTGAACGAAGTGGTATAAGCCGCGCGTAAATCAGCACCAGGCATCAGTTTTCCGCGATTAAAAGTACCCTCAGGATCGACTTGTTGCTTATAGGCATGAAAATCGGCTAATTCTTCCGGATCGAGAAATTCATATTTTGTAATGCCTATGCCATGTTCACCAGAAATAACACCGCCCAGTGAGCGTGCTAGTTGCATTATTTGCGCAACGGCCTGATTAGCCTCCTGTAACATTTCATAATGATCGGAATTGACGGGCAAGTTGGTATGTACGTTGCCATCGCCCGCGTGCATATGTAGTGCGACAAAAACACGACCGCGCAATACATCTTTATGCGTCATTTGGATGCGCTCAATGATCAAGCGGAAATTGTCGCCTTCAAATATTTCTTTTAAATTCGGTAATAACTCCTGTTTCCAGGATACGCGTAGTGAATGATCTTGTATACGATGAAATAGCGTGGGTTGTTCTGTGCGATTTGTCAGTTCACCCGCATGAATAGTGTATTTTTCAAATGCCTGTTCTGCTTCCTGTAATGGCATATCCAGGTTGTCGTGCAGCCATTGCCAGCGTTCACGTACTGTTTCCACTTCATTAAGTGCTAGTTCGCGACGATCGCCGATCAGTTGGTTTTTATCTACGTTATCTTCGTATGCACGTAGCGGTAACTCACCTTGTAAAAAGTGGCTAAGCGCATCGCAGAGACGTAGTTTGTTACGCAAGGATAATTCGATATTAATGCGTTCAATACCGTCACAATAATCGCCCATGCGTGGTAAGGGAATAACCACATCCTCATTAATTTTAAAGGCATTTGTGTGTTTTGCTATCGCAGCAGTACGTGCGCGATCCAGCCAGAAAGTCTTGCGCGACTCAGGACTAACCGCAACAAAGCCTTCGGCATCACGCGCATTGCACAGGCGTACAACCTCGGAAACAGCCATAGCGACTTGATTTTCATCATCACCGACGACGTCGCCGATTAAGACCATTTTAGGTCGACCCAGATGTTTTGCCTTGCTCGCATAACCTACAGCTTTGACGTAGCGCTCATCAAGGTGCTCAAGACCTGCCAGCATGACACGCTTTTCACCGGTTTTCGGTAAATTAGCCAGATAATCGCGAATTTCCACAATGGCAGGCACGGCTTCACGTACCTGACCATAGAACTCCAGGCAGAAAGTGCGGGTATGTGCGGGCATTTTATGCAAAATCCAGCGTGCAGAGGTAATAATGCCATCGCAGCCTTCCTTTTGTATGCCAGGAAGCCCACCAAGGAATTTATCAGTCACATCCTTGCCTAATTCACCCTTGCGGAAGTGACTACCTGGAATATTGAGTTGTTCTTCAGATAATAATGTCTGGTTTGAGGTGTCAAAGCGTTTAAGCAAGAAACTGACTTGTGTCTGGTCATGAATTTTGCCTAAATTGTGGTTCAGTCGTTCAACCTCAAGCCAATTACCCTCTGGCGTAACCATGCGCCAGGAAACCAGATTATCCAGTGCTGTGCCCCAGAGTACCGCTTTTTTACCGCCGGCATTCATGGCGACATTGCCACCGATGCAAGAGGCGTCAGCCGAAGTTGGGTCGCAAGCAAATACCAGCCCGGCATTCTCTGCTACATCCATTACCCGACGAGTCACCACGCCAGCGCCTGTATTTACTGTGGCATAAGTCTGTGCTACTCCCGGTAAGCTGGCAGTATGCTCTACTTTACCTATATCAATGAGCTTTTCGGTATTAATCACGACTGAATCAAGCGTTAATGGGACAGCACCACCCGTATAGCCAGTACCACCGCCACGCGGGATGATCGTCAGGCCTAATTTAATACAGTCTCTAACAAGATGGCCAATTTCTTTTTCAGTGCGTGGATAAAGCACCACAAACGGGTATTCAACCCGCCAGTCTGTGGCGTCAGTAACATGAGATGCACGGGCAAAGCCATCGAAGCAAATATTATCCTTGTTAGTATGCCTGGAAAATAAAGCCAGTGAATGACGACGTAGTTTACGCGTGTGTTCAAAATGCGCTTCAAAATCATTGACTGCTTGATGTGCGGCGCTTATTAACTGCATTACGCGTTGCGAACGATCAGTGTTGTCAGTTTCTTGCGTATGGCGATTTTCCATTTGCCCTAAGCGATGGCGTAACGCTTCGAGCAAAGATTTACGACGTTTGCTATTATCCAGCAAATCATCTTCAAGGTACGGATTGCGTTGCACAGCCCAGATATCGCCAAGTACTTCGAAAAGCATCTGAGCAGAACGACCTGTGACGCGTTCATCGCGTAATGAATTTAAAACCTGCCACATATCTTCGCCAAGCAAACGAATGACTATTTCGCGGTCAGAAAATGAGGTGTAGTTATAAGGTATTTCGCGTAACCGTACAGGCGACGCATCGGAAGATAAAAGAGGCTGTTGTGTATCCAAAGACATGGTGTGTAATGACGTGCTTAGAAAACTTATTCTAGCATTCACCGCGCATAAGCGTAAACACCAAAATCTGTGTGGATCTATGCCTGGTCGCCAAAGTATAACTTCGCTTACGCTTCCTTTTCCTCGATTCGATAGCTAAGCGTTAGATATCTCCTTGAGAATATTAGGCCTGAGGAAACTTGTCAAATAAAAGGCATCCTTCATTTTTCAGCTGACACTTTTGTTGTTTTTTTACCTGGGAGCGCGAGCGACCCGCCTGCGTATGGTTAAGAAAAGCGGGCAAGCTGTGCCCAGCACTTCAAAAATAGAAAAATGTATACTACTTTAGAGGTAATATGAAAAATGCCTAATAAAACTACCCCCTAAACTCTCCTTGAAAAGGAAGAGGGGCGCTGATCGGTTGATTAGATTTAACTACTGCTGGTGTGTAATTGCTGTCCAAATGCCACTCTATCTTGCACAGAACTAGGCAGTTGTTTGGTATTTTCAACTTGTTGCAAGAAAGGTAATAAACCTTTCTGGTTAGCAATCTGAATGCTTAAACCTGGACGAGCATTAATTTCCAGCATTAAGGGGCCTCGTTCTGCATCTAATACAATGTCTACGCCAATATAACCCAGGGATACCAGTTCATGACAGCTTGCAGCCAATGTTATTAGCTGCTCCCAGCCTGGAATTTCCAGACCTTCAATTGCATGACCTGTATCTGGGTGGTGGCCAACAATATTCTCCTGCCATACACCTGCTTGTGTGCGCCCATCAGCAAGATTTATACCTACGCCTATAGCGCCTTGATGTAAATTGGCCTTGCCATCCGATAGACGGGTCGGTAAACGGATCATAGACATGACGGGTACACCTTTAAAAACAATAGTGCGGATATCAGGGACTCCCTGATAACTGACTTGATCAAAAGCAGAAGAGAACTCCACTCGATATTCAATAAGTGCTTTATCAGGCTGTCCGCCAAGACTGTACATACCATTTAGTATATTTGAAATATGATGACCAATTTCTTCAATACTCAGTAAGGTGCCATTCAATTTGCGATATAAAGCTTTACTGCGTCCTTTGATAATCAGAATTCCTTCACCCCCACTGCCATGAGCGGGCTTAATAACAAAGTCATCATAAGCTTCAAGCGTCTCGGCAAGTTTGGCTATTTGGCGTTCTATTTCAATAACCGCGTATAAGGTGGGGACGGCAATTCCTGCATTCATTGCCAGTTGTTTGGTGAGTAATTTGTTGTCGACGAGAGGATAAAAATGGCGTTTGTTATAAAGGGAAATATAATCAGCGTTACGCTGATTCATGCCTAACAAACCAAAATCACGCAATCCCCGGGAGGGAAATAAATAGTTTTTCCAACTCATGATTTGTCTTTTAATAAAGCTCTGAAACGCCATAACTCTGTGAGTCTGAAACCGGTATAGCGCCCGAGTAATAAAGTGATTGCCAGTAATAACAGTAATAGTTCGGGAAATACAAAGATCAGATGTTCGAGTGAAGCATTTGTCATCAATAAGTAGCCTAGCATAGCGATAAACAGGCTACCAAACCCTTGCTGTAAAGCTTCGAGTGGTCCAAGTTCTTCCCATACCAGGGACATACGCTCAATCGTCATGGTAATAATCACCATAGGAAATAATGCGATTGAGAGTCCGCGATCTATGCCAAGCTTATGCGTTATCAAACTGACCAGTAGCATTAAAATAACGACAAGGATTAATACCGAAGCTAATCGAGGCACAAGTAATAAATGTAAATATTCCAGGTAAAAACGCAGCATCAACCCTAGGGCAATCATAATAATAAAGAGAGTGAGTCCCCATAATAGTTCGGTTTCACGAAATGATAGGGCAATCAGAATAGGCATAAAAGTACCGAAACTTTTAACGCCAATCAGGTTACGCAAGACGACCACCATTAAAGCACCAAAAGGCATCATTAATAAAACACGGTAAACATTTTGTGTTTGAATGGGAAGATTAAACAGTGACCATGCCATCATATTAGAGTGAGTTGTGCTTGAACGTTGATGAGCAGTGTATTCCGCTTGCTGAAAACGTTTGTGTACAGAAAATTCTATTTTGGCTGATGTACCTTTTTCTACTGTTAGTAATGGCTGGATATCACCTATATACCATACTAAAGAGTTATCGGGAAAACCTGATTTTCCTGAATAGGGGTCAAATGCAAGCCATTTGTTGCCATCATAAACCTGTAGCCACGGTGTCAGCTTGCCATGATTGGTACCATCCTGTAGGAGCAGGATATTTGCCTGGCGTGCCGGGATGCGAGCACCAGCCAGAATGCTGATAACTCGCTGTACCCACAGACCAGGCTTTTCAGCCCCTTGGCGTAACAATAAAATATTGTCATTTGCTTCTTTGGCATTTAATTTTGCTAGTAGTTCATGGGTAAAAGACTGGGTATCAGCTGATTTGCTACGCACTTCTTCCAGTAATGCATCAACAACGGTCTGCATCATTTCCGGGTAAGCTTTTTTTTCTGGGTATCGCGCGCTGACTCTTTCCATATCTGGATTATCGTCAGGTACAAGCTGTAATCGATAGTACAAAGTTTGATTGCCACTAGGTTTACGTAAGGTCCATTGTACTAGACGATCAGTTGCCCTATCTTCTACTGCAATGCCATAGCGCCCAGAAACAAATTTTTCATCGAGAATAAAATAGCCAGGAGGATTTTTGGGGAGTAATAGCTCTACTTTTTCAGGGCCTTTATTTGCTGTAAAGCTGACTTTTGCTTCGACAGACCAGATTTCAGCCTGTTCAGCAGGCAATAAAGGCAGTTTAAGTTCTTGCGATTTGTACCAAATCAGTGTACTACTGATAATGATCAAAACTAAAGATAATATATTTACATGTAGGTTTTTCAAGCTATTCTCTACCTTTTCTAAAAAGAAACTAAGGTGTATTTACCTATTTTTCGGTTTTTGTTTGCGCTATTAGTTTATTACAATTGCCTTTGATATATTTGTTGCTGTGTATAAATGTCTCAGCTGAATCGATCAGAATATTGCCTTGTAAAAAACGTCGACCTAATAAGACGGGATAATTAAAGTTGCTTCTATCCGCTAAGGTAAACTCGGTAGTGTAATAATGTGAATTAATGCAAAATGACATTTCAACAACTGATCGCGTAGCCGATGGCATGTTGTGTCGTTTAATTAATACATCTCGGAGCAGAGGAAGTTCCAGCGTATGTGACACTGATTTTTTCCTTTCTCCGTTAGGCAAGTCAAAACGTAACCAGGTCTTACCATCCCGTTCAAAACGTTGTATGTTCTTGGCATCTATAGATGACGTTTTGGCACCGCTATCTAACTTTGCCCTGAGTTTAATCTGTGTAGGGTCTAGTATGATGGTTTCCAGCCAGCCGGCAATAATTCGTTCATCGCCATGTTCCGCTTTTACAGGCAACATGCCAAGAAGTCCTGTTAAAAATAATAAAATTAGACTGCTTTTTTTCATTAAATGGAGCTTATACATTAATTGGATCAACATAAATTAAAAAAATAAAACCTAGTTACTTTGGTTTGAGTAAAGATAATTATCCACTTGGTGTATCACGTTAGTGGAATACAAAGATGAAAGCAAAACTCGAGATTTCATAATAACTGGCACAGACGCAACGTCATTAGTTAATGATGAGTGCATATTTTCACTTGTGTTTTATTCAATAGGCAGTGCTTGTAATCACTAGATCACGAAATTGTATTATAAACTTTCCTTAATTAAAAAGTCCTGAATATTTAACCTTCAGCATGATCTTTTTAGTAGGCTTATATGTTTCTATGCTGCGTTTAGCAAGCGAAGCGCATTAATTTGTATAGTTAATAAATAATTTGCAAAAGAGTTTGATTTTCATTTATGTTGTAAATTAATGCACGTAAAATATTGGTAACCGTTGAGTTTCCTTTCCTTTTCAAGGAGGGGTTTTGTGTGCTCATCATTAACCCCGTGTTGTACGCGTGTCATTTTAGATATTTAAGATAAGTCGTGTATAGTGTATTGCTTATTGAATAACAAAAAAACCTCTCATTAAATCAGGAATACTTTATGAAAATTGCCATTCTATCTCGTAACTCAAAACTGTACTCGACTCGTCGCCTGATTGAAGCGGCAGAGAAGCGGGGGCATGAAGTGAGAGTACTAGATGTTTTGCGTTGCTATATGAATATTACGTCGATGAATCCTTCAATTCATTACCGTGGTGAAGACTTAAAAGGCTTTGATGCGGTGATTCCTAGAATTGGGGCTTCAGTGACATTTTACGGGACGGCTGTATTGCGGCAGTTTGAAATGATGAATGTATTTCCATTAAATGAATCTGTGGCTATTAGTCGTTCGCGCGATAAATTACGTTCTACGCAGTTATTGGCGCGCAAAGGGATAGGTTTGCCTGTTACTGGGTTTGCAAACAATCCGGATGATATCGAAGATTTAATCAGAGAAGTGGGGGGTGCACCGCTGGTTATTAAATTATTAGAAGGTACTCAAGGCATCGGTGTTGTCCTGGCTGAAACGCATAAGGCTGCTGAAAGTGTTATCCAGGCCTTTATGGGCTTAAATGCGAATATTATGGTGCAGGAGTTTATCAAAGAAGCGGGAGGGTCGGATATACGTTGTTTTGTAATAGACGGTAAGGTGGTTGCGGCTATGAAGCGACAAGGTATTGAAGGTGAGTTTCGTTCAAATCTGCATCAGGGCGGTAGTGCCACCCTGGCAAAGTTAACACCTGAAGAGCGCTCCACAGCAATACGAGCGGCGAAAATTATGGGGTTGAATGTCTGTGGTGTGGATATATTACGCTCCAACCATGGACCGGTAGTGATGGAGGTCAATTCATCTCCTGGTTTGGAAGGTATAGAAGGGGCGAGTGGCAAAGATGTCGCTGATCTTGTCATTCAGTGTATCGAGAAAAAAGTGGCTCCTATTCAGACTAGTAACAGTCTTTCCAGAACTCGTACGCACGGTAAAGGATGAATAGATGCAAACTGAGTTTATTATTAATAATCAAGTGATAAAACCGGGCAGTAATCAGGTGATTGATTTACCTTTACCACCCTTGTATACCCATACGCCTATGACGATGCCAGTGCATATTATTCATGGAAAAACACCAGGACCCAGATTATTTGTCAGTGCTGCTATTCATGGTGATGAGCTGAATGGTGTGGAAATTGTCCGGCGTTTACTGAATCAAGCGGCTCTTAAACGTCTGCGCGGAACATTAATAGCCATTCCTATGGTCAATGTGTATGGTGTTATTCATCATTCGCGTTATCTGCCAGATCGACGTGATTTGAATCGTTCCTTTCCAGGCTCAGCAAAAGGGTCATTAGCTGCGAGACTTGCTGAGCTGTTTATGCGTGAGATTGTTGCACAATCTACGCACGGCATAGATTTGCATACGGGGGCGATACACCGCAGCAATTTACCACAAATTCGAGCAAATTTAGATAATGAAGAAACTCTGGCACTGGCCAAGGCATTCAATGTACCCGTACTCATCAATTCAAATTTGCGGGATGGCTCATTAAGAGAATCCGCCGCTGAGCAAGGTATTCCCATGCTGCTGTATGAAGCAGGGGAAGCATTACGCTTTGATGAGTTTTGTATACGTGCCGGTTTAGATGGTATTTTACAAGTGATGCGCCATTTAGGTATGATTAATCCACGGAAAAATCGTAAAGGCATAAAAGAACCTTATATTGCCCGCTCCAGTAGTTGGGTGAGAGCTGGTGCAAGTGGTATTTTTCGAACTGCCAAACCGCTGGGGAGTTACATTAAACGTGGTGAAGTGCTAGGCATTATTAGTGACCCGATCAGTAATGCAGATTTTGAAGTGCTATCTCCGACGAATGGCCTGGTAATCGGTCGATCTGAAATTCCTTTGGTTTATGAGGGTGAGGCCGTTTATCACCTGGCCAGGTTTGAAGACCATAAACAAGTAGCTGAGCAATTAGAAACATTTCAGGATCAACACATCACACCCACGACTGATGACGAGCTGATTATTACCTGATAGCAGCTTATGACCATATAATCTATATAAAGTTCAGCGATTGCTTAACAAATAAACGTAACTCTTTATGATGCGTGATAGGGTAACAGACAGCGTTTTGGCTGTTATTTTTTTGGTAAAATAGCGAGATTCTTAGCTAAGGATTCAGAATTTAATTATCCCTGAAACTACAATTGCATAAGATGCGCTTCGTACCTCAGCACATCCTGTACTTTCGCATATTATTTAATTCTTGTACCTAACAGCATAGAGTTTAAAAAGTTATAATAAACACTACTTAGATATTTATCGCTTAATACACCATGCTAATAGACTCTCATTGTCATCTTGATAAACTTGATTTAACACCTTACCAGAATGATTTTTCCTGCTTTATGCATGAGGTAGATAAAAACCAGATTGAGCATCTGCTCTGTATTAGCATTGATCTTGAAGCCTATCCTGCAATGTGTGATTTAGTTGCACCTTATGCGAATATTTCCTTATCTGTCGGTGTTCACCCTAATGTGTATGAAGGGCAGGATCCTAGCGCAGACGAATTAATCGCTTTAGCAGATAATAAACGAGTGATTGCTATAGGCGAGACAGGGCTGGATTATTTTCGATCTGAAGGTGATTTAGCCTGGCAGCATAAGCGTTTTATCAATCATATAGCTGCCTCAAAAATAACTAACAAGCCTCTGATCATTCATACCCGTGAAGCGGCAACCGATACATTACGGATCTTAAAAGAGCAGGGTGCTGATCAAGTAGGTGGAGTGATTCATTGTTTTACTGAAGATTGGGAATTTGCTAAGCAGGCAATGGATTTGAACTTTTACATTTCTTTTTCGGGGATAGTCACTTTCAAAAATGCCAAAGCAATACAAGAGGTGGCGAAAAAAGTACCTGCGAATCGCTATTTGATTGAAACAGATTCTCCTTATCTCGCACCGGCTCCGTTTCGTGGTAAGTCCAATTATCCTATTTACGTGCAATATGTCGCGCAATATATAGCCGATTTGCGCGAGACAGATAAACAAACCATTGCATATCAGTCAAATGAGAACTTTCGACAATTATTTGGCATTTAATGTGTTTAATAGCTTTTTTAAGTGCAGTTTAATTACCAAACTCAAAAACCAGTTTAATTGACACATATAACACCATAATGATTGCTACAATAAAGGCAATCGTCTGAGCAGGGTGGTGCCATAGGTTTTTAAGAAATGTGTTCGCTTCGCCTGCCTGTTTCTGTCGTGCATATTCTTGCCGGATGCAGATACGACGTTCCTCTTGATACTCATCTATCAGTAATCGGGCTTGTGTGTGTTGTTGTTCATTGCGTAACCAGATTGCGGGCATTGAAATACCCCAATTGCCCGCGTTTGTTTCATAAAAGTCGATTTGGTTTTCCGTTAATAAATCACGAATATCATCCGCCTCATCATCCGGTACTTGTCTAAGTGAAAAGAGTAAAATGGCCATTAGTTTGTATCTTCTGCCTTGTTAATAACATTGCGTAAAATAGACCAGCGCCGAGTTTTTTTCTTTGCCCCTTTTCCTTGAATCCAGTAATCGTAAAAATAATCTATATTGCCGGTTGATTTCTGGATCTCTAGCCAGCTATTTAACATGGATTGTAGTTTTAAGTTATTTTTATGTACTGCGTAACCTACGGGAAATCGATGTAATTTCGAAGGATCGAAAGCCACAGTATATTCAGGGTGTAGCATGACTAATGTCATTCCTTCTTCAACACTGGTGATAAAGCCATCAAAGGAATTATCTTTGGCATCAAAAAATACTTTAGGTGAGCTTATTTTAGTGGTTTGTATATTTGGAAATGTATGTTCAATATATTGTAGACGTGGGTAGAAATCTGTTGTAGCCAGGTTTAAATGGATAGAATGATCAAATTTAGAATAATTTGAAAATTCATTTTTACGGTAATCTTTGACGATTAGCGCGGTTGTCAGGTTCATGGTCGCTTGTGTGTAGAGCACGGTGCCAAGATATTCATTGCTGATGCGTACCCCTGAAATAATGATATCTACTTGATAATTATTCAGCGCCTGATACATCTCCTTAGGCTTAGAAAAAGGATAAAATTCTAGAGCCACGTTTAAGGATGATGATAAATGATTCATCATTTCTATATCGAAGCCGACCAGTTTATGGTCAATGTTATAGAAACTAAAAGGCACATGCGCTGGATGATAAGCTATGCGTAGCGTTCCTCTATTGATAATGGCTTCTGGCGTTGAATCCTCAAGCTGGACTTTGGAGGTATCAATCAGTTGATAGGATATAGATTGTGGTACATCCCAGTCGACTTGCATATGCTTTAGTTTTGCAGCTAAATCTTCTTTCTGTTGAAAAAACGTGTTAAAAACGAATTGTGATCCTAGAATTGATGTCGCAATGATTAGTGTGCAAGACAACAGAAATAAACTTACCTTTTTCAATTTTATCTCAACTAATCCCACTAAGTAAGCGGATGATGTAAGTGTTAAGCTAATGAGAAAAATAGCGGCGGTCAAAGTTGAAAAACGTTTGGTCAGGATATCCGCAGAAAGGAAGAGTTGGTATAAGTCGCTGGGCAGGTGTACATAATTGAGTAAGAATGGAACGCTAATATGCACCTTGGCGAATAAACTAAATGTGCCATTAATAGCGAGCGCTAATTGTTGCATACTCGTTAACTGGCTATTACTAAACCAGGCAGAAAATAAAATAAAAGTGAAGGCTAAAAATTTTCCTAGCCCGGGAAAGTTGTAGGCGATGGGAATAATAATTTCATTATATTTGTCACTTTCCGACGTGTTCAACTGGTGTTTGGCAAAGATTGCATTACAGGCGTCCGTTATGACGGGTATTAATATAAAGATATTTCCAGAAGCGAAGGCAGTGATTAAAATATTACGGCACTCCTGTACGATATCAGTGTATTTAAACGGGGTAATTGTGCTGATAAAAAAAGGCATTATCCAGAACGACAAAATCAATGCGGTGCTTATGTAGACAATAAAATAAATACCCAATTTTTCAAAATCATCGCCTTGCAGGGTATCGGCAGCTGCTGCCGAGATAGCAAAAATACCGATAGGTAAAAAAACAATAATTTTTTTAGTTATTTTATTGAGCGCTTTCAGCAATATCAGTGATGGCGTAATAAATTGCTCTTTATTTTTTATATCAACCAGCGCAATTCCCAGAAACAGGCTAAAGACTACGATAGCTGGAACCGTGTTATCTGCAAGTGATTTAAACGGATTGGAGGGGATATATAAGTCCAGGTAGTTTATTTTTGGTGCGGTTATAATCTGACTGGTACTAAAAAAATCTTTACTTGTCCATTCCGGGAAAGACTGCGCTAACAGGAAAATAGTAATGAGACCTAAGAGCCACAAAGATAGCAGCATAATAGTGAATTTCCTGGCAATTTCTTTTGCCTGCAGATAGCTGAGAGAGCCCAGACCTGTTACCAGAGACAAGACGATATAAGGAACAATAGAAATTTGCAATAGTTTGATAAATGTTTTTCCGACTATATTCAGCCAGGCAACACTTTCGCCAAAAAAAAGTCCGATAAAAATACCTGAGCAGAGTGCTATGAAAACCTGGGTGGAAAAGGGTAGCTTCAGGATTTTCAGCATGGTTTTAAAGGCTGTTTTTTTTGTAGTGTAAAGAGTCTTGGCGAATCCGCTTGTTCCTGCATACTGTGAATAATCGTGATGGCAAAATCTGAGCTATCCAGTTTTTCGTACCAGCGAATGACCGCTTGCATTTCAGCCTTTCCGCCCATATGCCCTGGATAGGCAAGAATACTGATAATGCCGTTTGGAGCGAGCAATGTTATCGCTTGATTTAATGCTGTGCAGGTATTGTCGGTATACGTAATGATAGATTGATTGGCATGAGGCAGATACCCCAGGTTGAACATGATGGCAGCAAAGGTTTCATCCGGAGAAATAAAATCGAGCATCTTTTGATGCCCTGCATGAATTAGCCTGACCTGATTGAGGCAATGATTTTTTTCCAGGCGTTTGCGCGTATTATTTATTGCGCATGTTTGTATATCAAAGGCATAGACTTTATGGCTACGTCTAGCCAGAAATAAGGTGTCATGTCCATTGCCCATCGTTGCATCAATGCAAAGACTTTGCTCAGACAGGTAAGGCTGGATAGTTTTATGTGCTTCGGTGACCAGTGAATGTAAGGTAAAGCGTGTGCTGAGCATTATTCTTCTGGACTAAGAATGGTGTTTTTTCCATCTTGGGTTTTATCCAGATGAGGATAGTCCAGGGTATAGTGCAAGCCTCGGCTTTCCTTGCGCGCCAAGGCACTCTGGATAATCAGGTCTGCGACGATCACCAGATTACGTAATTCGAGTAAGTCACTATTGATACGAAAGTGTTGATAGTATTCGGTAATTTCAGTTTTTAGAATTTCCAGGCGACGGGCAGCTCTTTGCAAACGTTGCGTGGTACGGACGATACCAACATAGTTCCACATAAAACGACGTAGCTCATCCCAGTTTTGTGCAATCATTACATCTTCTTCTGATGCTATGACCTGTGATTCATCCCATTCAGGGAGCTTAGGTAAAGGCGTGTTTAGATCTTTGCTAAGAATATCTTCACTGGCGCGCTCGGCAAAAACCAGGCATTCCAGTAAGGAATTACTTGCCATACGGTTAGCACCATGTAATCCGGTATGAGCCACTTCTCCTAAGGCATATAACCCTGCTATGTCTGTTCTTGCGTAAGCATCGGTCATCACACCGCCGCAAGTATAGTGTGCTGCAGGAACGACCGGGATAGGGTTGGTGGTAATATCAATATTGAGTTTAAGACATTGTTGATAAATAGATGGAAAATGTGCCTTGATGAACTCAGCAGGTTGATGACTAATATCCAGATAGACACAATCTATACCGTGTTTCTTGATTTGATGGTCTATGGCGCGAGCCACTATGTCACGTGGGGCAAGTTCAGCCCGTGGATCATAATGGTGCATAAAAGGTGAACCATCCGGCAGGATGAGTTTGCCGCCTTCGCCGCGAACGGCTTCACTGATTAAAAAAGAGTGTCCGTCAGGGTGATATAAACAGGTAGGATGAAATTGCATGAATTCCATATTAGCGATGCGGCATCCTGCGCGCCAGGCCAGAGCAATGCCATCACCGGTTGATATTTGCGGATTAGTGGTATAGAGATAGACTTTGTTAGCACCGCCAGTGGCTAATGCTACTGTGTTCGCAGCTATGCTGATGACCTGTTTGCTTTTTGTGTTTAAAACATAGGCGCCGAGTACACGTTGTTGTTTAAGACCTAATTTGTGTGAAGTAATCAAGTCAACGGCGTTGTGGTGCTCCAGTAAGCTTATATTGGGATGTTGTCTGGCTTTCTCTATTAATGACAATGAAAGTGCTTTTCCAGTGGCATCCGCATGATGTACGATACGCCGCTCTGAATGACCGCCTTCTTGATTTAGGTGTAATTCAGCCTCGCCTTTTTTATTATGTCGTTCAGTAAATGCCATCCCTTGATCACGTAAAAAATCGATGCTTTTTTTTCCATATTCAACCGTTAGCCTGACTATGTCGGGGTCACATAAACCAGCACCGGAGATAATAGTATCTTCTATATGTGAATCTATTGATGCGGCTTGAGAATCTAATACCGCAGAAATTCCGCCTTGAGCATAAAAAGTACTACCCTCTGTTATAGCGAATTTAGATAAAACAACCACTCGGCGGTGGTCAGCCAATTTCAGTGCCAGACTCAATCCTGCACCGCCACTGCCAATGATAAGTACATCATAGTTTAGTTGTTTACGCATGTGCCTGGCCAATAATCTGTGGAGCAAATTTGTTGTAAATTTTCATCTATCTGTACTTGGTAATAAAAATGTAATGCTATTATATCTGGCGCGTAATTTTTTGCGAAATTTCCTTAATTGTGTAGGTTTGATACATTAACACTGATGGGTTCCACTACGAATCTTTACGAGTCATTACGCATCTAAAAGCAGGTACTCCATTCTACCTATCTCCTGCAAAATGTTAGATTACAATGCACTAGTACTTAGCAGGTTATAATCCACATTCTTAGCAGGACGGAGTATATTTATAAACCACAATATTAATCGGCTTTATTTAAGAGGATTTATTTTTGAAATTAAAACAGTTTGTTATTTTTATGTTGTGTTTGTTGATAAGTCTTGCCAATGTGCTTGCTGAAACAAGCGTTGTTGAGAATAAAAGTATGCAGCTATCACGGGATGGCATACAAAACAAAATAGAGATACTTAAAGCCAAGAAAGGCATAGATGAAGCTAGTAAAGCCAGAGAGCTCAACTGGTACCAGTTAGCAGATGAGAATATTGCCAGTAAGGAGTGGTTCGAATTTCTTATAGCGAACTATCAAAAAATATTAGCAGATGCACCTAAAAATCTGAAAAAGAAAACCAAGTTTGAAAAAAAAGCTGACCAAAAAAACGATCTGCCTATTGATGGATTGACAGATGAGGAACTGGAAAGTCAGGTTGTTACTTTAAAACAAGAACTTAGGTCGGTAATTGATGCAATCAGTAAACTGGAAGCTGAACTAAATCAATACACTCAGCGTACGCAATTAATTAGAGAAGAAACATTGATTGCTAGACAAGCGCTAGAAAAAGCGCAGTCGGAACTCAATATTCCGTTAAACGCAACGGAAAATAAGTATGAATTTGCTGCGCATCAAATCTATTTAAGTGCCTTAATCAATTCTTTGTCTGCGGAGTTAGAGAAGTTGGCGCTAGAAGGTGAAGCTAACCCTGTGCAAATTCAGTTAAATAAGAAAGCGCAGGATGAATTACGTGAAAAAAAGGCGGGCCTAATTCTTTTAATCGATGCAAGAGTGAGTCTGTTAGAGCAACAAAGCATGAATAAATCTAAAAAACTACAGCAAGAGTTGATTCAGGCTGAAAAAGAAACCGAACACAAATATCCTGCTGTACAGACTATGCTAAGCAATAATATTCAATGGAGCCTTGAATTACAACAAATTATTAGTGCCACAAATAAGCTTAATCATGATATTGAGATAATTGATACTTATACACAAGTCGTTGCCGATAATCATAAACATGCAGAGAAAAAAATTAAATTAGCAGGCCTTAGTCCGGCGCTGGGTCGAGTTTTGCGTGAGCAACGGCGCGGTTTAATGCTAGATAGATTAAAGTATGATGATAAGGTTGATATTCAGGATCAGGCGAATGTTATCAGCCTTGCGCAATATAAAGTTGAAGGACGGCAAAGTCAATTAAGTGATGTGCAGGCTGAAACAGACAGGCAAGTTGGCTTGATAGCAAAAAGTCACGCTGCAGATCTTTCAAGTTACGAAATAGAGGAACTTACACAAGAAATTGAGTTATTACTAGCTAAAGAAAAGCAGCTACTGGATGAGCTAAGTGATGCCTATGCTCAGGAAATAAGAATCCTTGGTAACTACGAGTTTGCTAAACAACAGATGTTGATGGAAGTAAAGGAATATGAGTCTTATCTGGATGAGCGCTTGTTATGGGTGCCCAGTTCGTTGCCGGTTAGCCTGAGTTATCCTATCAGTATATATAGCTCAGCGCAATGGCTATTGTTGCCCGCGCATTGGTTGCAGGTAGGGGAACAGATGTTAGGCGCGATAGCTGCTAATCCTTTTAAAAGCTCTATTGCCGCAATTTTTTTCATAGGCTTGTTATATGTAAAGCCTTATATTAAACGCCAGAAATTACAGATTACTGAAAAAGTTAAAAAACACTATACCGATAAGATTGTTTATACCTTTGTGACCTTGTTTTTAAATGCGGTATTCATTATACCTATTCCCTTTGTTTTGTTAATTTCAGGGTATTTATTAACAACGCTGTCTTTTACCCATGAATTTAGCCGCGCAGTGGGCGCTGGTTTGATGTATGCGGCCGTCGTCTTATGGCTTTTACAATTTTTTCTTAAATTTTTTGAATCTCAGGGAGTTGCCGAGCTACATTTTAAATGGTCAGAGCAGACGGTGGTTTTTTTGAGAAAACAAATTTCCTGGATGCGATTCGTGGTCGTTCCTGGCATGTTTATTATTTACATGACTTCTGCGCTCTCAGCGGCTGAGCACAGTGATAGCTTAGGGCGGTTTGCTTTGTTTTGTTTTATGGCAATCTTAATGATTTTTTACCTGCGTGTGTTGCAACCGAATACCGGTGTATTTAAAGATTATTATAGTCGCCATCCCACACTTTGGTGGGTGAAGCTTCGTTATGTCTGGTTTATCTGTGTGCTAAGTATTCCATTGACTATCATGGGGTTTGCACTGATTGGTTATTATATTAGCGCCTTGGAATTACAGAACAAGATTATTGTTAGCATGCGGGTGATTTTTGTAGCGATCATCGTGCATAGTTTAATTATTCGCTGGCTGACATTAACCAAGCGGAAAATGGCCTTGAAAAATGCGCGACAAAAACGTAAAGCGCAGGAAATAAATGCCAAGCAAGCCGAGGCAATCAGCAACGAGGAATTATTAGCGCAGGAAGAAATGCTGGATATTCCAAAAATCAACGAACAGACGATTAAGATAGTTAACGTGTTGATTGTCGTCAGTTTATTTATCAGTTTCTGGTTGATCTGGAAAAATATTTTACCCGCTTTTTCATTTTTGGATAATATCATCTTATGGCAACACCGAGAAGTTATTGATAGTCAGGAAATTATTCAAACGACAACATTGACCGATTTACTGCTTGCAGGTTTGTATATCTTTATTATTATCAATGCAGTGATAAATTTCCCGGGTGTTATGGAAATATTGGTGTTTAGAAATATTAAAGTAGAGGCGGGCACTCGCTATGCGATTATACAACTGGCAAAATATGTCCTGATTTCCTTTGGCTTTATTGCCGTTGCGAACGTTTTAGGCGGGAGTTGGTCGCAGGTACAATGGCTGGTTGCAGCTTTATCAGTTGGCCTCGGGTTTGGTTTACAGGAAATATTTGCCAATATGGTTTCCGGGGTTATTTTATTGTTTGAGCGTCCCATTCGAGTTGGTGATACAGTAACCATTGATGGCATTGATGGTAAGGTGACGCGTATACAAATGCGGGCAACCACAATAGTAGACTGGAATGCAAAGGAATTGATAGTACCCAATAAATCTTTTATTACTAATAAATTAGTTAACTGGACTTTAACCGATCCGGTGACCCGTGTGGTTATTCCCTTAGGGATAGCTTATGGTTCCGATGTGGAGAAGGCACATAAACTTATTCTGGACATAGTGAAGTCTACACCTCTAGTGCTTAAAGACCCAGAGCCCAGTGTGCTGTTTTTGGAGTTTGGTGAGAGTTCACTGAATTTTTCTATTCGCGTTCACGTCAGTGAGTTAGGGCATCGCCTGACTGTTACGCATGATCTTCATATTCGATTGAATGCAGCACTGAACAAAGAAGGTATAGAAATCCCATTCCCGCAGAGAGATTTACATCTTCGTTCGATGAATGTCGATTTACCTGTTAAGGCAAATTAGCCTGCGTCTGATTTTTCACCTCAGCCCCCAATAAATAACGCAGACACTTTATTCATTGGGAACGCTTAGACAGCCTCTCTGTTTCGCAGGCAAGTTGCTGCGCTCCTCTTAAGTGAAAGGCATTATGTACCCCCCTAGCCCCTCTGCTCCTTGGCTAGTAGAGGGGGTGGGAACGGTTTATAATGGAAATGCATTCTTCTTGCGCACTAAAATGCACTAAATTTGGCGATAAGTGCTCATTTTCATCAATGCTGACTAGCATTATATCTAGCTTAGGCTAAACTCCTTAAGAAGATTAATAAGGAAGATGTAAATGAATGAAAATTATTCTTTAGTGATTGGTGGTGAGCCTACTAACACACATGATTTTTCTGAGTTTGAAGAAAGTGAGCCGGTTTTTATTTTGCAAGATAATAGACTTTTACACATTGAGGACGTCAATCCTTATATGTTGAAGTATTTAATTGCTTCCATATTAAGAAAACCGAGAGATCTAATAATCCATTTACAGCGTATTTCGCTCTGCTATCAACAACAGAATGAAGAGCAATTATATGCTGCTTTAGTCGATTTTTTTGTGGTTTTACAAAGTGCTGGACTATCTATAAAGCAGAGAATACTGGCGGGTGCTCGAAAGCAGCTTTCTCCTATGTTACTGCAACGCTTGCAAATCTATGTAACAGACCATCATTCAATTCAGGGTAATCTTTATTCGGTTTTAACATCTGGCATAGAAAGTGATATGGCACTGGTATTATCCGAAACGGCTAAAAATAAAACATCAAACTATGATGCTTTGCAACTTGCCCGCGATTATATTGAATACAGTCAACTTGAGGAAGCAAGAGAAATGCTGGAATCTGCTATTTTGACAAACCCAGACTATGCTGAGTTACATGTAGATTTACTGGAACTGTATAAATCAACCAAGAATATCGACGCCTTCAATGAGATGAAGCAAGCCCTGTCTCAAATCAATCACCTATGCAAGCGCAATGGGATGCATTAAATTCTCATTTTACTCAATAGAATGAACAGCAAAACTAAAACTAAAACATTGCTACCGGTGTCACTCTATGGAATGGATGGGCGAACACATAAAACGATGCTAATGTTTTTGCAAGGTCCGTGCAAAGGTATAGCAGAAGTTGTTAATGAAAAAGATGCAAAAGTAGATGTTATTGATGCTGATGTTGTGGGTGCAAAGGTCCTATTAGAGCATTGTTTGGCACGCGATCCGTTACGACCCATTATCATTTTATCGTTAGAAACCTTAAATATAGAAAATACTATTTATGTAAAAAAGCCTGTTAAAACCGAAACCATGATTACTGCTTTTAAACAGGCGAGTGATTTACTACAGAAAAAGAAAATCAAGGCTGATATTATTAAGCCTGCAAATAAGGTTCAAACAGAGACAGTTCCTCAGCAAGCTGATGTGGTTAGTATTCCAAAGCCTAAGGCCCAAAAAATTGAGCAGTTGTCTACTGAGAAAAAAGTCTATGTCAACGCACTAGAGCAACAAAAAACTGAAAAACATAAAGCTGCAATGTTGATTAATGAGCAGAATTTTTCCAGTTTTATAGGCATAGTTTCAGGCATAGACTTTAACGACCCTGCGCAGTGGCGAAATGCTAGCTACAACCCTAAACAATATTATCAAGGCTATGTTCAATCATCTGTAAAGGTTGCATTTACTAAAGGGCAAGTATTAAAGCTGAATTCCGGTTGGAAACCGCTTATTATTTTGCCACATAGTCATGAGATCTGGCTTGATGCTGATGATAAGCAGTTACGTGCATTCGCTTCTGTTACGATCGATACTATGCGTATGTCAGACACGCATTCGATATCTTTATCCACTGTTAATCCAAAGCAGGAGTCTTTTTCCTCAGAGTTGGAAAAATTCCATGAAATTAATGCTTTTTTGTGGAATTTAGCCTGTTGGACTTCAAAAGGTCGTTATCCTGCTGCACTTGATTTATCCGCGCCTGTTTATCTGAAGCAATGGCCTAACTTTACACGTTTGGTTATTACACCACATGCCATGAGAATATCAGCTTTATTAATTGCGGGTCCTAGATCAATGGAGGCTGTCATTAAAACGCTAAAAGTAAAGCCACAATATGTTTTTATTTTTATTAGTGCCGCTTATGCAACAGGAATTTTAGGACAGGCTCAACGGCAGGTCGATAAAATAGTTGAGACAGAAGTGCCAGCCGTTAAATCTGAGAAGAAAAAAGGACTGCTAAGTCGTATTTTAAGAAAGCTACAGGGTAATTAATTAATCATATGAGTCAATATAAAATAATTTTTACCGGTCCTGTGGGCGCAGGTAAAACGACAGCCATCTCATCAATCAGTGACGTTCCGCTTATTAAAACAGATGAAGCGGCCAGTGATATGACTAAGCAAAGAAAGGCTGAAACGACCGTTGCTATGGATTATGGCATTATGAATTTAAACGGGAATGAGAAAATTCATTTGTATGGCACCCCGGGTCAGGAGCGTTTTGATTTTATGTGGGATATATTAACCACAGGTGGAATAGGTCTAGTGTTGTTACTCGACAATTCACGTACTGATCCCTTTCAGGATATGAAGTTTTTTTTAAATTCATTCGATGGTTTTATCCAGAAAACCGGCGTGGCAATTGGTGTAACACAAATGGATATCAGCACACGTCCTACAATTGAAGATTATCACAAGCACCTACAGACGATCGGTCTTAAAGTACCTGTATTTTCAGTTGATGCCAGGAAAAAAAATGACGTGTCAATATTAGTACAGGCATTAATGTTTGCATTGGATCCAGGCGTAGAGGAGGCGTAAATAAATGAGCGATGCCAGATTAGCTGACGATTTATATATCTATATAACACCAGCCGGTTGTTATTATGCAGTGTCGGCAATAGAGAAAGATCCGGTCAGGCAATTTTTGCGTACTTTATTAGGCAAAACTAAAACGCCAGAATTGTCGATAGAAAATTTACAGGCATTAATGGCTAATGATAATCCTGATAAATGCATTGCGTTGTTACAAAAATGTCAGCAGTTAGGTTGGGTACAAGGGATTAAAGAAGCTCGCGATGCGCCGTCTGAATCTATGGAAAAATTACTACCCGAGTTACTGAATAAGGTGTCTGAGGAAGGGAAAATTTTATTGGCTGATGACCAGGGTTTTTATTTGTCATGTAACGGCTTTCCTCATGAAGTGGCTGAAGAAATTTCGGCACTTAGTGCAGAACTTTCTGTTATTCATGAGCGCAGGGCGGGCTTGCTGATAAAGAATTTAGGTTTAAATAGTCATGCCTGGGCTGTCATTAATGCATCAGGAAATAGCCAGTTAGGATTTTGGCCTTTATTTATAGGTAATGCCAAGTTTGTTATTGCTCTTGCTGGTATACCTCATTTTAAGAAAAGTGAATTTGTTACCTTGATCTGGCTATTAACTATTCGTTATGCCAAAAATAAATAGTATTAATTGAATTGTAAAAGGAGAAATCTATGCGTGAAGAAATGTTAACCACAACCTTAAATGAATTAAATGGAACTTCAGCGGATATTGAGGCATCGGGAATCATTTCCACCGATGGTTTAATGATGGCGTCTGTTTTGCCTGCAAATTTAGATGAGGACAGAGTGGGTGCGATGAGTGCTGCGATGCTTTCACTTGGTGATAGAACAGCACAGGAATTGGCCCGAGGTGAATTAGAGCAGGTTTTGATTAAAGGCGCTAAAGGATACGTTTTGATGACTTATGCAGGGGATGAAGCAGTGTTGACTGTGTTAGCTAAATCTAATGCTAAATTAGGGCTGATTTTTTTAGATGTAAAACGCGCAGCCGAAAACATTTCAGAATTATTGAGCTGATTATTTATATCCATTGATTTTATTGGTGTATATAGTTCTATAACATAAGCATAAGGGGGGGGATTTATGTTACATGATATGAAACCGGAAGATATAGTAGGCGATTATCAAGAGATTACACTTCAGTTATATGGTGGTTTAAGTAGAAAAATTTTATATACGGATATTGAGACGGCTTATCCTGATGGTAAATTAATCGTTTCTACTACTAATAAAGAAGGATGTATTACGCATGTAAATCAAGCGTTTATTGACATGTCAGGTTTTAAGGAAGATGAGTTGATTGGTGCACCTCATTGCATATTAAGACATCCAGATATGCCACCTGCAGCGTTTAAAGATTTATGGGATACAGTTAATAGCGGTAAAAAGTGGCAAGGATTTGTTAAAAATCTGCGTAAAGATGGAGGATATTACTGGGTAAAAGCAACAGTAATACCTAATGTCAGAAATGGGGAGGTTGTTGGCTATACTTCAGTCAGGCGCAAGCCATCCAGAAAAAAAGTAGATGAATGTATACAGCTTTATCCCACCTTATTTTAAAGACGGAGTGATTTAATGTCTTACCAATTTACTGTAAGCCCTGATTTTACGCCAGATCATCTTTCTGGCTGGTATATTTTTAATACCTGGTTACAAAAACAAACGGACAATGCGATTCATCTGGAAATGTATAATGATTTTCAGGCGCAAAGAGAAGCGATCAAAACGGATAATGTTGACTTAATTTATGCAAACCCCTTTGACGCAGCTATGCTGGTACGTGAGAAAGGCTTTAAGCCTTTGGTCAAATCTGCAGGCGAGTCAGATGAGGCGATTATCGCAGTGAATGCAGATAATCATGTAGAGGATGTCGCTCATCTTGAACCTGGTATCAAACTTGCCGTGACCGATGATCCTGACGTGCATATGATGGGCATGATCATGTTAGAACCGGCTGATTTAGATGCCAGTAATATAGAAGTAATTCCTAGTGACACTTATGTTTTAGTTGCCAAGCATTTACTTAAAAAAGAAGCCGATGCAGGCATTTTTCTTGCGAGTGCCTATGACGAATTGTCCAAGATGATTCAAAGACAGTTGCGCGTGTTAGTGCGTAGTCAGATAAGTGTTATTCATCATTCTCTAATGATCGGGCCTAGGCTTTTAGATCAGCGGGAAAAAATACGTGACATTTTAATACAAATGAATAATGATGAAAAAGGTCGTGGAGTATTAAGCAGTTTAGGCTTTCAACAATGGCAAATGGTTGATGATGAAGAAATGGAATTTATGATCGACTTGATGGATACCTTATCAATGTAATGGAGTTTAAAGGGAAATTAGTCATAGCGGTTTCTTCCAGAGCGTTATTTAATCTGGATGAGTCACATCAAATTTTTGAAAAAGAAGGTAAAGAGGCCTACTGCGCCTACCAGATAGAGCATGAAGAAGATGTTTTAGAGCTCGGATTTGGCTATGGTTTAGTAGAAAGCAAGTTATTAGCAATTAATAGCTTATCTGAGAATAAAACAGCTTTAGTTGAAGTTATTCTGCTGTCGCAAAACAGTGCAGATACCGGTTTGCGCATATTTAATTCTATTGAACACTATGGTTTGGATATTACGCGGGCTGCTTTTACTAGTGGCATGTCACCGTTTGGTTATATCCCTGCGTTTGGAGCGCATCTATTTTTATCGGCGAATGCCACAGATGTTTCTAATGCCCTTGAAGCGGGGTATGCTGCAGCAACAATATTATCAGGTGTCAAACAACAAGCTGAATCCAGCCAATTACGCATCGCCTTTGATGGTGATGCGGTTTTATTTTCTGATCAATCTGAACGCATATATCAGCAACAAGGACTTGAGGCGTTTACAGAAAATGAAAAAAATGCGGCTAGAATACCATTACCAGGAGGCCCATTTAAAGGCTTTCTTGAGGCTTTACAAAGTATACAAGCGCAATTTGAATTGTCTGATTCGCCCATTCGAACCGCATTAGTCACTGCCAGATCAGCGCCTGCTCATGAACGAGTAGTGCGAACTTTACGTATGTGGGGAATCAGGATTGATGAAGCACTGTTTTTAGGCGGTATGCCAAAGCAAGCGTTTTTAAAAGCATTTGGTGCTGATATTTTTTTCGATGATCAAAAAAGTCACTGTGATGCAGCGGCTGAGCATATTGCCACGGCGCATGTGCCTCATGGCATTTCTAATCAGTAAGTATACTTATAATGCTAAAATTTGGATAGGAATCAGCTTAGGGCGAACTAAAGTCCACCCTGCAACCCTTTTAATATAAATTAAGACACATCAAACATACTACAGATTGTAACTCCGGGTATTATTAAATTCGAACTCCTAAGCTTATATTTGCAACTTAGGTGATCACAGTAGGTTCAGTGCGACCTGTGAGTTTTTTAACCTGACAAAATTGCTCAGCAAGTTCGATCAGCTCTGCCAGGGCCTGTTGTGGGTCTTGCTGGTGTTTATTAACATCAGCTTCATATTTTTCCAGATAGATACGTAGTGTCGCGCCAACTGTACCGGTACCTGATAAACGGAAAATAATACGTGAGCCATCTGTAAAGCCAATACGAATGCCTTGTTGATTACTTACGCTATGATCAATTGGATCAGTATAGCTGAACTCATCCGCGTATTCTACGGTGTATTGACCAAATACTTGCGCAGTTAGTGCTGATAATTGTTCGCGTAAATTATTCATAATGGTATTAGCAATATCGTTTTCTACAGCTTCATAATCATGACGACTATAAATATCTCTACCAAACTGCTGCCAATGTTCGCTGACTATCTGGCTGACCGGTTGCGCCTTTTTAGCAAGGATATTTAACCAAAATAAAACCGCCCATAAACCATCTTTTTCACGTACATGACTTGAACCAGTACCAAAGCTTTCTTCACCGCAAAGAGTGATTTTATTAGCATCCAATAAATTGCCGAAAAATTTCCAACCAGTAGGTGTTTCATAGCAAGGCAGGTGCATTGCTTTAGCAACCCGGTCAACCGCCTGACTGGTTGGCATGGAGCGCGCCACGCCACTAATGCCAGAGGCATAGCCGGGCACCAGTTGTGCATTCGCCGCCAGAATTGCCAGACTATCACTGGGGGTGACGAAAATATTATTCCCTAAAATCATATTTCTATCGCCATCACCATCTGATGCTGCTGCAAAATCAGGCGCACCGAGGCTAAACATTAATTCAGCAAGCTCTTTTGCATGAGCCAGATTAGGGTCTGGGTGATGACCACCGAAATCTTCCAGAGGTGTGGCATTAATAACAGACCCCTTAGGTGCGCCTAGCATATCTTCTAAAATTCGTGAAGCATAAGGGCCGGTAATAGCGTGCATAGCGTCAAAGCGCAAGCTTAGTTTAGCTGTGCTGATAACTTGCTTTAGTAAATCAAAATCAAATAAAGAGGCCATCAGTTCAGCATAATCATCAACAGGATCAATGATATGGATATTAATATGCTCTATTTGTTGCTTGCCTTGGCTATGGAGATCAATATCAGCGAGGTCTGCTATTTGGTATTCAGTAATGCTTTTACTATAGTTATAAAAGGCATCGGTATACTGTTCTGGAGCAGGGCCGCCATTACTAATATTATATTTGATACCAAAATCTTCATCAGGCCCGCCAGGATTGTGGCTAGCTGAAAGAATCAGGCCGCCGCGAGCATTATATTTTCTGATAAGGTGTGATGCAGCAGGCGTAGATAATAAGCCGTCTTGACCGATGATAAAGTCATTAAATCCATTGGCGACAGCAATTTTTAAAATGATTTGTATTGCCGTTTTGTTAAAATAACGCCCATCTCCACCAATGACCAAGGTATTATTGTCGCTACTTTCCAGTGAAGAGAAAATTGCTTGCACAAAATTTGCCAGATAATGGTCTTGCTGGAAGACTTTTACTTTTTTCCGCAAACCTGACGTTCCGGGTTTTTGATCAGTATAAGCTTGAGTCTGAATGGTGTTTATTTGCATTATAAATCCCTGTGATTTGGTTGGATAATCTTAGATTTAGTTTTTCTTATTATAAGCATTTATGAGATATTTGATATTTTTATTCGTCTTTTTATTTTGTTCATACAGCTTTGCGCAGGAAGACATCTGGTTGAAGGTTGATACCAAGAAAAAAGTAATTCAGGTCAAACAAGGCGGGGCTATTCTGGAAACATTTGAGCATATTTCCATTGGCAGAAATGGTGCTAGGCAAAAACTGGAAGTAGGCGACAATGTTACTCCGATTGGAACCTATAAAATTACCCATACCAATGCTAAAAGTCATTTTAGAAAGTTTTTTGGCATAGATTACCCTTCTGTTAAGGATGCAAATTTGGCCTTGTTTAGCGCGAAAATTTCTTCTTCTGAGTATCAGGCTATAGTTGAGGCTCATGAAAATAACAAGATACCACCCCAAAATACCGCATTAGGCGGGCAGATTGGCATTCATGGCGTGGGGAGAGGGAATAAAAAAGTGCATGGCATCTTTGATTGGACGCATGGCTGTATTGCCGTGTCAAATCGGCAAATAGATAGATTGGCAAAGTGGGTTTATAAGGGAATGCGAGTGCAAATAAAATAAAATTGGCAAGGCTACTAAAACGCGATAGAATCTTTATCAAACATATTTATTTTATGTTCAATATTTTTAGTATGTGTTTATGCCTAAAATTTAGATAAGAAAAATTAGGTTTTTTTAGTTTCATAAGGAATGTTATCAATGTTTAAATTATTAAAAGTTTCTGCCGTTATCCTGGGTGCAACTCTGATGTTCGGTTGTACAAAATATGCTACACAAGAAGAATTCGAACAATTACGTTCTGATGTAAGTACACTTAAAGCACAGACAAGTGCTATTGCGGATAAAGCGGATCAAGCAGCGCGTGATGCAAGCGATGCGTCTGCAAATGCAGCAGCTGCAACAGCAGCTGCAAATCGTGCAGCGGATAGTGCAGCTGAAACGAATCAAAAATTAGACCGTATGCTTAATAAAGCGATGATGAAATAATGAATAGTTTTATCACTGTTTAGCCTATAAACAGAAAACCCGTTAACTAAAAGCGTTAACGGGTTTTTTTATGTCTTGTATTTAGTGCTGACTATCCGATTCGGTTATCAATAAACTGGATTTTTCAAATATTTTTATGGGTAAGCCTTGCCTGTCATTTAAGGCGTTTCTTAAAGCTGCACCATTTATAACTGGTAAATCACCATCATTCGCTTGTTCAATCAGGTCCAATGCAATGTCCAGAAAATCATCAGACTCATGACCTTCTAGTGGTGGATGCACTTCTATATATAAACTGTTGTGATACCAGCCAACTTTTACTGGTTGATTAACGATAGTGACCGGTGTATTAAGCTTTATTAATGGAAAAAGTCTTTCAATGTCCTCAGGATACATGCGGATACAGCCATGGCTGACACGCATGCCAACACCATAGGGCTTATTGGTGCTATGAATTAAATAGCCGGGTATACCCAGACGTATCGCGTACAATCCTAATGGGTTATCTGGGCCTGCTGCAACAACATCGGGTAAAGGGTCGCCTTTTGCTGCATGCTCCAGTTTGATTGATTCTGGAGGGGTCCAGGTCGGATTCTCTTTTTTCCCTACGACTTTTGTTTGACCTAGCGGGGTTTCCCAATCCTGGCGACCAATGCTGATAGGGTTTGTTATTACCGACGCAGGAGCATTAGCCTGTGAGTCAGGGAAATAATAGAGTCGATATTCTGGTAAATTAAGCACCAAACCTTTACGCGGTGCATCAGGTAACAGACGTTCACTTTGTAACTGAACTTGCTCGCCATCCGCTGGCAACCAACGGTCTACCTTAGGATTTAAGCGCATGATTTCATTCTGTCCCAAATCAAAACGACGCGCAATATCCAATAAATCTTCGTCTTTGCTTGCTGTGGTTTGCTTATTGATGCTTTCCTCAAACTCCTTGATCAAGCTATCTTTTGGGTTCTCCGGTAGTAAAAAGGATATCGCCATTGAAGCAGGACTGGCCGTCATCAAAACACTGACGAATACTGCCTTAAAAGAGGTTTGTAGAGAGTTCATTAGTTAATATTCTCACCGCCAAATAATTCTACTAAGCGTGGTAGAAATGAGCTTAACTCCTGAGTCATGATAGTGAAATCCACATCAAACTGATCTTCAGCGCTCGCTGTTTCGGTGTCTGTTACCTGATCCTGAATAAGATCAAGAAATTTTAGGCGTTTGATTGATAGATTTTCATCGACGATAAAGGATAAACGGTCAGACCAGCTAATGGCTAATTTAATAACCTGTTTGCCGGTATCCAGATGATTTTTTATTTCTGGCGCACTAAGATCGTGGCGTTTACAACGTATGATGCCGCCAGCTTCTTCTGGTGCGCGTAATTCACATTCATCTTCGATAACCACGTCGTTTGGCGCTTCATTTTGGATCAGCCACTGTGTCATGGTGCTGACCGGTTTTTCTTTGGTGCTAACCGGTATTAACGGAAGAGAGCCCAGGTTTTTACGTAAAAAACTGATCAGGTCCTCGGCTTTTTTTGCAGAAGCTGAATCAACAATCAGCCAGCCGCCTTTAGGATCGATATAAGCAAAGGTCTTCTTGGAAAAACTGAAGGCACGCGGCAAAAGTTCGAAGATAATTTGGTCTTTTAATTCTGTGCGTTCTTTTTTGGATAATTTACGTGCTTCCTGGTCTTCTTTTTCGATAATTTTATCTGCCGTCATTTCATTTATAACGCTTGCGGGCAGTACCTTTTCTTCTTTTGTCGCACATAGCATGATAAAGCCATTTGCCTGATAGATAAGCTGATCTGAACCACGGCCCAAAGGGCAGGACCAGCCATAGCTAAATTCTTCTGTAGCAGCACAGGGTTTAAAACGTAGGCTTTCCAGTTTTTCTTCTAGTTCTAAGGGCGATAAGGTAAAAGCTTCGGTTAGGCGATAGATAGCAAGATTTTTAAACCACATAGTTTGGGTATTTTTAAGGTAAATAAATAGAGTTTGTAAGCAATATGTAAAAAGAGCATCAAGTGTGTGATGGCGATGAAAAGTCTTTGATCATGCCACAATGTGATGGCAGAGCATTATCGCAAAATAATGGATCAAAATCAGTAAAATTGTCGATTATTATGCTAAATTGTAAATTCTTATTCTTGTAATCGTTCAGTCTCCCTTCCACAACTAGGAAGAAGGATTAGGGGAGGTTTGCATAGGGGAAGGTGAGCAGTTACTTGATTTTTATTGCGACTATTATATGAGTCACTTTTGCTGTTTTCAGGCTTATCAAAAAACAGTTTTTTTCGGGAAACATGGCTATATTGATATGAGCGAGATTAATGGTTTTAATAGTTTAGGGCACCCTAATGCACGCATACTTATACTCGGTAGTATGCCTGGGGTAGTATCTTTAGATAAGCAACACTATTATGCACATCCACGAAATGCATTTTGGCCTATTATGGCTTCATTATTTAATCATGGAAAGCCGCTAACATACCTACAAGGGCAGAAGCTTTTGCTGGCTCAGAGAATTGCAGTCTGGGATGTGTTAAAATCCTGCGTGAGGCAGGGCAGTCTCGATTCGGCGATAGAAAAAAACTCCATGGAAATAAATGATTTTGTCTCATTTTTTAGGGTATTTAATCAGATTCGCTATATATTTTTTAATGGGGGTACAGCAGAATTAGTATATAAAAAATACGTCTGGCCAAAGCTACCTATGCAAAACCAGACGCTCAATTATGCAAAACTACCCTCTACCAGTCCTGCCTATGCGGCAATGAGCTATGAAGATAAATTAGCTGCATGGGCAGTATTGCAAATACCAAAATAGCGCGGGTTTTTAGTCTGTTTACCTAGATGTGAAATACAGCGTTAACTGTGATAGCCTATATTTTGATAAAGAATAATAAAATGAGTATGCGATGAAAATAAGTTTTTTAGCCTCACATGGTGGTAGTTCGGCAAAACATATTATTTCTGCAATTAAAGCACAGACGCTAACGGGTTTTGAAATAGGTGTTTTAATTAGCAATAATAAGACGACAGCAATTTATCCCTGGTGCCTTGAAAAGGGTATTGATGTATTACATATCAGTAGTAAAACACATCCTGATAATGAGGATCAGGCGATAAAAGCTGCGCTTATTAGTGCCGGTACAGATATTGTCGTACTTTCTGGGTATATGAAAAAGATTGGTCCCGAGACACTTAATGCCTTTAGCGATAAAATTTTAAATATACATCCTTCTTTGTTACCAAAGCATGGCGGGCATAAGATGTACGGTGATTTTGTTCATGCAGCGGTACTAGCAAAAGGCGACAAAGAAAGTGGTGCATCAGTACAGGTTATCAATGAAGTTTATGATGCGGGTCCTGTTTTATTGCAAAAATCAGTGCCAGTATTAGCGAACGATAGCGTTTCCAGTTTAGGTGAGCGAGTTCGAGCTGTAGAAGGTGAGCTCTATATTAATGCCCTGAAAAAGTGGCAGGCAAATGGTTTTGTAATTTAGACAATGTTAATTCAATATGACGCAAGAAAAACAAAGACCTGAAGTAAAGACCATGCAAGGTTTAGTTAGACTGGGGCAAAGTAAGCGGCTGGCAGCGATGCGTGATGCGCAAGAGCAACAGTTAAATAAGACATTAGCGCAGCGGCAGAAGAGCCGAAATAATGATGAGAAAAACCAGTTGCAACAAGCGAGATATGTGGTTACGCAAACTATCGCTAAACTAAAAGCAACTTATCCGCAAGGTATGCAAAACAGGCTTTTTGCTTTGCGTTATGGGAGCGAGGAAAAAATTAATCAAATGCCGTTGAAAAAGGTATTTAAGTTACTGGGCATTAAAAAGGCGTTAGCAAAAGAGTTAACAGAGGTAAAATATAAAGATGAGTAAAAAGCGTATAAAATTGAATTTTTGCGAGGGATATTAATTGAGTAGCTTATTGTCTCAACTACCTTAATACTGAGATTAAGGTAGTTGAAATACAATATAAGGGAGGTAGGTAACCCCTTTTTATCTTTGAAATCTAAACAGATATATCTGAAACGACAAGCTTATTCAAGAACATTACGCATTGCTTTTCTTTTTGCATTTGCTGCGTCAAATGCTTGTTGAGATTGTTCTGCAGTCTGACCCAAAGCTTCTAAATGCTCTGTTTCTCTGCCTTTTAGAATAAAAACACCAATAATCGCAACTAAGATGATGCCGCCAATATAAAGGTTTGAATAATCTTTCTTTTCTTCAGCCATTTGACTTTCCTCGTTATAATTTCTAAAAATTAGTTAAGGCATAATACTGATTATTTTTATTAGTCTTATATGCCTCGTATACGTCAAAGAGTAAGGTACTCGAAATCGACGGGGTAATTTAATCATGATTAATGGTATCGCGTCAAAACAATTATCTTTATAAGGGATCTATATTTTTTTATAATGAATACAGGTTATTGATTATAAACATAAAATATAGATTTCTTGGTTCACAATAAACCATTATTTAGCATAAATAGCAGGCAAATAGTGCAGTTGAGCCGAAACCAATATGAGGTTTTGCAGTGCTTCTTATTTCAGCACAATTTTTACATTGATCTAAAATAAGCCTGAAAATAACTGCACATCAACCCTGTCCCCTTTTTCAATAGATGCCCTATCATGCTCCAGAATAATAAAAGCATTGGCAAGACTCATTGAGGACAATATCCCAGAGCCTTGTTTGCCTGTGGTTTTGACTTGAAATTCGCCGGTTTCTGTTTGACTGACTATGCCGCGTGGAACTTCAGTACGTCCAGGCTTTTTACGTATTGTCTGCAAACAGCGCGCTTTGATGATAGGGGCAAAGGGTTTATCTTTAATCCCAAGCATTTTTTCCAGAGCGGGGAGTACCAAAAGGTAAAATGTTACCATTACAGCAACAGGATTTCCCGGCAGACCAAAGAACAGGCTTTGCTTGATCTTGCCAAAGGCAATAGGGCGGCCGGGCTTAATAGCGACTTTCCAGAAATTAATGTGTCCGCTGGATTTTAGCGCAGCTTTAGTAAAATCAGCTTCGCCCACTGAAACGCCACCCGATGAAATGATCACATCTGCAAAATCCGCAGCTTCATTGAAACGAGTTAATAACGCTATTTCCTGATCACGAATAATACCTAAATTAATCAATTCTATATCGGGGCGATCCAGGGCAGCGAGTAAAGTATAGCGATTACTATCATACAAGCCTCCTGCAGGTAAAATATGTGAGGTGCTGTAGATTTCATCGCCTGTAGAAGCAATGGCAATACGTAATTTCCGTCGCACTTTAATTTCTGTATAGCCCAGAGAGGCCAGTAGACCTATATCCGCAGGACAGAGTAGTTTTCCTTTGCTTAAGACCGTAGCACCTTGCTGAATATCTTCTCCCGCCTGGCGTACATTTTGCCCAGCGGTATGTCGCGCATCTATGCTGATGCTATCGGCATTACGCTGACAGTGTTCTTGCATTATCACGGTGTCCAAACCCTCTGGCATGGCCGCGCCGGTCATGATACGAATACAGTGTTTTGGCAGACACTTCTCAGTATAGATTTGGCCTGCCAAGACTGTCGCCTGAATGATTAATGTAGCGTTATTATCTTGCTCAGCTAAATCGAAACTATGCAAAGCATAACCATCCACAGCAGAATTGGTGTGTGCAGGGACGTTAACCGGGCTGGTAATAGACTCTGCCAAACAGCGCCCCCTGGCATGTTCAATGGGAATTTGTTGGCTCTCTTGCAAGCTCGCTACGCTATCCAGAATTGACTTTTTTGCCAGCTCAAAATGAATCAGGCCAGGTTCGTTTAGATCATTACAATTTGGCAGTGTTGCTATCATTTGCGCGTCGCTGGTCCATTCAAAGGCAAACCATTTGCCATATAACTTAAAAAATACTCTAATTCACGTAATACCATGCTTTGAGCTGGATCGATCGCTGCACGAATCAGCTTGTTACAGTCCATAAAACGTCGGTGCAAGGTGCCCATTTCACCAGTATTTAAACGATATACAGGCCAATGTGTGGTATGTCCGAGTGCAGGACTTAATACTTCAGAGCGTATGTATTTTCCTGCATTATCCACATGACAACTGGCACAAGAAAAATTAAGCTGGCCACGGCGTTGATAAAAGTAGGCTTTCCCGCGTTCATAAGCGGCAAGGGCGAGCTTTGAATTTTTGGGTATATCCGTGTGTATGCGTTGTCCGCGTGAGGTATACGCCATATAGGCCATAAGATAGCTGATTTCGCCTTTTGCATAAGGCAGGGCAGGCATATTATTTTGTTTACGACAATGGTTAATGGCACTCGCTAAGGTTACAATTTGTTGTGTTGCTTCATCCCAGTAAGGATAATTTTGCACAACGGCAATACCTTTATTGGTAAAACAGTCGGCATAGCTTTTGCCATTGCCAAAAGCTTGATAAAAAAGTGCCTCACCTTGTTCCAAAGCAAATTCATAAGGGGGGAACTCTTCAATGGCTTCCCAGGAACTTTTAGCGATCGGGTCGATTGCATAAACGCCTTCGGCATAGTCATCCAACTGCAGTTGCGGAAAGCGTTGCTGATAATATTCACGGATGTTCTGCCTATCCTGAACTGGGTCAGCATAGACGTATAAGCAGGAGAAAAACAAGTATATCAATAAGCTAAGGCGCGGGCTATGAGCGGTAATAATCGATTTCATTGGATAATATGCTCTTTACTATCTGCATAGCCAAGATTGTCAATCCAGCTAATGCTGACAGTATCGCCCGCCTGAGCTGATTTGAGTCGAAAGGAAAAAAACGGATTTTTAGAAATACCAAAACCCATCTGGCATTCACTCATCAGTTGATTATTATGCTTGAAAGTTAGTGTTTGGATAAAATGTGCCGGTATCAATCCCCCGGTTTCTTCGCTTTTTCTTTTGCCAGTCTCCATCGGGTGGGCAATCAATGTACGTACTAAAGTATACTTTTCCAGACGTTTACTGCGAATTTTAATAGTAGACATATTAACCTCCACAACCACCCAAAGTCACTTTTACTTTTTGTCGTGTCTGGAAATATTGGTTTTCCGCTTTCAGGATAACGATGACGTCACAGGTTTCTTTCATTTTAAAGCGTGCACCTATAAAGGTTTCTAAGTCAGGATTTAGGTTAAATCTAGCAATCAATGGAACGGGGTTTTTTTCAGATAAAATATAGACAGTATCAACATTTTCTAGGGAGCTGCTAACGGTAATCGGGACCACCGAGCCATTTTCAGCAACCTCAGGGAGTTTTAAATGAATTTTATCGCTGTTCAGCAGTGTCTGTCTGGGAAATAATTCACTTAGCGTGGTATCAATGTCTTGATGTTTAAAGTCACTTGCCAGCCAGTTTGCCAAACTGACTTTAGAAAATGCAGCGCTGAGTGTATAGCTGGTTAGCGTTAGCATTATTTTGATAAATTTACGACGCGTTGATTGCATAACTCATCCTATTCAAATTAAGCGAGCGTAAATAGTAAACCAAGCTATGGCAGCGTACAAGAGATGATTCGATGGCGATGTTATTTTAGCCGCGCCAGACTGAGTGACTTTGATATGTCTGCGCGCCTGTCTGTCTGGATGTATTTCTGCTGCAGAAAAAGCTCAGAGAGGCAGAAAAACCAGTTTATCCTGTTTAAATAAGGGAATGAGTACGCGCTTGCGTTGAGTGTCAAAGCCTAAATCTGCAGGTGCATCGAGGTTATCAGCGAGAATACTGTAGCTGTTATCCTTATTTAAGACATAAACAGCAGCCCCGCCCCAACTTGACATCAGCAGGCGGCCATCATCCAGCATGAGTAAACCATCCAGCTCACCTTTCGGTGGTGTTGGTAATGCATATTGTTTGCCATCGGCATCAATACGCATAACTTCGCCAGAGCCGAAGGTGACAATGATGAGATCCTTGCCATGCGCTACAATGCCATTCGGGTGTCCCATGTTTTTGTCTTGGGCCACTAATTCATACTTGCCATTGCCCCAGACTTTATAGACAGCATCGCTGCCGGAGGAGGCATAGCCATTTTTACCAGCTTGTAATCCGCTGTCTGTGACATAAACTACACCATCCGCACCGGTAGTGATGCCATTTAGAAAAGTGCTACCTTTGATATTGACGGAGTTTAACTGTTTTCCACTGGGCAGTTGAAAAATATGGACTTGGTTAATATCAGCAACGAACAATGTGTTTGCTTGAATGGCAAGACCTTTAGGCGAATTTAATACAATGTCTTTATTCATACCGTCAAGCCACTTGAGATTGATGACACTGCCATCGGGTTTGATTTTTGAAATAAAACCATTTCCATCAACCGCTAAACCACTCCCATTGAGGTTGCTAACCAGATATACATCTTCGCTAGGGTAATATTCTATGGATTCTGGTGTTGCAAAACCGACATTACTGATAACAATTGGTGGCGTGTTTTTTTTTGTTTCTGCGGCAGATAAACTAACAGAACAAAGGCAGTTTGATAATAAGATGCTAATGACAAAGGTTCGGATAGATTGATTCATAAAAAGTATTTTTTTGTTAAATAAAAGGACGAGGGGTATTAGCTCCCATCGTTTTAAACAAGCATTTGAATATTACGATTTGGTTGTTACATGCGCCATGGGTGTTCAGGCAGGTCGGCAAGCCCAACGACTTCAACACCTGCGAGTGCCACAAGATGATCATTTTCAACGGAACTGCCACTCACGCCTATAGCGCCTATAAGAATGCCGTCTTTATTGACAATGGGCAGCCCGCCTGGAAAAGTAATTAATCCACCGTTGGAGTGTTCAATACCAAATAATGGACCCGCAGGTTGAGAGAGTTTACCTATTTCACCTGTCGGCATACCAAAGTAACACGCGGTTTCCGCCTTTTTAATGGCAATATCAATACTGCCTACCCAGGCATTATCCATGCGCGCAAAAGTTTTTAAACTGGCCCCAGAATCGACGACCGCGATACACATCTGGGTATTAGTTTCCTGTGCTTTTTTAATTGCGGCTGCAATGACTTGCTGGGCTTCTTCATAAGATACATGCATAGTATTCTCCTGTTAGCAGTAAAAAGACTGATTATTTATCAAATTCCTCTGTTTTGATTTATACGCTAGTCCAAATTATTAAGCAACATTTGCACATTAACGTTCTTTTTTCTAGAGGCTAAGATTAATTAAGCGGGGTGGTCAGTTAACGCCTCTACCCACTATATGTCGTGGTTCTTGCAATCAAAACCATGAGTAATTTTAGACTCAATTATAGGCTCTCTAAATATCGACTGTTCGAGTAGTCTTCGAAAAAGCAGTCCACGACTAGTCGATGTACGACGATTAAATCTGAATGTAAATTCTTCCAGATATAATTGTAAATGTTCAAACCGAACTGATCCCTGATGCGTACCAAGAACCCACTGTTTAAGTAGGCTTGCGATACGATGAACGCCAGGAATAGAAACCTGTGCTGGATTATTATTAGATGAAAGTATTTTCATTTGATAATGATATCCGCTATTTTTCAAATTATTGTAGCCGCCCCAACCATCTGTTTATACAGTAGTACCCACTGACACCGCATCACAGACAAAAGAAACCAGATTATCACCAGATGCATCTGAAATATAACGCATTCGCACTCGGCTAAAAACCATAGGCTTTTCAAATTTCAACCGCTATAACCACGATAGCTTTTATCACTTTCGCGCCCTTGTTTTCCAGCATGATCGATACCTCCAACAAGACTCTCATCAATCTCGACTATACCTGTCAATTGTTCTCATTCACTTCGTACCATAGCTATTCGATACTTTTGTTGCATCTTCCATGCAGTGCGATAGCTTGTGCCTAATGTTCGTTGTAGTGTTTTTGCCAATAAACCATTCTTTGATGTCGTCATATACCAAGCTGTTTCAAACCATGTGGTAAGCGGAGTTTGTGTCTTATGACAAATTGTTCCTCTAGTTACAGATGTTTGCTGCTTACATATAGGGCAAACTAAGCGTCCCCTTGTTGGTTTCCACGGTTCAGAATTAGAATTACACGCTGGACAGATAAAGCCATTTGGCTAACGTAGTTTCTCTAAATAAATTTTACAAGCATCATCGTTTGGAAACCATTCTACAAATTCCCGATATATTTTAGGATAGTCACGTCCAGCTTCTAAAGGTAGTTTGGTTTTTTCTTGATCTAGTAAATTTTTCATTACTATATCTTGTTTCAAGAGGCATTAATTGACCAATATATGCAGGCTGTTTGTCCTGTATTTAGCTGATGGACTTTGTCATTTTATAGTCATCCATAACAAAACCATTACCTATGTCTTTAAGTACACAACATTCTTTAATAAAACCGATTTTTTCATAAAATGTAATAGCCTGCAGGTTATGGCGATTGACAGTTAGCCATAGTTTATCTATCTCTTCGCTAAGACAATGTGTTTCGATAAATTCTATTATTTGACTGCCGATTTGCTTTCTTTGCTGCTTGCTACTGACATAAAGTTTGCTAATCTGTATGCTATTCGATTGGGCTGGTGTGATAGCAAAATACCCTGCGTATTGATGATTATTTTTGACAATAAAGTATTGCAGCCCAGATATAATCTGCTGCTGTATTGCACTTTTG
>CALOCH010000014.1:0-8135 GCA_942491615.1 uncultured Gammaproteobacteria bacterium
TCGAGTCTCTTCCAATATGAAATGAGCCTGAAGGAGGCACGTATTTCTAGTATGAAATGAGCCTGAAATAAACTAAGATTCTGTTCATGATGGTAGGATGAAGACTCTCATGAACGATACAAAAATTGAAACACTTGACCAAGTTCGACAATTTCTGGAAGGTACCGAAGCGATCAGCTTCCAAATTGAAAGCAAAGATGCTCGCTATCGCTGGATACAGCATACTTTAGTGAAGTTTCGCTATTTGAAGCTCAGTAAGACAAACAAAGGACTGATAACCCGTTATATTCGGAAGATGACGGGATATTCGCTGGCTCAGGTAAAACGCTTGATCAAACAGTACCGTAAACACGGACGATTGGAGCGAAAACACAGAACAACCAAGGGATTCCGGCTGAAATATACCCGCGAAGACAAGCTGTTGCTTGCAGCTCTGGATGAGCGTCATAACACGTTAAGTGGTCCGGCAACCAAGAAGCTCTGTGAGCGTGCTTATCAGGTTTTCGGCGAAAATGAATACCAACGCCTAGCTGGCATATCCATTGCCCACCTGTACAATCTGAGGAAGTCCAAGAGCTATGCTGGGCAACGGCATCAGTATGAAAAAACCAAGCCGGTGCGTTCAAGGATTGGCAAACGGCGTAAGCCCTATCCCAATGGGCAACCTGGTTTTATTCGTATTGACAGCGTACATCAAGGGGACCAGGATGGGGTAAAAGGCGTCTACCATATCAATGCCGTTGATGAGATCACCCAGTTTGAGGTGGTGTGCACCTTAGAGAAAATATCAGAACATTATTTGATTCCTGTGCTGGAGCAATTACTGGATACTTTTCCTTTTGTGATCAAAGGGTTTCACTCGGATAACGGTTCCGAATACATTAACAAGCACGTGGCCAAGCTGCTCGAAAAACTCCTGATTGAATTAACTAAATCACGCGCTCGGCACACCAATGATAATGCTTTGGCAGAAAGTAAAAATGCCTCGATTGTACGAAAACACTTGGGCTACAGCCATATTCCCCAGAAATGGGCACCGCTGATTAATGAATTCAACCAAACCTATCTCAACCCTTATATTAATTATCACCGTCCCTGTTTCTTTGCCGAAGTGATAGTGGATGAAAAAGGCAAACAGCGCAAACGCTATCCCTATGACCAGATGATGACTCCTTACGAAAAACTGAAATCATTACCCAACGCCCCTGGTTACCTGAAAACCGGCACTAGCTTCAAACAATTAGACAAAATAGCTAATAAAATCAGTGACAACGAAGCTGCCGGTCGACTGCAAGAGGCCAAAAAACAGCTTTTTCAAACCATTTTCGAAGGATCTTTTTGTGCGGCCTGATGATCAAAAATTTGCTTTTAATCGGTGTGGTGGATAAGCTATGGACGGTCCCGTGGACAACCCGATGGACAACGTCCCTGTTGCCCACAGGTTGACCACCGGCCGACCACAACTTACCCACCACGGGTTTTTTGATTTACAATAATAATTTTTAATATTTTTAACCATTCTGAAACAGAATCTGACTCCTTATTTCAGGCTCATTTATGGATTGGAATATACTCAGAACCGGATTGTTTCGTGAGATACGCTGTAGGCTGTGAGTATAAGCAAGATATTTGAGGTAAATTTCCGTATTTTTAATCACACTAATTGATGCTCCAAAACAAAAACCCCCTTAAATAACTTGATAAATTATCTAAGAGGGTATCTCCTGTTCTTTACGACAAAAATAGGAGATTATCAATGTACCATTCCTTGCTACAGGATGCCATATTTTATAACAGCCTTTTGGCTCTTGATCGAATAATTGCAGAGCAAGTCAAACAATCAAGATGTTTGTTTTGTCATGGCAATCTGCACCAGTCTCATTACCCACGCAAACCCAGAGGTGTGCCCGAAGGCACTCATACTGACTACCCGATTCGTTTTAGTTATTGCTGTGGTACCGATGGCTGTCGAAAGCGTTTTACACCGCCTTCCATGCGCTTCCTGTCCCGAAAGGTATACTCCAGCGTTATCATTTTTTTAGTTTTTCTGCTTAAATCAAAAACCGATGAATTAAAAGTTGAAGAGTTGAATCTGTTACTGGACACCTCTTTATCAGTAGAGACTGTCAGACGCTGGCGTAATTTTTGGGTAAAGGAGGTATCACAAAGTCATACCTGGAAAAGATCCGCTTTCAGTCATGGGATGGCCCAAACACTCCCTGCTTCATTACTGGATCAGTTTCAGCAGGTTTTAAAGACCTCTCTAAAACTGGCATTGAAATGGATTTTGCCACTCACTGCCGGAGTCTATTTATTTGATGTTCCGTTTCGTCTGGTGACCCCTGGATAAATTCGCGCAGAAGATGACCTCGTTGTCAGTTTGTGATGGTTGTACAGTGTGTGACTCACTCATCAATTCATCAAAACACAGGACAACTATGAGCAATACAAAACACTCTCCTTCGCTAAATGTCAACCAACCTGTCGCATTTTCGTGATATAAAACTTGCTACGCAAGTATATGGGCCTCCCCCAAGCCCCAAGGTATTTATGCAAGGGTAATGGGCGACTCATTGTCACCTGTTGCTTTATAGTCAGCTTAAGCTGCATTTTTCAATGGTAATTTATTTTCAGTTACGTTATTTTTATCCTTGCCTGGGTTGAGATAAACATCGCCAATGGGTGTTAAGTTCCTTGTTTTACGTCCATTCCAGCGCTCAGGATGGTTCTTCCTGGCTTGCTCAATAACCTTCTTTCTGTTTTCCAGTATTGTGCTGTCTAAGCCATTATGACGCTGATTAGGTGTCACAAACTTATTGCGCTGTGTTGATGTTCATCGTTATACCAATGCACAAACTTTTCTACCCAGGTTCTTGCTTCGCTTAAATCTGTAAACGGGTCTTCTGGATAGGTGTAATGGTATTTGACCGTTTTAAACAAGGACTCCGAATAAGGATTTCGTTGCTGACACGAGGCCTGCTGTACGATGGCGTGATTTCAGATCAATCATTTTTGCTCTTAATGTCGCTCCTTTCATTGGGCTTCCATTGTCAGAATGAATGACCAGCTGGTTTTTATCTATTTTTTCTCGATAGGCAATATCTTCTATCAAATCAGCGGCATGAGCACTGGATTCACAATCGCGAACCTTCCAGCCGACTATTTTTCGGCTGTAAATGTCCATGACCATGTACAAATAATAGTACTGTCCCTTTATCGGGCTTAGCAAGTACGTAATATCCCATGAATAGATTTCATTGGCTTTACGCTTTTAGTGACTGGGGTTTCTTGCGTTGAGCTGCTGTCTCTTTACCCCTGTGTTTAAGCTGATTATATTCTTTCATTACCCGGTAAAATGTTGATTCTGAGGCAATATATTGCCCTATATCCAATAATGTAGGCACTATTTGATAAGGGGTTAATGCGCTATATTCAGGTCGGTTAATGACCTCGAGTATTTCTTGCCTGACAGCCTCTGATAACTTGTTGTGTGCAGGAGCATTATTATAAATTCGTTGGTCTTCTGACAATGCTTCACCCTGGTTCCATCGTTGATAAGTACGGGATGCAATGCCAACAAGCTCACAAGCCAGTTGTTGTCTTGCTCCATTTTGCACTGCTTCATCAATGAGTGCACAGTATTGCTTGCGATCTGGGAAGGCGATTAATCGACCTCCTTTTCCCCCAGATCGCTTGGCACTTTTTTGATAGCACCAGTAAGGCTGCAGTTTCAGAGAGTGCTTTATCCTTACGGTTCAGTTCTTTCTGTAGTCGCTTATTTTCTTGTTTAAGCTTTTTTTGTTCATCCTGGAGACAGCTTGAGGTTTATTTTCTGATAGGAATGCTGATTTCCATTCCTTTACATGGTGCGGGTAAATTCCATTTTCTCGGCAATAGGCGCTAAGTTGCTCATCTTTCATGCCGTGACAATCCATGATGGCTTCAAACGTTGCGTTTTAGTCCAGTTTTGGGGGCTTTTTTCTTTCGACATCTTGATTCAGGGTTTTCTGTTTTTCTTCTTGGCTAGTGGATTCATCTTTGAAGCGTTGAATAGCCAATACGTAAATCATCGGCAATATTCTTGAGCGTTTGATCAGGTCGTCTGGATAATGCTTTCTCTACGGATTGTACTTTAAATTCCTGGGTATATGATGCCATTTCTGTCTCCTAAAATAAAATTTTACAAGCGACAGGTATGTTGACATAGGGGGCCTTTAACTCAATCAGAGCGTATGGGACAGTTCCGCTTGAAAATAATTGGTAGCTTGCTGGCGTCACCACCCCGCAAGGGGGATTTAAGAAACCAGTTATCTCAATTAGCGCAAAAACAATGGCTGCATCCTGTTTCAGGCGAAAGTGTTCATTACAGTGTGCCGACACTGGAGCGTTGGTATTACAGGGCAATAAAGCAACCGCACAATCTGCTTAAAACACTCAGTACGCAGCAACGTAATGATAAAGGAGCCTTTAAATCACTCAATCCGTCTGTTTGTGATGCACTGATCCAGCAATATGCTGAGCATGATGGCTGGAGTGTGCAATTACATTACGACAATCTTCGGGTGCTTATGGAGGCAGAGTCATTACAAACAGACTTTCCCTCTTATTCCAGCATTTTGCGTTATATGCAGGTAAGCAAGATGCCGCGAAAAAGCAAACGTAAAGGGCCCAATTCACCCGGTGCTAAAAAAGCGGCCAGACATCTGGAACAGCGTGAAGTACGCAGTTATGAAATTGATTATGTCAATGGGCTCTGGCATCTGGACTTTCATCATGGCTCACTCAAGGTATTGCATTCCAGTGGTGAATGGGTCAAGCCCTTGCTGCTTGCGGTCATGGATGATCACTCCCGGCTGGTGTGCCATATGCAGTGGTATTATTCAGAGGATACCGAATGCTTGGTTCATGGCTTTTGTCAGGCACTGCAGAAACGGGCATTACCCCGGAGTTTGTTATCTGATAATGGCAGTGCCATGATCTCGGGTGAGTTCACCCGGGGATTGCTTGAATTGGGTATCGTACATCATAAAACACTCCCGTATTCGCCTTATCAAAATGGCAAGCAGGAGACCTTCTGGGCGAATGTCGAGGGACGTTTACTGGCGATGCTGGAGAATCAGGAAAACCTGACACTTCGGCAGTTGAATCAGGCCACTCAAGCCTGGGTCGAAGGGGATTACCATCAAAAAAGCAATGCAGCACTCAAGGGTCGAACACCGATTGAGTGTTATTTGCAGCACCAGGACGTTGGGCGAGACTGCCCGGAGAGTCAAGCCTTACAAAAGGCGTTTCGCAAACAGGCAAAACGCAAGCAACGTCGCTCAGACGGTACGATTAGTTTAGAGGGCAAACGCTTTGAAATCCCAGGTGCCTATCATTCCCTGGTTTATATTACGGTCCGCTATGCACACTGGGATCTGTCGGTGATTGATATGATTGATCCGGATACTTCAAATATTCTGGTGTCTTTGTATCCACAAAATAAATCAGCCAATGCCAATGGTGTGCGTCGCCTTCGCACATCCGAATCCACTCCCGAAACCCAGACACACTCTTTTTCAGCCACACCGCCCTATTTGCAGAAACTGCTGAATGACTATGCTGCCACCGGTTTACCACAAAGTTATCTTCCCAAAGATGAGATAGGAGAACCCCAATGAACAAAGCACTGCACGCACTTTATGGCCTGAAATGGAATCCGTTTAATCCTGACATTCCAACGGAAGCCTTGTATATCCCTCCACCCTTGGAAAACTTTATCTGGCGCATTGAAAACAACCACGTGCAAGAAGGCGGGTTTGCCATGATTGTTGGCGATCCCGGTAGCGGGAAAAGTTGTTTGTTACGTCTGTTATCACAAAAATTAAATCAGGTTCAGGGCTTGACGGTCGGGACATTTACTCACCCTCAAAGCAGTCTTCGGGATTTTTATCATGAGCTGGGCGATCTCTTTGATATCCCCATTAAAGCACATAACCGCTGGCACAGTTTTAAATCACTACGCCAGAAATGGCAGAATCATATTGAAAATAACGCGATCAAACCCGTGCTACTGATTGATGAAGCACAGGAAATGCAGACCTGTGTGATGAACGAATTACGATTATTGAACAGCCACCAGTATGACTCTAAAAATCTACTCACCGTTATCTTTGCCGGTAATGAATTATTGCTGGACCGGTTTCGTTCAACCACCAGTTTACTTCCGCTGGGTAGCCGGATCCGGAAACGAATACAGATGGAACATGCGACATCACAACAGTTGTTTGATTGCCTTAGCCATTTACTTGAAAAAGCGGGTAATTCCCTGCTTATGTCAGAAGGTCTCATGCAGACTCTGTGTGATCACTCGGTGGGTAATTACCGGATCATGACCACTTTAGCGCATGAGTTGCTCGAAGAGGCTTGCAAACAAAAACGCACACAACTGGATGAAAAACTCTATTTTGAGGTCTTTAATCAATCTGCCAAAACTCGCGGTCACACTCAGCAGAGCAGGAAATAATATGACTTCCTTTACAAAGCAACAGCTCTTTCAAGTGAGAAATGAGATTGATATTGATTGGCTGATCAATGAAAAGTTGAGCATTGAGCGACAATTTAACGGAGCCTGGCGATTTCGTTGTCCCTTATGCCAGGAACTGAATACGGCAACACAAAAGAAAACCAATTTAGCCCGTTGCTTTAGCTGTCAGAAGAATTTTAATACCATTGATATCGTGATTTATACAAAAAAAATAAACTTTGTACCCAGTGTCCGGTTTTTACTTTCTTTGCTGGACAAAAAAACACCACAACCCGGTATAGATAAAAAAGACAACGACGAGATTAAGGGCTCTCTACAAAGGGAGCTTAAAGCAATCAATCGAATTGTGGCTTTACAGGAAATAGAAAGAATAAAACAGGTCATACGCTAGTCGCTTACAAGTTGCCACCAATTTATCAATAGCGACAGATCCATTAACTTGTCGCTGTTGATATCAAATGATTCTCTTACCCCGCCCTCCTATATCTATTTTTCTTTACCTCGATTACCCAGCAATATCCCGCAAAAAAGGTTTGGAAAATAATTAATTTAACCATCAAATACGTTGACTATCAGTCCATCAAATAGCGAGATTACACTCAGGCTGTCGAAATAAAATTTTTAATTTAAAATATTTATAATATACAATAGGTTAAATATTTTTATGCAAAAAATAACCAACATATAATGATGGGATTTAAGGCTTTTCATTCCGCTCAAGCAACTATCGCTGGAATTGAAACTGCGCATATGATTCGAAAGGGGCAATTGTCAGAAGACAATATCCCTGCTTATAAACAGTTTATGGCTTTAGCAGCATAGTCTTGCCTGTTGAATAGGCTAATTCATACTTTTGGAATATTTGCGACAGAATCAAAAATCGTACCCGATCAGTCAAAATGACATCGACAACACATGAATTGACAAGCCAGGCTGGACTGATTCCCATTGTCAAATATTTAGGTAGGGACAAGGAATAGGGGATAAATTGGCAGTAAAAAACCGTTTAACCCATTTGATTTTTTAATGCTAATAGATCGCCACTGAGTAGGCTTGCAGGATTTAGGTATAAACTAATTTTTTCTATTAAAACTTATATAGACGTAGGGTTACTTTTGATTAGTTAAATAAGTTTCCAGTAAATCTTTTGCCCAACCTGGTAAAGGCCTTTTTTGCTGTATTTTCTGACCATTACGAATGATCGCAACTTGTTGAAACGGGCTATCTATTCTTGAGTTATTAAGCATACGTGAACCCGATCGCATAGTGGTAAGGATGCTGCAATATTTTGGAGTAATCTTGGGATTCTGCTTGCCACTTTTTCATCGGGGACATTGTGCCCTCCTTCACTCAGACGTTGTGCAACACGAGCGTGATTAAGAGAAACTGTATCTAGATGAATAAACACCAATATGATTTGATACCCTAACGCTTTCGCCTGAGCAACAAAATCGATTTTCGAAGGGTGGGAAAAAACAGTTTCCAAGCAAAAACTCCTACCTTCATGCAAGAGTCGAAAAACGTATTTCAGACGCCAGTTTAGCAGCATCATAGCTATGTTCTTCAGGTGCTTGTGGATATAACTCTTTCGCCAGAATATCTGCATTGA